>NZ_JBXAVU010000001.1:0-1874872 GCF_057291175.1 Arthrobacter sp. UYP4
TGCACCCGAGAGAGTGTGGGAGAGTAGGACACCGCCGGACAACACTCCAACGGGAAGGCCCCGCACCACCAGGTGCGGGGCCTTCCCCACTTAAAACCACCCACACCCACTCAGCCGCCGATGGCGCCGGGCCGGGCCACACCCCGATGGCGCCGGGCCGGCACGGGGCATCCAGCCCCTCGTTGCCGCGATGCCGGCTGGCCCGGCATGGGACATCCAGCCCGCGGCGGTCGCCTCGTCCCTGTGCGATGAAGTCGTCGAGGGCCCTTCGTGGTTCCATAGATGGGTAGGACCCATAGCAAAATAGAGACCCGTCGGCAGATCGTGCCGACAACTGATGAGAGGACCCCGCTGCCATGGCTGACCAGGAGCACAACGCTGGACGAGACGGGCAACCGCGCCGGTCGGAGGGCGGGGCCGGCCGCAGCGAGGGCGGGTCGGGGCAGACCGAACGTCGTCATTCCTGGGGGTCGAAGTCCGGCGGCCAGGGCGGGCGCCCCTCGTCCCGTGGCGGGAGCAACGAACGATTCCCGGATCGCGGGGCACCGTCCGGCGATCGGTCCGATCGAGGGGATCGGACCAGCGGTCGACCCAACGGAGAGCGGGCCGGTGCCAACGAGGAGCGCCGCGGCCCCCGCACTGAAGGCGGCTTCCGCGGCTCGAGCAGCGGGCGGCCTGCTGCGGGCCGGCCTGCCTGGAAGGGCCAGTCCGAGTCCCGTGGAGCGGATCGCAGCGGCGGGCGGTACACCAGGGACGGGCAGAACGAGCAGCGTGACCGGTCGGCGTCGTCGCGGGACGGCCGCCCGGCACAGGACCGTAACCACGCATCCGGCCAGCGGCGGGATGAGACCCGTGGTGCGCGCGCAGAGGGCGGCTATCGCGGACCGAACGCCGTGGAACGCACCGATCGGGCTCCGGGTGGCGGCAGGGGAGCGCAGCTTCGCGGATCCGCGTCCCGAGGCGGGGCGTCGTCGGGATCGGCCGCGGACAAGCAGTCGCGTTTCTCCGGTCGTGGGGGATCGCCGGCGGGCCGGTCCGGTGAGGGCGGAGAACGTCCTTGGCAGTCCCGTTCAGGTGCGACCGGCGGGCGGTCGGGTGATGAGCGGCGTTCGACCGAGCGCAGTGGTTCGTTCCGTCGTCCTGCGGATCGTCCGGATCGGGGTGCCGGCGGAGAGCGTCGCTCCGACGATCGCCGCCATGGGAGCCGCCCGGAGGAGAACGCAGCGGGCCCCCGGACGCACAACGCCCGTGACCTCCGCAGTGCCAACCGGCCGGATCGCGAGCGTTCACCGGAGATCGACGAGGACGTCAAGGGAGATGAGCTCGACCGGGTCACCCGCGCGCAGGTGCGCAACCTAGAGGAGCGCAGCGCGCTGTGGGTGGCGAAGCACCTGGTGATGGCGGGTCGTCTCATCGACCTCGACCCCGAACTGGCTTTCCAGCACGCCCTGGCGGCGAGCCGCCGTGGGGGACGATTGGCTGCAGTGCGCGAGGCCGTCGGTCTGACGGCATACGCTGCGGGCCACTACGGTGAGGCGCTGCGCGAGTTCCGCACGTTCAGGAGGATCAGCGGATCGAACGTCCACCTCCCGATCATGGCCGACTGCGAGCGTGGCCTCGGGCGTGCCGACAGGGCACTCGACCTCGCGCGGAGCGAAGAAGCAGAATCGCTGGATACCGCGGGCAAGGTGGAGCTGGCAATGGTCGTTGCGGGTGCGCGTGCGGATCTTGGTCAGCTCGACGCGGCCGTCGCCGCACTGGAGATCCCGCAACTCGACCTCCACCGAGCCTTTTCCTTCAGCCCGCGGCTGTTCCGCGCCTACGCCGATGCCCTCGATGCTGTCGGGCGGTCCGGCGAGTCGGGCACCTGGCGTCGACAGGCGGGAGTGGCCGAAAAGGCCCTCGGCCTCGACGACGACCTCGAACCGGACATCATCGACCTCGGCGAGGAGGACGACGAGGCCCCGGTGCCCGTCCCCAAGGTCGCCGATGTGCTCGGAGGATCAGCCGGGACCGACCGAGGCGTCGCCACGTCGGACGGTGACGACGACGGTGACGACGACGGTGCGTCGGACGACGTGGAATCGCCCGCGTCCGGAGGCGATCAGGACGGCGGTGACGACGGCGGCGCGCCCGACGATGTGGAGTCCCCCGTCGATCCGGTCGTCGATTCTGAGGGCGATTCAAAGGCGGGTTCCGAGGATGATACTGATGCTGAGCCCTCGATCGATGGGCTGGACCTCGACGGCGAGGGGGCGGATGCCGGCAGCGCCGACGGGGCGACGTCCGGCCAGGCGACCGTGATCCAGGAGGCGGCGGAAGCTGCTGCCGACCCAGGACCCTCCGGCGATGAGCCCCGTGGGTCGGTTCCCGTCGATGCTGTTCCCGCCGGTGAGACCACTGCTCCGGCGGAGCCTCTCCAGACGGAGATGCTCTTCAGCATGGACGATTCCGGCACCTCCGACATCTCACCGTCAGGTCGTGACGACATCGGGGATCCGGGTGAGCCGTCGAACCCGGCCGTCGAGTTCTCGGAGGCGGCATCGACGGGCGGAACCGGGACGGAACCTTCCGTCGACGTCGCCGCGCCCCAGCGCACAAGGGTCACGAGGCCGAAAGCGACCCAGGAGGACGCGGCCGATGACTGAGCGCCTCATCGATGCCTACGACGGCCTCCTGACGGACCTCGACGGTGTGGTGTATGCCGGCCCTCGGGCCATCGACGGAGCGACCGAGGCCCTTGAACGGCTCGGCGGTGAAGGCAAGAGTCTGGCGTACGTGACGAACAATGCGTCGCGCTCGTCCGGGCAGGTGGCCGCCCACCTCCGGGAATTGGGGGCGCCGGCCGCAGCGGAGCAGGTCTTCGGCTCGGCGCTGGCCGGCGCCGAACTGCTCGCCGGCAAGGTGGCTGCCGGATCGACGGTGCTCGTCATCGGGAGCGAGACCCTCGCGGACGCCGTCCGGGAGCAGGGCCTCGTGGTCGTCGCGTCGGCGGACGACCACCCGGATGCCGTCATCCAGGGATTCGCTCCCGCGCTCGGCTGGAAGGACCTGGCGGAGGCGGCCTACGCGGTCACCGCCGGGGCGGTCTGGGTGGCGACGAACACGGACATGTCCATCCCGCAGGAGCGGGGGATAGCGCCGGGGAACGGTTCGCTCGTGGCAGCGGTCGCCGCAGCCACCGGGAAGGTGCCCTTCGTCGCCGGGAAGCCCGAGGCCGCCCTCTTCCGGACAGCGGCACGGCACTCCGGCGTCGAGCGCGCACTCGTGGTGGGCGACCGCCTCGACACCGACATCCTCGGCGGGAACCGTGCAGGCATGGCCACGGCCCTCGTCCTCACGGGCGTGGACACGGTGCGCACCGCCCTGGCAGCGCGGGTCGAGGAACGCCCCGACTATCTGATCGGCTCCCTCTCGGAGTTGTACGAGGAGTATCCGCCGGTCACGACCGAGGACGACTCGTACCGCTGCCGCCGGGCGCTGGCCCGGGTCGCGGGGACCACCGTGAGCATCAGCGCGGGCGAGGACGACCTGGATGGCTGGCGTGCCGCGTGCGCCGCGTGGTGGGCCGCCCACCCCGACACGACGCCGGACTCCCCACCGGACATCAGGTTCACGTCCGATGGGTGAGGGCGCAGAAGTGGCAGGCGACGCGCCGCAGGAACGACGAGGGGTGGCGGACGGCGCCGGGCCCGCGACAGGGGACGCGCAGGTCGACCAGATCGTGGCCGTCCTCCGGGAGCTCCCGGATCTCCCGGTCGCCGAGCATGCCGAGGTGTTCCTCGAGGTCCATGCGCGTCTGGGCGGCGAACTGAATCCGGAGCAGAAGCTCCGCCAGGCAGGAGCCCATGGCTCGCCTTGACCAGGAACTCGTAGCGCGGGGTCTCGCGCGGTCCCGCTCCCATGCGGCGCAGCTGATCGCCGCGGGCAGGGTGCTCAGGGAGGGCAGCGTGGCGCTGAAGCCCGCTGCCCCGACCCTCCCGACCGATGACCTCCGGGTCGAGGAGCGCGGCGAGGAGTACGTGAGCCGCGCGGGCACCAAGCTCGACGGGGCGCTCCGCGCATTCCCCGCCGTCGATCCGGCGGGGAAGCGATGCCTGGACGCCGGAGCTTCGACCGGAGGATTCACCGACGTCCTCCTGCGGCGCGGCGCTCGGGAAGTAGCCGCCGTCGACGTCGGACACGGCCAGCTCGTCCAGCAATTACGGGACGACCCGCGCGTGCTGGTGTTCGAGGGCATGAACGTCCGACACCTCGAGCCGGCGCAGATCGGCGGCCGGGTCGACCTCACCGTCGCGGACCTGTCCTTCATCTCGCTTCGTCTGGTCCTGGGGGCCCTGGCAGGCGCGACAAAGGCCGGCGGCGAGCTGCTCCTGATGGTGAAGCCGCAGTTCGAGGTCGGCCGGGGGCGCCTCAACCGGCTCGGCGTCGTGACATCGACGGATGCCCGGCGCGACGCCGTGGCAGGAGTGGTGCGCGGCGCCCTCGGGTACGGACTGGACATCGGGGGCCTCGCGCAGAGCGAACTGCCGGGCCAGGACGGCAACCTGGAGTACTTCGTGTGGATAAAGGTGCCCCACGACGGATTGATGCCTAGGATCGAGGGGGAGCTGGACCGGTTGACGGACCATGCGCTCGACCAGAGCGCACTCTTCGCCAGCCCGGGACGCCCGACCGACCAGACGGAGCTTGATGAGTAGAAGAATCCTTGTGCTCGCGCACACCGGCCGCAGGAACGCCATGGTCGCGGCACAGGAAGCGTGCACGCGCCTCCACGACCTGGGCCTCCAGCCTGTGCTGCGCCGTGAGGAGCTGGCCGACATCCAGCGCGGGTACGGGGAACTCGCCGCTCCCGCCGAGGTGCTGGGCGACGGCGTCGACTTCGGCGACGTGGAACTGGTGATGGTGCTCGGTGGTGACGGCACCATCCTCCGGGCGGCCGAACTCGTCCGCGAGGCGGACATCCCCCTGCTCGGCGTCAACCTCGGGCATGTCGGGTTCCTGGCCGAGAGCGAACGCGCGGACCTCGAGGAGACCGTGCGGTGGGTCGCGGACCGCAGCTACACCGTGGAGGAGAGGACCACCATCGATGTCCTCGTGTGGCACGGCGACACCCTGCTCGGGCAGAGCTGGGCGCTCAACGAGGCGGCTGTCGAGAAGGCGAACCGTGAGCGGATGATCGAGGTCGTGATGGAGGTCGACGGTCGGCCCGTGAGCTCCTTCGGCTGTGACGGCGTCGTCCTGGCGACGCCCACCGGTTCCACCGCCTATGCCTTTTCCGCCAGCGGACCGATCGTGTGGCCGGAGGTCGAGGCCCTGTTGATGGTCCCCATCAGTGCCCACGCGCTGTTCGCGAAGCCGCTCGTCGTCGCGCCGACCTCGGTGCTCGCCGTCGAACTGCTGACCCGCACCGAGGCGTCGGGCGTGCTGTGGTGCGACGGACGCAGGAGCATCGACCTGCCGCCCGGCGCACGTGTCGAGGTCCGTCGGTCTGAGCATCCCGTGCGGCTCGCGCGGACGCATCAGACGCCGTTCTCGGAGCGCCTCGTCCGCAAGTTCGAGCTACCCATCCAGGGGTGGCGGGGCCCCGTGAAGCACCAGGACGGACCAACACGATGATCGAGGAGATGCGCATCCGCGACCTCGGCGTCATCACCGACGCCACTCTCAACCTCGGGCCGGGCCTGACGGTCGTGACCGGCGAGACCGGCGCGGGCAAGACCATGGTCATCACGGCCCTGGGGCTGCTCCGCGGCGCACGCTCGGACGCGGGTGCCGTGCGGCTCGGCGCCAGATCCGCGTCCGCCGAGGCCGTCCTCCGGCTCGATCCGGCCAGCCCGGCCGCCCTGCGGGCGGCGGAGGCGGGTGCTGCCCTGGAGGAGTACGAGGGCGTCGCGGAACTGATCCTCGCCCGCACCGTCACGAGCGAGGGGCGCAGCCGGGCGTACGTCGGCGGGCGGGCCGCTCCCGTCGGCGTCCTCGCCGAACTGGGGGACGAACTCGTCGTCGTGCACGGGCAGTCCGACCAGCTGCGGCTCAAGGGCGCCCCGGCGCAGCGGCAGGCGTTGGACAAGTTCGGCGGCAAGCCCGTCGAGGAGGCGCTGCGGGACTACGCGGACGCCTTCCGCCGGTGGCGGGACGCCCTGGCCGAGCGTGACCGGCTGAGGAGCGAGGCGCGGGAGCGGCTGCGCGAGGCCGAGGGCCTGGAGGCGGCGCTGACGGAGATCGGCGACCTCGACCCCCAGCCGGGGGAGGACGCCGCGCTGAAGGCCGAATCGATGCGGCTGGGCAACCTGGAGGAACTGCGGACCGCAGCACTCGTGGCCCACCAGGCGCTCGTCTCGGAAGACATCGGAGCCAGCGCGGACGCCGTGTCACTGGTGGACGAGGCCAAGCGCCAGCTCGAGGCGGTCGCCGAGCACGACGCGGACCTCGGGAAGCTCGCGGAGCGGCTCGCGGAGGTCGGCTACCTGCTGGCCGACATCTCCGCCGAACTGGCGGGATACGGGACAGCCCTCGACGGCGAGGGCGCCGGCAGGCTGGAGGAGGTCGAATCCCGCCGTGCGGCACTCTCCGTCCTCGTGCGGAAGTATGCCCCGAGCATCGACGAGGTGCTGACCTGGCAGGAGGACGCCGTCAAGCGCCTGCTCGAACTCAGTGGCGACTCCTCCCGCGTGGAGGAGCTCGACGACGTCATCGACGGCCTCGACCGGCAGGTGCACGAACTCGCGGACGCGCTGTCGTCCCTGCGCCGCGCCGCTGCCGAGAGCCTGGCCGAGAAGGTCAGCGACGAGCTCACCGCCCTCGCGATGCCGGACGCCCAGCTGCTGATCGAGGTCACGCCGGCAGAGGCGCTGACTCTCCACGGTGCCGACGACATCGCCTTCAACCTGCAGCCGCACCCCGGGTCGGCACCGCGCGCACTGGGCAAGGGAGCATCCGGCGGCGAGCTCTCGCGGGTCATGCTCGCCATCGAGGTGGTCCTCGCGGCGGTGGACCCCGTACCGACCTTCGTCTTCGACGAGGTGGACGCCGGCGTGGGCGGCAAGGCCGCCGTCGAGATCGGCCGACGCCTCGCGATGCTGGCGGAGCACGTGCAGGTCATCGTGGTGACGCACCTCCCGCAGGTCGCGGCCTTCGCGGCGCGGCACATCCGCGTCACGAAGAACGTGTCGCGGGACGGGGACGGCGGTGGCGTCACCGCCAGCGATGTCGAGGTGCTGCCCGACGACGAGCGCGTGCGGGAGCTGGCCAGGATGCTCGCAGGCCAGGAGGACTCGGCATCGGCACGCGCCCACGCCGAGGAGCTCCTCGCCGATGCCGCCCGCACCTCCGCTCGGTGATAGGCTTGAATTCCGTGGCGCAGCAAATAAACTCCCGGTTCCTTAAATCCGCAACGACCAAGCACATCTTCGTGACTGGCGGCGTGGCCTCCTCACTCGGCAAGGGACTGACGGCTTCCAGCCTGGGTCACCTCCTGAGGGCGCGCGGCCTCTCCGTGACGATGCAGAAGCTTGATCCCTACCTCAACGTCGACCCCGGCACGATGAACCCCTTCCAGCACGGCGAGGTGTTCGTCACGGACGACGGCTCCGAAACCGACCTCGACATCGGGCACTACGAACGGTTTCTCGACGAGAACCTCGACGGTTCGGCGAACGTCACGACGGGCCAGGTCTACTCGACGGTCATCGCGAAGGAACGCCGCGGGGAGTACCTCGGAGACACCGTCCAGGTCATCCCGCACATCACGGACGAGATCAAGCGGCGCATGCGCCTGCCGGCCGAAGGGGCACCGGGCAAGAAGGCGCCCGATGTCATCATCACGGAGATCGGTGGCACGGTCGGTGACATCGAGTCGCAGCCCTTCCTCGAGTCGGCCCGCCAGGTCCGCCAGGACATCGGCCGGAACAACGTCTTCTTCCTGCACGTCTCGCTGGTCCCGTACATCGGCCCGTCCCAGGAACTGAAGACCAAGCCCACCCAGCACTCCGTCGCGATGCTGCGCTCCATCGGTATCCAGCCCGACGCCATCGTCATCCGCTCGGATCGCGAGGTCCCCGCGGCGATGCGGGAGAAGATCGGCCGCATGTGCGACGTCGACCTCGACGCCGTCGTCAACGCCGCGGATGCGCCCAGCATCTACGACATCCCGAAGACCCTGCACGCCCAGGGCCTCGACGCCTACATCGTCCAGTCGCTCGACCTGAAGTTCAAGGACGTCAACTGGACCAAGTGGAACAAGCTCCTCGAGGCCGTCCACAACCCGAAGCACCAGGTCGAGGTCGCGCTCGTCGGCAAGTACATCGACCTCCCCGACGCCTACCTGTCGGTCACCGAGGCACTGCGGGCGGGTGGCTTCGCGAACAAGGCGAAGGTCACGATCAAGTGGGTCCCCTCCGACGAGTGCCAGACGCCCGAGGGGGCGAAGAAGGCCCTCGACGGCGTGGACGCGGTGTGCATCCCGGGCGGCTTCGGCATCCGCGGACTCGAGGGGAAGCTCGGAGCGCTGACCTACGCCCGCGAGAACAGGATCCCGACCCTCGGCCTGTGCCTGGGCCTGCAGTGCATGGTCATCGAGTACGCCAGGAACGTGGTCGGACTCGAGGGCGCGTCCTCCAGCGAGTTCGAACCGGACACGGAGTACCCGGTGATCGCGACGATGGCCGAGCAGCTCCACATCGTGGCCGGCGAGGGGGACATGGGCGGCACGATGCGCCTGGGCCGCTGGGAGGCGAAGCTCCAGGAGGGCTCCGTCATCGCCGGGACCTACGGCAAGACCACGGTGTTCGAACGGCACCGCCACCGCTACGAGGTGAACAACGAGTTCCGCCAGCAGATCGCCGACGCCGGCCTCGTCTTCTCCGGGACGACGACGGACGGCAAGCTCGTCGAGTTCGCCGAACTGCCGAAGGAAGTCCACCCCTACTACGTCTCCACGCAGGCGCACCCCGAACTGGGGTCGCGTCCCACGCGGCCGCACCCGCTCTTCGCGGGCCTCGTCAAGGCGGCCCTCGAGCGCCGCGGCGCGAAGGCCTGACCGTGCAGCCGGTCGGCAACGACGACGCCACGTTCGGCGACGAGCAGAGCCCGCGCAGGCTCCTCGGGACCACCACGGTCTACGAGGGGCGGGTGTGGGACGTCGTCAGCGAGGAGTTCACCCTCACGGACGACGGCGAGTCCATCACGCGCGACTTCATCCGGCACCCCGGGGCCGTCGCCGTGCTGGTGCTCGACGACGACGGGCAGGTGCTCCTCCTGCGCCAGTACCGGCACCCGGTGCGCATGGCGCTGTGGGAGATCCCCGCCGGCCTCCTCGACGAGGAGGGTGAGGAGTTCGTCGAGGCCGCCGCCCGCGAGCTCGCCGAGGAGGCCGACCTCACCGCCCGGCAGTGGCACGTCCTCGTCGATCTCTTCCTCTCACCCGGGTCCTCCTCCGAGGCGCTGCGCGTGTACCTCGCGCGGGGTATCGGTGAGGTGCCCGAGGCGGACCGCCATACCCGCACCCACGAGGAGGCCGAGATCGAACTCCGGTGGGTTGACCTCGACGCCGCGGTGGACGGCGTGCTCGAAGGCCGCATCCACAGTCCGTCCGCGGCTGCTGCGATCCTCGCGGCCCGGGTGGCCCGGGAGAACGGCTTCGTGGACCTCCGGCCGGCCACGACGCCCTGGCCCGAGCACCCCAGCCGGCATTCCACCTGGCCGCACGGCGCCGTGCTCGAGGCCTGACGACGGTGCCGGACCCGACTGCGGGGGCGACGCTGCCGGACCGGACCGGGGAGGCCGGTGCGGTACGGTCCGGCGTGCCGGTGCTCCTGGCCGACGTGTCCACCGGCGGCGCGGAGTCCGACGTGTCCACCGGCGACGTGTCCACCGGCGACGTGTCCACCGGCGGTGCGGAGTCCGACGTGTCCACCGGCGGCGCGGAGTCCGGCGCGGAGTCCGGACCGCTGTCGGGCCTCGTCCGGGACTACCTGCAGCACATGTCCGTGGAGCGGGGACTGTCCGCCAACACGCTCGCCGCCTATCGCCGCGACCTGCGGCGCTATGAGGCCTTCCTCGACGGGCGCGGCGTGGACGAGGCAGCGAGGATTAGCCGACACGACGTGTCGGCCTTCGCGCAGGCCGTCGTCTCGGGGGAGGACGGGCTGTCGGCCCTGAGCCCGCGTTCTGCCGCGCGAACCATCGTCGCCGTCCGCGGGCTGCATCGCTTCTGGGCCCTGGAGGGGGTCACCGAGGGTGACCCGGCACGCGAGGTCCACCCGCCCATGACGGGCCGGCGCCTGCCGAAGGCCATCCCCGTGGCCGACGTCGTGCGCATCCTGGAGGCCGTCG
Organism: Arthrobacter sp. UYP4; assembly: GCF_057291175.1. Lineage (NCBI taxonomy): Bacteria > Bacillati > Actinomycetota > Actinomycetes > Micrococcales > Micrococcaceae > Arthrobacter > Arthrobacter sp. UYP4. The sequence continues at coordinate 10,336 of NZ_JBXAVU010000001.1, forward strand.
ACACCGGGACGCCGTCGGGCCGGCGGGACCGTGCTCTCCTCGAGTTCCTGTATTCCACCGGGGCCCGGATCAGTGAGGCGGTGGGCCTGGACGTCGACGACGTCTCCGTCACGGACGTGGTCGACGGTCCCGCCGTCGTCCGGCTCACCGGCAAGGGCTCGAAGGAGCGACTCGTGCCCGTGGGCTCCTACGCGGCCCGTGCGGTCGACACCTACCTCGTGCAGGGGCGCCCCGCTCTCGCCGCGAAGGGCAAGGGCAGCCCGGCGCTCTTCCTCAACACGCGCGGTGGGCGCCTGAGCCGCCAGAGCGCGTGGAGCATCCTGAAGTCGGCGACGGAGCGGGCGGCGGTGCAGCGGGACGTCTCCCCGCACACGCTCCGGCACTCCTTCGCGACCCACCTGCTGGAGGGTGGTGCCGACGTGCGCGTGGTCCAGGAACTGCTCGGGCATGCCTCCGTCACGACCACCCAGGTCTACACGCTGGTCACCGCGGAGACACTGCGGGAAGTGTATGCCGCCGCGCACCCCCGGGCCCGCGCCTGACATGGCACGGGCGACGGGCGTACCCGGAACACCCGCTCTCCCCGGCGAGTGGCAGACCATCGACGGGATCGCGTACCGCAACGTGGCCCTCTGCTTCCTCTTCCGGGTCCACGACGGCGTACGGGAGGTCCTGCTCGGACTGAAGCGCACCGGTTTCGGGACGGGCCGGGTCGTGGCCCTGGGCGGGAAGATCGACGGGCAGGAATCCGCGGTCGATGCGGCGGTCCGCGAGGTCGCCGAGGAGAGCGGGATTCAGCTCTCGGCCGCCGATGTCCGCAGTGCCGGACGGATCACCTGGTCGTTCCCGGCCCAGCCGGGCTGGAACATGGCCGCGCACCTCTTCACGGCGGATGCCGGGAACGCCCTGCCGGTGGCCGGCGAGGAGATCGAGCCGCGCTGGTACGCCGTCGACGCACTGCCGTGGAGCGGCATGTGGCAGGACGGCCCCCACTGGATCCCGGCGCTGCTCGACGGGCATCCGGTCGACGCGCGCATCGTCATGGCTCCCGACAACGAAGCGGTGGACAGCGCCGTCCTGGAATGACCGGGTGCGTGCCGACGGCACGGTGGGGTGCCGCCGGCTCCCGTTGCTCAGCTCCCGCCCACGTGCCGTTCGTCCGGGCCGTTGTAGAGGCTCAGGGGACGGATGAGCGAGTTCGACGCCACCTGTTCCATGATGTGCGCTGTCCACCCGGTGATCCGCGCGGCGATGAACAGCGGAGTGAACATCTCCGTATCGAAGCCCATCAGGTGGTAGGTGGGGCCGGCCGGATAGTCGAGGTTGGGCTTGATGCCTTTGGCCTCGTCCATCGCGGTCTCGAGTCCTGAGTACAGCCCGAGGATCTCGCTGCGTCCGTAGTATCCGATCATCGCGTCGAGCGCGGATTTCATCGTCGGGACGCGCGAGTCCCCGTTCTTGTAGACACGGTGCCCGAAGCCCATGACTTTCTTCTTGGCCGCCAGGGCCTCCTCCATCCAGGCCTTGGCACGTGCCGCGGCGTCCTCCGCGGACTCGTCCTCGCGGATGCCGATCTCCTCGAACGTGTGCATGACGGCCTCGTTCGCACCGCCGTGCAATGCACCCTTGAGCGCGCCGATGGCGCCGGTGACAGCGGAGTGCAGGTCGGAGAGCGTCGAGGTGATGACCCGCGCGGCGAACGTCGACGCGTTGAAGGAGTGCTCGGCGTACAGGACCATCGAGACGTCGAACGCGTGCACCACCTCGGCGGGGGCTTCCTCCCCGAAGGTCATCCAGAGGAAGTTCGCCGAGTAGCCGAGGTCGTCGCGGGGCTCCACGAGCGCCTGGCCGCGGCGACGGCGCTGGTCGTAGGCGACGACCGCGGGGAAGGCGGCGAACAGTGCGGCGGCCTTCTCCATGTTCGCCTCGACGGAATCGTCTCCCGCCAGCGGATGGCAGGCGCCCAGGACGGACACGGCCGTCCGCGCGACGTCCATGGGGTGCGCGGTGGCGGGCAGCAGGTCGATCGCGGCGATCACGTTCTCCGGTAGGCTCCGGTGCGCGCGTTCGACGGCGTCGAAGCGCTGCCGTTCGGCGGCGTCGGGCAGGTCGCCGTTCCACAGCAGGTAGGCAACGTCCTCGAAGTCGCGGTGCCCTGCCAGTTCCTGCACGGGGTACCCCCGGTACAGCAGGGAATTGGTCTCCGGGTTGACCTTCGAGATGGCGGTGTAGTCGACGACTACCCCGGCAAGCCCCTTGTGGATCTCTGGTCCGGTCACGGCTGCTCCTTCTGGGAATTCGGTCCTGGAGCCGGCGACAGCGCGTCGGCGATGGTCAACGGTGCGCTCCGCCGTCGCGGTGGCGCCCCTCCGGCACCTCGAAGTTGAAGACGGAGGAGTCGAAGCGGTTGTACCCCTCGTAGTCCACCAGGTCGTACAGGCGGCTGCGCGTCTGCATCTCTCCCACGACCGCCTCCTGCGTCCCGTGGGCCCTGATCGAGTCCAGCGTACGCTCGGCGGCGCCCATCGCACTGCGGAGCAGGGTGACCGGGTAGATCACCATGGTCACGCCCGCGTCCTGCAGCTGGTCGACGGTGAAGAGATCGCTCTTGCCGAACTCCGTCATGTTGGCCAGGATCGGCACGTCGACGGCCTCCCGGATGGCCCGGAACTCCTCGAGGCTGCGCATCGCTTCGGGGAAGATGGCGTCCGCCCCGGCGTCCACGAGCGCCCGGGACCGTTCCTGGGCCGCTTCGAGCGTGTCCGTCCCCCGGATGTCGGTGCGGGCCATGATGAGGAAGTCCGGGTCACGCCGGGCGTCGGCTGCTGCGCGGATGCGCTTGACGGCGGTGTCGAGGTCGACGACGTTCTTGCCGTCGAGGTGGCCGCAGCGCTTCGGGTTGAACTGGTCCTCGATGTGGCAGCCGGCGAGTCCGGCGTTCTCGAGCTCCTGGACGCTGCGGGCGACGTTCATCGGTTCTCCGAAGCCCGTGTCGGCGTCGACGATGCACGGCAGGTCGGTCATGCGGGCGATCTGGCCGGCGCGGTGTGCGACCTCGGTGAGGGTGGTCAGGCCGATGTCCGGCAGCCCGAGATCGGCCGCGATCACGGCCCCGGAGATGTAGACGCCGTCGAACCCCCTGTCCCCGATGAGGCGGGCCGACAGGGGGTTGAAGGCGCCGGGGAACTGCTGGAGCCGACCGGAGGCCAGGGACTCCCGGAGTGTCCGGCGCTTCTGCTCGGGTGGCACGCTCGAGTACAGCACGGCGGCCTACAGGAGTCCCTGCGGCGCGGCGGCCGCATCGAGGTACCCGGGGCGGGCGACGATGTTGAGCTGCCCGAGCGAACCGGCCGGGAGATCCGGCAGCTGCTCGACGGCGGTGAGGAAGCGGTCGAGCTCGGTGTCGTCGACGATGCCTGCCGCCAGCATCCGCAACTTGGCGACGTAGTCGGCCCGTGCGAAGGGCCGTGCACCGAGGGGGTGCGCATCCGCCACCGCGATCTCGTCGGTGATGACGGTGCCGTCGGTCAGGGTGATCTCCACCCTGCCGCCGAACGCCTTCTCCGCGATGTCCAGGGAGTGGTACCGACGGGTCCACTCGGGGTCCTCGACGGTGGTGACCTTGTGCCAGAGTGCCACGGTGTCCGGACGGGCAGCGCGGGCCGGGGCGTAGGAGTCCTCGTGGTGCCAGCGGCCGTCCTGCAGGGCCACGGTGAAGATGTAGGGGATCGAGTGGTCGAGCGTCTCCCGCGAGGCGGTCGGATCGTACTTCTGCGGGTCGTTGGCGCCGGACCCGATGACGTTGTGGGTGTGGTGCGATGTGGCGATGACGACGGACGCGACGTTCTCCGGGTCCGTCACCTCCGGATGGGAGCCGTGGAGGCGCCGCGCGAGGTCGATCCAGGCCTGTGCCTGGTACTCGGCGGAGTGCTCCTTCGTATAGGTGTCGAGGATGGCACGCTTGGCTTCACCCGGCGCCGGCAGGGGCACGTCGTAGGAGGCTTCAGGCCCGTCGAGCAGCCAGGCGATCACGCCGTCCTCGCCCTCGTAGATCGGGGTGGGGGAGGTCTGGCCCCGCATGGCGCGGTCGACCGCCTCCACGGCCATCTTGCCGGCGAAGGCCGGGGCGTGGGCCTTCCAGGTCGAGATCTCGCCCTTGCGGGACTGGCGCGTCGCCGTCGTGGTGTGCAGGGCCTGGCCGACGGCGTGGAAGACGACGTCGCGGTCGAGGCCGAGGAGCGTGCCGATGCCTGCCGCGGCGGAGGGGCCGAGGTGGGCCACGTGGTCGATCTTGTGCTCGTGCAGGCAGATGGCCTTCACGAGGTCGACCTGGATCTCGTAGCCCGTGGCGATCGCCCGCACGAGGTCCCGGCCGGAGGCGCCGGTGTGCTGAGCGGCCGCGAGGATCGGCGGGATGTTGTCCCCCGGGTGGGAGTAGTCGGCGGCGAGGAAGGTGTCGTGGTAGTCGAGTTCACGCACTGCGACGCCGTTGGCCCAGGCGGCCCACTCGGCCGAGACGGGGGAGTCGATGCCGAAGACGGACGCACCCGAGCCGTGCGCGGACACGGGGTGGCTCGACGCCTGGGCGCGGGCCGCGACGACCGGGGCACGGTTCAGCGACGCGACGGCGACGGAGGCGTTGTCGATGATGCGGTTGATCACCATGTCGGTGACCTCCGGGGTGACCTCGACGTCGTCCGCTGCGACGTCGGCGATCTTCCACGCGAGCTGCCCGGTCCGGGGCAGGTTCTCCTCGCTGCGGTGGACGCGGACGGGATGGATGTCAACCATGGTGTTCCTCTCGATGGTTCGGCGACGTGTCATGGTCCCCGGTGGGTGGGGACAGGAGGTGCTGCAGGCTGTTGTGGAGGTGCACGCGCATCGAGGCCTCCGCGAGGTCGGCGTGTCCGGCGCTCAGCGCGAGCGCGATCTGCTCGTGTTCGCGTGCCGAGGCCAGGAGTCGGCGCGGGTTGTCCCGGGCGAGTCGGCGGACCCGCGCCAGATGGGTGCGGATGGGTTTCTGCGCCTGGAGGAGGTACGGATTGAGTGCGGCCTCGTCGACGGCCCGGTCGAGCCGCGCGACGAGTCCGTAATATGCGTCCTGCCCGCCACCGTCGCCCTCGATGAGTCTCCCGGACGCCGCGAACTCGTCGGCGAGCGCGGCGAACACCGCGTGGTCCCCGCGACGGGCGGCGAGCCGGACGGCGGCGCACTCCAGGGGCAGCCGCACGTCGAACAGGTCCGTGACGGCGTCGAGGGAGATCGCGGAGACGACCACCCCGCGCCCGCTGTGCGGGGTGGCCAGACCTTCGGCGACGAGCCGGGACAGTGCCTCACGCACAGGGGTCCGCGACACACCCAGCCGGGCGGACTGTTCCACCTCCGCGAGCAGCTCGCCGGGGGCGAGTCTCCACTCCACGATGTCGGAGCGGAGCAGGGAGTAGGCGCGGTCGCTGGCCCGCATCGGCGTCCTCCCCGTCGTCCTGTCCGCGCTCGCGCTACGAGCGCTCTTCCTCCTCAATGTATACAAGAAGCAGCACGAAGTCCACGCTGGGCCCGTCGGGACGGCGTCGACTCCTCCCTGTGTATACAGAAAGAGTCGCGGAACGGCCGTGATACTGTTCCCCCACCACGCGCGACGAGGGGCGATCATGGCTGCTGCAGCATCCCGGGACGGACACGACACCGGAGGGCCGGACCAGTACCGACGACTGCACGCTGCGAGCCTCGCGGACCCCGAGGCCTTCTGGCTCGAGGCTGCCCGCGCCGTCGACTGGAGCACGCCGCCGGTCGCCGCCCTCGATGCCTCCGCCGCCCCGCTCTACCGATGGTTCCCGGATGCTTCCCTGAACACGAGCTACAACGCCCTCGACCGGCATGTCGAGGCGGGCCACGGCGACCGGGTGGCGCTGGTCCACGATTCGGCGATGCTGGGCACGACCCGCTCGTACACCTATGCCGGCCTGCGGGACGAGGTCGCCGTCTTCGCCGGCGTGCTGGCAGGGCTGGGCGTCGGGAAGGGCGACCGGGTGCTGGTCTACCTGCCGATGATCCCCGAGGCCGTGGTGGCCATGCTCGCCGCCGCACGCCTCGGTGCCGTGCACTCCGTGGTGTTCGGCGGCTTCGCCCCGGCGGAGCTGGCAGCCCGCATCCGCGACGCCCGGCCCGCCGCCGTCGTCACGGCGTCGGGCGGGCTGGAACCCGGGCGACGCGTGGAATACCTGCCGGCGGTGCAGGAGGCACTCGCCCTCGCGGACAGTACCGGGACACCCGTCGTCGCCAAGGCACGCGAGGGCTTCGTGCACCGTATCGGGGACTACCGGCAGTCCGGCAGCCGCTGGGTGGACTGGGACGACGCCGTCGCCGCGGCCGAGCCGGTCGACCCGGTCGGGGTCGCTGCGACGGATCCCCTCTACATCCTCTACACCTCGGGCACGACGGGCGCCCCGAAGGGAGTGGTCCGCGACAACGGAGGCCACGCCGTCGCGCTCACGTGGTCCATGCGGGAGATCTTCGGCATCGGGCCGGGGGACGCGATGCTCACCGCCTCCGACGTCGGCTGGGTCGTGGGCCACTCCTACATCGTGTACGGGCCGCTCCTGGCCGGCGCCACGACCATCCTGTACGAGGGCAAGCCCGTGGGGACCCCCGACGCCGGTGCTTTCGGCCGGCTGATCGAACAGCACGGCGTCAGGGTGCTGTTCACCGCGCCTACGGCACTGCGGGCCATTCGCCGCGCCGATCCGGACGGCGCGCTCCTGCGCTCCCACGACCTGTCCGCCCTCGAAACCCTCTTCTCGGCGGGGGAGCGGCTCGACACCGGTACGTCCGCGTGGGTCGCCGATGTCCTCGGCACACCCGTCGTCGACAACTGGTGGCAGACGGAGACGGGCTGGCCCATCTGCGCCAGTCCACGCGGCTTCGGCGGCGTGCCGCTGAAGCCCGGCTCGCCGTCGTTGCCGTCCCCGGGGTTCGACGTCGTCATCCTGGACCAGCACGGCACCCCCGTCCCGGCGGGTACCGAGGGCGGCATCGCCCTGCGGCTTCCGTTGCCGCCGGGCACCCTCCCGACCCTGTGGGGGAGCGACGCGCGGTACCGGGACTCTTACCTGGCCGCCTTCGAGGGCTACTACACGAGCGGGGACTCGGGCTACATGGACGAGGACGGCTACGTCTTCGTGATGGGACGGACCGACGACGTCATCAACGTCGCGGGCCACAGGCTCTCGACGGGGGCCATCGAACAGGTTCTCGCGCAGCATCCGGCCGTCGCCGAGTGCGCCGTGCTCGGCCTCCGGGATCCGCTCAAGGGCCAGCGTGCAAGCGGCTACGTGGTCCTCAAAGCCGGGGTGTCGGTCGATCCCACGGACCTGGAAGCCGAACTCGTGGCCATGGTCCGCGGCACGATCGGTCCCGTGGCCGACTTCAGGTCCGCCGTGGTGGTGGACGCCCTCCCGAAGACCAGGTCGGGCAAGATCCTGCGGAAGACCATGCGGCAGATGGCAGCCGGGGAGCCCTATGCGGTGCCCTCGACGATCGAGGACCCGGCGGTCCTCGCCGTGCTGGAGCCGCTGCTGCGGCCCGTGCCCGCAGAATGACCCGTCTGCAGGGCTAGCGGTCCGCGCTGTTCCGCGCCCAGCTGTACTCGAACTCGGGGCGTCCCCTCGTGCCGTAGCGGGGCGTGCGGAGGACGGACTGCTGGTCCGCGAGGTACTCCAGGTACCGCCGCGCGGTGACCCTGGACATGGACAGCGCCTCCGACACCTCGATGGCGGACGTGGGTTCCTGCAGCGACTTCAGCAGGCGCGAGACCGCGCGGAGGGTCTCTGCGGAGAGTCCCTTGGGCAGGGTGGCGGCGGTGGCGGGCCGGAGCGAGGCGAACGCCTGGTCCACCTCGGCCTGCGTGGTGGCGGTCGCCTGCTCCACCAGGTTCTGGCGGAAGTCCCGGTAGGTGCCGAGTTTCTCCCTGAACGCCGAGTACGTGAAGGGTTTGATGAGGTACTGCACGATGCCGGACGAGATGGCGGAGCGCACCACGTGCAGATCCCGCACCGCCGTGATGGCGATGATGTCGAGCGGCAGACCGAGCCCGCGGATCCGGCGGATGATGTCGAGACCGTGGGCATCCGGCAGGTTCATGTCGAGCAGCATGAGGTCCGCGACGAGGTCGGCCCTGCCCGGTGCCTCGCCGGACGGCTGGAGGAAGACCGCGAGCTCCGCCCCACTCCGGGCGACGCCGACGAGCTCGAACCCGTCGAGCCGCCGGACGTACTCCGCATGGGCGTCCGCGGCCACCGGATCGTCCTCGACGACCAGGACACGGATTGCGCTCACGGGTGGCCCCCGTCGACGGCCAGGCGCACGGCCGGCGGACCCGACCGGTCCGGGGTGCCCGCGGGAGCCCCAGGGTAGGGGAGCCGAACCATGAAGCGGGCCCCGCCGTCCTCCGTGTCCGTCACCTCGAGCGTGCCCGCGAAGCGCTGGACGGCCTGCCGGACCAGCGCCAGCCCGAAACCGCGGCCGGCACCGGTGTCCTCCGCCGATTGCTTCGTGCTGTAGCCGACCTCGAACACCTTCGCCTTCTCGGAGTCGGGGAGGCCGTTCCCGCTGTCCTCGACGACGATCTCGAGTTCGGCCGTGCCGTTCCCGCCCGCCAGGCGGCGGACGACGAGGAGGACGCGGGATTCCTCCGAACCGGCCGCTTCGTCGAAGGCGTTGTCGAGGAGGTTGCCGATGATCGTCACGAGGTCCACGGGGTTCAGCGACCCGGCCTGCGCGTCGGGTGCGATCTGCGAGGTCAGGGTGATCCCGCGCTCGTTGGCCTGCGCGGCCTTGCCCACCAGCAGGGCCGCGAGGAAGGGCTCGTCGATGGCCTCGACCACCTCGTCGGTGAGGCGCTGGGACTGCTGCAGGTCCCGGGTGGCGAAGTCGATGGCGTCCGCGCTCCTGCCGAGTTCCACGAGCGACACGATCGTGTGCAGGCGGTTGGCGTGTTCGTGGGTCTGCGAGCGGAGGGCATCGGTGAGGGTGCGCATGGTCTCGACCTGTCCGGTCAGGGCCTCGATCTCCGTGTGGTCCCGCAGGGTCGTGACGGTGCCGAGCGCCCCGTGCGGATGGACGGCCCGCCCGGGGATGGACGGCGGGACGGCGGGTTCCTGGTTGACCACGAGCACCCGGCTCTCGGTCAGGTGTACCTCGTCGCGCGCCCGCCGCCCCGAACCGAGGAGGTCCCGCAGGGACGGTGCGACCGCGAGGTGCGACGCCGGTATCGGCTTCCGTGTCCCGTCCAGTCCGAGGAGCCGCGCGGCCTGGTCGTTGTAGAGGACGAGGGAGCCGGCCGCATCGGTCAGCAGGAGGCCCTCGCGGACGGAGTGGAGCACGGAATCGTAGAACACGAAGGTGCGCGAGAGCTCGGCGGGTCCCATTCCCAGCGTCGCATCCCGCAGTCGTCGGCTGAGCAGGTAGGAGGCCAGCGCGCCGAGGGCGAGTGCGCCGAGTGCGATGAACGCGACCAGGGGGAGCTGCGCGTTCCGTGCGATGGCGGCACGATCCACCGTGATGCCCGCCGCGACCATCGCCCGCACCGCCCCGCCGTCGTCGACCACGGGGACGATGGACCGGATGGACGGGCCGAGGGTGCCGGCGTAGGTCTCGGTCTGCGTCCGGCCGGCCAGCGCCTCGGAGACCGAGCCGATGTAGGGCCTGCCGATCTGCTCCGGGGTGCGGTGCGTGAAGCGCGTCCTGTCGGTGTCCATGATCGTGATGAAGTCCACGCCCAGCCGGTCCATGACGTCCACGGCGTAGGGCTGCAGGGTGGCCGAGGGATCAGGCCCCTCGACGGCTTCGAGGACCGCCGGTTCGAGGGCGATGGCCGTGGCGACCGCGACCATGCGTTCGGCCGTGGCGTCGTTGACGCCCTGTTCGGCGTCCGCGTAGAGGATGACCGAGAGGGCAGCGGCAAGGACGAGGATGAACAGGAGTTGGGCCACGAAGAACTGCTGGGCGAGGCTCCATCGACTCACGCCGTGATCCTGCTCCTTCCGGTTCCTGCCGGTCCGGGACCGGGCCGCCGCGCCCCGGCGCCGGGCCACGACCAGTATGAACTCAATCGTGACCCCGGTCACGCCCGATGCGATGATGATGGGGAAATACTCAACAGTACGCTTCCTGGTACCTCCCCCGCGGACGAAGAACGACCTTCCCCGCCGGCGCCACCGGGCGGCCGAACACCTAGGGAGACACCATGGCTATGGCGCCATCGCGGTCCGACAGCGGACCCGCACAACCCCGCAAGCGGGTCGACAAGACCCACTTCCTCTACATCGCGGTCATCGTCGCCGTGGTGCTCGGCGCGATCCTCGGCCTGGCCGCCCCCGAATTCGCGAAGGCGCTCAAGCCGCTCGGGACGGGCTTCATCAACCTCATCAAGATGATGATCGCCCCCATCATCTTCTGCACCATCGTGCTCGGTATCGGTTCCATCGCCAAGGCTGCGACGGTCGGCAAGGTGGGTGGCCTGGCACTCGGCTACTTCATCCTCATGTCCACCTTCGCGCTCGCCATCGGCCTCGTCGTGGGCAACCTCATCCAGCCCGGCGAGGGCCTCGACATCTCGTCCTCGACCTACGAGGTGCCGGAGTCCGCCGAGGGCGGCGAGGGCGGCACCGTCGGCTTCCTGCTCAGCATCATCCCGACGACACTCCTGTCGGCTCTGACCGGGCCGAGCATCCTGCAGACCCTGTTCGTCGCGCTGCTCGTCGGCTTCGCCCTGCAGAAGATGGGCTCGGCGGGCAAGCCGGTCCTCCGCGGCATCGGACACATCCAGGCACTGGTCTTCCGCATCCTCGTCATGATCATGTGGCTCGCGCCCATCGGCGCCTTCGGCGCCATCGCGGCCGTGGTCGGTGAGACCGGCATCCAGGCGATCATCAGCATGGCCACCCTGATGATCGCGTTCTACATCACCTGCATCCTCTTCATCGTCGTCATCCTCGGCGGGCTGCTGAAGCTCGCCACCGGCGTCAACATCCTGAAGCTGATGAAGTACCTCGGCCGCGAGTACCTGCTCATCTTCAGCACCTCGTCCTCCGAAGCGGCGCTGCCCCGCCTCATCGCGAAGATGGAACACCTCGGTATCTCCAAGCCCGTGGTCGGCGTGACCGTCCCCACCGGGTACTCCTTCAACCTGGACGGGACCGCCATCTACCTCACGATGGCCTCGCTCTTCGTCGCGGAAGCCCTGGGCAAGCCGCTGGCCCTCGGCGAGCAGATCTCCCTCCTGATCTTCATGATCATCGCCTCCAAGGGTGCGGCCGGCGTCACAGGTGCCGGTCTCGCGACCCTTGCCGGCGGCCTGCAGTCGCACCGCCCCGACCTGGTGGACGGTGTCGGCCTGATCGTCGGTATCGACCGGTTCATGTCCGAGGCCCGTGCCCTGACGAACTTCACCGGCAACGCCGTCGCCACCGTCCTGATCGGGACCTGGACCAGGGAGATCGACCGGGGCCGCGTCGACGAGGTCCTCGAGGGACGCCTGCCGTTCGACGAGACCACGATGAGCACCGATCACCGCTTCGACAACGACGACGTCGAGGACGGCGCGGAGGCCAGGACCGAGGCCGCCGTCCGGGGGAACACCGCTCCCTGACGCACGCACCTGTCGGACGGAGGTCCGCAACGAGACGACGGCGACGCCCCGGATTGCTTCCGGGGCGTCGCCGTCTCCGTCCGGCGGCCGCGAACCGGTGCCTGCCGGCACGGCGCGGCACTCGGCGCCCGTCCGTCGGACCGACCTTCGACCTCTGGTCGAGGTTCAAGGCTCGCGCCCGAACAGCAGGGCCCGCCACGGCGGTCGCCGTGGGCGTTGTACCGTTGACTATGAGAAATGCCGCTCGCGTTGGATCGTCGACCGGCCCGCACCGATTCTGATGGAAGCGTGGAGAACAACGTGAGTAGTGAACAGGGTTCCACAACTCTGCCCAGCGCAGTGGACGCGGGACTGGGCCCGACCGGCCGCCCTGTGACGGAATTCCCCGAGCCGAGGGTCCTGGAGTCGCACGGCCCGGCGCGGGTCATCGCGATGGTCAACCAGAAGGGCGGCGTCGGGAAGACGACGTCGACCATCAACCTGGGCGCGGCGCTCGCGGAGGCCGGACGGAAGGTCCTGCTGGTCGACTTCGACCCCCAGGGCGCCCTGTCCGCGGGCCTCGGCACCAACCCGCACGAACTCGACGTGACGGTGTACAACGTGCTGATGGACCGGAAGGTGACCATCCACGACGCCATCCAGCACACCGCGATCGAGAACATCGACCTGCTGCCGGCGAACATCGACCTGTCCGCCGCCGAGGTGCAGCTCGTCAACGAGGTGGCCCGCGAGCAGGTCCTCGACCGCGCGCTGCGCAAGGTGTCGGATGACTACGACGTCATCCTGATCGACTGCCAGCCCTCCCTCGGACTGCTGACGGTCAACGCCCTCACCGCGGCACACGGGGTCATCATCCCGCTGATCTGCGAGTTCTTCGCCCTGCGTGCCGTCGCGCTGCTGGTCGAGACCATCGAGAAGGTGCAGGACCGCCTGAACCCGAGGCTCCAGATCGACGGCGTGCTCGCCACGATGTACGACGCGCGAACCCTGCACAGCCGCGAAGTCATCGCGCGCCTCGTGGAGGCGTTCGGGGACAAGGTCTTCGAGACCGTCATCAAGCGCACCATCAAGTTCGCGGACGCGACCGTGGCCGCCGAGCCCATCACGTCCTATGCGGCGAACCACTCCGGAGCCGACGCCTACCGCAGGCTCGCGAAGGAGCTCATCAGCAGGGGTGGAGCGCCCTAGTGCCGATCGCCCCCGGGTCCGCCCGGTACAGCTAGATGGTGCCCATGACCACGCGTGGGGCAGGACGGCCGACGACGGTGGACCCCGGGGCCCGGGGCGGAGCCGCAGCGCCGGCGGCCGACGGCGACGACACTGCGGCGCCGGCGGCCGCGGGTCGCCCTGTCTTCGAGGTGCAGCTCACCAACTTCAGCGGGCCTTTCGACCTGCTGCTGAACCTGATCTCACGGCGGGAACTCGACATCACGGAGATCGCCCTCGCGCAGGTCACGGACGAGTTCATCGCCCACATCCGGAGGATCCAGGCCGCCGAGGGCGAATGGAAGCTCGACGAGGCGAGCGAGTTCCTCGTCGTCGCGGCCACGCTGCTCGACCTGAAGGCAGCGCGGCTCCTGCCGGCCGGCGCCGTCGAGGACGAGGAGGACATCGCGCTCCTCGAAGCCCGCGACCTCCTGTTCGCCCGCCTCCTCCAGTACAGGGCGTTCAAGGAGATGGCTCGGCACCTCGCGCAGCGGCTCGAGGAGGAGGACGCGCGCCACCCCCGCGACGTCCCCCTCGAACCCGCGTTCACCCGACTCCTCCCCGAACTCGTGTGGAAGCATTCCGCCGAGGAGTTCGCCGCCCTCGCCGCGAAGGTGCTGGCTCCGCGCCAGGAGCAGCCGCTGCAGGTCAGCATCGAGCATCTCCACGCACCACCGGTCAGCGTGCGGGACGAGGCCGTGGTGCTCCAGGACCTGCTGCTGGCCCGCGGCCCGCTGTCCTTCCGGCAGCTGACGGCGGACGCCGCGTCGCGCCTGGTGCTCGTGGTGCGGTTCCTCGCGCTGCTCGAACTGTTCCGGGACGGCGCCATCTCCTTCGAGCAGTCGGCGCCGCTGTCCGAGCTGCTGGTGACCTGGAGCGCCGAGGACCACCGGTGGACCGCGGAACGGTTGACGAGCGACTTCGAAGGAGACCTCGTCGGAGCGCACGGTGACGGGGGCCGGCATGGATGAGCCCACCGGAGCCGATTCCGGCAGCGGGGAGATCCCCGTCGAGGAACTCCCGGGCGGGCTCCGCGGAGCGGTGGAGGCGATCCTCATGGTCGCCGACCGCCCCGTCACGGACGAACAGCTCGCTGCAGTGCTCGAGCGTCCGAAGGCCCTGGTGCACGCGGTACTCGTGGAACTGCAGCGCGAGTACGACGGCTATACTGGGTCCGGCCCCCAGAACACCGAGAGCACTTCGCCGCGCGGTTTCGAACTACGGACCATCGCCGGCGGGTGGCGCATCTTCTCCCGGAAGCACTTCGCCTCCGTTGTCGCCGATTTCGTGCTCGACGGCCAGTCAGCCCGGCTCTCACAGGCAGCACTCGAGACCCTGGCGGTCATCGCGTACCGCCAGCCGGTGTCCCGTGCCCGGGTCTCAGCGATCCGGGGCGTCAATGTCGACTCGGTGGTCCGGACGCTGCTCCAGCGAGGACTGGTTGTCGAGCTCGAGACCGATCCGGAGACCGGTGCGGTCCTCTATGGGACCACCACCCTGTTTCTGGAAAGATTGGGGCTGGGCAGCGTCGACGAATTGCCCCGGATCGCTCCCCATCTGCCGGGCCTCGAGAGCCTTGGGGAGTATGACGAGACGACGTACTGAGCACGACCTACGAGAAGGACTTTCTACATGACACAGCAGCCAGGATCCGGTTCCGGACGCAATACGCCGCGCCGCGGCGGGTCGACCGGACGCCCATCCGATGCTGCCCGTGGCCGGAAGTCCTCGCCCCGCGGCGGCTCGGCGCAGGGCGCAGGCCGTCCGGCCGAGGGACGACCCTTCCAGGAGCGAGCAGAGCGCGGCGGCCGATCCGAGGGCCGTCCGTCCCAGGACAGCGGCGGACGTGATGCCGGCCGGTCCGAGGGCCGTCCGTCCCAGGACCGTTCAGAACGCGGCGGCCGCTCCGCCGAAGGCCGCCCGGCCTCCGCGGGCGGTGGACGCCGTGATTCCGCCGAGGGCCGTGCCCGTTCCGCCGCCGGCCGCCCGTCCTCGGGAACCCCGTCGGGCCGCTTCGGCGCGAAGACCCCAGGACGCCCCGCTGCCGGCTCCAAGCCGGGCTCCCGCTCCGGCGGGCAGGAGGGCGCCGGACGCCAGAAGCCCGCGGGACCCAAGGCCTTCGGCCGCGAGCGGTTCGGGCAGAATCTCGGACCGGTGCGTCCGGCCAGGCCCAGGCGTGCGAGCCGCCCTGCGGACGAGATCGACGTCCACAACCCGGAGGGCGTGCGCCTGCAGAAGGTCATGGCGCTCGCGGGCGTCGCCTCCCGCCGGGTCTGCGAGGAGATGATCCTCGACGGCCGCGTCGAGGTGGACGGCACCGTCGTGACGGAGCTCGGCGTGCGGGTCGATCCGGAGCAGGTCGCCATCCACGTGGACGGGATCCGCCTGCAGCTGGACGAGCACCTGAAGTACTACGTCTTCAACAAGCCGCGCGGGGTGGTCTCCACGATGGAGGATCCGGAGGGCCGCCCCTGCATCAGCGACTTCCTGAAGAACAAGAACAAGAACGAGCGCCTCTTCCACGTCGGCAGGCTCGACGCCGAGACCGAGGGCCTGCTCCTGCTCACGAACGACGGCGAGCTCACCAACCGCCTGACCCACCCGTCCTACGAGGTCCCGAAGACGTACCTCGTCCAGGTCCGCGGACCGATGGCGCAGGGTGTCGGCGCCCAGATGAAGGAGGGCATCGAGCTCGAGGACGGACTCGCTCAGGTGGACTCCTTCAAGCTCGTCGATTCGACGCCGGGCCACGTTCTCGTCGAGGTCGTCCTGCACTCCGGCCGCAACCGCGTGGTTCGGCGGCTCTTCGACGCCGTCGGCCACCCCGTCGAGCGCCTCGTGCGCACCCAGCTCGGACCCATCCGGGTCGGCGACCAGCGCCAGGGCAGCATCCGCGTGCTCGGGCGCCAGGAGGTCGGGCACCTGCTGGCATCGGTGGGCCTCTAGCCGATGTCCACGCGCACGGAACAGGGAACCCACCTCGCCGGTCCCGTCCTGGTCATCGGGGCGGGCCTGCTGGGGGCGAGCATCGGGTTGGGCCTGCGCGCGCGCGGGCTCGACGTCGTCCTGTCCGACAGCTCGCCGTCGACGGAAGCGGTGGCCCGCGACATCGGTGCGGGCCGGCTCCTCGACCAGGCGCAGGGCGCCGGCGAGTCGGTGTCACCCGAGCTGGTGGTCGTGGCGACGCCGCCCGACGTCACCGCCCGCGTGGTGGCCGGGGCACTGCTGGCCTATCCCGGCGCCGTCGTCGTGGACATCTGCAGCGTCAAGGAAGCCGTCCTGCGTGAACTCTCGGCGACCCCGGACGCCGCTGCGCACCTGTCCCGCTACGTGGGGACGCACCCCATGGCGGGCCGTGAGAAGTCCGGTCCGGTCGCCGCGCGGGCCGAGCTGTTCACCGGAGCACCCTGGGTCCTCTGCGCACACGCCGACAGCGCGCCCGAGGCCGTCCTGCGCGCCGAGTCGCTCGCCGTCGACCTCGGCGCCGTGCCCGCACGCATGTCCGTCGAGGAGCACGACGAGGCCGTCGCGCTCATCTCCCACCTCCCGCAGGTGGTGTCGTCGCTCGTCGCGAGCAGGCTGCAGGACTCACCCGTCCAGGCACTCTCCCTCGCGGGGAACGGGCTGCGGGACGTCACGCGGATCGCTGCGAGCGATCCGCGCCTGTGGGTGCAGATCCTGTCGGCCAACGCCGCCCGGCTCGTCGACATCCTCTACGGCGTCCGGGAGGACCTCGACCGCCTGATCGGCACGCTCGAGGACCCGACGGCGGGCGGCGCCCGCCTCGACATGGCGCAGCTGATGTCCGAGGGGAACGCGGGCCAGGCGCGCGTGCCCGGCAAGCACGGGACGCCGCCCAACTCCTTCGCACGCCTGACCGTGCTCGTCGACGACGTTCCGGGCCAGATCGCGAAGCTCCTCACGGAGATCGGCCACACCGGGATCAACGTCGAGGATTTCCGGCTCGAACACTCCCCGGGACGCGAGGTGGGCCTCGCCGAGCTCTCCGTCCTGCCAGGCAAACGACAAGAACTGACGGAGTCCCTCGTGCAGCGGGGCTGGAAGGTAGTGCAGTGATTCAGATCTCAGCAGAGACCATGCAGACATCCGACGCGGCGGAGCCGGCGGGGGAGGCGGTGGCGTCGAGCCCTTACTCCGGCTTCCGCCTCGGCAAGTCCCTCGTCGTCGCCATCGACGGCCCGTCGGGGTCGGGCAAGTCGAGCGTCAGCCGCGAGGTGGCCCGGCGCCTGCGCGCCGCCTACCTGGACACCGGGGCGATGTACCGGGCGGTCACGCTCCACTGCATCGCCACGGGCATCGACCTGGAGGACCGGGTCGCTGTCGAGGCGGCCGCGCGATCCATCGAACTCTTCATCAGCACCAGTCCGGACCGTGAGTCCGTGACGATCTCCGGCGACGACGTCACCGCGGCCATCCGCGAGCCGGAGGTGTCCTCGGCCGTCAGCGCGGTCGCGACGACCATGGGCGCCCGTGCGGAACTGATCCGCCGGCAGCGTGCGCTGATCGCCGGTGCAGGGCACCGCATCGTCGCCGAAGGGCGGGACATCACCACCGTCGTCGCCCCCGACGCCGAAGTGCGGATCCTCCTCACCGCGAGCGAGGAGGCCCGGCTGCGCCGTCGTGGCGACCAGCTCGGCGGGACGCAGTCGGAGGCCCAGCTCAAGCAGCAGGTCACCGAGCGTGATGCCAAGGACTCGACAGTGGTCGACTTCCAGCAGGCAGCGGACGGCGTGGTCACGCTCGACTCCTCGGACCTCGACTTCGAGCAGACCGTCGCGGCGGTCCTCGGCATCGTGCGCACGGTCGCGCACTAGCACCACCGCAAGAGCTTCCGGGCGCGAGCCCACCAGGATTACCGTCGGGAGACGGTGAACACCAACCGAAGGAAACAACGATGAGCGAGAACCTTTCGCCGAACGCGACGGACCAGGGCGCCGGACCCGACGAGGACTACGAGCCCACCGGCCAGGACCAGGTCAGCGAGCTGCTCGACACGCTCGACGACGCCGAGGCCGAGCAGCGGGCCGCGTCGCTCCGCGCGGGCCTCGAGGACTACGAGCTCGACGACGAGGACGCAGCGCTCCTCGCCCGCCAGGACGAGGACTTCGACGACGAGGCGGAGGGCCGGCTCAACCCCGTGCTCGCCATCGTCGGGCGACCGAACGTCGGCAAGTCCACCCTGGTGAACCGCATCCTCGGCCGCCGTGAGGCCGTCGTCGAGGACACCCCCGGCGTGACCCGTGACCGCGTGTCCTACCCGGCCCAGTGGTCGGGCCGCAACTTCACCCTGGTGGACACCGGTGGGTGGGAGCAGGACGCGAAGGGCATCGCCGCGCGCGTGGCCGACCAGGCGGAGATCGCGGTCGACATGGCCGACGCCGTCCTGCTCGTCGTCGATGCGACCGTCGGTGCCACCGCGACCGACGAGGCGGTCGTGCGCATGCTGCGCCGCAAGAAGAAGCCCGTCATCCTCGTGGCCAACAAGGTCGACGACATCCAGAACGAGGCCGACGCCTCCGTGCTGTGGGGACTCGGGTTCGGACAGCCGTGGCCGGTGTCGGCCCTGCACGGGCGCGGCACCGCCGACATGCTCGACGAGGTCAACAAGACCCTGCCCGAGTTCTCCGAGCACGGCGGGATCGAGCGCTCCGGCGGCCCGCGCCGGATCGCACTCATCGGACGACCGAACGTCGGCAAGTCCTCCCTCCTGAACAAGCTCGCCGGCTCCGACCGTGTGGTCGTCGATCCCCTCGCCGGGACCACCCGCGACCCCGTGGACGAGATGATCGAGCTCGGCGGACGCACGTGGCGCTTCGTCGATACCGCGGGCATCCGCCGCCGGGTGCACATGCAGCAGGGGGCCGACTACTATGCCTCGCTGCGTACGCAGTCGGCACTGGAGAAGGCGGAGGTCGCCGTCGTGCTCCTCGCCGTCGACGAGGTGCTGAGCGAGCAGGACATCCGCATCCTGAACATGGCCATCGAGTCCGGGCGCGCGATCGTGCTGGCCTTCAACAAGTGGGACCTGCTCGACGACGAACGCCGCCGGTACCTCGAGCGTGAGATCGAGCAGGACCTGGCGCACGTCGACTGGGCGCCGCGCGTCAACATCTCGGCGCTGACGGGGTGGCACAAGGACCGCCTGGTGCCCGCGCTGGACGTCGCGCTCGAATCGTGGGACCGGCGTATCCCGACGGGACGCCTCAACGCCTTCCTCGGTGAGCTCGTCGCCGCCCACCCGCACCCGGTGCGCGGTGGCAAGCAGCCCCGCATCCTCTTCGGCACGCAGGCCTCGAGCCGTCCGCCGAAGTTCGTCCTCTTCACCACGGGCTTCCTGGATCCGGGGTACCGCCGCTTCATCACGCGCCGCCTGCGGGAGACGTTCGGCTTCGAGGGCACACCCATCGAGGTCAGCATGCGCGTCCGCGAGAAGCGCAGCCGCAAGCGCTGACACCTCGCCGGTGTGCTGACCCGCCCGGGAAATGCTGTATTGTTATCCGAGTGGTTTGGCCTGCTGGACAGGCCAATCGGGATGTGGCGCAGCTTGGTAGCGCACTTGACTGGGGGTCAAGGGGTCGCAGGTTCAAATCCTGTCATCCCGACACTGCAGGGCCCGTTTCCACCGGCTTGATGGCCGGCGGAGGCGGGCTTTTTGCATGTCCGGGGGCAGGGCGAGCTCCTTCGCGCGGGGCAGGTGAGAGGCGCGTCACGGCGTCGCCGGATATGCCTATACTCGACCAGTATCCGTACCCGGGCGGGCAGTCCTGCCGCCCGGGAACCCGTGCGTCCGAAAGGCAACCATGAGCAACATCCCCGATGGCCTCTACTACACCGCGGAGCACGAATGGGTCAGTGAGCCCGCCGTCGACGGCACCGTGCGCATCGGCATCACCGACTTCGCCCAGGACGCGCTCGGGGACGTCGTCTACGTGCAGATGCCCGAGGAGGGCACCAGTGTGGCCGGCTCGGACGTCATCGGCGAGGTCGAGTCGACCAAGAGCGTCAGCGACATCTATGCCCCTGTCACGGGCGAGGTCGTCGCGCGCAACGAGGCGCTCGACGACGACCCGTCCCTGATCAACTCGGACCCCTACGGCGAGGGGTGGCTGCTCGAGATCAAGGCGGCCGATCCTTCCGTGGTGCAGAACCTCCTGAGTTCGGGCGACTACTCCCAGCAGGTAGGCTAGTTCTACCCGGCGAAGGCAGCGGGGATGGTGCGGCTGGTGACAACCTGGCGCACCGCGCAGTAGGGGAGGAAAGACCGATGGAGCCCGATGGAAATCCAGCCGTGAATGGAGAAGAGCCGAACATGACGTCTCCTGAGACAACGACGATCGGTCTGCCGCCGCAAGCCGCGACGACCGAACTGGAGCGGCACCTGACGCGCGAGGAGCAGGCGTCCGTCGCGGCACTGCCGGCAGGCTCCGCACTCCTGATCGCCCACTCGGGACCGAACGCCGGCGCCCGGTTCCTCCTCGACGAGGACATCACGAAGGCCGGCCGGCACCCGAACGCGGACATCTTCCTCGACGACGTGACGGTCTCCCGTCAGCATGCCGAGTTCCGCCGGACCGACACCGGCTTCATGGTCGTGGACACCCGCAGCCTGAACGGGACGTACGTCAACAACGACCGCGTCGATTCCGTCGCGCTGCGCAACGGCAACGAGGTGCAGATCGGCAAGTTCCGGCTGACCTTCTACTCGGCGCGCACCGTTCCCGGCCAGGCCACCCAGCACACCGCAGCGCAGGCCTAGTCCGCTCCATGCCTTCCTCCCAACCCGCCCGCCGCCCGGCCGGCGTCGCGTCCGGCCTCTCCGGCTCCGGTGTCCTGAACATCGGTGAGGTCCTGCGCGAACTGGCCGGGGATTTCCCCCAGGTGACGGCGTCGAAGATCCGTTTCCTCGAGGAGAAGGGTCTGATCTCCCCGCAGCGCACGCGTGCCGGGTACCGCAAGTACACCGGACACGATGTCGAACAGCTGCGCTTCGTCCTCGCACTGCAGCGGGACCAGTACCTCCCGCTGAAGGTCATCAAGGACTACGTCGACGCGATCGACCGCGGCGAACGTCCCGATTCGCTGCCCGGAGGCATGACGCTCTCCCCGCGGGTGGTGTCCGACCAGCTCTCCCGCGAGCTCACTGCGCACGGACGGAGGCTGACGGCGGAGACCCTCGCCGCCGAGGCGGGCGCGCCCCGGAGGCTCGTCGACGACCTCGTGAGTTTCGGGCTGATCACCGCCGTGGACAACCGCTTCGACGAGCACGCCCTCAAGATCACCAGGGCGTGCGTCCAGCTCGAGAGCCACGGGATCGAGCCCCGCCACCTGAGGCCGTTCCGCGCGGCCGCCGACCGCGAACTCGGGCTCGTCGAGCGGGTCGTCGCCCCCGTCGCCTCCCGCAAGGACGTGGCATCGAAGGCGCGGGCCGCGGAGACGGCGCGTGAGATCAGCGAGTTGTGCCTCGGCCTGCACAGTGCCCTGGTGCACAGCCAGATAGCCCGGATGGATAGTTAGGCGGCATCCCGTGATCGAAGTAGAAGTGGTGGGCGTGCGGATCGAACTGCCGTCGAACCAGCCCCTGGTCCTGCTCAAGGAGACCGCGGGGGAGCGTCACCTGCCCATCTGGATCGGAGCGCCGGAGGCCAGTGCCATCGCCTTCGTGCAGCAGGGCATCGTGCCGCCACGGCCCATGACCCACGATCTGCTCGTCGACGTCGTCGCCGCGGCGGGCAAGGAGATCTCCGAGGTACGCATCACCTCGGTGGAGGACACGGTCTACCACGCGCAGCTCGTCTTCAGTGACGGCGTGACGGTGAGTTCGCGGGCCTCGGACGCCCTGGCCGTCGCACTGCGCGTGCCCTGTCCCATCTACTGTGCCGACGAGGTCCTGGCGGTCGCCGGCGTCGAGATCGCCGATGCCGACGCGGAGGACGCGGAGGACGGCGACACGGAGGAGACCGCCGAGAAGGAGGTGCTCCAGTTCCGGGAGTTCCTCGCCGATGTCGAGCCCGAGGACTTCGAGCGCTGACGGCCCGGGTGGGCTGCAGGCCCACCGTCGGAGGCGCGATCGGCGAGCCGCAGGCGACACGCCGACCCTTGGGGCCCAGCATCTTTGACCTCGACCCTCCCGCGATCTAACGTCGAAGCATACAGTTCCCATTGCGTGTGCGGGGGGCCCGGGGCACACTTGAGTGCACATCCTGAGGTTCCGCCCGCCCGGCAAATGTCCCCGGGAACCCGACGAGGAGGCAGCACGTGAGTCCGAAGGGTGACGCCGGCAAGGCATCCAGCCCGGCAGGCGCTGGTGTCCCGCCGAGCGCCCAGGGCTTACTGTTCACGGAAGACCTCCCCGTTCTCGACGAAGACGCCGGATATCGCGGTCCCACCGCCTGCAAGGCCGCAGGCATCACCTACCGGCAGCTCGACTACTGGGCACGTACCGGGCTCGTCGAACCCGCTGTCCGCGGGGCTTCGGGATCGGGCACGCACCGCCTCTACGGATTCCGCGACATCCTCGTCCTCAAGGTGGTCAAGCGCCTGCTGGACACCGGGGTGTCCCTCCAGCAGATCCGCACCGCCGTGGAGCACCTCCGTGAGCGGGGCGTCGAGGACCTCGCCCAGATCACGCTCATGAGCGACGGCGCGAGCGTCTACGAGTGCACGTCCGCTGACGAGGTCATCGACCTCGTGCAGGGCGGACAGGGCGTCTTCGGGATCGCGGTCGGCCGGGTGTGGCGTGAGGTCGAAGGAAGCCTCGCGGCCCTTCCGAGCGAGCATGCTCCCGACCAGGAGTACCCCGGCGACGAACTCAGCAAGCGCCGGGCGACGCGCAAGATCAGCTGACAGCCGGCTCAGGGTCCGTCCTGACGGCATCGCCCGCCCTGACACGGCGCGGCTCGGGAGCAGGAAGCTCCGCACCCCCTGATCGGGGCGTTCGTCCCCCTGAAGGATCGGTCCGGTCAGCGCTTCGGGCTGCGGCTCCGCATCCTGCCGGAATCGACGACGCTCTTCAGGAGGTCGTCGAAGTAGCCCGATGCCTGGCGCGCCGACTCACCCGGCCAGTGGTGGACCGAGTGGGCGGCCCCCTGGATCTGCTGCCAGTTCGCCTGCTCGGGGATCGTGGGGCTCAGCAGCAGGCCACCGAACATCTGCCGCATCTCGCGGAGCCGGAACGTGTGCTCGTCCGACGTCGAGCGCACCCGGTTCGCGACGATGCCCGCGGTCTTGAGGTCGGGTGCGAATTCGCGGCGGAAGAGCTCGAGGGCCCGCATGGTGCGCTCGGTCCCCGCGACGGAGAACAGGCCCGGCTCTGCCACGAGCAGGACCTTGTTGCTGGCGGTCCATGCGATGCGCGTCAGTCCGTTGAGGGACGGCGGGCAGTCGATCAGCACCAGGCTGTAGCCCTCGACGCGGGACAGGAGCGTCGCCAGCCGGCGCTGGTCACGGCGCCCGAGATCCGGACGGTCGTAGATCCCGGAATAGGCGGATCCCATGGCGACGTCGAGCGTGGACGTGCGCGCTCTCGAATGCCGGGCGGCAGTCGCCACCCAGCCGCTCGGGACCGTGTTGCCGGCCAGGTCGCCGCGCCGCGCATTCTTCAGCAGGCGCCCGATGTCGGTCTGGTCCGACGGCTTCACGCCGAGGGCCGTGGTCGCATCCGCGTGCGGATCGAGGTCGACGACGAGCGTCGGGATGCCGGCTGCAAGTGCGGCCGAGGCCAACCCCGTGGTGACCGACGTCTTGCCCACGCCGCCCTTGAGGCTGCTGATGCTCACTACCTGCACGTTCGAACCCACACCTATCCGGAACCGCCATGGAGGAAGGCGGCTCGCTCTTGATCCCCGTCCATCATAGGGTGGCCCCGCCCGACGCCCGGAACGGCAGGGATGTCCATCACCGGGACGACGACGCCCCGTGCGTTTCGTGCCGTGTCAGGGGCCCTCGACGTGGCGGACGTGCCGGGTAGGATCAGTCCAGCGTGAGGAACCCGACCGGCAAGGATGCAGGAGCACGATGTTCTCGAAGATTCTGGTGGCTAATCGTGGCGAGATCGCCATTCGTGCATTTCGGGCCGGTCATGAGGTGGGCGCGAAGACGGTGGCGGTGTTCCCGCACGAGGACCGGAACTCGATCCACCGGCAGAAGGCCGACGAGGCGTATCTGATCGGTGAGGAGGGCCACCCGGTGCGGGCGTACCTGGACATCGAGGAGATCATCCGGGTCGCGGTCGAGGCCGGCTGTGACGCGATCTACCCGGGCTACGGGTTCCTGTCGGAGAATCCGGGGTTGGCCCGGGCTGCGGCGGACGCGGGGATCACGTTCGTGGGTCCGCCGGCGGACGTGCTGGAGCTCGCCGGGAACAAGGTCAAGGCGTTGGACGCGGCCCGGGCGGCGGGCATCCCGGTGCTGGCGTCCTCGCGGCCGAGCGCCGATGTGGACGAGCTGATCGCCGCGGCGGACGAGATCGGGTTCCCGGTGTTCGCGAAGGCCGTGGCCGGTGGCGGTGGGCGCGGGATGCGGCGGGTGGATACCCGCGAGGCGTTGCCGGAGGCCCTGGAGGCGGCGATGCGTGAGGCCCAGTCCGCGTTCGGGGATCCGACGATGTTCCTGGAGCAGGCGGTGCTGCGGCCCCGGCACATCGAGGTGCAGATCCTCGCCGACGCCGAGGGCAACGTCATGCACCTGTTCGAGCGGGACTGCTCGCTGCAGCGCCGGCACCAGAAGGTCATCGAGATCGCCCCGGCGCCGAACCTGGACGAGGGGATCCGGCAGGCCCTGCACCGGGACGCGGTGAAGTTCGCGACCGCGCTGGGCTATGTGAACGCGGGCACCGTGGAGTTCCTCGTGGACACGGTCGGGGAGCGGGCCGGCCAGCACGTGTTCATCGAGATGAACCCGCGCATCCAGGTCGAGCACACGGTCACCGAGGAGGTCACCGACGTGGACCTCGTGCAGTCCCAGCTGCGGATCGCCGCCGGGGAGACCCTCAAGGATCTGGGCCTGTCGCAGGAGACGGTGAGCCTGCGCGGCGCCGCCCTGCAAAGCCGCATCACGACGGAGGACCCGGCGAACGGGTTCCGGCCCGATGTGGGACGGATCTCCGCGTACCGGTCCGCCGGCGGAGCCGGGGTACGCCTGGACGGCGGGACGGTGTATGCGGGGGCGGAGATCAGCCCGCACTTCGACTCGATGCTGGTGAAGCTCACCTGCCGGGGCCGGGACTACCCGGCCGCCGTCACGAGGGCGAGGCGTGCGTTGGCGGAGTTCCGGGTCCGCGGTGTCTCCACGAACATCTCCTTCCTGCAGGCGGTCCTGGACGACCCGGACTTCATCGCCGGGAACGTCGCCACCTCCTTCATCGACGAGCGTCCCGAACTGCTCACCGCCCGCATCCCGGCGGACCGCGGCACGAAGCTGCTCACCTGGCTCGCGGACGTGACCGTGAACCAGCCCAACGGGGCACGGCCCGCGCACCTCGACCCACGGGAGAAACTCCCCGAACTGCCCGCATCGACCGCCCTGGCCCACGGTGAGCCCGAGGACCGGCAGGACGCGCAGGCTCCGATGGGGAGCCGGCAGCGCCTGCTGGAGCTCGGGCCGGAGGGCTTCGCGCGGGCGTTGCGGGAGCAGACCGCTGTGGCGGTGACGGACACGACGTTCCGGGACGCGCACCAGTCGCTGCTGGCCACACGGGTGCGGACCCGTGACCTGGTCGCCGCGGGTGCGTCGGTGTCGGCGCTGACCCCGGGATTGCTGTCGGTGGAGGCGTGGGGCGGGGCGACCTATGACGTGGCGCTGCGGTTCCTGGGGGAGGACCCGTGGGAGCGCCTGGACGCGCTGCGCCGCCAGATCCCGGACATCTGCCTGCAGATGCTGCTGCGCGGCCGGAACACCGTCGGCTACACCCCCTATCCCGAAGCCGTCACCACGGCCTTCGTGCAGGAAGCGGCCGCGTCGGGTATCGACATCTTCAGGATCTTCGACGCGCTGAACGACGTGTCCCAGATGGAACCGGCCATCCGCGCGGTCCGGGACACCGGGACCGCGGTCGCCGAGGTCGCCCTGTGCTACACGGCCGACATGCTCGACCCCGCCGAGACGCTCTACACCCTGGACTACTATCTCGACCTCGCCCAGCGGATCGTGGGCGCCGGGGCACACATCCTGGCGATCAAGGACATGGCCGGGCTCCTGCGTCCCGCCGCGGCCGCGAAACTGGTGACCGCCCTGCGGGAACGCTTCGAGGTGCCCGTGCACCTGCACACCCACGACACCGCCGGCGGCCAGCTCGCGACCCTCCTGGCCGCGGTCGACGCCGGGGTGGACGCCGTGGACGTGGCCAGCGCACCCCTGGCCGGGACCACCAGCCAGCCCTCCGCCTCGGCCCTGGTCGCGGCCTTGGCCCACACGCCCCGGGACACCGGCCTGGACCTGGATGCCGTGTGCGCGCTGGAACCCTACTGGGAGGCCGTGCGGCGCATGTACGCCCCGTTCGAATCCGGCCTGCCCGGCCCCACCGGTCGGGTCTACCGGCACGAGATCCCCGGCGGGCAGCTCTCCAACCTCAAGCAGCAGGCCATCGCGCTCGGACTGGGGGAGCGCTTCGAGGCGATCGAGGACATGTACACGGCGGCGGACAGGATCCTCGGACGCCTGGTGAAAGTCACCCCGTCCTCCAAGGTCGTCGGGGACCTCGCCCTGGCCCTGGTCGGCTCCAACGCGGACCCCGCCGCGTTCCAGGACAACCCGCAGGACTACGACATCCCCGATTCGGTCATCGGATTCCTCAACGGAGACCTCGGCAACCCGCCCGGCGGTTGGCCCGAACCCTTCCGGAGCAAAGCCCTGAAGGGACGCGAACTCAAACCACGCGACGCGGACATCACCGCCGAGGACCGGAAGGACCTCGCCGGGACGCCCGCCGAGCGCCGGCAGGCCCTGAACCGGCTGCTCTTCGCCGGACCCACCAGGGACTTCACCGCCACGAGGGACACGTACGGGGACGTGTCCGTGCTCGGCACCGCGGACTACCTCTACGGGCTGCAACCGGGCACCGAACACGTCATCGAACTCGACAAGGGCGTCCGGCTCATCGCGACCCTCGAAGCCGTGTCCGACCCCGACGAGAAGGGCATGCGTACCGTCATGTGCACCCTCAACGGGCAGATGCGACCCGTGGCCATCCGGGACAAGAACGCCACCAGTGACGTGAAGACCGCCGAGAAAGCCGACCCCGGCACCCCCGGCCACATCCCTGCACCCTTCGCCGGGTCCGTCACCATCACCCTCACCGAAGGAACCGCCGTCACCGCCGGAGACACTGTCGCCACCATCGAAGCCATGAAGATGGAAGCCAACATCACCACCCCCATCACCGGCACCATCCAGCGCACCACGTTCACCGGCACCCGACCCGCCCAGGGAGGAGACCTCCTCCTCACCATCACCCCCGCCTGACGCCACGGGTCGGATCGAGGGGGAGGAGCCGGCAGGCTCGGGGAATGGGGGGGGTGCAGCTCCGGCCTGCTGTCGGCCCGGGCGCGGCTAGACTGCGTCGTGTGACCCACTACGACCTCGCCGTCATCGGCTCCGGCTCCGGCAACACGCTCATCTCGCCGGAATGGGCTGACCGGAAGGTCGTCCTCGTCGACGGCGGTACCTTCGGCGGCACGTGCCTCAACGTGGGATGTATCCCCACGAAGATGTACGTCTATCCGGCCCAGCTGGCCGCGGCGGCCGGGGAGTCCTCGCGCCTCGGCGTGGACCTCACCCTCGACCGCGTGCGCTGGAGCGACATCCGGGACAGGATCTTCACCCGGATCGATGCCATCTCCTCGGGCGGGAGGGCCTACCGCGCCGACGAACTCGAGAACGTGACGCTCATCGAGGAGTACGTGCGGCTGACCGGGGAGACGTCGTTCGAGACGGCGTCGGGTGATCTGGTCACCGCCGACCAGGTGGTCATCGCCGCGGGCTCCCGCGCCGTCCTGCCCGAGATCCCGGGCATCTCCCTGCCGCAGGTGCACACGTCGGATACCGTGATGCGCCTTCAGGACCGGCCACGGCGCCTGCTGATCGTGGGCGGCGGGTACATCGCAGCGGAGTTCGCCCACGTCTTCGGCTCCTTCGGGACCGATGTGACCATCGCGGTCCGTTCCGGGGGTATGCTGCGGCAGCTCGACGAGACCGTCTCCGAGGCCTTCACCGAGCACGCGGCGCGGCAGTGGGACCTCCGGCTCGACACCGATGTCACCGGGATCACCGCCAACGACGACGGCAGCGTGACCGTGCGCCTCAGCGGGCCCGCCGGTGCGGTGGACCTCGAGGTCGATGCCGTCCTCATGGCCGTGGGTCGCACTCCCAACACGGACAGGCTCGGCGCGTCGGACGCCGGCCTGGACCTGCACGACGACGGGCGCCTCGCGGTCGACGAGTACCAGCGGGTGCTGCGCGACGGGCGGCCGGTCGAGGGGTTGTGGTCCCTGGGTGACGTGAGCAGCGCCCACCAGCTCAAGCACGTGGCGAACCACGAGGCGAAGATCGTCGCGCACAACCTGCTGCACCCGGAGGCCCTGCGGGCGAGCGACCACCGGTTCGTGCCGTCCGCGGTGTTCTCCCACCCGCAGGCGGCCTCGGTCGGCATGACCGAGGAGGAGGCGCTCCTCCATGCCGAGGCGTCGGGCACCACGATCGTGACCGCCGTGCAGCACTACGGGTCGACGGCGTACGGGTGGGCCATGGAGGACACCCAAGGGTTCGCGAAGATCATCGCCGAGCGGTCGACAGGACGGATCCTGGGTGCGCACATCCTCGGCCACGAGGCGTCCATGATCATCCAGCCCCTGATCCAGGCGATGTCCTTCGGCCTCGATGCCCGCTCGATGGCGCGCGGACAGTACTGGATCCATCCCGCGCTCACCGAGGTGGTCGAGAACGCGCTCCTGAACCTCGCGCTCGACTGAGGCGACCGTCCCTCCGCAGGGTCTGCGGAGGGACCATCGCCTAGACCTTGGCGGTCGAGTAGATCGACTCGACGACGTCCGAGTAGTCCTTGAGGACCTGGGCGCGCTTGATCTTGAGGGACGGGGTCAGGTGCCCGGTCGTCTCCGTGAAGTCGGTCGGCACGATCCGGAACACCTTGATCGCTTCGGCCCGCGACACCGTCGTGTTGGCCGTGTCCACGAGCTCCTGGATCTCGTGGAGCACCGTCGGATGTTCCGAGGCCTCCGCCATGGTGGTGCCGGCGGGGAGCTGGTGCCGCTCGAGCCAGCCCGGCAGCGCTTCCTCGTCGAGGGTGATGAGCGCCGAGATGAAGGGACGCTGGTCGCCGATCACGACGCACTGCGAGACCAGGGCGTTCGCGCGGATGGCGTCCTCCAGCATCGCGGGGATGACGTTCTTGCCGCTGGCCGTCACGATGATCTCCTTCTTGCGGCCCGTGATGCGCAGGAAACCGTCGTCGTCCAGTTCGCCGATGTCGCCGGTACGGAACCAGCCGTCGACGAAGGCCTCGTCGGTGAGCTCCGGGCGGTTGAAGTAGCCCTTCATGACGCAGACACCCTGGGTGAGGATCTCGCCGTCGTCCGCGATCCGCACGGCGTTGCCCGGGAGGGGTGCCCCGACGGTGCCGATCTTGATGCGCCTGGGGGTGTTCACGGTGATGGGCGCCGTGGTCTCCGTCAGGCCGTAGCCCTCGAGCACCATCAGCCCGATGCCGTGGAAGAAGTGGCCGAGCCGGTCACCGAGCGGAGCGCCGCCGGAGACCGCGTGCTGCACGCGGCCACCCATCGCGGTGCGGATCTTGCCGTAGAGCAGCCGGTCGAAGACGGCGTGCTTGACCTTCAGGCCCAGCGGGATCCTGCCCGCCTGCTCGGCCTTCGACCAGGCGATCGCGATGTCCGCGCCGGCGTGGAAGATCCTGCCCTTGCCGCCGTCCTCGGCCTTCAGCATCGAGTTGTTGTAGACCTTCTCGAAGACGCGCGGCACGGCCAGGATGAAGGTCGGCTTGTAGCTCTGGAGGTCCGGGAGCAGGTTCTTGACGTCGGGGGTGTGGGCCACGGTGGCTCCCGCCGCGACGCAGAGTACCGAGATGAAGCGCGCGAAGACGTGCGCCAGGGGCAGGAACATGATGGTCTGGCCGCCCTCGCGCGCCACTTCGGGCAGTGCTGCCGCGGCGTTCTCCGAGAGTTCAACGAAGTTGCCGTGCGTCAGTTCGCAGCCCTTCGGCTTCCCCGTGGTGCCGGAGGTGTAGATGATGGTCGCGACGTCGTCGAGCCCTGCATAGGCACGGCGGTCGGACAGCGTCTGCTCGTCCGTGCCGACACCGGCGGTGCGCAGGGTGTCCAGTCCGTCCCCGTCGAACTGCCAGACGTGCTGCAGGGACGCGATCCCCTCGAGCGCCACCGCCTCGCGCACCACGTTCTCGTGGCGGGCGGACTCCACGAAGGCCCCGACCGCGCCGGAGTCGCTGAGGATCCAGGCGACCTGCGCGGGGGAGGAGGTCTCGTAGACCGGGACGGAGACGGCGCCGGCGAACCAGATGGCGAAGTCCGCCAGCGACCACTCGTACCGGGTGCGGGCCATGATGGCCACACGGTCACCGGGCTGCACGCCCGAGGCGATGAGGCCCTTCGCGACGTCCTCCACCTGGCGGCGGAACTCCGTGGCCCGGATGTCCGTCCACTCGCCCGAGGCCCCCTTGACGGCGAACAGCGCCGGGTTCGACGGCTTGGCCGCCTGCCGGATCACGAGGTCCGCCGTGTTGCTCTGGCGGGGGACGTCCACGAGGACGGGAACGCTGATGTCACGCACGATAGCTCCTTCGATATCACCTTGACCGCGGGGTCGCTTCAGCCTATAGGTTCACCTCCCCAGATTACGGTCCAGTAATGTACGAATCGATAACGGTGGCGTGTCCGCGCGCCCCCACGACTCCGGAGGGACCGCATGCCGATTCTGCCCGAGACGTCCGGCCCCCGCGGCCGGCGCCCGCGCACCGAGTCCGGTCCCGGCTGGCGAGGCAACGGTCCGCTGACCGCGAGGGCCGCCCGGAGCACCTTCCCCAATCCGGCGCGTCGCGGACTCGCGGTCGGCGTCGACATCGGCGGCACGAAGGTGGCCGCGGGCGTGGTGGACGTCCACGGGCGGATCCTCGCCGAGGCGCGTCGCGCGACGCCGGGCCAGGACCCGCGCGCGGTGGAGTCGGTCATCACCGACCTCGTCCGTGAACTGTCACACGAGTACCGGATCCGCTCGATCGGCATCGGTGCCGCCGGCTGGATGGACCTCTCCAACAGCACCGTCCTGTTCAGTCCCCACCTCGCCTGGCGCAACGAGCCGCTGCGCCGGAACCTCGAGAAGCTGCTCCGGCGCCGGGTGACGGTCGTCAACGACGCCGACGCCGCAGCCTGGGCCGAGTGGCGTTTCGGTGCGGGCCGGGGTGAGTCGCGTCTGGTCTGCGTCACCCTGGGCACCGGTATCGGAGGGGCGATGATCCTGGGCGGCCGCGTCGAGCGCGGCCGGTACGGCGTCGCCGGTGAGTTCGGGCACCAGATCATCGTGCCGCAGGGTCACCGCTGCGAGTGCGGCAACCGTGGGTGCTGGGAGCAGTACGCGTCCGGCAACGCGCTGGGCCGCGAGGCCCGGGAACTCGCGGCCGCGAACTCCCCCGTGGCGCAGGCCATCATCGCCGCCGCTACCGGTGACGATGCGGCGATCACGGGCGCGCTCGTGACCCGCCTCGCGATGGAGGGTGACCCGGCGTCGCGTGAACTGGTCGACGACGTCGGGCAGTGGCTGGGCCTGGGGCTGGCGAACCTCGCGGCAGCCCTGGATCCGGGGACCTTCGTGATCGGCGGTGGTCTGAGCGCGGCGGGTGAACTCCTGCTGGACCCGGCGAGGCGCGCCTTCGGACGCAATCTGACCGGTCGCGGCTTCCGGCCCGCGGCCCGGATCGAGCGGGCGGCGCTCGGTCCGGAGGCCGGCCTCATCGGCGCCGCGGACCTCTCACGGCTGCTCTCGCGCAGCGGAACCTGAACCGCGACGGCGCTACACCTCG
Source organism: Arthrobacter sp. UYP4 (assembly GCF_057291175.1). NCBI lineage: Bacteria > Bacillati > Actinomycetota > Actinomycetes > Micrococcales > Micrococcaceae > Arthrobacter > Arthrobacter sp. UYP4. Next base: position 42,267 of record NZ_JBXAVU010000001.1, read on the forward strand.
GCGCCGTCGTCCCCCAGATCCCGGTGGGTGGGCAGCCTGCTGATGAGGTATCCCGCCCCGGCGAGGAACAGGGCCAGGACGCCGAGCGTGGCGGCGAGCGGTGCGTCCCGCCAGAACATGGCGAACAGGAGGAGCATGACGGGCCCGCCCGCCGCCCCGATCCAGGCCAGGACGGTCAGTGGATCGCCCGTGCCGAGCGGCGGCGGCTCCTCCGGGGTGAAGCCCTCGTCGTCCTCCGAGTCCGCCGGCGCGTCGTAGTCGCGCGGTCCCTCGGAGCGGAGCGGCTGGTTGCGGAAGATCGCGTCGGCGCGCTCCCTCGCCGTCGGAGCGGTCCCGGACTCGCCCAGGTCGGTCAGGCCGTCCGCCCCGTGGCCGTTCCGCTCCGCATCCGGCGTTCCGGCGGGCGACGCGCCGGAGCGGTGCTCCCCGCCGGGGCCGGCGTCCGTGGCTGTCCCTTCGAGCCGCGCCACGAGGTCCTGCCAGACGGCGTCATCGGTGGATTCGTTCGGTTCCTGACCTCGGGGGCCCATATCTCGGTACCTGCTGTCGCGTGCTGCGGCCCGGCGTCGGATGTGATCCGCCCGGCGTTCTGGGATTCAGAGGGCGTGCTGGTTCAATCGTGGACATCGCGCGGCGCTACGTCAACCGCCTGCCGGCGTTCCGGAGTCCTTGCGGGCACCGGGTGCACCGCACGGCAGGACGGCGGCGAACCCCTCCGGGCCGGACAGGACAGGACGCGGCGGGGAGGCCCGCACGTCGTCCAGGGGCCGCACGCCCTTAGAGTAGGCTTCCACAGGAGAAAAGCGGGCGGCACGCACAGTGCCGGACCGTCCATGCAGGGAGGACGAGCAGCGTGTTCTATTGGGTGATGAAGCGGATCATCGTCGGTCCGATCCTCAACCTCCTCTTCCGCCCCTGGGTCAAGGGCCTCGACAACATCCCCTCGTCGGGCCCGGCGGTGATCGTCAGCAACCACCTGTCCTTCTCCGACTCGATCTTCCTGCCGATCGTCGTCCCGCGCCCGGTCGTGTTCCTCGCCAAGTCGGAGTACTTCACGGGGAAGGGCCTGAAGGGCAGGCTGACCGCCCTCTTCTTCCGGCTGTCGAACCAGCTGCCGATGGACCGTTCGGGCGGTGCGGCGTCGTCGTCCTCCCTGACGGCCGGCATGGACATCCTGAACGACGGCGGCATCCTCGGGATCTACCCCGAGGGCACCCGCAGCCCTGACGGACGCCTGTACCGGGGGAAGACGGGAGTCGCGAAGCTGGTCCTGGCGACCGGCGTACCGGTGATCCCGGTGGCGATGATCGGGACGGACAAGGTGCAGCCCATCGGCCGCCGCATCCCCAACATCCGGCGCGTGGGCATCATCATCGGCGAGCCGCTCGACTTCACGCGCTACGAGGGACTCGAGGACGACCGCTTCGTCCAGCGCTCGGTCACCGACGAGATCATGTACGAGCTGATGCGGCTGTCCGGGCAGGAGTACGTCGACGCCTACGCGAGCACGGTCAAGGAGCGCCTGGCAGCGGAGAAGGCCGCCGGCCGCAAGACGCCCAAGCCGGGAGCGGACAGCCGTCGTGCCGCCGTGCGGATCTCCCAGGACGCGAGCGGACCGGCGCCGGGATCCGTCACCGAGGTCGGCCGCGCACCGTCCGCCGACGCGGCCGCCCGGGCCGACGACGGAAAGGACGCCGGCCCCGAGGCCCGCTAGGGCGACTCCGTCCCGTCCCGCCCGGACTGTGTGACATCCCGCGAAGCCGCCGTGACAGGCCGAATCGGGTGCTGGACGTCCAGCCCGTAGAATTTGCCTGTGACTGATTCACTAGCTCCCGTCCTTCCCCGCACCGCGGCACCCGCCCTGTCCACCACCGCCGGCCTCGATGCCTGGCGTTCGTTGACCGCGGCCCAGCAGCCCTCGTGGCAGGACCCCGGAGTCTATTCGGCGTCGGTCAAGGAACTCTCGAGCCTTCCGCCGCTCGTCTTCGCCGGAGAGGTGGACGTGCTGCGTGAGCGGCTGGCGGCCGCGGCGCAGGGGAAGGCATTCCTCCTGCAGGGCGGAGATTGTGCGGAGACCTTCGACGGCGCGACGGCGGACAAGATCAGCGCCCGCGTCCGCACGATCCTCCAGATGGCCGTCGTCCTCACCTACGGCGCGTCCCTGCCGGTCATCAAGATGGGCCGGATGGCAGGCCAGTTCGCCAAGCCCCGCTCGTCCAACGACGAGACGCGCGACGGCGTCACCCTTCCCGCCTACCGGGGCGACATGGTCAACGGGTACGACTTCACGCCCGAGACCCGCGGGCACGACGCCTCGCGGATGGTGAAGGCCTACCACACCTCGGCCTCCACACTGAACCTCATCCGTGCGTTCACGCAGGGCGGCTTCGCCGATCTGCGTCTGGTCCACCACTGGAACAAGGGCTTCACCGCGAACCCTGCCCACTCCCGCTACGAGTCGCTCGCACGGGAGATCGACCGGGCCGTGCGTTTCATGGACGCGTGCGGTGCGGACTTCGAGGCACTGAAGCGGGTCGAGTTCTTCGCCAGCCACGAAGCACTGCTGCTCGACTACGAGCGGGCCCTGACACGGATCGACTCGCGGACGTCGCTGCCGTACGACACGTCGGCGCACTTCCTGTGGATCGGGGAGCGGACACGGGAGATCGACGGCGCCCACGTGGACTTCCTGTCCCGCGTGCGGAACCCGATCGGCGTCAAGCTCGGGCCCTCGACATCGGGCGACGACGCCCTCGCGCTCATCGACAAGCTCGACCCGAACCGCGAACCGGGCAGGCTCACCTTCATCACCCGCATGGGTGCGCAGAACATCCGCGAGAAGCTCCCCGCGCTCGTGGAGCGCGTGACGGCCTCGGGAGCGCAGGTCCTCTGGGTCACGGACCCGATGCACGGCAACACCGTCACGTCGCCGAACGGGTACAAGACGCGCAACTTCGACGACGTCATCGACGAGGTGCGTGGCTTCTTCGAGGTCCACAACGCCCTGGGGACCTTCCCCGGCGGCCTCCACGTGGAGATGACGGGCGACGACGTCGCCGAGTGCCTCGGCGGGGCGGACCCGATCGATCAGGATGCGTTCATCGAGCGCTACGAGTCGGTCTGCGACCCGCGCCTCAACCACATGCAGTCGCTCGAGATGGCGTTCCTCGTCGCGGGGGCGCTCTCCAAGAGCTGACCGCGCGTCGACGGGGAACCAGGAGGCGGCCACGTCCGGTGGCCGCCTCCTTCGTGTTCCGACGACGAGCCGAAGGGTCCCGCCCTACGTGACGGTGATGCGGATCGTGGTCCCCTCGGGCTGCTCGCCCGTCGGGCTCTGCCCGGCGACGAGGCCGAGGACTGCGGCGCCGAAGGTGTAGTCCACCTGCACGGTGAACCCGGCGTCCTCCAAGGCTGCGACGGCGCGTTCCTCCGTCAGCGAGAAGACACTGGGGACCCGCACCATGCGCGGGCCCCGGGACAGCGTCAGGGCGACGGCCGTACCCCGCTGCACCTCTGTGCCGGCCGGGCTCTGTGCCAGCACCGCCCCGGCGGGCACGGTGCGGCTGTACTCCGGCGTGTCGCTCACGGTCGCCTCGAGTCCGGCCTGCTCCAGCGCGGCGATCGCCTCCTGCTCGGTGAGGCCCGTGACGTCCGGGACCGCGATGGGCGCGGGACCCAGGGAGACGACCAGGTCGACCGGAGCGTTCCGGCGGCGCTCGGCTCCCTCCTCCGGGCTCTGGCGGAGCACCAGTCCTGCCGGCACGGTGTCGTCGTACTCCTCGTCGAGTGCTCCGACCGCCAGGCCTGCCGCCCCGATCCCGGCGGCGGCGTCGACACCGGTCCTGCCGACGAGGTCGGGCACGCGGAACAGTTCGGGGCCTTTCGACACGATGAGTTCCACCCTCTCGAAGCGCCGCACCGGGGACGACGCCGTGGGGTCGGTGGCGATGACCAGGCCCGCCAGCACGGACTCGGAGAAGACCTCGTCGGTGGTCAGGGAGGCGAAGCCCTCCTCCTTCAGCGCGGCGCGTGCCTCCGCGAGCGGGACGTCGGCGACATCGGGAAGCGAGACCAGGCCCGCCGGTCCCGAGCCGAACAACCAGCCGGCCCCGGCGACGAGTCCGGCGAGCAGGATCAGCAGCACCACGAACACCCGCACGGAGCGTCGCGCGGTTCGCCCGAGCAGGGCTTTCTGCGGCCGTTGCGCCTGCCGCGCCTGCTGCCGTCGGGTGAGGGCACGAGCCGTGCTCCCGGCAGGCCGGCCGTCGGGGCCCCCGGTACCGCGCACGGCGGCGTGGGCATCGTGCTCCGACCCGGCCGGGCCGGAGAGGCCGTGGCCCGGCAGGGTGGCCTCGGCGTCGACTCCCGGTCGTATCACCTGTGTCATGTCCGTCGCCGGCCGGACCAGCGGTGCACCGCCGGGCGCCCCTGCCGCGGACGCCGTACCGGGAGACGGCGGGGACGACGGCGGGCGTCCCGGCATCGCCCCGAGCACGCGGGTGGCGTTGCGGTCCGGCTCGATGACGCTCGTGCGGTTGTCCTCGCGTCCCCGGGCGGGCAGTACTCCGGTCCACCCGGCGGTGTCGTCCCGCTCGTCCGCGCCCGCAAGCGCGGACCACGACAGGGCCTCGGTCCGTGCGTCTCCGGACGGGAGCCGGGGGATGACGGCAGCCGTCAGCTGGTCCTGTCCCGGATCCGGTGCGGGCGCGTCTGGGGACGCGAAGTCCAGTTCCCCGTCGCTGAGGGTCGCCCGGATGTGCCGGAGTTCGCCGAGGAGGGCGGAACCGTCCACGGGCCGGTCCTCCGGGTCGCGCGACGTGCACCACTGGACGAGCTCGTCGATGTCCGCGGCCAGTCCGGGAAGGAGGAGTGACGGTGCGGGCACGTCGGACTGGGCGTGCTGGATCGCCACCTGGATGGGCGTCTCGCCCGTGAAGGGCTGCCGGCCCGTCAGGAGTTCGAAGAGCATGATGCCCGTCGAGTAGATGTCGCTCTGCGCTTCCGCAGGTCTGCCGAGGACAAGCTCGGGGGACAGGTACGCGGCCGTGCCGACGAGGGTCGCGGTGCCGGTGGTGGCCGAGACCGCACGGGCGAGGCCGAAATCGGCGATCTTCACCTGTCCCGCGTCGGAGAGGAGTACGTTCTCCGGCTTCACGTCGCGATGGATCAGGCCGGCCTCATGAGCCGCCGCCAGTCCTTCGACGACGGCGTCCAGCAGCTGCAGCGCCTCCCGCGGGGGCAGTCGCCCGCGGTCCCGCAGGACGTCCCGCAGGGTCCTTCCGGGAACGAACTCCATGACGAGGTATGCGACGGGTTGCCCGCCCGCGTCGTCGACGCCCTGGTCGAGGACGCCCACCACGTGGGGGTGCGACAGGCGGGCGGCCGATTTCGCTTCCTGCTCGAACCGGTCGATGAAGCCGGGTTCCTCGGCGAGGTGCGGGTACAGCACCTTGAGCGCCACGCGGCGGTCGAGCCGGCGGTCGGTGGCCAGGTAGACGGTGGACATGCCGCCACGGGCCAGCCGCGAATGGACGATGTAGCGTCCGTCGACAGTCGTGCCCTCGAGCGGGTCCTTCCGATGCTGGTGCACCCTCCGATCCTAGACGGGTGCAGCCGGAGGGGACGGGACCACCACGCGATCCCGCCCCCTCCCGCCGGCCTGCCGGAAGGCCTACCGGAAGTTCTTCTGGTGTGCCTTGATGGCGGCGACGTAGTGCTTCGTGTCCTCGAACATACCCCTGGTCTGCACCGAGTACTGGCCCTGGTAGTAGGACGCGATGGCGATGTCCAGTGACGGGCTGGTGCGTACGAGGGACCGGATGATCGCTATGCCTGCCGTCGCGTTGTCGTACGGATCCATGAGGTTGAGCTTGCGGCCCACGAGCTCGCTCGCCCACTGCCCGGAGGAGGGGATGACCTGCATGGTGCCGATGGCGTTGGCAGGGGAGACCGAGCGCTGGTTGAAGCTGGATTCCTGGAAGGCGAAGGCCAGGGCGAGGCTCGGGTCCACGCCCATGGAGCGGGCGGTGTCCGCGACGATCTGCTTCATCTCGGCCGGTGACGGCGCCGGCAGGGAGTTGAGCAGCGCCTTGTTGGCGTTCGCGTCGGCGACGACCCTGTCGGGGTACTGGTAGCCGAGGAAGGTCGACGGCACGAGTCCCCCGGGAGCGGGCGCGGGAGCAGGAGCGGGTGCGGCACCCTTGACCGGGATCGTGAGCTTCTGCCCGGGGTAGATGATCGTGGAGGTCGTCATCCTGTTGGCGGTGAGGAGGTTGTTCAACGCCACGCCGTGGCGGGAGGCGATGGCCCCCAGGGTGTCGCCCGCCCTGACGGTGTAGGCGCCCGACGCCGGCGCGGGGGACGGCGCAGCAGCGGGAGGGGTGGCCTTCGGTGGCGTCGGCTGCGTCGGGGCGGTGCCGGACAGCTTCAGCACCTGCCCGGGGTGGATGATCGACGACATGGACAGGTTGTTGGCCTTCAGGAGTGCAGTCAGGCCCACCTTGGTGCGCGAGGCGATGGCGCCGAGGGTGTCGCCCGGCTTGACCGTGTAGGTGCCGCCGGCAGGGGCAGGGGCAGGGGCGGGAGCCGGTGTCGCCGCGGGTGCCTTGCCTCCGAGGCCGAGCTTCTGGCCGGGGTAGATGATCGAGGTCATCGAGAGCTTGTTGGCGGCCAGGAGGCTCTGCAGGCTGACGCCGTTGCGGGCGGCGATGGCCCCGAGGGTGTCACCGGGCTTGACGACGTAGGTCGTCGCGGACTGCGGGGCGGGGGCGGCAGGAGCCGGCTTGGCCGTCGGGGCGGTGCTCCCGGTCAGCTTGATCTTCTGCCCGGGATAGATGACGGTGCGCGCGTCCATCCGGTTGAGCTTGAGGACGGCGTCCGTGGAGAGCCCGTACCGCTTGGAGATCGCGCCGATCGTGTCGCCCGGCTTGATCGTGTAGCTGCTGGGCACCGTCTGCGTCACGATGGCGATCTTCTGCGCGGGGACCTGGCTCGCGACGAGGGCCGCGGGCACCATGGAACGGGCAGGAACGGGTGTCACCGTCGCTGCGAGGTGCCGTGCGGTGGAAGCCTGCGGGGCGGGTGCTGCCGTCGCCGGTTGGGCGAGGGCCACGGAAGAGAGAATCACCGCGGGCAGGGCGGCGGTGGTCACGGCGACGTTCAGGCCGCGTGGGCTGGCGCCGACGGCCTTCCTGCGGGTGCCGTTCAGCGGTGCTTTCGATCGCTGGGCAGTCATTGTTCGTTCCTCGTCTGTTGGCGGCTGAGTCCGCGCGGACGCACCTGCCCGGAGTGGTGCTCGGAACCGGGCCGGTGCACGTGCTGGTGATGCTATTGAGTCACCTGTTGATACTGTTACTTGTGTGACTCCTGTGAATTTACACGAAATGCGGTGTAGCACAAGAGCCGAACAATAGGCGGCACAGACGACTGTCGGCGTGTCGGGCCCCGTCGTAAGACGTATTGCCCGGATACGCGGTCCGCGGGGGCGCTGTCCGCCGACTCGCCCGAGTGGAGATGGCTGCTGGAGCATGGCACCCTTGAACGGTGACTGAACTCGAACAACTCGTCCCGTCCTGGCTCAATCTCCCCGAGGTGGCCGAGGCCCTCGATCTGCCGATCACCAGGGTGCACTCGCTCATCAGCGACAGGTCGCTCGTCAGCGTGCGGATCGGCGACCGCAACGTCCGCAGCGTGCCGACCGAGTTCCTCGTCGACGGCACCGTCCTGGACAGCCTGCGGGGGACCGTCGTCGTCCTGGCCGATTCCGGCTACGGCGACGAGGACATCATCCGCTGGCTCTACACCGAGGACGAGACTCTTCCGGGCCGCCCCATCGACGCTCTGCGCGAGGGGCGGAAGACCGAGATCCGCCGTCGCGCCCAGGCAGCCGCCTGGTAGGCAGGAACTGAGCGGAGGCATCCCTCCGCAGGGGTCACGCGGTCCGCGTGACCGCCGCCTCCGCGAGCAGGCGGAGTGCACGCTTCGCCACCGTATCGATCGGGAGCCCGGCCAGTGCCTCGAAGGCCTCCTCGGACTTCCGCGCGATGAGGTGTTCGGTGTGGGCCAGGGCGCCGCTCCCGATGATGAGGCTCCGCAGCGCATCGACCGCGATGTCGTCGAGGGACGTATCGCCCAGCATCGCGTTGATCGACGCGCCTGCCTCGGGTCCGCTCGAGCCGATCGCGCGGGCGATCAGGAAGGTGCGCTTGCCCTCGCGGAGGTCGTCACCCGCCGGCTTGCCCGTGACCACGGGATCCCCGAACACGCCGAGGACATCGTCCCGCAGCTGGAAAGCCTCGCCGAGGGGGAGGGCGAAAGCGGAGAACGCCGTGAGCAGGGCCTCATCGGCCCCGGCCAGCGCTCCACCGAGCATCAGCGGACGCTCCATGGAGTACTTCGCGGACTTGAACCGCAGGATGTTGAGCGCACGTTCCTCGGCGACGGCCGGCGTCTGATCCGGACCGACGGCCTCCTCGAGGAGGTCCAGGTACTGACCGGCCATCACCTCGGTCCGCATCCGATTGAAGATCGTCCGGGCGCCGGTACCCGCCGTGTCGGCGCACGACGCCGTGAACAGTTCCTCGCTGAACGCGAGGCAGAGATCGCCGGCGAGGATCGCCGCCGACACGCCGAAGCGTTCCGGATCGAGGTGCCACCCCGCGTCGGCATGCCGCCCGCTGAACTGCCGGTGCACGCTGGGGCGCCCCCTGCGCGTGTCCGAACGGTCGATGATGTCGTCATGGATCAGTGCCGCCGCCTGGAAGAACTCGAGCGCGGTCCCCGCGACGACGGGCGCCGGCGAGGAGGGCGACCCGCCTGCCGCACGCCATCCCCAGTAGCACAGCAGCGCACGCATCCGCTTCCCCCCGCCCGTCAGCGTCGCGATACTCGCGATGAGGGGCAGGGATTCGTCGGAGATGGCGGCCAGGACATCCCGCTGTTCGGCCAGGAACTCCTCGATGGTCCGGGTGAGGGAGGAGCGGAACCGCTCCTGCTCGGCGGTGATGGCATCGGGAACAGGGCCGCCCTGGTCGGGGGTGGCAGGTGCGGACAGCATGGATCTCCCGGGCAGCTCGGCTGGTCGTGGTGCTCCCACTCTAACCGGCGGCGCCGAGCGGCACTGCTGGCCGGCTACCCGCCGACCGGGCGCGGTAAGAACCTCACCGGACGGTCGGAGGCTCTCCGATGAGGACCTGTCGGTGGTGCTGCGTACGATGTATCGGTGTCAAAGGACGAGCGGAGGACGGCGGCGGAGCACGCCGAGTGCCACATCCTGCACATCGACATGGATGCCTTCTACGTCTCCGTCGAGCTCCTCGACCATCCGCATCTGCACGGGGTGCCCGTCATCGTCGGCTCGCCGTCCGGACGCTCCGTCGTCCTGTCGGCCTCGTACGAGGCGCGCAGGTTCGGGGTCCGCTCCGCGATGCCGATGTCCGTGGCGATGCGGCAGTGCCCGACAGCCGTCATCCTGCCACCCCACCACGGACGGTACGCCGAGGTGTCGGCGCAGATCATGCGCATCTTCCGTTCGGTCACCCCCGAGGTCGAGCAGCTCAGCGTCGACGAGGCCTTCCTCGATGTCGCGGGTTCCATCCGTCGCCTCGGCGGGCCACGCGAGATCGGCGAGCAGGTGAGGGCGGAGATCCAGTCGAGCCTCGGCATCACGGCGAGCGTCGGGGCGGCCACCACGAAGTTCGTCGCGAAGATCGCGTCGACCCGGGCGAAGCCCGACGGCCTGCTGCTCATCCCCGGGGACCAGACCGTCGCCTACCTGCACACGCTGCCCGTCTCGGCCCTGTGGGGAGTCGGCGCGAAGACGCAGGAGGTCTTGGCCCGGATCGGCATCCGCACCGTCGAGGACGTCGCCCACACGCCCCTGTCCACGCTGAAGAGGCTGCTGGGCGCGTCGGGCGAGCATGTCCACCACCTGGCCTGGGGCCGTGACCCGCGGAGGGTCGTGGTCTCGCGGCCCGAGAAGAGCATCGGTGCGGAGGAGACCTTCTCCCGCGACATCGAGGATTCCGACGTCCTGCGGCGCGAACTCCTGAGGCTTGCGCACCGGACGGGGACGAGGCTCCGGGCTTCCGGGGTCCGGGCCGGGGGAGTCGCCCTGAAACTCCGGTACGCCGACTTCTCCACGCTCACCCGGTCGAAGAAGCTCGACGAACCCGTGGACAGCGCGAACGCGCTGTACGCGGCCGCGACGGCGCTGCTCGCCGCCCTGGGCGATCGTCCGATGGCCGTCCGGCTGATCGGACTCCGCGCCGAGTCCCTCCAGGGAGGAGGGGACGGGTCCAGCCAGCTGACGATCGACCGCAAGGACGACAACTGGCGGATCGCCGAACGGGCCCTGGACGATGTGAACCGGAAGTTCGGTGAGGCCGGCGTGGTGCCGGCGGGGCTCCTCTCCGCGAAGGGCCGCGGACGACCCGCGAACGGGTCCGGCGGACGTCCCGCTGCGCCGGATGGAGGAGGTGCGGGCGCCGGGGCCGGCGGCCCGTCCGGATCGCGCCCGGGCGGACGTGCCGGCGAGCGGCGGAACCCGCGCGATCCCGCGGCTTGAGTGCCCGATAACACTGTGCGGAGAAGCCGATCAACACCGCATTGTGACTTTGCGCCCACCACGTAGCAAACTAGTCTTTAAGTAGGTAGTCCAACTGCCGTCGAGTACGCAAATCCGCCGTCCGGAGCCTGGGGTCGCCGACCCTTCCGCCGGGAACCTGGCCCGCGTCCGGAGCGTTGGTTGGGTGGAGGAACGTTGGTACCCACATCAAGGAGGCGGTCATGGCACTCTCGGAACACGAGCAGAGGTTGCTTGATCAGCTTGAACAGCAGTTGCACGCCGACGATCCCAAGTTCGCGCACTCGATGGCCTCGGACACCCGGAAGTCGATGTCGACCCGGCGCCTGGTCATCGGTTCGCTCATCACGATCGCGGGGATCCTGGTCCTTCTCGCCGGCATCGTCTACCAGAACATCTTCATCGGGGTGGCAGGATTCCTGATCATGGGTGCGGGCGTGTACTTCGCGACCACGAAGTCGAAGCAGGTGGAGGCAGGACAACCCATCGGCAGGCCGTCGAACGCCCCCTCGGGAGGCAAGAGCGGATTCATGTCCAGCCTCGAGGACAAGTGGGACGAGCGCAAACGGGACCAGACCTAGCAGGACCTGCCGGAACCGGCATCGTCCGAGCCCTCGTCGGCCGGATGGAAGGAAAGAACCCGCTTCGGCGGGTTCTTTCCTTTTAAGTGCTGCTTCCCCCGGTCGGGCACCGTGCGCCGCAGTCCTGCACCCTCTTCCCGCCCACCGGGCCTCCACTTCCCTCCACGGGATGCACCACCGCCGCCTCCGTGTCCTGCCCCGCGTCGGCGCTCGCTGCGACGGGAGTCGGAGGGCGCGCCGGGGACCGGCATGCATTGACCGGGGAGGGTTGTGGAGTAAAGTGGGGAACATAAGAGCAAGGCAGCAACGGGCTGGGCTTGGCGGACTCAGAACAGGCGGTCAGGGATGTTCCTCGGAACTCACACCCCCCGCCTCGACGAGAAGGGCAGGCTCATCCTCCCTGCGAAGTTCCGCGAGGAACTGAGCGAGGGACTGGTCCTCACGAGGGGCCAGGAGCGCTGTATCTACGTCTTCAGCATGAGTGAGTTCGAGAGGGTTCACGAGCAGATGCGGGCCGCACCGATCTCGTCACGCCAGGCGAGGGACTACAACCGCATCTTCCTGTCGGGGGCCTCGGACGAGGTGCCGGACAAGCAGGGCAGGATCACCATACCTCCGGCATTGCGCACGTACGCGGGACTCGACCGGGACCTGGCCGTGATCGGTGCGGGGAGCCGTGCGGAGATCTGGGCCGCGGAGGCGTGGGAGTCCTACCTCGACGAGAAGGAGACGGCTTTCTCGGAGACGGACGAGGATGCCTTCCCGGGCATCATCTGACCGACCGGCAGGACCAGCAGGACAAGAACGCAGTAATGACGACGCGGGTGGGCTACGTCTCTTGGATGAGATCTCCAGCCGCCGGATACGATTCGCCACCTGGCTCCACTTCCCCGGAGCCAGGCGACGACGATCCGGCCGGATGGGGGTCTGATTCAAGAAGCCGGACCCTCCTTCCGGCAGCCTGCAGGGAAACACCGACACGATGTACCACGAGCTGCAGGAGGGAGAGGCTGGATGCGCGATGACCGGCCGACGGACGAGCGACACGTCCCCGTCCTCCGCGACCGCTGCGTCTCCCTCCTCGCTCCGTCCGTGGCCTCCGCCGAAGCCGCCGGGCGCCGGGCCGTCGTCGTCGACGCGACCCTCGGCATGGGCGGCCATGCGGAGAGCATGCTGGAGCGGTTCCCCTCGGCACACCTCGTGGGGATCGACCGGGACAAGGAGGCCCTCGAGCTCGCCGGCGAGCGTCTCGCCGCCTTCGCGGACCGAACCGACCTGGTGCACGCCGTCTACGACGAATTGCCCGAGGTGCTGGCCGACCTCGGGATCGACGGGGTGGACGGCGTCCTCTTCGACCTGGGCGTCTCGTCGCTCCAGCTCGACGAGCGCGACCGCGGTTTCGCCTACTCCTTCGACGCGCCGCTCGACATGCGCATGGACACGAGCAGGGGGATCACCGCGGCCGAGGTCGTGAACACCTACGCCGCGGAAGACCTGCTGCGCATCATCCGCACGTGGGGCGAGGAGAAGTTCGCCGGCCGCATCGCCACGGCGATCGTGCAGGCGCGGCAGGCCGAACCCCTCCGTACGACCGCCCAGCTCGTGGAGGTGATCCGCAGTGTCGTTCCCGCCGCGGCCGCGCGAACGGGTGGACATCCGGCCAAGCGGACCTTCCAGGCGCTGCGGATCGAGGTCAACGAGGAACTGACCGTCCTCGAACGGGCCGTCCCCGCGGCCGTCGACTCGATCGTGACCGGAGGCCGTGTCGTCGCGATGTCCTACCACTCCCTCGAGGACCGCATCGTCAAGAGCGCGTTCACCGCAGGAACCCGATCCTCGGCGCCGGTCGGTTTCCCGGTGGAACTCGAGGAGCACAAGGCCTACCTCCGCTCCCTGACACGTGGCACCGAGGCGCCCACGGCAGCGGAGGTCGAAGAGAATCCGCGAGCGGCCTCGGCCAAGCTCCGGGCAGTTGAACGAATCAAAGCAGGACCCGTCGACAGGAAGAACAGATGAGCCAGGCATTGACAGTCGAGAAGCGACACGGCACTGCGGCCTTCTCCGGGAGCGGCGCGCTCGCCCTCGCCCCGGGGCGCCTGGCCGGCACCACGGCCGGCACCCCGACCGGCACGACGCAGAAGACCCGTACCCCCCTGTCAGTGGTCCCAGCGCGTCCTGCCCGCCGGCGGATGCCCCTGGCGGTCTTCAGCCTGCTCGTCCTCGGTGCTGCCCTCGCCGCGGTCCTGATGCTCAACATCTCGGTCTCCGGGACGCAGTACGAACTCGTCCAGCTGCGGAACCAGCAGGTGGCCCTCAGCCAGCAGAACGAGGCGCTCGTCCTCGAGATCGAGGGCAAGGAGGCCCCGCAGAACCTCGCGGCCGCCGCCACGAAACTCGGCATGGTGTCCTCCCCGACCTTCGGGACGATCGAGCTCGAGACGAAGAAGGTGACGGGCACTCCGGAACCCGCGGTGGAGGGCCGCAAGCCCGAGGTCCTGATCGCCGCACCGAACCTCGTCACGGAGCAGCCCGTCCCGGTGGCCGTCGAGGCGCCCCCGGCGGAACCGGTCGAGGAGACGGCCGGAGGCGACACCGGCGTCGCTGCGGACGGTTCCACGGACGGAGACGCGGGGAGCGTGGCATCGGGGACGATCCCCGGTCCCGAGCAGGCCGGCACCGACCGGTAGCAGGCGGCGCCTCAGCCCCAGCCGCCCGACGCACCGCCCGTACTGTCTCGACAAGGATTCCCCGTGACCCCTGCACGCATCGGCAGCCCCGACAGCCTCCGACTGGCCCTCGGGTCGACGCGCCTCCGCGTGGGATTGGCCTTCGTCCTCGTGCTGCTCCTGGTCCTCGGCGTACGCCTGTTCCAGCTCCAGGCGCTGGACCTCAACGGCATGGCACAGGCAGGGCTGTCCAAGCGGCTCACCAGCACCGCCGTGCAGCCCATCCGCGGCTCGATCGTGGACATGAACGGAAAGTACTTCGCTCGCAGCGTGGAGCGCTACGACATCGTGGTGGACCAGCGACTCAGTGCTGTCGACGATTTCGACCGGACACCGGCCGGTTCCGACGAGCGCGAGATGGACATCCCGATGGACCAGGGATTCGCCGAGCTCTCGGCCGTGCTCGGCATCGACGCGGGAACGCTCGAGGCGTCCATCATGGGGGACAAGTCCTTCAACTACGTGGCGAAGTCCGTCACACCGGAGGTCAAGGACAGGGCACTGGCCGTCGGCATCCCGGGCGTGTACGCGGACATGACCAGTGTGCGCACCTACCCCGCCGGACCCGTGGCCGGGTCGATCATCGGCTACGTGGGCGCCGACGGTGCTCCGCGCTCCGGCCTGGAGGTGTCCCTGGACGACCAGCTCACCGGCGAGGCGGGAAGCCGCACGTTCGAGATCGGCGGGGACGGGATCCGCATCCCCTACGCCACGAACGAGGACGTGCCCGCGGTCGACGGCCAGAGCGTGCGGTTGACGATCGATCAGGACCTCCAGTGGTTCGCCCAGCAGACCATCGCCTCGCAGGTGAAGGACTACGACGCCGAGTGGGGCAACATCGTGGTCGTGGAGGCGAAGACCGGAGCGATCCGGGCGATGGCCGAGTCGACGACGCTCGACCCGAACGATCCGGAGGCGACACCCGCGGACAAGCGCAGCCCGAACTCGGTCAGTGCGTCCTTCGAGCCGGGGTCGACGACGAAGGTCATCACGATGGCTGCCGCTCTCGAGCAGGGACTGATCGAGCCGACGTCGAAGTTCACCCTGGAGAACCGCTACACCATCGGCGACCAGACGTTCAAGGACGCGTGGGAGCACGGCACGGAGAAGCGGACGGCGGCAGGGATCCTCGCCAAGTCCATGAACACCGGTACGGTGCAGATCGGCGGGAAGCTGTCCAAGCAGGAACGCTACGACTGGCTCAAGAAGTTCGGGATCGGTGAACCGCTCGGCACGGGCCTCGGCGAGGAGAACCAGGGCCTCCTCACTCCGCCCGACCAGTGGGACGACCGCCAGCAGTACACGGTGCTCTTCGGCCAGGGCCTGACGCAGACCGCGCTGCACACCGCGATGGTGTACCAGACGATCGCGAACGACGGCATGCGGCTCCAGCCGCGGCTGATCGACGCGTACATCGACCCCGACGGCACGGAGCACGAGGTCCCCGAGGCCGAGGGCACGAAGGTGGTGTCGGAGGAGACCGCTGCGCAGATGCGGAAGATGCTCGAGACCGTCACCGAGGAGGGCTCCGGCAAATCCGGCGAGCTCGAGCAGTACCGCGTCGGGGCGAAGACCGGCACGGCGGAGGCACCGAGCGCCACCGGCGGGTACGACGGCTACACTCTGTCGTATGCCGGGATCGCACCCATCGAGGATCCCGAGTACGTCGTCGTCATCACGCTCCAGCGTCCGCAGGGCGACCTGTACTACCTGATTCCCGGCGAGTCCTTCCAGAAGGTCATGAAGCAGGTCCTCAACTCCAACAACGTCCCGGCTTCGACGACGAAGCCGGACATCTACCCGGTCGAATACTGACCCGGAGGCAAGAGAACGTGCAATCGAACACTCCGCAGGGGAGCACGGCTTCCCTGATGCGGCCCCGCGCCCCGCGCCCGGTCGAGCTGTCCTCGGCCCTCGCCGCCATCGGCACGCTGGCCGGCCCGTCGGTACCACCGGGGCTCCCCACCGTCGCCGGCATCACGCTCGATTCGCGCTCCGTCCTGCCCGGTGACGTCTACGCCGCCCTGCCGGGCGCCTCCCGCCACGGAGCCGAATTCGCCCTGCAGGCCGCCCGGGCGGGCGCCCTGGCCATCCTGACGGACGAGGAAGGGGCCCGCCTCGCGACCGAGACGGCGGGGCAGGTCGAGCTGCCGCCGGTCGTCGTCGTCCCGGACCCCCGCCGCGCGGTCGGCCCGCTCGCCCGCGAGATCTTCGCCGGCCGGTCCGAGGACGCCCCCGCGCAGGCGACCCCGACCCTCTTCGGCGTCACCGGCACGAACGGGAAGACCACGACCACCTATTTCCTCAACGCCCTCCTGGGCGCCCTGGGCAGGTCCACCGGGCTGATCGGCACCATCGAGATCCGGGCAGGCGGCGAGGCCATCCCCAGCGCGCTCACCACGCCCGAATCGCCCCAGGTGCATTCCCTCCTCGCCCTGATGCGGGAGCGTGGGCTCGCCGCGGCCTCCATGGAGGTCTCCTCGCACGCGCTCGAGTTCGGCCGGGTGGACGGAGTGCGATTCGACGTCGCGGGCTTCACCAACCTCACCCAGGACCACCTGGACCTGCACGGCACCATGGAGGAGTACTTCGCGGTGAAGGCTGCGCTCTTCACCCCCGAGCGTTGCCGGCGAGCAGTGGTGCTCGTGGACGATCCCTGGGGCCGCAGGCTGGCCGCCACGGCGGAGGTCCCCGTGCTGACGGTGCGGACCGATCCGCAGGCGGACGACCGGGACGCGCAGGCCGACTGGACGGTGACCGGGGTCGAACCGAGCGGCCTCGGCCACGCCTTCGTGCTCCAGGGCCGGACGGGCGGGCGACTGCGGATCCGCAGCGGGCTGCCCGGGACGTTCAACATCTCCAACGCCGCCCTGGCGACCGGCATGGTCCTCGCCTCGGGCGTCCCGGTGGAGGACGTCCAGCGCGCCCTGGACGACTCGGACCCCTTCACCACCGAGGTCCCGGGGCGCATGCAGCTCATCGGTGAGGCTCCCGCGGCGATCGTCGACTTCGCCCACAATCCGGACGCCCTCGAACGGACGCTGGTCTCGGTGCGCCGGCCGGGCGGCCGCGTCATCGCGGTCTTCGGCGCCACGGGACAGCGGGACGAGACGAAGCGCCCGATCATGGGGGCGGTGGGCGCACGCCTGTCCGACATCCTCATCGTCACCGACGACGACCCGCACGACGAGGACGAGGCGATCATCCGGCGCGCCGTCCGGGCCGGCGCCGAGGCCGCGGTCCGCGACGAGGGGCTCGACTGCGAGGTGCTCGAGGTCTTCCCCCGGGCGGCTGCGATAGACCACGCGGTCGCGCTGTCCACCGTCTCCGACACCGTTCTCATCGCCGGCCGCGGCCACGAGGTGTGGCAGGAGGTGAAGGGCGTCAATCTGTCGCTCGACGATCGCCTGGAACTGCGCTCCGCGTTGACAAGGCACGGATTCTCTGTGCTTTCGACGTCCGGGATAGAGTCCTGAACCGTCATGATTGAATTCAGCGCAGCCGAGATCGCGGCACTCACGGGCGGCGTCCTGGTCGGTCCCGACCAGGACGGGTCGGCCATCACCGTCACCTCCGCGGCCACGGATTCCAGGGAGTGCGTCCCCGGGTCCCTGTTCGTGGCCAAGCCCGGCGAGGAGTCCGACGGCCACCTCTTCATCGGTGCCGCCTTCGGGCGCGGAGCCGTCCTGGCGCTGGCCGAACGGGAGGTCACCGGACCGGACGGGACCCCGTTCGCCGCCGTCGTCGTCCCCGACGCGGTCCTCGCCATGGGCGTGCTGGCCGCCGAGACGGTCCGGCGACTGCGGGCGAACGGCGAGGTGACCGTCATCGGCATCACCGGTTCGGCGGGCAAGACCACCACCAAGGACCTGCTCGCCGGCATCCTCGCGGCCCACGGCCCCACCGTCGCGCCGCGCGGGTCCTACAACGGAGAGGTCGGCGTCCCCCTGACCGTGTTCGAGGCGGACTGGGACACGCGCTACCTCGTCATCGAGATGGGGGCCACGAAGCCCGGCCACATCGCGTACCTCGCGTCGCTCGTGCAGCCGGACCTCGGCGTCGTGCTCGGCGTCGGCTCCGCCCACGCCGGCGAGTTCGGCGGCGTCGAGAACATCGCGAAGGCCAAGGGCGAGCTGTTCGAGGCCCTGCCGGCCGCCGGGACCGCCGTCATCAACGCCGACGACGAGCGCGTCCTGGCCATGCAGGGGCGCACCGGCGCCCGGACCGCCTTCTTCACCTCCTCGGACGACTTCGCAGCCGCCGGGTCCGACGTCGTCCGGGCACGCGACAGCACCACGACGGCGGAGGGCAACCCCGCCTTCACCCTCGTCTTCCCGGACGGCAGTGCCCACGACGTCGTCTCCCCGCTCCTGGGACTGCACCACACCGCCAACCTGCTGGCCGCAGCCACCGTCGCCTACGAGGTCGGTTGCGCTCCCGGGACGATCGCGGCGAGCCTGCGCAGCCAGTCCGCCGCCAGCCGGTGGCGCATGGAGCGCACCGAGCGCGCCGACGGCGTGACGGTCATCAACGACGCCTACAACGCCAATCCCGAGTCGATGCGCGCAGCGCTCCGGACGCTCGCCGAACTCGGCCGCGGCCGCCGGCGCACGTGGGCCGTGCTCGGTGAGATGCTCGAGCTCGGGGACAGCTCCATCGAGGAGCACGACCTCCTCGGGCGCGTCGTCGTACGCCTCAACATCTCCAAGCTCATCTGCGTGGGCCCGAACACCCGGGCACTCTTCAACGGTGCCGTGCTCGAGGGGTCCTGGGGCAGCGAGGCCGTCCATGTCGACGACGTCGACGCCGCGGAGCGGATGCTCGAGGCGGAGCTGGAACCGGGCGACATCGTCCTGTTCAAGTCCTCCAACGGGGCGGGACTGAGATATCTCGGGGACCGAGTCGCCCAGGCCGGCCCCGGCGCGACCGAGCCCCCCGCAGCAGTCGTCGAAGCGGACAGCGGACCTGCCGCTCCCGGAAAGGCCCAGCAGCCGTGATCGCACTCCTCATAGGCTCTGCCTCCGCGCTCTTCTTCGCATTCGTCGGGACACCCCTGTTCATCAAGCTCCTGGTGAACAAGGGCTACGGGCAGTTCATCCGCGACGACGGCCCCACGGCCCACCACATCAAGCGCGGGACGCCCACCATGGGCGGCGCGGTGATCGTCGCGTCGGTGCTGCTCGCATACTTCCTGACGCATCTGCTGATGGTGGCCACGGGTTCCTCCGTGGGCGGTCCCACGGCCTCCGGACTGCTGCTGCTGTTCCTGGCCGCCGGAATGGGCCTGGTGGGCTTCGCCGATGACTACATCAAGATCTCGAAGCAGCGGAGCCTCGGCCTGAGCGCGCCCGCGAAGATCATCGGGCAGACCGCCGTGGGCGTGATCTTCGGCGTGCTGGCGCTGATGTTCCCCAACGAGGAGGGGCGGACGCCGGCGTCGACGGCCATCTCCTTCATCCGTGACACGCCGATCGACCTCGCCTTCGCGGGCACGGTCCTCGGCGCGATCCTGTTCGTCATCTGGTCGAACCTCATCATCACCGGCGCGAGCAACGGCGTGAACCTCGCCGATGGGCTCGACGGACTCGCCGCCGGCGCCTCGATCCTGGTCTTCGGCGCCTACCTCCTCATCGGGATCTGGCAGGGCAACCAGAGCTGCGGCTCGCCCGGCGCCGGGAGCGTCTGCTACGAGGTCCGCGACCCGCTGGACCTCGCCCTGATCGCCGGGTCCATGTGCGGTGCCCTGGTCGGCTTCCTCTGGTGGAACACCTCGCCGGCCAAGATCTTCATGGGCGACACCGGCTCCCTCGCCATCGGCGGCGCGATCGCCGGTTTCGCCATCCTGTCCCGGACGGAACTCCTCCTCGTGATCCTCGCGGGCCTGTTCGTCATGATCACGCTCTCCGTGATCATCCAGGTCGGCTACTTCAAGCTGTCGGGCGGCAAACGCGTCTTCAAGATGGCACCGCTGCAGCACCACTTCGAGCTGAAGGGCTGGCAGGAGGTCACGGTGGTGGTCCGGTTCTGGATCCTTGCCGGACTCTTCGTCGCCGCGGCGCTCGGGATCTTCTACGCGGAATGGGTCGTGGGATGAGCGGATCGGACGCTGCCGGATCGACGGCACCCAACACCTGGGAGACACCCCGGCTCGCCGGTCTGACGACCTGGGACTCGGACTGGGCCGGCCTGCGCGTCGTCGTCGCGGGCATCGGCGCCTCCGGCTTCTCCGCGGCCGACACCCTCGTGGAGCTCGGGGCCGTCGTCGTCGTCGTCGATGCCGGCGCGACCGAGGAGAACGAGGCGAAGGCCGACACCCTGCGCATCGTCGGTGCGCACGCCGTCCTGCTCGGGGCGGAGCACGCAGCGTCCCTGCCCCCGGTCGACGGGGAACCCGCCGACCTCGTCGTCACCTCTCCCGGCTGGCGCCCCACGCAGCCGCTGCTCGCCGAGGCGGCGGCGGCCGGAGTCCCGATCTGGGGCGACATCGAGCTCGCCTGGCGGGTACGGACCCGCGAAGGCCGTTCGACGGCGGAATGGCTCACCATCACCGGGACCAACGGGAAGACCACCACCGTCGGACTGACGGAGTCCATGCTCCTCGCCGCGGGCAAGCGCGCGGTCGCCGCCGGCAACGTCGGCACACCCATCCTCGACGTGATCCGTGATCCTCAGGGGTACGAGTTCCTCGCCGTCGAACTCTCCAGCTTCCAGCTGCACTGGGCGCACTCCATCTCGCCGCTCGCGAGCGTCTGCCTCAACGTGGCCGAGGACCATGTGGACTGGCACGGCAGTTACGAGGCCTACCTCGCCGCCAAGGCCTCCGTCTACGAGCGGACGAGGATCGCGTGCATCTACAACGTCGAGCAGCGTGAGACGGAGGAGATGGTCGAGGAGGCCGATGTCGTCGAGGGCTGCCGGGCCGTCGGGTTCACCACCGGCATGCCGTCCGTCAGCATGATGGGCGTCGTCGAGGACCTCCTCGTGGACCGAGCCTTCATCGAGCAGCGCAAGGACTCCGCCGCCGAACTCGCCTCCATCAGCGAGCTCGGCGAGGTCGTCCCGCGGCACCTGGTCGCCAACGCCCTCGCCGCCGCAGCCCTCGTCCGTGCGGCGGGGATACCGGCGGCTGCGGTGCGCGACGGCATCCGGGCCTTCCAGCCGGGGGACCACCGGATCCAGGTCGTCGAGAACGAGGGCGGGGTGCTCTGGATCAACGATTCGAAGGCGACGAATCCGCACGCGGCCTCGGCATCGCTGGCCTCGTTCCAATCGGTGGTCTGGGTCGCGGGCGGACTGTCGAAGGGTGTCTCCTACGACAACCTCGTCACCGAGCATGCCCACCGACTGAAGGCCGTCGTGCTTCTCGGGACGGACCCCGCACCGCTGCAGGGCGCCCTCGCCCGACACGCACCCGATGTTCCGGTCTCCCTCCATCCCACCCTTCACACTGGACAGGGGCGCGGCGCCGGCGGGTCAGCCGATCCGGCCGCCGCCCTGATGCAGTGGGCCGTCGCCGAAGCGGCGCGCCTCGCCCAGGACGGCGACACGGTGCTCCTGGCGCCGGCCGCAGCGTCCATGGACCAGTTCTCCTCCTATGCGCACCGGGGAGCCGCCTTCGTGGCGGCCGTCCGTGCACGTGGCGGACAGGGGACAACCGCGAAGGAGTCGTAATGGTGGCCACGCCAACCCGTCCGGGAGGACGCAAGCCCTCGGTCCGGCCCGCCCGGACGAAGGAGACGGGCCGACCGGTCAGCTCCGTCGGCGTAGGCCCCGCACACAGTGCGACGCCCAGCGGGAGCGCCGCAGCGAAGGCACGGACCATCAAGTCCGGTGCTCCGACGGCGGACACCGCCACCACCGGCTCCGCCGACCGGGCGGGCACCGGACTCCGGGCCCGGCTGCGGCGCGGCTGGGTGCTGCTCGAGGGCTCCGACCGCGCGCCCACCGGGTCCAGCTACTACCTGATCCTCGGTTCCGCCCTCGCCCTCACCGCGATCGGGCTCATGATGGTCCTGTCGGCGTCATCCGTCGAAGCGATCTCCGAGGGCAAGGACAGCTTCGACCTCTTCCTCAAGCAGGCCCTGTGGGCCGGCGCCGGGCTCCTCCTGATGCTCGTCCTGTCCCGGCTCGGTCCCCGCGCCTACCGGGCCCTCGCGTGGCCGAGCCTCGGGATCGCGGTGGTGCTGCTGGTCCTGGTGCTCGTCATCGGGGTCGAGATCAACGGCAACAAGAACTGGATCCGCATCGGCAGCCAGACCTTCCAGCCGTCCGAACCGACGAAGCTCGCCATCGCCCTGTGGTTCGCCGCCGTCCTGGAGCGGAAGAAGGCGCTGATCCGGGACTGGAAGCACGCCATGATCCCCGCGCTGCCCTTCGGCGGACTCCCGATCGGCCTCGTCCTGATCGGCGGTGACCTCGGGACGGGCCTCGTGCTCATGATGATCGCCGGTGCGGCGCTGTTCTTCGCCGGCGCCCCGCTGAAGCTGTTCACGCTCACGGGTCTCGCGGCGCTGGCCGGTGCCCTGCTCATGGTCGCCACGAGCTCCAACCGCGGCGGGCGGATCAGCGCCTGGCTGGGCCTGAACTGCGACGACGGCGCCGATCTCTGCCTGCAGTCGGACAACGGCCTGTTCGCCATGGCGTCGGGCGGGTGGTTCGGCGTCGGGATCGGGCAGAGCCGCCAGAAGTGGAACTGGATCCCCGAGGCGCACAACGACTTCATCTTCGCCATCATCGGCGAGGAGTTCGGCCTCGTCGGCACCCTCGTCGTCGTGCTCCTGTTCGGCATCCTCGCCGTCGCCACCATCAGGGTGGCCCTGCGCTACACCGACCCCTTCGTGCGGATCCTCATGGGATCCATCCTCGTGTGGCTGATCGGCCAGGCCTTCGTCAACATCGGCATGGTCACCGGCCTGCTGCCCGTCATCGGCGTACCGCTGCCCTTCATCTCCTACGGCGGGTCCGCGCTGACGTTCACGCTGGCCGCCGTCGGCGTCCTCCTGTCCTTCGCACGCAAGACCCCGCACGTCCCCACGCCGGCGCCGTCTCCGACGGTTCCTGCTACGACCTCCACCGCCGGAAGAAACCACGCACATTCATGACCTCCTCCACCCCTGACCATCCCGTGTCGGTCGTCCTCGCGGGCGGCGGCACGGCCGGCCACATCAGCCCCCTCCTCGCGATCGCGGGGGCGATCGTCGAACGGGAGCCGGGCGCACGCATCACGGCCGTGGGCACCGAGGCCGGGATGGAGACCCGACTGGTCCCCGCCGCCGGTTTCGACCTGCGCACCATCGACCGGGTCCCCATGCCGCGGCGACCCTCCATCGACCTCGTCAAACTGCCCGTCCGCCTCGTCCGGGCCGTGCGGCAGGCGCGCGCCATCCTCGCGGACGCCGCAGCAGACGTCGTCGTCGGGGTCGGCGGATACGTCTCGACACCCGTCTATCTCGCGGCCTGGACGCGGCGGGTGCCGATCGTCATCCACGAGGCCAACGCACGACCCGGCATCGCCAACCGGGTGGGCGCGCGGATCGCGGCGCGCGTCGCCGTCGCCTTCGAGGGCACTGGGCTGCGCGACGCCGTGCTGGTGGGCATGCCCATGCGCCGCAGCATCTCCGGCCTCGATCGCGCCGCCGGCAGCGAGGACGCCCGGGCGTCGCTCGGGCTCGATCCGGACCGTCCCACCCTGATCGTGACCGGAGGGTCCTCCGGTGCGGCGAGCCTCAACCGGTCCGTCGCCGAGGCCGTGCCCGGCCTCGTCGCCGCCGGCATCCAGGTCCTCCACATCACAGGACGCGGCAAGCAGGTCCTCGGCGGCGACGGATCCGTGCTGGCCATGCCGGGCTACCACCAGGTCGAGTTCGTCGACGGCATGGAACACGTGTACGCGGCAGCCGACCTCCTGGTCGCCCGCGCCGGCGCCGCCACCGTCAGCGAGATCAGCGCCGTGGGTGTTCCCGCCGTCCTCGTGCCCCTGCCGCACGGCAACGGCGAGCAGCGACTCAACGCGGCAGGGCTCGTGGAATCCGGCGGCGCCCTCCTGGTCGACGACGCGGCCTTCACCGCGGAGTGGATCCGCGACACCGTGCGTTCGCTCGTCGCCGACCAGGCACGGCTCGCCCGGATGTCACGGGCATCGCACGCCCGGGGCGTGCGCGACGCCGACCGGCGGATGGCCGACCTCGTCCTCTCCGCCACGGGAGGCGCCCGGTGACCTCGGAGCGCGAGGAAACAGACCGGCGGGCGAGCCCGGCGCCCCGGATCACGACGACGGCCCCCGGAGGGGCAGGGACGGAAGGCAGCGGCATCGCAACCACCAGCACCGCGCCGGCGCTCGACGCCGGACTGCAGGAACCCGTGCATTTCATCGGACTCGGCGGTGCCGGCATGTCGGCCGTCGCGCGGGTCCTCCTCGGCCAGGGCCTGCGGGTCTCGGGCTCGGACGCGGCCGAATCGAAGGGGCTCCGTGCGCTGTCCGCGCTCGGCGCCGACGTGACCGTGGGGCACTCCGCGGAGGCGGTACCCGACACCGGGACGATCGTCGTGTCCTCGGCGATCCGCGACACGAACCCGGAACTGGTCGAGGCACGCCGTCGCGGCCTGCCGGTGCTGCACCGTTCGGAGGCACTCGCGGCGGCGATGACCGGCCAGCAGGCCGTCGCCGTCGCCGGTACGCACGGCAAGACCACGACGACCGCGATGATCACCGTCCTCCTGCGCAACGCCGGCGTGGGTCCGTCCTTCGCCATCGGGGGAGACGTGGCCGCCCTCGGCGTCAACGCCGAGTGGGCGGACGGAAGCGTCTTCGTCGCCGAAGCGGACGAATCGGACGGCTCGTTCCTGAACTACGAGCCCCGCATCGCCGTCGTGACGAACGTCGAAGCGGACCATCTCGACCACTACGGGACGGCGGACGCGGTCCATGCGGCCTTCCGCACCTTCGCCCGGCGGCTCCCCGAGGACGGGCTCCTCGTGGCGTGCGCCGACGACGCCGGTGCCGCCGCACTGGCCGCCGGGGTACCGGAACCACGCCGCGTGCGCACCTACGGCTACGCCGGGACGGCGGACATCCGGATCAGTGACACGAGGGCCGTGGGCAGCACCACCAACAGCGTCCTGTCCTTCGCCGTCGACGGGCTGGACGCACAGCAGGAACTGCAGCTGAGCGTGCCGGGGCGGCACAACATCCTCAACGCCGCCGCGGCTTTCGCCGTCGCCCTCGAACTCGGAGTGGATCCGGCCGTCGCCGCGACCGGCCTGTCGCTGTTCTCCGGCGCCGCGCGACGTTTCGAGGCCAGGGGCGAGGGCGACGGCATCCGGGTGTTCGACGACTACGCCCACCATCCGACCGAGGTCCATGCCGCCCTGACGGCCGCCCGGACCGTGGCGGGGGAGCACGGGGTGCATGTCCTGTTCCAGCCCCACCTGTTCTCCCGCACCCGGGAGTTCGCCGCGGGCTTCGCCGAGGCGCTGTCCCTCGCGGATTCCGCGACCGTGCTGCCGGTGTACGCGGCACGCGAGGACCCGGTCGACGACATCGGCGGCTGGACCATCACCGATCTCATGCCGGGTGCCGGCGCCTCCTATCGCGAGGACCCGGACGAGGCCCTCCGCTCCGTGATCGACCGGGCGGAACCCGGTGACATCATCCTGACCATCGGAGCGGGAGACGTCACGCAGTACGGCATCCGGCTGGTCGGCCTGCTGAAGGAGCGGGCGGACGGAACAGGACCGGCGGGGACCGGCGCATGACGCCGAGGAAGCCACGCATCGCCCGGGTACCGGCCGTGCCGAAGGCCGGGGCGACGGCCGGGTCGGAAGCGCCGGGCCGCGTCGACCGCGCGGACCGGCCGGCCTCCGCCGGGAAGGTCCTCGAGTTCCCCGCGCCCCGACGCTCCCACCGGGTGCGGAACACCGTCCTGGCCATCACCGCGCTCGTGCTGGTCCTCGGCGGCGTGGTCGCGTACGTCGTGTTCTCGCCGGCGCTGGCGCTGCGGACGGTCGAGGTGGAGGGCAACTCGCTGGTCACCGCGGCGGAGGTCGAGACGGCCCTCGCTCCGCTGATAGGGACGTCGCTGACGAGGATCGCGCCGGACCAGGTCCGCGGGCTGCTGGCGGACAAGGCGCCGATCGAGGACGTCGGGATCGCCGCCGAGCCCCCGTCGACGCTCGTGGTCACCGTCCGCGAACGCGTACCCGTCGCCGTCCTGCAGAACGGGGGCGACTTCGTGCTGATCGATGCGGACGGCCGCCAGTTGAGCACCGTGGCGCGACGCGACGAGGTGAAGCTCCCGCTGATCGACGGCGGGACCAACGCGGTCAACTCCGAGGTCTTTTCCTCGATCACGGCGGTCCTGGCGGAGTTGCCCGTCTCCGTGCTGTCCCGGCTCAACAGCGCCTCGGCAGCGAGCGTCGACTCCATCCAGCTCTCACTGGCCGGGGACCGGAGGATCTTCTGGGGCAGCGCCGAGCGCAGCTCCGAGAAGGCGAGCGTCCTGGAGGCGATGCTCGCGATGCCCGCCACCGATCCGCCGGTGAAGGTGTTCGACGTGAGCACCCCCGACCGGCCGGTCACCCGGTGAGGCACGGCGTCGCGGGCTGTGCGGCCCGCGGTCGAACAGAGCGTGAAAAGAGTACACAGCGCGTCGACAGAACCGACACGCGGCGTCAGGTCATTGCAACGCGGAGCGCTTGCACCTAGCGTCGAACATAGAAGTTACTTGACATAACGTTAACTCTCAACCTGAACGTTAACGTTGTCGAAGGTAAAGGTTGAACCCGGAACACCGGCAGCCCCCGTACAGCACACAGATTCGAACAAGGGACACAGGACGTGGCAGCACCTCAGAATTACTTGGCCGTCATCAAGGTCGTCGGCATCGGCGGCGGCGGCGTCAACGCCGTCAACCGCATGATCGAGGTCGGGCTCCGTGGCGTGGAGTTCATTGCCATCAATACCGACGCGCAGGCGCTGCTCATGAGCGATGCCGACGTCAAGCTCGACGTCGGTCGCGAGCTGACCCGCGGCCTCGGCGCCGGAGCGGACCCGGAGGTCGGCCGCCGCGCGGCGGAGGACCACTCCGAGGAGATCGAGGAAGTCCTGCGCGGAGCCGACATGGTCTTCGTGACCGCCGGCGAAGGTGGCGGCACGGGCACCGGCGGCGCTCCCGTCGTCGCCCGGATCGCACGTTCCCTCGGCGCCCTGACGATCGGCGTCGTCACCCGTCCGTTCACGTTCGAGGGCCGGCGGCGCTCGAACCAGGCCGAGAGCGGCATCGACACCCTCCGCGAGGAGGTCGACACGCTCATCGTGATCCCGAACGACCGGCTGCTCTCCATCAGCGACCGGAACGTCTCGATGCTCGACGCGTTCCGCTCCGCCGACCAGGTGCTGCTCTCCGGTGTCCAGGGCATCACGGACCTCATCACCACGCCGGGCCTGATCAACCTCGACTTCGCCGACGTGAAGTCCGTCATGCAGGGCGCCGGTTCGGCGCTCATGGGCATCGGCTCGGCTCGCGGCGAGGATCGCGCCGTCAAGGCCGCGGAGCTCGCCATCGCATCGCCGCTGCTCGAAGCCTCGATCGACGGCGCGCACGGCGTGCTGCTCTCGATCCAGGGTGGCTCGGATCTCGGTCTCTTCGAGATCAACGAGGCCGCCCGCCTCGTGCAGGAGGTCGCACACCCCGAGGCGAACATCATCTTCGGTGCGGTCATCGACGATGCGCTGGGCGACGAGGCGCGCGTGACCGTGATCGCGGCCGGCTTCGACCAGGTGGATGCCACCTCGCAGCCTGCCGCCGCCCCTGCCCCCGCATCGCGCCCGGCCGTCGCGCCGAGCGTCGGTGGGGACCAGCAGCGCATGGCCGGCGCCGCCACCGCCGGCCTCGGCGCCTGGTCGCAGCAGCGTGCGCAGAACGTGCAGGCAGTGCCCGCGGACTCGGGCTTCGACGTGGACCTCCCCGCGATCGTGGAGCCGGACTTCTCGGCCGGACGGTCCGACGACCTCGACGTACCCGACTTCCTCAAGTAGTCGGTGGACGCAGCCGAAGGTCCCGGACGCACCTCCCCGTTCTACTGGAACGCGGAGGTGCGTCCGGGTCTCCGCGTCGCCTTCACCTCCGTGGCTGCCGGCAACCTCGCCCTCCACGTGGGGGATGCCCCGGACGCCGTCCGGGACAACAGGCGGGGGATCGAGGAAGCGCTGGGCGTCCCCGCGGGGTCACTCCGGTTCATGAGCCAGACCCATTCCGACCGGGTCGCCCTGGTCGCCGCCGGCGATCCCGTGCCCCCGGACGCGGATGCGATGGTGTCCCTCGACGGCAGTGAGCCGCTGGCCGTTCTCGTCGCCGATTGCGTCCCGATCGTCCTCGCGGACGCGGCGGTCACCGACGGCGGTACGGGTGCCACGGCCGTCGTGCACGCGGGCCGTGCCGGTGTCGGCAACGGGATCGTCGAAGGTGCCGTCCGCCTGTTGCGGAGCCATGGTGCCCGGGACCTGGCAGCGTGGATCGGACCCTCGGTGTGCGGATCCTGCTACGAGGTGCCTGCCGGGATGATGGAGTCGATCGCGCTCACCGTCCCGGAGGCCGCGTCGCGGACGCCGACGGGAACGCCGGCGCTCGACCTCCCGGCGGCCGTCCAGCGCCAGCTCGAGCGGTCGTCCGTCCGTGCCCAGCGGGTCGAAGGGTACGGCCCGGCGTGCACCCTGGAGAACCCGGGACTGTACTCGCACCGGCGGGAACCCGGAGCGGGCAGGATCGCCGGGCTGGTGTGGCGGGCATGAACCATCCGGTGCACGCACCGGGGCAGGACGGGCACCGCGCACGCGAGCTCGAGGCCCGCCTCGCCGCTGTCCGCGACCGCATCTCCGCTGCGGCGGTCGCCGCCCGGCGCGCGGAGCCCGAGCTCGTCGTGGTCACCAAGTACTTCCCCGCATCCGACGTGCGTATCCTGGCGGGCCTCGGCGTCACCGACGTGGGGGAGAACCGGGACCAGGAGGCCGCCGCGAAGGCAGCCGAACTCGAACCGCTCGGCCTGGCCTGGCACTTCATCGGCCAGCTGCAGACCAATAAGGCGAAGTCGGTGGTCCGCTACGCGCACAGCGTGCACTCCGTGGACCGGGCCCCGCTCGTCTCCGCGCTCGGCAGGGCCGTCGCCGTAGAGCAGGAGCGGCGGGCCGCAGCGGGGCGCAGCGCCCGGAGCGACCTCCACTGCTTCCTCCAGTTCACCCTCGACGAGGACGCCGGGTCCGGCGGCCGCGGAGGCGCCCTGCCGGAGGAGGCGGGTGCGCTGGCCGAGGCCGTCGCCGCCACGGACGGCCTCCGCCTGGCCGGAGTGATGGCTGTGGCGCCGGTCGGCGTCCCACCCGCACGGGCGTTCGCCCGACTCCTGGGGATCGCCGATGCCGTGCGTGCCGTGGATCCGGCCGCATCGGCCGTTTCGGCGGGCATGAGCGGCGATCTCGAGGACGCTGTGGCTGCCGGGGCGACACACCTGAGGATTGGTTCTGATGTCCTCGGTCCCCGTCCGGCCGTGGGGTAGCGTCGAGGCTGTAACGGCGGCACGACGGGCAGTCGGGCCGGCCGCGTGCGGCGCGGCCCCGGAGCCCACCAATCCACTTCCAGAACAGGAGTCACCATGGCTGGCGCACTGCGCAAGACGATGATCTACCTTGGGCTCGCCGACGGTGATGAGCACTACGAGCCCGAAACGAAAAGCGCGCACAGCAGGAACGAGGAATATTCAGTGGATTACGACCGCGACGAGCGTCACCTCGAGCCGGCTCCCGCCGTCACCCGGGTCGCTCCCGCCGAGGAGTACCGCGCCCCCGTGACACCGATCAAGCGTGCGCCGTCGTCCCGTGAGGACTCCGGCGCCCTGCGCCAGATCACCACGATCCACCCCCGGTCGTACAACGACGCGAAGCTGATCGGCGAGAGCTTCCGCGACGGCATCCCGGTCATCATGAATGTCACGGACATGGGCGAGGCCGACGCCAAGCGCCTCGTCGACTTCTCGGCGGGCCTCGTGTTCGGCCTCCACGGCAGCATCGAGCGCGTCACCAATAAGGTGTTCCTGCTGTCGCCGTCGTATATTGAAGTCCTCGGCGAGGACCTGAAGGCAAGCGAAGCGCAGACCAGCTTCTTCAACCAGAGCTGACCCCAGCGGCCTCCACGGTCGCCCCCGACCCATAAGGCCCGAAGGACTGGAACTGCTCTGTGAGTTTGGTATTCGCCCTGATCTACCTGGTACTGATGCTCTTCCAGCTCGCGCTGATCCTCCGGATCATCTACGACGCCGTGCAGGGGTTCGCCCGTGACTGGCGACCGCAGAAGCTCGCCCTCGTGCTCGCCTCGGGTGTCTACTCGGTGACCGATCCGCCGATCAAGGCCCTTCGCCGACTCATCCCGCCGCTTCGCCTCGGCGGCGTCCAGCTCGATCTCGCGTTCCTCGTGCTCTTCATCGTGGTGCTGATCCTGATGTCCGTGTCCGCCGGTCTCGCCGCCTAGCGTCCGAGTCCGTTTCGTGATGAAGTTCGAGAAGCTATACGCTGATTCACAGTTCGACGTGAGTCCAGCTGATCATGTCCGCAATTCGGTACCGCAGCCGTGCCCGCTCTTCCGGCGGACCGGCCTCTATCAGTATGAGGTGACCAGATGGCTTTGACGCCAGAAGACGTTGTCAACAAGAGGTTCCAGCCGACGAAGTTCCGCGAGGGCTACGACCAGGACGAGGTGGACGATTTCCTCGACGAGATCGTCGTGGAACTGCGCCGTCTGAACTCCGAGAACGAGGAACTGCGCCGCAAGCTCGCAGGCGAGTCCTCCGACACCTCGCAGTCCGGCGCAGTGCCTGCGCCGGTCGCCGCCAGCACCCAGACCGAGGACGTTCCCGCGGAGGACGAGGCGACCGCCGTTCCCGCCGCCGACGAGCCCAACCCGGCGCCTGCCCCGGCCGCGCCTGCAGCGACCTCACCCGCTGCTCCCGCGGCGTCCACCGATGCCGCCGCCGGCGTCCTCGCCATGGCGCAGCGCCTGCACGACGAGTACGTCAACGCAGGTGTCGAGCAGCGCGACAAGATCATCGCCGAGGCGCAGATCGAAGCCAGCGGCCTCGTCAACGACGCCGAGGAGAAGAGCCGCAAGACCCTCGGCGACCTTGAGGAGCAGAAGGCCGTGCTCGAGCACAAGGTCGAACAGCTCCGTGGCTTCGAGAGCGACTACCGTTCCCGCCTGAAGGCCTACATCGAGGGCCAGCTCCGGGACCTCGACGCCCGCGGTTCGCTCGCGGCCGACGCGTCCGCGTCCTAGCAGGATGCCGGGTCCGACCGCCGTCGGACCAGGAGAAGGGCCGGTCGCCGGGGCCAGAACCCCGGGGGCCGGCCCTTTCGCCGTTCCAGCCGCCGCGCACCTCGGCGGACACCAGCGACTAGACCTTGGATACACCGTGAACGAGCACCAGCCGACCGATCCCACCCCTGAGCCGCGCCGAGCTCCGGAACCCGCCCGGGAGTCCACCGCCCCGGGACGCAGGCCCAGCGACCCGGCGGACCACGGCGGCCCCGCAGCGGCGACCGCTGCCGAGCCGGGCCACGCCCGGCGGATCCCCGCTCGCTTCGGGATCGTGATGCTCCTGTGCACCGCCGTCGCCTACACGTTCGACCAGCTCACCAAGTGGTGGGTCGTGTCGACGATGACCGAGGGCCAGGTCACCGAGGTCCTGCCGCCCCTGCTCAACTGGCGGTTCATCCGCAACCCCGGAGCGGCGTTCTCCATCGGCACCGACTACACCTGGTTCTTCACCATCATCATGGTCGCCGTCGCCGTCGCCATCGTGCTGCAGGTCAGGAAGGTCGCCTCCTGGGGCTGGTCCGTGGCCCTGGGACTGGTCCTCGGCGGCGCCCTGGGCAACCTCACCGACCGGCTGCTCAGGGAACCCTCGTTCGGCCAGGGCCACGTGGTCGACTTCATCGCCCTGCCCAACTTCGCGATCTTCAACATCGCCGACTCCGCCGTCGTCAGCGGTGTGGTGCTGATCTGCCTCCTGACCCTGCGCGGGATCGGCATGGACGGCCGGCGCAGCACCGACGACGCAGGGAGCGCACCGGCCACTGCAGGGACCGCAGCTCCGGACAGGACGACGGACAGGACGACGGACAGTACGCCGGACAGCACGCCGGACAGCACGCCGGACAGCACGCCGGACAGCACGCCGGACAGCACGCCGGACTCGGCGACCGGATCCGCGGACCGGGAGCGGGGCGACGATGCCCGCTGAGCGCCGGCAGCTCGTCATCCCCGAAGCCGACGGCGGCAGCCGCACCGACGCCGCGCTGGCACGGCTGCTGGACGCCTCCCGCTCCGCGGTCGCCCAGTGGTGTGCCGACGGCCGCGTGCACCGCGACGGGTCGCCGCTCGCGAAGTCCGACCGCGTGCACGCCGGCGACCGGATCGACGTCGACCTGCCGGATCCGGAGGACAAGCACCGCGTCATCCCCGAGGCCGTGGACGGCATGGGCATCCTGCTCGACGACGAGGACTTCGTCGTCGTGGACAAACCCGTCGGGGTCGCCGCCCACCCGTCCCCGGGCTGGGTCGGCCCCACCGTGGTCGGCGCACTCGCGGCGGCCGGGTACCGCATCTCGACCTCGGGGGCGCCCGAGCGCGTCGGGATCGTCCACCGGCTCGACGTCGGGACCTCCGGCGCGATGGTCGTCGCCAAGACCGAACCCGCCTACACGGCACTGAAACGGGCCTTCAAGGAACGCACCGTCGACAAGGTGTACCACGCCGTCGTGCAGGGACTGCCCGAACCCCTCAAGGGCACGATCGACGCCCCGATCGGCCGCCACCCGCACCACGAATGGCGGTTCGCCGTCCTGGAGGGCGGGCGCGACTCCGTGACGCACTACGAGGTGCTCGAGGCCTTCGGCCGCGCGAGCCTCGTCGAGGTCCACCTCGAGACGGGCAGGACGCACCAGATCCGCGTGCACTTCTCCGCGCTGCGCCACCCCTGCGCCGGCGACCTCACCTACGGCGCCGACCCGCGGCTGGCGGCCGAGCTCGGGCTGACGCGACAGTGGCTGCACGCCCACCGGCTCGGCTTCGCCCACCCCCGGACGGGCGAACCGGTCACGGTCTCGAGCCCGTACCCCGTGGACCTGGCCTACGCACTGACCGCCCTCTCCACCGGGCTGGTGTGACACGCCCGGGCGAGCCGGGAGGACACGCCGGAGCGACCTCGGGAGACAGTCCCGAGCCCGCCCCGCGACGGCCGGGCAGGTCCCGGAGCACTAGACTTGGCGGGTGGCTACTCCTGCATCGACCGACTCGTTCGTCCATCTCCACAACCACACCGAGTACTCGATGCTCGACGGCGCGGCCCGCCTGACGGACCTGTTCAGCCACACCGAGGAGCTCGGGATGAGCGCCCTCGCCACGACGGACCACGGGTTCGTCTTCGGCGCCTTCGACTTCTGGAGCAAGGCGAAGAGCGCCGGCATCAAGCCCATCATCGGCGTCGAGGCATACCTCACGCCGGGGACCGCGCGCAACGACCGCACGCGCGTACAGTGGGGCGGCGGCGGGCGCGACGACGTCTCGGGCGCCGGAGCGTACACGCACATGACTCTGTGGTCCGAGACCACCGAGGGCATGCACAACCTGTTCCGGATGTCGTCGCTCGCCTCCCTCGAGGGCTACCTGTACAAGCCCCGCATGGACCGCGACCTCCTCCAGACCTACGGCAAGGGCCTCATCGCGACCACGGGCTGCCCCTCCGGCGAGGTGCAGACGAAGCTCCGCCTCGGCCTGTACGACGAGGCGAAGCAGGCGGCCTCGGACTTCCGCGACATCTTCGGCGCCGAGAACTACTTCTGCGAACTGATGGACCACGGGCTGGACATCGAGCGCAACGTCAAGGCGGACCTGATCAAGCTCGCCCGGGAGCTCGGCCTGCCGCTCGTCGCCACCAATGACCTCCATTACACCCACGCCGAGGACTCCAAGGCCCACGCGGCGCTGCTCTGCGTGCAGTCGGGATCAACCCTCGCCGACCCCAAGCGGTTCAAGTTCGATGCCGACGAGTTCTACCTCAAGTCGCCGGCCGAGATGCGGGCGATCTTCCGGGACTTCCCCGATGCCTGCGACAACACGCTGCTCATCGCCGAGCGGTGCGACGTCGACTTCAACACCAAGGCCAACTACATGCCGCGGTTCCCGGTCCCCGAGGGCGAGAACGAGCAGTCCTGGTTCGTCAAGGAGGTCGAGACCGGGCTGCAGTACCGCTACCCGGCCGGCGTGCCCGACGACGTCCGCAAGCAGGCGGAGTTCGAGGTCGGCGTCATCACCCAGATGGGCTTCCCGGGGTACTTCCTCGTGGTGGCCGACTTCATCAACTGGGCCAAGAACAACGGCATCCGGGTGGGTCCGGGCCGAGGATCCGGTGCGGGCTCCATGGTGGCGTACGCCATGCGCATCACCGACCTCGACCCCCTCAAGCACGGCCTCATCTTCGAGCGGTTCCTGAACCCCGAGCGCGTCTCCATGCCCGACTTCGACGTCGACTTCGATGATCGGCGCCGCTCCGAGGTCATCCGCTACGTGACGGAGAAGTACGGCGACGAGCGCGTGGCCATGATCGTCACGTACGGCACCATCAAGGCCAAGCAGGCCCTCAAGGACTCCTCCCGGGTCATGGGCTACCCGTTCTCCACCGGGGAGCGCCTCACCAAGGCCATGCCGCCGGACGTCATGGGCAAGGGCCTCGCCCTCGCGGACGTCCACAACAAGGACGCCAAGCGCTTCTCCGAGGCGGAGGAGCTGCGGGAGCTCCTCAAGACCGATGCCGACTCCGCGAAGGTCTTCGAGACCGCCCTCGGCCTCGAGGGGCTCAAGCGGCAGTGGGGCGTGCACGCGGCGGGCGTCATCATGTCCTCCGACCCCCTGATCGACATCATCCCGATCATGCGCCGTGAGCAGGACGGCCAGATCATCACCCAGTTCGACTACCCCACGTGCGAGGGGCTCGGACTGATCAAGATGGACTTCCTCGGCCTGAGGAACCTGACGATCATCACGGACGCCGTCGAGAACATCACGGCGAACAAGGGCGTGGACCTCGTCCTCGAGGACCTCGAGCTCGATGACAAGGAGTCCTACGAGCTCCTGGCGCGCGGGGACACCCTCGGCGTCTTCCAGCTCGACGGCGGCCCCATGCGCTCCCTGCTGAAGCTCATGCGCCCCGACAACTTCGAGGACATCTCCGCCGTCCTGGCGCTGTACCGGCCCGGACCCATGGGGGTGAACTCGCACACGAACTACGCGCTGCGCAAGAACGGCCTGCAGGACATCGAGCCGATCCACCCCGAACTCGAGGGACCGCTCGAGGAGATCCTCGGCGGGACGTACGGCCTGATCGTGTACCAGGAGCAGGTCATGTCGGCCGCGCAGAAACTGGCGAACTTCACGCTCGGCCAGGCGGACATGCTCCGCCGCGCCATGGGCAAGAAGAAGAAGTCCGAGCTGGACAAGCAGCAGGCCGACTTCTTCGCCGGCATGAAGTCCAACGGCTACTCCCAGGCGGCGATGGACAAGCTCTGGACCGTGCTCGAGTCCTTCTCCGACTACGCCTTCAACAAGGCGCACACCGCGGCCTACGGGCTCGTGTCCTACTGGACGGCCTACCTCAAGGCGCACTACCCCGCGGAGTACATGGCGGCCCTGCTCACCAGCGTCGGTGACGACAAGGACAAGCTGGCCATCTACCTCAACGAGTGCCGCCGCATGGGCATCACCGTCCTGCCGCCGGACGTCAACGAGTCCAGCGTCAACTTCACCCCGGTGGGCAAGGACATCCGCTTCGGCATGGGTGCCATCCGCAACGTCGGCGCGAACGTCGTCGGCGCCATGGTCGGTGCCCGTGAGGAGAAGGGCGCGTTCACGTCCTTCAGCGACTTCCTGCAGAAGGTGCCCGCCGTCGTCTGCAACAAGCGCACCATCGAATCGCTCATCAAGGCCGGCGCGTTCGACTCGCTCCGCCATCCACGGCGCGCCCTCGCGATGATCCACGAGGAGGCCGTGGACTCGGTGATCGTCCTCAAGCGCAACGAGGCGGCGAACCAGTTCGACCTCTTCAGCGCGTTCGACGACGCCGGGGGCTCCGTGGGCGGCCTGTCCGTCGAGGTGCCGGACCTGCCCGAGTGGGACAAGAAGGACAAGCTGGCCTTCGAGCGCGACATGCTCGGCCTCTACGTCTCGGACCACCCCCTGCAGGGGCTCGAGGGCATCCTCGGCCAGCACGCCGACTCGTCGATCCCGTCGATCATCAGCGAGGAGGGTCCGGCGGACGGGGCGATCGTCACGATCGCCGGCATGATCACGTCCCTGCAGCGCAGGATCGCGAAGAACAGCGGCAACGCGTATGCGCGGGCGGAGGTCGAGGACCTCGCCGGATCCATGGAGGTCATGTTCTTCGGCCAGGTGTACGGGCCCATCTCGGCCGTGCTGGCGGAGGACCTCATCGTGGTGGTCCGGGGTCGGCTGCAGCGCCGGGACGACGGCGCCGTGATGCTCAACGCGCAGGAACTGACGGTGCCTGACCTCAGCGAGGGCCACTCGGGTCCCGTGGTGATCTCCATGCTGCAGCACAAGGCCACGGAGACCGCGGTCACCGCGCTCGGCGACGTGCTGAGGACGCACCCGGGCACGAGCGAGGTCCTGATCAGGCTCAGCGGGTCCCGCAAGGTCGAGGTGATGAAGCTCGGCGTCGACCTGCGGGTCAATCCGACACCGGGGCTCTTCGGCGACCTGAAGGTGCTGCTGGGACCTGCCTGCCTGGACGCCTGATCCCGCATGCGGGTCGTCCGGCGCTCACTGGAAGTACCGGACGGCGCGGGCAGGACGCCTAGATGACGTAGTCGGTGGCCGTCGGCGTACCGTAACTGCCGCCGTGGTAGAGCAGGGGAGCGCCGTCGGGTCCGATGTTCCCGGCGATCACCTCGGCGACGACGACCGCGTTGTTCTCGAAGGAGAGGCGCATGCTGATGCGGCCGACGAGCCACCCGGCGACGTCCTTGAGGATCGGCACGCCCTCGGTCCCGGCCTCCCAGTGGTCGCCGGTGAACCGGTCCTTGGTGCGGGCGAAGCGGTTGGCCAGGCCTTCGTTCTCCGTGCTGAGCATGTGGACCCCCACGAAGTTCGTGTTCGCGACGGCGGGCCACGAGGAGGACGTGCGGGCCATGTTGAAGGAGAACCGCGGCGGCTCGGCGGACAGCGACGCGACGGACGTGGCAGTGAATCCGTAGGGGACGCCGTCGTAGGTCGCCGTGATGATGGCCACGCCGGCGGCATGGCGGCGGAAGACCTCGCGGAACGACTCGCCGTGGAGTTCGGCGGACTGCAGGCCTGCCGGCGCGGTGCTGGGGTTGTTCACGTGGTTCCTCCGGGGATCGACGGCGGTGGACAACGCGGTGCGGATGGACCGGTCCGAGGCGGACGGGCGTTCACGCTGCCACCCCCACACTAGGCCCGTGCCCGGGGCGGGGAGTGGTTTGTTAATGTAGAAGTCATGCGCGCTGACGAGGAGCCGGACACCGGATCAAGCAACTATCCGCCTCCGGTCTATGCGGTGGCCAAGGATCGGCGCTCGGTGCCGCCGGCGGGCGTGTTCTGGTGGCTCGGTTCGACGATCCTGCTCGGTGCGGTCGTCGGCGCGGGCTGGTGGCTTCTCGCCCCCACGGGGCGGCTCTTCGGCGATCCGGCGTCGGCGGACCAGTGGCTGCTCCGCGATCTCACCCTCGCCGGTCTGGAGTTCGTGGCCGGTATCGCCGTGGGGACCGTCGTCGCCCTGCGGCTCGGGCTGCCGGGAGTGGTGGCGCGTATCGTGGCCGCCGTCGGAGGGTCGATCCTCGGATCCGTCCTCGCACTCGCGGTCGGTGAGGGTCTCGCCTTTCTGTTCGGACCCCACGGGCGTGCCGAGCTGCCCGGGTCCGATTTCGTCCTCCAGTCCTACGGCGCCCTCCTGATCTGGCCGGCCGTCGCCGCCCTCATCATCTTCGCCACGGCCCTGATCGGCCTGGCGCGCCGGCGGTCCTGACCTCCTCGGCGTCCCCGCCCGATCCGGAGCAGCTCCGCCCGGGGTCCCGGTAGACTCTCAGGGTGAATCCAGCGCCCAGCAGCTTCCCGACCGTCGGCTTCCGCACCATCGACCTGCGCGGGCGGGCGCTGTCGCCGGGTGAGCTCAAGCGGGCCATGCCGCGCGCTGCCGCCAGCGCCCACTCGTCGGAGGCAGCCGTCCAGGCCATCATCGACGACGTCCGCGCGCGGGGCGTCGACGCCCTCCGGGACCTCGCACGACGGTTCGACGGCGTGGAGCAGGAGCACCCGCGCGTGCCGGCCGAGGTCATCGGGGCGGCAGTCGCGGGGCTCGACCCCGAGGTGCGGACGGCGCTGGAGGAGGCCATCCGGCGTGCGCGCATCTTCGCGTCCGCCCAGGTCCCCACGGACGTCGAGGTCGAGGTCGCGCCCGGCGCCCGCCTCACGCACAAGTGGATCCCGGTCCACCGTGTGGGCCTGTACGTCCCGGGCGGGCTGGCTGTCTACCCGTCGTCGGTGGTGATGAACGTGGTGCCGGCGCAGGCAGCCGGCGTCGGGTCGATCGCCCTCGCCTCACCCCCGCAGAAGGAGTTCGGCGGCTGGCCCCACCCGGTCATCCTCGCCGCGGCGTCCATGCTCGGCATCACCGAGGTGTATGCGATCGGCGGGGCCCAGGCCGTGGCCGCCCTGGCCTACGGGATCGCGGGGACGGCGGATGGCTCCGCGCAGCCGGCCATCGAGCCGGTCGACGTCATCACCGGACCCGGCAACGTCTTCGTCGCCACGGCCAAACGCCTGGTCCGCGGGCGGGTCGGTATCGACTCGGAGGCAGGGACCACGGAGATCGCGGTCCTCGCCGATGCGACGGCCGACGCCGACCTCGTGGCAGCGGACCTCGTGAGCCAGGCCGAACACGATCCGCAGGCCGCGTCCGTCCTGATCACGGATTCCGAGCAGCTCGCGGCCGCCGTCGTCGAGGCCCTCCGGTCCCGGGTCGCCCGGACGCGCCACGCCGAGCGGGTCCGCACGGCCCTCTCGGGGCCGCAGTCCGGCGTGGTCCTCGTCGACGACATGGACCACGGCATCGCCGTCTGTGACGCCTATGCCGCCGAGCACCTCGAGATCCAGACCGCTGATGCCAGAGCCGTGGCGGGACGGATCCGGAGTGCGGGCGCCGTCTTCATCGGCAGCTACAGCCCGGTCAGCCTCGGCGACTACTGCGCGGGGTCCAACCACGTCCTGCCGACGGGCGGGACCGCGGCCTTCGCGTCCGGCCTGAACGTCACGACGTTCCTGCGTGCCGTGCAGCTCGTCGACTACGACCGCGAGGCGCTGCGGGAGGTGGCGACGTCGATCGTGGCGCTGTCGGCCGCGGAGAACCTGCCCGCGCACGGCGAGGCGGTCACGGCGCGCTTCCCGACGGCTGGCTCCTGAAGCCCCGGATCGCTCCTCCAGCACTACATGTGGTAATTACAGGATTGTTGTTTCACCACATCTAGTCCTAAAATGGGCAGGACGACCATCATCGAGCGGGAGGGGAAGCCGTGTACTGTCCGTACTGCCGCAACCCCGACTCCCGGGTGGTCGACAGCCGCCTCGGGGACGACGGGTCGGCCATCCGCCGCCGCCGCCAGTGCCCCCAGTGCGGCCGCCGCTTCAGCACCGTGGAGACCACGAGCCTCAGCGTGATCAAGCGCTCGGGTGCGGGGGAGCCGTTCAGCCGGATGAAGATCATCAACGGCGTGCGGAAGGCCTGCCAGGGCAGGCCCGTCACGGAGGACGACCTGGCGCTCCTCGCCCAGGAGGTCGAGGAGAACGTCCGTGCCAGCGGCGTCGCCGAGATCGATGCGCACGAGGTAGGACTGGCGATCCTGAAACCCCTGCGGAAGCTCGACCAGATCGCATACCTGCGGTTCGCCAGCGTGTACCAGGGCTTCGAGTCGCTCGAGGACTTCGAGGATGCCATCGAGACCCTCCGCGAGCAGGCGAAGGACAACGAGCGCGTCCCCTCCGGGGCGCAACGGCCGTTGACAGCGCAATAGCGCACCGAAGACCCCGGTGGTGGCTGCGGAGGGGAAGCCGACGCCACCACCGGTTCCACGTCCGCCCGGAGGGGCAGGACAGACAGCAGGAGCCCGGTACGGATCCGTACCGGGCTCCTGCTGTGACGGGGTCAGACCGTCGGGCTGAAGAGCAGGGCGGCCTGCAGCGCCCCGCCCACGATCCCTGCGTGGTTCTTGAGCTGCGCCGGGATGATCGGCGTGCGCAGCTGCAGCGCCGGCAGGTATTCGCTGCTCCGCTTCGAGATGCCGCCGCCGACGATGAACAGTTCGGGGGAGAAGAGGAACTCGACGTGCGAGAAGTAGCGCTGCAGGCGGACGGCGTACTCGTCCCAGCCGATGCCGTCACGCTCACGGGCCACCGCTGATGCCTTCGTCTCCGCGTCGTGCCCGTCGATCTCCAGGTGGCCGAGTTCGGCGTTGGGCACCAGCCTGCCGTCGAAGATGAACGCCGATCCGATGCCCGTGCCGAGGGTGATGACCAGGACGGTGCCCAGCTTCCCCTTGCCGGCTCCGTAGCGGACCT
This sequence comes from Arthrobacter sp. UYP4, assembly GCF_057291175.1. NCBI lineage: Bacteria > Bacillati > Actinomycetota > Actinomycetes > Micrococcales > Micrococcaceae > Arthrobacter > Arthrobacter sp. UYP4. The sequence goes on from NZ_JBXAVU010000001.1 coordinate 82,840, forward strand.
CGGCGAGCCCGGCGGCGTCGGCGTCGTTGATCACGTGCACGTCCCGGCCGAGCACCCGGGTGAACAGGGCGTCGACGTCGGTATCGACCCAGCTCTTGTCCACGTTCGCCGCGGACCGCGCAACACCGTGCTGGATGATGGCCGGGAAGGTGACACCGACGGGCACGTCGGCTCCCGGCCCCTCGGGCCGGGAGGACAGCTCCGCGACGATCTGGGCGACCACGTCGGCGACGGCCTCGGGCGTGGAGGGCTTCGGCGTCGGGATGCGGTAGCGCTCACCGACGATCACGCCCTTCTCGAGGTCGACGATGCCGCCCTTGATGCCGGTGCCGCCGATGTCGACGCCGATGACGGTCTCGGGGAGCTTCTTCGATTTCTTCTTGTCGGTGTCCTTGGCCATGATTCTCCGTTGAAGGGTGGACCGGCGCGAGCCGGGATGAGGGTACTGCAGCGTACGGGCAGGGGTCCGCGGGGTGGCTGCGCTAGGGCAGGGTCAGGATCTCCGCGCCGCGGTCGGTGACAACGAGTGTGTGCTCGAACTGCGCTGTCCTCTTCCGGTCCTTCGTGACGACGGTCCAGTCGTCCGCCCACATGGTCCAGTCGATGGTCCCTAGCGTCAGCATCGGTTCGATGGTGAAGACCATCCCCGGCTCGATGACGCGGTTGTGGGCGGGGGCGGCGTCGTAGTGCGGGATGATCAGGCCCGTGTGGAACGCTTCTCCGACGCCGTGCCCGGTGAAGTCACGGACAACACCATAACCGAAGCGCTTCGCGTAGGACTCGATGGCGCGTCCTATGACATTGATCTCGCGCCCCGGCGCGACCGCACGGATCGCCCGGTTCAGGGATTCCTCGGTCCGTTCGACGAGGAGGCGGGACTCCTCGTCCACGTCGCCGATGCAGAACGTGTAGTTGGTGTCCCCGTGGACGCCGTCCTTGTAGGCCGTGATGTCGATGTTGAGGATGTCGCCGTCCTCGATCACGGTCGAGTCCGGGATGCCGTGGCAGATGACCTCGTTCAGCGATGAGCACAGCGACTTCGGGAAGCCGCGGTAGCCCAGCGTGGACGGGTAGGCCCCGTGGTCGAGGAGGAACTCGTGGCCGACGCGGTCCAGCTGGTCGGTGGTCACGCCGGGCTTCGCAGCGCGGCCCACCTCCACGATGGCCTGCGCGGCGATCCTCGCGGCGATGCGGATCTTCTCGATGGTCTCGGGCGTCTTGACCTCGGATCCCGTGAAGGGGGCGGGCGCCGTGCGGCCCACGTACTCGGGGCGGGCGATGCCGGAGGGGACGGGGCGCTGCGGCGAGACGGTGCCGGGGGTCAGGGTCCCGACGGGAGCGGTGGCGGAGGACTGGGGCATACCCTTGATCCTATAGCGGGCCGGGTCGGCCTCCCCGAGGGGGCCATCGGCCGGATCACCGGGTGACATCGCCCCTGCCCTGGATCTAGGAGGTCGACGTGACGGAGTACTGGTTCAACGTGCGCACGCACGAGGTGGAGGAGGACCGGCAGTCGGATTGGTCCCAGCTGATCGGGCCGTACGCCACGAGGGCCGAGGCGGAGAAGGCCCTTGAGAAGGTCCAGCAGCGCAACGACGCGTGGGACCAGGACGACGACTGAGGCCCTCGCCTCCGGACGCCGCTAGAAGGTGTGCTCCGGGCCGGGGAACGTGCCGGCCCGGACCTCGTCCGCGTACGCCCTGGCGGCATCCGAGAGGACGGTCCGCAGGTCCGCGTACTGCTTGACGAACGTCGCCTGCCGGCCGCCGCGCAGCCCGGCCATGTCCTGCCAGACCAGTACCTGGCCCGTCGTGCCGGCGCCGGCGCCGATGCCGACCGTCGGGACGCGCACGGCCGCGTCGACGGCGTCCGCCGTCTCCGCCGGCACCATCTCCATCAGCACGCAGAACGCTCCGGCGTCCGCGAGGGCGACGGCGTCGTCGACGATGCGGCGGGAGGCGTCCCCGCGGCCCTGGACCCGGTAGCCGCCGAGTGCATGCTCGCTCTGCGGGGTGAAGCCGATGTGGGCCATCACCGGGATGCCCGCCCGGACGAGGGCGCGCACCGTGTCCGCGTAGTCCGCGCCGCCCTCCATCTTCACGGCGTGGACGAGGCCCTCCTTCAGGAGGCGGACGGAGGATTCGACGGCCTGCTGGGGGGACACCTCGTAACTGCCGAAGGGCAGGTCCGCCACGACAAGGGCGCGTGTCGTGGCCCTGCTCACGGCGCGGCTGAACAGGATCATCTCGTCGAGGGTGATCGGCAGCGTGGTGGCGTGGCCCAGGACGTTGTTCGCGGCCGAGTCGCCCACGAGGAGCACCTCGATCCCGGCCTCGTCGAACACCTGCGCGGCGTACTGGTCGTACGCCGTCAGCATGGCGAAGCGCGCGCCCTGGTCCTTGGCCTGCTGCAGATGATGGATCCGGACCCGGCCCGGCCGTTTCGACCCGCCCGCGGTCCCCGGGGTCGACGGCGCGGCTGCTCCCCCTCCGTAGGGGGCTGGCAATTCGGCGGAAGTCATGCCACGAGACTAGCGGACCACGGCCCCGCCTCCTGGCCGTGACCCGTCCGTCCCGGGCGGGGCGGACCGTACCTGAGCACCGTGTAACCGCGCGTTAATCTCGGCACGCCAGAATGGGCGGAGCCGTCGCCGCCCGCGCAGGTCAGTAGAGTGAGGACGGCAGGCGCACGCGTGCCCGGCGGCACGAGGTACCGCCGCCGCGGCGCGCCGACGTGAGCGACGTCGGGCATGGACAGCCCGCTGCCCCGACGGGGCGGCCCGGGGAACGAGACAAGGAATGAGGGTGGTCATGGACCGGCAGCAGGAGTTCGTACTGCGGACGATCGAGGAGCGCGACGTGCGCTACGTACGCCTGTGGTTCACCGACGTGGTCGGCTCGCTGAAGTCCGTCGCCCTCGCCCCCGCGGAAGTGGAGGGCGCCTTCGAGGAGGGCCTCGGTTTCGACGGGTCCTCGATCGAGGGCCTGGCCCGTGTCTACGAGTCGGACATGCTGGCCCAGCCCGACCCGTCGACCTTCCAGATCCTGCCCTGGCGCGGCGACAAGGAGCAGACGTCGCGCATGTTCTGCGACATCCTGACGCCGGACGGGCAGCCCTCCACCGCCGACCCGCGGGGAGTCCTCAAGAAGACCCTGGCGAAGGCCGCGGACATGGGGTTCACCTGCTATACCCACCCGGAGATCGAGTTCTACCTGCTCAAGTCCGCGGAACTCGGCCCCGACGGGCAGCCCGTCCCGGTGGACTCCGCCGGCTACTTCGACCACGTCCCCGGCGGCGTGGCCCAGGACTTCCGCCGCACCGCCGTGGCGATGCTCGAGTCCGTGGGCATCTCCGTCGAGTTCAGCCACCACGAGGCCGGGCCGGGGCAGAACGAGATCGACCTACGCTACGCCGACGCGCTGCAGACCGCGGACAACATCATGACGTTTCGCACGATCATCAAGGAGGTGGCGCTCACCTCCGGCAGCTACGCGACGTTCATGCCCAAGCCCTTCTCGGAACATCCGGGCTCGGGCATGCACACCCACTTCTCCCTGTTCGAGGGCGACACCAACGCCTTCTACGAGGCGGGCGCGGAGTTCCAGCTCTCGCAGACCGCCCGCCAGTTCATCGCGGGCATCCTGCGCCATGCCCCGGAGTTCACGGCCGTGACCAACCAGTTCGTCAACTCCTTCAAGCGGCTCTGGGGCGGTGGCGAGGCTCCGAGCTACCTCTCGTGGGGCCACAACAACCGCTCCGCCCTGGTGCGCGTACCGCTGTACAAGCCCAACAAGGGGCAGTCCGCGCGCATCGAGTACCGGGGCATCGACTCGGCGAGCAATCCCTACCTCGCCTACTCCGTGCTGCTCGGCGCAGGGCTCAAGGGCATCGAGGAGGGGTACGAACTCCCGCCCGCCGCCGAGGACGACGTGTGGAGCCTGACCGCGGCGGAGCGCCGCGCGATGGGACACGACCCGCTGCCCGCGAGCCTGCACGACGCGATCCGCGTCATGGAGGATTCGGAGCTCGTCGCCGACATCCTCGGGGAGCAGGTGTTCGAGAACTTCCTGCGGAACAAGCGCGCGGAGTGGCACGACTACCGGATCCAGGTGACCCCGTACGAGCTACGCCGCAACCTCAACATCCTCTAGGCCGCCCGCGGCTTGGCTAGTGTTGGCGCATGAGCCTCAACCGCAAGCTGATCAGCTACGGCTTCACGGACCTCGAGAAGAGCCGCAGGTTCCTCGGCGCTCCTGAGCTGCAGGGACTCAACGACGACGACCTGTTCGCCGGGCTGGCCGTGGCGGCCGATCCGGACCTCGCGCTGCAGTCCTTCGTGCGGCTCCTGGCCGTCGACCGCAGGGCGGTGGGTGCGGCCTTCTCGGACCAGGGCAGGCGCGCGCCCCTCTTCCGCCTGCTCGGAGCCTCCGAGGCCCTCGGCGAGTTCCTCATGCGGCACCCCCGGCACCTCGACGTCGTCCGGCCCGCTCCTCCGGTCCTCCCGGTGGTCACGCAGGAGGAGCTCCGGGCCGCGCTGCTTTCCTCGGTCGACGCGGATCCGGCCGAGGCCAATCCCGTGGCGGGGGTCGGCGGGATCGAGGCGTACCGCAGGCTCAGGGTGGCGTACCGGCGCCACCTCACGGACCTCGCGGTGCGGGACCTCTGCCACTGCGCCCCCGTCGACTACCTGCCCGTCGTCGCCCGCGAGCTCGCCGATCTCGCCACCGCCGTCCTCGAGGCATCCCTCGCCGTCGCCCGCGCGGACCTCGGCGAGGTCTACGGTGCCGACACCGTCGCCCGCGTGAAGCTCGCGGTCATCGCGATGGGGAAGTGCGGTGCCCGCGAGCTCAACTACATCTCCGACGTCGACGTCGTCTACGTCGCCGAGGGCGAGGACCTCGACGACTCGACGCTCACGAGGATCGGCACCGGCCTGGCCTCCGGGATGTCCCGCGGCGTCTACTCCCCGGGCACCGAACCGGCACTCTGGGAGGTGGACGCGAACCTCCGGCCCGAGGGCAAGGACGGGCAGCTCGTACGCACGCTGCAGTCCCACGTGTCCTACTACCAGCGGTGGGCGAAGACCTGGGAGTTCCAGGCACTCCTGAAGGCCCGGGCCGCGGCCGGCGACCCGGAGCTGGGCCGGCGGTACGAGGAGGCGATAGCCCCCTTCGTCTGGGCGTCGTCCCAGCGCGAGGGATTCGTGGAGGCCGTCCGGGCCATGCGGCGCCGGGTGACCGACAACATCCCCCGCGACGAGGAGGCCCGCCAGCTCAAGCTCGGACCGGGAGGCCTGCGCGACGTCGAGTTCACCGTCCAGCTGCTCCAGCTCGTGCACGGCCGACTCGACGAGTCGCTGAGGGCCAGGGACACCGTCTCCGCGATCGGCGCGCTGAGCGCGGGAGGGTACATCGGGCGCTCGGACGCGCTGGACCTCGACGACGCCTACCGGTACCTGCGGGTCCTCGAGCATCGGATCCAGCTCATGCAGATGCGCCGGACTCACCTCATGCCGGAGGACGAGACAGCCCTCCGCGCCCTCGCCCGGTCCTCCGAGGGATGCATGGTCACGGTGCGGCCCAGCGCGCAGAGCCTCCACGACAAATGGCAGCGGACGAGGAAGCTCGTCAAGCGCCTCCACGAATCGATCTTCTACCGGCCCCTGCTCAACAACGCGGCGACACTGCAGCCCGAGGACGTCCAGCTCACGGCCGAGGCCGCCCAGGCCCGCCTGGCTGCCCTGGGCTACCAGGACCCGCGCGGCGCCATGCGCCACATCGAGGCGCTGACCGGTGGCCTGCGCCGACGGGCGATGCTGCAGAAGCAGCTGCTGCCCATCCTCCTGGCCTGGTTCGCCGACGGGGTCGATCCCGATGCCGGCCTGCTCGGATTCCGGCGGCTCAGCGAGTCCCTCGGAGAGAGTCACTGGTACCTCGGCATGCTGCGCGACTCCAACGCGGCGGCCGAGCGGCTCTGCGCCGTCCTGTCGAGCAGCCGCTTCATCACCGACCTGCTGGAGGTCTCGCCCGAGTCGACGAAGTGGCTCGGGTCCGACGCCGAACTGGTCCCCGACACCTTCGACACCCAGTGGCAGGAGATCCGGTCGAAGATGTCGCGGCATCCTGCGCCGAACGAGGCCATCCGGCTGATCCGGCTCATTCGCCGCCGCGAACTGCTCCGCATCGCGATCGCGGACAGCTCCAACCTCCTGTCACAGCCAGAGGTGGGGGAGGCCCTCGCCGACGCCGACCGCGCCGCCATCCTCGGCGCCCTGCACGTGGCCGAGAACCAGGTGTTCGGGCAGGAGGAGCAGCTCACCCACGTCGTCGTCATGGCCATGGGACGCCAGGGCGGTCGGGAGATCACCTACGGGTCGGACGCCGACGTCATCTATGTCCACCGCCCGCTGCCCGGGGCCGACGAGGCGGCAGCGCAGAAGCAGGCCGAGGCTGTCGTCGCCCGCCTCGCCGCGCTGCTGACCCAGCCGTGCAAACCGCCCGTCCTCGCCGAACGGGTCCTCGAGATCGACACGGCACTGCGCCCGGAGGGCAAGCAGGGCGCGATGGTGCGCTCCATCTCCTCCTACCGGGAGTACTACCGCCGGTGGTCCCTCGTCTGGGAGGCGCAGGCGCTGCTGCGGGCGCGGCCGCTCGCGGGCGACGACGACCTGGCCGCCGAGTTCCTCGCGCTGATCGATCCCGTGCGGTACCCGCAGGACCTCGGCGAGACCGGTGTGCGGGAGATCCGGCGCATCAAGGCGCGCGTGGAGTCCGAGCGGCTCCCGCGCGGCGCCGACCCGTCCCGTCACCTCAAGCTGGGCCGTGGCGCCCTCAGCGACGTCGAATGGCTCGTGCAGCTCCTCCAACTGCAGCACGCCCACGCCGTTCCGGCCCTGCGGGTCCAGTCGACCCTCGCCGCCCTCGCCGCCCTCGGCGACGAGGGACTGCTCCCGTCGGAGGACGTCGGGCTGCTGCGCGACAGCTGGACCCTCGCGACACGGATCCGTGCCGCGAACGTCATCTGGAGCGGGCGCGGCTCGGACCTGCTGCCGTCGTCGCGTCGGGACCTCGAGGCCGTGGCTCGATGGTGCGGGTACGGCCCGGGGAGCGGATCGGAGCTGGAGGAGGACTACCTGCGGCTCACGCGGCGCAGCAGGGCCGTGTTCGAGCGGCACTTCTACGGGTACTAGGCAGCCGTCCGGGGAGACGACGACGGCGGCCCCCCGCTGTCGGGGAGCCGCCGTCGTCGTCGGTGCGGGTGCTGCTAGACGCCGTAGTAGAGCTCGAACTCGTAGGGGTTCGGGCGCAGCGAGAGCGGCTTGATCTCCATCTCGCGCTTGTACTCGATCCAGGTGTCGATCAGGTCCTGCGTGAAGACGTCGCCGGCCTGCAGGAACTCGTTGTCCGCCTCGAGGGCCAGCAGGGCCTCCTCGAGGGAGCCGGGGGCCTTCTGGATGTCCTTCGCTTCCTCGGCCGGAAGCTCGTAGAGGTCCTTGTCGATCGGATCGGCGGGCTCGATGCGGTTCTTGATGCCGTCGAGGCCTGCCATGAGCTGCGCGGCGAAGGCCAGGTACGGGTTCGAGGAGGGGTCCGGCGCACGGAACTCGATGCGCTTCGCCTTCGGGTTCGAGCCCGTGATCGGAATGCGGATACCGGCGGAGCGGTTGCCCTGCGAGTAGACCATGTTGACGGGGGCCTCGAAGCCCTTGACCAGGCGGCGGTAGGAGTTGACCGTCGGGTTCGTGAAGGCGAGGACGGCGGAGGCGTGCTTCAGCAGGCCGCCGATGTACCAGCGGGCCGTGTCCGAGAGGCCGGCGTAGCCGCGCTCGTCGTAGAACAGCGGCTGACCGTCGCTCCACAGGGACTGGTGGCAGTGCATGCCGGACCCGTTGTCACCGAAGATCGGCTTCGGCATGAAGGTGGCCGTCTTGCCCCAGGCGTTGGAGACGTTCTTGACGATGTACTTGAACTTCTGCAGGTCGTCCGCAGCGTGCGTCATGGTCGTGAACTTGTAGTTGATCTCGGCCTGGCCGGCGCCGCCCACCTCGTGGTGCGAGCGTTCGACCTCGAGGCCGGCCTTGTCCAGCTCCACGCAGATGGCGTCGCGGAGGTCGGCCTGCTTGTCGACGGGGGAGACCGGGAAGTAGCCGCCCTTGAACGGCGTCTTGTTGCCCAGGTTGCCGCCGACCTCCTCGCGGCCGCTGTTCCAGGGCGCCTCGATGGAGTCCACCTTGTAGAAGCTGCCCTGCGGGGAGGACTCGTACTGGACGTTGTCGAAGATGAAGAACTCGGCCTCGGGGGCGAAGAACGCCGTGTCCGCGATGCCCGTCGAGGAGAGGTAGGCCTCGGCGCGTTCGGCCACGCTGCGGGGGTCGCGGTGGTAGGGGTCGCCGGTGCGCGGATTGACGATGGAGAAGTTCAGCGCGAGGGTCTTCTCGGTGCGGAACGGGTCGATGAACGCCGTCGTCACATCCGGGATGAGCTGCATGTCGGATTCCGCGATGCCCTGGAACCCGCGGATGGAGGAGCCGTCGAAGAGCTGGCCGTGGATGAAGAAGTCCGCGTCGACCGACTTGGCGGGAACGTTGAAGTGCTGCTGCACTCCGGGGAGGTCGGTGAACCGGACATCGACGAACCTGATGTCTTCGTCGGCGATGAACTTGAGGACCTCGTCCGCATTCTTAAACATCGAATCATGCTCCTAACGCATGGCTGGGTGATGACCCGGCGCCAGCGCGTGTCCCTGCACCGCACGGGATGTCACGAGCTCTGGCAGGATGGAACGCTGCCGCCGACTCGTTCCAACTGTAGGAGCGGGCAGTTTCTCGCTGGTGTCGTCATTGTTTCCGGGACGTTACAGAAGGGGAACTGCGCCTCCCACCCTAGCGCCTCCGCGGAGGCGGAGGCATAATGCGGACCCGTCCACCCGGTCCGCGGGTAGGCTGGAACGGTGGTGAACAGAAACGACATCGGCTCATGGATGGAAGGTCCGTCGCCGTCGGGCAACCAGCAGTGGCCCGGGCAGCGGCTCGGACGGCCGGAGTCGGGGCCGGGGTCCATCGCCCGCTTCGGCCCCAGAGCCGGTGCGCTGCTCATCGACTGGATCCTCTGCTCGCTGCTGTCGGCCGCGTTCTTCGGCTACGACGGCTTCGCGACGCTGTACATCTTCCTCGTGGAGCAGGTCCTGTTCGTCGGCTTCTTCGGCTACAGCATCGGGCACCGGCTGCTGCGGATGCAGGTCCAGACGCTCGACGGCCGACCCGCCGGCTACCTGACGGCGCTCATCCGCAGCGTCCTGCTGTGCCTCGTCATCCCGGCGCTCGTCATCGACAGCGACCAGCGCGGACTCCACGACCGCGTCCGCAACACCGGCCTGTTCCGCATCTGAGGACGTCGTCCCGTTCTCAGAGAGAGAGCCCCTCCCGCTGCCGGCGGGAGGGGCTCTCTTCATCAGGATCGGGTGCGGGACTCAGCGTCCCCGCATCGCCTTGCGGTCCGGGCGGGCCTTGAAGGGATCGACGCCCTTCGGGATCGGCATCTTGGTGCCCAGTGCGCTCAGTCGCTTGTCGACGGCGTGGACCTCCTGCTTCGTCAGCGTCTTCTTCAGCTTCTGCACGGCCTTCGGGACCTTGGCGAGCGGGACCTGGCGGTCGCCGCGCCCCGTCTCGATGACGTGCACCGGGACGTTCGGGATGATCCGCGCCATCCTGCGCTTCTCGCCGTCGACCAGTTGCTTCACCCGCGTGGAGGGCCCCTCCGACACGAGGATGACCCCCGGCCGGCCGATGACCCGGAACACCGCGTCCTGTGTGCGGGGGTTCACGGCGACCGGCTGCTCCTGCAGGATCCATCCGCGGCGCAGGACGCTCAACGCTGCACCGGCAGCGCCGGGCTTGCCCTCGATCTGCGAGAACGCAGCACGTTCGGCCCTGCGGGAGAGGATGAAGATCGCCGCGAGGAACGCGAGCGGGATCGCGATGATCATCAGGGTGATGATGTTGTCGATCAGCAGGCCGATCAGCAGGCCCACCGCGATGATGCCGACGAAGGCGAGCAGCATGAACCAGACGGCGCTGGGGTCGTTGCGCCGCGTCATCTTGAAGACCTCGACGATCTGCTTCATCCGCCCGGTCTTCTTCGGCCCCTTCTCCGCTTTCGGCTTGCGGGAGAAAAGACGGCGTTTGGGCGTGGGTGAGCCTGAAGGATCGATCGTGTGCGACATAGTTCTTCGATTCTACGGGATGGCCGGGAAGTGCCGACTGAGCAGGCACCCCGTGGCGGCGGGTGGGAGTCGCGTCAGCCGGCGAGGAGCGAGGAGGCTTCCTGCGAGGCGGAGCCCGACTCGTCGAGGTGGGCGAGTTCGGCCGGCAGTTCGAGCCCCTTCTTGCGCATGGCGCGGGCCCAGAGACGGCCCGCACGGTAGGAGGAGCGGACGAGGGGGCCGCTCATGACGCCGAGGAAACCGATCTCCTCGGCCTCCTGGCTCAGCTCGACGAACTCGCCGGGCTTGACCCACCGGTCGACGGGGAGGTGGCGTTCGCTGGGGCGCAGGTACTGCGTGATCGTGATGAGGTCGCAGCCCGCGGCATGGAGGTCCCGCAGCGCCTCGGAGATCTCCTGCCGCGTCTCGCCCATGCCGAGGATCAGGTTGGACTTCGTCACCATGCCGCGGTCGCGTCCCTGCGTGATGACATCGAGCGAGCGCTCGTAGCGGAACGCCGGCCGGATGCGCTTGAAGATGCGCGGCACGGTCTCCACGTTGTGCGCGAAGACCTCGGGGGCGGCATCGCAGATGGCCGCGATGTGCTCGGGCCGACCGGAGAAGTCCGGGATGAGGATCTCCACGCCCGTGCCGGGGTTCATGCTGTGGATCTGCCGGATGGTCTCGGCGTACAGCCAGACCCCCTCGTCGGGCAGGTCGTCACGCGCCACGCCCGTGACGGTCGCGTAGCGCAGGTTCATGGACCGCACCGACTGTGCGACCTTGAAGGGCTCACTGCGGTCGAGCGGCTGCGGTTTGCCGGTGTCGATCTGGCAGAAGTCGCACCGCCTGGTGCACTCGGACCCTCCGATGAGGAAGGTGGCCTCGCGGTCCTCCCAGCACTCGAAGATGTTGGGGCACCCCGCCTCCTCGCACACGGTGTGCAGCCCCTCCTTCTTCACGAGGTTCTTCATCGCGACGAATTCGGGACCGATGTTGACTTTCGCCTTGATCCAGTCCGGCTTGCGCTCCACCGGCGTCTCGGCATTGCGCGCCTCGATGCGCAGCAGGCGGCGACCCTCGGGTGCAAGGCTCACAGTAAAGCTCCTTCTGACGGGGTGTTCCGGGAGGGGCCGGCCGCGCGCGTGTCGGCGGCGTCGGCAGTGCCGATACGGGGTGCGTCGGTGTCGTCCTCGCCCACCAGCACCGCCTCATTGTTACGCAGTCCGGCCTCTATTAGCGAAACGATCTCCGCGGGAGTGACGGTCCTGCCGCATTCGGCGGAGATGGAGGTGACGCTGGCGTCACTGATCCCGCAGGGGACGATCTGCTGGAACGGCGCGAGGTCGTTGCTGCAGTTGACCGCGAAACCGTGCATCGTGACGCGGTCCTTCACCCGGATGCCGATCGCCGCGATCTTCCGGGCGGGTCGCTCGTCCGTCGCCGCCAGCCATACTCCCGAGCGACCCTCGATCCTGATGCCGTCGATCCCGAAGTGGAGGAGCGAGGTGATGATGACCTCCTCGAGGATGTGGACGTACTCGGCCACGCGGGCCGGATCCCGCAGCGCGAGGATCGGGTACCCCACGAGCTGCCCCGGTCCGTGCCAGGTGAGTTTCCCGCCGCGATCCACCGGGACCACGGGTGTGCCGTCGAACGGTCGCTCGTGGTCCTCCGTCCGCTTGCCCGCGGTGTAGACGGGCGTGTGCTCGAGGAGCAGGACCGTGCTGGGTGCGGTGCCGTCCACGACCTGCGCGTGAAGGGCCTTCTGCCGGTCCCAGCCGTCCGTGTACTCGATGTAGTCCGGAGCGAGTCCGACACGCGACAGTACGAGAGTCATGAAGCAAGGGTAGTCCGGTGGACCGACACATCGCGCCGTCCTGCTCCGCGGTGGCCGCGTCGGGGTCGATCAGCCCTCCGTTCCCTTCTCCGGCAGTTCGAACGTTGCGCGGAGCCGCACGAGCCGCCACTCCCGTTCGGCGCGCCGCACCTCGAAGTGGAGGACGGGGGAGAACCCGCTCGTCTGCGCGCGGAAACGCCAGAAGTCGGCCCTGAGGCCGCGCTTCGGAGCAGTCCCCTGCGACGGAGACGGAGCCACCGGCAGCGCGCGCCAGGTGGACCAGTGCATGCACCCGTCCACGACGTGCCAAGCCGACCCGCGCCAGTGCAGACAGTAGGGCCGTGACTCACCGCCGGTGGCGTCGAACGTGAGTGCGACCGCGTCATCGAACGTCCGCCAGGAGCCGACCGGATCCGCTGGTGAGGGAATCATGACCTACCTGCCTTCGGTGTATCTGAGAATTAAAATTAGAACACATATTCGAAGCCGTGGCCGGGTGGATCAGCGATGCGCTCGGGCCTGTGGATAACGCCGGTCACCCGCTCCCATGCCCTAGAACTGATGCATGAGCGATCCCACGGCATCAGCACGACCCGCGGACCATGCGTCGACCACGGCAACGCTGCACGAGGTCCGGGCGGACGCCCGCTCGACTCCCCCCGATGCCGAGGAGGTCCCCCGGCCGGTGGCCGCGGGCTTCCGGGTCGGACGGCTCCTCGGCCGCGGCGGGACGTCCGCCGTGTGGCTCGTGACCGACGACGACGGTCGATCCTTCGCGCTCAAGGTCCCCGTTGCGCCCCGGACGGCAACGCCAACGCAGGCTTCCCCGACATCCGCCCTGGTCGCGGGACGGCGTGGGCGCCGCGCCGCGGGACCCCCCGACGGTGGATTTCCTCCCCGCGCCGGAGGGCAGCGATCGTCCAACGGTGCCGACGGTGCCGACGGTGCCGACGGGCCGCACGGGCCGCACGGGCCGTCCGATCGGACGGCCGACGACATCTCGCGCGAGCTGCTGACCCTCCAGCGGTTCCGCCACGACCACCTCCTCAGGGTGCTCCGCATCGTGGGAACGGACGCGGGTCCCGGGCTGCTGATGGACCTCGCTCCCGGTGGATCCCTGCTCAACCTGGTCACCAGCCGCGGTCCCCTCCCGATCCCGGAGGTCGTCACGGCCCTGGCGCCCATCGCCCAGGTGCTCGCCCACCTGCACGGTGCCGGGGCACTGCACGGGGACGTGACGCCCGGCAACATCCTCTTCACGCAGGAGGGCAAGCCCCTGCTCGGCGACTTCGGGACCGCGCGGCTCCTGGGGGCCGATCCCGTTCCGGGCGCGGGCACGCCCGGCTTCATCGACCCGCTGCGCGACGGTTCCTTCGACACCGGAGCGGATGTCTTCGCCCTCGCAGCGGTGTCGTGGTTCGCGTTGACCGGCCGCGTCCCCGGGCCCGCCGAGCACCGCCCGCCGCTCGCGCTGATCATCCCGGACGTGCCGCCGCAGCTCATGGAGCTCATCGAGGACGGCCTGGACCCGTCCCGGGCCCGACGGCCTACCGCCGACTCCTTCGCCCGCGTGCTGCTGTCCAGCACCGAGCCGGGGCCGGTCGACCTCGTACCGGCCGTGCATCCCAGCGTGCTGCCGCACCTGCTGACGAGGCGTACGGGCACTGCTCCCTCCGGCCTGACCCGGCGCTGGAAGTGCGTCGCAGGTGGCCGGGGCCGGGACCGGGACCGGAAGGACGGGCGACCGCGTCCGCGCGGGGCGACCGCGGGCCGAAGGACTCCCGGGGTTCCCGCCGTCGGCCGGGGAGGTGTGCGGCCCGGACCCGGGCGCATCCGTACGCTGCTCGCGATCGTCTCTGGGGTGGCTGCCCTCGTGCTGCTGCTGGGGGGCATCGCGCTGACGCTGGGCGGGCCCGGTGCGCCGGGCGCGGACCGACCGGGGGCCGCCACTTCCGGCGGTGTGATCGTCCCGGCCCCGGAGAGGGCGACGGGAGAGGGTTCGGTGGTGGACGGCGGGCGGTCAGGGGGAGCCGCGCAGGAAGAAACCCGGCAGGAAGAAACTCGGCAGGAAGGTGGCGGGCAGGAGAGGGCCGGGGACGAAAGGGCAGGACAGGACGATGCCGCGCAGGGAGGAGCCGGGCAGGAGCAGGCGGCTCCAGGGCCTCCGGATCCGCAGGCGCCGGCCGGGGTCACGCTGGACGCCGACCCGGTCACGGCGCTCGTCGGTCTCGCCGCCCTCCGGGCCGAGGCCTTCGCGACCGCCGATCCGTCCCTGCTGGCGACCGTCGACGTCCAGGGCTCACCCGCGATGTCGGCCGACCAGGAGGCCGTCACCGCGCTCGCGGCCTCGGGGCGGAGCCTCCGGGACCTGTCCATCACGATCCGCGATCCTGCAGCACTCGACGGGGAGGAACAGGCGGCGATGACGGCGGTCGCGGGCCTTCCGGCCTCGACGCCACCTGCCGGCACGGAGGTGTCTCTGGTCCGGGCGACGGCGGCCGTGTCCTCCTACACGGAGGCGGCAGGCCCGGCAGGGCTTCCTGCGGACGCGCCGAGCCCGCTGATGGCAGCGGGCCTGCAGGACCTGATCTTCGTCCTCTGGGACTCCGGAGGCGGCTGGCGCATCCATTCGGTCGTGTCACCCGGGTGAGACGACCGAATGGATGCGCCCGCCGTCCTAGCCGGTGACGCGCCGGTGGACCCAGGCGGCGAGCGCTTCCGGCGTCGGTTCGTCGAAGGTGAAGCCCGCTGCTGTCAGGGCCCGCGGTTCCATGCGCGCGCTGACCAGCAGGAGTTCGTACCCGAGCTGTCCGATAACCGCCTTCAGCAGGGCGCCCGGCACACGGAACCACACCGGGCGGTGGAACACCCGGCCGAGCTGCAGCGTGATCGTATCGAGGGTCGCGGGAGCGGGTGCGCTCAGGTTGACGGGACCGGACAGGGGTGCCGTGAGCAGGAACTCGAGGGCTCGGACCTCGTCGTTCAGGCTGATCCACGGCCACCACTGGCGTCCCGAGCCGAGCGACGTCCCGGCGAACAGCCGGATGGGGACCAGCAGGTTGGGGAGCGCGCCGCCCTCCTTCGCCATCACGATCCCCGTGCGGGCCAGCACGACGCGCACGGCGTCCGGGGCGTTGCGGGCCTCGGCCTCCCAGCGTCGGCAGATATCGGCCAGCAGGGTGTTGCCGGAGGCGGAATTCTCCGTCAGCAGCTCATCATCCCGGTCCCCGTAGTAGCCGGACGCCGACTGGCTGATGAAGACCTGCGGCGGATCGGCGGCCGCGCGCATGGCCTGCACCAGCGTCCGGGTGGGGAGGATGCGCGAGGAGTAGAGGGTCTCCTTGTAGCCCCTCGTCCAGGGACCACCCGCGATGCCCGCGCCCGACAGGTTGATCACGGCGTCGGCGTGTTCCACGGCCGCGACGTCCAGCTCACCCGCGGAGGGGTTCCAGCGGATCTCCCCGGGGCCCTTCGGAGCGCGCCGTACGAGGCGCGTGACCTCGTGGTTCTTCTCGAGCTGGCGGATGAGGGCTGTACCGATGGTCCCGGACGCGCCGGCGAGGAGGATACGCATGGCTCCATCGAACCACTTGTCATCGCCGAGCGGTATGGCGGCGTCGTCGCGGGCGGCGTCCTCGGGCCCCGGCCCTGCAGTGCGCGGCGGTCATCCCGGTGCCAGCGGTCCCGTGGCTAAGATCGACCGATGGACTCCGATTACCTGCGCTATCCGCATATCCACGGCAACCGCGTCACCTTCGTCGCCGAGAACGACGTGTGGGTCGCGCCACTCGAGGGGGGCCGCGCGTGGCGGATCTCGGCCATGCAGCTGGCTGCGAGGAACCCCCGCTTCTCGCCGGACGGCACGACCATCGCCTGGACGGTCGTGCAGGGTGGAGCGCCGGAGGTCGTCGCCGCCGATGTGGAGGGCGGGAATTTCCGCAGACTCACCTACTGGGGCCACCAGAGTACGCGTGTCAAGGGATTCACCGCGTCCGGTGACGTCTTCGCCACGAGTGCGTTCCGCCACGAGGACTCGCGCCTCAGCTGGGCCTACCGCGTGCCGGTCGACGGGTCGGAGCAGACCGTCATCCCCCTCGGTCCCGTGGACACGATCGCCGGGGATCCCCTGTCCGGCAACGGGGAGCCCGTGGTCATCGGCAGCGTCCTCACCCGCGAACCGGCCTGGTGGAAGCGCTACCGGGGCGGCACGGCCGGCAAGTTCTGGATCGACGCCCACGGCAGCGGTGATTTCCGGCGCCTGCTGCCCGAGGTGGACGGCAACCTCGCGGACCCCATGTGGGTGGCCGGCCGCCTCGCCTTCCTGTCCGACCACGAGGGTCACGGCAACCTGTACTCCGTGGACCCGCAGGGTGGCGACCTGCGCCGCCACACCGACCACGACGAGTACTACGTGCGACATGCGAGCACGGACGGCACCGGCGTCGTCTTCGAATCGGCGGGGACCCTGTGGCACCTGCCCTCGCTCGGCGGGGAGGCCGTCCGGCTGTCCATCGCACTCGGGTCGGCGTCGACCGCACGCCGCCCCCAGCCGCTCAAGGTCGATCGCCACCTGGCCTGCGCCTTCCCCACGGCCGACGGGACGGCATCGATCATCGAGGCGCACGGCACCCTGCACTGGCTCACCCACCGGGACGGTCCCTCACGCGTCGTCGAAGCCGCGGCGGGTGTCCGGGCGCGCCTCGGCCGTCCCGTCGGCTCCTCGCGGGTCGCGTACGTCGCGGACACGGAGGGCGAGGAGGCCCTCTACATCCGGGAGGTGTTCGCACCTCCGGGGAGGATCGCGGCGTCCGATGTGTCCGCCGGGGACGGTGAAGCAGCCCGGGTCGGCGCCCAGGCCGTCGCCGCCGACGACGTCCTGCAGCGCGTAGCCTTCGACGGGCGTTTCCGGGCCTCGGCGCTCGCCGTCAGCCCGGACGGTACGCGCATCGCCGTCGCGTCCGAGACGGGGGCGCTGGACGTCGTCACGCTCGCGTCGGGGGAGCGCCGGCGGATCGTCGCGACCGACCAGGGGCCCATCGAGGCCGTGACGTTCTCACAGGACTCGGCGTGGCTGGCCTGGGCGGAACCCATGGCGCAGGAGGGGACGCGCAACCGCGTGCGCCTCGCCGCCGTGGCGGCGCCCGAGGAGGTCATCGATGTCACCGACGGCCGGTTCCGTGACTGGTCGCCCACGTTCACCCGGGACGGGAAGTACCTGGCGTTCCTCTCGGACAGGAGCTTCGACCCCGTCTACGACACCCACCGGTTCGACCTCAGCTTCCCGGCCTCGACGAAACCGTACCTCGTGGCGCTCGCGGCCGGCACGCCGTCCCCCTTCGGACCCACCGCTGCCTCCGCCGGGAAGGACGCCGGGAAGGACGCTGGGAAGGACGCCGGGAAGGACGCCGGGAAGGATGCCGGGAAGGATGCCGGGAAGGACGACACAGCCTCAGAGGCGACGGGCCAGGCCCCGCGCGTCGTCGTCGATGCCGAGCTCCTGATGGCGCGGACCATCGCGCTGCCCGTCGGGCAGGGGACCTACGACGTCCTCCGGGCGGTCGAGGGCGGGCTGCTGTGGACCGCCGGCGACATCGGGGGCGTCACGGGGGACGGCCGTGCATCCTCCTCGGAGGAGGAGCCGCCGCGGCGGCTCGAGCGCTTCGATCTCGCCCGGAGGACCGTCGAGGTCCTCGCGCGGGACGTCGACGCGTACGAGGTCAGCGCCGACGGCTCGACGGCGGTGCACACCTCGGGCGGCAAGGTCACGGCGATCCCCACCGACGGCACGGTCGACGCCGATTCCCCGAGGTACGTCGATGTCACCCTGGACCGCATCCGCGTGATGCTCGATCCGGTCAGCGTCTGGACCCAGGCGTTCGAGGAGGCATGGCGCCTGCAGCGTGATTTCTACTGGACGGAGGACATGGCAGGTATCGACTGGGCGGGGGTCCGGGAGCGGTACCTGCCGCTCGTCGCCCGGCTGGGGAGCCACGACGACCTCGCGGATCTGCTCTGGGAGCTGCACGGTGAACTCGGGACCTCCCACGCCTACGTCGCTCCGGTCCTGGTCACCGAGCCCGGGGGCCACCAGGGGTTCCTCGGCGGGGAGTTCGCGCCGGCCGACGGTGGCTGGGCCGTCACGAAGGTCTTCGCGACGGAGTCCTCGGACCCGAAGGCCGTCTCGCCCCTCAGTGCACCGGGGGCCGCCGTCCAGGCCGGCGACGTGATCGAGGCGATCGATGGCGTACCGGTGCCGGCCGCCTTCGGGCCGGGGGTCCTCCTGGCCGGAGCAGCCGGGGTCACCGTCGAGCTGACGGTGAGGTCCGGTGCCGGCGGAGACTTGGGGGGAGACGCCGTGAAGCGGCGCCGCGTCGCCGTCGTGCCCCTCCGCAGCGAGGAGCGCCTGCGCTACCAGACGTGGGTCGCGGCCAATCGGGCGGCGGTGCAGGAGGCGTCCGGCGGGCGCTTCGGCTATCTGCACATCCCCGACATGGTGGCGCACGGCTGGGGCCAGCTGCACCGCGACCTCGACCGGGAGACGGCACGCGACGCGCTCGTGGTGGACGTGCGCCGCAACCGGGGCGGGCACACCTCGCAGCTCGTCGCGGAGCTGATCGGGCGCCGCGTCACGGCCTGGTCGATGCCTCGGGGAGAAGCGCCGGGCACGTACCCGGCCCACGCACCACGCGGGCCCGTGGTCGTCCTGACCGACGAGTTCGCGGGGTCCGACGGCGACATCATCACGCAGGTCGCCAAGCTGCGCGGGATCGGGCCCGTGGTCGGCACGCGGACGTGGGGCGGCGTCGTCGGTATCGACGGGCGCTTCAAGCTCGCGGACGGGACGGGCGTGAACCAGCCGCGCTACGGCTTCCACGTGACGGATGGGATCGGCTGGTCCATCGAGAACCATGGCGTGGATCCGGACGTCGAGGTGCCCTTCCCGCCGCACGCCCACGCGGCGGGCGAGGACCCCCAGCTCGAGCGGGGCGTCGGGATCCTGCGGGACCTGCTCGCCGAGGATCCCGCCGCTGTGCCGCCGGCCAGGGAGGGCTACCCCGCGCTGAGGCCCGGGCCGCTGCCGCCGCGTCCGCAGGACCTCCGCGGCCAGTAGTCCCACGGCTGCGGGCGAGAACGAGCAGGGACCCCGGACGATGTCCGGGGTCCCTGCTCGTTCTCGTGCGGAGCTCAGCCCTGGAGCGTCGCGGTGAGCGAGATGTCCTTGACGGCGGCGAGGGCCTGCGACACAGGGCAGCCCTCCTTGGCGGCCTGCGCCAGGCGCTGGAAGTCCTCCTCGGACAGGCCCGGCACGGTGGCGTCGAGAGTCAGTCGGATGGCCGTGATGCCTGTTCCTGGCTGGAAGTCGACCTCCGCCTTCGTCTCGACGCGCTCGGGTGTCTTCCCCTCTTCGCCGAGGGCGTGGCTGAAGGCCATCGAGAAGCAGGCGGAGTGCGCGGCGGCGATGAGTTCCTCGGGGCTCGTCTTGCCCTCGGACTGCTCGGCACGCGCCTTCCAGGTGACGTCGTAGGTCCCGATACCGGACGAATCCAGCGTTACCTGGCCTGAGCCGGAGGGGAGGTCGCCACTCCAGACGGTGTGGGCTGTGCGTACGGTAGCCATGGTTCTCCTTGCGGTCGGACCGGCGCGGATGTCACGCCGGGGTTCTTCATACCCATCCTAGGGAGCCCCGGGGCGGAGTTCCATCACGGGGGCGGCCTCCGCCGGGCCTCGAGCGGTCCTCCGGCGCGGCAGGGCGGTAGAACGCACAGGAAGCCGCCTCCCTGGTGGGAAGCGGCTCCTGTGCGGCCGGCCGGAGCCGGGGATGGACTACAGGCCGAGATCGGCCTCGAACGCGCCGCCCTCGAGGCGGGCCTTCAGCGTCTGCAGGAAACGACCCGCATCCGCGCCGTCGACCAGTCGGTGGTCGTAGGTCAGGCTCAGGTACATCATCGACCGGATGGCGATGGTGTCGTCGCCGTCGACGCCCGTGATGACCACGGGGCGCTTGACGATGATGCCCGTGCCGAGGATGCCCACCTGCGGCTGGTTGATGATCGGGGTGTCGAAGAGCGCTCCGGCCGACCCGATGTTCGTGATCGTGAAGGTGCCGCCCGAGAGTTCGTCGGGACCGATCTGGCCGTTGCGGGTGCGGGCTCCGACGTCGGCGATCTTCTTGGCGAGTCCGCCGAGGTTGAGGTTGCCGGCGTCCTTGATGACGGGGACGAGCAGGCCCTTCTCGGTGTCCACGGCGATCGCGAGGTGCTCGGCGTCGTGGTATGTAACTTCCTTCTTCTCCTCGTCGAAGGACGCGTTCAGCTTCGGGTGCTGCTTGAGCGCCTCGGTGACCGCCTTCGAGATGAAGGGGAGGAAGGTGAGCTTCGCGCCGTTCTGTGCCTGGAAGGTGTCCTTGGAGGACGCACGCAGCTTCGCGATGCGCGTCATGTCGACCTCGATCACCTGGGTGAGCTGGGCGGAGACCTCAAGCGATTCGCGCATGCGCTTCGCGATGGTCTGCCGGATCCGCGGCGCCTTCTCGACGGTGCCGCGGAGCTTGGACGGCTCGACGGCGGGAGCGGCAGGCTTCGACGGCGCGGCCGGAGCCGATGCCGCGGGCGCCGACGGTGCGGCGGGAGCCGGCTGCTGGGCCTTCTCTGCCTCCGCTGCCTCGAGGACGTCCTGCTTGCGGATGCGTCCACCGACGCCGGTCCCCTTGACGGTGGACAGGTCGACCTTGTTCTGGTTCGCGAGGCGGCGGACCAGGGGAGTCACGTAGGCGGTGGCGTCCTGGTTCCCGGAGTCCTCCGACGGCGCCGGCTCCTGCGCTGCGGCCGGCTTCTCCTCGGCGGCGGCTGGCTCGGCGGCGGCGGGCTCGGGAGCGCCGCTGGCGTCGTCGTCGGGCTCGGAGGTCGTCGATGCGCGCTGTGCCTCCTGGCCTGCGCCCTGCTTCTCGGTGGGGGCGTCGTTGCGCTCCTCGGCCGGTGCGGCCACGAGCGGCTCACCCGACGCGGCCTCGACCTTCTTCGGCGCGGACGCGCCCGATCCGATGACCGCGAGGACGGCGCCGACCTCGGCGGTCTCGTCCTCGTTGACGCGGATCTCCTGCAGCTTGCCGGCCACGGGCGAGGGGATCTCGGTGTCGACCTTGTCGGTGGAGACCTCGAGCAGGGGCTCGTCGACCTCGACGTCGTCGCCGACGGCCTTGAGCCAGCGCGTCACGGTACCCTCGGTGACGCTCTCGCCGAGAGCGGGGAGGGTGACCTCGGTGCCTTCGCCGGAATCGGAATCGTCGGAGGTCTCACTCGCTGCGGGTGCGGCATCCGCCTGGGGGGCTTCCTCGGCGGCGGGCTGCTCGGGCTCGGCCGGGGCCTCCTCGGCGGCGGGAGCGGCGCTGCCGGCGTCGGAGGAACCGCTACCCGAACCGTCCCCGATGCGTACCAGCGGTGCGCCGACCTCCGCGGTCTCGTCCTCCGCGACCAGGATCTCCTCGATGACTCCGGCGATGGGCGAGGGGATCTCGGTGTCGACCTTGTCGGTGGAGACCTCGAGGAGGGGCTCGTCGACCTCGACGCGGTCACCGACCTGCTTGAGCCAGCGGGTGACGGTGCCTTCGGTGACGCTTTCACCGAGAGCGGGCAAGTTCACGGATTCAGACATAATGCGCCCGTTTCTCCTTCATAGATCGTTCCTTGGCAGCTGGTCGACGACCGGGGCCCGCTCAGCTGGACGTGCTTGCAATTCCTGGTTCCGAGCTTAGTCCACGCCCTCGGGGCGTGGACCAGGCTCGGGGTGGTGCGGGTGCCCGGCTCAGCCGTGCAGCGGCTTGCCGGCGAGGGCGAGGTGCGCCTCGCCGAGCGCCTCGTTCTGCGTGGGGTGGGCGTGGATCAGCGGGGCGACGTCCTCGGGGTACGCCTCCCAGTTGACGATCAGCTGGGCCTCACCGATCTGCTCGCCCATGCGCGTGCCGAGCATGTGCACGCCGACGATCGGGCCGTCCTTCTCACGGACGAGCTTGACGATGCCGCCGGTGCCGATGATCGAGCTCTTGCCGTTGCCGGCGAGGTTGTATTCGTGCGTCTCGACGCGGTCGTCGCCGAACTTCTCGCGTGCGGCCTTCTCGGTGTAGCCGACCGATGCGATCTCGGGATCGCTGTAGGTGACCTTGGGGATGTTGAGGTCGGCGACGACGACGGGCTTGAGGCCGCCGATCTCCTCGGCGACGAAGATGCCCTGCTGGAAGCCGCGGTGGGCCAGCTGCAGTCCGGGGACGATGTCGCCGATCGCGTAGATGTTGCCGACGCCGGTGTGGAGGCGCTCGTCGGTGATGACGAACCCGCGGTCCATCGTGAGGCCCGCTTCCTCGTAGCCGAGGTTCTGCGTGACGGGGCCGCGGCCGACGGCGACGAGCATGAGATCGGCCTCGAACGTCTTGCCGTCCTCGAGGGTGACGACGACGCCGTCGTCGTTCTGCTGGACCGACTTGAACCGGGTGCCGGTGTTGAACTTGATGCCGCGCTTCTTGAACGCCCGCTCGAAGTTCTTGACGATCGACGCGTCCTCGTTCGGGACGAGGGAGGGAAGCGCCTCGATGATGGTGACGTCCACGCCGAAGGACTTCCAGACGGACGCGAACTCGCAGCCGATGACGCCGCCGCCGAGGATGACCACGGTCTTGGGGACGAAGTCCATCGTGAGGGCCTGGTCGGAGGTGATGACCTTGCCGCCGATCTCGAGGCCGGGGAGGCTGCGCGAGAAGGAACCGGTGGCGAGGATGATGTGCTTGCCGGTGTAGACGGTGCCGTCGACGTCGATGGTGTTCTGCGACGCGAGCTTGCCCGAGCCCTCGATCACCGTGATGCCCTTGGACTTGATGAGGCCCTGGAGTCCGCGGTACTTGCCGGCGATGATGCCGTCCTTGTACGCGTTCACGGCGTTCATGTCGATGGACTCGAAGGTCGCCTTCACACCGTACTTCTCGGAGTCGCGGGCGCCGTCGGCGATCTCGGCCGAGTGCAGGAGTGCCTTGGTCGGGATGCAGCCGTTGTGGAGGCAGGTGCCGCCCAGCTTGCCCTTCTCGATGAGCCCCACGGTGAAGCCCAGCTGCACCGCACGGAGTGCGGCAGCGTAGCCGCCGCTTCCTCCACCGAGTACCAGGATGTCGAATTCTTGCGCAGTTGCCGATCCGGCCACTTGAACGCTCCCTCGCGTGGTCTGTTGACGCGCAGGACGCGTCGGTTGATAAATCGATTGCTGATGCGGTCGCGGGGCACACGGCGGGTGCTTGGTGTGCTCTCGTTTTTCACCCTATCCCCAGAACAAGCCCGCATCCACTTGAAGTGTGCCGAGGACGTGCCGTCCGCGCCCGGATGTGCCCAGCGTCACGCGAACAGGTCGGGCAGGTCGGGCAGGCTGGGCGGGTGCCGCGGCGGTAGTCCGCCGCGGCACCCGTTCCGTCAGGCGGTTCGGGCGAGCACGTCCTCGACGTAGGCCAGCAGGGTGCGGACGCCGACGCCGGTTCCGGCCTTCGGGGTGTAGCCGTAGGGGGCCCCCTCGTTGAAGGCCGGTCCGGCGATGTCGAGGTGCGCCCACGGGATCTTCTCGCCGTCGACCTGGCCGACGAACTCGCGCAGGAACACGGCGGCGGTCATCATGCCGCCGTGCCGTTCACCGATGTTGGCGATGTCGGCGACCTGCGACTCGAGGCTCGGACGCAGTTCCTCGGGCAGGGGCATGGGCCAGAACTGCTCGCCCGCGCGGTCCGCGGCGGCCTTGACGGCGTCGCGGACCCCGTCGTCGCCCATGACGCCGGAGACGCGGGTGCCGAGGGCGATCATCTGGGCGCCGGTGAGGGTGGCGATGTCGATGATGGCGTCGGGGGACTCCTCGCTCGCGGCGGCAAGCCCGTCGGCCATCACGAGGCGGCCCTCGGCGTCGGTGTTCAGGACCTCGACGGTGCGGCCCCCGTAGATGGACAGCACGTCCTCGGGGCGCTGCGCGGAGCCCGAGGGCATGTTCTCGGCGAGGCAGAGCCACGCCGTGACCTTGGCAGGGAGGCCGAGTTCCGCGACGGCGAGGAGCGTGGTGAGGACGACAGCGGCGCCGGCCATGTCCAGCTTCATGGTCTGCATCCCTGCGGCGGGCTTGAGGGAGAGTCCGCCGGAGTCGAACGTGATGCCCTTGCCCACGAGGGCGAGGTGCACGGCCGAGTTCGCGGGGGAGTACTCCACCTTCACCATGCGGGGAGGCCGCGTGGAGCCCTTGCCGACGCCGAGGATCCCGCCGTAGCCGTCGCGCTCCAGGCGCTTCTCGTCCATCACCGTGACCTTGACGGGGAGCCCCCGCGAGAGGTCCTTCGCGGCCTGCGCGAACGTCTCGGGGTAGAGGTGGCTCGGCGGCTGGTTCACGAGGGAGCGCGTCGCGTTGACGTTCTTGCCCAGGATGGTGGCGCGCCTGAAGGCAGGCGCGAGGTCCACGTCGTCGGCCGCGGACGTGTGGACGACGACGGTGCGGACGGCGGCCTGGTCCTTCGACGGGGCCACGGTCCCGTCGGCCCTGATCCCCGACTTGTGGCCCTCGTAGCTGTAGGCGCCGAACGCGGCACCCTCGGCGACGGCGGCGGCGGCGGCGACGGTGCCGGCCGGGAGCGCGAGCACGACGGTCTCCAGGCCGGTGAGCTGGCGGACGGCGGCACCGGCGGCACGGCGCAGGGTCTCCGGGGACAGTGCCTCGCCGTCGGCCACGCTGCCCACGCCGGAGAGGACGAGGGAGTCGGCTCCGGTGTCGGGCAGCCCGGGAAGGCGGCGCACCTCGTCGGCGGCACCGGTGATGCCGAGCACCTGGAGCGAGTCCCCGAGGGCGCGCGCCGCCTTCGGGGGCAGCGGGCTGTCGAGGAGGACCGGCCCGTCCGTCCCCTTGGCGACCGCGATCACGAGCGCGTCGCTCGGGATCTTCTTGAGGTCCTTCGCGGAAGCCGTCAGGTGTAGTTCGGTCGTCTTGATCACGGAATATGTCTCCTCGTGTCCGGATGGGTTGTCCAGGTTCTGCGCGGCTCCGGCATCTGGTGGTCCGGGAACCGTCCTGACGATCGTAGTCGCTGCCCCGCGAGGTGCGGCGTCGCCGAGGGCGGGGCGGTCGGTGGGGGTGGATCCTCCTCCCGGGACGCATCGCGTGGTACGGAATGAAGCGGGCTCGGACGGCGTTGACAGGAGCAGGACCCGACCGGAGGAGAGAGCCATGCTGGATCCACGAACCCTGTACAACACCGACGCCGACGTCTTCGGCGACCCGCGGATCAAGGGGCTCCCCCTGCTCGTGAGCCTCACCGGCTTCCTGGATGCCGGGCACGTTGTCTCGCAGGTCAGCGAGGAGCTGCTCGAAGTCCTCGAGCACGAGCTGGTGGCCGAGTTCGACGCCGACCAGCTCATGGACTACCGCGGCCGTCGCCCGAAGATCACGTTCGCCGAGGACCACCTGACCGATTACCAGCCGCACCGGCTCGAGCTGCACCGGCTGTTCGACGGACTGGGGGAGCCGTTCCTGCTCCTGACCGGCGTCGAACCCGATCTGCAGTGGGAGCGCTTCGCGAGCGCCGTCGTCGGCCTGGTGGAGGACCTCGAGGTGCCGCTCGTCTCCTGGATACATGCCATCCCGATGCCGGTCCCGCACACGCGGCCCATCGGGGTGACCCTGCACGGCAACCGGTCCGACCTGATCGACGGCATGAACGCCTGGCGCCCGACCGCGGAGTTGCAGGCGTCCATCGGTCACGTGCTCGAGCTGCGCCTCGTCGAGGCGGGGAACGACGTCGTGGGTCACGTCATCCACGTGCCCCACTACCTCTCCGAGGCCGAGTATCCGCCGGCAGCCGTCGCCGGACTCGAGTACCTGGGCGCCACGGCGCGGCTCGTGCTGCCGACGGACCGGCTCCGCGAGACGGGGCGCGACGTCGAGCGCCAGATCGCCCGGCAGGTCGGCAACTCGGCCGAGGTACAGTCGGTGGTCGCGTCGCTCGAGAAGCGCTACGACGAGTACGCGGACGGAGCCGCGCGCAGGTCGCTGCTGGTCAAGGAGAACAGCGAGCTGGCCAGCGCCGAGGAGCTCGGTGCGGCCGTCGAGGCGTACCTCGCGAGCCCGCAGGCGGAGGAGGAGTCCACGCTGCTCTGGGACACGGAGTTCCTGGGCGCGAGCCCCATCGACTACGGCAGCCACGACAGCGGCGAGAGTCGTGACCGGGAGCCGGGACCAGGGGACGCCGCGGGACGCGACGACGAAGGACCGGCCGGTCCGGGCTCGCGCTCCGCGGCGTAGCCCCGTCGCCGAACGGATCGCGATCCGGACGGCAGGCCGTCCGCCCGCGGGCGCGCTGCCGGCCACGGGCCGTAACGCGGGAGTGGATGGGTCACCCGCCACGCGATAATGGGGCTGTGAGATCCTCGAGGGCAGTACTTGTCTGGGCGGCCGGTGTCACCGCCTACCTCGTTGCAGTGACGCAGCGCACCACCTTCGGTGTCGCCGGGCTGGAGGCGACGGACCGCTTCAGCGCCTCCGCCTCGCAGCTGTCCGTGTTCACGGTGGTGCAGCTGCTCGTCTACGCAGGCCTCCAGGTGCCGGTCGGTGTCCTCGTGGACCGGTGGGGGCCGAGGACGCTCATCGTCGCCGGAGGCGTCCTCATGGCGCTCGGCCAGGCGCAGCTCGCCTTCGCGGACTCGGTCGGTGCGGGGATCGTCGGACGGCTGTTCGTGGGGGCGGGCGACGCGACGACCTTCATCAGTGTCCTGAGGCTGCTGCCCGCGTGGTTCGAGCCCCGGCGGATCCCGGTCCTCACGCAGTGGACGGGCATCATCGGCCAGCTCGGGCAGGTGGTCTCGGTCATCCCGTTCGTGGCACTGCTGTCCACCTTCGGCTGGCAGCCGGCCTTCCTCTCGGCCGCGGCCCTCTCGGTGCTCGCCGTCGTCCTCTCGATCACCGTGATCCGCGACTCGCCGCTGGCGGGGACCGAGCGCTCCCCGCAGACGCTGCGGCAGACCGGCACCTCGCTCGCCGCGGCGTGGAGACAACCGGGGACGCGCCTCGGCCTGTGGTCGCACTTCACCATCCAGTTCCCCGGCACGGTCTTCGTCCTCATGTGGGGCTACCCCTATCTGGTCCGCGCGGAGAAGGTGGGGGAGGGTGTCGCCTCCGCCCTGATGACCCTGTTCGTCGCGGTGGGGATCGCCTGCGGACCACTGCTCGGGAGGTACGTGGGTCGGCATCCCCTGCGGCGATCCACCATGGTGCTGGCGATCGCCGCCCTCATGGCCGCCGCCTGGCTGGCGGTGCTGCTCTACCCCGGACCGGCTCCGCTGCCGCTGCTGACGCTGCTGGTCGTCGCGCTGGCCGTCGGCGGGCCGGGGTCGATGATCGCCTTCGACTTCGCCCGTACATTCAACCCCGCGGCCCGCATGGGAACCGCGACGGGCATCGTCAACATCGGCGGCTTCATGGCGTCCCTGCTGTCGATGTTCGTCATCGGTGTCGTCCTCGACGTCCTGCTCGGCAGCGGCTTCTCCCGGGGTGACCTCTACGCCCTCGCGTCCTTCCGCCTCGCCATGGCCGTGCAGCTGGTGTTCCTGGCGGCGGGGGTCGTGGCGGTCGTCATCGCCCGGCGCAGGGTGCGCCGGCGGATGGCGGAGCAAGGCGTGGTCGTCCCGCCCATCCGCGATGCGCTGGCCCGCGAGCGCCGCCGCCGCCGGAACGAGAAGGCTGCCCGGAGGCCCTCCGGCGACTAGGTCGCATCGGGAACCATCCAAGCGGCGGGCTTGTCCACATGACGTCGGCGGGCCGAGCGGGGGCCCGGTCCGCGTAGCAGGCTGGCGGCATGTCATCCCCTGCGAGCCCGGCACCGGGCATCCCACCGTCCCCTCCCATCGCCGTCTCGTCCCCGGCGGACATCCTGTCCTACGTCCCGCACGCCCTCGGATTCCTGCCCGACGAGAGCCTCGTGGTCCTCACGACGCAGGGCCGGAGGCTCGGCGCCACCCTGCGGGTGGACCTGCCGCCCGACGGCAGGGACTCCCGCGCGTTCGCCGAAGGGGTGGTGTCCTTCCTGCGGGGGGACGCCGACGCCGACGGCACCCTCCTCGTCGTCTACACGAAGCAGGGCTGGCCACGGCAGGCACTCCCACCCCGGCACGGACTGGTCCGAGTCGTCGAAGCGGTCCTGGAAGCCGCCGGACTGCCGGTCCACGGGGGCTGGCTCGTCTCGGCCTCTGCCTGGCGCGACTACTTCTGCAGCGACGAGGAGTGCTGCCCATGGCCCGGCCGACCGCTCGACGCCGTGGTCCTCAGTCCGCTCAACGCCGAGCTGATCTTCAGCGGAAGCGCGTTCGATGCCTCGGCGTCGGACGCCGTGCTCCGCGCCGCTCCGTCCGTGGCACGACGGACCTCCTCGCCGGTACACCGCCTCCGGGTGGTGGAGGAGGCCCGCGCACGCTACGCGTTCGGCTGCGCCGGTCGGTGGACGTCCCCGGCCCAGTTCCAGGCGGTATCGGACGTGTGGGATGCGGTCCTCCTGCGGCCGGAAGCACTCGTCGTCGACGCCGAGCCCGATGTCGCGGCGTTCCTCCTGGCAAGTATCGAGTCGCGGACCGTCCGTGATTTCCTCCTGGTGAGTGCCTGTGTCGGGTCGGGCACGGCTCGGGCCGGGGTCGCGGCATGCGGCCTCCTCGACGATTCCGGACCCGCCGGGACACGCGCCGACAATGGCGCGGTCCGCGGAGACCGGGTGCTGCCGGATGTGCGGGAGGCGTCCGGACTGCGCGCGGCCCTGCGCCTGCCGGCATCGACGGAGCGTGGCCGGGACCCGGGGACCGGCACCGGCCGGGCGGGGAGAGCGCCCGCGGCGTCACCACCGGGTGGAGGCCCGATCGTCGGCGATGCGGGTCCGGTCTACGCGGACGTGCTGGCCGGCAGGTTCACCGGCGCCATCGCCTGGGACCGCGTGGACGGCATGACGGTCGTCCTCGGACGACTGGCGGAGGTATCGGACGGTGAGGCCAGGGCCGCAGGTCTCACCATGTCGGCCTGGTTCGAGTACGCCCGCGGACGCGGATCCAGGGCGGCGGTCTACCTCGACGCCGCAGAACGGGCGGTACCGGGGTACCGGCTCGCCCGCCTGCTGCACGAACTCCTCCGGCGCGGGGGGCTGCCGGCCTGGGCCAGGAGCAGGTCCACGGCCTGGACGGCAGGTGCGGCGGGGAAGGATCCGACCGCCGTCCCGCAGCACGCCGGGACGGCTGAACAGCCCGGCCGATGATTTCCGGCGTGGACGCCGATCGTGAGACAATGGTAGTGAGACCCGGTTGGGTCCGCGTACCAGAACGTCACCGAGCATTTCCCAGGATCCACGCCGAAAGGCGGAGCCACGGGGAATAGCGCGGGCGGCAGGGCCGTTCCCTAGGGACCCGCCCCGCCGGACACATCAGGTGAACAGCGCGGACTTGACAGGGTCATAGTGGTGTTGTCCCTCTGATGGCACCACACACCGCCGTACGAAAGGTTCTCTGTGTCGGTCAAGAAGACAGCAGCACCGGCGTCGCCAGACGCCGGTACCACCACTACCAAGCGACGGGTAGCGGCCAAGAAGCCTGCCACGAAAGCTGCTTCGTCCGCTGCGGCCGCGAAGGCTTCGACCTCGGATGCACAGGGTTCGGTGGATACGCTCGACGGAGCGGACCCCGCCGTCGACGTCGCCGTCGAGGTGGACCCGGAGGACCTCAAGCCCGAGGCGGCCGAGGTCGGCACCACCACCGGCTTCGTCTACTCGGACGCCGATGACGACGATGCCCCCGCCCAGCAGGTCGTCTCTGCCGGCGCGACCGCCGACCCCGTCAAGGACTACCTGAAGCAGATCGGCAAGGTCGCACTGCTCAACGCCGAGCAGGAGGTCGATCTCGCCCTCCGCATCGAGGCCGGATTGTTCGCCGAAGAGAAGATCGCCGCCGATCCGGACATGGATCCGAAGCTCAAGCGTGAACTCGAGTTCGTCATCCACGACGGCAAGCGGGCGAAGAACCACCTGCTCGAGGCGAACCTCCGCCTCGTGGTGTCCCTGGCCAAGCGGTACACCGGACGCGGCATGCTCTTCCTCGACCTCATCCAGGAAGGCAACCTCGGCCTGATCCGCGCCGTCGAGAAGTTCGACTACACCAAGGGCTTCAAGTTCTCGACCTACGCCACCTGGTGGATCCGCCAGGCCATCACCCGTGCCATGGCCGACCAGGCCAGGACCATCCGCATCCCGGTGCACATGGTGGAGGTCATCAACAAGCTGGCCCGCGTGCAGCGCCAGATGCTGCAGGACCTCGGCCGCGAACCCACTCCCGAGGAGCTGGCGCTCGAGCTCGACATGACCCCCGAGAAGGTCGTCGAGGTGCAGAAGTACGGCCGCGAGCCCATCTCACTCCACACGCCCCTGGGCGAGGACGGCGATTCGGAGTTCGGTGACCTGATCGAGGACTCCGAGGCCGTCGTGCCCGCCGATGCCGTGAGCTTCACGCTCCTGCAGGAGCAGCTGCACTCGGTCCTCGACACCCTCTCCGAACGGGAGGCGGGCGTGGTCGCCATGCGGTTCGGGCTGACCGACGGCCAGCCGAAGACGCTGGACGAGATCGGCAAGGTCTACGGGGTCACGCGTGAGCGCATCCGCCAGATCGAATCGAAGACGATGTCCAAACTGCGTCACCCGTCGCGGTCTCAGGTGCTGCGGGACTACCTCGACTGATCAGCAGGACCTCCGAAAGGGCCCTTCCTCCGGGAGGGGCCCTTTCGCGTACCCGCTCCGGTACCGCCGCATCCGTGAGCGTCCGCCCGCGTCAGCCCGCGTCCGCCCGGTGGAGAGCTCTGCCGCCGGGCGGACCATCGGTGCCGGGCGGGGACTGCGATCCCGTCCCCGCCCCACGACGCAGGAAGGGCCCCTCCTGGCGGAGGGGCCCTTACGCTTCAGCGCCTGTACACGGAGCGCTTGTTCTCGGATCGTGGGGTGCGGCGTCCGGCGACGATCAGTCGCCGACGACGGCCGGCTTCTCGTGAAGCCGCTTCGTCTCGTCCTGCCACTCGGACGTGAGCGGCTTCAGGTTCGCTTCGACGGCGCGCGCGTGGTGGCCGCAGAACAGAAGCTCTCCACCGGAGGACGAAAGGACGGCCCGCACGTAGGCCTGGGCGCCGCATCGGTCGCAGCGGTCCAGGGCAGTGAGTTCGCGAGTTGCTACTGCAGTGGTCATGAAAGCCTCCTCATGTGGATCGTGTATTCATATAACCACTATTCGTTGCCGCCCCTTCGCAGGCTGGGCCTCCTTTCGCTCCGGGCGTACCAGGGGGTAGGGGTTGGGTCCGGCAGGCCCGGGAACGCCCTCGGGACGCGGCTTCCCCGTCGTGTCGGCGGCACGTAATAAACTGGTCCTACTCTTCCCCCTCACCCTCCTGACGCCTGTCCTGGATCGTGCCCGTTCCGCCAAGGAGACTCTTCCCCCGTGACACCCCCCACCTCGGACTACACCGCCCGGCACCTCTCGGTCCTCGAGGGCCTCGAAGCGGTGCGCAAGCGTCCCGGCATGTACATCGGGTCGACGGACTCCCGCGGCCTGATGCACTGCCTGTGGGAGATCATCGACAACTCGGTGGACGAGGCACTGGCCGGCTACGGCCAGAGCATCACGGTGATCCTGCACGCGGACGGATCCGTCGAGATCCACGACGACGGCCGAGGCATCCCGGTGGACATCGAGCCGAAGACCGGCCTCACCGGCGTCGAGGTCGTCTTCACCAAGCTGCACGCCGGCGGCAAGTTCGGCGGCGGGTCCTACACGGCGTCGGGCGGCCTCCACGGCGTCGGAGCGAGCGTCGTCAACGCGCTGTCCTCCCGTCTCGACGTGTTCGTCGACCGCGGCAGCAAGACGTACGCCATGTCCTTCCGGCGCGGAGAGCCCGGTGTCTTCAGGGACGGCCGGACGCCCTCGCCGGAGTCGTCCTTCGAACCCTTCCTCGACGGTTCGCGCCTCGAGGTCGTCGGCACGGCCAAGCGCGGGCGAACCGGCACGCGCATCCGCTACTGGGCCGACCGGCAGATCTTCACCCGCGATGCCACGTTCTCCTACGAGGAACTGCAGACCCGCGCGCGGCAGACCTCCTTCCTCGTGCCGGGGCTCCGGATCACGCTGCGCGACGAACGGAGGCTTCCCGGAACGCCGGGTGAGTCCGGTCCGGTGGAGGAGGTCTTCCAGCACGACGGCGGGATCTCCGAGTACGCCGAATTCCTCGCCCTCGACACCGCGGTCACCGATGTGTGGCGCTTCCAGGGGTCCGGCCGCTTCAAGGAGTCGGTGCCGGTCCTCGACGAGCGCGGACACAGCCAGATGGCGGAGGTGGAACGCGACTGCGACGTCGACATCGCGCTGCGCTGGGGCATCGGCTACGAGACGACGGTCCGGAGCTACGTGAACATCATCGCCACGCCGAAGGGCGGCACCCACCAGAGCGGGTTCGAGCAGGCGCTGCTGAAGACCTTCCGGAAGGTCATCGAGGCCAACGCCCGCAAGCTGAAGGCGGGCAGCGACAAGATCGAGAAGGACGACGTCTTCGCCGGGCTGACGGCCGTCCTCACGGTGCGCCTCGCCGAGCCGCAGTTCGAGGGGCAGACCAAGGAGATCCTCGGGACGTCGGCCGTCAAGGCCATCGTCGCGAAGGTGGTGGAGAAGGAACTGCAGGCACGCCTGTCCTCCTCCGCCCGCAACGACAAGGCGCAGTCGGCGCTGCTGCTCGAGAAGGTCGTCGCCGAGATGAAGTCGCGGATCTCGGCCCGGGTCCACAAGGAGACCCAGCGGCGCAAGAACGCCCTCGAGACGTCGAGCATGCCCGTCAAGCTCGCCGACTGCCGCATCGACGACCAGGAGCGCTCCGAACTGTTCATCGTCGAGGGCGACAGCGCCCTCGGGACCGCCAAGCTGGCGCGGTCCTCCGACTACCAGGCGCTCCTGCCCATCCGCGGCAAGATCCTCAACGTGCAGAAGGCCTCGGTCGGGGACATGCTCTCCAACGCGGAGTGTGCCGCCCTCATCCAGGTCATCGGGGCGGGTTCGGGGCGGAGCTTCCAGCTGGACGCCCGACGCTACGGCAAGATCATCCTGATGACCGACGCCGATGTCGACGGAGCCCACATCCGGACGCTGCTGCTGACGCTGTTCTTCCGGTACATGCGCCCGCTGGTGGAGGCCGGCCGCGTCTACGCCGCCGTCCCACCGCTGCACCGTGTCGAGGTGATCAACGGCGGGTCGAAAGCCAACGAGATGATCTACACCTACTCGGAGGCGGAGCTGACGCGGCTGCTGGCAGCCATGGAGAAGCAGGGCAAGCGGTACAAGTCGCCCATCCAGCGTTACAAGGGCCTGGGGGAGATGGATGCGGGCCAGCTCGCGGAGACCACCATGGACCCGCGGCACCGCACCCTGCGCCGCGTGCGCATCCAGGAGGCCGAGTCGGCCGAGCGTGTCTTCGGCCTGCTCATGGGAAGCGACGTCGCACCGCGCAAGGACTTCATCGTCGCGGGCGCTTCGTCGCTCGATCGGGACCGCATCGACGCCTGACCGGCGCCGCCCGCTCCGGGAGAAGCCGCACGGAACTCCCGGAACCGTCGGGGGTGTGCCTCCTCCCGATGTGCTGCACAGTGCAGTGCAGTGCAGTGCAGTGCCGGCCCCGAGACCGGGGGCCGGCCCGGCCGTCCGTCAGGGGGCCTCTGTCCCGGGGGTGTAGGGCAGGCTGCACACTTCACCCGGGCTCGGGAAGTCACCCTTGAGCCCGAGCCTCACCAGCTGTCCGTAGGACTGCACCCGGCCGCCGAACGGATAGGCCTCCTCGGGGTCGTCGTTCTGCCCCGAGAACGCACAGATGGAATTGGCGTGCTCCGTGCCCTTCTCATAGTTGACCCGGTCCTTATCAGGGCCTCTTTCCACAGGGCCCGCCCCGAAGGCCGGGGACGAGCCCATACCGGTCAGTGCCAGGGCGCAGGCTGCGGCGCCGAGTAGGAATGTCTTGCGCATGACGTGCCTCGATCTCTAGAAGTGCTCCAACTTCCAGGGCGCCGACGCATGCGCGCGGTAGTGGTTGCAAACCGCGACACTGCCCAGCGCAGGTCTGCTCCCTCCGAGCCTGCTGAGGCCCGTGCCGCGAAGTCTACTCACGGCCCGGAACAGGCGGAAGAGGAGGAGTCACCGGTCTTCCGGCCGCTCGAGCCACCGACGATCGACCGGTGGCGAGGAGGAGGCGGCACCCATCCTTCCGGGAGGTCGGGTTCAGCCGAGCAGCTCGGGTGCCACCAGGAGTGCCGGAGGGACCACCAGCAGCAGACCGGCGGCGGAGAGCGCTGCCCCCTGCTGGAGCCGGCTGAGGGGTGGCAGGGGAGTGAGCAGGCGGCGCAGCCGGTGGGCCGTCGACTGCACGTCGGCGGTACCGCCGGTCACGTCCGCTCGGACCGCCCCACCGCTCCGGCCCGTTTCGGCGAGGGAATCGTCGAGGGCGTCCGGCGACGAGGGCAGGGCGCCGGATCCGACGATGGCGATCGCCCGGACGAGCGTGGGCTCGTCCACGTGGCGGAGCGCCTCGTCGTCGGCCAGCATCTCGATCAGTTCACTGACGGCCCGCTGCGCGAGTTGCGATGTCGGCAGCCACGGCAGGGCGGAACGCCAGGCGGCGAATGCCCAGAGCAGCAGGTGATGGCGCTGGTGCAGGTGCGCGTTCTCATGGGTCAGGACGGCGTCGAGCTCGGCGCGCGACAGGAGGTCCATGAGGCCGTCGGACATGACGGTGACGGAGCGGGCCCCGCCGGGTAGGCAGTAGGCCACGGGTGCCGGGTGGTTGATCACGAGGGTCGAGGGCTGGTCGGCGGCGGGTGAGCTGAGCAGCGTGAGCATGTCGCGGTGGCGCCGACGCTGTCGCCGGATCCGGATGAATGTCAGCGCGAGGGTGAAGAGGAGGTGCGCGAACAGGAGGGTCGCCGCGCTGATGGCGAAGACGTGGACCACGCCGAGCGTCTGCGCCGATTCGTCGTCGAGCAGGATGGTGAAGAATCCGGCCGACGCCGACACGAGGTTGTCACCCAGCGGCTCGAGGCCCCAGACGAGCATGGCCCCGATCATGGACAGGCCACCGGCGAGTGCTATCGACTGCCAGAGCACCATGGCCGTGAAGGGCGCGCGTGCGGGCCAGGAGGCCCGTGACAGCGCGATGGGCGCAGGCCACGCCAGGATGATCGCGAGAGCAGCGAGCAGGTACGAGGCCCAGAACACGGGCGGGTCAGCTGCCGCCGAGCAGCTTGCGGAGGGTCTCGGCCTCGGCCTCGGAGACGCTGCCGATGAACCTGGCGAGCACGGCTTCACGGTCCGGCGCCGTCACGAGCACCTCGTGCATGAGTTCGGCCGTGTGGTCCTCGCGGCTCGTCACCGACCTGTACCGGTGGGGGCGGCTGTCGCGCTCCCGCTCGACCAGGCCCTTCTTCTCCAGGCGTGAGAGGACGGTGAGCACCGTCGTCACGGCGAGTTCGCGTCCCACCTCACCCGAGGGCGCCTCTGCGATGGCGTCCCGTAGTTCGTTCGCGGTCATCGCTTCCGGCGTTGTCCACAGCAGGTCCATCACCGTGCGTTCGAGGTCTCCGAGCGTTGCCATGTTCTTCCTTCAATTTCTGCGCGATCCCGGTCCGCCTCGAACCCGGATCCGCTCCCCGCAGGGAGCGATCAAGCGTGATGCCTCTAAAGTACAGCGTCCGCGCAGACATTTCTACTCCGCGTAGAAATTGGTGCGGATTTGTTCTACGATGTGTAGAAGAACTTGTTCTACGGGTTGTAGAAGTTCCGTCGTCGCCGACGCCAGGCGCTGCTGAAAGGGCCCCATGGAAGCCTTGGAAATTGCCAGGTGGCAATTCGGGATCACCACTGTCTACCACTTCCTCATGGTCCCCCTCACCATCGGGCTGGGGCTGCTGGTCGCCGGCATGCAGACCCTGTGGCACCGCACCGGCAAGGACCACTACCTCCGCATGACGAAGTTCTGGGGGAAGCTCTTCCTCATCAACTTCATCATGGGCGTGGCGACCGGGCTGGTGCAGGAGTTCCAGTTCGGCATGGCCTGGAGCGAGTACAGCCGCTTCGTGGGCGACGTCTTCGGAGCGCCGCTGGCCATGGAGGCGCTCCTCGCCTTCTTCGTCGAGTCCACCTTTCTCGGCCTCTGGATCTTCGGGTGGGGACGCCTCCCTCGCCTCATCCACCTCCTGAGCCTGTGGGCCGCCGTCCTGGCCTCGGTGTTCTCCGCGTACTTCATCCTCGTGGCGAACTCCTGGATGCAGCACCCCGTGGGTGTCGAGATGGTCGACGGCCGGCCGGTCATGGTGGACGCCTGGGCGGTCTTCACGAACAACACGGCCCTCGTCGCCTTCCCGCACACCGTCTTCGGTGCCCTCGCCGTCGCCGGGGCCTTCCTCCTCGGCATCAGCTGGTACCACCTGTGGAAGCGGCGCCGCGACGGCCTGGACAGCCTCGGGCCGGACGGCAGCCTCGTCGTCGGGAACCCGCGCGGCGCCCGGGACGCCGTCGACCACGCCGTATGGCTCCGCTCGGCCCGGGCCGGCGCCGTCGTCGCGATGATCGCGTTCGCCGGCACCGGGATCACCGGTGACCTGCAGGGCAAGCTCATGTTCGACCAGCAGCCCATGAAGATGGCCGCCGCCGAAGCAGCGTGCCATGACGGCACGGGCTTCTCGATCCTGTCCGTCGGCAACCTCGGGGCGCAGAGCTGCGACGACATCACGGCGGTGATCGAGGTCCCCGGTGTGCTGTCCTTCCTCGCCAACGGCGACTTCACCACCGAGGTCAAGGGCGTCAACACCCTGCTGCCCGAGTACCAGGAGAAGTACGGCACCACCCTGCCCGACGACCCCATGTACGGCGAGCGCGCCGGCACCGAGATCGACTACCTGCCGGTCATGGAGGTCACCTACTGGGGCTTCCGCATCATGATCGGCTTCGGCGCGATCGCCGCGGCGGCCGCCGCCGCGGCCCTCTGGGTCCTGCGCAGGGGAACCGTCCCGGAGTCCCGCTGGCTCATGAGGCTCGCCGTGTTCGGTATCCTCGCGCCCTTCGGGGCCAACTCGGCCGGCTGGATCTTCACCGAGATGGGACGGCAGCCCTTCGTCGTCGCGCCCAACCCGGACCCGTCGGGGATCGACAGCGTGTTCATGTTCACCGCCGCCGCCGTCTCGCCCGGTGTCTCCCTGGCCGAGCTGATCGCCTCCCTCGTGGTGCTCACCTCGGTGTACGCGGTCCTCCTCGTGGTCGAGGTGCGGCTCCTCGTCACCTACGTCCGCGGCGGAACCGCGTCCGCCATGCCGGAGCTCGCACACGCCGCCGAGGACGAGGACGAGGACGAGGACGACGACGCGGCACGCCCGCACGGCGGCAGGAAGGACGACGGCGATGTCCTGGCCTTCGCCTACTGACACCCCCTCCACCAGCTCCGCCACCGGCGTCGACATCACCCCCGCGACGACGAACCACCCTGACCCATGGAAGGCTCCCCGATGACCGAGGCACTGCCCACCCTCTGGTTCGTGCTGATCGCCGTGCTCTGGGCCGGCTACCTCTTCCTCGAGGGATTCGACCTCGGGGTGGGGATGCTCATGAAGCTCCTGGCCCGCAACGACACCCAGCGGCGCGTCCTGCTCAACACCGTCGGCCCCGTCTGGGACGGCAACGAGGTGTGGCTCGTCACCGCCATCGGTGCGACCTTCGCAGCCTTCCCGCACTGGTACGCCTCCCTGCTGTCGGCGCTCTACCTGCCGTTCCTGCTGGTGCTGCTCGGCCTGATCTTCCGTGCGGTCGCCTTCGAGTGGCGCGGCAAGCAGGACAGCGACTCCTGGCGCAACCGCTGGGACTGGGCCATCGCCGTCGGCTCCTTCACCGCTGCGGCGGGTATCGGTGCCGCGCTCGCGCTGACGACGACGGGACTGCCGCTCGATGCGAACGGTGACCGCGTGGGAGGCGCTTTCGCGTGGGCCACCCCGCCGGCGCTCCTCGGCGCGGCCGCCGTCGTCCTGTTCTGCCTCGTGCACGCCGCGGCGTTCGTGGCGCTCAAGACCGAGGGGGGCGTGCGGGGCCAGGCCGATCGCCTGTTCCGCCGCCTCCTGCCGTTCGCGCTGATCCCGTTCCTGGGCTGGACGGTCCTCGTGCAGGTGCGCACCGGCTCGGTGGTCACCTGGCTCGCCGTCGTGCTCGCGGTGGCATGCCTCACCGCGTCGTACCGCTCCGCCGTGGGAGGTCGGGATGGGCGGGCGTTCGCGGCGCTCGGCGGCGGGATGCTGGCCATCGTGGGATCGATCTTCGGCGCGGTCTTCCCCGTCGTCCTGCCCTCCACCCTCGACCCCGCGTTCGACCTCACGGTGCAGAATGCCTCGTCCTCGCCCTACACGCTGGGACTGATGAGCGTGGTGGCCTGCTTCGGCGTACCGCTCGTCCTCGCCTACCAGGCCTGGACGTACTGGGTCTTCCGGCGGCGCGTGTCGGAGGCGAGCATCCCGGCCGCCAACGCGGTGACAGCCCTGTGAGCGGAGCCACCAGGACGGCCATGCGGCCGTACAGCACCCCACCGGCCGCCGCGGGGACCGGCGCGGGCGGGGACGGACAGGCGCCCCGCCGCCCGTCCCCGATGGCCGTGCTCAGGTCCGGCGGGCCGGCGGGGGCGGCCGGTTCGACGTCGGCCGTCTACCTTCTCGGCGTCCTCGCCGCCACCCGGGCCGCAGGGCTGGTCCTCATGGCCCAGGCCCTCGCGCTCGGCATCGCGTCCGTCGCGAGCGGGTCGCCGGACGTCCGGGCCGTCCTGCTGCAGGGCGTCCTCGGTGCCGCGCTGCGCACCATCGCGGCGTGGGGCCAGGACGCCACGGCCGCGCGCCTCGCCCTCGGCGTGCGCGAGCGCCTGCGCGAGGCCGCCCTGGTGCGCGTGCTGGACGACGGCGGCACCACGCAGGCCGCTCCTGCCGGCAGCGGGCAGGGCTCCCTCGCGGTACTGCTCACCCGCGGACTCGACGGCCTGGACAAGTACTACGCGCAGTACCTCCCCGCGCTCATCACCTGCGCCGTGGTGCCGCTGATCGTCGGCGCACGGATCCTCGCCGCCGACTGGGTGAGCGCGCTCATCATCGTCCTCACCGTCCCGCTCGTGCCCGTCTTCATGGCACTCATCGGCCTCCACACCCAGGAGCGGACGCGGCAGGCCGCAGACGCGCTGGGGCGACTGTCCGACCACCTCCTCGAACTCGCCAGGGGCCTGCCCGTCCTCGTGGGCCTGGGGCGTGCCGCCGAGCAGACGCGTGCCCTGCGCGACATCGCCGGCACCTACACGTCCCGCACCATGACCACGCTGCGCACGGTCTTCCTCTCGTCCCTCGCGCTCGAGCTCATCAGCACGATCTCCGTCGCCGTCGTCGCGGTCTTCGCCGGTGTGCGCCTCATCCACGGGGACCTCGGCCTGGAGACGGCCCTCATCGCGCTGATCCTCGCGCCCGAGTGCTACGGACCCCTGCGCGACGTCGGTGCGGCCCACCACGCCAGCGAGGACGGCGAGGAGGCCGGAGCCCGGGTCCGGGTGGTCGTCGACGCCCCGGTGGCTCCCTCCCGTTCCGGGCTGTCGTCCGCCTCCGCTCCCGCAGTGCGGGAGGAGACCGGAGTCCTCCTCCGCGTCGATCGGTTGACGGCCGGGTACGACGGCGTCCGGGAGCCGGTCTTCGAGGACGTGTCGTTCGTCCTCGGATCGGGCTCCATCACGGCGCTGCGGGGCCCGAGCGGCTCGGGCAAGTCCACCCTGATGCGGGCGCTGGCCGGGGGAGCGGCGGCACCGGCCGGGCTCCGGCTGCAGGGGAGCATCGCAGGGCCGGTGGACGGCGGCATCGCCTGGGTCCCGCAGCATCCCGAACTCGTGATGGACACGGTCCGCGCCGAACTCGCGCTGTACGCCGGGTTGTCCGAGGACGACCCCGCCATCCGGACCGGGCTCGCCGCCGTCGGCGCCGCGGACCTCGCTGGGCGGCACACGGGGGAGCTGAGCCCCGGCGAACTGCGGCGGGTCGCCGTCGCACGCGCGCTGCTGCGGGCGCAGGATCCGTCGGTCCGGCTCCTGCTGCTCGACGAGCCCACAGCGCACGTGGATCCCGCAGCATCGCGTGCCATCCGCACCGCCATCGAGGGGCGCAGGCCAGGGCTGGCCGTCCTCCTGATCGCGCACGACGACGAGACGGCCGCCATCGCATCGGCCGAGGTGCGGCTCGGCGTGGGGGGACGGCGGGATGCGACCCTCGGAGCCGTCCGTCCGGCACCGGCCGGCACGCCTGGTACGGACGGGCCGCAGGGTCCCAGACCGGACCTCCTTCCGAGCGCTGGCGCCGCCGGTCCCGGCACGTCGTGGTTCGCCGGTGTGCGCGACGTGCTGGTCCTGGTCCGGCCGTGGGACCGCCGGTTCCTGGCGGCCGCGGGGCTGGGGCTCGGCGCCTCGGTCTTCGCCGTCGCACTGACGGCGCTCAGCGGCTGGCTGATCGTCCGCGCCGCCGAGCAGCCGCCCATCCTCCATCTCCTCACCGCGATCGTCGGCGTCCGGTTCTTCGGCATCGGGCGCTCCCTCCTGCGCTACGAGGAGCGCCTCTGGCTGCACCGTGCCGTCTTCCACCGCGCCGACGAGACGCGGCTGCGCCTGTGGACCGGGCTCCTCGGGGCGGGCCGCGCCTGGCGGCTGCTCGCCCGCGGCTCGGGCGGGATCGAACGTCTCGTCGGTGACATCGACGAACTGCGGGACCTGTCCTCGCGTGCCCTGTTGCCCTTCGCGACCGCGGTCCTCACGGGGGTCGCCGCGCTGGCCGCCACCGCCGCGCTCCATCCCGCGTCCCTCGGCTGGCAGGCCCTGTCCGTCGGCGCCGCCCTCGTCGTCGCCCCGCTGATCGCCGTGGTCCGGGAGCGGGCCGCCGGAGCAGCCGCCGTGCAGGTCCGCGCCGACGCGCTCCAGCGCGTCACCGGCCTGCTGAGGGCAGCGCCGGACCTGCGGGTGAACGGCGCGCACCGCGCGGCGCTGGGCTCCACCCGGCGACTCGACCGCCGCGCCGCATCAGCCGCCCGCCGGTCGGCGGCGGCGGCCGGGACCTCGACGGCGGTGATCGTGGCGGCCTGCTGCGCCGCGTCCCTCGGCATCCTCACGACGGCCACCGGCCTGCCCGCCGACCTCACCGCCGTCCTGGTCCTCATGCAACTCGCCCTGGTGGAGCCGTTCGTCGCCGGGAGCTCGGCGGTGCAGCACTGGGGTCCGCTGGCGGCCGTCACACGGCGCATCCAGCCCTCGCTCAGTGCATCCACCACGGGCGCGGAGGGCCATCGGGGCCCCGGGGCCGGCCTGCCGGTGCGGACGGTGGCCCTGGACCGGGCAGCCATCGGCTACGAGCCCGGACATCCCGTGGTGCAGGACGTCGATCTCGACCTCCGTCCGGGACGCTGGACAGGGCTCACCGGACCCTCCGGCAGCGGCAAGTCGACCGTCATCGGAGCCCTCCTGGGTTTCCTGCCCCTCGAGGACGGCAGGCTGCTGGTGGACGGCCGGCCGGTGACGGCGGGCGAGGTGCCGCGGATCGCCTGGTGCCCGCAGGAGAGCCATCTGTTCAACTCGAGCCTGCGCGCGAACCTGCAGCTCGCACGCACTCCCGACGACCCCGCCACCCCGGCGGAGCTGAAGGCGGCACTGCAGGCCGTGGGGCTCGCCGGGCTGGTCGCCGGCCTCGAGCAGGGTCTCGACGCTCCGGTGGGTCCCGGCGGATCCCGGCTCTCGGGCGGCCAGCGGCAGCGGCTCGCCGTCGCCCGCGCCCTGCTGACCCGCTCCGGCGTCGTCCTCCTGGACGAGCCCACGGCGCACCTCGACGCCGAGGGTGCCCGCTCGCTGCTCGCGGACCTGCGGCGCGGGCTCCCGGACACGGCCGTCCTCCTCGTCACGCACGATCAGGACGAAGCGGCGCTCTGCGACGGGGTCATGGCGCTGGGCACCCGCACGGGCGCCGAGCGGGGCTAGGCGCCGCGCCTGCCGGGCGCGCGTCCCCGCCCTGCAATACGCTGGGGTCATGAGTACCGCAGACACCCCGGATGCCCGTACCACGCGCGCCCGGGACGCCGAAGCTCCGGACCTCCCCGCCCTGCTGCAATGGCGACCACTCGCCTACGCCGACATCGACCCCTGGCTCGAGCTGGTCAGGCGCATCGCCGAGGAGGACCAGCCGGACTGGGTGGAGCAACGCGCCGACCTCGAGCAGGCGCTGCGGGCGTCGAAGAACGATTCGCGTCGTGACACGATCGCCGGCTTCGACGGGGACGGCGTGCCGCGCGCGTTCGGACGCCTCTCCATGAATACCGGCTCCTCCCTGGTGCACGGCGCGGGCGGCGTGGACCCCGCGTGGCGCGGGCGCGGGATCGGCCGTGCCGTCTTCGCCTGGCAGGCGAGGCGGGCCGGGATGCGCCTGCTGGAGACCGGACAGGAGGAGGGGATCTTCCGGAACTACGTCGAGGAACGCAACCCCTCGCACCTTGCGCTGCTGCGGGCGAGCGGGAGCAGCATCGTCCGGTACTTCACCGAGATGACGAGGCCGCTGGACCAGCCGATCCCGGACCTGCCGATCCCTCCGGAGCTGGAACTCGTCAGTTTCGCCGAGGGATCCGACAGGAACATCAGCGAACTCGTCCGCCTCGCCCACAACGACGCCTTCCAGGACCATTGGGGCAGCGAACCCCGCGACCAGGAATCCTGGCAGTTCACGGTCACCCACCCCGAGTTCCGCGCCGACTGGAGCCTGGCACTGCTCGACCCTGCGAGGGGCGAGGTGGCGGCATACCAGCTCGCCAGCTACGACCCCGACTCGGAGGAGCTGCTCGGCCACACGGAGGGCTACACGGACCTGCTGGGCGTCCGCAGGACGTGGCGCGGACGCGGTCTCGCTCCGGCTCTGCTCGCGGAGGCGATGCGGCGGTACCGTGCGGCGGGCATCGACAACGCCGGGCTCGGCGTGGACACCGAGAATCCGTCCGGTGCGCTGGGCCTCTACGAACGCATGGGCTACGTGCCGACGCAGCGCTCGATCGTGTTCGATTTCCCGCTTCCCGCCCGCACGGGCTGAGGCGCGTCGCGGGCACCCACAGGCTAGAGCAGGGTGCCCTGTCCCTCGTCGTCCGCTCCGGCCGCCGGTCCTCCGTGCACGACAGGATCCGGCGCCGACCCGTCCACCAGGCGCACGCCGGCGACGGGAGCGACGGGGCGGGACGCCTCGATGAGACCGAGCAGGCTCGGCCCGACGGCGTCGATCTGCTGGGTGAGGGGGACACCCGAACCGTCGCGCCGCCCGTGTTCGGTGGGCAGCGCCCGGGCCACACCGTTCGCGGACGCCGCGCGCGCGGGCCCGTGGCCCGCCCACGCCAGCGACAGGGCTTCCTCGCCGCGGAGGAAACGGTGGGCCCTGACCCCCGCCGTCGCCCG
This sequence comes from Arthrobacter sp. UYP4, assembly GCF_057291175.1. Classification (NCBI taxonomy): domain Bacteria; kingdom Bacillati; phylum Actinomycetota; class Actinomycetes; order Micrococcales; family Micrococcaceae; genus Arthrobacter; species Arthrobacter sp. UYP4. The sequence goes on from NZ_JBXAVU010000001.1 coordinate 126,437, forward strand.
GCCCTTCGGGGGGTACTCGGAGAACTCGGTGACCTTCGCCGAACCGGCCGTCGTGCCGGGCAGCGCGTCGTCCGCGGCGGAGACCGTGACCACCACGCCCTGCTCGTCACCCCGGGCGATCGCGCCGAAGTGCAGGACGGCGTCCCCGGCCGCGAGCTTGATGCCCGCCATGCCGCCGGCCGTCCGGCCCTGCGCTCGCACCGCCGACGCCGGGAAACGCAGCAACTGTGCGAGGCGGGTGATGAACACGAGGTCGTCCTCGTCGCCGGCCGTCGCGACACCGACGACCCTGTCCTTCGGCTTGAGGGAGATGACCTCCCAGTCGTCACGGTTCAGCGGATAGTCGGGCTGCACGCGTTTCACCACGCCCTGCGCGGTACCCAGGGCGACGACGCCGCTCAGCGGTGCCAGTCCCACGAGGGACTCGCCGCGCTCGAGCGTGATGAACTCCGACGACGGCACTCCGCCCGCCAGGTTCGGCACGCCGGCGGTGGGCGGCAGGGCCGGCATGTCCATCACCTGGAGGCGGATCATGCGTCCCCCGGACGTCACGGCTCCCACCTCGCCCCGGGCCGTCGAGGGCAGCACGGACCGGAAGGCGTCGTGCTTGATGCGCTGGCCGTCGCCGAGCGGCTGGCGGTCGGACGTGCGGGCGAGCTGCCCCGAGGCCGACAGGAGGACCCAGCAGGGGTCGTCGGCGATCTCCAGCGGGAGGACCGCCTTGGCGCCCTTGCCGGCAGGAGCGGCGGGCAGGGTCCCCTTGAGCGGCGCCGAGGCCTCCGACTCCAGGAGCACCGTGCGCCGCGGCGTGGCGAACTGGTCGGAGAGTCCGGCGAGTTCGTCGGAGACGAGGGTCCTCAGGCGCTCCTCGGAGCCGAGGATCGCCTCGAGTTCGGCGATCTCGCGGCGGAGCTGGTCCTGTTCCTTCTCCAGCTCGATCCGCGAGTACCGGGTCAGCTGCCGCAGCCGGAGCTCGAGGATGTAGTTCGCCTGCGTCTCGGACAGGTCGTAGATGGACATCAGGCGCTCGCGCGCCGCGGACGCCTCGTCCGAGGACCGGATGATCTGGATGACCTCGTCGATGTCGACGATCGCGATGAGCAGCCCCTCCACGAGGTGCAGGCGGTCGCGCTTGCGCTGCAGCCGGTAGGAGGTGCGACGGCGCACCACCAGGATGCGGTGGGCGATGTACACCCGGAGCAGCTCCACGAGCCCGAGGGTGCGGGGCTGACCGTCGACGAGGGCCACGTTGTTGATGCCGAACGAGTCCTCCATCGGCGTGAAGCGGTACAGCTGCGCGAGGACGGCGTTCGGGTTGAAGCCGTTCTTGAGCTCGATCACGAGGCGCAGGCCGTGCGTGCGATCGGTGAGGTCCACGATGTCCGAGATGCCCTGCAGCTTCTTCGACGTGACTGCGTCCTTGATCCGCTCGATCACCTTCTCGGGGCCCACGGTGTAGGGGAGCTCGGTGACCACGAGGCCCGTGCGCCGCGCCGAGAGCTGCTCCACGGTGACCTTCGCGCGGGTCTTGAAGGACCCGCGGCCCGTCGCGTAGGCGTCGCGTACGCCGTCGAGCCCCACGATCCTGCCACCGCTCGGGAGGTCGGGCCCGGGGACGAAGCGCATCACGTCCTCGAGCGAGGCATCCGGATTCGCGATTAGATGGCGTGCCGCAGCGACCACCTCGCCGAGGTTGTGCGGCGGCATGTTCGTCGCCATGCCGACGGCGATCCCGCTGGCACCGTTGACGAGCAGGTTGGGGAACGCCGCGGGGAGGACCTCCGGCTGCGTGAGCTGGTTGTCGTAGTTGGGGACGAAGTCGACGACGTCCTCGTCGAGGTGGTCGGTCAGCGCCAGGGCGGCCGCCGCGAGGCGCGCCTCCGTGTACCGGGCGGCCGCCGGACCGTCGTCGAGCGAGCCGAAGTTGCCGTGGCCGTCGATGAGGGGCAGCCTCAGCGAGAAGTCCTGCGCCATGCGCACCATGGCGTCGTAGATGGCGCTGTCACCGTGCGGGTGCAGCTTGCCCATGACCTCACCGACCACGCGTGCGGACTTCACATGCCCGCGGTCGGGACGCAGGCCCATGTCCGTCATCATGTACAGGATGCGCCGCTGGACGGGCTTGAGGCCGTCGCGCGCATCCGGCAGGGCGCGCGAGTAGATCACGGAGTACGCGTACTCCAGGAAGGACTCCTCCATCTCGGTCTCGACATCGATGTCGATGATCTTCTCGGTGAAATCCTCCGGCGGTGCGGAGTTCTGGCGCCTGGCCATGTGCGGTGCGGTTCCTCAACAACTCGGGTGGGCAGATCGGGTGGTCGGCGGGCATCCGCGGTCCGCGGGCGGTTCCGGCAGCGGACCGACCCACGGTCGAGGGGATGCCGACTACCCTGAGTCTATGGTGGCGGACGGACAATACCCGGAATATTGGGAGGCTGATGTCGTCCTGCGCGACGGCGGGACGGCGCACCTGCGGCCCATCTCGCCTCTCGACGCGGACGCGGTGCAGGCCTTCCACGTGCGCCAGTCGCAGAATTCGATCTACCTCCGCTTCTTCACGTACAAGGCCACGCTCAGCGCGAAGGAGCTCAAGCGCTTCACGGAGGTGGACCACCGGGACCGCGTGGCCTTCGTCATCACGCGCGGCACGGACATCATCGGCATCGGCCGCTACGACCGCCTCGACGATCCGCTCGAGGCCGAGGTCGCCTTCAACGTCTCGGACCACCACCAGGGACGCGGGGTCGGCTCCATCCTGCTCGAGCACCTCGCCGCGGCCGCCCGCGAGAACGGCATCCGCCGGTTCTCGGCCGAGGTCCTTCCCGAGAACCGCAAGATGATCACCGTCTTCGCCGAGGCCGGCTACGAGGTCGATCGGCACTTCGACGACGGGGTCGTGATGCTGGGCTTCGACATCGATCCCACCCGCCGGTCGCAGGCCGTCATGGAGTCGAGGGAGCACCGCGCCGAGGCCAGGAGCATGGCGGAGCTCCTGACGCCGTCGTCCGTGGCGGTGATCGGCGCGAGCCGCGAGTGGGGGACGGTGGGCCATGCCCTCCTCGAGCACCTGATCGACGGTGGCTTCACGGGCACGGTGTACGCCGTCAACCCCGAGGCCTTCGAACTGCACGGCATCATGTCCCACGCCTCCCTCACGGAGGTACCCGAGCAGGTGGACCTCGCCGTCATCGCCGTGCCGCACGAGCAGGTGGACGCCGTCGTGGAGGAGTGTGCCCGCGCAGGCGTCAAAGGACTCCTCGTGGCCACCGCAGGCTATGCCGACGACGGCGGCGACGGGCTGGCGCGCCAGCGCGCCCTCGTGCACAAGGCCAGGGCGCACGGCATGCGCGTGGTGGGGCCGGCATCCCTGGGCCTCGTCAACACCGACCCCGCGGTCCGGCTGAACGCCTCGATGGCGCCCGGCCTGCCCGAACGGGGAGCGCTCTCCCTGTTCAGCCAGTCCGCCGGCCTCGGTGTCCTCCTCTACGCCAGCGCGCGGCGGCGCGGGCTCGGGGTGTCCTCCGTGATCTCCGCCGGCAACCGGGCCGACGTGTCCGGCAACGATGCCATGCAGTTCTGGGAGGACGATCCGAGCACGCGCGCCGTGGGTCTCTACTTCGAGTCGATCGGCAACCCGAGGAAGTTCTCGCGCATCGCCCGCCGCCTCGCCCTGACCAAGCCCGTCATCGTGGCGAAGTCCGATGTCACGGGCCTGCAGCTGCCGCCGGGACACGCGGTCCGCACCACCCAGGCACCGCCGGGAGCGCTCGACTCGATGCTCCGGCAGTCCGGCGTCATGAGGGTCGAGACGACGGAGCAGCTGATGGACATCGCGCAGATCGTCGCGAGCCAGCCGCTGCCGCAGGGACCGGGCGTCGCCGTCTTCAGCAACTCCTCGGCCCTCGGCAAGGTGGTCGCCGACGGCGTGGCCTCGCAGGGCATGACCGTCGCGCGGCTGGAGGCCGGGCTCGAGCTCGACACCGGGCAGTCCGTGGCGCTTCCCGCCCTCAGATCGGTGGTCGCGGATGCACTGCGGGATGATGCGGTCCACGCCGCCGTGGTCACGACGCTGCCCGCCCGGGGACTCCCGGCTGAGACCATCGCGGCCTGCCTCCAGCAATGCGCCGAGGAGGCCGGCAAGCCCGTCATCGCCTCGTTCACCGGCACCCTGGACACACGCCTCCAACTCGACGGCCTCGTCGCCTCCGCGCCGCCGCCGGATCCCCGGGTGACGGACCCTCGGAGGACGGCGGCGCTGTCGTCCGATCGGCTGTCACCGGGGTCCCCGGCGGAGGTGGCGGCGGGCGGCCCCGGAACGGTCCGGGCCCCCCTCGCCGGTGCCACCCCGGAACCGCAGGCCGCGGACACGGTCCTGCCCCTGCAGCGTGGCATACCCTGCTTCCCGAGTCCCGGCGCCGCCCTGGCCGCCCTGGGCGCCGTGGTGCGCTACGCGATGTGGCGCACGCGGGACCACGGCGAGTTCCTCGACCCCGACGGCGTGGACGTCGACGAGGCCGTCCGCGTCCTCGCCGGCGTCCGGGCGCGCGTCACGGATGTCGAGCTGACCCGGCTCGCCCCCGAGGAGTGCGGGGCACTCATGGAGGCGTACGGGATCCGGCTCCTGCCGTCGGTGCGGTTCGCCTCGGCCGACGAAGCGGTCGAGGCGGCCGAGCGCCTCGGCTGGCCGGTCGCCCTCAAGACCATGGACGAGCACCTCCGCCACCGCCTGGACCTCGGCGGCGTGCGGCTCAACATCGACGACGCCGAATCGCTGCGACGCAACATCACGCAGATGGCGCACGTCCTGGCGCCCTTCGGCAGCTTCGGCATGGAAGTGCAGTCCATGGCCCCCTCCGGCCAGGCCTGCAGCATCCGCGCCATCGAGGATCCCCTCATGGGGCCCGTGGTCTCCTTCGGCCTCGCGGGTGACGCCGTCAACCTGCTCGACGACTGGGCGCACGCCGTCCCGCCCCTGAGCACCGGGGACCTCGCCGATCTCGTGCGGGCACCGCGCGCCTCCCGCAAGCTCTTCGGCTACCAGGGGCTCCCTGCCGCGGACGTTCCGGCGCTCGAGGACCTCGTGGCCCGCGTGGCGCTCCTGAAGGACAACCACCCCGAGATCGCCCGCCTCGACTTCAACCCGGTCCTCGTCGCGACGTCGGGCCTTGCGGTCCTGAGCGCCGCGATCGACGTCGGGAACCCCCAGCGGCGCACGGACAGCGCCCGCCGCGCCATGCGGGACTGACGCCCGCTGGTTAGGCACAACCCGGCCCGGTGGGGGAAACTGGGGGTATGACCCCATCGCTTTCCGCCCAGCGGCGTGACCTCGATGCATCGCTCGAGCGGGCCGGCTTCTACCCGCGTCTCGTGGCCGACGTCGTCCACGACGCCCTCGACGGCCGCGAGCCGCTGTCCCACGTGGCCCACCTCGAGACGCACTTCGAGCGCACCGAGGTGCACCGGCACATCACGGTGCTCGTCCTCACCGAGGACATGCTGGTCATCACGCACGTGGACGACCAGCAGCTCGACGACGCGGGCGAGCAGGTGATGGCGCAAATCTCCACCGAATCCGTCCCGGTGAGCCAGATCCGCTCGGTGGTCCTCAGCTACCTCTACGCGCAGCCGCAGGACTACAAGCCCAGCGACCAGGTCCGCGAGATGACGCTCGCGATCGCCTGGTCGGGCGGCCAGCGCCTCGACATCGGCCCCGCGAGCTGCGGCGACCCGCAGTGCGACGCCGACCACGGTTTCACGGGCACGGTGGCGCAGGAGGACATCGTGCTGCGTGTCAGTGCCGAGGCCGACGGCGCCCAGGCGGTGCAGAACGCCAAGGCCTTCGCCCGTGCCCTGAGGAAGGTGAACACGGCGAGCCCCGCGTCGGGCGGGTACGTCGGATCCGACGTGGCCCCGCGCCGCCAACCCGGCTTCGGCGGGCGCTTCAACCGCCCCCATCACCAGCGGTAGCGGTTGATGCCCTTCCAGCACCTGGAGCGCCTCCCGCCCGCGCCCGCCTACGGGACCGCCACCGTCGCCGAGGTCCTCACCAGTTCGGCCGCGGCCCTGGGCGTCGATGGCTTCGGCAACGCCCTCGCCCTGCCGGCCTCCCGCCGGATCGCCGTGGTCATGGTGGACGGCCTCGGCCTGTCGCTGCTCCGGAAGTACGCGGCCCACGCTCCGTACCTCCGGGAGAGCCTCGACGCGGCCCGAGCGCTGTCCTCGGCTTTCCCGTCCACCACGGCCGCGTCCCTCGCCGGCCTCGGTACGGGCCTCGCACCCGGCCTGCACGGCATGGTCGGCTACGACGTCCTCGATCCTGCGCAGGGACGCGTGGTCAACATGCTGGGCCGCTGGGACGCCGGCGTCGATCCGCTCGCCTGGCAACCGCACCCGACGGTCTTCGAGCGCGTGTCCCAGCACCTTCCGGTCGTCACCGTGAGCCAGCCCCGCTTCGCCGACTCGCCCATGACGCGGGCGGCCCTGCGGGGCGGCGCCTTCGTGGGCGCGCAGACCATCCACGCCCGCATCGACGCGGCGGCCGAGCAGCTGGCGAGCGCCCCGCGCATGCTCATGTACTTCTATCTCAACGACCTCGACAAGGCCGGACACCGGTACGGCGTCGACTCCGCGGAGTGGCTGCGGACCCTGGAGGACCTGGACGCCGCGCTCAGGCTCCTGGCCCGGAGGGTCCCGCCCGACACTCTCCTGCTCCTCACCGCCGACCACGGCATGGTGGACATCCCGCCGTCGCAGCGCATCGACTACTCCGAGCGCGCCGGTCTCGTCGACGGAGTGGCCCACACAGGGGGCGAGCCGCGCATGCTCCACCTGTACCTCGAGCAGGATCTCGCCGTCCGCGACCGCGAGTCGCTGGCCCTGCGCTGGCACGAGGCGTTCGGTACCCGGGCGTGGATCCTCCCGCGGGACGAGGCCGTGGCCGCAGGCTACTTCGGACCGGTCTCGGACACGGTGCTGCCACGTATCGGGGACCTCCTGGTCCTCGCACGGGAAGGCATCGCCCTCCTCGACGGGCGGCGCGTCCAGCCGGTCGCGTTCGACGTCGTCGGGCAGCACGGCTCGCTGACGCGGGCCGAGCGGGAGATCCCGCTGCTGGTCCTGGGCAAACCCCCCGCCGGCGGTTCCCGACGGGGGAGCGGCAAGGGTGCCGGCCGTGGCTGAGCTGTTGTTCTTCTCCGGCACCATGGACTGCGGCAAGTCGACGCTCGCGCTCCAAATGGACCACAACCATAAGGCACGCGGGCGTCGCGGGCTGCTCTTCAGCTCCCACGACCGCGCCGGCGAATCCATGATCTCGAGCAGGCTCGGCCTGCAGGTACCGGCGGTCGAGGTCTTCCCCGAGACCGACTTCTGGGTCGAACTGACGCTGCGGCAGACCATGGGCGCACGCATCGACTACGTCATCTGCGACGAGGCGCAGTTCTACACCGTCGACCAGATCGACCAGCTGGCCCGCATCGTGGACGAGATGGACATCGACGTGTTCAGCTTCGGCATCACCTCCGATTTCCGGACACGGCTGTTTCCCGGGTCGCAGCGCCTCATCGAGCTCGCGGACCGCGTCCAGGTCCTGCAGGTCGAGGCCCTGTGCTGGTGCGGCAAGCGGGCCACGCACAACGCGCGCACGGTCGACGGCGTCATGGTGGTCGAGGGCGACCAGATGGTGGTGGGAGACGTCGACCAGCCCGGCGACGAGGACTCGCCTGCGGCACCGGCTGCCGGGGCAGCCGCGGACCCGGTCACGTCCGTCCGCGTGCCGGTGGTGGGCTACGAGACGCTCTGCCGTCGGCACCACATGCGACGGCAGACGTCCCGCACGTCGCCGTCCCTCGTCTCCAACGAGATGCCGCTGCCCTTCGAGGAGAGGGCGGTCCCGCCGCGCAGCGGAGGTACCCCGACCCTGCAGGACGCGGAACCGGGTACCAGCGGCTCCTGAGCCGGGCGCACCGCAGAACGGCGCCGCCACCGACAGCGCGGAGGCACGCAGCGCGGGTCAGTCGCCCTTGCGTCCGAACACGATGTCGTCCCAGCTGGGGACGCTGGAGCGTTTCGGTTTGACGCGCCGCTCGGGGGTGGCCTCCGCTGCGTCCTTGCCCTGATCCTTGATGGGGTCCTTGCCCGCATTCTTGACCGTCTGCTCGGCGGGATCCTTGTCCGGGCCCTTCGCTGCCGCCGCCGCGCCGCGGCCGCCGGCGCGTGCCGCCGGCGACCCCGTCCCCTGCTGCGCCGCTGCCGGCGGTTGGAGCCTGCGCGTCGGTCGCGCGAAGATGCTGATCTCGCGCGTGTCCGTGCTGACGCCCTCGTACAGCCGGGGCGTGCCGTCCTCGTGGTGGGTGGGGTCGGCGGCCGCGCTCCCGAGGACGTCGCCGCCCTGACCGTCATCGGCGGTTCCGTCGTCGGCGCCGTCGTCCTGACCGGTGTCCGTCTCCGTGTCGGCGGCGACCCCGGACCGAGGAGCGAGGGCCAGCCCCGGCATGGGGACCTCCTCGCCCTCCGGCGTCTCCTGGTCGGCGTCCTCGTCACGGGGATGCGCGGCGGGGATGCTCCCGCGTGTCAGCAGCTCGGCGAGGGCGTCGTCGCCTTCCTCGTCGGCGCCGAGGCGCTGGCCGCGACGGGAGCGGAGCACGTCGAGCAGACCGTCCTGGTCCGGCGTCGGAGCCTCGTCCTCCTTCTCCGCCTCGAAGTCGAACACACGGTCCGCCACGGCGCTGAGCCGGCGTGAGGGGAGCGGGCCGTCGAGCGGCTCCAGTTCGCTGAGCACCTGCGCCCAGCGGTTGGCGTTGGCGACGGTCTTGCGTGTGGGGTTGTACGTCCACTGGGCGGGAGGCTGTTCGCCGAGGTCCACCGTCGAATCGTCCGGCAGGTCGAAGGACGCCTCGACGTGCCAGGAGCCGTCCGGACGGCGCCAGGAGTCCCATTCGAGCGACACGGGGTCGATCCCGTAACTCTGGACACGGAAGGCGACCATGTCCCCGAGCAGTGCGGGGTCGTCCCCGAAGGCCGATCGGTAGCCGTCGTGGCTGGGCAGCGGCGTGGCGACCTCCACCCGCTGGGCCAGATAGGCCACGTAGTCGCGCTCGGCACGCACCGGTCCCTCGTACCGCTCGACGTGCGCGAGATCGAGTCCGGATTCGGCGGCGACCTGTTCGGCCGTGGCGCCCGAGCGGATACGCGACTGGATGTCCCGGGGGGTCAGATGCACCGGCGGCTTCGGCGGCTTCGGGGGTTTCGCGGGCTTCGGACGGACCGGCTCCGGAGCCTCCGGTGATGCTGCCAGGGGTGCGTCCGGGATCCGGTCGCTCGCGGCCCGCAGCGCATCGTCGATGGGAAGGCGGTAGGACGTGCCGTCCCCGCCGCTCAACAGCAGATGTTCGCCATCCTCATGGACACCCACCAGGCGTAACTCCTGCATCAATTCCTCCAGCCGACAATAATTGCTACGTGAAACTTTGCCATTGAATGTCGGCCTTTCCTACTACGCGGTGAGGCGTGGCGGCCGGCACACCGGGAGCGGGCACAAATCCCGGCCTTTCGGCGTTGTTGGAGCCGGAGGGGCAGACCCCGGCGTTGGCCAGAGAGTATGGAGCGGAAGACAGGTATGACGACAGACTACGACGCGCCGCGCACGGCGGTCGACGACGACGACTCGAACACCCGCACGGACGTTCTCGCGGGGCATCGGCCGGCGGGGCAGACCGCGCAGATGATCGCACCGGTCGACGATGACGAACTCGAAGCGGCGGATTCCTACGATCTGCCGGGAGCTGACCTCTCCAGCGAGGAGATCTCCGTGCAGATCCTCGCCGCGCAGGCCGACGAGTTCACCTGCGCCTCGTGCTTCCTCGTCCGTCACCGGTCGCAGATCGCACTCGACAGGGGCGGGCAGCTGTACTGCATGGACTGCGAGGGCTGACACAACCGCAGCAGATGTGGCACCGTCGACCGACGGCGTCGTTCCCCGTCCCGACCGGGCGCGGGCGCCGGATCAGGCCGCGAGCGCGGCCACGAGGCGTTCCGGGGTGCGGGACGAGGTCAGCCAGTAGGGTGTGCGGTCCTCGGGGTCCGTGACCTCGATGCGCACCACGGGGGAGATCCACCCCCTGATGCAGAGGTACGCGAGCCCGTTCAGGCCCGGGCCCCGCTGGTGGGTCGCGTCGTCGCCGCCGAACCACTCCACCGAGCCCAGGTACTTCCGCTCGATGCTCGCGCGCCCGACGGTCAGCGTCGTCCCGGTGACGGCGATACGCGGTGTCGACAGGATCAGCAGGGTGAACACGATGACGGCGACGACGAGCGCCGCACCGTAGCCGAATCCCATCGAGATGGGAGCGAACATCACGATCACGGCCGAGGAGAATCCCGCGGCGATCAGCCAGATCCAGGGTGAGGGCCAGAGGCGCTCCTCGTACAGGACGGCCTCGTCGGATGTGTTGCGGGGTGCTTCCCCTGGCGCGCTGGACATGGAACCAGCATTCCATCATTTGGCGGCGGTCTCATCCCGGCCGGGCCGCAGGAGCGGCGGGTGGGGCACGGTCCCTCCCTCCCGGACGGGGGCCGGGACGTCCCCGCCCTCGTCCGGGAGGAGCCACCGTCGGTGTGGCCCGGGCCTGTCGGGTAGGGCACCGGCAAAGGCGCTAAAGTGGGACGCTGGTAACCGGATAGCTTGCGTGGGAGATGCGGTCAATGGGTACACAGCAGGACCTCCGGGTCCAGATCTTGATGCTCGACGACGGCCTCGAGCCGCCCGCCTACGCCACCGACGGCGATGCGGGCGCGGACCTGCGCACCGCCGTCGACGTCGTCCTCGAGCCCGGTGCGCGGGCGCTCGTCCCCACGGGAGTGGCCCTGGCGCTTCCCCGCGGGTACGCCGGGCTCGTCCATCCGCGGTCCGGACTCGCTGCACGCCACGGCCTGACCATCGTCAACGCGCCGGGCACCATCGACGCGGGCTACCGCGGGGAGATCAAGGTCTGCCTGCTCAACACGGACCGGTCCGAGGCGGTGCGGCTTTCCCGCGGTGACCGGATCGCGCAGCTGGTCATCCAGCGGGTCGAGCACGCGGTCTTCGCCGTGGTCGACGAGTTGCCCGACAGCGTGCGGGGCACGGGCGGTTTCGGGTCCACCGGCGGCTTCGGTGCCCTCGACGCGACACCCGCGGACCTCCGCTCCGCGGCCGGCGGCTGACGCCTCCCGCAGGCGTCCGCCGCGTCGCACGGAACATCGCACCCCCACGAGAACCTCATCAGGAAAGGACCCCGGACATGGCTTTTGGGCGCCTCAGGAAGAAGAAGCAGGACGACGCCGCCGACGCGCCGCTGACGCAGGAGCCGGCGGCGGACGCCGTCGACGACGCGCCGGTACCGGCGGACACACCGGCAGCAGCCCCGGACGAGGCCGGAGTCCCCCTCGAACCGGCCGCACCCGCCGGCCACCTGGCGAGTGCCGACTACGACCGCGCCGCCCAGGGTCCGTTCGACGCCTCTGAGCAGGACACCGACCACGGCTACATCGACCTCGGTGCCCTTCGCATCAATGCCGCCGAAGGACTCCAGCTGCGCCTCGAGGTGGAGGAGCGGAGCAAGCGGGTCATCGCGGTGACGCTGGACCTGGCCGGATCCACGCTGCAGCTCCAGGCCTTCGCCGCGCCCAAGACGGAGGGGCTCTGGGACGAGATCAGGGAGCAGATCGGGACCTCCGTCGGCTCCCAGGGCGGAACCGTCGAGGAGCGCCCGGGACGCCTCGGTACGGAGCTGCTCGCCAAGCTGCCGGCACAGACGCCCGACGGGCAGGCCGGCGTCCGCGTCGCCCGCTTCGTGGGGATCAACGGACCCCGCTGGTTCCTCCGCGGTGTCTTCGGCGGTCCCGCGGCCCTGAACCCGAGCGCCGCGGCGCCCATCGAGAAGCTGTTCCGCAGCGTCGTCGTGGTTCGTGGCGACCACCCCCTGCCGCCCCGGGAGCTGTTGCAGCTCCGGCTGCCGAAGGACGCCGCAGCCGGCCCGCCGGCTGCTCCGGCTGCCGCCCGCCCGGACCTGAACCCGCTGGAGCGCGGGCCCGAGATCACCGAGACCCGCTAGCCGACGTGCCATCCCGGCAGTACTCACCAGGCCCGGCCGGTTCGTCCATGCCGACGGGCGGGCCCGCGGGTACGTCCGGTGTGCCCGCAGCGCTGCCGGAACGCGGCAGGATCAAGGCACGGGGCGTGATCGACCGGATCACCATCGCGCCGGTGACCGCATCGCCGTCGTTCACCGTCCTGGCGCGGATCGACTGGAACGGCGCCCGGGAGGACGTGCGCATCGTCTGGATGGGCCAGCGCCGCATCCCCGGCATGGAGGCAGGGGTAGCGTTGCGCTTCGAGGGCATGCTGAGCCGGGTCGACGGCCTGCCCACCGTGTACAACCCCCGCTACGAGATCATCGGCCGCCCCGAGGAGTCCTGAATGAGCCACCCCACGAACGAGCCCGGCGCGTCCTCGGAGCCTTCCGGCGCCGATGGACGCCCGGCCTCCCGCCCCGACCCGCAGCAGGCCGGGCCCACGGCGGCCGACCTGGCCACGCAGTACGCAGCCAGGTCCGGGGTGAAGCGCAACCACTCCGGCCAGATCGACGTCCTGTCCTCGATCGGTGGCGTGCAGGGACTCGCCGAAAGCATCGCGCCGGGCCTGGTCTTCACCGTCCTCTTCACGATCACCACCGACCTCCCGGTCTCGCTCGTCGCGGCGCTGGCGGTCTCCGCCGTCTTCACCGGGATCCGGCTCGTCTCGCGCACGCCCGTCACGCAGGCCCTCGCCGGACTCGTGGGCGTCGCCTTCTGCGCCTTCGTCGCCCTGCGCACGGGCAACGCGGAGGACTTCTTCCTCCCCGGGTTCTTCATCAACGGTGCCTACATCCTCGCGATGGCCGCGTCGGTGGTCCTCCGCTGGCCGTTCGCAGGACTCCTGTTCGGTCTCCTCCGCAACGAGGGTATCGAGTGGCGGAAGGATCCCGTCCGCGTCCGCGCGTACTCCCTCGCCACCTGGATCATCGTCTCGGTGCTGGCGCTGCGCCTCGTGGTGCAGGTGCCGCTCTACCTGACGGAGAACGTGGCGGCGCTGGGTTCCATGCGCGTGGCCATGGGCCTGCCGCTGTATGCCCTCGGGCTGTGGCTGGCATGGGTCGTCTCCCGGCCGCGCCCGGCCGACTCCGACTCCGACTCCGACTCGGGCATCGTCCCCGGCATGTAGCCGGGCACCCCTCGTCGTCGTCCTCGCGGCGACCGTCGCGGATCCCCTTCTTCAAGCCCGATCGGCCCAGCAGCATTCCTTGCGGAGCCGGATTCGGCAGGCCTACGATGCTGGCACTCTGGGGGTCGGTCGAACGGCGCCCGGCCCTCCATCCAGTGCCACAGGATCGCGAAGATGCGTCGAACAGGTGTCGAAGAGGAATTCCTGATCGTCGACGGCGTCGACGGACACCCCGTCGCGCTGGGCGACGTGCTGGAGCGCCTCGGCGGAGCCGACGGCCTCAGCAGTGAGATGAAGCAGGAACAGATCGAGACCTGCACCCCTCCGCGGATCGGCCTCGCCGAACTGTCCCGTGACATCACCGCACAGCGCATTCGAGCGGACGCCACGGCCCGCTCGGTCGGTGCCCGGGCCGTCGCCCTCGCCACATCACCACTTCCGGCGACGAGCACGACGACACCTGGCCTGCGCTACCAGCGGATGGTGGAGCGGTTCGGCCTCACCGCGGTGGAGCAGCTGACCTGTGGTTGCCATGTCCACGTGGAAGTGGTGTCGGACGAGGAGGGCGTCGCCGTCCTCGACCGGATCCGGATCTGGCTCCCGGTGCTGGCCGCCATCACGTCCAATTCCCCCTTCTGGAACGCCACGGACACCGGCTATGCGAGCTACCGCTCCCAGGCCTGGAACCGCTGGCCCACCGTCGGTCCCTGCGAGATCTTCGGGTCCGCCCAGGCCTATCGCGCCCAGGTGCGGGAGATCCTCCGGTCCGGGGTCCCCCTCGACGAGGGGCAGATCTACTTCGACGCCCGGCTGAGCCACCGCCATCCCACGGTGGAGGTCCGGGTGGGCGACGTCTGCCTGCAGGCCGACGACGCCGTTCTCCTCGCGGCCCTGGTGCGGGGCCTCGTGGAGACGGCAGCGCGGCAGTGGCGCGCCGGCGTGGCACCCGTACCGGCCCCCGCCGTGCAGCTCCGGCTCGCCTGCTGGCAGGCCAGCAGGTTCGGGCTCGACGACCGGCTGATGCACCCGCTGTCCGGCGAGCCGCGCGGCGCGTTCGAGGTGGTCATGGCCCTGCTCGACCACCTCCAGCCGGTCCTGGAGGACCAGGGCGAACTCGGCACCGTGGAGTTCCTGCTGTTCCAGCTCCTGGCGCGGGGGACCGGTGCCGCCCGTCAGCGGACCGCCTACGCGAGGGCCGGCAGCCTCGGGGACGTCATCGCCGACGCGGTGGTGGCCGGCGCCCTGCCGGCCACCCCGCTGCAGGATCCGGCCCCCTCGGCCCTGCTCAGCAGCAACCAGGAGTCGTGACGATCGACGCCGAGCACCAGGAACCCGATCGGTACGGCTACACGCCGCCCGCGTACCGGCAGGGCCGAGTCGGGGCGGGCCAGGCGTTCTTCCCGACCTGCGGCAGCTCCCGCCGCCCTGGTGGTGAGTCCCACCCCGCACGGCACGTGCGCGGACCTCGACGCGATCGTGGAGATCTTCCCCCCCCCCCCGGCGGGCCCGCGCAGCTAGCTCCCGGCCCCGTCGCTCCGCGCCGAGAGCGCGACGCGCAGTTCGTCCTCCGCCGCGATCGCCGCGAGGAAGAACATCTCGTCGCCGCCCTCGACGACGTCGTCGGGGCTCGGGGTGATGGGGGAGTCGTCCCGCAGCAGGGCCACCACGGCGCAGTCCGCCGGCAGCTCGATGGAGCCGACCGTCCCGCCGACGAGCGGGGAGTCCTGAGGGACTGTGAACTCGACGATCGAGGACACGCCGGTCTGGAGCGTCAGCAGGCGGACCAGATCGCCGATCTCGACGGCTTCCTCCACGAGGGCCGTCATGAGGCGCGGGGTGTTGACGGCGACGTCCACACCCCACGAGTCGTCGAACATCCAGTCGTTCTTCGGGTTGTTCACGCGCCCCACGGTGCGGCCCACACCGAATTCGCTCTTCGCGAGCAGCGACACCACGAGGTTGACCTTGTCGTCACCGGTGGCGGACACCACGACATCGGCCTCCTCCAGGCGGGCATCCTTGAGCGTCGTCAGTTCACACGCATCACCGATCAGCCACTTGGCTCCCTTGAGCCCGCTGCGGCCGATCACCTCCGGCTTCTCGTCGATGAGCAGGATCTCGTGCTTGTTGCCCAGCAGCTCCCGTGCGATGGACGAGCCGACACTCCCGGCCCCGGCGATGACGACCCTCATGAGAGATCCTCCTGCGGTGCGGCCGCGAGGATGCGACCGATCTCGTCCGTCGCCGTCGTCTGCATCATGGCGTGCAGGATATCCCCTTGCTGGTAGTTGGTCTCGGCGGTCGGCAGGATCCCCTCCCCGAATCGGGTGAGGTACGCGACCCGGACTCCGCTCGCGGACTCGATACTGCGCAGGGACCGGCCCAGCCAGGCATCGCTCAACGCGAGCTCGGCGAGGATCAGCCGGCCGGAGGTCTCCCGGAAATCGCCGTTGATGGTCTGTTCCGGCAGGATGCGACGCAGCACCTGGTCGGCGCTCCAGCGCACCGCGGCGACCGTGGGGATCCCGAGCCGCTGGTAGATCTCGGCGCGCCCCGGGTCGTAGATACGGGCGACGACGTGGGGCACGTGGAACGTCTCCCTGGCGACCCGGGTCGCGAGGATGTTGGAGTTGTCGCCGCTCGAGACGGCGGCGAAGGCGTAGGCATCCTCGATCTCCGCGTACTTGAGGGTCTCCCGGTCGAACCCGACACCCGTGACCTTGCGCCCGCCGAAGGACGACCGCAGGCGGCGGAAGGCGCGGTCGTCCTGGTCGATGATCGCCACCGAGTGACCGGATTCGTCGAGCGTATGGGCGAGGCTGACGCCTACCCTGCCGCATCCCATGATCACAAAATGAGCCACCGGGGGCACCCCTGATTCTTGGTGTAGATCCTGCCGTTCCCTGCCGTACCAGCATCAAGCCTAGTGGCTTGGTCCCGGCGCCGACGCGCTAGTCTGTGGGCTGTGCTGACTTTTCTCGAGGCCGTCAAGCGGGTGCTGGTGGGCAAGCCCTTCGCCAGCGACAGGCTGAGGAACAGGAGCCTGCCGAAGCGCCTCGCCATGCCCGTCTTCTCGGCGAGTGCGCTGTCCTCGGTGGCCTACGCCCCGGACGAGATCCTGCTGACGCTCGCGCTCGCGGGTGTGGCGTCCGTGGCCGTCTCGCCGTGGGTCGGCCTCGCCGTCATCGCCGTCCTGCTCGTCGTCGTCGCCTCCTACCGCCAGGCGGTGCACGCATATCCCTCGGGCGGCGGCGACTACGAGATCGCCAAGCGGAACATCGGACCCCGCGCCGGCACCACCGTGGCGTCCGCGCTGATGATCGACTACCTGCTCACCGTGGCCGTGTCGGTCTCCGCCGCAGCACAGTACGTCGTCTCCCTCGCGCCCGGCCTCGAGGGTGGACGCGTGGTCCTCGCCGTCGTCGGCGTCGCGGTGCTCGTGCTGCTGAACCTGCGGGGCATCACGCGCGGTATCCGCGCCCGCGCCGTCATCACCTACGCCTTCCTCGCCGGGATCCTCGCGCTGTGTGCCACCGGCATCGGCCAGGCGGTCACGGGGACGCTCGCGCAGGCGCCCAGCGCGCGGTTCGAGATCGTCCCGGACGCCGCCCTCGACGCCGGCCTCGTGGGGCTGGCCGGCGCGCTCCTGATCCTCCGGGCGTTCTCCGCAGGTGCTGCGGCCCTCACGGGCCTCGAAGGGCCGGGTGCCAACGTGCCGCGCTTCGAGGCCCCGCACAGCCGCAACGCGGCGACGACGCTCGTGATCCTCGGCGTCGTCGCCTCGGGGATGCTCGCCGGCGTCCTCTACCTCGCGAACGCCACCCGCGTGCACGTGGTCCAGGACCCGCAGGCCCAGCTGCTGCTCGACGGCGCGCCCGTCCCGGACGACTACATCCAGGCGCCCGTGGTCAGCCAGCTGGCGAGGACCGTCTTCGACGCCGGGTCTCCCGCCTTCTACGCGGTCGTGGCGGCGACCGCCCTGATCCTGCTCCTCGCGGCCCACGCCGCCTTCAACGCATTCCCCGTCCTCGCGTCCATCCTCGCGACGGACGGCTACCTGCCGCGCCAGCTGCGCACCCGCGGGGACAGGCTGACGTTCAGCAACGGGATCCTCGCCCTCGGGCTGGGGGCCATCGTCCTGATCCTCGTGTTCCGGGCCGACGTCACGGCGCTGGTGCAGCTGTACATCGTGGGGGTGTTCGTCTCCTTCACGGGTGGCCAGCTGGGCCTCATCCGGCACTGGAACAGGACCCTCCGCAGCACGGTGGGCAAGCAGGAGCGGTGGAGGATCCACAAGTCCCGTGCCATCAACTCCCTCGGCTTCGGGCTCACCGCCGCGGTCCTCGCCGTCATCCTCGTCACCAAGTTCGAGTACGGCGCATGGATCGCGGTGCTCGCCATGGCGATCCTGTTCGCGGTGATGCGCAGCATCAAGAAGCACTACGACGCCGTCGCCGAGGAACTCGCGATCGACGACGCGGTCCGCCTGCGGGCCCTGCCCTCACGCGTGCACGCCGTGATCCTCGTCTCACACGTCCGGAAGCCGGTGCTGCGCGCCCTCGCCTTCGCCCGGGCGTCGCGTCCGTCGCGCCTGGATGCCATCACGGTCGACGTCGATCCCGAGCAGACCCGCCGAACCCTCGCCGACTGGGAGAAGTACGAGATCCCGGTGCCGATCACAGTCCTCGCCTCGCCCTACCGGGACACCATCACACCGATCCTCGAGTACATCAGGACGATGCGCCGGGACTCGCCCCGCGACCTGATCGTGGTCTACATCCCCGAGTACGTGGTGGGAAAGTGGTGGGAGCAGCTGGTCCACAACCAGACCGCCCTCCGCATCAAGGCACGGCTGCACTTCGTGCCCGGCGTGATGGTCGCCAGCGTGCCGTGGCAGCTCGCGTCCTCCGACGCGGCCCAGATCTACCAGGACCTGAAGTAGGAAGACACCATGACCGACGCCGTACCAGCCGCCGACCCCACCGAGAACCTGGACCGGGCAGCAGGCTCCGCCGCCGGCACGTCCGAGCTGACCATCGAACGGCCCGCCCACGGCGGGCACTTCGTGGCCCGGCACGAAGGCCGCGTGGTCTTCGTCCGCCACGCCCTGCCGGAGGAAGTGGTCCGCGTGCGGTTCACCGACACCGACGAGGCCGCGAGCTTCTGGCGGGCGGATGTCGTCGAGGTGATCGAGCCCTCCCCGCACCGCGTGACCCATCCCTGGCCCCTGGCGGACGCCCTCACGGCCGCCGCGAAGGGACGCTCCGCCGTCGGTGGCGCCGAATTCGGCCATATCGCCCTCGACGAGCAGCGCCGGCTCAAGGGTGCCATCGTCGAGGAGCAGCTGGTCCGCCTCGCGAAGACCGACCGGGCGGTGACGGTCGAGGCAGCGCCGGGGGAGGCACCCGACGGCCTGGCCTGGCGCACGCGCGCGGCTTTCGCCGTGGATTCGGCCGGCCGTCTCGCCATGCACCTGCACCGTTCCCACGGCGTCGTCCCCGTCCGGGAGATGCCGCTGGCCGTCGCGGCCGTCAACGACCTGCGGCTGTGGGCGCTGGACCTCAGCGGCATCGCGAGGGTGGACGTCGCCGTCCCGTCGGGCGGGGGTGAGCCGCTCGTGCTGCTCGTCCCCGCGGCGGGCACGTCCCCGCGGCGCGTCGCCTCGGTGGCCTCGTCCGTCCACGGCGCCTCCGTGGGCGTCCTCGATCCCGCGTCGGGGCAGGTCGAGCGGCTGAAGGGGAGGACGTGGCTGCAGGAGAGCGTCCTCGGCATCGACTACCGGATCACGGGAGCCGGTTTCTGGCAGATCCACCGGGGTGCTCCCGAGGCGCTCGTGTCCGCGGTGCTCGACGGGCTGCAGCCGGCGCCGGGTGAACGCATCGCCGACCTCTACGCTGGCGCGGGTCTGTTCACCGTGCCACTCGCCCGCGCCGTCGGGCCGGAGGGTTCGGTGCTGTCGGTCGAGGGTGCGCCCGGGACGAGCCGCGATGCGCGGCGCAACCTGCACGGCCAGGACCACGTGTCGATCGTGCAGGGGCGGGTGGACGCCGTGCTCGGCCGCTGGAGCGAACCGCTCGACGCCGTCCTGCTCGACCCGCCGCGGGCGGGGGCCGGCAGGAAGGTGGTCCGGCAGATCGTGCAGGCCCGCCCGCGCGTCGTCGGCTACGTGTCCTGCGACCCGGCGTCGTTCGCCCGCGACCTCGGCTACTTCCTCGCCGCGGGCTGGTCGCTCGACTCCCTGCGCGTCTTCGACCTCTACCCGCACACGCACCACATGGAATCCTTCGCGCGGCTCCTGCCGCCACCGGCCTGACGACGGAGGGCTCGGGCGAGCCGGGCGGACGATCGAGGCACCCCGCCGGACACCCGGACGTTAGAGTTAAGGTCAATCGAGGGCGATCCCTCGCCACGCCGAACGAACCGAGGAGGCGCCGATGGGACTCTTGGAGACGATCCACGGCCCACAGGACCTGAGCAAGCTCAGCGACACGCAACTGTCAGCGCTCGCCGAGGAGATCCGTACCTTTTTGGTCAGCAACGTCTCGCGGACCGGAGGACACCTGGGGCCCAACCTCGGGGTCGTCGAGCTGACCCTCGGCATCCACCGCGTCTTCGACTCACCGCGGGACAGCATCATCTTCGACACCGGCCACCAGTCCTACGTGCACAAGCTCGTGACCGGGCGGCAGGATTTCAGCACCCTGCGCCAGCAGGGCGGCCTGTCCGGTTACCCGTCGCGCGCGGAGTCCGTGCACGACGTCGTCGAGAGCTCCCATGCCTCGTCCTCGCTCTCCTGGGCCGACGGCATCTCCCGGGCCCGGGTCCTCAACGGCGAGGGCGACCGCTACGCCGTCGTCCTCGTGGGCGACGGTGCGCTCACCGGCGGCATGGCCTGGGAGGCGATCAACAACATCGCCGCGGACAAGCGGCGCAGGGTCGTGATCGTCGTCAACGACAACGGCCGTTCCTACGCGCCCACGATCGGCGGTGTGGCCGACTATCTCGCCTCGCTGCGTCCCACCCTCGATTCCGTGCGCACCCACCGCGTCTACGAGCGCACCCTCGACTGGGTGAAGACCCGCATGCAGAACGGCGGCACGGTCGGCGCGTTCAGCTACAAGAGCCTCCACGCCATGAAGAAGGGCATCAAGGACTGGTGGGCACCCCAGGGCCTGTTCGAGGACCTCGGCATGAAGTACGTCGGCCCCGTGGACGGCCACGACCAGGCCGCCGTCGAACAGGCACTGCACCTCGCGAAGAACTACGAGGGGCCCGTGATCGTGCACGCCATCACGGAGAAGGGCCACGGGTACGCCCCGGCCCGGGCCCACGAGGCCGACCAGTTCCACGCCGTCGGCATCATCGACCCCGAGACGGGCGAACCGGTGGACGCCGCGGGCCAGCAGTCCTGGACCTCGGTCTTCGCGAACGAGATCGCCGACATCGCCGACGAGCGGCCGGACATCGTCGGCATCACCGGCGCCATGCTCATCCCCGTCGGACTGCACCGTTTCGCCGCCCGGCACCCGGACCGCGTGTTCGACGTCGGCATCGCCGAGCAGCACGCCGTGGCCAGCGCGGCCGGGATGGCCTTCGGCGGCCTGCACCCTGTCATCGCCCTCTACGCGACCTTCCTGAACCGCGCGTTCGACCAGCTCCTGATGGACGTGGCCCTGCATCGGGCCGGGGTGACGATCGTCCTGGACCGCTCGGGCGTCACGGGGCCCGACGGCGCGAGCCAT
The DNA here is from genome assembly GCF_057291175.1 of Arthrobacter sp. UYP4. NCBI lineage: Bacteria > Bacillati > Actinomycetota > Actinomycetes > Micrococcales > Micrococcaceae > Arthrobacter > Arthrobacter sp. UYP4. The sequence goes on from NZ_JBXAVU010000001.1 coordinate 147,419, forward strand.
CACGGGATGTGGGATCTCGCCCTGCTCCAGGCCGTCCCGGGCCTGCACCTCGCCGCCCCCCGCGATGCCACGCGGCTGCGCGAGGAACTGCGCGAGGCCGTCGCCATCTCGGACGCCCCGAGCGTGGTCCGCTACTCGAAGGGATCCGTCGGCGCGGAGGTGGAGGCGATCGAACGCCTGCACGACGGCGTCGACGTGCTGTCCCGCCGGCCCGCCGGCTCCCGCGCCAACGACGTCCTGATCGTCAGCGTCGGGGCCATGAGCGAGCTCGCGCTCGACGTGTCGAACAGGCTCGGCGCGCAGGGCATCAGCTCCACCATGATCGATCCCCGCTGGCTCCTGCCGGTGCGCCGCTCGGTGATCGACCTCGCAGCCGAGCACCGCATCGTGATCGTCATCGAGGACGGTGTCCGTGCGGGTGGCGTGGGATCGAGGATCCGCCAGGAGATGCGGTCCGCGGGCGTGGACACCGCGCTCAACGAGGTGGGACTCCCCGTCGAGTTCCTCGACCACGGCTCCCGGAACCAGGTCCTCGAGCGCGTCGGCCTCACCGCCCAGCAGATCACGCACGACGTCGTCGCGCAGGTCCTGGGTACGAAGGTGCCGGTCGCGAGGCCGCTCGCCGACGACGCATCGCCGGTCACAGGGCAGTTCCCGAAGCACTGATCCCTGCGGGAAGCGGTGGATCGCCGCTTCCCGCAGCACGCCACCGCCCGAACCCCGCGGGGGAGGCATCCGCGAACGCGACGACGGCGGACACGGCCGGCATCCGACGACGGCGGACGCCGATGAACGGCCCCGGAACGCCGAACCGCTCGCCCGGAGCACGATGGACCGGCTCCTGTCCGCGAGTGCAGCCCGCACTATCGGTCCCTTTCCGGAACCGGTGTGAGACAATGGCGATGGCTGGTGGGGGAACCACATTCCCACGCCGGTCCGGTGACAGGCTTCCGTTCCGTGAGCGATGCTTCCGTCCTATCGACTCCGCCCCATCGGCGGACGTAGGCGGAATCCGCTGGCGGGACCCACCGTCCACACGGGCGGCTGAGTTGGAAAAGCGCCACTGGCCTCCGAGTGATTCCGCACCCCCATGACGGTGTGACCTCGGACGGCATGACAACGACTTCCGGTCAGCCGCCGGGCGAAGGGCCCGCGGCCGGCCGACATACCGCCCTGGAGGGCGCTGGAATGTGGACGGTGCCGCAGGGGTTTGGAGCGAGCACGCATGGATCAGTCAGAGCAGCAGGGAAACGAACAGGCAGTGACGGAAGCACCCGCTACCGCGCCGGAATCCCAGGAGCAGGCCGCACCGGCGAGGGCGCCGCGGAAGCGCCGCACCGCGAGTGCCCCCGAGGGAGCACCACCCAAGGCACCGGAGGCGTCCCCCGAGGAGGAAGCCGCCGCCCCCGTCCGCAAGCGGGCCACCCGGGCGCGCAAGCCCGTCGTGGTGACGGACGAGACCGAGGCGGACGCCGTGGCCGTACCCGCCGGCGACGGAGCAGCATCGCCGGCCTCCGACGCCCCTGCAGCGACGGCCACCGCTCGGGCCCCCCGCACCCGCCGACGCGCCGCGACCGCTGAAGCCGGCCCAGCCCGTCCCGTCGAGCAGCCCGCAGCCGATGCTGCACCCGCCGCGTCACCCGCGCCCGCAGCCGACGCCGCAACCGCTGCCTCACCCGTCGACGCGCCCGACGCAGTCGGAGCGGACGCCGCCTCGATTCCCGCCGTTCCGGCCGAGGAGAAGCCCGCACGGGCGCGCCGTACCTCGACGAGGACGCGCAGCCGCAGGGCGTCGGAGCCCGCGCAGTCGGACGACGCCGCAGTGGCGGAACCCGTAGCAGACGGCACTCCCGCAGCAGCCGACACTCCCGCAGGGCGCCCGGACGCCGCCTCGGAGTCCCGGCAGTCCGCGCAGCCCCAGGACGGAGCCGCGCAGGGCGACATCACGCAGGTCGATGCCGGCCAGGAGGACACGCCGTCGGACGAGAACCGGTTCGATCCCTTCGCGGTCCCCGAGTCGCCGCTGTCGCTGCTGTTCCACGCACCGGATCTCAGCACCGTCACCGTGCCGTCCGTGAAGGTGGCGCCGCCGCAGGAGGACACGGACGAGGAGGAGTCGGACGAGTCCGGTCGTCGCTCGCGTCGCAGCCGTCGGAGTCGCACGCGCAGCCGCAGCGATGCCGGCCAGGCCGACGCCGGAACCGACGACGGCCAGACAGAGGGTCCTGAGGACACCAACGGACGGTCCCCGGCGAACGGCCCCGAGGAGGGCGCGGGCGTCACGTCGCGCCGTCGTCGTCGTCGCCGCCGTGGAGACCAGGACCTCGAGCTGACCGGCGGCGAGGACGACGATCCGCCCAACACCGTCACGCGCGTGCGGGCTCCCCGCCAGTCCAGCGAGCCCGTCTCGGACCGTGTGACCAGCGTCCGCGGCTCCACCCGGCTGGAGGCCAAGAAGCAGCGCCGCCGCGAGTCCCGTGACACGGGCCGCCGCCGCCAGGTCATCACCGAGGCCGAGTTCCTCGCCCGCCGCGAATCCGTGGACCGCCAGATGATCGTCCGCCAGCGCGATGACAGGATCCAGATCGGCGTCCTCGAGGACGGCATCCTCGCGGAGCACTTCGTGTCCAGGACGCAGCAGGACTCGCTGATCGGCAACGTGTACGTCGGCAAGGTGCAGAACGTGCTGCCGAGCATGGAGGCGGCGTTCGTCGACATCGGACGCGGCCGCAACGCCGTCCTGTACGCCGGAGAGGTCAACTGGGACGCGGCCGGCCTCGACGGCCAGCCGCGCCGCATCGAACTCGCGCTGAAGTCGGGCGATCCCGTCCTCGTGCAGGTCACGAAGGACCCGGTGGGCCACAAGGGTGCGAGGCTCACGAGCCAGATCTCCCTGCCCGGCCGATACCTCGTGTACGTGCCCGGCGGCTCCATGACCGGTATCTCCCGCAAGCTGCCCGACGTCGAGCGCAACCGCCTCAAGCGGATCCTCAAGGACCGCCTGCCCGAGAACGCCGGCGTGATCGTCCGGACGGCGGCGGAGGGTGCCAGCGAGGAGGAGCTGACGCACGACATCAACCGCCTCCGTGCCCAGTGGGAGGAGATCGAGCGCAAGGCCGGCTCGACCAAGACCCTGGCGCCCGAACTCCTCTACGGCGAGCCCGACCTCACCATCAAGGTGGTCCGCGACGTCTTCAACGAGGACTTCTCCAAGCTCGTCGTCTCCGGCGAGGAGGCCTGGGACACCATCGAGGCCTACGTCATGTACGTGGCGCCGGACCTCGTCGGCAGGCTCGAGAAGTGGACGGGCGACGAGGACATCTTCGCCGCCTCGCGCATCGACGAGCAGATCTCGAAGGCCCTGGAGCGCAAGGTGTTCCTGCCGTCGGGCGGCTCGCTCGTGATCGACCGCACCGAGGCCATGACCGTGGTCGACGTCAACACGGGCAAGTTCACCGGCAGCGGCGGCAACCTCGAGGAGACCGTCACGAAGAATAACCTCGAGGCGGCCGAGGAGGTCGTGCGCCAGCTGCGGCTCCGCGACATCGGCGGGATCATCGTGATCGACTTCATCGACATGGTGCTCGAGGCGAACCGCGACCTCGTGCTGCGCCGTCTCGTCGAATGCCTCGGCCGTGACAGGACCAAGCACCAGGTCGCCGAGGTGACCTCGCTGGGGCTCGTCCAGATGACGCGCAAGCGCATGGGCACGGGCCTGCTCGAGGTCTTCGGCGAGGACTGCGAGCACTGTGCGGGCCGCGGCGTCGTCACCCACATGGAGCCCGTGGAGCACCGCCGTTCCGTGCCTGCGCCCGACAACCAGCAGCAGCTGCGCCAGGACAAGCCGTCCCGGAGCGAGCGCAAGCGCAACCGGGGACGCGGCAACCAGCAGGACGAGGGCATCGCACTGCCCCCGGCCCCCGTGGCCGAGACCCCTGACCGCGCGGCGAAGGCCGAAGCGGCCCGGGCCGCGCTCGCCAGCATCGCGGCCGCCACGCACCACGCCCACGAGGAGCACGCGGAGCAGGCCCCTGCCGACGCCGACGTCCAGGTCACGGAAGCCGTGCTGACGATCAACGGCGAGACGGTGACACTGCCACGGGCGGAGAGCCGTCGGCCGGCCGTCGAGGAGGCCCAGGAGGCGCCCGCGACGCGCCTGACGCTGGACAGCCTGAGCGAGGCCTTCAACCGCCGGCCCGCCGATGTGGACGTCCCGGCCGTCGACGTCGCGCCCGTTGGCGACGGCGCCGCGGCAGACGGCGACCGCGAGGAGGCCGCCGAGGTCCGGGCGGTCCCCGCGACCAGCGCCGCACCTCCCGTCGTCGTTCCCGCGCCCGAGGCGCCGGCGCGCCGGTCCCGGCCGCGACGCCGGGTCGCCCGCAGCGCGCAGGGTGCTGCGGACACCACGATCGAGACCCAGGGTGCCGAGACCGCCGCCGAGCCCTCCGGGACGCGGCACGTCGCGAAGGCCGGGCCGATCGCGCGGAAGCCGGAGCTATCCGGTGCGGAGCCGCTGATCTTCGGCGTCGGCGTGCCGGCGTCGGAGCTGTAGCAGCTCCACGCACGACGGATCGGCAGGCACGCGAAGGCCGGAGTCCCCAGGGGCTCCGGCCTTCGCGTGTCCCGTCCATGGGCGCCCGGCTGCTATAGGCTGGTCGGTGACACGGGGTGCCCTGCCGGATGCAGGGCTGAGATCACACCCGTCGAACCTGATCTAGTGGGCCTCGCGCCCGTGCCTAGCGGAGGGATGTCAGTCATGGACACTGCCCGAACAGCGTGCGATCCGATCTCCGGGATCCCCAACATCCTGAGCATCGCCGGCTCGGATCCGAGCGGCGGCGCCGGGATCCAGGCGGACATCAAGAGCATCAGCGCCACGGGCGGGTACGCGATGGCCGTGGTGACCGCCCTGACGGCGCAGAACACCCGCGGCGTGACCGCGGTGCACATCCCGCCCACGGATTTCCTCCGGCAGCAACTCGACGCCATCGCCGAGGACGTGCGCATCGACGCCGTGAAGATCGGGATGCTCGGTTCCGCCGCCGTGGCGCGCTGCGTCGGCGCATGGCTCGACCACGCCCGCCCGCCGGTCGTCGTGCTCGATCCGGTCATGGTCGCCACCAGCGGTGCGCGGCTGCTCGACGACGACGCGGTACGCGCCGTCGTCGACCTCGCCCGGCGTGCGTCGCTGGTGACCCCGAACATCGCGGAGCTCGCCGTCCTCGTCGGAGCGGACCCTGCCGCCTCCTGGTCCGCAGCACTCGAGCAGGGGAGGGTCCTCGCGGTCCGGCTCGGCACCCGGGTGCTGGTGAAGGGCGGGCACCTGCCCGGCGAACGATGCCCGGACGCCCTCGTCCCCGCCCCGCAGGACGCAACGGGCGGCCCGGACACCGTGGTCCTCGACGGCTGCCGGGTGCCGACCGAGAACACGCACGGTACGGGCTGCTCGCTGTCGTCCGCGATCGCCACGCGGGTCGCCGTGACCGGCGACTGGCCCACGGCGGTGCGGGAGGCGAAGTCCTGGCTCGAAGGGGCACTGCAGGGCGCCGACCTGCTGGACGTGGGAGCAGGCAGCGGACCGGTGCACCACTTCCACGCCGGACCTGATCCTCGCGCGCACCAGCGCTTCACGGAGCTCGCCTGGCGCGACATCGGGGAACTGCGCAGGAACCTCCTGGAGCTGCCCTTCCTCACCGCGCTGACGGAGGGGGACCTTCCCGCGACCGACTTCGCCTACTACCTGCAGCAGGACGCGCTGTACCTCCGCGACTACTCCGCCGTCCTGGCCCGTGCCGCCGCCATGGCGCCGGCCGAGGACGAGCAGCTGTTCTGGCTGACCGCGGCGACGTCGTGCCTGCAGACCGAGGCGGAGCTGCACCGGACCTGGCTGTCGGGGAAGACCGGCATCCGGGCAGGGGAGGGCGATGCGGGTCCCGTCACCCGCGCCTACTGCGACCACCTCCGGGCCGTCGCCGGGCGGGGATCGTACGCGGAACTCGTCGCCGCCGTCCTGCCGTGCTTCTGGCTCTACGCAGCGGTCGGCGACCACGTGCAGGAGAGGGTGCAGGAGAGACCGCAGGGAGGACCCGGAGGCCACGGCCCGTCCGGCACGCATCCCTACGCCGCATGGATTGCGACCTACGCCGACCCCGGCTTCGCGGAGGCCACCGCGCGCGCCAAGCAGATCGCCGACGGCGCGCACCGACGGGCGTCCCCGGTCGAACGCACGGCGATGCTTGCGGCGTTCCGCTGGTCCGCCGCCTATGAACGGGACTTCTTCGACGCCCCGAGGGCCCGCGCTGCCGCGCGCCGAGCGCCCGCTGATTTGCGGGAGGGCGCTGTACTGGCGTAATCTGAACCCTCGGTGCACTTGCCTGTCAACCGGCATGTCCGGCGGCAACTGCGCAGGATTCGCAGACTGGGATGTCCAGCAGACACGAGCGGCCTCCGGGCGGCGACGTCGAAGGCACCAGTGCGGGTCCCGCACGACGAGCAACCCCAGGATTGCCGCCGAGGCGCACCCAGGTTTTTTCATCAGAAGTCAAGATTGTCGAGAGAAGTGAGTTCCCAAGTGGTGTACGCGATTGTCCGCGCAGGCGGCCGCCAAGAAAAGGTTTCTGTAGGAGACCTCGTTACCCTTGACCGCGTCACCGGTCAGGCAGGAAGCACGTTCAAGCTTCCCGCCCTCCTTCTGGTAGACGGCGCCAAGATCACCTCCGCAGCGGAGGACCTCGCGAAGGTCACCGTCACTGCCGAGATCGTCGAGAATCTTCGTGGACCGAAGATTGTCATCCAGAAGTTCAAGAACAAGACCGGCTACAAGAAGCGCCAGGGTCACCGTTCGGAACTGACCCGCGTCAAAATCACAGGCATCGCGTAGTCCCTTCGGGCTACCGATCGGTCACGTAGACACTTCAGCGAAGGCAGGCATAACTCATGGCACATAAGAAGGGCGCAAGCTCCACTCGCAACGGCCGCGACTCGAACGCACAGTTCCTCGGCGTCAAGCGCTTCGGCGGCCAGGTCGTCAAGGCCGGCGAGATCATCGTCCGCCAGCGCGGCACCCACTTCCACCCGGGCGCCAATGTCGGCCGCGGCGGCGACGACACCCTGTTCGCACTCGAGGCAGGTGCCGTGGAATTCGGTACCCGTCGTGGACGCAAGGTCGTCAACATCGTGGGCGCGGCAGCAGAGTAGTCTCTGCCAGCACACGGTGCACCAAGCATTCGGGTGGGGTGAGCCTCTATGGCTCGCCCCACCTTCTTTTAAGCCGACCCGACTCGGCACAGTGAAGCATTTGTAGAAGGAGACCGACGTGGCGAGTTTCGTTGACCGCGTAGTCCTGCACGTATCCGGAGGCACCGGCGGCCACGGCTGCGTCTCTGTCCACCGCGAGAAGTTCAAGCCCCTCGGCGGGCCCGACGGCGGTAACGGCGGCGACGGCGGCAACGTCATCCTCCGCGTCGACCACCAGACCACCACGCTCCTCGACTACCACCACGCCCCCCACCGGCATGCCACGAACGGCGGCAACGGGATGGGTGACTGGCGCGGCGGCAAGAACGGGGAGACCCTCGTGCTGCCGGTGCCGGACGGCACCGTGGTCAAGTCGAAGGACGGCGAGGTCCTCGCCGACCTCGTCGGTGAAGGCACCGAGTTCGTCGCGGCGGCCGGCGGCCAGGGCGGCCTCGGCAATGCCGCGCTGTCCTCGCAGAAGCGCAAGGCCCCGGGGTTCGCGCTGCTCGGCATCCCCGGTGACGAGCGGGATGTCGTCCTCGAGCTCAAGTCCATCGCGGACATCGCCCTCGTAGGCTTCCCCTCCGCCGGAAAGTCCAGCCTGATCGCCGCGATGTCGGCGGCCCGCCCGAAGATCGCCGACTACCCCTTCACCACGCTCGTGCCGAACCTGGGCGTCGTCGAAGCGGGTTCCACGCGCTTCACCATCGCGGACGTCCCCGGCCTGATCGAGGGTGCGAGCGAGGGCAAGGGCCTCGGCCACCACTTCCTGCGCCACGTGGAGCGCTGCGCCGCCCTCGTGCACGTGCTGGACTGCGCCGCCCTCGAGACGGACCGCGATCCGCTGAAGGACCTCGGCATCATCGAGCGTGAGCTCGAGAAGTACTCGGTGGACATGAGCTACGCAGGGCCCGACGGCGACGTCGTCCCCCTCAACGAGCGCCCGCGCCTCGTCGCCCTCAACAAGGTGGACGTGCCGGACGGACGGGACATGGCGGACTTCGTCCGTCCCGAGCTCGAGGAGCGCGGCTATCGCGTCTTCGAGGTGTCCGCGTCGAGCCACGAGGGACTGCGCCAGCTCGGGTTCGCCATGGCGGAGATCGTCGAGAACGCGCGCAGGACCGTTGCCGCCGCACCTCCGAAGGTCGCGCCGCCCGTGCTGCGCCCCCGAGGCGTCAACGCCGCACCGTTCCGGATCCGCCTCGAGGAGAAGGACGCCCTTCCCCTCTTCCGCGTGCTCGGCGAGAAGCCCGAACGCTGGGTCAAGCAGACCGACTTCACCAACGACGAGGCCGTCGGCTACCTCGCGGACCGCCTGGCCAAGGTCGGTGTCGAGGAGGAGCTGTTCAAGGTCGGCGCCAAGCCCGGCGACACCGTGGTGATCGGCGAGGGCGACGGCGTCGTCTTCGACTGGGAGCCCACGATGATGGGCGGCGCCGAGCTGCTCGCCGGACCGCGCGGTTCCGACCTGCGCCTGGCCGAGTACGTCCGGCCGACGCGCGAGCAGAAGCGTGAGGAGTACCAGGAGCGCAAGGAGGCGAAGGCTGCCGCCCGGGCCGATCTCGAGGCGGACCGCAAGGCCGGCATCTGGACCGAATCGGTGCAGAAGCGGACGCGGCCTGCCCCTGCGCCGCAGGAAGCGGACGGCGAGTCCGAGGGCTAGCCGTGGGCCTGGACACGTCACTGCATCCGCTGGCCTCCCGGGCGGGACTACCGTCCGCGCGGAGGATCGTCGTCAAGGTCGGTTCGTCGTCCCTGACGTCCGTCTCGGGCGGCATCTCCGGCGAGGCACTCGTGGGCCTCGCCGATGTCCTCGCCGCGCGGCGCACCGCGGGGACCGAGGTGATCCTCGTGTCCTCCGGTGCGATCGCGGCAGGTCTGGCGCCGCTGGGTCTCGCCCGGCGTCCCGCGCAGCTGTCCACGCAGCAGGCCGCAGCGAGCGTCGGCCAGGGCCTGCTGATGGCGCAGTACTCGCAGGCCTTCGCCGCGCACGGCGTGACGGTGAGCCAGATCCTGCTGACCGCGGACGACCTGATCCGGCGGTCCCACTACGCCAACGCGCACCGGGCGATGGAGCGGCTCCTGAACTTCGGCGTCGTGCCGATCGTCAACGAGAACGACACCGTGGCCAGCCATGAGATCCGCTTCGGGGACAACGACCGCCTGGCCGCCCTCGTCGCCCACCTCGTCAAGGCGGAGGCACTGGTGCTCCTCAGCGACGTCGATGCGCTCTACGACGGCCCACCGAGCGAGGGTGCCCTGCGCATCCCGCTCGTGGAGTCGCCGGCCGACCTGGACGGTGTCACGATCGGGCGTGCAGGCAAGGCGGGCGTCGGCACGGGCGGCATGGTCACGAAGGTCGAGGCCGCCACCATCGCGGCGGCCTCCGGCATCCCCGCGCTCGTGACGTCCACAGCGAATGCCGCCGCTGCGCTGCGCGGCGAGGACGTGGGCACCTGGTTCACGGCGACCGGCAAGCGGCAGCCCATCCGCCTGCTCTGGCTGGCCCACCTCGCGAGGGTCCTCGGCACCCTCGTGCTCGACGACGGCGCCGTCCGCGCCGTGGGGGAGCGGCGGCGGTCCCTCCTCCCCGCGGGAGTGGTCGGCGTCTCCGGCGTCTTCGAGGCCGGTGACCCCGTGCAGCTCGTGAGCAGCGACGGGACCGTGGTGGCGCGCGGACTCGTCAACTACAGCTCGTCCGAGCTGCCGCGCATGCTCGGACGCTCCACGCATGATCTCGCGGAGGAGCTGGGCGCCGAGTACGAGCGTTCCGTGGTGCACGTGAACGACCTCGTGGTGCTGCGGCCTGCCGCCGCGTCATAACCCGACCTCCGGGCGTCCTCCGAACCGGCTCCTCGCTAGACTGCTGGGATGACCGATCTGCAGGCTGAGCCCACGACCGCCCGGACCGACGACACGCCGTCGCTCACCCCGGAACAGCTCACCGCGGCGGTCCACGCGATCACGGACCGGGCCAGGACCGCCTCGAGGATCCTCGGCCGGGCGAACCGCGCCCGCAAGGACCGCGTGCTGCTGGCGATCGCCGACGCGCTGGTCGCCCGGCGGGACCTCGTGCTGGCCGCCAACCGGGCCGACGTCGAGCGCGGCCGTGCCGCCGGGACCTCCGACTACCTGCTGGACCGGCTGAGCCTGGACCCGGAGCGCATCGGCCGGCTCGCGGATGCACTCGCCCAGCTGGCCGCCCTTCCTGATCCCGTCGGGACCGCCGTGCGTGCGGAGACGCTGCCCAACGGGCTCCGGATGCGGCAGGTCCGGGTGCCCCTCGGCGTGGTCGCGGCGATCTACGAGGCCCGCCCGAATGTCACGGTCGACATCGCCGGCCTGGCCCTGAAGAGCGGGAATGCCGTGATCCTCCGCGGGGGCAGCGCGGCCGCCGCCACGAACGCGGCGCTCGTTGGCGTCATCCGGGACACCCTCGAGGACCACGGGCTGCCCGACGACGCCGTCCTGACCATCGACGAGTTCGGGCGGGAGGGCGCCCGCGTGCTCATGGAGGCCCGCGGACGCGTGGACGTGCTGATCCCGCGCGGCGGACGCGAGCTCATCCAGTCCGTCGTCACGAACGCCCGGGTCCCCGTGATCGAGACCGGCGAGGGCAACGTGCACATCCTCCTCGACGAGAGCGCCGACGAGGAGATGGCCGTCGACATCCTGCTCAATGCCAAGACGCAGCGCCCCAGCGTCTGCAACACGGTCGAGACCCTCCTCGTGCACAGCCGCTCCGGAGCCGCTCCTGCAGTCCTCGCCGCCCTCTCGCGCGCCGGGGTGACGCTCCACGTCGACGACCGCTCGCGTGCGTTCCTGCCCGAGGGGACGGCTGCTCCGTCGGCGACCGACGACGACTGGAACCGCGAATACATGCAGCTCGACCTCGCAGTCCGCACCGTGGACAGCGTCGACGAGGCGCTGCAGCACATCCGACGCTGGAGCACCGGGCACAGCGAGGCCATCATCACCAACAGCCTCGCGTCCTCCGAGGAGTTCGTGGCCGGCGTGGACTCCGCCGCCGTGCTGGTCAACGCATCGACACGGTTCGTCGACGGCGGCGAACTGGGCCTCGGGGCCGAGGTCGGCATCTCCACGCAGAAGATGCACGCGAGGGGACCGATGGGGCTGGCCGAGCTCACGACGACCAAGTGGATCGTGCAGGGCGAGGGGCACGTCCGGCGCTGACGGACCTCCCGTCGGCGGAGCCCCGTGCCCCGTTGCGCGTACCATTGGAGGAAATGCCCACGCCGGACCGGAACCACCGGCAGAACCTGACCCGACAGAGGAACCACGATGCTCTACTCCCTCGGCAGCGCACTGCTGGCGAACGAAGCCATGGAAACCCACTCCGAGCTGCCGATGCCGGCGATCGCGTACGGATTGATCGCCATGGGTGTCCTGCTCACCCTGATGATCGTGACGATCTCCTTCTCCAACGTGCGCAACCGCCACGAGGCCGTCGAAGAGCACATCGACCCGCACAAGCAGCACGCGAACAACCACGATCACGGCGAAGCGAACCGGCACTAGCAGTCCTGGTGGCAGAGGGTATCGAGCGGGACGTCATGGGTGGCCTCCGGCAGCGGCATCGTGATGGTTCGCCGTGGCGCCTCGGCGTCATGGGCGGCACCTTCGATCCGATCCACCACGGTCACCTCGTGGCCGCCAGCGAGGTCGCATCGGTCTTCGATCTGGACGAGGTGGTCTTCGTCCCGACGGGCCAGCCCTGGCAGAAGGCCGACAAGGACGTCACGGCGGCCGAGCACCGGTACCTGATGACCGTGATCGCCACGGCGTCGAACCCCAGCTTCACGGTGAGCCGCGTGGACATCGACCGGCCGGGCCCCACCTTCACGATCGACACGCTGCGCGACCTGAAGGTCGAACGGCCGGATGCGCAACTGTTCTTCATCACCGGCGCGGATGCCATGGCCCAGATCCTCACGTGGAAGAACGCCGAGGAACTCTGGTCCCTGGCGCACTTCATCGGGGTGACGCGGCCAGGGCACGAGCTGAACGGCCGCGGGCGCGACGTGAGCCTCCTGGAAGTGCCGGCCATGGCGATCTCCAGCACCGATTGCAGGCGCCGTGTGGGCGAGGGCAAGCCGGTCTGGTACCTGGTGCCCGACGGCGTCGTGCAGTACATCGCCAAGCACCGGCTCTACCGGCGCGACATCCGGCAGGAGGGCGCACCGTCCTCGGGCGTCGAGGGCGAGAAACAACCGACTGGATGAATCAGCGATGAGCAAGGCAGAGGACGCCGTACGGACGGCCGGGTCGCAGGGAACCGACCGTCCAGCGCCAGGAGCGCAGGAGTCGGAGATCTCCGCACGGAACCGGGAAGCGCTGGGGGCCCTGCGCGCCTTGGCCGAGCACCAGGCCGCCCTGCTCGAGGGTGTGCGTGTCGAACTACCGACCCGCAGGCAACTGAGGCTGCTGCGGTCGCAGGGCAGGGCTGTCGCCCCCACCGCCGACGGCGTGTCGGCGGTCGCCGTCGACCCGTCGGTCCGGCTGGACGCGGCGGGCCCTGCCGTCGGCTATGGTGCGTCCCTGGCCGTGCGCTCCACCGAACCGTTGCCGGGCGGGCGCAGGGACCGCCGTCGGCAGCAGCAGGCACAGGCGGACGACGGCGCGCGGCGACCCCTCGCCGATACGGCCTCCCGGGGGACGGATACGCGCCGCGTCGAGGACATGAGCATCGAGGAGGCCCTCGCCAGGCGCAACGCGCTGATCGAGGACGCCGCCGCGCACGCGGCCGGCCTGCAGGCCGCGGCCACCGACGACCCGTTCTCCGTGGACCCCGCGATGCTGGCACGCCAGCAGGCGCTGGCCGAGCGGGCGGCTGCCCTCAACGCCCGCGCCCGTAATATCCAGGAGGTCGCGGCGCAGGGTCCGCCGCAGCCGTCCGTCCCCCATGATCCGACCGCGGCACACAACCTCTCGTTCGTCGCGCCACCCGAGTTCGTCCGGCTTCCGGGCGGCACGCGATCCGTCCTGCGGGCGCCGTCGACCTCGCTGATACCGGTGGTCATCCCACGTCCCGAGCGGAACCCCGCCACGGGCGAGGGCGTGTCTGCAAGCTCTTTAGACGGCGGCCCGACGGAACCGATCGGGGCCCGGAGCGCGTTCGGCCTGGAGCCACTCGACGCCATGACCGCCGGCCTCGGACGGCTGCGCCGGCTGCGCTATATCCAGTATTCGTTGCTCGGGGTGGGCGCAGCAGCGCTCGTAACCGGGATAATAATGACCGTCAGCTCCCTCAATGGGTGAAACCGCTGGCACCACACAAGGAGATCAGTGAGCGCTACCGAACAGTCCATCGGCATTGCCCGCACCGCGGCGCACGCCGCGGCGGACAAGATCGCCCAGGATATCGTCGCCCTCGACGTCAGCGACAGGCTGGCGATCACGGACGTCTTCGTCATCGCGTCCGCGCCGAGTGAGCGGCAGGTCAATGCCATCGTCGACGGCATCGAGGAGGAACTGTCCAAGCAGGGCCTGAAGCCCGTGCGGCGTGAGGGGCGCAGTGAGGGCCGCTGGGTCCTCCTCGACTACGCCGAGGTGATCGTCCACGTCCAGCACGAGGAGGACCGGGTGTTCTACGCCCTGGACCGGCTCTGGAAGGACTGCCCGTCCGTGGACCTCCAGCTCGAGGGTGAGCTGCAGACCTCACCACAGGTCGTAGCAGCCGACGACGCCGCGGAGTGACGCGGAACCCCCACACCCATCCGGCGGCCCGGCGGATCATCTTCTGGCGCCACGGGCGCACGGAGTGGAACCGGTCCGGATTGTTCCAGGGCCAGGAGGACATCGACCTCGACGACACGGGTCGTGAGCAGGCTGCGCGCGCCGCAGAGGTCCTCGTCACGCGGCAGCCCTCGATGATCATCTCGTCCGACCTGCGGCGCGCGGCCGACACCGCCGCCGCACTGGCCGGTCTCAGCAGCATGGACGTCTCCTACGACGTGCGGCTGCGTGAGACCGACGCCGGCGAGTGGCAGGGACTGTCCTTCGCCGCCATCAACGAGCAGTTCGCGGACGACAACGCCGCCTGGCGCGGGGGAGACCCCGAAGTGCGGGCCGGTGGTGCGGAGAACCGGATCGAGGTGGGACAGCGCATGCTCGCCGCGGTGACGGATGCCGTCGCCAGCATCGCGCCGTCGGAGACCCTCGTGGTCGTCAGCCACGGTGGAGCGATCAGGGCAGCCCTGGCCGCCCTGATGGGGCTGCCCCCGGAGCGCTGGGGTGCCCTTGCGGGACTCTCGAACTGCCACTGGTCGGAGGTGCACGAGGTTGTCGGCAGATCCGGAGCGCTGTTCTCGTGGCAGTTGACCGAGCACAACGTGGGTCTGGGGTCGCTTCCCGTGGAGCCCCTGGAGGGCTGAGATGCCCGAACGGCCGATTTGGCGAAGTCGCGAGAATTTACTAGACTGGTCAAGTTGCTTCGGCGGGGTGAAGGCCTCCTGGAGCAGCACGGCACGGGGCTATGGCGCAGCTGGTAGCGCACCTGCATGGCATGCAGGGGGTCAGGGGTTCGAATCCCCTTAGCTCCACCACGAACCGCTGGAATCAGGGTGAAGGTCCTGATTCCAGCGGTTTTTTTCTTGCCCTGAACTACGGGATGCACTCCTTCTGCCATCCCCGACGAGGTCCTGTTCGAGTGATGCCCTCAGCCTCCGACGCCCGATCCTGTTCCCCACAGCGGATGACTCGCGATCACCACGCCAAGAAGGAGGGTCGTCGCTCCGACACTGCAAGCGTCCCAGCGACTGACGGACCGATGAGCGTGAAGCTGCACGCCCAGCGTCACCAGCTGGGCACCCAGGAGCAGTAGTGCCCAGACGATCACCACCCACCCTCCGAGCCACAGAAGCGTCGAGACCTGCTCGGCCGCCTCACTGATGAAACCGATCCGCTCGGCCATCAGGAGAGCGGCCCCACCACCCAGGGCCAGCACCGGCGCAACGACCGGCACGACCGGCACGACCGGCAACCGACTCGCAGGGGCTCGATCCATGCAGTCAACCTACGCTCGAGCTGTGCGTCGAGCAACGGTATGAACGGTGCACGCGTCACCCTCCCACCCGACCCGGCAACCCTGTCCGACGGCGCTGCCCGTGCCCGTGCCCGGGACGTAGGACGGAACGCGACCTCCCACCGGTTGACGATTCCGCTCGAGAGCAGTCAGAGCGAGTCCAACCGGCGCAGCAAGGGCCGCAGTTCATGACGATCGATCTGCACCAGGGATTCGACGTCGCGGCCGAGGAACTGCCGGAGGACTCGGCGATAGTCCGACGGGGACAGACCCGTGTTGTGCAGGGCCTGCCGTACGTGGACTGCCTCGGCCAGTCGGAGCCCGACAGTGATGGAACGCGAACGTCCTGCTGCGTGGACGGTCGATCCTGCAGGGAGGACCGACAGGGCGTGAACAGGACGAAGATCGAGATCGAAGCTCATGGGTCCGACGGTAGGCAGGGATGCTGACAGCCATCGGGAGATCGCGTGTCAGCGGCGTGAACGCAGCCTGTACTGATGGGAACCGAATTCCGGCCGATCACGGTGTCCGTGGAACGGTGCCGCTACGCTGCCCGTCACGATCGGTGCATCCGGGGACCGAAAGCGTGGGCGAGGAGATTCCCGGCATGAGGATTGGGCAACCACAGCAGCTTGTGCTCACGTCCGTCGGTCATCCTGATGTGCAGGCGGGAAGAGCTGATTCCGTGCCGATAGTCGAGGGAGTCGATATCGTCGCGGCCGAGAATCAAGGCCTTCGGCTGACCGTCGAGCTCGCCCTCCCAGGTGTCCTTCTCGACCACGACCACCGCGCCTGGTGCGGGTCGACCACTGGCGAATTTCTTGCCCGCCGCCTGCACTGCGAGGAGCCCCAGACCTCCTGCCGCAGCGACGGCACCGCCCATCGCACCACCTTTCACGGCGGACCTCAGGGTGAGCTCACGCCGACCGATCCGCACCACGTGATGCGGCGTCAGCCGCAGTTCACCATGGCCCCAGTTCAGCCAGCCCGTCGTGCAGGAGTCCGCCAGGAGGGTGATCCTCATCCCTGCTCCCGCCCAGAAGGTCCTGACAGCACAAGTGAAGTAGGCATCGAGCTCCATTCCGAGAGGGACTGTCGAACAGGGACGCTCCCGGCACTCCCGTGCACGGGAGCCGGCGTGGGCGCCCTGATGCTGTAGAAGCTACGGGGGAGACCTGCAGCGCGCACGAGTACCACCCACCCCACCCGGCCAGCCGGATACCCGCATCTCCCGGCCCACTACGTCCTGTGCGCACCAGCAACAGCCCGTATCCCAGGGGCGGACGATCTCGTACCGCTGGCGTCCAGGCAGCTGGCCCACGGACCAATCGACGTCGGGACGAGGACGCAGGACAGGACTCACCCCCGGCTCCGCCCGCCTCAGGTGGTCGTGAGGTGAGCTCGCCAATCGACACCGTCAACTCCGGGTGATAGTCGGGTCTCCACGTGACGTCCGTTGTCTCACTCGCTCCTGTCGGTCGTTACTGGAGGGCGAGGCGGGGGTCGAGTCCGTAGTGGGCGGGGGCGCCGAGGTGGTCGCGGAGGGTGGCGCCGTCGTAGTCGTGGTGGTAGACGCCGCGCTCCTGCAGGAGGGGGACAACTTCGTCGACGAAGGTGTCGATGCCGTCCTCGTTCACGTCGATGGACACCCAGAATCCGTCGCAGGCCCCGGCTTCGAACCATTCCTGCAGGTGGTCCGCGGTTTCCGATGCGGTACCGACAGGGGTGGGGTGGTAGTCGATGACGCCGTGGGCGAGGATGTCGCGGAGCGTCCATCCCTCGCGTGCGACCTCCAGGGCTCGTGGGGAGCGGGGATCGAATGGGCTCGCTGAGGCAGCAGCCAGCTGAGCGGGTGTGAGGGGTTGGTCGAGCTGGCTCGGGTCGAGCTGGAGGCTCAGCATCGAGCCGAGGTAGGGGACGCGGGATGCTGCCGTGAGCTCTGCTAGCTGCACGCGCCGGTCCAGGGCTGCGCGTCTGGTCCTGCCGACGGCGGGCATGACTCCGGCGAAGAACTTGATCTCGTCGGGGTTCCGCCCTGCTTTCGCTGCGGCGTCGCGGTAGGCCTGGCGTTGCCTGCGGGCGTCGTCGATGGTGAATGTGGCGCCGATGACGCCGTTGGCGTAGCGTCCGGCGATCTCGAGCCCGTTGGCGCCTCCTCCGGCGGAGAAGATGACGGGCTGGCCCTGCTCGGACGGTGGGATGGGCAGCGGTCCGCGGGAGGCGACGTACTCGCCCTGCATGTTGATGGGCCGGATCTTGTCGGGGTGAGCGAACCGCCCGGTCTTCTGGTCCTTGATCCACGCGTCCTGCTGCCAGCTACCCCAGAGGGCCTGGGTGATCTGGATAGTCTCGTGGGCACGCTGGTATCGCTGCGGCCGGGGCGCGATGCCCTGGCCGAAGTTCGCTGCCGCGTTGGGATCACTGGTGGTGACCGCATTCCATCCGGCGCGTCCGTGACTCATCACGTCCAGGGCCTTGAACTGCCGGGCGATGTTGAAGGGCTCGTTGAACGTCGTGGACCCGGTGGCGACGAGCCCGATGCGCTCTGTGGCCCGGGCGATCGCCGCGAGGGTCATCATCGGATCGAGGGTGATCTGCGGTGCTTCATGATCCACGTCGGCCTGTAGTCCGGGGAAGTCCGGGAGGAACAGGAAGGCGAACTTCCCGCGCTCGGCGGCCTGCGCGTACCGGACCTGCGCGTCGAAGCTCGCATAGTTCGCCGGGTTCACGTTGGGGGCCCGCCAGGCTGAGCTCTGGGACCCGTAGCCGTTGCCCAGGTGCATACCCAGGATCATCTGCGACTTCTTCAAAGGTTCTCCTCGTACACGTGGTCGTTACCAATGCCTGATGCTCGTAGCGCGTGCTGGTCGCTCCGGCCATCTTGATAAGTGTCAACGTTGCCACTAATGTGAAGGTCAAATCGGCGGTTCCGATCACATGTCCCGGAGGTCCAATGCGTATCGGCGAGCTCGCCCAGAAGACGGGCGTTCCTGCCCGGATGCTGCGGTATTACGAGGAGCAGGGCCTCATCTCGCCCCGGCGTCTGGACAACGGGTACAGGACGTACGACGACTACCTGGTGGACCGGGTGAAGAAGGTCCGTGGGCTGGTGGACTCGGGAATCCCGACGCGGATCATCTCGAGTATCCTGCCCTGCCTGGACCAGCCGCAGACCATCGTCGTGAGGAACGCCGAGCCCGGATTGCGGGAGCTGCTGGTGACCGAGCGGGACCGCATGTCGGAGAAGATCGATTTCCTCACCCACAACCGGGACTCCATCACCCGGTACATCCAGGCCATCGACGAGGCCGGCTCCCAGGAGCGGCCGCTCAGAGCAGGGTGAGCCTGCGCTGACACAGCACGGGGCCGGTGGTCCGCTGTCTTCGTGGGATCCACGCGGATCACTCGTCATGGGTGGTGCGGGCCTTGCTGACGAAGAGCGCGCCGACGACGGCGCCGAGGGCGAGGATCGCAGCGACGGTGAAGGCGGCCTGTCCGGCGTCGATGCTCTGGGCGGCGCTGAGGGCACCCGCCTGAGGAGCGTTCGCGCCGATGGTGAAGGCGGAGATGAGGATCGCGCCTCCCGCCGCGCCGGCCAACTGCTGGACGGTGGAGAACGCTGCGGTGCCGTGCGGGTAGAGCTCCGCCGGCAGTGAGCCCAGGGCGGAGGTCGTCATCGGCGCCCACATCAGTGCCTGCGTTCCGGTCATGACGAGGTAGACGCCCAGGACCAGCCACACACTCGTGTTCTCGTCGATGGTCGTGAGGAACCAGATAGTCCCCACCCAGATGATGGAGCCGGGAATCGCCAGTGGCTTGGGCCCTACCCTGTCGTAGATGCGTCCGCCGAGTGCGGAGACGATCGCGATCATCGCCCCGCCCGGGAAGAGGAACAGGCCCATCTGCAGGGTGTCCAGTCCGAGGACGGCAGTTAGGATCAGCGGCAGGACCAGGACCACGCCGAAGCCGTTCAGCGCGACGAACGTCATCACGATCGTCGGCATGACGTAGGCGCGGGTGGAGAAGATCCGCATGTCCAGGAATGCACTCCCGTTCTTCTGCAGCTTCACCTGCCGGTGGACGAAGGCCGCCACGCCGGCCAGGCCGATGAGGATGGGGATGGAGGGCGCGACCGGTGCGTGGCCGGAGACCGATTCGCCGATCGATGCCAGGCCGAAGACCAGCCCGCCGAACCCGACGACGGACAGCAGCACGGACACCACGTCCAGGCTCACCCGCTCGGGTGTGGTGACGTTCCGTAGCTTGAGCGCGCCCAGCGCCAGTGCCACCACGACGATGGGCAGCATGAGGAGGAACAGCCACCGCCAGGAGAGCTGGGACAGGATCACTCCCGAGACTGCGGGTCCGACCGCGGGTGCGATGGCGGGCACCGCCGTGACGAGGGCCATCATCCTGCCCCGCCGCGACGCCGGCACCAGGCGCATGGTCGTGGTGATCAGCAAGGGCACGAACACCGCTGTACCGATCGCCTGGATGATCCGGCCGGCGAGAAGCACGCCGAAGCCCGGAGCCACCGCGGCGATGACCGTGCCGAGAAGGAAGAGCGACATCGAGCCGAGGAAGATCCCACGCGTGGTGAACCTGCGCATCACGAACCCCGTCGCCGGAATGAGCACCGCCAGGGTCAGCAGGTACCCCGTCGTCAGCCACTGACCCGTCGTCGGGGTGATGTCGAGGTCCGCGATCAGCGTCGGCAGGGCGACGCCGAGCATCATCTCGTTCAGCAGGACCACGAACGCCGAGACCATCAGCAGACCGATGATCATCGCGCTTCCGGGCGCCATCCGATCACCAGGAGCGCCGGCAGCAGGCATGGTCTCATCCGGGCCTGCGTCAGGCGTGTAGGCGGCTGCGGCGTCGGGGAGTGGGTGGGGTGCGGTCAGGGCTGTCTCATTCGGTGTCGATCCCGGCACGGGGTTCTCCTGGTCATGACGAAGGGGTCGGAACGAGGCTCGTCGACGGCGGTGGCGCAGGGAGTGCGCGTGAGCGGTCGGCCGCTCGCGGCGTACTTCTGGGCTGCGCGGAACGCGGCCTGGCGGAGCCTCACGTCCTATCGTGCAACCTTCTCATTAGTGGCAAGGTCAAATCCGGAGGGCTGAGACACTCGTCACACGACATCTGGCGGGCGCTCGCCGTCGCCACGATTTGACCTTGCCATCGGTGGAACGTTGGAGACTGGGAACCCACAATGGGTTCGATGGAAGGACATTCATGAAGATCGGCATCCTCGGAGCAGGATTCATCGGTTCGACGCTGGCGCGCAAGCTCGCGGAGGCAGGGCATGAGGTGAAGGTCGCCAACTCCCGCGGCCCGGAGACCATCGATGCGGCCGTCCTGGTGACAGGGGCGACTGCGGTCGCATCGGCCGACGTCGCCCGGGACGTCGACGTGCTCGTCACGTCGATTCCACTCCGTCGGATGACGGGCATCCGCGCCCTCGTCGAGGGGCTTCCCGCGCACGCGGTCATCATCGACACGTCGAACTACTACCCGCTGCGCGACGGCCACATCGAAGCCCTCGACAGCGGGCAGGTGGAAGGTCTGTGGGTCGGCGAACAGATCGGGCGCCCCGTCACGAAGGCCTGGAACGCGATCCTCTCGGGCACCTTCGAGACCGAAGGACGACCGGCAGGGCAGGCAGGCCGCCTCGCCATTCCTGTCGCAGGTGACGATGCGGTCGGCAAGCGGGCTGCGATGAGCCTGGTGGAGGACACGGGGTTCGATGCCGTCGATGCCGGCTCTCTCTCCGAGTCGTGGCGCCAGCAGCCTGGCACCCCCGCCTATTGCACCGCCCTGACCCGGGACGAGCTGCCGGCAGCCCTCGCGCGGGCCCAGAAGGACCTCCTGCCCGCTCGACGTGACCAGGCCATGGCGGCCATCGGGGAGAAGTTCGAATCACTGACCTCCGAGGAGATCGCTGCCCTCAACCGATCCATCTACGCATGAGCGCGGGGGACGGGTCGGAGCCCCTGGGAAGGGGGCACCTCGTATGCCGGAGGTACGGGAGGCTCGCTGGGTAGCAGGATGCAGCGGAGAGGTCGCGCTCGAGCGTCAGTGCAGGACGTCGTGTTCTAGCCGACGGTGGCTGAGCCGGCGAGGACGGCGGGGAGAAAGCCGGGGAATGCCTTCTCCATGTCGTCGAGGCGGAGGAGGTTCATCCTTGCGTTGCCGACGACTTCGCGGATCATGACGCGGAGGCGCGAGAGCCCGTCTGGTCAGGACCACCGGACGCGTGGTTCTGGAGCGTGGTGACGACCGTGCGGACGGCAGTACGGTGGAGGGCTTCGGGGCGGCAGAGGATGTCGACGTGCCGGGCGAGGGGTAGGTCGTGGAGCGATTTCAGGACGATCCCGCTGCCCAGTGGTGGCGGTGCGGTGCGGCGGGGCATCAGGGCGATCGCAGAACCGGCCGAGACGATTGCGGCCGCGATGAGGAACTCGTTGATGCGGTGCGTGACCGTCGGGGGTCTGCCGGCATGAACGGCGATGGCTTGCAGGGCGGACTCCAGTGGGTATCCGTCCTGGACGGACACCCACTCCTCATCGAGGAGGTCTGCGACACCCACACTGGGGGCGAGGGCGAGCCGGTGTCGGTCCGACATGGCCACGTCCAGGGGTTCATGCACCAGGGGTAGGACGGAGATGGTGTCCGGCCACGGCTTGCTGTGTTCGAGGCGGTGCGCGATGACCAGGTCGTAGTCGGCGGCGAGGGCGGGAAAGGCGTCCTGTCCCACGTCCCTGTCGTGCAGGACCACCCGCGGGTTCCCGTCGGCGGACAGAGCGTGGAGGAGGGGGCCGAACCAGGTCAGGCCGGCACTGGTGAACGCCGAGATACTCACCGTCGCGGTGGGGTCCTGCACGTACCGGCTGACGGCCTGCTCGGCGGAGCTCATCGCGACACTGATGTCCACCGCAGCTGATGCCAGGGCCCGGCCGGCGCCTGTCAGGACAAGGTTCCGTCCCTTGCGTTCGGTCAGGGGGACCTCGACCCTGCGTTGCAGGGCAGTGAGTTGTTGCGACACCGCGGACGCCGAGACATGGAGGGACCGGGCCACCGCGGCGAGGCTGCCCCGTTCGCCCAACTCGCGAAGCAGCCGCAACTGGTGAAGATCCATAAGCGAATCCTAAACCCCTAGTTCATCAACTACCCTCTCGTCTTACCGATGTTCGACCAGCAGAATGGCGAAGTGCTGTCATCACTGCTGTCCCGGACACCGGGAACCGTCCTCGCCGGTCATCGAGACACGTTCGGGGGGTTTGTTGCTGCACGCCGGGTGGATCTGCTCCTGCTGCTGGTCGCTCTCGTGTGGGGCAGCAGTTACCTCGCGGCCAAGACCCTCACGGAGACCGTCGGGGTCACGGTCATCCTTTCCCTGCGCTTCCTCATCACCACCGTGGCCCTGGTGGCACTCTGGTTGTTCTGGAACCGGCGTAGGGCCTCCCGCCGCGAAACGGTCGTCGGTGCGGTTCTGGGATGCACCCAGGCCGCTGTGCTCATCCTGGAAACCCACGGGATCGCCGGCACCAGCGCCACGAACGCCGGGCTGGTCATCAGTCTCGTCATCGTGTTCACCCCTGTGACCGAGAGCATCGCGTTCCGCGTACCACTGCCGCGCATGGTGCTCATCGCCGGGATCGTCGCGGTCGTCGGCGTGTGTCTCCTCGTCTCCGGGGACGGGTTCGTGGCACCGACGCTCGGGGACATGCTCGTCCTCGCGGCCGCACTCGTGCGCGCTGTCCACGTCACCGCGGTCTCGGTCCTCACCCGGGGACGCGGATTCAGCGCGCTCATGCTGACCCTGACTCAAAGCGCGGTGTGCGCCCTCATCTACACCCTCGCCGACTATCGAGGCGTGCTCCACGCCGTGCGGCATTTCGATACCGGCGAGTGGGTCGGCGTCCTCTACCTCGGACTCGCCTGCAGTGTGTTCGCGTTCCTCGTGCAGACCTGGGCCATCCAGCACACCTCAGCATCGAGGGCCAGTCTGCTCATGGGCACCGAACCCATCTGGGCGGTCCTCGTCGGACTCAGCATCGGGCAGGAAGCACTCGATGTCCTCGGCATCATCGGAGCCGTCCTCATCATCACCGGCACCTACCTCGGACTACGCGCCGAAGCCCGCCACCGGACACCACACGTCCCGGTGCCCGTCTACCCATGACAGTCCGGCTCGCCGTCGCTTCCGTGCATGGTCCAGGACGCCCGCGCATGCCCGGCACGGCGGCCCATCGCTCGGCGGGCAGCGTGGTGCCGGCCTTCCCGGAGCAACCGATCCGAACGCGTCGAACCTCTCGGCGGGCGCCAGGGTGGTCAGAGGGAGCGCAGGAACCTGCGGGCCTGCTCCCTGCCGTCGACCTGGTGGGTGAGTCGCTGTCCAAGCGCTTCGACGACATCCTGGGCGATGGCGTTGACCTTCCGGTTCGTGTCCTGGCTGTGCTGGCTCATCACGTCGAACGCATCCTGGAGGCTGATACCCATGCGGCCGGCGAGGATCCCCTTGGCCTGGTCGATGGTGCTGCGCTTGGCGACCGAAGCGGCGACTGCTTCGTTCGCGAGCCGGTGGGAATCGGCGTGGATGGAGTGGGTGAGGTCGATCAGCAGGCCCCACACGCCGATGCGTTCCCCGTCCTCCAAGAGTGGCCCTCCCACGACGAGCGTCTGGAAGTCCTTGCCGTTGCGGTCCTGCAGGGTCAGATAGGCGGACAGTGGGCCGTCCAGGTCGGTCGCCTCGGCCCAGAACGCAGCACTGCTCTCACGCATGCTCGGGTGGACGTGGCTCTGACCGAGCTCATATGTCGGTACGATCTCGCCGGGCTCGTACCCGTGCATGAGGAACATCTCGTCGGACCAGTGAAAGGTATCGGTGGCGAAGATGTACTGGAACGTGCCTGTCGGGCAATTCTCGAAGATGTCGGACGGCGCGTCGAAGCCCCGACGGGTCGGAGGCGACGGGTTGGATGACTGCACGAGGAGACGGCTCTCTACGGGACGTCGCAGAGCTGGCTGCTCAACTCTGTTCGTACCGAAGAGTAGCAAGCCTCACCGACACGAGAGTCCACCTACACCTGCCCGGGATGCAGATCGATGCGCGGACGAGCAGCTTCCTCCGGCGGGAGGGTCAGGAGGTTCGGGTCGCATGGACGGCGAGACCGTAGAGGACGGGATCAAGCTCCCACAGCGCCTGTTCCAGGATGGACCGGTCCGCTGCCGGGAGAGGGGCAAGCCCACAGATGTAGGCCTCGATGTCCAGGGGGGTGAGGTTTCCGCACAGTCCGAAGTAGTCCAGCCACAGAGCATAGGGCTGCACCCCGATGAGGTGAGCGGCGTCGGAGAGCGCGGTGTGATGCTCGGCGGCGTTCATCGGCTTGCCCATCACTGCCCCTCCTCACGAGGTCGTGGTTCCACCGTAGACCCATCCGCGTACACCTGCCGGTCGCGTGCCATCCTCGGTCCCCGCATTGCATTCTCATCGTCGTGCAGGGTGCCTCGCCGCAACCGGGTGCGGATGGGGGGTCCCGGACCGGACGAGGCCTGAGCTCGGCGCACCGAGTGACCAGGACGTGACGTGGATCGAGTCCGACGACTGACAAGCGCCTCCGCAGCACAATGCGCCGTGACTCCGGATGGGGCAGAGGTGGGGGGGTAGGGTTGTGAGTTGTCGTTGAGCAGAAGCGGCAGTGCACGAGCGCGTGCGCCCATAGAGATGGGTTCATGCGCCGTCTGCCGATGACTGCCGAGCGAGGTTGATTTCCTTGATGACGAACCGCGAGACTGCTGCAACGGGTACTCACCGTGACGCGACCTCCCAGCGAACACCGAACGATCGTCCCGATGAGTACGGGACAGGGGAGACCGAGTACGGGACCGGCGAGACGTCCGTCGTCCTGCAGAACCTGGTCCTGGACAGCCCCGACGTCGAGGAATTCCTGACCCATCTCGCCCGATTCGCGGCAGAGCGCCTCTCCGGGCACGACTCCACGGTCCGATGCGGAGTGACCCTGCTGCGTCCGAGGAAGCAGGGGACGGCAGCCAGCAGCGACCAGGTCGCCCGGCGGCTCGACGAACTGCAGAACGCGTCCGGGAACGGACCGTGCCTGGAAGCGACCCGCACCGAGATGCGCGTGTACGTGCGCGACGTCGCCGACGACGATCGGTGGCCGGAGTACTTCACCCTGGCCCACGCCCACGGTGTCCGATCGATCCTCGCCGTACCAGTCCTCCTCAGCGGGGAAGCGGCGGCCGCCGTGAACCTGTACGCGGACACACCGGATGCGTTCGGACCGGAACGGATCGCCCTGGCGCAGCAGTTCGCCGACGAAGCATCCCAGGGGTTGCGATTGGCCGTGAGGATCGCGCACCTGACCGACACGGGAC
This sequence comes from Arthrobacter sp. UYP4, assembly GCF_057291175.1. Classification (NCBI taxonomy): domain Bacteria; kingdom Bacillati; phylum Actinomycetota; class Actinomycetes; order Micrococcales; family Micrococcaceae; genus Arthrobacter; species Arthrobacter sp. UYP4. Next base: position 173,094 of record NZ_JBXAVU010000001.1, read on the forward strand.
AGAATCTGACGGTCGCGATGACCTCGCGGACGACGATCGATCTCGCGGCCGGAATCATCATGTCCCAGAACACGTGCAGTCAGCATGAGGCGATGACCATCCTCAAAGCCGCCGCCAGCGCCAGGAACAGGAAGCTCCGCGATCTGGCTGCGGCCGTTGTCGCTTCCGTCAGCGGGCAGGCACCGGTCACACACTTCGAGCACTGATCGGGCAGGTGGTCGGGTCTGCGACGGCGGTCCGGCCGCGCTGGTGTCCCTCACCGCGCACCGGAAGCGACGCGTCGCGAGCCGGGACCTTCCGGTGGAATGCATCACCGCTGTACTGTGATCGCGTGATCGCCCCCGATATCTCCCAGGACGCCGTCGCCGTCGCGGATCACTACGACGAGCTCGATCCGGTCTATCGTCGCGTCTGGGGCGAGCACGTCCATCACGGGCTATGGACGACAGGGCGCGAGACGCCCGCCGAGGCCGTCGAGGCGCTCGTCGACACTGTCGGCGACCGGCTGCATCTCTCGCCCGGCGAGCGGTGTGTCGACATCGGCTGCGGCTAAGGATCCACCGCACGGCGGCTCGCGGCGACGCGCCAGGTCATCGTCACCGGCTTCACGCTCTCCGCCGCGCAGGTCGACTATGCCGCCGCACATCCCGTCCCCGACGTGGAGATCACGCTTCGTGACTGGCTCGTCAACGGACTGGCCGACGCATCGGCCGACGCGGCCTGGGCGATCGAGTCGAGCGAGCACATGGTCGACAAGCCCGGGTTCTTCGCCGAGGCGCATCGTGTCCTGTCACCCGGCGGCCGTCTGGTCGTCTGCGCGTGGCTCGCCGAGACCGACGCGAGCGACGTGAAGGTCCGCCATCTGCTCGAGCCGATCTGCCGCGAAGGGCGTCTGCCCTCCATGGGCACGCGCGAGGAGTACGAGGCGATGGCGCGAGCGGCGGGCTTCGCGGTCACCGGTTACGAGGACGTCAGCCGCAACGTCGCGCGCACATGGTCGATCTGCGCCCGCCGCATCGCGAAGGCCTTGCTCGTCGATCGTGAGACCCGTCGTCTCGCGATCGGTGGACGGAATCGCATCTTCCTCCTGAGTGTGCCCCGCTTGATCCTGGCCTACCGCACCGGTGCCATGCGCTACGGGATCTTCACGCTGACGAAGGCGGAGGACGGCGGAGCATCACGCTGAACGGTCCGACCGACGTGGCACGAGCCACTGTTCGCCGGCGCTCCTCCGGGCGAGCACGCACGTGCGACCGTTCGCATGAGGAGGCCGGCCCTGGATCGGCTGCCCGGCGTCATGGTACCCGTCCGGTCCTCTGATACCCGGGTCCCGACGGATCCTAACGACGGCGCCGAGCGTTCCGATAGTAGGCCGCACACAGGCATGACAGGCCCCGGGGTCGCCCCGGTCTGGACAGGGCCCGGACTGCAGACGCCATCTGCCCGTACGAAGGACCGAGATTGTTCACGAACCACCTCCGCCGATCCGTGGCGGCCGCTGCTGTCACGGCCGCCGTTCTGCCCCTGCTCGCAGGGGTGGCGCTGCCGGCCACGGCGGCGACGACCGTCTGCACGCCGATGACGCAGAGCGTCCACCAGAGCATCAACCCCACGTCCGGGGCTTCCCTGCTGACCACGTCGTCGACCGAGGTGACCAGCGCGGCCACCAGGAACGGCTTCACCGACAAGCGCGGTGTCGTCTTCAAGGTCTCCCCGGCGGCGAGGCCCGGACTGGTGCCCGTCCATCGGATGTACAAGGGTGGTGACTTCCTGTTCGTCGCCGATACTGCCGGCGTCGGTGAGTACGAGAACGCACAGACCAGGTACGGGTATGTCAGCCAGAAGATCGAGTTCTACGCCTCCGCGACGAAGGTCGGCTGCGGGCTCGAGGTGCGCCGCTACCAGAAGGGCGCCCTCCACCGTTTCTCCGCATCACCGGCGGACCAGGCGAAGCTCAAGGCCGCCGGCTGGAAGGACGAAGGCGCCAAGTTCTGGGCGCAGACCGCCGTCGCTCCGGCACCTGTTCCGGCCCCCACCGCGGCTCCGGTGCCCGCGCCGACGACCGCTGCCCCTGCACCGGTCGTGACCCCGACGCCCGCGCCGACACCGGTCCCGACCCCGGTGCCGACGGTGGCTCCCACGCCGTCCCCGTCGCCGTCCCCGTCACCGTCCCCGACTCCGGTCGTTCCCGCCCCGGCCCCGGCACCTGTCGTTCCGGCTCCCGCACCTGCTCCTGTCGTCCCCGCTCCGGTCGCAGTCGCGGCGTCCGGTTCCGCCCCCGTCGGCACGACGTCGTACCCCGTCCCCGCGGACGCGATCTTCGTCGCCGGGAACGGGAGCGACACGGCGCGCGGCACGCAGGACTCACCGCTCAAGACGATCAAGGGCGCGGTCACGAAGGCCGTCAGCGGGCAGACCATCGTCCTCCGCGCCGGTTCGTACCTCGAAGCGGTCAAGATCCCGTCCACCAAGCGCATCACGCTCCAGGCGTTCCCTCACGAGGAGGTGTGGCTCGACGGCAGCGTCCTGGTGTCCGGTTTCACGCCCGAGGGGAGGGCCTTCGTCGTCGACGGCTGGACGGCCGAGTTCGACGCGAGCCCGACATACACCTGGGGCAGCGCCGACGGCACCCAGCCGGGCTGGTCCTTCGTCAACCCCAGCCGCCCCATGGCCGCGCACCCGGACCAGGTGTGGATCGACGGCACGGCCCAGCGCCAGGTGAGATCCCTCGCCGACCTGACCGCCGGCTCCTTCTACGTCGACTACGGCGCTGACCGCCTCTTCCTCGGATCGGACCCCGCCGGCAGGCAGGTCAGGGCCGGTTCGATCGCCAAGGCCATCTCGGTGCAATCCGCCGGCTCGGAGCTCAAGGGCATCGGTGTCCGCCGCTTCTCACCCTCCGTGCCGCACATGGCCGCAGTGACCCTGGAGAGCAGCAACATCGCGGTCGAGAACGTCGTCATCGAGCAGACCTCCACGACCGGACTCGCGGTATCCGGGACGGACGTCCGCCTGAAGGGCATCACGCTCACGCAGAACGGCATGCTCGGCGCGTCCGCGACGTACGCCGACCGGCTGTCGGCAACCAACCTCAAGGTGACGGACAACAACACCGAGGGATTCAACAGTGCACCGGTGGCGGGTGGCTTCAAGATCGGCCGCACCCGGACCGTGCAGGTCCAGGACAGCACGTTCACCGCGAACAACGGCACCGGACTCTGGTTCGACGAGTCCGTGGTCGATCTCACCGCGTCCGGGAACAGGATCACCGGGAACAGCGGCCACGGGATCTCGGTCGAGATCTCAGCCCGTGCCGTCGTCGCCGGGAACGTCATCGCCGGGAACAAGGGCCACGGCCTGAAGATCAACAACACCAGCGACGTCGAGGTCTGGAACAACTCGTTCATCAGCAACGGGCGACCCGTCAACATCGTCCAGGACGCACGACGCGCCGCGGACCGCGGCACACCGGGCCACGACCCTCGCCAGGCGTTCCCTGATCCGACGATGACCTGGATCAACGGTCCGGTGACCGTCCGCAACAACGTGATCAGCGGTACCACCGGCAATTGCCTGCTGTGCGTCGAGGACTACTCGGGCCAGTTCTCGGCGGAAGCCATGGGCGTGACGACGGCGGGCAACGTCCTGCACCGCGCGACGGTGTCCGCTCCCACCTGGCTCGTGGTCTGGTCGCGGGGCGCCGGCAACCCGGCCGTCTTCACGACCCTCGACACGTTCAGGGCCGCGACGGGACAGGGGAGGAGTGACACGGAACTGACCGGGGGAGCCGTCGCCGACCCCGCCACCTTCCGCGTGAGTGACAGCGCGCGATCGGCGGCCGTCGCCCAGCCGCTTCCCGCCCGGATCGCCGGCCTCCTGCGGCTTCCTTCAGGGACATTGCTGACCGGACCCGCCGCCGGCTGACGCACGTCCGGCCGCTGCCACCATCGACGCCGGGACCTGACGGCGGGCCCGGGCGTCAGCAGTGGTTGTGGCGGCCCGAGGCGGGCTCGAGCTGCAGGGTGGAGTGGCGGATGTCGAAGTGGTCGCCGATGCACGTGTTGAGGTCGCTGAGGATCCGGGGGGCGGATCCGTTGTCGAAGGCGTCGTCGTCGACCTGTACGTGCGCGGTGAGTGCGGGCAGGCCCGAGGTGATGGTCCAGGCGTGCAGATCCTCCACCAGCACCACGCCCGGGACCTCCTCCATGTGTCGGCGCACTTCGGCCAGGTCGGTGTCACTGGGGGTTGCCTCCAGCAAGACGAGCACCACGGCTTTGAGCAGGCCGTAGGCGCGCGGGAGGATCAGCAGGCCGATGGCGATGCCGGCCAGTCCGTCCGCCGCCAGGAACCCGGTGGACCAGATGACCAGGGCGGCGACGATCACCGCGGCGGAGCCCAGCAGGTCACCCAGCACTTCGAGGTAGGCGCCGCGGACATTGAGGCTCTCCTTCTGCCCGCCCGCCAGCAGGCGCAGGGCGACGATGTTCGCGACCAGGCCGAGTGCGGCCGCCACCAGCATGACCGGTGCGTCGACGTCGGCCGGGCCCAGGGCCCGCCTGGTTCCCTCGATGAGCATCAGGACCCCGATGACAGCGACGACCAGGCCATTCACGAGGGCGGCGAGGATCTCCACGCGCTTCCACCCGAAGGTGCGGCGCTCGGTCCCGGGTCGGGCCGCCAGGCCCGTGGCGACGATCGCGATCGCCAGACCCGCCGAGTCGCTGAGCATGTGTCCGGCATCGGCCAGCAGTGACACCGATCCGGACGCGAGTGCGCCGACGACCTCGATCAGCATCACCGATACGGTGATGGCGAGTGCCCCGATCAGCCGTCGCCGGTGGGATCCGCCGGCGGTCGGAGCAGTGCCGATCCCATGGCTGTGGCCGTGGCTGTGGCTGCCACTCATCGCCCACCGCCCGGCAGGCGGGCGGAGTCCCGGTCCGTCCCTGATGCCGCATGGTGGTCGAGCGGATCCTGGTCCGGTCCGTGCGGATCGATCAGGCGTTCGCCGGCGTGCAAAAGTTCATCGAGGCCGGAGGTGGCCAGCCGGTACAGGGTCGCACGACCGTCGGGGGCCGCCTCGACGAGGCCGGCACCCTTGAGGACCGCCAGATGGGCCGACACCGTGGACTGGGCCAGGCCGAGATGCGCGGAGAGCTCGCCCACCCGGTGCGGGCCGTCCGCCAGGCAATGCACCAGGGACAGCCGGGCAGGCTCGGCCAGCGCACGGAACAACCGCGCGACCGCGTCATGCTGGTGCAGATCGTAATTCATCGCCATCCAACGATTATATCGGCATCGATCGATCGGAAGGAAGCGTCGGGTCCGTCTGCAGCCGCGACGGCCGGGATGGTCGGGGTTCCGCCTGTCCCGTGCCGGAGCACTTTGCTCCACGCCGGAACCCGACTACTCCTGCGACGGTTCCGCACCCTCGGCGGTCGTCCGGGCATACGATTCCGAGACCCGGCGGTAGACAGGCGTCAGGAACGCCAGCACCGCGGCCGCGATGATGATGATCCCCGCCACCAGGAACACGAGGGCGATGCCCCGGGAGGTGCCCTCGCCCAGCAGGGGGGCGAGGTGCGAGCTGCCCTCGGCCGATCGTGCATAGGGGATGATCCAGAACTGCGCGATCGGCGCGATCAGGAACGCGGTGACGGGCGCTGCCGCCGATTCGAACGCCATGGCGAATCCGAATACACGCCCCTGCCGCTGCAGGGGGACCACCCGCTGGATGACCGTCTGCTCGGCGGCCTCCACGAAGGGGACCAGGACGAGGTAGAGCCAGATGCCGGCGACGTACAGCCACGCCCACTCGCGCACCGTGAAGGCCGCACCGACGATGCCCATCAGGACGACGGCGATGAGCATGGTGCGCAGCGGGTTGGCTCCGAGGCCGAACTTGCCGATCAGGGCGCCGCCCACCAGGAACCCGGTGGCGCCGACCGCGAACCAGGTCCCCCACAGCTCCACGGGGAACAGCTCCAGCCCGTAGGGGTCCATCAGGGCCATGTAGACGCCGCCCACGAAATTGTTGAACGTGGAGAACAGGATCAGCGCGAACAGGCCTGAGATGGCCAGGACGGCAGCGAAGGAGCCACGCAGGTCGAAGCCGCCGTGGGCGTCCGTCGCGGCCGCGCGCACCTCTTCGGGCATGCGCAGCGTGAGCAGGTGCGCGAACGCGAGAGCCGTGAGCACTAGGGCGACGACGATGGTCCAGCCCATGCCGATCAGCCCGACCGACAACCCGGAGAGCACCGAGGTCACGATGAACATGAGTCCCTGCACCATGCCCACCAGCCCGTTCGCGTTGGCCCGCCGGTCCGGTTCGATGAGGATGGTGACCGTGGTGGCGAGGGCGATGTTCCGCATGTTCTCGACGACGGCACCGATCAGGATGATCAGGGTGAAGGCCCAGAACCACGGCTGTCGCAGATCCAGCAGGGTGGCGGCGGGCGTCAGCAGGAACATCCCTCCGGACAGCACGAACATCACCAGCGTGAAGCCGGCGGCGAAGCGCATCACGGCCAGCTTGCGGTAGCGGTCTACGAAGGTGCCGAAGCTGATGCTGGAGAGGGCGATCAACAGCATGTAGGCACCGCCGATCACTCCGGTGGCGATCACGTTGCGGGTCTGCAGGTAGGCCCAGAACGTGAGGGCGAACCACAGGTAACTGGTCGTGATGTTCGCGACCCCGGTGTTCACCAGGATGCGCAGAAAGGTGCGGGACCGCTCCGCCGGACTGCGGACGGACGTGTGGAGCGACTCGCTGTCGGGCCGGTCCTCGGAGTCGCCGGGCTGCCGAAAAGGGACGGCGACGTCCTCGGAGAGGCCCGTGCTGCCATGCGGAACCGCAGCGGCCCCCGGCGGGACCGGTTCCTGCCCGGTCATGCGCCCCAGTGTACTGAGAATGAACCGGGACGGGAACGCTTGCCGCAGGGCAGGATGGACGTATCGGGACGACGAAGGAGGACCGTACTGTGGCGCCGAATGCCCCGGAGCAGCATCCCGTCCTTCTGCGGTATCCCCTCCGGGGCCTCCTCCTGGTCCGCAACAGCCCGGCCCGGAGGGTACCCAGTCACGGCACCGATCGGATGGGGACCACCTGCGCCATCGACCTCGTGCCCGTCGATGCTCGCCACCGTACGGCCGGTTGGGGCTGGCGCGCGCTCGTCGCGACGGAACCGCCGGAGGACTTCTTCGGGTTCGGGGTCCCGGTACTGGCACCCTGCACGGGCGTCGTCGTCGTCGCCCACGACGGCGAGAGTGACCACGAGGCCCGCCGGTCGCAGCTCCACCTGCTCGCCTACGCGCTGGGCCAACCGCGCCGTCTCCGGGACGGTGCGGGTGCGATTGCTGGCAATCACGTCGTCATCGCCCTCGCCGCGGGCGGCCCCTTCGTGCTCGTCGCCCATCTGCGCCAGGGTTCGCTCGCTGTCCGGCGCGGCGACCGGGTGACCGCCGGTGCCGTGGTCGGGGAGTGCGGGAACTCCGGAAACAGCACACAACCGCATGTGCACGTCCAGGCGACCGACAGCATCGACTGGCCGCTCGCCCGTGGCCTGCCCATCGCCTTCGAGGGCGCCGCGGGTCCGGAACTCCCCGCCGAATACCGGATCGTCGTCGTCCCCTGAGCCGGTCATCGGTCGACGCGCGGTAGCGGGGTCAGGTGCCGAGGATCCGCGCCGCAGCCGCCTCGGACTCGAGTTGTTCCGGGGTGAGCACCGATCCGCGCAGGAATCCCGCCCCACGCAGCATCGTCCTGATGTCCTCGACGCCGTAGGGCTCGGGCCAGCGGCTGTGGGCCACGACGTGGCAGGTGGGGCACAGGGGTATGAGGTCGACGAGGGGGTCGACCTCATACCCGGCCTCGAGGTGCGCGTGCGGCGTGATGTGGTGGACCTGCATCACCGCGGGGCCCTCGATCCCGTAGACCTGTTCGGGATCCAGCCCGCACGCATGGCATACAGAACCCCGGTGGGCCATCGCGACGCGCCGCAGGTCCCGGTCCCGCTCGAACCCGTTGACCGGCACGCGTCGGACGGCCGACGCGGGCAGGGCGCCGGGGAGCGGGTCGAGGGACGCGCGGTCCGGGGGGTTGGCCTCCGCCCACAGCATCCGGACGGCGAGTTCCGCCGGACCGTCGATGAATCGCACCGGGGGTTCTCCGGTGCGGAGATCCGGTAGCCGTCCGGCGACGTCGGCACATGGCACCTGGTCGCCGCGGGGCAGCAGGAGGTCGAGATCGACGTCGATCTCCACCGACCCGGCCTCCGAGCACGTCGGAGAGCGGATTGCGGCAAGGGTGCCGTGTCCGATCAGGCCGTGCTGGGCGGGACGCGCGCCCACCGCGAGCAGCCATACGTCCAGGCCCTCGACCAGGGCGGGGTCACCCGGGACCTGCCACTCCTGCCGGATGACGCCGGTCCTCCGGACCGTTTCGACGTCCGCCGCGTAGACGCCGGTCCACCCCGGCTGCCCGGGGTCCCACCCGATGATCAGTGCCGCCATGCCATCGAGTGTGCCACGACCGGGCGCCCGGACGGGTCCGGAGGACGGCCGGGGTGGTTCGTCGGGCGTCAGGCCCGCAGCAACCAACGGACCGCGGCGTCCCGGTCCAGGAAGAATCGGGTCTTCGTCGCCGATCTGACCATGAACGCCATGAGGACGCGGTCCACGTCGTCGTACCCGAGGATGGCGATCCGTGCTGGATGCTCGTAGGCGAGGACGAGCTCCCTCGCTGCCCAGGTGACCTCCCGAAGGGCGGAGACCTCGACCAGCAGGGGAAGACCGCCGCGGCCGGATGCGGCGATCGCCGATCCCGCGACCGTGATGTCCTCCCGGTCGATGATGATCCGCGGCTGCCAGCGCAGGCAGAGCATGAAGGGCAGGGCGGTCACCGAGAGCCGCCCCTCGCCGGTCCTGCCCGGTGCCTGGTCCGTGCATCGGGGCATCACGTGTGCATCCAAATCGGGTAACCGCCTCAGGCGACCTCGGAGCGGCAACTCACAGTACTGTCGGGGATCTCGGCCGGGCCGCTCGCCGGCGGCAGCCCGCGCAGGAGCACGCCGACCGACATGCATTCGGACCTGCATCCCGGACGGATGGGTCACGGGACGAAAGACTTTCGGATCCGTCGGCAGCGCTCCCCGACGGAGGTCAGAGGTTCCAGGCGGGCCGGCCGTCCCACACGCCATGGGCGTCGAACGTGGCGATGATGGCGCGGACTCCGGGGGCGAGGACCGGCAGGCCGTCATCGACGGCGGTCAGCGGACCGTAATGCCGCAGCTGCGCCATCTCGTTGGCGAAATGCAACGCCCTCGCATGATCGGTCGTGAGCCCCACACCACCCGCCGCGACGGCTTCCAGCGCGGCCTGGGCCTTCCCGAAGAGGACGGCATGGGCCAGGTCGAGGGCGGTGGTGCCCGGGTCCTCGGCGGCCGACGCGTCCCAGGCCCGCAGAGCGGCGTCCTCCTTCAGGCGCACCCCTGCGTCGTCCCAACTGTTCGCCATGTCGTCCCCCGATGATCGTCCCGTCCCTCGAGATCCCAGCGTCGCAGGCGTGGTTCCGGGCGACAAGCCGGCCGCAACCCGGATGCGAAGTTGTTAGCGGCCCGTGACCTGTGCAGCCGACGCGGATCGTACGCGTTCGCGCGGCAGGGTCGTGGGCCACATCCGCTCGTGCCAGACTGGTGGGCATGTGTCCACGCCCCGCGGAGCCTCACGACCCATCAGCCGACGCCGAGAACAGCAGTACGACGCCATCCGGACCGGAGGGACGCCACCTCGCCGTCCGCCTCGACGACGCCTGGCTGAGGCTGCAGACGCGCCTCGCCGTCCGGCGCGGCCGGGTCGAGACCGTCATCCCCTACACCGGGTACGGCACGACGTCGTGGGTCCGGGTACTGGCGCGCGTCGTCCTCAGCGATCCGAGGGACACCGGGCACGGCCCGGAAGACGGCCCCCTGAAGCCGATCAAGGAGGGCATGCGCGGCTGGCGCAACTTCACGAATGCTCCGGTGGCCCACGCCGTCGTGCATGTGACCATCGACGGCGTCGTCCATGACGTCACGGCGGACCGCGGCGGCATCGTCGACGCTCGCATCCCGGTGGACCTCGAGGCGGGCTGGCACACCATCTCGCTCCATTCCGGTGCCTCCAGGGTCGTCGAAGCCCCGATGCGCGTGGTGGCGGACGGGACGGACTTCGGCGTCGTCTCCGACATCGACGACACCGTGATGGTGACCGCGTTGCCGCGCCCGTTCCTGGCGGCCTGGAACACCTTCGTGCTCGATGAGCACGCACGCATGCCGACGCCGGGCATGGCCGTGCTGTACGAGCGGATCGTGAGGACGCTGCCGTCGGCGCCGGTGCTCTATCTCTCGACCGGTGCCTGGAACGTCGCGCCGACCCTCTCCCGTTTCCTCTCCCGCAATCTCTATCCTGCCGGGCCCAAGCTCCTGACCGATTGGGGGCCCACCCGCGATCGCTGGTTCCGCAGCGGCCAGGAACACAAGCGGACGTCGCTCGAGCGGTTGGCCGAGGAGTTCCCCGGCGTGAAGTGGCTGCTGGTGGGCGACGACGGCCAGCATGACGAGGCGATCTACTCGGAGTTCGCGCAGCGCCATCCGCAGAACGTCCGCGCCATCGCGATCCGTCAGTTGTCGGTCGGAGAGGCGGTGCTCGCGGGTGGCCGCTCGAAGGCCGGGGTGCCGACGACACCGGGGATCCCGTGGATCTACGCTCCCGACGGAGCAGGGATGTCGGCAAAGCTGGAGGAACTCGGCATCATCCGGAGCGAAGTGCGCTCGGCGGACGTGCCTGAGGAAGCGGACTGACCCCGCCCCTCCGGGCATCGTCCTGATCCCGGCCGGCCGGGGACCCGCCGTCCTGCACACGCCGCCTCCGTCGCCCGAACTCGCCGCACCCAGAGGACGACACGTACGGGAAGGAATCCAGATGCCGCCTGCCACGTATCCGGCGCTGTCCTACGAGCTGTATCCGCCGCGGAACGCGGCGGCGGAGGACGCGCTGTGGACGACCATCCGCCGCCTCGAGCGCACCCGCCCCGACTTCGTGTCGGTCACGTACGGCGCGGCCGGCAGCAACCGGGAGACCGCGGTCGATCTCCTGCGGCGGCTGCTCACGGAGACCACACTGAAACCGCTGGCCCACCTGACCTCCGTCGGCAGCAGCCGTGCCGAACTGACCGAGATCGTCGAACGGCTCATCGGCGGTGGGGTCCGGGGGATCCTCGCCCTCCGCGGTGATACGCCCGAGGGGTCCGAGGGACAGCCGGGCGAGGTAGAGCACGCCGATCAACTCGTCCGCCTGATCCGCGAGGTCGAGGCGCAGCGGACCGCACACCTCGCCGCCGGCAGGGTGTCCGTGGGAGTGGCGGCGTACGCCACGCGGCACCCCGACTCGCCGAGCGTGAAGCAGGACATCGAGGTGCTCCTGGCCAAGGAGGCGGCGGGCGCGGATTTCGCCATCACCCAGGTCTTCTTCCACTCCTCGGACTACGCGGGGCTCGTGGCCCGTGCCCGTCGGGCCGGTGTCACCATCCCGATCATCCCCGGCGTCATGCCGATGACGAGCTCCCGCCGGCTGAAGAAGCTCGGCGGACTCGCGGGGATCGACATCGACGAGGGACTCCAGGCGCGACTCGACGGCGCCCGGACCGACGACGAGCGTCGTCGGGTCGGCGTCGCCGCCACCGTCGAACTCGCGCGGGCGGCGCTCGACGACGGCGCTCCCGGCCTTCATCTCTATACCTTCAACGAGCACTCCGCCGCGCTCGACGTGCTCGACGCCCTGGACCTCGAACGACCCCCGGAAGCCGGTCTCGCCGCTTCCCTGTGACCGACCACCCGCACCCCCGGGGCTACGGCGCCCCCTGCCCGTTCGACGTTCAGGAGGGTCTGGCGACGGCCCGGCCCGCGGCGGCGATGGCCCCCGTCACCGCTGGAGCCGCCGACTTCAGCGTGTCGGCGAAGACGACGGCACCCGCTCCCGCGAGGACGGTACCGAGGACCAGGCGTTGCGCGGTGCGGCGTCTTCCGCTCCATCCGCCCGTGACCGCCGCATTCGCGGGATCGAGCGAGGGGCCGTACAGGTTCCCGGTCGAGTCCTCCGCCGGTTCCGTCCTGGACAGGTGGGTGTGCTCCACCTGGTGCGCCATCAGCTTCTCCATCCGCCCCGGCATGAGGCGGTGCTGCCGCACCATCGACCGGCCGATCCGCCCGACGGCGACTTCGCGGGTCGGCACCTCGACGACGTCGAGGATCGTCTTCGCGACGCGATCCGGGCTGTAGACCGGAGGCATGGCCACGGCGCGTCGGCCCGTGTAGTTGGCCGCGTGGTTGAAGAACGGGGTGTCGATGGTCGGCGGAAGGACCGTGCACACGTGGATGTGCTTCTTCCGGTCCAGCGTCAGCTCGGACCGCAGGCTGACGCCGAGGGCGCGGACCGCCGCCTTCGACACCGAGTACGCGGAGGTGTAGGGCTGGGGGACCTCCCCGACGATCGAGGCCACGTTGACGAGTACGCCCGAGCCCTGGTCCTGCATCCGTTCGAGAGCCGCCCGTGCACCGTAGACGTAGCCCATGACGTTGACGTCGATCACGCGCTCGAAGTCACGCAGGGGCACCTCCAGGAACGGCGAGAAGAAGGAGACGGCGGCGTTGTTCACCCAGACGTCGATCCGCCCGAACTTCTCGACCGCCCTGCTCGCCAGCTCCTGCACGGCGTCGTGATCCGAGGTGTCGGTGGGGACCGCGATGGCGCGGGAGCCGAGCGCCGCGCACTCGGCGACGAGCGATTCGAGTGCCTCCACGCGTCTGCTCGCGAGGACGAGGCTCGTCCTGCGGCGGGCGAACCGGAGCGCGGTCGCGCGACCGATGCCGCTCGCCGCCCCGGTGATGACGACAACGCTGTTCTTGATCCGCATTGGGGGTCCTCCTCGGACGCTGTGGAAGCCCGCGGGCCGGCGCCCACGCCTGCCCCGACGGTACGGACGGCGCGAGGGCGCATGCAATACGGGATTCAGCGGCCCGAGGTGGGTGCGTATCCCGGCGCCGTGTGCTTCGGGCCGATGCTCTGGCTCCGGAGGATCTCGGCCAGCTGGTCCATGAACAGTCGCACCCTGGCGTCGTCGGCGTCGCCCGTCCGCAGGGCGAAGATGCTGCGGGCCAGCCGGATCTCGGGGACGTCGAGGGCCACGATGCCGTCGGGCCGGTTGACCATGGCCAGTTCCGGCACCAGCGCCGCCCCCAGGCCCGCGGCGGTGAGTTCGAGGCTCGCGTTGAAGTCGTCGCAGTACGCCGCGATGCGCGGATGGAGGTTGCAGCTCGCGAACAGCCGTTCGATGACCGTGGCGTCCGCCGTGCCCGGGTGGTGCATGATCCACGGCATGTCCGCGAGCTGGTCGGCGGTGACCCTGGAACCGCTGCGGATTCCCCAGCTCGCCGGCAGGATGACCCGGAAGTCGTCGTCGCCGATCCATTGCCGGCTGAGCGTCGAGGGCCAGGCCAGTCCGGCCTGCCCGACCTGGTAGACGAGGGCGAGGTCCAGGTCTCCGCCGGTCCTCAGCCCCTGGATCGTGTGTGCGGGTTCGCCGACGAACACGCGCAGGGAGACACCCAGCCGCTGCCACTCCGGCATGCGGAGCAGCCGCGGCAGAGCGAACGTGGCGAGGCTCGGGAAGATGCCGAGCCTGAGTTCGTGCTCCGGTCCGCTGCCGGAGCGCGCCGTGGAGGCGAGCAGCGCGTCGATGTCCGTGAGCACCTTCGCCGCGTGCCGGGACATCGCGACGGCTGCGTCCGTGGGGACGGCGCTGCGGGCGGACCGGGTGAACAGCGTGGCGCCCGTGTCACGCTCGAGGGCCGACATCTGCTGCGAGACGGCGGACGCCGTGTAGCCGAGACTCGTGGCGGCCCCGCTGAACGATCCATGGCGGATCACCTCGAGCAGGGTCCGCAGGTGGATCGGGTTGACCAAGTAGCACTCTCCCGGTGGTGGGACTCCCGTCGCGAGCCAGCTCGCGTGATGTGACCCCCACCAGCGCCGCCGCCGGACGAGGCGCCCCGGGAGGACGAACGGATCCCGTCGAGCCTACCCGTGGCCACCAGCGATCTGCTGCGTTCCCGCCGTCCACGTGTCGCCGGCCGGCCTGATGTCCCAGCGTTACGTGGCGCTGGAGATCCTCGGGCAGGAGATTAGACTCTGGCGACGGCGGCTACCCACCAGCAGGGAGCGCCTGTGGACCCGGGAGGTAGTTCGATGAGCACCACAGTTGTTCCTTCGCAGGCGGACGTCGATCCGGCGGTCTGGCCGGGGATCGCCGGCGTCCCCGCCGGAGCGAGGAACAGGATCGCCGCGACGGTCGCGGAGAAGATCTTCTCCGCCGCGGTGAACACCCTCCAGCTCCGGGTCATTCACGACGACGGCACCGTGCTGGGCGCGCCCGGCGGCGGACCGCGGCCGGAGATGCGCATCCACCGGCCCGCCGACTTCTACGCGAGGCTCGGGGACAACGGCCTGATCGGCCTCGGCGAGTCCTACATGGCGGAGGACTGGACGGCGTCGGACCTCACCGAGGTCCTCGAGGTCTTCGCCGCGCGTGCGGCGCACCTCGTACCCGTCCCGCTGCAGAAGCTGCGCGGTCTCTACCTGCCCAAGCCGCCCCGCCGTGAACGGAACAGCACGGCCAACACGCGCTCGAACATCTCCCGGCACTACGACCTGTCGAACGAACTCTTCGCCCTCTTCCTCGACCCGACCATGTCCTACTCGAGCGCCCTGTTCGACGCGACCGGCAAGGACCTGCTGCATGTCGAGTGGCACGAGCTCGCCGCCGCGCAGCAGCGGAAGATCGACCGCCTGCTCGACCAGGCGGACGTGGGACAGGGGACCCGTGTCCTCGAGATCGGCACCGGCTGGGGCGAACTGGCGCTCCGTGCCGCGGCCAGGGGAGCGACGGTCGTGTCCGTGACACTGTCCCGGGAGCAGAAGGAACTCGCCGAGGAGCGCATCAGGGAGGCCGGCTTCGCGGACCGCGTGCGGGTCGAGCTGAAGGACTACCGGCTGGTCGAGGGTCAGTACGACGCCGTCGTCTCGGTCGAGATGATCGAGGCCGTGGGCTACGAGTTCTGGGCCGTCTACTTCCAGACCATCGATCGGGTCCTCGCGCCGGGCGGCCGGGTCGCGGTCCAGGCCATCACGCTTCCCCACGAGCGCATGATGGCGACGCGGCGGACCTACACGTGGATCCACAAGTACATCTTCCCCGGTGGATTCATCCCGTCCGTCCGCGCGATCGAGGACGTCACCGACCGCTACACGAGCCTGAGGGTGCGTGAGCGCCTCTCGATGGGCGACCACTATGCGCAGACCCTCCGCCTCTGGGAGGAGCGTTTCCTCGCCCGGCACGACGAGGTCGCGGCCCTGGGCTTCGACGAGACCTTCGAGCGCATGTGGACGTTCTACCTCTGCTACTCGAGGGCGGGCTTCCAGGCCGGCTATCTCGACGTCCAGCAACTGATCTTCGACCGGCGTCCCTGAACGGCAGCCCCGGCCGGGCGCCCGCTCCCCGGGTGGCCTGCCGGCCCGCTCACGCGCCCCACCGACAGCCGGTGCCGCTCGCCAGGAGCAGCACCGGCTGTCGCTGTACGCGCTGCGCGCACGCCTGTCCAGAGGCAATGCGACGACGTCGACCGTCGGCACGCGACACGCCGGACGAAGCGCGACACGGCAGTTTCTGCACCTGTGCGGAAGTACTCCACAGCGTGTGGAGAGATGCCTTGTGGACGCGCCGGATCGGCACGTTTCCGGGCTTTCCGGAGGGCTCCGTCTGTGGACATCGTGTGGACTACTCGCTCCCGGAATGACATACTTGTAATACATCATGTTGGGGTCTGCGCCAGCGGGCCGCACTAGATGTAGTATCGAAGGACAGAAACAACCGCTGGACGGGCATGGGCCCGGAGGCGCGGAAATCCCCGGATTTCCTTCCCCTTTCCGGGGCCGCGCGCCACCCATGACACAGCACGACAGCAGTAGAGAAAAGGGGACTTAGACATGACCGTCACGGTTTACACGAAGCCGGCTTGCGTACAGTGCAACGCCACCTACCGGGCTCTGGACAAGAAGGGCATCGCCTACCAGAGCGTCGACATCTCGCAGGATCCTGCCGCCCTCGAGCGCGTCCGCTCCATGGGCTACATGCAGGCTCCCGTCGTCATCACGGACAACGACCACTGGTCCGGATTCCGCCCCGACAAGATCGCCTCCCTCGCGGACTCCGTCGTCAGCTCGGTAGCCTGAACGGATCCTTCAGAGGGTTCCACGGGACCGGCATCGGCCATGACCGCCACCGCTGTGGACGACCGCACCACCTCCGCTGATCCGGCAGCTGCCGAGGACGGGGAGGGGCCGGTCACCGGTGCCCCGCTGATCTACTTCTCGTCGGTCTCCGACAACACCCACCGCTTCGTCACGAAGCTGGGGGTCCGGGCCGCCCGCATGCCGCTGCTCACCAAGGAGCCGACCCTGCAGGCAACCCGCCCGTACGTCCTGGTCCTCCCCACTTACGGAGGGATCACCGGTAGGGGCGCGGTGCCCCGGCAGGTCGTCAAATTCCTGAACAACGAGCAGAACCGCAGCCTCCTGAAGGGGGTCATCGGGGCGGGGAACACCAATTTCGGTGAGACCTACTGTCTTGCCGCCGACATCATCGCGGCCAAGTGCCATGTGCCGGTGCTGTACAGATTCGAAGTCATGGGCACGTCCGAGGACGTGGACCGAGTAACCAAAGGATTGGAAGAGTTTTGGACATGAGTGTTGCAGAGACGGAGACGGGCGCACCCGCTGCCGCGGCCGACCGCTTCAAGGACCTGGGCTATCACGAGCTGAACGCGATGCTCAACCTGTACGGACCGAACGGGGAGATCCAGTTCGATGCCGACCGCGAGGCTGCGCACCAGTACTTCCTGCAGCACGTGAACAACAACACGGTCTTCTTCCACGACCTCGAGGAGAAGCTCGACTACCTCGTGAAGAACGAGTACTACGAGCGCGAGACGCTCCACCAGTACACGATGAACTTCATCCGCGACCTCTTCAAGCGTGCCTACGCCAAGAAGTTCCGCTTCGAGACCTTCCTCGGCGCCTTCAAGTACTACACCTCGTACACGCTGAAGACGTTCGACGGCAAGCGCTACCTCGAGCGCTACGAGGACCGCGTCTGCATGGTCGCCCTGCACCTGGCCCGCGGTAACGAGCAGCTCGCCGAGCAGATGGTCGACGAGATCATCGACGGCCGCTTCCAGCCCGCCACCCCCACGTTCCTCAACGCCGGCAAGCGCCAGCGCGGCGAGCTCGTCTCCTGCTTCCTCCTCCGCATCGAGGACAACATGGAGTCGATCGGCCGGTCCATCAACTCGGCCCTGCAGCTCTCCAAGCGCGGCGGCGGCGTCGCCTTCGCCCTCACCAACATCCGCGAGGTCGGCGCGCCGATCAAGCAGATCGAGAACCAGTCCTCCGGCGTCATCCCCGTGATGAAGCTCCTCGAGGACAGCTTCTCCTACGCCAACCAGCTCGGCGCCCGCCAGGGTGCCGGCGCCGTGTACCTGCACGCCCACCACCCGGACATCAACCGCTTCCTGGACACCAAGCGCGAGAACGCGGACGAGAAGATCCGCATCAAGACGCTGTCCCTCGGCGTCGTGGTCCCCGACATCACGTTCGAGCTCGCCAAGCGCGACGAGGACATGTACCTGTTCTCCCCGTACGACGTCGAGCGCGTCTACGGCATGCCGTTCTCCGACATCTCGGTCACCGAGAAGTACTACGAGATGGTGGACGACGCCCGCATCAAGAAGACCAAGATCAAGGCGCGCGAGTTCTTCCAGACCCTCGCGGAGATCCAGTTCGAGTCCGGCTACCCGTACATCATGTTCGAGGACACCGTGAACCGGGCCAACCCGATCGAGGGCAAGATCATCATGTCCAACCTGTGCTCCGAGATCCTCCAGGTCTCCGAGCCCACCACGTACAACGAGGACCTGTCCTACGACTCCGTGGGCAAGGACATCTCCTGCAACCTCGGCTCGCTCAACATCGCCAAGACCATGGACTCGCCCGACTTCGGCCGGACCATCGAGACCGCGATCCGCACCCTCTCGGCCGTCTCGGACATGAGCCACATCAGCTCGGTGCCCTCGATCGCCAAGGGCAACGACGCCTCGCACGCCATCGGCCTCGGCCAGATGAACCTGCACGGCTACCTCGCCCGGGAGCGGGTCCACTACGGCTCCGAAGAGGGCCTGGACTTCACCAACATCTACTTCTACTCCGTGGTGTACCACTGCATCCGGGCGTCGAACCTGATGTCCATCGAGACCGGCCGCCGGTTCGCAGGCTTCGAGAAGTCCAAGTACGCGAGCGGGGAGTTCTTCGACAAGTACACCGATCAGGTGTGGGAGCCGGCGACGCCGCGCGTCCGTGAGCTGTTCGCCGACGTGCACATCCCCACGCAGGAGGACTGGCGTGCCCTGAAGGCCTCGGTCATGGAGCACGGCATCTACAACCAGAACCTCCAGGCCGTCCCGCCCACCGGGTCCATCTCGTACATCAACAACTCGACGTCCTCCATCCACCCGGTGGCGTCGAAGATCGAGATCCGCAAGGAAGGCAAGCTGGGCCGCGTGTACTACCCGGCCCCGTACCTCACCAACGACAACCTGGAGTACTACCAGGATGCGTACGAGATCGGCTACGAGAAGATCATCGACACCTACGCCGCTGCTACGCAGCACGTGGACCAGGGCCTGTCCCTGACGCTGTTCTTCAAGGACACCGCCACCACGCGTGAGATCAACAAGTCGCAGATCTACGCCTGGCGCAAGGGCATCAAGACCGTCTACTACATCCGTCTCCGCCAGCTCGCGCTGGAGGGGACCGAGGTGGAGGGCTGCGTCAGTTGCATGCTCTAGGCAACTAAGTCGTCAGGCCGGGCATTCCGCCCGGCCTGACACTCCAGGCTCCACCGGTATCACCGGCATTACTTACACGCAGACAAGGAACACACCATGAGCGAGAAGCTGAAGCTCGTCGACCAGGTCCAGGCCATCAACTGGAACCGCATCCAGGACGACAAGGACGTCGACGTCTGGAACCGCCTGGTGAACAACTTCTGGCTGCCCGAGAAGGTGCCGCTGTCCAACGACGTGCAGTCATGGGCGACCCTGACTCCGGAGGAACAGACGCTCACCATGCGCGTCTTCACCGGCCTCACCCTGCTCGACACCGTGCAGGCAACCGTCGGTGCCGTCAGCCTCATCCCCGACGCGGTTACGCCGCACGAGGAAGCCGTGCTCACGAACATCGCGTTCATGGAGTCGGTGCACGCGAAGAGCTACTCCTCGATCTTCTCCACGCTGGCCTCCACCAAGGAGATCGACGAGGCCTTCCGCTGGTCCACGGAGAACGTGAACCTGCAGAAGAAGGCGAACATCGTCACGGACTACTACCGCGGCGATGATCCCCTGAAGCGCAAGGTCGCCTCGACGCTGCTCGAGAGCTTCCTGTTCTACTCCGGCTTCTACCTGCCGATGTACTGGTCCTCGCGCGCCAAGCTCACGAACACAGCGGACCTGGTGCGCCTGATCATCCGCGACGAGGCCGTGCACGGGTACTACATCGGGTACAAGTTCCAGCGCGGGCTGGAGAGCGCGACGCCGGAGCGCCGCCAGGAGCTCAAGGACTACACGTTCGAGCTGCTCTTCGAGCTGTACGAGAACGAGGTCCAGTACACGCACGACCTGTACGACTCCGTCGGCCTGGCCGAGGACGTCAAGAAGTTCCTGCACTACAACGCCAACAAGGCGCTGATGAACCTGGGCTACGAGGCGATGTTCCCGTCGTCCGTGACCGATGTGAATCCGGCGATCCTCTCGGCGCTGTCCCCGAACGCCGACGAGAACCACGACTTCTTCTCCGGTTCGGGCTCCTCGTACGTCATCGGCAAGGCTGTGAACACCGAGGACGAGGACTGGGACTTCTAACCCTCCGGCGTCGTTCGCGCGCCGAACGGTCGCACCCGGGCGGTCTCACCGCCCGGGAGATATCGACGTTGCGCATGCGTGCGCCGGTCCTCTGGACCATGACGATGACGACCCTCCTCGCGGGCCTGGCTCTGGCCGGGTGCGCACCGGTGGACGGAGGTTCGTCGTCGTCGGAGGAGACCCGGACCGGGACGGCTACGGAGGGCCGGCCGTCCCGGTCCGGGGCTCCTCCCACGGTGCTGACCGAGCCGCCGTCGCGGCCGACCACGCCGGCCACGCCGTCGAACCCGCCGCCCGACGCGCCCCTGCCGTCAGCGACGGTGTCGCCCTTCGAGCCACCGGCGCTCTCACCCGAGGACCAGGCGGACGTCGACCGTCAGTTGATCCTTGCTGCGAAAGCGAATGATCCCACCCGGGTCCGCCAACTCATCGACGCGGGCGGGAATGTCAACGCCAAGGACGACCTCCAGGATTCCGCGTTCCTGTACGCGGGAGCGGAGGGGTTCAATGAGGTCCTGCAACTGACGCTTGCCGCTGGGGCTGACGTGCGGAGCACCAACCGATACGGGGGAACAGCCCTGATTCCGGCGAGTGAGCACGGCTATGTCGAGACGGTGAGCATCCTTATCGCCGCCGGTACCGATGTGGACCATGTCAACAACCTCGGCTGGACCGCACTCCAGGAAGCCATCCTGCTCAACGACGGTGGGCCGAACCAGGTGGAGGTGGTGCGTCAGCTCCTGGAAGCGGGAGCAGATCCCGACATCCGGGATGTCGAGGGCAGAACGGCTTTGCAGAACGCGGAGCGGCTGGGCTTCACGGCCATTGCCGACCTGCTCCGATCCTCCTGATAGGAGGTGCCGGGCCGTTGCGGAATCGATCGACCACACCGACGACGAGCTGATCCAGAGGACATCGTACGCGACGGCTACGACTGCACGTGGGCCCGGCCCGGCGCCGTCGTAGCCTGGGCCACCAGAACACCTGCTCGCCTGTATCCCTCGAAGGATCGCGCGCTGTGTTGTCCCAGCCTCGAAGTGTCCCCGGCGGCGCTGATAATGGAGCGATGACGACCTATTCCGGCACGAAGGAATTCGAGGGCGCGACCTTCGTCAAAGCGAACTTCAAGGGCGCCACCCTACGATTCTCCGACGTCAGTGGTGTGACGATGCGCGGTGTCGACGTGGACGGACTCGACATCGACAGTCATGACCTGTTCTTCGGCAGCCTGTTCGTCAACGGCGTCGACGTGGTGCCGCTCGTGGACGCCGAACTCAACCGGCAGTTCCCGGGCCGCGAGCTGCAGAAGGCCCAGACGTCCGAAGGCCTCCGCGAGGGGTGGATGGCGGTGCAGTCCGCGTGGCAGGAGACGGTGACGGGCACGCCGCAGGACCTGGTCGATGCCCATGTGGAGGACGAGTGGTCCCTGGCCCAGACCCTACGGCACCTCATCCTGGCGACAGACGCCTGGCTCCGCGGCGGGATCCTGCAGATACAGCAACCGTTCCACGAACTCGGGCAGATCTTCACCGGCGCCGACCAGATGGGCTTCGACATGTCGATCTTCCGCGCTGACCCGCCGACGTACGAGGAGATCCTCGACGTCCGGGCCGAACGACAGGGACAGGTGACCGACTTCCTGGCCACGGCTACGACGGACCTGCTCGCGGAAGAACGTGAGAACCCGTGGGGCGGCGACGACTGGCGTCCCAGCGTCGGTGACTGCATCCGCGTGATCCTGGAGGAGGAGTGGGCGCACCTGCGCTACATCCGACGGGATCTCGCTCGCTTAGGCTGAGCCGGTGGCCCGCCCTACCCGCCAGACTGGCCTGGCCGCTGACACGGCCAGGCTCATCCAGTGCCTCTGGCCTCAGCGGCGGTCCGGGCGAACGAATCACTCAGCCGACGATTCGACCGCATCATCGAATCCGGCTTCCGCGCAGTGCCCCTACACGCACTCGAAGCTGCGTTGTTCGAATTGGAGCTCGCCGGCGGCGTAGTGCACATCGATGACTGCTGTGCAGATACCCAGGTGCGGGTCGACAAGGGTCTCGGTCAATTGGTCATGATAGACCGTGTTCTGATCGTCTTTCCTTAACAGATGGGACCGCATGGAGCCTGTTGTCGAGTAGGAGTAGCCCTCATCGAACGTGGTCGTCGTGTCATAGCGGGTGCTGCCGCGCATAACCACATGCCCCGAGGGTGTGTCGATCACCGTGATGGTGGAGTGGATCGTCCCGCACACCTCGACGTGGCCGTAGTCCACGCATCCGAGCTGCTTGTACACAGAGGCACCGGTTGAAGCTGCTGCTGATGCTGAAACGGCGCCGGTGAAAACAACAGCGCTTGCCGTGACAAGCGCCGAGGCGAGTTGCCAATTGTTCATCATGTCCTCGATTCGACGTTGAATCCTTTCTGGATGACGGCACAACCCGGGGTGAAGCACAGGGATGACCGGCGTGCAGATGCTGGTCACACGACGGGAACTGCCACCGTCCCAATAGGATCAGTGCACTGTTCCGTCATGTCAATGGACCGTGACAAGGTCCTTACCTGCCGCGCGGAGTAACCCAGTAACCCCTATAGCGGTCCGTGAAGGCTGCCATCGTCATCAAAGGATGAAGACGCCCTTGACCGGTGCAGGAAGCGTTGGGGGTGGGGAGCTCGGTCAGGCGGCGAGTTCGTGTTCGGTGATCTCCGCGAGGCGGCGCAGGGAGTGCTCGTCCGCGTCCGAGAAGGTGCGTGCGTGCTGGTCTATGACACAGAGGGTACCGATGATCCAGCCGTCAGGGCTTCGCAGCGGGTATCCGGCGTAGAAGCGGATGAAGGGCTCTCCGAGGACGAGCGGGTTCCACCGAAAATGTTCGTCGTGGAAGGTGTCGCGGACGATGAGTGGGGAAGGGGTCCGGATGGTGGTGTTGCAGAATGACCGGGCTCTGGGCATGTTCTGCTCCACCGGGCCGATGACCGACTTCAGGAATTGCCGTTTGTCGTCGATGAGGGTGACGATCGCGGTGCTGACCTCGAAGTGGCGTTGCGCAGTGTGGGTGATGCGGTCGAACCGTTCCTCGGGAGGTGTGTCGAGAAGGTTTGTGCGGGTGACGGCGTCGATGCGTGCTTGTTCTTGTTCTGAGTCGGAGAGCAGAAATGCGCCGGAGGCTCCGAGAGAGCGTCGTGATTGTTCAGGAGAATCGCCGGCGGTGTCTTCCTTCAGATAGGGAACCGGCAGAGCTGGTGACTTCCGGCCGAGGTCGTTCACGGTATCGGCGAGTCGATCGCTTTCGCGGGACGGGAGGTCGCCCAGGCCGCTCAGGTACCTGTTGACGGCTTCAGGGGACGCGGCGCCGCCCGAGGTGAGGTACCGGTCCGTGATGACGTCCATCGTCAGCGCCGCAGCGGCGATGGCCTGGATCATCAGCGCTCGCTGCGGTCCTCCACGCATTCCAATGCCTCCACCTGTTCTGCCTGTGCAATTCTGCTCTCGTCGGCGCTGCCTGCCCTGACAATGAACCTGCTCATTAAACCAGTACGCGCGTGCGACGGCACGTCGCCCACTGCAGGATCGACCGCGTCCCGAACAGTATCAGTGCTTCGTGCCGTCATGATGACCTGCACGGCAGGCTGGGCTGGCGCAACCGCGGTGGCCCTTGTGACAGCTGAGACTGGTGTGTTCGGTGGACGTGCCGTGGTGGAACAGATTACATTCAGGGCGAAGGGCGTAGCTCTTCACCTGTGAAGCGGCGGCACGAGCGCTCCGGTTCCGGTCTCAGTCAGGAAGCCCCGCCATTTCCTCCACCTTGCCTCTCGCCGTCCGTGGCTCCACTCCCGAACCGCGGAGCTCTTACCGTTCCAGCACCGCTCGTCGCGGCCCATTTCCCGGTGCGGGGGATGCATCACTGGATCTTGCTGCTGTTCTCCTCGCTGTGGGGTCCAAGGATCCGGAGGCTTTCCAGATCTTGTACGAGCAGTGCGCGCGCAGGGTCTACGGGATGGTGCGCAAGACACTGCAGAACCCCGACAGTTGCGCGGAGGTGACCCAGGAGGTGTTCCTGATGGTGTGGGAGCAGGGCGATCGCTACCGGCCGGAGCTCGGCCACCCGGTGTCCTGGCTCATGACCCTCGCGCATCGCCGAGCGGTGGACCGCCTTCGGATGGACACTACCCGCCGGGCCCGCGATGAGAAGTGGGGGCGACGCAACTGGGACACCGGCTTCGACGAGGTCGCAGAAACAGTCCTGGAACGGGAGAACTCAGCGGATGTGCAGGCCGCCATGTCCGTCCTGTCACCACTGCAGCATCAAGCCATCTCCCTGGCGTACTTTTCTCACCTGACCTACAACGAAGTGGCCGAGCACCTCGGGATCCCCGCCCCCACGGCGAAAACGCGGATCCGCGACGGAATGAGGAAACTGCGCAGGGAATTGGAGACGCAGCACGACAAAGAGCCATCCTGAGCAGGGTCCATCCGGAAGGCCTGCCGGCGAGGTGCGTGGTCAGTCTTTTTCTGCGCCGGCGGTCAGCCCGCCGGTGAGAAGACGTTCTGTCGAGAAGAACACGATCAGGATGGGTAACGTGAGGACCACCGAGCCTGCCATGAGGACGGTCGTGGGGATCTCCGCACTTCCGGACAGTTGCGACAAGCCCAGCGAAACGGTCCAGCTTTCACGTTTCTCCACGAGGAACAGGAGCGCGAAGAGGAACTCGTTCCACGCAATCATGAAGATGAACAGCCCGGTAGCCATGATGGAGGGTGTGATGAGAGGCAGGCTGATGCGGCGGAGCACGCCCAAGCGGCTCAGCCCGTCCACGAGACCGGCTTCTTCGACCGAGACGGGAACCGTCTCGAGGTAGTTGCGCAGCATATAGATGGCGACGGGTACTGTCTGGGCGATGTAGACCAGCACCAGGCCCACGAGAGAACCGCGGAGTCCCAGACGAGTGAACAGGACGAACAGCGGGATGGCCATGACGATGGCAGGAAAGAGGTACGCCGCGAGAAACAGGGCGTTCACCTGCCGGTGCCCGAAGAAGGGCAGACGTGCCACCGCGTACGCACCGGGGACCGCGACGATCAGGGACAGGATGACTGCGCTGATGGCGACGAAGGCGCTGTTGAGCAGGAAGGTCCCGAATCCCTGGCCGCCTGCTGACACGGGGGTGAGTACCTGTTCATAGGCTCTGAGGGTGAACTCCGCAGGTGTCACGATCACGGACGCGGGGTCGCGTAGCAGTGATTCGATCGGCTTCAGGGACAGCAGGACCATGTAGTAGAACGGCAGCAGAGTCACGAGGAGGAAGCCGGCGATCACGACCCACCTCAGAACGGCGAATATCCTCCGTTCGAGCGCATAGCGGGTCGGGCGACGCCGGGGCGGTGACGGCGCCGTGCGGCTGGTCGGCGCCGGGGTGCTGTGGGCGTCGGGTCGGGTCTGTGCAGCAGGCGTACTCATAGTCGTTCTCCTCGCTTGCGCAGCAGTGCCATGTAGAGGGCGAGCATCACGATCAGGACCAGGGACAGGATGAGGGACTGTGCTGATGCTGCTCCGACATTGCGCTGCACGGTGAGGAATTCGTAGACACGGACGCTGGCAACGCCCGTACCGGCTGCTCCGCCGGTGAGCAGGAAGATGTCGTCGAATTCGTTGAACGTCCAAATGGTCCGGAGGATCGCGAGGAGGGCGATGACCGGCATGAGTTGCGGCAGGACGATGTAGCGGAAGGACTGAAGAGGGGTGGCGCCGTCCACGAGTGCCGCTTCTTCCGTCTCGGCCGACAGTGCCTCGAGTCGCGCCATGAGGAACAGGAAAGCGAACGGGAAGTACCTCCACCCTTCGAACGCGATCGCGGTCATCAGTGCGGTCGGTATCGGGAACTCCGCACCCAGGATCTCGAGGGTGCGCTGCGCTTCGGAAAGGAAGGGGATGGGTTGTGCCCACCCGAACAGTGACTGCCCCGCTTCGTTGACGATGCCGAACTGCGGACTGAGCATGGTGCGCCACACGAAGGTGACGGCGACGACCGGGGCCACATACGGCAGGAGGAACGCTGCCCGGACGAAGGTCCTGCCTCGAAAGGGCTTGCGCACTGCTATCGCGGCGATCAGGCCCAGGGTGATGGATAGCAGTACAGAGCCCGCGGTGTAGACAAAGGTCGTACCAAGACTCACCCAGAGCTCCCCCGAGGCGAACACGCGTTCGAAGTTGGCCGTCGTCAGAGGCCGGAACGGACTCGCCGTACCGATTTCCAGCAGCCTCAACTGCTGGAAGGCGATCAGTATGGACCACACCAGCGGCAGGACCACGACGGCGAGCACGATGAACAGGGTGGGGGACATCAGGAGGATCCCCGTGCGTGCGTCCCGTTGTGACAGCGTCCGCCGGCGGGACGTGGGAGTCGACGTCATCTCCTGCTCCTCAGCGGCAAGCCGTGGCGGACACGCGGTGCACCCATTGCGGGCCCACGATCGTCACTGGCCCAGATCGTTCTTCAGCGTCTCGGCCTCGTCCTGGGCCTGGTTCGCCGCGTCCTCGCCGCTGGTGCCCGAACTGACCATGGATGCGATGATCTGCGGGGCGATGAACTGTCCGCTGACCGCCGAGGCCAGCGCGCCCTGGCCCTGGGGGATGCCCCATCGCCTGAAACGGTCGGTGCTCTGGGTGATCTCGTCGAGCGTCTCGGCGGGATAGACCGAGGACAGCAAGGCCTTGGTGTCGACACCGGCCTCGAGTCCCTGCCACGCATCGGCGTACTCGGTCGGATTGTCAGCAGTCCCCGACCGTGCAGGGATTTTTCCTTCGGGGGCGACTGCCAACCAGTCCTGGTATCCGTCGCTCATCATGAAAGTGACCAGTTCCTGCGCGGCGGGCGATGCGTCGTTGAGGATGTTCCACGACACCACCTCGCCGTACCCGGCAGCCTCATCGCCGTCGGGACCCTTGATGGCGGTCACGATACCGGTGTTCTCGGCAAGGAAGGTGGGGTTGTCCGCGCACTCCGGGCACGTGGGCAGGGCGTCGCTGCGCAGCCCCGCGAGTTCGTCGAGGAGGAACGATGACCACACGGTCATGGCCGCTTCGCCCGCGAAGTAGCTCGCTCGTGTGGTGTCCGCGTCCTGGTTGCCGGGCACGGAATACTCGCGCAGGAGATCCGAGTAGAAGGTGAAGGCATCCTGGCACTGGCTGCTGTCCAGCGTGACGTTGCCGTCGTCGTCCACCAATTCGCATCCGTTCGCCAGCGCGAACTGTTCGAACGTCTGCTGGGTGAACGAATCAGCGGGTGCCGTGGCGGCGACGATCCCGGCCAGGGAATCGGAGTTCAGCTCTTCGGCGGCGGCCTCTATCGCCTCATAGGAGTTCGGGACGTCGAGCCCCGCCTGGTCGAACAGATCCAGCCGGTAGAAGAGGAGTTGAGCGAATGCATCGCTGGGGACCGACAGCTGCTGGTCCTCCGACGAGGTCAGCTCGAGGGAGCGGGCGGAAAAGGTGTCCGTACCGAGTTCCTCCACGACCGCTGCCGCAGCCGATGTGTCCAGCAGTCCATCGGTGAAGAGCTGATTCATCCCGTTCAGGGAGAGCGCTCCAATGACGTCCGGTAGCTCACCCGAGGCAGCCGAGGAGGACAGCACGGACGTCAATTGATCTTCCGCAATCGCGACGAGTTCCACCTGGACCCCGGACGATTCGGTGAAGCGATCCATGATGGCCTGCTGGGAAGCCACCCGGTCCGGCAGGTCTTCCGTCGTCCACACCGTCAGCGAATCAGGATCCGGAGACTCTTCCCCGGATCCTCCCGAGCACGCAGTGAGCGCCACGAGCGTCACGGCGAGGAACGAATACACACCATTGTGTCGTCGCTGCATCATGTCCTCTTCCATCCATAGATTCCGATACAATTTCTTCTCCGCCCGGTCGGCTGAACACCGTGCCGGTGGACCCCGCAAGGGGTGCGCTCATTCAACACCCAACCGTCATCGATGAAAACAGCTGCACAGGATCACGTCTGGAGTCGGCTCGAGCAGCCCTGCAGCGGACCCGTTGGCGGAGGTCCTGAAGCAACACTTTGACCCTCCCATGACGAGGCGCTTCCGCGGCCACGCTTCGACTGCTGATGGACTCGAGGCTTCAGGGTGAGTCGATGGAGACAGCGTTGCTCCCGACCGGTCGAGGAAGTCTCATCGCTCTCCGTTCAGCGACACGGAATCGGAAGAGACGACGCCTGGTTCGTGCTGGGCCGATCGACGATTGGTTCCTGGCTTGCAGTGGCGGTTCGATGGGGAATGGCTGAACGATGAACCGGTAGAGGACGAGGATCCCTGGGATTGGACCTGGTGGCCTTGCCGGCTACGGCCAGGTCCGCCAGTTCCACCAGTGCGTCGGCTCCGGCTCGGAACGGGGCTCCGGCTCCGGCTCGCCGCCCAGCGCCTGCGCAGCCTCGACGAGATCGTCCGCGGTGAGCGTCATGACGTCCTCCCGGTCGAGCGCATCGAAGTCGCGGCCCTCATCGAGTGACAGCCTCAGCGCCTGCCGGTTGAGCGCCTGCTCGAACAGCGTCCGGGCAAAACGGGCGTTGCCCGAGTCCTCACCGACATGGAGGCCCGAGAAGATGCGACGCAGCATGTCGTCAGCCCCCGGCGCCAGGACGTACTCGTGCTGAGCGAGCATCTGGTGGAAGATCGTCTGGAGCGCGTCGATCGAGTAGTCCGGGAACGTGATTTCCCGCGCGAAGCGCGACCGCAGGCCGGGATTCGACAGGAGGAACGCCTCCATCAGCTGCGGGTATCCGGCCACGATGACCACGAGGCGGTGACGATGATCCTCCATCCGCTTGAGCAGGACCTCGATGGCCTCAGGACCGAAGTCCATGCGGCCGTCCTCCGGGGTCAGGGCGTACGCCTCATCGATGAACAGGACGCCGTCCAGGGCACGCCGGATCACGCGGTCCGTCTTGATGGCTGTCGCACCGACGTACTGCCCCACGAGGCCGGACCGGTCCACCTCCACAAGATGTCCCTTCTGCAGCAGCCCGACAGCGCGGTACATCTCGGCGAGGAGCCGCGCCACGGTGGTCTTGCCGGTACCCGGGTTCCCGAGGAACACCAGATGCTGGGAGGTAGCGACCTCCGGCAGGCCGTGGGCCTTGCGACGGGCCTGCACCTGCAGGAGGGCGACGAGCGCTCGCACCTGCTCCTTGACGGTGTCCAGCCCGACCAGGGCGTCGAGTTCGGCCTGCACCTCGGCCAGCGGGCGAGCGGGACCGGGACGCGCCGGGAAGTACTCGCCGCGCAGGTCCTCGACGCGGTCCGACCCCGATGATTTGAGCTGGTCCGTGAAATGGCCGAGCGTCTCGCGCAGGTCATCGAGTGGATTGCGGCTTGGGGCCATGAGTATCTCCTGAGCGACGGAAGAGCAAGGAGTGGATGGATTGCGGTGAGTGGCCTGACGAGTTGCCGCGGAAGCGGCCCATGCATCGATTCGTCGGGATTGCGTCCAAGCTACCGCACCCGGACTGCGAGCAGGAGCGCGGCTATCGTTCGAGGTGAGAGCTTGCTGCTCTGCTCGCTCAGCGTTCCCGTGACCGTGATCGGAGGCTGCTCGGCGTAGGCTCCGGTTGGTGGAGGCAAGCGGAAGGGTGTTGTCATGACGGTAGAGCACCATGCAGTAGTTGTCGGCGGAGGCATTGCAGGTCTGGCTGCGGCGGTATCCCTTCTGCACGAGGGCTGGAGGGTGACAGTGCTCGAGCAGGCGCGAGCCTTCACCGAGGTCGGTGCAGGCCTGACAATCACTCCTAATGGGATGTCGGCACTGGCATCCATCGGCGTCGACACCGCTGTCCGCGATGCCGGTTACCGGGTGCGGATGGCCGGTACCACCGATGAACACGGCTCATGGTTGCTGCGCGTACCGCGTGCGTCCGGTTCGGGCCAGGAGGTCTACGGGATCCACCGACAAGACCTCCATGGCTCGCTGCTGGCCGCTACCCACGGGGCCGAGTTGATGAGCGGTACCCGCGTCGTCAGCGTCGCTCCGGGTACACCGGGCGGAGCCACGGCGCGAGTGGACTGTGTCAGCGCGAAGGGCACCATATCCTACGACGCCGATCTCGTCGTCGGGGCTGATGGTCTTCGCAGCACTGTCAGGGGCCTCGTTGCTCCTGGAACAGGGCCCCGCTTCAGTGGCAAGTCGTCATGGCGCGGAATCGTCGCCGACTCCGCGCTGGTTACCGAGGATTTCGTCGTCAGATGGGGCCGGGGAACAGAGTTCGGAGCGGTGCGTATCGGAGCTGCCCAGGTGTACTGGTACGGCTATACCTCTTCGAAGGAAGGCCATCGTCGGCCCGATGAAAAATCGGCCGCCATGCATCATTTCAGGAGCTGGGCGGACCCCGTACGACCCCTCATCAAACTCACCCCGGGCGATCGAGTCATGCGTCACGACGTCTACGACCTCCCCCCGAACCTTCGGACCTACATCTTCGGACGGGTGGTGCTCATCGGCGACGCGGCACACGCCATGATCCCCACCATGGGGCAAGGAGCGAACTCCTCCCTGGAGGACGGCGCATGCATCGGGCTTCTGATCGGTCGACCCGTCAGGGAGGGAGTGCCCCTGCAATCCGCTGTGCGCTCTTTCGACGCAGTCCGCCGCCCGTGCACCCAGAAAATGATCCGCCGATCGCGCCGCGCCGGGCAGGTCGGAGCTGACGTGCAGAGCAGGATCGGAATCACTGTGCGGAACACCCTGATGAGGGCGGTGCCCGCCGGACCTGCAATGAAAGCAGGAGCCTCGGTCCTCACGTGGAAAGCCACGGCGTGAGCACGCACACGTCACCGGCGGTGTTCTCCGAAGACCACAACTCGTGTCCGTCGAACGTCAGTCTCGGCTCATGACCGGTTTCCCTCGGATACTGCAGACGGTTCTCGACACGACCGATGTGCGAGGGCTGGCGGAGTTCTACCGACAACTCCTCGGGTTCCAGTACCGGCCAGGAGACGAGCCCGCGGATGAGGGCACGCGTGATGATGTCGATTGGCTCGTTCTCACTGACGGGCAGGGAAACAGCACCCTCGCTTTCCAGCAGGTCGACCACCTGGAGCGGACGACCTGGCCCAGGCCCGATGTGCCGATGCAGATGCACCTCGATCTGACCGTTCCCGACCGGGAAGCGCTCGAGCATCACCATTCCAGGGCACTGGCACTGGGTGCAGAGCTCCGGTTCGATCGTACGGACGACCCGAACGAGCCGTTATACGTCTACGCCGATCCCGCTGGTCATCCGTTCTGCATCTTCGTAGCCTGAGCGAGCATCAATGTTCGTCCGTCAGGTGGACATTCTCGTCGTGCATGTGGAGCGCCTCGAAGTGCGCAGGTCGAAGCAGGCCGCTGAGTGAACGGCACACAAATCCTCAGAGTGCTCTTGCGATCAGGATGATGAGGGGGCAGGTGTCGTCGAACGGCGTCCGCATCCAGGTCCCGTAGGTGGCCTCGACATCGAAGCCTGCTGCGTGGAACGCTTCCGCTGTCACCCAGGATCCACTCGACGGTGTCGGCTCCCTCCCTGTGCTGTGCGTAGGAGAGCATGGTGGGCGACGGGTCCACACTCAAGACGTCCCGTCCTTCACCTGCGGGAGTCACGGTGAATATGCCCGTTCCGCATCCCGGATCGAGGGTCGTCCACGCGAATGGTGAGTGACGCCGTCGGTCTAGGGTGGATACATGGACCTGGAGACCTCCGTAGTGCAAGCTCTGGCGACGAACGAGAGCGCCGGGTTGGTGATGGACTTCGACGGTGTCCTCTCCCGGATCACCGATGATCCTGATGCCAGCGAGCTACTGGACGGTACCGAGGAGATCCTCAGGAGTCTGGCGACCAAGCTGTCGGTCGTCGCCCTCCTCTCCGGACGCCCGGCCGGCTTCCTCGCTGCGCGGGCAACCATCCCAGGGGTAGAACTGTATGGTTCCTACGGTCTCGAACACCTCACCGATCACGGCATCGAGGTCGTTCCCGAAGCGCGACAGTGGATGACCGCCGTCGAAGACGCCACCGCGGTGCTGCACCGGGAGTTGGACGGTGTCGAGGGTGTATACGTCGAAGACAAATCGCTCGCAGTCGCCGTTCACTGGCGGCGTGCACCAGACCGCGATGTCGCGACGAAGTTGATCACTCCGCTCCTTCAGGAAGTGATCGACACTCACGCGCTGCGGCGCGAACCCGGCAAATTCGTGGAGGAACTCCGCATGCCCCTGCAGCAGGACAAAGGCACAGCACTCCGACGCATCATCAGTACCTGGAGACTGCAGACCGTCGCGTACGCGGGTGATGATCGGGGCGACCTGCCTGCCTTCGACGTGGCAACCTCAGCAGGGGGCTACACGCTCGTCGTCGATGGCCCTGACATGGCTCCGGACGTGAGCAGACTACCCGGTGCCCACTTCGACGGCCCCGAGAAGTTCCAGTCATGGTTGCAGCGACTCGACAATGCCATCCGATAGCGAGCGGGAGAACCCAGCGGCATCAGTGCCTGCTATCGATCATTTCCCGGTCGCGGGCCCGCGAACATCCCCAGACTGTAGGCAAGCAGAATGAGCGACATCATGAGCCCAGCTCCCACCGCCGCTGTCAGTGCGCTGGTTCCTGTGCCGATGAGCAGACCAGCACCACCGAGGAGGGCAAGGACTGAACCGAGCGTGTAGAACATACGTTCCCTGAAGGCCCAGGCGAAGGGTATGAAGTGGAGACCGACGACCAGGGCGATCAGCGCGGGCTGAAGTTCTGGTTTCCCCAACGATGTAAGCCGTCCCGTGCCGAAGGCTATGAGCGCGAATTCCATGATCACGCACAGCAGGTAGATCTCGATGTGCCGACCACGAGGAGCACTGAACGGGCCGAGGAAACGCGGAGAGGCGAAGAGGAACCAGAGCGTACCGGTGATTGCAGCGATGACCAGGATGCGTGCGGCCACCGTCGTGAACCCTGCGAATCCCGGCGTGTACGAGAAGACGAAGACACCTGCACCGAACAATCCGATCAGGGTTCCCCATCGCCTCGGGTCGATGAAGCGGGGAGGTGAGTCGACGGGAGATGACGTCGTGCTGCTGTTGCGGGCCACCGGACAACCTTTCGTAGGGGAGCGGACGGCACGGAATGCGTCGATCTCGTGGTCGGGAGCGACATTCCAGTTGCGGTCTCTTGCCGTCGTGATCGAACCGAGGAGCTGGATCGACGACTGGTTCCCGGACGTACCGGATCGTTCGAGCCACTGTGGCTCGACGATGGTCGTCATGGCTCACCCTAGCCCTCGGCTACTGATGGCGATCAGTAGGTTGCGCAGCGTGGATCGGACCCCATCGTCCGACCTACTGCTTGGAACGCTGTTCCTTGGACCTGTCGATGTAGTGCATCACGACCGCACACGCCACCACCACGATGACGGCCGCCACGCCGATACCTGTGATCAGGAGTGCAAGGTTCTCCGGTAAGGCGCTCGTGTTGAGCCGGGTCGGGTTCATGAAGCGATCCAATCCTGAAAGGGCCCCTTATACAAGAACCCTGAAAGGGCCCCTTATACAAGAACGCGGTACAGGCAGGCCCAGAAGGCGTGGAGTCGACAGCTTCCAGGACACCGCAGGAGCCGGCAGTCCGCCGTCGAGCACCGGTGAAGTGCCAGGTCCCGGAAGGAGTGGCTGGGACAGTTCAGGGTGTCGGCAACAGATCCAGCAATGCCCGGGCAAGGAGTTCAGGCCGGCTCTGCTGGTTGAGTTGGTGAGTGCGATCGATGATGTCCTGCGAGATGGCGATCACCTTCCGGTTGGTCAGCTGACTCCGCTGCCTGATCCGATCGAAGGCTTCAGATGCTGTCAGCCCGCCTCGAGCCATCAGAATGCCCTTGGCTTGCTCGATCACGCTGCGCTTCACGGCCGACGCGGCTAACGCTTCATTCGCCAATCGGTGCGTATCCGTGTGGATGGACCTGGTCAGATCCACGACCAGAGCCCAGACCCCGATAGGCTCACTGCCGTGTTCGCCCTCTTTGAGGATGTAGTCGCCCGAGATCAACACCTTGCGGGCCTTTCCGGTCACATGTCGCAGGGACAGGTACGCCGAGCGCGGACCACCCTTGCTCAACAGGCTCTCCCACAGGGACCTGGCCGCGTCCTGATCGGCCGGCTCGAAGTGGGAGATGCCGAGGTCGAGGGTCGGTACGATCTCGCCGCGTTCGTACCCGTGGATGCGGTACAACTCGTCGGACCAGTGCAGTGCAGGGGATTCGAAGTAGTGCTCGACGATGCCGGTCGGGCAGTTGACGAAATACTCGACCGTCTCGACGGAATGAGCTCCGACCCCGGACGTGTGTGCCGGCAGCGCGGGGGTTTCCTGGGACGAGGAAGCAGTGGTGGTCACTGGTGAAGGGTCCTTCGACGCGACAAGAGAACCGGCCGGCTTCTTGACCGGTTGATGAGTCCGACCGACCCCGTCCCTACTCGTCCATGTTCGGTTCCCCTTCACAGTCCAGCTGCTTGACCTGTGAAGGAGATCCCACGTTCGTGCACGAGGCCCGTCGGTGTGGCCGGCTGAGCCCCGCGCGATGAAGCACGGAACATCTTTCAGGCGTACGTCCAGTATGCGCAGCAGACTTTCAACATCACCCGTGCTCTCGCTCAAGCTTTGCCTGCCGCTGCAGCCGTGGGACGCATGCCGCGATCCATCGTTCTCAGGGTGGGTCAAGGCTGTGGCGGCTGCTCCAAGACCCCTGTGGCTGTCAGATGAGCGGCGACGGCAGCCAACTTGCTGTTACCGGCCGAACTCGTCGCGACCAGTAGCTCGAGTGCCTGCTCACTGGTGAGCCCGTACCGCTCCATCAACATTCCCGCGGCTCGCTCGATCACGTCCCGGCGTGAGATCGCACGGGTGAGGTGCTCGACTTTGTCGGTCACTTCAGCCAGGCGTTGGAGAACCAGGCGTAGTTCGGTCGTCGTTCCGTCACCGGTGGCTCCACGTGCTGGGCGCCGTTCCGGGTGGAAGTCCGCCGTGAGGTCCACCATCCCGGAGATCAGTCGTAACGACCCGGGTGGTAGATCCGCGATGCTTCCCATGGCGGCAGGTACCGCACTGCCACCTGGCGAGCTTCCCGCATCCGGGAAGGGGAGTGTACCGGCCGGTGGCCGTGGAGGATTCGGTCCCGATCCCTGAGGGTCGTGTGCTGGCATGATCAACCTGCTTGAGTAAGGCGAAGCACTGGGCGCTTGCGCCGGGCTGGCAGGCCCGCTCTGCTACAGGCCGGACATCACCTTACAAGAGCGCACATGCTGCGAGCACTCGGGCCGTGTGCACCTAACGATACGGGTTATCCAGGCATCGGAATCCTCGGATCGAGGTCCTGATCGACGATGCGTTCGATGGGAAGACCATCAGCTCGGGAGCAGAGGCTGCCGTCGTTCGTGCGCTGCGTGCTGCCGGCGACCTGGCACTGTCCCTCGTTGCAGGATAATCGGGACGAAGAGTGGGTTCTGTCGCTTTCTCTGCCGTTCTCGTCCGGCACTCCGAGGGCGCGTGGTTCGGCCTCGGGCCTCTCTCCGTCCAGCCACAGCGCCAGCGTCCCGGCATCGGTCGCAGGCTTGTCGGCAGTGAGGCACTTCGTCCGTCAGGTGAGGGGAGTGACGTCGTAGGTATGGCCTGCCGTGCGCAGCCTCTGCACCAGGACGTCGCCGAGGGCGGTCGCCGGGGTCAGCGATCCTGCGGCGGGCGGCAGGCGGTCGCCGTCGAGGGCGAGTGAGAGCGCCACCTCCCCGGCCATGACGGCGGTGGCGGCGTATCCGGGGTCGCCCGGGCCGGCTGCGACAGCGCGGTACCGCCGGCCGCTCTCCGTCGACGCGGTCACCTCGGAACGGAACCAGCCCGAGGTCCGCACAGCCTCGGTCGGGCCGGTGCCCGGGGCGGGTAGGGCCCGGTCCAGTAGCTTCCGCGTCGGAGGAAAGGCCATCGCGGCTCCGAACACCCGCAGGCCGAGCGCCATCGCTCCGGCGAGGAGGGCGCCTGCGGGATCACGCCGCGTGCCCATCACCTCCCCGTACCGCAGGGTCCGACCGTAGGCCCAACCCTGCAGGGCATTGCTGCGACGCACGATGCGCGTATTCACCGACGCCATGACGAAGGGTGCGGTCCACAGGCCGTCCTCCGAGCGGCCGACCCACCCCAGATCCGACGGCTGCCGGGTCGAAGGCTCCGCCGCCCGATCCGCAGCGAGGGAGTAGGGATCGCCCAGCAGTGATCGCAGCACGGGGTCCGACCGCGTTGCATCGAGCTGCCCACGCATCGACTCGATGGTGCCGCCGCTGAAGCCACCTTTGGCCGTCGCCACGAGCTGGACCTCGGTCAGTCCGCCTGCGCCGTCGGACTCCGCGGCCTGGTGCAGGAGGAGCACCGCGAGGTCCGAGGGGACCGAGTCGTAACCGCACGCATGGACGATCCGTGCACCGGTGGTCCTCGCCGAAGCGTCGAAGCGATCGATGGCTTCGCGGACGAAGGACACCTCACCCGTCAGATCCCCGTAGTTCGTGCCGGCGCGGGCACATGCCTCGACGACCGGGAGCCCGTACTTCGCATAGGGACCCACCGTGGTGAAGAGGACCCGGGTGTCCGCAGCCAGCGCGGCGAGCGTCGCAGGGTGTTCCGAGTCGGCCTCGATGAGGGCCCAGTCGCGCGCAGCAGCAGGCAGCCTGCGCCGTACCGCCTCGAGCTTCTCCCTCGACCTCCCCGCGAGTCCCACGCGCAGGTCCGGTGGAGCGTGGACCGCGAGGTAGCCGGCGATCAGTTCGCCGACGAAGCCGGTGGCACCGAAGAGGACGAGGTCGTGATCGCGCGCTGGGGCATTCATGCCAGCAGTCTTCCATGGCATCGATCGGACCGACACAGGAGCGGTGTCCACCTCGCCTGTGG
Source organism: Arthrobacter sp. UYP4 (assembly GCF_057291175.1). NCBI lineage: Bacteria > Bacillati > Actinomycetota > Actinomycetes > Micrococcales > Micrococcaceae > Arthrobacter > Arthrobacter sp. UYP4. The sequence goes on from NZ_JBXAVU010000001.1 coordinate 210,089, forward strand.
CAGAAGGACCCGACGATTCTGCACCTGGCTCGCGGATCACCTGTTCCTTCCTCACTCCTGGCCACTAGGATCAGCGGACAACTAGAAGTTTCGTTCGGGGGAACAGTGGAATCGACAGCGAAGAAGTGTGTTCAGTGGGGCGTCATCCTCGTTGTGGCCGGCGGATTCGTGCTGGTTCTCCTTCCTCAGCTACTCGGTCTGCTCACAGAGGCCGTGGGGCCGACTGCAGCAATCGGGGTAGGAGCAGTGGACATCGTTCTGACGCTGGTCCGCTGGGCGTTGATCCCCATGGGTACGACTCTCATCGGCGCCGCTGTCGTCATCCGAGCCCTGGCGCCTGCGCTCGATCGTCCGAGGGATGTCCATACTGGCGCATAGCCCCGCAGCAGTAGTCGTTCCGGTCCCTGACAGCGCTAGCGGAGTGCGACTGCGAGGCCGAGCATGACGAGGGCGAGGAGGGGGAACAGCCAGTTGGTGACCTGGACCAGGGCTCTCGCACCCGTTCCGGTGGTGTCCGCGGTACCCGAGCGTGGATCGATGATCTCGTCGTCCGTCGAGAGGGACGACCGGGCGGTGTTCCTGACCGAGAGTGCCACCATGACCAGGGCGCTGCCGATGAGCCAGGGCACCGGGTCGATTGCCAGCCATGCCTCGGCACGATCGTCAGGGGCAGCGAAGGCCGACAGGATTCCTGCCAGCGCGCAGATACCGCTGATGCCGATGCCGACCCAGATCCGGCGGATGACGGCGTCGAGATAGAGCGGCAGGAAGGCTACGAGCACCACTGGTGTGGCGAGGAGGGCCAGCTGCGCCGGGGAGACGAGCAAGAGCTCGGACCGGGTCCATGACACGACTGCCTGGTTGAAGAGCAGGAAGGCCAGGAGTCCGAGCAGCGATGGCCAGAGCGCATCCCGCACCCAGTCGTTCCGGGGCGCGGAGGGGAGTTCGAGTGCTGCAGCGTAATCACGCGCGGGCCCGAACGCTTCTTCGGCCTGTTGGCCGGTGTCGCCGAGGAGTTCCCTGGCGCTCGCGACGGTGTCCCCGATGGCGCTCCCGTGTACCTGGCGTAGCCGGAGCTCGATGACGAGCTGGTCGAACCACTTCTTGTCGCTGGTCTGCTGCCTCATGCGGAGGTCCCCTCTGTTGATCGTGCGGGATCGAGGTACTGCACACTGGTCTCGACGAAGCGCTCCCAGTCACCACCGAGACGAGTGAGTTCGGAGCGGCCCTGATCGGTCAGGGCGAAATATTTGCGGCCTGGGCCGCCCTCGCCGGCCCGCCACTCCGTGGTCACCAGGCCCGCTGTCTCGTACCGGGTGAGAAGCGGATACAGGGTTCCACCCTTGATGGTTCCGAAACCGTGTCGCTCCAGTTCGCTGATGATCGCGTACCCGTAGGAGGGCCCGGCGGACAGTGCTCGGAGCGCCAGGAAACCCAGGGTGGCTCTGAGCCAGTCGCTGGGCCATTCGATACCTGCCGCGACTCGCGGATCTGCAGCTGAGACTTCCATGACTAGATTGTGTCTCTAAGTAGTTAGCCTGTAAAGGCAGGAAAGGTCGTGGTGATCAGGGCCAGGGCGTTCGGTCAGCTGGGTGCTCGCGACCACCAACAGCGTTAGGCCGGGATTCCGACTCCTTTCAGGGGTGGACCCGTCGGCCGGCCGGGAGGTGGTGATGTCGTGGGCAAGGGGAGCCCCTCCAGGATCGCAGTGATCTCCGAGATACCCTGGGGGGGTATCGCGATCCTTTTCACCGGTGGGGGGTATAAGAATCGATCCGAACACACTCCGGTCCGAAGCTCGAGGAAAGCCGAGACCAGCTCCACGCCGTCGTGCACCGGGAGCACCCTGATCATCCGCGGGCAGGGCTCCGTGTCCGTGCGGAGTCCTGCTATCGGTCATGCGGTGCTTCCGGGTCATCCGGGGCTTCGCTCCTGCGTTGCTCGAGGAGTTCCTTGGTACGAACAAGCCGGAGGAGGGTCACCAGTACCAGTCCACCGAGCATGTTGAAGAGCAGCGTGTAGCCGAACCAGCCGAGCCATTGCCCATAGCTGATGTCGGCACCGGCATGGATGGCGGCGAAGATGAGCAGCGAGTCGAGGACGGAGTGGAACAGCTGGAGTCCCGCCAGGAGGAATCCGCCGATGACGGTGGCGACGATCCGGGCGACGTCGTTGTTCGTGCCCTGCTGCATGCGGCTCATCAGGGTGATGGTGCTTCCCCCGAGGACGGCGAGGGCGACGGTCTGCAGGGAGAAGGGCGCGTCGAAGTAGTGGTGTGCGCTCTCGCTGACCGTGTCGGTCCACTCCGGGAAGGCCTGCATGACGATCCAAACGAAAGCCCACCCACCGGCGAGGTTGGCCACGAGGGTGCCCGCCCATAGTTTTCCCAGCTGGGCGATGCTTCCCTCTCTGGCGACGACGGCGGCGACCGGCATGAGGAAGTTCTCGGTGAAGAGCTCGCTGTGCGCCAACAGGAGCGCGACGAGGCCGACGCTGAAGGCGAGGCCGGCGAGCAGATGGTTTCCCGTCTCGTGCATGACGGCCAGATAGGCCATGATTCCGAGGCCGATCTCGAACCCCCCGAAGACACCGGTCACGAGGATGTTCCTCGTGGTGCGATGGAGTCTTTCGGCGCCTTCTTCGATCGTCTTGTCGAAGGACTCCTTCAGTTCGTCCTCGACCGGGGCATCTGATGCACCCAGTTCCCGTCTGCGGTCCTCGCTCATGTCGCCTTCCTGTGCCTGGGTGTGGCGCTAGGAGGATGAGCTTCACGATCCCCGAGTCCACGGCCTGCGTCCTCTCTCCCCACCACGACAGTGTCCCCCCAACGGCCCGATTAGACTGCGGGTGTGCACTATCCCGAGCCCGCACTCGACCGCGGGGGCCTCGCGTTGTACGTGGTGACTGCCGTCCTTGCCGCAGCCGCTCAGCTCGCGGTTGGGTATCTCTACCTGACCAGCGGTCTCGTCGCCCCGCTCTGGGCTTTGGCAGTGTTCCTCGGCTGGTGGCTGGTGCTGACCTGTGTCGGCGTGAAGTTGGCGTTGCGCCGGTCCTATCGGCTACTCCTCGTGCCTGTCGTCGCGGTGGTGACGTGGTTCGGCGCGATGGTGTTCGGGGGCACCGTCCTCGGGTGGAGTGCCTGACGACCTTCGGGGACATCGATGCAGCTCAGGACTACGGCAAAGGGATTCCCGACGTGATCCCGGCGGTGTCGGCGTGAGGCCCGCTGTCAGGAGTGGGCCGGCAGCACGCACAGTTCGTTGCCCGACGGATCGGCGTAGATACGCCACGGCAGGTCGCCCCAGTCGGGGCGCAGTTCACGGCCGCCCCGCTCGATGATGCCCGCCGCGACGTCGTCGGGATCATCCCCATCCTCGAGCCTGACGTCCAGGTGCAGCCGATTCTTCGCGGTGCCCTTGGGTGACGGCTCAGGGCAGAGGACGAGGAGCGGGCCCCGCAGCGACGGGTGGCGCAGTGTGGGCAACCGTCCCGGGACCCGGATCCAGCCAGTGAGCCAGGACCAGAACCGCGCGTCCCGGTCCGCGTCGGCGGAGTCGAGGGGCAGCGCCGCGATCGGCCCGGTTTGGGCATGGTCCGCCCGCTCGTCCATGACACAGCAGGGGTTTCCCTCAGGATCGGCGAGAACCACCCATGGCACGTCCCCCTGACCCACATCGAGGTGCCGGGCACCGAGCCCGAGTAACCGATCGACCTCTTCCGTCTGCCGGGAGCCGCCCCGAAGGTCGACGTGCAGCCGCGGCGGTGGGGGAGAACCGGGGACGCGCTGGAAGCACAGATCCAGCACCGGACCACCCTCGATACTGAGCCTGGTCTCGTACACCCCGGGCTCGTCCGTGAGTGTCTCTCCGCCGACCACCGCCTCCCAGAAGCGGCCGAGTCGCCGGGGTTCCGCGGCGTCGACGACGAGATTCTCCAGATACATGCAGGCCACCGTAGGCCAGGCGGGCACGTGGCTCAAGGGACGAACACGTCGGTCTCGCGATTGCTGACGATGAATCACGTGATGTCGACGTCCTGGTCGAGTTCGGGTGCCTGCAGATCGGCCGATGCGCTCCCTTCGACGTCGCCTGATCCTATTGCTCCGGGGCACCGCAGCCAGCAGAAGGGCTATTGTCGGTTTCGCCTCTCGGAACGGGATGTCGGGGACCGTGCCGTCCTATTGATAGCGTCCGGCCTGCAGCTCCGGCATATTCTTGGCCGGGCGCTGCGAGCGCTTCGAGGGGGTCGTTATGCCGCCCTGGTGGAGGACGCCGGGTCGAATGCCATCGCTTCATGGGACATCGGTGGGCAGAGGTCAGTGATCAGCCCCGTCCCCGCGCACTCACGAACGGCGTCGATACCCTCGACCGCCGACACTTTGTCCGAGAACGGCCCGGATACGGCGACAACCGTACCGTCGGGCCCTTTCAACCTGAACCTGAAGGAAATTCCTCCGTCACGGAAGAGTTCGAACGATCCGGCCATCATTACCCCCTCGTCACCCAGGCAGAGGAACTGCCCGGGCTCGTCGTCGAAACCGGAATTCAACGCTGCTTTCCGGCTGGCCCGGAAGCGGGATAGGGCTACCCCTATGTGACCCCAGCCACACCCAATTCATCCATGGTAGGCGTCGTATTTCGTACTGGCGAGTAATCGCAGAAGGGGTCAGCGGGCTCGGGGGTGCTTTCACCCGGCTGTTTATCAAGCACCCTAGGATTCTGCTTTATGCATTTGCTCATCAGCCTAGCTTTTTTGGTTTTCCGTTTTGCTCAGCCGCTCGGAATCTTCGGTGCGTCGATTTCGGGCGCCGCTGGGAGGGCCGGAGCCCGGCGGGGCACGGGGTGTGGCCGCTACTGCTCGGGGAGCCCCGGCAGGGTCCGGGTGACTACCAGGTCCACGGCGATCTGACGAAGCTTCAGGTTCGTGGTCGAGCTCACCGAGACGAGTACTTCGAATGCCTGCTCGCCCGTGAGGCCGTAGCGCTCCATGAGGATGCCCTTGGCCTGCCCGATCACATCCCGGCTCTCGATGCCCATCGTCAGGTGTTCGACCTTCTCGGTCATCTCCCGCAGGCGCTCCGTCACCCGCTCGAGAGCCGCGTCGTCGTCCGGTGTGCCCGCATCGCTCCGATCGGCAGGCTCGTCCTGCTCGTTCGGGTCGCCTCGGCGATTCGTGTCATTCGGGTCGTTCCCCATCACTTGGATCCTCGAGATATCGCGGCTGAGACCGACCAGATCCTTCCCCCGGTCCACACTCTCTCATGCGATGTCGACCGCACGGCACTTCCTTACGGCCGAAGGCGACACGCACTTTCCGTGTTCGTCAAGCATTTCTGCTCATCGGGGGCTTGTCGGGCTTTCCTTGACGACCTACGCTTGAGGCCCGGCCTGACACAGTAGTCAAACAGCGGCCATGGTCGGATTTTCGAGGAGAAACCATGGCTTTATCCTCTGCGTCCATCATTCCCGTGCCCCGGATCCCGATCGGTCAGTCATCCCCGGATCAGGGGGACATCCCGTTCTGTGCCTCATGTGACACCGCCGAGCATCTGGCGTTCGAGGACTTCGTACCGAGCAGGGTGCTGCCCGACGGGCAGGAGCACCTCGGCACCGTGAGCTATCTGTGCATGGGCTGCAACCAGTACAGTTCCCACGCTGTCCCGGATTTCTGGCAGCCACCTGCCTGGCACTGGTACGTCTGACACCGCACCGCAGGTTACGCAGGCGGCATCGCTCGCGGTGATCCCGGTGAAGGAGGCGACATCCTCCCAGCGGGCCCACTGTTAAACCCGATGGAAGGATGTCATCGGGTATTCGGATCGGACCGTCACGAGGATGGCACGACGGCGGAAGCGTCGCCGCGTGAGACCCGACCCGCGCTCAGAGGGCTGGCATCACCACGAGGGGTGCACTGCAAGGGGCGGTCGCACGGCGAGTGGGGATTGTCCGTGCCGCTGCCGATAGGTCCGCCGTTCTCGTGGTCCTCGGCTCCTGGTGTGCGTGGGCGCAGGGTCGCCACGGGTTGGGCGTCTGCCTTGCCCGCGCGGGTGCGACCCTGCTCGTCGGTGGTTTCCCCGGCCGATACATGGGTCGCGGACGCGTGGACCGATTGCAGGGCGGGGTGCCCCGGCGAGCACGCGGTCCCGTCGGGCTACCGTGCGAGCCGCGGGCCGATCAGTTCGACGAGAGCGGTCCGGGCCGGCTCGCAGCGGACTACGGGTCCGTGCCGTCGCCCCCGTCCCCGGGGAACAGGGCGCGCCGCAGCGTATAGGCCTGGCCTCCGGCGAGGACCACGGTGATGAGGACGGCCGTCGGCCAGGAGAGTCCCGTGGCATACACGAGGACGAAGGCGATGGATACGGCGAACACCGCGATGGCGAGCAGCAGGACCATCCTCAGCGTCCGACGGCGGGGCTCCGTCGGTGCGCGCCGACGCTCACCGTGATCCTCGTACCTGTTCGGGTCCACCCGGTGCCACTCCAATCCCTGTCCGGTGCTTCAAGTGTGGATCCCGCCCGCTGCACTGTCGAGGCGGCCGCCGGGTTCGCGACCACCCGGGGCGCGGTACGACGCGACGGGCTGCGTCCCAGCGGCCCAGCAGTCCGGGGGCACGGCGTGGGCGGGTGCCCCCGGCCCGCCCGGCGTCTATCCTCGCGCCCGCCGCGGGAAGGGAAGGCGGTCGAGGTCGGACGCCGCCACCACGGTCGCCCGACCGGCCGAGAGGCGTGCCTGCGCGGCGAGCTCCCCGACGTCGTCGTACCGGGAGGAGAAGTGCGTCAGCACGAGGGTGCCCGCTCTCCCGGCGCGCGCGAGGCTGCCCGCCTGGCCGGCCGTCAGGTGTAGGTACTGGTCCGCGAGGGCTGCGTCGTCGTCGCTGAACGTGCTCTCCGTGACGAGCAGGTCGGCGCCGTCGGCGAGCGCGAACGCGCCGTCGCACAGTGCGGTGTCCATGACGAAGGCGAACCGGCGGCCCGGCCGGTGCACGCTGACATCCTCCAGTCGCACGTCGCCCAGCCGGCCCTCGCGCTGCAGGCGGCCGACGTCGGGCCCCCCGATGCCCGCGGCGGCGAGGCGGTCGGGGAGGAAGCTCCGCCCGTCCGGTTCCGTCACACGGTAGCCGTAGGCCTCGATGCGATGCCTCAGGGGCTGCACCTCGATCCCGGCGGCTATCGGTCCTTCGACACCATGCGGGTGCAGGTGCAGGTCCAACCCCGGCGTCGCGAGGGAGACGAGCGACCGCACCACTTCCTCGCCCGACACCGGATAGTGGAGGTGCACGGGGTGCTCCACGCCGTCGAGCACCATCCGCGACAGCACGCCGGGCAGCCCGAAGCAGTGGTCGCCGTGCACGTGCGTCAGGCAGATCCTCGTGATCCGCGAGGCGGAGACGCCGGCGTGGATCATCTGCCGCTGCGTGCCCTCGCCGGGATCGAAGAGGATCCCCTCGCGCTCCCACCGCAGGAAGTAGCCGTTGTGGTTGCGGGACCGGGTGGGCACCTGGGAGGCCGTGCCGAGGATGACGAGCTCACGCATGACCCCAGTCTCGCATCGGGGATACCGGGGGAGCGCGGCGCGGGCCGGAAGTGGACCGATCGGTCGGCAGGCGAAAGAATGATGGCGAGGAACCACCGAAGGAGCACGATCCCGTGGAGCAGCACGCCCGCCCGGTGGCACCGGCACAGCCGGAGGAGACGCGCCGGCGGGCCTGGAAGCAGGGCGCCTGGAACACGCCGTCGCGCGCGCTGATCCCCGCCACGCTGGTCTCCCTAGCGGGCTTCGCCCTGTTCGTGCTCCATGCATCGGGTATCGGGTACCTCCTGCTGGCGATCGCGCTCGTCGCGGCGGTGGTGCTGGACCGGGTGCTGTTCCGGGACCTGCTGCTCATCGCCTTCGGGCTGGCCGTCATGAGCCTGGTGCCGATCACCACGGACATCAGTCCGGCACACATGGGCGTCATGGGCACGGCGATGATCCTCGCCGTCGGCGTCCCCTACGCGGTGTCCCGCTTCGCCTACCGCGACCACGCCATCACCTTCCCGGTGCGCTCCGGACCGTGGTCACGCGCGGAGAAGTGGTACCTTCCCGCCGTCGTCGTCATCGGCTACGCCCTGCTGCCCGTCTACATGCTGGGCACCGGGGTGTACGAGAACTGGCCCGCGGCCTCGGAGCCGGACGAGATCGCCCGGCTGTTCCTCGGCACCAACGGGCTCGGCATCTGGGACGAGCTCTTCTTCATCTGCACGGTCTTCGCCCTCCTGCGCCGCCACCTGCCCATGGCGCAGGCCAACGTGCTGCAGGCGGTGCTCTTCACCTCGTTCCTGTGGGAGCTGGGCTTCCACGCCTGGGCGCCGTTGTTCATCTTCCCGTTCGCGCTCCTCCAGGCCTTCATCTTCACGCGGACGCGATCGCTCTCGTACATCGTGTGCGTCCACCTGCTGTTCGACTTCGTCCTGTTCCTCGTCCTGATCCACGCGCACAACCGCGCGTGGATCGACATCTTTCTCTATTGAGCGGGCACCGATGAGCGATCCCGCCGACTTCATTGACGAGTCGCTCCAGTACGAGAGCTCGGAGGAGCGGGCGGAGGAGTACGAGCGGCGGTACGGGACGGACCTCGCGTACTACGGCGCTTCCGTCGGGGCGGTCCGGGGCGCCGTCCGCAACGCGGAGCGCCGGTACCGGAGCCTCGGACACGACGACGTCGCGGCCGTCGCCTCCGAGCTGTGGTCCCGCCCGGTGTTCGAGCGGCGGTTCGCGGCCGTCGTGCTCCTGCAGTCGTCGGTGCGGCTCCTGCGCTCGTCCGACCTCACCCGGATCGAGGGCTTCCTCCGCTCGGCGCTCCTCCGGGAGCTCGTGGACCCCCTCGCCGTCGACGTCGTCGGCCCCCTGCTGCTGCGCCTGCGGAAACAGGATGCCGTCCGCGCGTCCGCCGTGCTGGACCGTTGGGCGGCGGCGGACGACCCGTGGCTGCGCCGTGCAGCGGTCCTCGCGCACCTGCCGGCCTTCCGGGCCGGGGACGGCGACGACGCATCCTTCCGGCGCACGGTGCGGCTGGTCTCCGGCGCGCAGACGGGCCGGGACACGGCCGTCGAGGACGCGGTGGCGCTGGTGCGGGCCGCCGGAGCCGGCTGACCGGGACCGGAGGCGCTACCGGATGTCGATGGTCCGGATGAGCTTGCCGCGCAGCGCCGGTACGAGGTGGTGGACGCCCATGAGGCCGAGGCCGTAGCGCCGGACCCGCCGCATCGACGTCGCGACCTTCAGCCCCGCGTCGATGCGCACCGCGGCGCGACCCAGCCGGCGGGACACGCGGACGGACAGATCGATGTCCTCGTCGCGCGTGTCGATCGCCGTCCGGCCGAATCCGCCGACCTCCAGATAGGCGGACGCCCGGATCGCCATGTTGTGACCAGCGACGAAGCGCAGGTAGGCGACGTCGAGATAGGTGACGGCCATCATGATCCGCAGGAGCACCAGCGCACCGGGCATCAGCTGGTCGTCACCCCACCGGTAGTACCGGTCGCGCAGCGGCACGCTGGTCCCACCCAGCAACTGGACCTCCGGGTGCCGGGCGAACGTCCTGCGGATGCGGTCGGCCCAGTCCTCCGCCGGCTCGCTGTCACCGTCCGTGCGCGCCACGAGGCGGAACCCGTCGGCGATCGCGGCGCGGAAACCGGTGTCGCTCGCAGCTCCCGTGCCCTTCTGGACTTCCGTGAGGACCGTGACGTTCAGCAACGGGTGGGCCGCGGCGAACCGCCGGACCCGCAGCACGGTGTCGTCCGTGGACCCGTTGTCCACCACGTAGACGCGCAGGTCCGCGTCCCCGCGCTGCCGGCGCAGTGCTTCGAGGGTCCGCGCGATCCCGGGTTCGTTGAAGACGGGCACGACGACGGCGAGCGGCTCGGTCATCGTCCGGGCTCCGAGGCCAGGGCGTGGATCGACGGCATGGCGTCAGGGGCTGTCGAGGTCGCGGGCGCCGAAGGTGTCGCAGGACCTCAGGTCCCCGGTCTCGTAGCCCTGCGAGAACCAGGCCTGCCGCTGGGCGCTCGAGCCGTGCGTCCAGCCCTCCGGGTCGACCCGGCCGGTGACGGCTTCCTGGATGCGGTCGTCACCGACGGACGCGGCGGCGGAGAGCGCGTCCTCGAGGTCCGTCGTCGAGAACGTCCGCAGGAACGGTTCTCCCGACTCGGGATCGGGGACCGAGGTGGCGTGGGCGGCCCACATCCCGGCCAGGCAGTCGGCCTGCAGCTCGACGCGGACACCGCCGGATTCGGCTCCCTCCGGATCCTGCTGGGCGGCACCGAGGGTGCCGATGAGGTTCTGGATGTGGTGGCCGAACTCGTGGGCCACTACGTACTCCTGGGCGAGCGGGCCGCTGGCCGAACCGAACTGCGTCACGAGCTCGTCGAAGAACGCCGTGTCGTAGTAGGTCTGCTGGTCCGCGGGGCAGTAGAAGGGCCCGACGGCGCTCGTGGCCGTCCCGCAGCCGGTATCCGTGCTGCCGGTGAAGAGTACGACACCGGGCTGCGTGTAGGCGACGCCGAACTGGTCCAGGTAGGGAAGCCAGAAGCTGTCGAGGCTTTCGGCCGTGCCGAGGATGCGGCAATCGAGCTGCTCGTTGGCGTCGGCGCCGGTCTGGCACGCGTTGATCGCTTCGACCTCCCTGTCCTCCTGCTGCGAGGTCGGAGCGCCCTCCTGGAGTCCCAGCTGATCCACGACGTCCGGTCCGAAGATCAGCGAGAGGATGAGGAGGAGGCCGCCACCGACCCCGCCGCCCACGGCGGCACCCCGGCCGCGTCCGCGACGGTCACGAACGCGCGACGGATCGAGCCGGGTGTTGTCGTTGAAGCTCATGGATCAACAATAAGCCGACTGAGGGTTGACGCGGGACACTGCGCGGCTGAGCCCCGTCGTGCTATTCGAGGGGGCGCAGTTCCCGCGGCAGGCGGGCGAGCGGGTCGACGGCGGTATATGCGGCAGCCAGCTTCAGGGCGGCGAGATCCTGCTCGAGCAGGAGCGCCGCCTTCTGATGGCCCACGGGGTTGAGATGCACGTCGTCCGCGAGGAATTCCTCGAGGGCGTGGGTGGTCAGCCAGCCCCCGGCCGACACGAAGGGGATCCCGCGCTGGCTCGCGAGGGTGCCGAGCAGGGCGTCGACCTCGGCCCGACGGGCGCCGCCGTCCGTCGCGCTGCGGCTGAGCGTGCCGATCATGACCATGCGGGAGGACGGGTACGTGCGTTCGAGCTCGAGGATCAGGGCGTTGGCGCTCGCGAGGATGTCGCCGTCCGAGACGCCGGACCGGGCGTCGTTGCCTCCGCCCTCGACGACCACGAGGGCGGGATCCCCGTGCGGCAGGACCCAGTCCCCGCTGGTGAGCGCATCGTGGTAGTTCGCGTCGCCCGCTCCGTTCGTCGCGACGAAGCCCGTACCGCCCGCGCCGAGGAACCGCACGGAGTACCCGAGTTCGTGCAGGGCGATCTGGGGCCAGGTGTCCGCTCCGCCCGACTGCGAGTCGCCGATGAGGACTGCGGTGCGCTGCACGTCGGGCACGACCACTTCGAGGCGACCCGTGGCGGGATTCCTGGCGGCGCTGCCGACCGGGAGCTGCGCAGGCGCGACGGCAGGTAGCTTCGCGGTCGTCGGATCCGCGGGCGTCTCACCCGGGGTCTTGTCGGTCCGCGCCTGCCGGGCCATGGCCGCAGGAGGTTCGGCGTCCGAGGCCGTGGCGTCGCGGGTCTCCGCGGAGGCGGGAGGAACGGTACCTGCCAGAAGACCGAGCGAGAGCCCGAGGGACATGAGGGCCACGTGCGCCGAGTTCCTCCGACGCGGTACCGGGGCGCCGCGGGCCCCGCTCGTCGTGCTGCTGTGCATTGCCACCCTTTTGTCGCCCGGACTGCCCCCATCCGGAGTCCTGTCCCCAGTTTACAAGCGCGGGGAGGCAGCTTCGTGCTTGATCCGGTGGCATTCCGGCGGTACCGGTGGCGCGGCGCGGATGTCCTCAGGTGTTCCAGGAGGACGGCGCGTCGATCCGGTCGGGCAGCCGCGTCCGGCTGTCACCCGACGCCGCGGCGACCTGCATCGGGGTGAGGAAGAGCGCATGGGAGAGGTCGGCGCCGTGCAGGTGCGCGTCCCGCAGGTCGGCACCGAGCAGGTCCACCCAGCGCAGGTCGGCCGCCCTGAGGTCGGCCGCGATGAGATAGCTGCCCCGGAGGTCCGCACCCCGGAGGTCCTGCCCGGCCAGGTCCGCACCGAGGAGATCGGCACCCGGCGCCAGCCGCCGGGGGATGCGCCTGCCGCCGGCAGCCGTCCTGACCGCTCCGCTCACCGCCGACAGCGCCGGTCCGACCCTGGCCCGGAGCGCGTCGAGGTCGACGGCGTCGAGGCCCGCCGGATCCAGCCGCGTGAGGGACACCGTCTCCGACACCAGGGCGGCGATCGAGGAGGCGTGCTGCGGAGGCACGGACCCGGACGATCCTGCCAGTCGCGCGGCGTCGTCGAGGTGCCAGAGCACCTCGTGCAGTTGCCGGACGACGGGGAAGGCGGCGAACATCGCGGGCCGTACTTCCGGATGTGCCGTCCAGCTGCGACCGCCGAACGTCTGCTGCGCCACGTGCTGGCCGGCGCCGAAGCAGTCGAACACGGTGCAGCCCTTGTACCCCTCGCCACGGAGCCGGGCGTGGATGGTGCAGGAGAAGTCGGCGGCGAGGTTGCGGCATGCCTGGCCTGCGGGCTTGTCGTGCGCGAAGTCGGTCGATCGTTCGAAGCCGAGCGCGGAGCAGCACAGCGCGAAGCACCTCGAGCAGTCGGCGGTCAGCTCGACGTCCGGGTGGGCGGAGAGGTGCAGCGGCACGGCGGGCACGGCCGGTCCTTCCAGGGGTGCGGGGATCGATGGCGGGGCGGCGCGCCACGCTGTGCGCGGTGGTCACCCTGCGGGATTCTCGCACCGATCCGGTGCGTCGCCAAGGGAAACCTCGCTGCGCCGCGCCGGGTTGTCAGGTGTAGGGGCTGCTGGAACGGTGGGGAACGGGCGGCACCGTCGTCGACACCCGCCGGACACGCGGGCCACCGTCCCGGATCAGAAGGAGCACAGCATGAACATCGTGTACGGAATCCTGGACGGACTCGAGCACGCGACGTCGCTGGACCGGATCGCGGATCCCCTCGCCGCAGCCGTCAGCAAGGCCGTACGGCCCCGGAGGATCCGCAACCTCCTGAGCGGTACGGCCATCGGCCACCACCTCCATCCCATGCTGGTCGTCATTCCGTCGGGTGCCTGGAGCATGGCCTCGTTCCTCGACCTCGTCGGTGGCAGGAGTTCCCGCAGGGCGGCCGACCTCCTCGTGACGGTGGGGATCCTCACCGCCGTCCCGACGGCGGCCACGGGCCTGCACGACTGGTCGGACACGCAGGAGAAGGAGCGCCGCGTCGGGATCGTCCATGCGGCCGGCAACTCACTGGCCCTGACGCTGTACACCGCCTCCGCCGTCGCCAGGGCGAAGGACCGGCGCGGCCTCGGGGTGCTGCTCGGCCTGGGCGGCTTGGGGTCGATGCTGCTCAGCGCGTTCCTCGGCGGCCACCTCAGCTACGCGAGCGGCGTCAATGTGAACCGGACGGCGTGGCACGAGGCACCGAAGGACTGGACGCGGGTGGCCAGCGACGCCGACGTCGTCGACGGCGGACGGCACACGGTCGAAGCGAACGGCGTGCCGATCCTGCTGCTGCGCCAGGGCGGGAAGCTCACTGCCATGGACAGCGTCTGCAACCACCTCGGCGGGCCGCTGGAGGAGGGCACGATCGAGGACGGCTGCATCACCTGCCCGTGGCACCAGAGCATGTTCCGGCTCGACGACGGCAAGAACTACCGCGGACCGGCCGCTGTGCCGCAGCCGGTGTACGAGACCCGGGTCACGACGGACGGCTACATCGAACTGCGCCAGCCCGCCTCCTGAGTGCACGCGCGAACGACGAAGCCCCGCCGGAACCGTCCGGCGGGGCTTCGTCGTCGTGCGGATGCCTAGTGCACGGGGACGGGGGAGTTCCCGTTCTCCTCGGGCGCCCGCACGAAGAACGAGGCGACGACGGCGAGCAGGAAGATGATCGCGCCGTACAGGAACGCCGCGCGGATGCCGCCGGCCAGGGCGGCCTCCGCGGCGACGCCCGTGCCGGCCAGGGACGTGCTCCGGATGGTCATGACCGAGATGAACAGGGCGGTGCCGGCCGCCCCCGCCAGCTGCTGGGCGGTGCCGAACACGGCGCTGCCGTGCGAGTAGAGGTGCGGTTTGACGGACCCCAGCGCGGAGGTGAGCAGCGGCGTGAACATGAGCGCCAGGCCCACGCTGAGCAGGACGTGCGCGACCAGGACCAGCCAGACCGGGGTGGTCTCGGTGACCCGCGTCATGGACCAGAACACCCCGCTGACCAGGAGCGCGCCCGGCACCAGGAGCACGCGAGGGCCGCGGCGGTCGTAGATGCGGCCGACGACGGGACCCAGGAGCCCCATCGCCAGGCCGCCCGGCAGGAGGAGCAGTCCTGAGACCAGCGGATCCATCCCGAGGACGGTCTGGACGTAGATGGGGATCAGGATGATGGTGCCGAACAGCGCCATCATGCTGATGGCGATCGCGACGATCGAGACCGTGAAGTTCCTCGAGGCGAAGACACGGAGGTCCAGCAGGGCCGCGTCGCGCCGCTGCAGCACGAGCTGGCGCGAGATGAAGCCGGCGAGCCCGACGACGCCCGCGACCAGCGGGAGCCATGCAGGGACGGCGCTGCCGGTCGAGGCCTCGCCGAGCTGGCTGAGACCGTAGATGACGCCACCGAAGGCGACCGCGGACAGGACGACCGACGGGACGTCGATCGCGGACCGCCGCGGGTCGGTGACGTTCTGCATCTTGGCGGAACCGACGGCCAGGGCGGCGAGCGAGATCGGCAGGACCAGCCAGAACATCCACCGCCAGTCGAGCACGCTGAGGATGGCGCCCGAGATGGTCGGGCCCAGCGCGGGGGCCACGGAGATGACGATCGAGATGTTACCCATGATCTTGCCCCTGGACATCGGCGGCACGAGGGTCATCACGGTGGTCATGAGCAGGGGCATCATGATCGCTGTGCCGGTGGCCTGGACCACGCGGCCGACCACGAGGACGCCGAAGCCCGGCGCCATCGCGGCGACGAGCGTGCCGAGGCTGAACAGGCCCATGGCGGCCATGAAGACCGGTCGCGTGTTGTAGCGCTGGAGGAGGAAACCCGTCACGGGGATGACGACGGCCATCGTCAGCATGAACGCGGTGCTCAGCCATTGACCGGCGCCCACCGTGATGCCCAGGTCCTCCACGAGGCGGGGGATCGCCACGCCCATGATGGTCTCGTTGAGGATCACCACGAAGGCGGAGATGAGCAGCAGCGTGATGACCAGCTTGTCGCGTGCCGGGAGGGCGCCGTCGACGCCTGTGGACCGGGAGGGGGCGGGAGCGGGGGTGCCGGCGGCCGGTGGAGTCTCCGGCGGTGTCGGAAGAGCGTCGGAGACGCGGGACGGGGGACTCTGGGAGGTCATGGTGATCCGCTCGGTTCGGCTGTGCGCACCGTCGGGATCGACCGTCCCGGGTGCCGTGGTCGTGGATCGGGCAGGTGCGAACGCAGGCCCGGTCAATGAACTGAACCCCGCACACCGGAACTCTATTCCGACCCCCGGTGTCCCTCCCGCTCCGGGCAGGAAGGCGCCGCTGCTCCACTAGCATGGGGCGGGTGCGGTCGCGGTCCCGGCCGCTCTTTCCGGCGCGCAGCGCAGGAGCCCCGGCATTCCCCGACGAAGGAGATTCCCCGTGCCTGATTCCTTCTACCGTGATCTCGGCGGCGGCAGGTTCGCGTCGACCGATCACGCTCAGGGTGCCTGGAACGCCCACGAGCAGCACATGGCGCCCATCTCGGGACTCCTCACACAGCGCCTGCTCGCCTGCGAGCCGCGCGACGGGATGCATCTGGGCCGCCTGAGCTTCGACATCCTCGGCCTGATCCCGGGAGGCGAGTTCGAGGTGACGACCGCCGTCGTCCGGCCGGGCCGGACAATCGAACTGGTGGAGGCGCGGATGGAGGCAGGCGGCAGGACGGCGATCGTTGCGAAGGCGTGGCGCCTCGCCGGCCAGGACACGGGTGTCGTCGCCGCTGTCGAGGACCCGCGGATCCCCGGCCCCGACGAGGCCGGACCGCACGAGGGCATGACGGCGTGGCCGGGAGGGTTCATCAGGTCGCTCGAGGTCCGGGTGGTCCCCGGCCACCGGCCAGGACGGGGGCAGGTCTGGATGAGGAACCCCTACTCGATGGTCGAGGGAGAGGAGACCCCCGACGTCGTGCGGCTCGTGGGCATGATGGACGCCGCCAACGGGATCGCCACCCGTGTCCCGCCGGGTGGCGACAGCTGGCTCTACCCGAACGTGGACCTGCAGATCCACCTGCACCGCCTGCCGGAGGGCGAGTGGCTCGGCCTCGACACGCGGGTCACGTTCGGCGCGAACGGCGTGGGGCTGACCTCCAGCGTGGTCCACGACCTCGACGGCCCGTTCGGGCGGCTCGAGCAGATCCTCACGGTGCGGAAGCTGTAGCAGCTCTGCAGCCGGAATGCCGGGGCCGTCCCCGGGGTTGCAGGTGTCATGGCCGACGCCGCGGCGGAGGACAGCGCCCCCACGCGTCCGTGGGACGTCTTCGAGGAAGAGGAACCATGCCGAAAGCAATCTGGAACGACACCGTGATCGCGGAATCAGCGGACACCGTGATGGTCGAGGGGAACCACTACTTCCCGCCCGCTTCTGTCTCGCAGGAGTTCTTCGTCCCCACCGGGACACACACCGTGTGCCACTGGAAGGGCACGGCCAGCTACTTCACCCTGGACGTGGCGGGGGAGCAGAACCGGGACGCCGCCTGGAGTTATCCGGAACCGAAGGAAGCGGCGGAGAACATCCGCGGTTACTACGCTTTCTGGAAGGGCGTCACGGTCACCGACTGAGCACTCCGCACAGGGGCGCCGTCCGATCGACGGCGTCCCCTTGCGGTGCGCCGGCAGTACTGCGCGACCTACCCGATCCACCCGCCCGATCCACGGCACCACGGCGCCGCCCGGCGCCCGAACGAAGGAGAACCCCATGGAATACCGGAAACTCGGCAACAGCGGCACGTCGGTCTCTCACCTCGCCCTCGGCACGATGACCTTCGGAGCGGAGTCGGACGAGTCCACCTCCCACGCCATCCTCGCCGACTACGCGGCGGCCGGCGGCAACCTGATCGACACCGCGGACGTGTACACGGCGGGGGCGTCCGAGGAGATCATCGGTCGGTGGCTCGCCAGGAACCCGACGGAGCGCGACCGCATGGTCCTGGCCTCCAAGGGCCGTTTCCCCATGGGCGACGACGTCAACGACCTCGGGCTGTCCAGGCGGCACCTCCGCCGGGCGCTCGACGCCTCGCTCACGCGGCTCGGCGTCGACCACATCGACCTGTACCAGGTGCACTCGTGGGATCCGCTGACGCCGCTCGAGGAGACGCTCGGCTTCCTCGACGAGGCGGTCGTCCAGGGGAAGATCGGGTACTACGGCTTCTCGAACTACACCGGCTGGCAGCTGACGAAGGCCGTCATGCTCGCCCGCCAGCGCGGCTACTCGCTGCCGGTGACGCTGCAGCCCCAGTACTCGCTGCTCGTGCGGGAGATCGAGGCCGAGATCGTGCCCGCGGTCCTCGACGCGGGCATGGGCATGCTGCCGTGGTCGCCCCTCGGTGGCGGCTGGCTGACCGGCAAGTACTCCCGTGACACCGAGCCGACCGGCGCCACCCGCCTCGGTGAGAACCCCCAGCGCGGCATGGAGGCCTGGGAGAAGCGCAACGCCCAGGACAGGACCTGGCGGATCATCGACACGGTCACGGAGATCGCCGCGGAGCGGAGCGTCAACGCCTCCCACGTGGCGCTCGCCTGGGTCGCCGCGCAACCGGGGGTGACCTCGGTGATCCTCGGTGCCCGCACCCGGGAACAGCTGGCGGACAACCTGGCGTCATCCGACCTCGAGCTGTCGTCCGGCGACCTCGGCCGCCTCGGCGAGGTCAGTGCCCCCACCTTCAGCGACTACCCGTACGGTGGCCCCGGCATCGAGCAGCGCAGCCGCCGCATCCAGGGCGGCCGCTGACCGGGGCGCCCGCAGGGCTGGACGCTCCGGCAGCCAGCCGCTATCGTTCGAGCAGCGACACGGGGTGTCCCTTTCCGGGGCTGAGATGAGACCCGTCGAACCTGATCCAGCTCATACTGGCGAAGGGATGTCCTGCCGGTCCGACGTCCGGCCGTCCTTCCGCCGTGGCAAGCGAAAGGCAGCACATGTCGGAACCGACCCTCGAACCACTCGGAACACCCCTCGGAACACCGCCCGAGAGCTTCCGGGGCGCCGACCCGCAGGTGACGGCCGAGGCGTGTGCCGCGCTGCTCGCCGCACTGCGCGACGCCGTGCCGCTGGTGCAGTGCATCACCAACGCCGTGGTCACGAATGTCACAGCGAACGTGCTGCTCGTCGTGGGCGCGACGCCGGCGATGGTGGACATCCCGGAGGAGGCCGGCCAGTTCGCGCCGGTCGCCTCGGGGGTCCTGGTCAATCTCGGCACACCGACCCCGGCCCAGTGCGTCGCCATGCGCGAGGCGGCGGAGGCGGCGGCTGCCGCGGGGACCCCGTGGGTCCTGGACCCCGTCGCGGTGGGATTCCTCGCGGTCCGGACCCGGACGGCACAGGACCTCGTCGCGATCCGGCCGACGATCATCCGCGGCAACCCCTCGGAGATCATCGCGCTCGCCGGCACGGGAGGCGGCGGCCGCGGCGTCGACTCCGTGGACGGCCCCGACGACGCGCTGGATGCGGCGCGCCTGCTGGCGATCCGCCACGGCTCGGTCGTCGCCGTGTCGGGGGCCGTCGACGCCGTCGTGCCGGCGCACGGGCCCGTCGTCCGGATCGCCAACGGGACCCCGCTCCTGACGCGCGTGACCGGTGGGGGCTGCGCGCTCGGAGCCGTGATGGCCGCCTTCGCGTCCCTCACCCCGGATGCACTGCTCGCGGCCACAGCGGCGACCGGCGTGTACACCCTCGCCGCGGAGCGTGCCGCGGCCGGCGCGGCAGGTCCCGGCACGTTCGCCCCGCGCTTCCTCGATGCGCTCGCCGACGTCACGCCGTCGGATGTCCGCCGTGGCCTGCGCCTGTCCGGGAGCGACTGATGCCCCGGCCTGCTCCGGCGCAGTACCTGCCGCTCTACCTCGTGACGGACACGGCCCTGTGCGCGCCCCGGGCCGTCGCCGACGTGGTCGCGGCGGCCGTCGCCGCCGGTGTCACCTGCGTGCAGGTCCGGGACAAGCACGCGGGCGGGCGGGACCTCGTGTCGCTCGTCGCCGCGGTGGCCCGCGCCGCCGAGGGTCGGGTGCCGGTCCTGGTCGACGACCGGGTGGACGTCTACCTCGCGGCGCGAGAGCTCGGGGCGCGCGTCGACGGCGTGCACGTGGGCCAGTCCGACCTGCCACCGGGGGTGGTGCGGCGCATCGTCGGCGTCGATGCCGTCGTCGGACTGAGCGCGGCGACACCCGGGCAGGTCGCCGCCGCGCACGCCCTGCCCGCCGGCACGGTGGACTACCTCGGCATCGGAGCGGTGCACGCCACCGCCACGAAACCGGACCATCCGGCGCCGCTCGGCGTCGAGGGGTTCGCGACGCTGGCCGCCGGCGCCGACCTGCCCTGCGTGGCGATCGGCGGGATCACCACCGCGGACGCCGCCGCCCTGCGGGCTGCCGGCGCGGCGGGGATGGCGGTGGTGTCCGCCATCTGCGCGGCGGCCGACCCCGCCGCTTCCACCAGGGACCTGGCTGAAGCATGGCGCGCCCCCACGGGATGGCGGAGCCGATAGCCGAATCCGGGCGCAACGGCAACCGGGAGAGTAGGCACCACCGGGACCTAGAATCCGGATGTGGCGACGAGAAGGACCGTGCTTGCCGGCGCGCTGGCCGCGCCGCTCCTCGTCGCGGAGACGGCGTGCGACGGAGGACCCATGAACAGCAGACAGCCCGACGAGGCGGCGCCGCATCCCGCCCTCCTGGCCGCGCGCCCGGGAACGGCGGAATCCGGCAGCGGGACCAGAACGGGGGTCCATGCCCTCGGTATCGCGACCACGCGTGACCCGATCGTGTTCGTGCCGGAGTCGCTGGACACCGGCGGACCCGTCCCGCTCCTGGTCGCCCTCCACGGCGCCGGCGGCGACGCACAGGGCGGCCTGTCCGTGCTGCGGGCGGCCGCCGAGCAGCTCGGGATCGTGATCCTCGCGCCGGCGTCACGGGCAGCCACCTGGGACGCGATCCGGGGCGGGTACGGTCCGGACACGGAGGTCATCGGCCGGGCGCTGGAGGAGGTGTTCTCGTTCGTGCAGGTGGACCCCGAACGCATCGGTATCGGCGGCTTCTCCGACGGAGCCTCCTACGCCCTGGGCCTGGGGCTCGCGAACGGGGACCTCTTCCGGAAGGTGGTGGCCTTCTCCCCGGGCTTCGTCCCCGCCGGACCCTCGAACGGGCAGCCCGCCGTCTTCATCTCCCACGGGACGGCGGACACCGTCCTCCCGATCGACGCCACGAGCAGGAAGGTGGTTCCCGCGCTCAAGCGGCGCGGCTACGAAGTGGTGTACCGGGAGTTCGACGGTCCGCACACGGTCCCCTCCGCCATCGCCGTCGAGGCCGGCCTCTGGCTCGAATGGACGCCGCTGCCGACGCCCTGATCCGGCGACGATCCGAACAGCGGCACCGACGCCGAGGGCCCCTTCGGCGGCACCTGGTCCGGACCCCAGGTCGTCGTGACCCACGGCCCCGCAGGGGCCGGCGCGGACGGCGTCGACCACGTGTCCGACGTCGCCGGCGGCCTCGACCGGGCCGGAGAGGCCGCGGGCGACAGGGACGTGGCCGTCCTGGGCGCCGACATCGCGCGGCAGTGCCTGGCGCTCGGGCGCCTGCACGAGATCCTGGTCTTCATCGAGCCGGTCCTGCTGGGCGCCGGGACACGCCTGCTGGACGTGCCCGGCGGGACGGACGTCGGGCTCACGCGGCGTTCCCTCGGCGAGTACGGGCACGAGACCACGCTGTGGATGGACGTCGTCCCCTGATCCCTCCGGCCGCCCGTGCCGTCGAACCGCCGCGCACTGCCTACGATGGACCGATGAGCAATCCGTGGCAGGGCGCTGCCGAGCTGGCACTCGTCCTCGACCCTCCGTCGGCGGACGCCGGCGGGGAGCTGGGGCGTGGGATCGGGCTGCTGCGCGACGTCGCCGCCGGCGAACGACCCGCCACGCTGCGCCTGTACCGCCCGAGCCCCACCGTCGCCTTCGGGCAGCGGGACGCGCGGCTCCCCGGATTCCCGGCGGCGGACGCGGCCGCCTCGGCGCTCGGGTTCGAGCCGCTCGTGCGGCGGGCCGGCGGCCGCGCTGCCGCCTACCACCGGGGCTGCCTCGTGGTGGACCACATCGAACCCGCGCCCGACCCCGTGGCCGGCACGCGCGCGCGCTTCGCGTCCTTCGGGACCTTCTTCGCGGAGGTCCTCGCCGGCCTGGGAATCGACGCGCACGTCGGGGAGGTGCCGGGCGAGTACTGCCCGGGCGAGTTCAGCGTCCACGGGCGGATCGACGGCGTGCCCACGATCAAGCTCGTCGGCACCGCCCAGCGGGTGGTCGCCGGCGCCTGGCTGTTCTCGTCGGTCGTCGTCGTCGAGGATCCGGCCCCGCTGCGCGCCGTGCTCACCAATGTCTATGCAGCCCTGGAGCTTCCGTGGCGGCCGGCCACCGCCGGTGCCGCCCAGGATCTCGCGCACGACGTCACGGTCGACGCCGTGCAGGACGCGCTGCTGGCGGCCTACACCGCCGTCGTGCGCCTGGAGGCACCGGAGGCGTCCCGCCACTGACGGGCGACGGGACGCCTCCGGCGCTGCACGGGTCGGCGCTGCACGGGTCAGTGTCCGCGCCGGATCCATTCCTCGAGGTGCGGCGCCTCGTCGCCGATCGTGGTGCTGTCCCCGTGGCCGGTACGCGCGATCGTTTCCGGCGGCAGGGTCAGCAGCCTCGTCCGGATGGACTCGATGATCGTCGGGAAGTCGCTGTAGGAACGCCCTGTGGCGCCCGGGCCGCCCTGGAACAGCGTGTCGCCCGTGAAGACGGTGCCGGCCTCCTCCAGGTAGTAGCAGACGGAGCCGGGGGAGTGGCCGGGCGTGTGCAGCGCCCTCAGGGACACCCCCGCGACCTCGATCGTGTCGCCGTCGCCGATCGACTGGTCGGGACTCAGCTCCGGGAACACCATGTCCCAGAGCTCGCGGTCGCCGTCGTGCAGATGGATCGGCGCGTGCACGGCGTCGAAGAGGTCGCCGACCGCGCGGATGTGGTCGTCGTGGGCGTGGGTCAGGAGGATGGCCCGGACGACCCGCCCGTTCACCTGGTCCACGATCGCGGCGGCGTCGTGTGGGGCGTCGATGATGACGCACTCCTCGTCGTCACCCACGATCCACACGTTGTTGTCGACGTCCCAGGTGCCGCCGTCGAGCGAGAAGGTGCCCGACGTGACGAGGTGTTCGATGCGTGCGGCCATCAGAGCTCCACCACCGAGCGCAGGACGGCGCCGCCGTGCATCTTCCCGAAGGCCTCCTCGACCTGGTCGAGCCGGATGCGCTCGGTGACGAACGCATCGAGGTCGAGGTTGCCCTGCAGGTAGTGGCTGACGAGCATCGGGAAGTCGCGGCTGGGCAGGCAGTCGCCGTACCAGGAGGACTTCAGCGATCCGCCGCGCCCGAAGACGTCGAGCAGTGGGAGTTCGATGGTCATCTCGGGCGTGGGGACCCCGACGAGCACCACCGTCCCGGCGAGATCGCGGGCGTAGAACGCCTGCTTGTACGTCTCGGGACGCCCGACGGCGTCGATCACGACGTCGGCGCCGTTCCCGCCGGTGAGCGCGCGGATGGTCTCCACGGGGTCCTCGTCCTTCGAGTTCAGCACGTGCGTCGCGCCGAGGCCCCTCGCGAGCTCGAGCTTCCGGTCGTCGATGTCCACGGCGATGATCGTGGTGGCTCCCGCGAGCCGCGAGCCCGCGACGGCCGCGATGCCGACGCCGCCGCACCCGATGACGGCGACGGAGTCACCGCGGGAGACGCTGCCCGTGTTGATGGCGGCGCCGATGCCGGCCATCACCCCGCACCCCAGCAGTCCCACGGCCGCTGCGTCCGCTGCGGGATCCACCTTTGTGCACTGGCCCGCCGCCACGAGGGTCTTCTCGGCGAACGCGCCGATCCCGAGGGCGGGGGACAGGACCGTGCCGTCCTCCAGCGTCATCTTCTGGGTGGCGTTGTGGGTGTCGAAGCAGTACTGCGGTTCACCCCGGCGGCATGCCCGGCACTCGCCGCACACGGCCCGCCAGTTGAGGATCACGCGGTCGCCGGGGGCGACCGTGGTGACGCCGTCGCCCACGGCGCTCACGACGCCGGTGGCCTCGTGCCCCAGCAGGAAGGGGAACTCGTCGTTGATGCCGCCCTGCTTGTAGTGCAGGTCCGTGTGGCAGACGCCGCAGGTCAGGATGTCGACGAGGGCTTCGCCGGGCCCCGGATCCGGGACGAGGATGGTCTCGATGGCCGCGGGGGCATCCTTCGCCCGCACCACGACGCCCTGGACTCTGTGCACCATGTCTTGCTGTCCTTCCGCTGGGAGCGGTGGACCGGAGGACGGGCCCACCGCTCCCAGCATATGGGGGACGGCCGCGGTGCGCGGATCGCGTCCGGGCTAGACGGCGATCCTGGCCCGCACCTCGGCGGCGGAGGGATTGGTGGCGGTCGTGCCGTCCGGGAAGATGACGGTGGGCACGGTCTGGTTGCCCCCGTTGAGGGAGGCCACGAGCTCGGCGGTGCCCTCGACCTCCTCGATGTTGACCTCGTTGTAGCCGATGCCCTGGGCGTCGAGCTGAGACTTCAGGCGCCGGCAGTATCCGCACCACGAGGTGGAGAACATGGTGATGGATCCGGCTTCTGGCGTGTAGTCCACGGTGCTCCTCATATCTGCGCCCGGGTCGCCGCGCGCATCTGTCGCTCGCGGGCGGCTCGTCCACCCGCACCTGCATCAACACGGGACGGTGCCGCGTCATTCCTCGCACATCACCGAACCGACGTGCTCCCGCGCCCGCCCGCCCCCGTCCGACCCCGTCGGGTGCCGGATGCCCCGGTAGGCTTCCGCCATGGCTGAAGCAGACGAAGAGCAGAACGCGAAGCAGTTGGCGGCGGTCCGGGTGGCCATCAACGAGGTGGACGAGCAGATCGTGTCCCTCATCTCCCGGAGGGAGCGGCTCGTCCGCAGGGCAGGAGCACTCAAGCACGACGACGCGTCGGTGCGGGCGCCGGCCCGCGTGGAGCAGGTGATCGCCAACGTGCGGGGCTACGCGTCCAGGCAGGGCGTCGATCCCGCCGTCGTCGAGGAGACCTACCGTGCGATGATCTCCGCGTTCATCGAGTTCGAGCTGCGGGTGCGGCGGGAGCCCTAGCCCCTGCGCGGGACGGCGACGTCCTGCGGCGAGCTTGTTGGTCGCCCCTCCGCCCACCCGATACGATCGACGAGGCGGTCCCGGTCCCGGCCGGATCCCGTCACGCCCTTCCGGGCGGCCCATTTCCCCAGCATCGAGGAGACTCCCCGTGTCAGCGCCCCAGTCCATGAAACTCATCGTCGACGGCGAAGAGCAGCAGGCGACCACGGGCACCACCGGGACGGAGCTGTTCAGTGAGCGGCGGGACGTCGTCGTGATGCGCGTGGACGGCGAGCTGAAGGACCTCGACCAGGAACTGGCCGAGGGTGCCTCGGTGGAGGGCGTGACCCTCGAGGATCCTGCGGGGCTGGAGGTGCTGCGGCACTCCGCCGCGCACGTCATGGCGCAGGCCGTCCAGCAGTTGCGTCCGGGAGCCAAGCTCGGTATCGGCCCGTACATCACCGACGGTTTCTACTTCGACTTCGACGTGGAGGAGCCGTTCACGCCCGACGAGCTCAAGCAGCTCGAGAAGATGATGCTCAAGATCGTCAACGCCAACCAGCGCTTCGTGCGGCGGGTCGTGTCCGAGGACGAGGCCCGCGAGGCGATGAAGGACGAGCCGTACAAGCTCGAGCTGATCGGGCTCAAGGGCGGGGCCACGGACGAGGACGGCGCGTCCGTCGAGGTGGGCGTCGGCGAGCTGTCCGTCTACGACAACGTGGACCGCAAGTCCGGGGACGTCGTCTGGAAGGACCTCTGCCGCGGCCCGCACCTGCCGAACACCAAGCTCATCTCCAACGCGTACGCCCTGACCCGCTCGGCGGCCGCCTACTGGCGCGGCAGCGAGAAGAACAAGCAGCTGCAGCGGATCTACGGCACGGCGTGGCCGACGAAGGACGCCCTGAAGGCCTACCAGGAGCGCCTCGCGGAAGCGGAGCGTCGCGACCACCGCCGGCTCGGCACCGAGCTCGACCTCTTCTCCTTCCCGGACGAACTGGGCTCGGGGCTGCCGGTGTTCCACCCCAAGGGCGGCATCATCCGCAAGGCGATGGAGGACTACTCCCGCCAGCGGCACACCGACGCCGGGTACGAGTTCGTCTACACGCCGCACATCACGAAGGGCCACCTCTACGAGGTCTCCGGCCACCTCGACTGGTACCGGGACGGCATGTTCCCGGCGATGCACGTGGACGAGGAGCTCAACGAGGACGGCACCGTGCGCAAGCCCGGCCAGGACTACTACCTGAAGCCGATGAACTGCCCGATGCACAACCTGATCTTCCGCTCGCGCGGGCGGTCCTACCGGGAGCTGCCGCTGCGGCTCTTCGAATTCGGCTCGGTGTACCGGTACGAGAAGTCCGGTGTCATCCACGGCCTGACGCGTGTTCGTGGCATGACCCAGGACGACGCCCACATCTACTGCACCCGTGAGCAGATGAAGGACGAGCTCACCGGGACGCTGAACTTCGTCCTGGGCCTCCTCAAGGACTACGGCCTCGAGGACTTCTACCTCGAGCTGTCCACGCGCAACCCGGAGAAGTCGGTCGGCTCCGACGAGATCTGGGACGAGGCGACGCGCACCCTCGCCGAGGTCGCGGAGGCCTCCGGCCTGGAGCTCGTGCCCGACCCCGGGGGAGCCGCGTTCTACGGCCCGAAGATCTCCGTGCAGGCACGCGACGCGATCGGCCGCACCTGGCAGATGTCGACGATCCAGCTCGACTTCAACCTGCCCGAGCGCTTCGAGCTCGAGTACCAGGCGGCCGACGGGTCCCGCCAGCGTCCGGTCATGATCCACCGGGCCCTGTTCGGTTCGATCGAGCGTTTCATGGGGGTGCTCACCGAGCACTACGCCGGCGCGTTCCCCGCCTGGCTCGCCCCCGTGCAGGTGCTCGCCGTCCCGGTCGCCGAGGCGTTCAACGACTACCTGTTCGACGTCGTCGACAAGCTGAAGACCGAGGGCATCCGCGCGCAGGTCGACGCGGGATCGGACCGGTTCCCGAAGAAGATCCGGACCGCGAGCAAGGAGAAGGTGCCGTTCGTCCTCATCGCCGGCGGTGAGGACCAGGAGGCCGGCGCCGTCTCCTTCCGCTTCCGGGACGGCAGCCAGGACAACCAGGTGCCCGTGGACGAGGCCGTCCGCCGGATCGTGGAGGCGGTCCGCAGCAGGGAAGCCACCGTCTGATGGAGGACGCGGACAGCCGGGGGATGCCCGCGACCCCTCCGGGGGATGCGGCGGTGACGGACGACTTCGGGCTGGCAGGCGTGCCGGACGCCTTCCAGCGACTGTGGACACCGCACCGGCTCGCCTACATCAAGGGAGGGCAGGACCAGGTCACGTCGGAACAGACCTGTCCGTTCTGCCGGGCGCCGCACCGGAGCGACGAGGAATCCCTCATCGTGCACCGCGGGACCCATGCCTTCGTGCTGCTCAACCTGTTCCCCTACAACGTCGGCCACCTCCTGGTCTGCCCCTACCGGCACGTGCCCGACTACACGGACATCGACGAGGCGGAGACCGCGGAGATCGCCGCCCTCACACAGACGGCCATGCGTGTGCTGCGCAAGGTGTCCAACCCGTCGGGGTTCAATCTCGGCATGAACCAGGGCGTCACCGGGGGCGCCGGTATCGCCGCCCACCTCCACCAGCACGTCGTGCCGCGCTGGGGCGGTGACGGGAACTTCCTGCCGATCATCGCGCAGACGAAGGCGATCACGCAGACCCTCGGCGACGTGCGTGCGCAGGTGGCGGCTGCCTGGCCGTCGGCGGCCGGGCCGGCGGGATCGGACGCCTGATGCTCAACCGATACGCGCGGGGATTCTTCACGGCCCTCTTCACGCCGCTGGCACGCCTGCTGCTGCGGTGGGGCGTGACGCCCGACGCCGTCACGATCGCGGGGACGGTCGGTGTCGCCGGCGGCGCGCTGGTCCTCTACCCGCTCGGCCAGCTGTTCTGGGGAACGGTCTTCATCACGCTGTTCGTGTTCTCCGACGTGATCGACGGGATCATGGCCCGGATGCAGGGCCGTGGGGGCCGGTGGGGGAGCTTCCTCGACTCGACGCTCGACCGCGTCGCCGACGGCTCGCTGTTCGCGGGTGTCGCGATCTGGTTCTTCACGGGTGGCGGGAACGCCGCGATCGCGGTCGCCTCACTCGCCTGCCTCGTGCTGGGCATGATCGTCTCGTACGCCCGCGCTAAGGCCGAGTCGCTCGGCTTCACGGCGAACGTGGGGCTCGCGGAGCGTGCGGAGCGCCTCGTCTCCGTCCTGGTGGTCACCGGGCTGACGGGACTGGGCCTGCCCGAGGGTTTCCTGCTGACCGTCCTCGTCGTCCTGGCCGCGGCAAGCCTCGTGACCGTCTACCAGAGGGTGCGGGCCGTCCATCGCCAGTCGCTGGAGGCCAGGCCCGCGTCCTGACGTCGCCGCCGGTACGGGACGGTCAGGACGCCGAGGCGAACGCCGGGCGAGCCGTGGCGTACGTCGCCGCGTGGCCGCGCAGGGGCGTCAGTGCCGAACCGAGCGCGGACAGGTATTCCGCCCTGCGCTTGGGGGAGACGCGCGAGATCGGAGCGGGCGCGGAGCCTGCGGTGTCGGAGTAGTGGGTCGCCAGGCCGTCCTGCAGCAGCCGGAGCGCCTCGGACTTCTGCTGGGAGACGGCCGAGTGGGTGGTCCCGAGCTCCGCTGCCACCTCGGTCACCGATCGTCCCTCGAAGAAGACCTCCTGGATGATGTGGCGCATGCGGGCGGGGAGGTGGGCCACGGCGGCGCGGATGTGCCGGACCTGCTCGTCGGCCAGCAGCGATGCCTCGGGGAGCTGGTCGAGACAGGGGACGATGTCGAGGACGGTCTCGTCGAGCGTCTGGACGGATCGTGCGGCGTCGCCGAGCGCAGCCTGGACCTCGTGCCGGCTGACGCCGAGCGTCATGGCGAGCTCGTCCGTCGTGGGCGTGCGCCCGAGGGAGGCGGCCAGCGTGTCCTGTGCAGCGATGGTGTCGCCGATCCGCCGTCGCGCGGACCGCGGAGCCCAGTCGTTGGACCGCATCTCGTCGGCGAATGCCCCCGTGATTCGGCGCCGGGCATAGGCGCCGAAGGGCACGCCCAGGGTCGGGTCGAAGGAGTCCGCAGATGTGATCAGGGCGATGGCCCCGACCGACGCGAGGTCATCCCGCGAGAGATGCGTGGCGCGGGCGCACAGGGTCGAGACGAGGTACCCGACCAGCGGCAGGTTGTCGACGATCAGTTTTTCGCGTTCGCGAGAATTCATAGCAAGCTCCCCAGCTGCTCAGTGGCCGTGCGGCCCCGGATCGCTCCCGAAGGAGCGGCCGAGGACGGCAGGTGTCTTTTGAAAGCTATCAGCGGGCTCTCGTCACGACTGATCCGCTGGGCCAATCCTGCCCAAAGGCTGAGCTTCGACGGCAGGCGGTGGAGGCGGGCCCGCATCCTTCGCCGTTCCTTGCGCCGGAACCGATGATTCGGCCCCCGGTCGTGCGTCTAAGGGAGGATGACCCATCCACCAGAACAGGACACGCCATGACACCCGGGACACGGTTCCTCCCGACCGATCTGCACATCGTCTCCGAGACGGACCTCCTCCTGCTGCAGCGCAGGACGGCTCCCTCTGCGCCGCTGCAGCGGGCGGTGAGGACGCCGTCGTCGCGGTGGCCCGCTGGGGCACTCGATGCCGTGCTGGACGAACTGGAGCGGCGCGAGGTCTGCCCGGCGCGGCAGGCGGCCGGTGCGCGGCGCGGCTGAGGCCGGGCAGGACGGGACCGCGGGCGGTCCCGTCCTCCAGGTCGCTCAGGGCTTGCCTGCGCCCGGCGCCGCACCGATGGACCACACGCGGGGAGGCACGGTCCCGTTGACGGAGTGGTCGCCGACGATCCTCGCCTTGAACACCCATGGGTTGTGGTTGGCCGCGGTGCGGGCGTTCCGCCAGTGCCGGTCGAAGTTCTTCGACGTGCTGACGCCGGACGCGGCCAGCGCATTGAAGACGTCGGACGTGGCGCGGGTGGCGAGCGCCGACAGGACCACCTGCGCCTTGGCCGTCTCGAGTTCGGCGACGTCGTTCCGGCGCTCGTCCTCGACCTCGTCGGCCAGGAACGCGCCCTCGTAGGCGTGCTGCAGGGCCCGGGCGGCCCGCTCCACGGTGGCATCCGCGGCGTAGGCGGCGGCGGAGACCTCGCCGATGACCTGGAGGATCTGTGGATCGGCAGCGAACGACGGCGCATTCCCGTGGCTGAAGATCCTCGTGCGGTTCCGTACCTCTCGCGCCACGTCCCGCTCGGCCGCGGTGATGCTGCCCGCGAGGACGGCCAGCAGCACCGCCTGGTAGAAGGCCGTCTGGTACTTGAACCGGGTGTCGAAGTCGATGACGTTCCCGGCCTCGACGCGGGCGCGGTCGAAGGTGGACGTACCCGAGCCGGTGGTCTGCTGGCCGAAGCCGTCCCAGTCGTCCCCGTGCGTGACGCCCTCCTGGTGCGTGCTGACCACCGCGATGACCTTGACACCGTTGTCCGTCCGCTGGGCGAACGTGTCGATCCAGTCCGCGAAGATGCTGCCGGTCGAGTAGTACTTCGTGCCGCTGATGCGGAAGTCGCCGTGGGTGCTGCCCGGGTCCGGGCTCACCTTGGTGATCACGTCACCGATGGTGACGGTGCCGACCTCCGTCCAGGAGTTGCCCACGATCTCGCCGTCCACGAAGCGCTGGAGCCATACGTCGCGCTGGGGACCGGCGGACACGAGGCGGTCCTCCACGAACGCGAAGTGGGCGCGCAGCGCCTGGGGGATGTTCGAATCGGCGGCGGCCAGTTCGGTGAGGAGGCGGAACAGCTGCGGGAGCGAGGCGCCGAACCCGCCGGCGGCGACCGGTACCCGCAGTGCCCCGAATCCGGCGTCGATCAGGGCGCGGATCTCCTGCCGGGGGAGCTCGTGCTCCTGTTCGCGGCGCGATGCGCCGTCCGCGATGCGTGCGAAGAGGGGTCGGAAGCGGGCCGCGAGGAGTTCGTAGTCGGCGTCCGCGGTGGGATGGGTGTGCGTCAGGGTGGTCATGGTGGGCCTTCCGATCGGGCTGGGAGTGGGGCTGGGAGTGGGGCTGGGAGTGGGGCTTGGAGTGGGGCTGGGAGGAGAGGTGGCAGGACGGGGGCGGGGGCGAGGAGATCAGGCGTGGACGGCGACCCGGGGGACGGCCGCCCTCGCCTCACGGGAACCGGCGACGCCGGCGCCGACGAACAGTGCGCCGATGACGGCCGCGGCGGCGACGGCGGAGGCTCCGCCGGCCGGCCAGGCCCCGTTGAGGCCGAGGACGGCGGGGATCACGGTGCTGACGGTGCCGACCAGGATCGCGCTCCAGCCGGTGACCCGGGTAAGGCGGACGGCGTCGAGGGCGAGGATCAGGAAGAACAGACCCCACAGCACCGCCCACGCGAGCCAGAGCACCGAGCCGAGCGGGTCGGTGTCCAGCGACGTGGCCGCGAAGACGACGGCGAGCACGGCGACGAGCCCGCAGAACCAGCCGACGCCGGCGGAGCCCAGACCCGCGACGGAGCCGAGACCCACGTACAGGTAGGTGAGCCCGAAGAGGAAGATCCCGCTCGCCGTGCTGAACGCGGCTGGATCCGGCGCCCCGGTCGCTGCGACGACCGTGGCGAGGACGAGCTGGAGCACACCGACCGCGAGATTGAGGAATCCCGCGTCCAGTGGCGGGACCCGGCCGAGGAGGCCGAGTCCGTTGATCAGAAGGGCTGCTCCCGAGAGCAGCAGGCAGATGTACGACATGGATGTCCCATCGACGGGACGCGGAACCGCTGGAGGTCCGCGCCGTGCTTGCCCCGCGCTGATGCACGGGGCCGGATCTTCACCTGGGGCACCCCGCCACGGAGGGGGTTGCCGTCCGACGAGCCAGGGCTTCGCGTCGGAACTCTTGATCTGTGGCTCCGAGCGTAGGCGGCATATCGTCCGCTTTCCAGCAGGAAGACGCGGCATTCCGCCGCGTGACGCCGTGTGACGCTGCCGGATCGCTGCCGGATCGCTGTCGGATCGCTGACGTGCGCGGTCCCGCGCCGGGGTCCGGAGCCCGCGGGAACGGCCGGGACCGGGGCGGCGGCCGCGACCGGAAGGGCGTCCTGCGGCGGCGTATCATGAAGGGTCAGCTTTTATCTACCTTTAGGGGCAAGTCGTGTCCACCGTTGAAGACAATTCGGCAACCACAGCACAGACCGGCGGCAACCGGGTCAAGCGCGGGATGGCCGAAATGCTCAAGGGCGGCGTCATCATGGATGTCGTCACAGCAGAGCAGGCCCGCATCGCCGAAGACGCCGGTGCGGTAGCGGTCATGGCGCTCGAACGGGTTCCCGCGGACATCCGCGCCCAGGGCGGCGTGTCCCGCATGAGCGATCCCGACATGATCGACAGCATCATCGAGGCTGTCTCCATCCCGGTCATGGCCAAGGCCCGGATCGGCCACTTCGTGGAGGCGCAGGTCCTGCAGTCCCTCGGGGTCGACTACATCGACGAGTCCGAGGTCCTCACGCCCGCCGACTACGCGAACCACATCGACAAGTGGAAGTTCACCGTCCCCTTCGTCTGCGGTGCGACCAACCTCGGTGAGGCACTGCGGCGCATCACCGAGGGCGCTGCGATGATCCGCTCGAAGGGCGAGGCCGGCACCGGCGACGTCTCGAACGCCACGATGCACATGCGCACCATCCGCGCGGAGCTCAACCGCCTCTCCTCCATGGCCGAGGACGAGCTGTACGTCGCCGCGAAGGAACTCCAGGCGCCCTACGAGCTGGTGAAGGAGGTCGCCTCCGCCGGTCGACTCCCCGTGGTCCTCTTCACCGCCGGCGGCATCGCGACCCCGGCGGACGCGGCCATGATGATGCAGCTCGGCGCGGACGGCGTCTTCGTCGGCTCCGGCATCTTCAAGTCGGGCAACCCGGCCGAACGCGCCAACGCGATTGTCCAGGCGACCACGTTCCACGACGATCCGGACATGATCGCCAAGGTCTCGCGCGGTCTGGGCGAGGCCATGGTCGGCATCAACGTCGACGAGATCCCGCAGCCGCACCGCCTCGCCGAGCGCGGCTGGTAGCAGCACAGCACGGGCAGTGCAGAGGACCGCGGCCGGCAGGCCGCGGTCCTCTGCCGTTTCCCGCGGAGGCGGCGACGGCGTCAGTGCCTCGCGGGGCCTCGCGGTCCCCGAGGAGGTCCCCGAGGATGTCCTCGGCCGTCGCCCCGAACGCCCGGGCGCGGTCCCGCCGGGACCGGGCCCACGCACCTCCGACATCACCGTCGGCGGTGGAGGGGGACGCGGCTCGGCTGTCATGCGTCCACCGTCGGGCCGCAGCCGGTCAGAGGTGCAGCGCGTAGGTCCTGCCGCGTCCGAGCAGTGTGAAGCCCCGCTTCGAGAAGAACTCGTAGCCCTGCGGTGTGGCGTTGACGGCGAGGTCCACCGCACCGGCCTGCAGTGCGGCCCGCGCCGTGGCGCTCAGCAGGGCCGTGGCGAGCCCGCGCCGCTGGTGGTCCGGGAGCACCTCGAGGTTGTGGACACCGCCGAGGCGTCGCAGGCCCGTGACGCCGGACGGGTAGAACGAGTACGCGGCTCCGGAGATGCTGCCGCCTTCCCCACTCCGGGTCACGGCATGCCACGCCTGCCGCGGCTGGGAGCGGACCACCCGCAGCTCCTGTTCCAGCGGACCCGAGTAGTCGGGTACATCGGTGGCGAGGACGGCGTCGTCGTCCCCGGGCACGACCACGGCGGCCGCGGGTGCTGCCATCCACCAGGGCTGCCAGCTCGGACCGAATCCCAGACCGGCGAGCTCGACGGGGTCCACCGCGCCGTTGAGCCAGACCCGGACCGAGGAGGCGCCGAGCCGCACCCCCTCGGCCAGGGCGGGCCGCACGGCGTGCGCGCTCACGGACTCCGGGAACATCATCCCCAGTTCGCGTCGCGCGGGCAGCCACACCCACGTGGAGCCGTGCGTCGAGAAGGTCCTCCCGCCCGTCGCCGTGGCCAGCGCCGCGGACCAGGCGGCCTGCAGCCGCTGGCACTGGGCGATGGTCACCATGCGGCTGGACCGCCGGCAGGGCCGGTCATGCGAGCCCGCGGCGGACGAGCAGTGGCTCGAGGTCGGCGTCCCGGCCCCGGAAGGCGCGGAACGCCTCCAGCGGATCGATGCTGTTGCCCCGCGACAGCAGCTCCCGCCGGAAGTGGTCCCCGTTGGCGCGTGTCAGGCCGCCCGAGGACTTGAACCACTCCACGGTGTCGGCGTCGAGCATCTCGCTCCAGATGTAGGCGTAGTAGGACGCCGCGTACCCGCCGGCGAAGATGTGCTTGAAGTAGGAGGTGCGGTACCGCGGCGGAACGGGCGCGAAGTCGACGCCGGCATCGGCGAGGGCCGAGGCTTCGAAGGCCAGCGGGTCCTCGACGACCGTGCCCGGCGGGATCGAGTGCCAGGCCAGGTCCAGCAGGGTGGCACCGAGGTAGGCGGTCGTCTCGAATCCCTCGCCCCAGGCGCCGGCGGCGTGGATGCGGTCGATGACGTCCTGGGGGAGCGGTTCGCCCGTCTCGTGGTGACGGGCGTAGTTCGCGACGATCTCCGGCCAGAGGATCCACATCTCGTTGACCTGCGACGGGTACTCCACGAAGTCGCGCGGCACCGACGTGCCGGAGAACAGCGGGTAGGTGACGTCGGAGAACAGGCCGTGCAGTGCGTGGCCGAACTCGTGGAACATGGTGACCACCTGGTCGTAGGACAGCAGGGTGGGCTCGCCCGCCGCGGGCCTCGAGATGTTCAGGTTGTTGATGACGACGGCACGTGTGCCCTGGAGCCGCGACTGGTCCACGAAGGAGTTCATCCAGGCACCGCCGCTCTTGGTGTCGCGGGTGTAGAAGTCGCCGAGGAACAGGCCGAGGCCCGAGCCGTCCTCGTCGAAGACCTCCCACACCCGCACATCGGGGTGGTACCCGAGAAGGTCGGGGCGCTCGGTGAACGTGAGACCGTACAGCCGGGTCGCGGCGTAGAACACTCCGTCCTGCAGGACGCGCTCGAGTTCGAAGTAGGGGCGGAGGGCGTCCAGGTCGACGTCGAACTTCGCCTTCCGGACCTTCGAGGCGTAGTAGGCCCAGTCCCACGGTTCGATCGGATGGCCGGCCTCGGCCTCCAGCTCTGCGGCCTCGGCCCGGGCATTGCGCACGGCGGGGGCCGCGAGTTCGCGCATCCGGTCCATGATCGCGTCCAGCGACGGGGCGGTCTGGTTGTCGGTCGCTGCCGAGGCGTGCGTGTCGAAGCCGAGCAGGGCTGCGCGCTCGGCGCGCAGGGTCGCCATGCGGGTGGCGATCGCGAGGGTGTCGGCGTCGTTGCCGCGTGCGCCGCGGTCGACGGCGGCCTCGTGCAGGCGACGGCGGACCTCCCGGTCGGTGAGTGACTCGAGGGCCGGCTGCGCCGTCGGGAGGATCAGTGTCAGCAGGTACCTGCCGTCGTGGCCCGCGTCGGTCGCCGCCGTGGCCGCAGCGGAGATCGCGTCCGCGGACAGTCCGTCGAGGTCGTCGGCGGAGTCGAGCAGCAGGGCGGAGTCGTTGGTGTCCTTCAGCAGTTTCTGCGAGAACTCGGTGCTGAGTGCTGAGAGTTCGGAGTTGAGCCGGCGGAGCGTCGCCTGCGCGTCGTCGTCGAGTTCGGCTCCCGCCCGCACGAAGCTGCGGACGTACTCCTGGACGAGGCGCGTGGACTCGTCGTCCAGGCCGTCGAGCGGCACCTGACGGAGGCGTTCGAACAGTGCGCGATTGAGCTTGATGTTGTCCTCGTGCTCCGCGAGGCGGGGGGCCACCTGCTGCTCGAGGCCCTGGATCGCGTCCGTCGCATGGCTGACGGAGTTGCTGAAGAACACACGCGAGACGCGGTCCAGGGTGCTGCCCGCCTGTTCGAGCCGCAGCACGGTGTTCTCGAGCGTGGGTGGTTCGGCGGTGTCCGTGATGGCGTCGATCTCGGCGAGGTGTTCGGCGAAACCCGCGTCGAAGGCCGGCAGGTAGTGCTCGTCCCGGATGGCGGCGAACGGCGGCAGCTGGTAGTCGAGGGTGCTTGGCGCGAGGAAAGGGTTGCTCATGGGAACTAACTTTTGCACGTCGTCGCTCATCCGTGCACTACCTGCGGGCTCGTCCGCACTCCGTCCGCGTGCCGCCGTACCGCGTCAGATGGGCCGGAGCTCGCGGTACCGGGCGTCGATGGACGATGACACGGCGGCGCCGAGCAGGAGCAACCGCATGGTCCGCTCGGTGGCCTCGATGAGCAGTTGCTCGCCGTTCGCGACGGCATCCGCCAGGTTCATCGGGATGGTCATGATGGAGGCGATCGCGTCGATGCCGATGTCGTGCACGTCCGGGGCGCCCCTCCCGAGGGAGCCCGCCAGTGCCAGGACGGGTACGCCGGCGAGCTGAGCCCTGCGCGCGACGACGGCGGGTACCTTTCCGTTCGGTGTCTGGAAGTCGATGGCGCCCTCGGCCGTGATGACGAGGTCCGCCCCGCGCATGAGCGCGTCGAGGTCGAGTCCGGCGAGACCGCTGTCGATCAGGGCCTCGAAGCGTGGCACCAGCCGGGCGCCGACGGCGGCGAGCCCGGCACCGAGGCCGCCGGACGCCCCCGTCCCCGGGCCGGTCCGGTAGTCCATCCCGGCGGCGAGCCCGTCACGTTCGAGGACCCTCGCCCACTGGCGCATGGCCTTCGCGAGTTCCTCGACCTGCCGGGGCGATGCTCCCTTCTGCGGTCCGAACACGCGGGCGACGCCGGTCTTGCCGCACAGCACGTTGTGCTGGTTGCATGCCAGGACGATCGTCGCCTCGTGGACGGCGGGATGCAGGCCGGAGAGGTCGAGCCGCTCCGCGTCGATCAGGGCGGAGCCGCCGAAGGGGAGGTCCCGCCCCTTCCCGTCGAGGACGCGCGCACCGAGCGCCTGGAGCGCCCCGGCGCCTCCGTCGCTCGTCCCGGAGTCCCCACACCCCACCACGATGGTGCGGATGCCCTCGTCGAGCGCCGCGCGGATCAGCTCACCCACGCCGTAGGTGGTCGTGGCTCCGGGGTCGCGGAGTTTTCGCGGCACGAGGCGGAGCCCGGCGGCGGCGGCCATCTCGACGACGGCCGTGCCGGTGGCGCTTCCGCCGAGCCTCGCATAGTGCGATTCGACCGGCGCGCCGACCGGTCCTGTGACGTTCACCGGCACGAGGACGCCGTCCGTCGCGGCCGCGAGGGTCGCAGCCGTCCCTTCGCCGCCGTCCGCGATCGGAACGGCAGTGACCTGCACCCCCGGGAGGACCCGCCGGACGCCCGCGGCGATGGACCGGGCCACCGTCTCCGCGTCGAGGGACTCCTTGAAGCCGCTGGGTGCGATGAGGATGCGCTGGGGGACTGCCATGGTGGTTCTCCTTCGGGTAGGGACGGGCGATGGAACGGGTCGTCAGGGGAAGAGCGGCAGGCCGAGGAGCGGCCAGACCAGGAAGCTGAAGATCAGCACCAGGGCCACGTTGACGGGCGCCAGGAGCGATGACAGCCGGAGGAGGTCCTTCGGCGTGTAGGTCTCGACGCCGTCCACCGCGGCGAACATCGCCACGGGCTTCGCGGAACTCGTGAGGGTGTGGCAGAAACCCGCAGCCGCCGTCGAGGCGAACGCCGCTGCCATGGGTTCCACCCCGACGGCCGGGGAGAGGGCGATCACGACGGGGATCAGGACGGCCGACCGCGCCGACCTGCTCTGGATGACGAGGTGGGCGACGGTGGAGAGGAGCACCACGAGCACCACGAAGAGGGGGGCTGCTGCCGCTCCCAGCGAACGGATGGGCCCCAGCACGCCGCTCGCCAGCCAATCGGCCGCTCCGGTGGAGACGAGGGCGTTGCCGAGAGCCAGCGTCGCGGCCATGAAGAGCAGCAGGGACCACGGCACCGATTTCAGTCCCTTGGCGAGGTCCACCGAGCCGTAGCTCGGCGACGCCGCGACGAGGGCGCCGATCAGCGCGACGAGGGCGGGATGGAGCCCGTGCAGCGGCTCGGTGCACCACAGGACGACGACGGCGCCCAGCAGGAGCGCGGCACGGGACTCGGCAACGGTCAGCGGACCGGTGACGGGGGTGTCGGAGTGCTCTTCGAGGGCGGCGACATGGATCCGCAGGTGTTCGCCGCGCTCGGCGGCGGTGGTGAACATGCGCAGCACGATCTCGGCGCAGAGGTGGGATGCGACCAGGGCGAGGGGCAGGCCGAGAAGGAGCCACGTGGCGAAGTCGAAACTGCTGCCCGTCGCGGTCTCGAGGATCTGGCTGGTGATGAGGTGGGCGCCGGCCCCGAGGAAGGACCCGACCGCGGAGAGGAGGATCACCGACGGGAAGAGGATCGCCAGGGCTTTGACGAGCGCGACGCGGCCGGCGAGTGCCTGCCTCAGTGCCAGGAACACCGGCAGGGCCAGCGCGGCGCGCCCGGACGTCGAGGGGACGGCGAAGGTGGTGACGACGAGGGCGAGGGTCGTCAGGTGTGCGAGTTGCCGCGGTGTCGTCGCGCCCGTGATGATGAACGCTGCCCCGCGGTTGGCCAGTCCCGAGGCGCGGACACCTGCGGCGATGACGAACGCGGCGAGGAGCAGCCAGATGGTCTCCTCGCCCAGGGTGGAGAAGAGTTCCCCGGTCTCCATCGTCCCGGTGAGGACCAGGACCGTCGCCGCGCCGAGCGCGATGTACGTGTCGTCGATCGAGGTGAAGATCCAGAGCCACACCGCCAGCACGAAGACCATGAGCGTGACCGCGCCCTGCGGGGACAGGCCTGCGTCGGGTTGCCGGGCGGCGAGGACGACGGCGGCGGCGATCGTGAGTCCGACGGTGGCGGCCACCGACCGGATGACGAGGGAGCGTCGTGCAGCGGCCCGTGCGCCGGCATCGGCGACGGGCGCGGTGCCGGGAGCCTTCGCCGTCCGTGGCGGCGTGGTGGAGTGCTCGACCAGGGTCATGGCAGCCGGTATCCTGCTCCGCGGATCGTCTCGATCCGCTCTGCGCCGATCTTCCGGCGCAGGGCACGGACGTAGACGTCGACGACGTTCGAGCCCGGATCGAATCCGTAGCCCCACACCTGGTTGAGGAGCTGCTCGCGGGAGATGACGCGGTCGGGGTGCCTCAGGAAGACCTCCAGGATCGCGAATTCGCGCGACGTCAGCTCGACGGCGTCGTCCCCGATGCGTGCCCGCCTGGAGTGGAGGTCCAGCGACAGGCCCTGATGCTCGATGACGGTGCCGGCTGTCATGGGTGCCCGGTCCGTGAGGCGCAGGCGGATACGCGCGAGGAGTTCCGCGACGTGGAACGGTTTCGTGACGTAGTCGTCGGCGCCGCCCTCGAGCCCCGCCACCGTGTCCGGGACGCTGTCCCTCGCGGTCAGGACGATCACTGGTGTCGGCACGCCCTCCCCCCTGATCTGGGCGAGGACCTCGAACCCGTCCATCAGGGGGAGTCCGATGTCGAGGATGATGAGGTCGAAACCGGCGGCACGGGCGAGGAAGAGCGCCGTCTCGCCGTCCGCGGCATGTTCCGTGGAGTAGCCGGCCGCGTGCAGGCCCTTTTGGATGAAGGAGGCGACGCGGGGGTCGTCCTCGGCGATCAGGATGCGGCTCATGGTGTCTCCTGCGGTGTCGGTCGTAGGATGGCCCGCTGGGGCGGAGCGGGCTCGGAGATGGTCGACGGCTTGTTCCCTGTGGTCTGCCGGCCGGTCGTCGTGCCTCTGCCCGGAGGGAGGGTCCCCGGCGGCCGGAGGGGCGGTCCCGACGCAGGATCGACCCGGAGCCTCGCGGGTGCCGGCAGGAGGAGCCCGAACGTGGCACCGCGGCCCGGTTCGCTGCGCACCCAGGCGGAGCCGTCGTGCCCGTCCGCGATGGCCCGCACGATGGACAGCCCCAGTCCCGCACCGCCGCGCGCTCCGCCGGTCCGCAGCCTGTCGGCCGGCAGCGCGTTCGCCGAACCGTGCTCGAAGCGTTCGAAGATCACCGCGGCCTCGTCCTCCGTCACGCCGGGGCCGGAGTCCTTCACCCAGATACGCAGCCGCCGGTCGGTACCGGCACCTTCGAACGCGGAACCGAGGCTGATGTCGGTGCCGTCGGGCGTGTACTGCACGGCATTGGCTCCCAGCTGGAGCACCGCCTGGGTGACGCGCTGGCTGTCCAGCGCGACCGTCCCTTCGGCGACCTCCATGAGGAGCCATCGCCGGTCGCCGAGTGCCTGCATCTTCGCTTCGAGGTCGAGCATCAGCTCGGCGACGTCGGTCGGTGCGGGCTGGACGAAGTCGGGGCGCTCTGCCTTGACCAGCAGGAGGAGGTCGGAGACGATCCTCGCCATCCGGGACAGCTCGCCGTCCACGAGGGTCAGGGTGGCCGCACGACCCGCCGGGTCGTCGTCGATCAGTTCCAGGTGCCCGCGGATCACGGTGATCGGCGTCCTCAGTTCGTGACTGGCGTCGTCGATGAAGCGTCGCTGCGTGACGTACGCCTGCTCGAGGCGATCCAGCATGTCGTTGAACGTGACCGCGAGCGCGGCGACGTCGTCGCGGCCCTGGACCGGCACGCGTGCGGTGAGATCGGACTCGGTGATCTCGGTGGCCACGCGCCTCACGTCCCGGACGGGCCGCAGGATCTGGCCTGCCACCAGCCACGCGATCCCGGCGGTGAACAGCAGACCGCCGAGCGCGACGAAGAAGATCACGGTCACGGTCTCCTGCACCTGCTCGTACCCTCCGCGCGGGAACGCGGCGACCACGAGTGTCCCGGACTCGGTACCGGCCTGTACCTCGACCTTCCCCCACCGCATGGGCCCCGCCGCCGTCTCGCGTACGCCGGACGCGGCCGGGTCCGTCCGCAGCTCCTCCAGCAGCGCCGTGTCGGAGGGCAGCCGGTATTCGTCGTTGTTGCCGCGTCCATCGGACCCCAGGTACAGCACCTCGCCCCCGGTCACTCCGAGGATCACCTCGCCGGCGGAGGCGTTCTGGCGGGACAGATAGCGTTCCAGCAGCTCGCTGACCGACGAGTACGGCTGCGCCGTGAGTGGATCCACGGCCTCCGCCGCGAAGGTGGTGAACTCCTGCGCTTCCTGGACGACGTCGTCGTTGGCATCCCGATCGACGCCGGCGATCAGCAGGGAGCGGACGGTGACGAGCAGCGCCAGGAGGGCCAGGGCCGTGGTGAGCACGATCCAGCCCACGATGCGCCATCGTGCGGAGACGGCCGAACCACCCACGGGCCGGACCGTCCGCCCCGCGGTCGCTGATCCCGCGGCGGGCCTCGAGCCCGGAGGAAGTGGTTGCAGCCCCATCAGTCCTGGCCGTCCTGGCTCGTGGCGTCGTCGTCGATCCCGTCGGGTCCTTCGTCCTCCCCGTCGTCGTCGAACACCTCGCGCTCCACCAGGCCGGGGGTGCCCTGGCCCGACGCAGGTGCAGGTGCCGGTGGGACGGCGGGTACGGGTACCGGCGCCGGTGGGGCTGCTGGTGCGGGGACAGGCGCAGGCTCGGGCGCGGGCCGGAGCGTGGGGGCCGGGCTGGCAGAGGGCGACGGTGCGGCCGGCGGTTCCGGGGCCGGCACGGACCCTGAGGGCTCATCGGTCCCGGTCGTCCGGGTGTCCTTCCCACCGGTCGGAGCGAGCTCCACGACGACGGTCTGCGGATCCACGGAAGGGATGTCGGCGGGGCGGCTCAGTTCCCGGCTCCCGACCGCGAGGAGTGCCGGCACCGCGAGCAGCCCTGCTGCAGCGAGGATGCGGGGGCCAAGAGCCATGGGGTTCTCCTTGTGGTCGTGCGGATGGGTCGGAACGGGGGCGGATCGGGACGGTACCGGGCCGCCGGCGTCGGAATCCCCGTCGCCGTACCTACTCTGGCGCACGCAGGTGAGGTCGTCGTGAAGACTGCATGAGGACTTCTTCATCTTCGCCGCCCGGACGCTGCCGCCCGGACGCTGCCGCCGGTCCTACGACCGCGCCACGCGGCCCACCGGCCGGCGCTCCCATATACTCCGAACATGCCGAATCCGTGCCTCGACCGCAGCAGCCCTGCCCAGCAGCCCGCCCTCGAGCAGAGCGGACGCGCACTGTGAGCGGCGGTCTCGTCGCCCTGCTGGACGACGTCGCTGCCCTCGCCCGCATCGCGGCCGCCTCGGTGGACGACGTCGCCGCCGGCGCCGCCAAAGCGGGGGCGAAGGCCGCCGGCGTGGTGATCGACGACGCCGCCGTCACCCCGCAGTACGTCTCCGGTGCCGATCCCTCCCGCGAGCTGCCGATGATCAAGCGGATCTTCTGGGGCTCGCTGCGGAACAAGCTGCTGATCATCCTGCCCGCCCTGCTGCTCGTCAGTGCGTTCATCCCGGGCATCATCCCGTTCATCCTCATGCTCGGCGGCACCTACCTCTGCTACGAGGGCGCGGAGAAGGTCTGGCACAAGATCCGCGGCCACCACGAGTCCAAGCAGGCGCCGGCGGTGGAGCGGGGGCCGGAGGCGGAGGCCAGGGTCACCAAGGGCGCCATCACCACCGACTTCATCCTCTCCTGCGAGATCATGGTCATCTCGATGAACGAGGTGTCCGACGAGTCCCTGGTGGCCCGGGCGCTCATCCTGATCGTCGTCGCGCTCGCCATCACGGTGCTCGTGTACGGCGCCGTGGCGCTGATCGTCAAGATGGACGACATCGGCCTGCACCTGACCACGAAGGACTCGGAGGGCTCGCAGCGCCTCGGCCGGATGCTCGTGAAGGGCATGCCCGGAGTGCTGGCGGCGATCACCCTCGTCGGGACCGTCGCGATGCTGTGGGTGGGCGGCCACATCATGCTGCAGGGCGCCTACGACCTCGGCTGGCACGCGCCGTACGACCTGGTCCACGTGCTCGAGCACCCGTTCGTCGGTGTCCCCGTGGTCGGCGGTCTCCTTGCATGGCTGGTGAACACCCTCTGCTCGGCCGTCCTCGGACTGGCCTGGGGTGCCCTGGTCCTCGTCGTCGTGCACCCCCTGCTGGGACTGCTGCCTTCGAGCAGGAAGAAGGGCGGCCACGAAGGGGGCGACCTCCGCGCCGCCATCGCCGGCCACAAGTCGGCGGGACGCGAACGACCGCACACCTGATATCCGGCGCGTTCCGGCGCGTTCCGGCGGGTTCCTGCGGGTCGGCCGGCAGGCGGCTGGACGCGCCGTCGGGCGGTGGTGTCGTTCGTGCCCCGACCGGTCCTGAGACGGCAGGTGACCGGCACCAGCCGAGAGCGATGGGGCTGGGGACGTCGAGGACGGCCGGGACGGCAGGGCGTCCCGGGAACCGCTCCGGGACGCCGGGACGCCGGGCAGGAGTGCCTGTAGTGTTCGCCTATGTCGGAAACAGCACTGGAATGGAAACTGGAAGTCGTCGTGCTCCCGAGCGCCGACCTCGACCGCTCGCTCGCGTTCTACCGCGACCGGGTCGGCTTCGTCCTGGATCACGACGTGAAGCCTGCGCCGGGCGTCAGGATTGTCCAGCTCACGCCCCGGGGATCCTCGTGTTCTGTGGTCCTGACCGAGGGCATGGGGTCCGATGCCGGCCGACCCGTCTCCGGCCTGCAGCTCGTGGTGCGTGACGTCGAACTGGCCCGCGCGGAACTGCTGGAGCGCGGCGTCGCCGTCGATCCCGTCACCCGGATGGGTGAGGGTGACGCGTCCGCCTTCATCTACTTCTCGGACCCGGACGGCAACGGCTGGGCCGTGCAGGAGATCCGGAACCGCGGGGACTGGCTCCCCTCGTAGGTCCTCGGCCCTCCGTCCGGGCGACGCACCGGACCCTTCCCGGCACCTCCGGGACCTCGCCGGTCAGGCTGCCGGTCAGGCCGGCGGGCTGTACAGCTGGAGGTCGTTGCCCTCGCTGTCCTTGAACGGCAGGATCCGGCCCCAGGGGTACTCGCTGATCTCCCCTTCGATCGACGCGCCACCGCGCGCGGCGATGCGCTGCACCTCGTCCTCGATGGAACCCTCGGGCGAGAAGCTGATGACGGCGCCACCGCCCGATCCGCCGTGGGTGTTCTCCCGGGCGTTGAGACCGACGGTCAGTCCACCGGCGTCGATCTCCGTCCAGTCGGTGTCCTGCATCGTCACGCTGAGACCGAGGGTGTCGCGGTAGAAGGCGACGGCCCTGTCCATGTCCTCGACGGGTACCCAGACTGCTGCAATTCCCTGTGCCATGGCGCTCCTTTCGCGGACCGCGTGCGGCGGTCCGACGGCTCGCGGGCCCTGACCGGGCCCGTCGCACCGAACGTTACCGGCACCACCCGCCGGGCTTCCCGGTCGGCCCGGGGCCTTGACGGGCCCGCCGGGATGCTGTCCCGACTACCGCGGCCTCGCGCCGGCGTGCTGCCGGGCGAGCTCGGCCAGGGAGTCGTCGACGCCGTCGTCCTGGAACGAGCCGAACCGGCGTTCCGCGGCGGTGCGCAGCAGGAAGTCGGCGATCGCGGGATTCTTCGGCAGCAGGGAACCGTGGAGGTAGCTCGCCACGATGTTCCGATGGCGGGCGCCCTCGTGGTTCTCCTCCGCATTGTTGCCCGCCCCCTTGACCACTGTCGCCAGGGGCCTCAGTCCGCTCCCGAGGAAGGTCTGCCCGCTGTGGTTCTCGTAGCCGTGGATCTCCCCGAACTCGTCGCTCCGCGCGACGACGTTGCCGATCAACCGTTCGGTCCCGCCGCGTGTCTCCAGGTCGAGGACGCCGATGCCGGGGATGACGGTGCCGTCGTGCGTGCGGAAGACGTTGCCGAAGAGCTGGTAGAGGCCGCAGATGAGGAGCATCGGGGTGCCGTCCTCGGCCAGCTCCCGCAGGCGGGGGGCGATGGCCTGCAGATCGTCCTGGATCACGACCTGCCCGCTGTCCTGGCCGCCGCCGCCGACGATGATGTCGACGTCCTCCGGGAAGGCGTCCCCGGCGTTGTGCTCGAGGATCTCGGCCCCGTAGCCTCGCCACGCGAGGCGCTGCTTGAGGACGAGGACGTTCCCGTAGTCGCCGTAGATGTTCATCTCCCGCGGGTACAGCTGCAGGATGCGCAGGGAGCCCTTCGACGGATCGGCAGGGGCCTCCGTCAGCGAGCTCGCGGATGGGGCGTCACTCATCAGGAGACCACCTCGACCTT
The DNA here is from genome assembly GCF_057291175.1 of Arthrobacter sp. UYP4. Lineage (NCBI taxonomy): Bacteria > Bacillati > Actinomycetota > Actinomycetes > Micrococcales > Micrococcaceae > Arthrobacter > Arthrobacter sp. UYP4. The sequence goes on from NZ_JBXAVU010000001.1 coordinate 254,739, forward strand.
CGTGATCTTGGACAGTTCGCGGCGGACCGCGAGCATGGCGGTGTAGGTGCAGAAGATGCGCTTCGGGCGCCCTGCCGACATCCGGACGAACTCCCTGAGCGCGTCGGTGATGTCGGGCTCGACGGCGTCGACTCGGACGTCGTCGTACTTGAGCCGGAGCGCCATGTCGTAGGCGCGGACGCCGCTGACGACGTCCACGCCGCCGAGGCCCAGGGAGTCGAAGTCGACGTCCCACAGCCAGGACATGTCGCGGCCGTCGGCGTAGTTGTCGTTGATGGCGACCATGGTCGCGCAGCCGGCGGGGTCGAAGGACTTCAGCCCCAGCCGGAAACCGCTCGGGTTCTTGACGAGTACCAGTTCGAGCGCTTGCCCGTCGACCACGAGGCTCTCCCCGCGACCGAAGGCGGGTTCGACAGCGGCCAGCGACGAGAACAGTTTCGCGGTGTCGGCCGTCCCGCCCAGGACCGCCCGGGCCGCCGCGAGGGCCGCCGCAGCGTTGAAGATGTTGTAGACGCCGCGGAGGCGGAGGTCGGTCCGGGTGGTCGTACCCGCGACCTCGAACTCCGCCGAGTTCCCGTCCACCGAGCGCAGCACCACGTCCGCGGGCAGGGCCGACGCCGGCGCGGTGCCCTCGGCACCGCGCAGTTCGTCGTCGTTGGGAAAGGTGCTCCTCAGCGACGCGTCGAGGCCGAAGTAGACGACCTCGGTCGCCGGTACGGACGAGGCGAGGCCCGCGACGCGGGGGTCCTCACGGTTGAGGACGACGGTCCCCGTGGTGGCGAGGGCGATGCGCTCGAGCAGGCGTGTCGTGGCATCGATCTCGCCGAAGCGGTCGAGCTGGTCGCGGAGGACGTTCAGGAGCAGCGAGTGCCGGGGTGGGACGAGCTTCACGAAGTGCACGGCGTGCGCCTCGTCGAGCTCGAGCACGGCGACGTCGGCCTTCAGGCGTCCACGCCAGTCGACCTCGCCGAGCAGCGCGGCGGCGACGCCGCGGGTGAAGTTGCTGCCCGTCCGGTTGGTGAAGACGCTCAGGCCCTGGCCCTCGAGCAGCTCGACGACCATCTTGGTGGTGGTGGTCTTGCCGTTCGTCCCGCTCACGACGACGACGCCGTGGGGGAGGCCGGAGAGCGCCCGGCCCATGAAGCCGGGGTCGAGGCGCTCGACCACGAGGCCGGGGAACGCGGAGCCGCCGCCGCGCAGGCGCGAAGCGACCCGCACGGCCTTGCCCACGAGGACTGGAAGGGGATTCATCGCTACAAATTATCGCAGGCCGGCCCGTCTTCCCGGGACGCGGCGGGGAGGCGCTGCTCACGCCGGCCCTCCGGCGGCGGCAGGACGGTGCCGGCGACCTAGAATTGAGGGATGACCTCCCCGTTCTTCTCGGCCCCCCTGCCCACGTCGGGCGCCGCTCCGTCCGCCGCCTCCGACCACGCCACGGTCCGCGCTGCCGCCGGTACGACGACGGTCCGCGCGGACGTCGTCGTCGGAGTGCTCGCGGTCCAGGGTGACGTGCGCGAGCACATCGCGACCATCACCTCGCTGGGCGGGCGCGCCGTGCCCGTCCGGCGGCCGTCGGAACTCGCAGCGATCGACGGCCTGATCATCCCCGGCGGCGAGTCCACGACGATGGACAAGCTCACCCGCACCTTCGGCTTGGCGGACCCGCTGCGGGACCTCATCGCCGGCGGCCTGCCCGTCTACGGCTCGTGCGCCGGCATGATCCTGCTGTCCGACGTCATCGCCGACCCATCGGTGGACCGGCTCGGCAATCCGCAGCAGACGCTCGGCGGGCTCGACATGGTGGTGCGGCGCAACGCCTTCGGCCGCCAGCGGGAGTCCTTCGAGACCGACCTCGCCTTTGCGGGCCTCGCAACGACCAGCACGGCTGCGGGAGGCGACCCCGTGCGGGCCGTCTTCATCCGCGCGCCGTGGGTGGAGAAGGTGGGCGACGGCGTCGAGGTGCTCGCGCAGGTGCCCGCCGGGCAGGCTCCACAGCCGGGCCCGGCCGCCGGCACGTCCACCAGCCCGGGCGGTGCAGCAAGGGACGATGGTGCCGGCGGGGCGTCCGAGTTGGAGCCGGTCGCTAGAATTGTCGCAGTGCGTTCAGGGAACCTGCTGGCCACGAGCTTCCATCCGGAGGTCACGGGGGAGCGGCGGGTCCACGAACTGTTTATTCGGATGATCAGAGGAGAAGCGTAAGCATGTCGGGGCACTCCAAGTGGGCAACCACCAAGCACAAGAAGGCGGCGATCGACGCCAAGCGCGCGAAGTCCTTCGCCAAGCTGATCAAGAACATCGAGGTCGCCGCGCGGGCCGGCGGGGCCGACGTCGCGGGTAACCCCGGCCTCGAGCTGGCCGTGTCGAAGGCGAAGAAGACCTCCGTGCCAATCGACAACATCAACCGTGCCGTGAAGCGCGGCGCCGGCCTGCTCGGCGAGGCCGTCGACTACCAGACCATCATGTACGAGGCCCGTGGGCCCCAGGGCTCGGCCCTGCTCATCGAGTGCCTCACGGACAACAAGAACCGCGCGGCCTCCGAGGTGCGCCTCGGGATCAGCCGCAACGGCGGGACCATCGCGGATCCCGGTTCCGTGGCGTACCTGTTCGCGCGCAAGGGCGTCGTCACGCTGCCGAAGAACGGACTCACCGAGGACGAGCTGCTGCTGTCGGTCCTCGACGCGGGAGCGGACGAGGTCAAGGAATCGGCCGACACCTTCGAGATCGTCTCCGAGCCGCAGGACCTCCGGGCCGTGGTCGCGGCGCTCGATGAGAGTGGCATCGAGTACGAGACCGACGAGGTCGAGTTCGTGCCGTCGATGCAGGTGGACCTCGACGCCGACGGCGGCCGCAAGTTCCTCAAGCTCGTGGACGCCCTGGAGGAGCTCGACGACGTCCAGAACGTCTACTCGAACGCCAACCTCTCAGACGATGTCCTGGGTGAGCTCGAGAACGACGACTGACATCGCACCGCTCGGCATCGCCGGACCGGTGACACCGTGACGTACCGCGTCATGGGCGTGGACCCGGGGCTGACGCGCTGCGGCCTCGCCGTCGTCGACATCGAGCCGAACCGGCGCTCGACGCTCGTCGCCGTCGGCGTGGTCGGTACGGAGGCGGGCAGGAGCCTCGACGAGCGCCTCCTGGTCATCTCGGAGGCCGTCGACTCGTGGCTGGACCTGCACGAACCGCAGGCCCTCGCCGTCGAGCGCGTGTTCAGCGGAACCAACATCAGTACCGTCATGGGTACCGCGCAGGCGTCCGGGGTCGTCATCGTGGCCGCCGCGCGCCGGGGCATCCCGGTGGCCCTCCACACGCCCACCGAGGTCAAGGCCGCCGTCACGGGGAACGGGCAGGCGGACAAGGTCGCCGTCACGAAGATGGTGACCAAGATCCTGCGCCTGGAGACCGCGCCGAAGCCGGCCGACGCCGCCGACGCGCTCGCGCTCGCGATCACGCACGCCTGGCGGAGGGGAGTGGGCCTGCAGGGTGCTGCGGCGTCCGGCGGGTCCGTCACGCCCGCCCAGCGGATCTGGGCCGAGGCGGAAGCCCGCGCCCGACGTCGCTAGCCGGTCCGGGCCTACGCTGCCAGGACCCCGGCACGGCGCCTCGATCGCCGTCGACCGGCCCTGCAGCCGCTCCGTGCTGGCGCAGATACGCCCTTCCCGGTGTGGCGGGGTCGCCCCTGCGCGGAGAGGCCGGTACGGTTGACGATTAGAACGTATGTTCGACGCCGGGTGACAGCCCGGCCTGCCCCTTCCCACTCGTGCCCCTGGAGACCCTCATGATCAGTTCCCTGCGCGGGACAGTGACCCACGTGGGCCTGCACTCCGCCGTTATCGACGTCAACGGCTTCGGCATGCAGGTCCAGGCCACGCCGCAGACCCTTGCCGGGCTGCGCGTCGGGGCCGAGACGACGGTCGCCACCGCGATGATCGTGCGCGAGGATTCCATGACGCTCTTCGGTTTCGAGGACGCCGATCAGCGCGAGGTCTTCGAGACCCTCCTGGCGGTCAGCGGCGTGGGCCCTCGCCTCGCCCTCGCCGTCCTCGCCGTCCACGCACCGGACGCGATCCGGGTGGCTGCTTCCTCGGGTGACGACAAGGCGTTCAGCAAGGTGCCCGGCATCGGCCCCAAGGGTGCGCGGCGCATCGTGCTCGAACTCGCCGGGAAGCTCGTGCCCCTGGAGTCGAAGCCGGGCGTCTCCCAGCAGACGTGGCAGGGCCAGGTGCTCACGGCCATGATGGGGCTCGGCTGGTCCGAGAAGGACGCCGGGGCCGCCATCGACGCAGCCGTCGCGGAGGCACCGGAGATCGCCGAGACGGGTGAGGTGGGCCAGATCCTGAAGCTCACCCTGCGTCGCCTCGGCCAGGACGGCGCGCGCAGCTCGGCCCGGACGAAGGTCGGGTCATGACGGACAGCCACCCCGAGGACGCCCCGCTCGTCGCGCCGGCGGCCGACCCCGAGGACAGGGCGGTGGAGGCGGCCCTGCGGCCGAAGAACCTCGACGACTTCGTGGGCCAGAAGCGGGTACGGCGGCAACTCTCGCTCGTCCTGGAGGCCTCGCGTCTGCGCGGGCGCAGCGCTGACCACGTCCTGCTCTCCGGCCCTCCCGGACTCGGGAAGACGACGCTCGCCATGATCATCGCCGCGGAGATGAACGCACCGCTGCGCATCACCTCCGGGCCCGCGATCCAGCACGCCGGTGACCTCGCCGCGATCCTCTCGTCCCTGACGGAGGGGGAGGTCCTGTTCCTCGACGAGATCCACCGCATGTCGCGGCCCGCCGAGGAGATGCTCTACATGGCCATGGAGGACTTCCGCGTGGACATCATCGTGGGCAAGGGCCCCGGGGCCACCGCGATCCCGCTGGAGCTGCCGCCGTTCACACTCGTCGGCGCGACCACCCGCGCCGGGCTGCTGCCCGGACCCCTCCGCGACCGGTTCGGATTCACCGGACACCTCGAGTTCTACTCGACCGAGGAGCTCGAGCTGGTGCTCCGCCGCTCCGCGATGCTCATGGACATGAAGGTGAACTCCGCCGCCTTCGCCGAGATCGCCGGGCGTTCACGGGGAACGCCCCGTATCGCGAACCGGTTGCTCCGACGCGTGCGGGACTGGGCGCTCGTGCACGGTATCGACCTCATCGACGCGCGGTCAGCCAGTGCAGCCCTCGACATGTACGAGGTGGACGCCAGGGGCTTGGACCGGCTGGACCGGTCCGTCCTGACAGCGCTGATCACCAAGTTCAACGGCGGTCCCGTGGGGCTGTCGACCCTCGCCATCGCGGTGGGGGAGGAACCGGAGACGGTGGAGACCGTCGCCGAGCCGTATCTGGTCCGTGAGGGCATGCTGGGGCGCACTCCGCGGGGCAGGATCGCGACGGCGGCAGCGTGGAAGCATCTGGGCCTGGAGATGCCCGCGAACGTGGCCGCGGCCATGCCGGAGGACCTGTTCTCCGTGGCGCCGGACACCCTCCTCGGAGCGGAATCGGGCCTTGACAGCTGGAGCCGGCCGGACTCCTGACGAGGAGACGCCCAGCTTTCCCCTTTACACTGGTGTCTTCGAATGTGTGCCGGGGCACAGTCCTGCCGCCCACACCTCCAGTCCCAGGAACGGAAATTCCCAGTGCTCGCACATGTAGTCGCCCAGACCACCTCCGGAGATGCCCCTCCCTTCGACATCTTCTCCCTCCTGCTGCCGCTGGCGCTGGCATTCCTGATCTTCACCATGTTCCGCAGGCAGCGGAAGACGCAGCAGCAGGTGAAGGAGATGCGGACGCAGATGGAGCCCGGCACCGAGGTCATGACCCAGTTCGGCCTCTACGGGACGATCGTCTCGATCGACCAGGAGAACAACAAGGCCGTCCTCGAACTGTCGCCCGGGAACACCGCCACGGTGCACACCCAGGCCCTCTCCAAGGTCGTCACGCAGGAACCGACCGTCGCCCATGACGCGGACGCCACGGCGGACCGCGGCGATCTCGACGCCTACGACGGCGCCGCGGTGCCCGACGACGCGTCGTCGCTCGATCGGACGCCGACGGCCGGTTCGACCGCCGCGGGAACTCCCGGCGCGGTATCGGGTGTCGAGACCCCGGAGGAGACGCTGGAGCGGCTGGACCGCGAGCAGTCCACCCGGGAGAACCGCGACGCGCGGGATGCGCGCGACCCCAAAGTGAACCCCGACAACTAGCATCTTCTGGGGCGCGGTACTCAGCCGCGCCCTCTCTGGATCAACCCGGCGCGAGAGCCGCGCCACTGAATAAGGACACCCACCATGCCTCGTACCGGTCCCGGGACGGCAGCCAAGCGGACACTAGTCTGGCTGGGCGCATTGACAGCACTGCTCGCGATCCTGCTGGGAGCGGGTTCCTACTGGAGCACCGCGAGCTGGAGTCCCCGGCTGGCCCTCGACCTCGAGGGCGGAACACAGATGATCCTCGCCCCACGGGTCCAGGGCGGCACGGAGATCACCCCCGAACAGCTCGACCAGGCCGTCGAGATCATCCGCCAGCGCGTGGACGGCTCCGGCGTCGCCGAGGCCGAGATCAACACCCAGTCCGGGCAGAACGTCATCGTGTCGCTGCCCGGCACCCCGGATCCCGAGACGCGCGACCTCATCCAGGCCTCGGCCCAGATGGAGTTCCGACCGGTCCTCGCCGGAGGACCGGGCCAGGCGCCGCCCGCGGAGACCCCGACACCCGACGACCAGCTGCCGCAGCCGGCGGCCGAGCCGCAGGACGCGAGCGATCCGAACTGGATCACCCCGGAGCTCTACAAGCAGTTCGAGGCACTGGACTGCCTCGATCCCGCCGCGCTCGAGCCCGCCGAGGAGCCCGCGCCGGCCGACCAGCCGATGGTCGCCTGCGAGCCCGACACGCAGGGCAAGTACATCCTGGGACCCGTCGAGGTCCCCGGGACGGACATCTCGACCGCGAGCTACGGGCTGCAGCGCGGAGCGCAGGGCCAGGCACTGAACACCTGGGCCGTGAACATCGACTTCAACGACGAGGGCACGCAGACCTTCCGGGAGGTCACCGAGCGCCTCTACGCCATCGGCTCGGGAGACCCCCGCAACCAGTTCGCCATCGTGCTCGACGGCCGGATCGTCTCGGCGCCGACCACCAACGCCGTGATCCCCGACGGCAACCCCCAGATCAGTGGCAACTTCACGGAGGAATCCGCCGCCGCACTGTCCGAGCAGCTGAAGTACGGCGCACTGCCGATCAGCTTCGAGATCCAGAGCGAGCAGCAGATCTCCGCGACCCTCGGTGCCGACCAGCTCCGGCTCGGTCTCGTCGCCGGCCTGATCGGACTCCTCCTCGTCGCCGTGTACTCGATGTTCCAGTACCGGTTGCTGGGCCTCGTCACCATCGCATCGCTGGTGGTCGCCGGCGTCCTCACCTACCTGGCCATCTGCATCCTCGGCTGGACGGAGAACTACCGGCTGTCCCTGGCCGGTGTCGCCGGGCTGATCGTCGCCATCGGCCAGACCGCCGACTCGTTCATCGTCTACTTCGAGCGCATCCGGGACGAGCTCCGTGACGGGCGCGGGCTCATCTCCGCCGTCGAGAACGGCTGGCGCCGTGCCAAGCGCACCGTGCTCGCGTCGAAGGCCGTGAACCTGCTGGCCGCACTCGTGCTGTACTTCGTGGCCGTCGGCAACGTCCGTGGCTTCGCCTTCACGCTCGGCCTGACGGCCATCGCCGACCTCGTGGTCGTCTTCCTCTTCACCCATCCGGTGCTCCGCCTGCTGGCCAGGACCAAGTTCTTCGGCGAGGGACACCCCTGGTCGGGGCTGGACCCGAGCAGGCTCGGAGGCATCCCGCTCTACCGCGGAGCAGGCAGGCTGCGCGAGCCGGGCGAGAGGACCGAGAAGGGGGAGCAGTCCGTCGCCGTGGCCCGGACCAGGAACAAGGGCGCCGCAGCCGAAGCCGACCGCCGCATGACCATCGCCGAGCGCCGCCGCGCGGAGCAGCAGAAGGCCCTTGCCGGGCGCACCGGTTCGTCCCAGAAAGAGAACAACGAATGAGCCGCACAAGCTTTGCCACGTTCGGCAACGAGCTGTACTCGGGGAAGCGGTCCTATCCCTTCGTCGCCAAGCGGAACCTCTGGTTCCTCATCGCCGGTCTCGCCGTGCTGATCTCGATCATCATCCCGGTGGTCAAGGGCGGCTTCAACCTCGGCATCGACTTCCGCGGCGGATCCGAGTTCACGGTGTCCGCCACCGAGAACACCGACACCGCGATCGGGGAGGCCGCCGTGACGGACGTCGTGCCCGACGCCGTCCCGCGGGTCACCAACATCGCGGCCGACACCATGCGTGTCCAGACCGAGCGCCTCTCGGACGACGAGACCCTCAGCGTCCGCGACAACCTCATCAGCGGGTACGGGGTGGGCGAGGACCAGGTGACCTCGAGCTTCGTCGGCCCGACCTGGGGTGAGGACGTCAGCCGCCAGGCCCTGATCGGCTTCGGCGTGTTCGTCTTCCTGGCCGCGGTACTCATGGCCATCTACTTCCGCACGTGGAAGATGGCCCTCGCTGCGATGGCAGCCCTGGTGGTGGTCATGGTCGTGACCGCGGGACTTTACTCGCTCAGCGACTTCGAGGTGACACCCTCGGCGATCATCGGCTTCCTCACGATCCTCAGCTACGCCCTGTACGACACGGTGGTGGTGTTCGACAAGATCCGCGAGAACACGGCCGACGTCACGATCTCCACGAAGCGCACCTTCGCCGAGCAGGTCAACCTCGCGGTGAACCAGACGCTCGTCCGCTCGATCAACACCTCGGTGGTCGCGATCCTGCCGGTCGCGTCGATCCTGTTCATCGGCGCCTTCCTGCTGGGCGCCGGCACCCTGCAGGACCTGTCGCTGGCACTGTTCATCGGCATCATCCTCGGCACTCTCGGCACCATCTTCATCGCGGCGCCGCTGTACGCGGCCCTGCGGCTCAACGAGCCCGAGCTGAAGAAGCAGGAGAAGAAGGTCCTGAACCGGCGGTCGCTCGAAGCGACGTCGGCCTGATCCACGCACCGCTGCCGACCGCAGCACGACCATCGGCCGCAGGGAGCCCGTCCGGGCATCCCTGCGGCCGATGCCGTTCAAAGCCCAGCTAGACTTGGAGTTGTCGCGAACGTGTGGCATCTTGAGTCCTTGCCGGATCCGAGATCGAGATTGAGGGACTGCATATGGCTGAAGCGGTGAACCCTGCGGTACGGTCCGGCGAGGACCAGGGCGTTACGGCGCCAGGAGTTCCTGCTCCGACCGTCACCGATGACCCACGACCTGCCCCTTCCCGCGGACTCGTGCAGCCCGCGGCGCCGGCCCCACGCGGGCTGGTGCAGCCGGCCTCGGCAGCCTCCGCACCGTCGGCCACGAGTGCCGACCAGGTGGCGCCCGGGCGGCGGGGCCGCACACGGGCGCGCATCGCCCGCCTCACCGGCCGCGGCTCCTCCGGCTACTCACCCGTCCTCGAGCCCCTCCTGCGCACCGTCCGTGCGAACAATCCCAGGGAGGACCTCGACCTCATCCAGCGCGCCTACCTCGTCGCGGAACGCAGCCACGACGGCCAGACCCGCAAGAGCGGTGACCCGTACATCACGCACCCCGTGGCGGTCGCCACGATCCTCGCCGAGCTCGGCATGACCGGCACCACCCTGGCGGCCGCCCTGCTGCACGACACCGTCGAGGACACCTCCTACACCCTCGACGAACTCAAGCGCGACTTCGGGCCGGAGGTCGCGATGCTCGTCGACGGCGTCACGAAGCTCGACAAGGTGTCCTTCGGGGACGCCGCGCAGGCCGAGACCGTGCGCAAGATGGTCGTCGCGATGGCCAAGGACATCCGTGTCCTCGTCATCAAGCTGGCGGACCGGCTGCACAACGCCCGGACGTGGCGGTTCGTCTCGCCCGCCTCGTCGGCGAAGAAGGCGCGGGAGACGCTCGAGATCTTCGCGCCGCTCGCCCACCGCCTCGGCATGAACACCATCAAGTGGGAACTCGAGGACCTCTCCTTCGCGGCGCTCCACCCCAAGGTGTACGAGGAGATCGTGCGGATGGTGGGCGACCGGACCCCGGAGCGCGAGAAGCACCTCGGTCTGGTCCGGAACCAGATCGAGGAAGACCTCCGGGCAGTCAAGATCAAGGCGACGATCACCGGCAGGCCGAAGCACTACTACTCGATCTACCAGAAGATGATCGTGCGGGGTAAGGACTTCGACGACATCCACGACCTGATGGGCGTGCGTGTCCTGGTGGACAGTGTCCGCGACTGCTATGCGACCCTCGGATCGCTGCATTCGCGCTGGAACCCCCTGCCGGGGCGGTTCAAGGACTACATCGCGATGCCGAAGTTCAACATGTACCAGTCGCTGCACACCACCGTGATCGGCCCCGGCGGGAAGCCCGTCGAGATCCAGATCCGGACGCACGACATGCACCGGCGCGCCGAGTACGGCGTCGCGGCGCACTGGAAGTACAAGAGCGGCGGCCGGCAGCTGGAGGCCTCGGACAACGGCGACATGGGCTGGCTCCGCAGTCTCGTCGACTGGCAGCAGGAGACGTCGGACCCGGACGAGTTCCTCGACTCGCTGCGGTTCGAGATCAACGCGCGCGAGGTCTTCGTCTTCACCCCGAAGGGTGAGGTCATGGCATTGCCCGCCGGCTCGACGCCGGTCGACTTCGCCTACGCGGTGCACACCGAGGTGGGCCACAGGACCATCGGCGCGAGAGTCAACGGCAAGCTCGTGCCGCTGAACAGCGAACTGAACCACGGCGACTGGGTGGAGATCTTCACCTCGAAGGCCGAGGGGGCGGGGCCGAGCCAGGACTGGCAGGGCTTCGTCAAGAGTCCGCGTGCCCGGAACAAGATCCGCCAGTGGTTCACCAAGGAGCGCCGCGAAGAGGCGATCGACAAGGGCAAGGAACTGCTGACGCGCGCGATGCGCAAGCAGAACCTGCCGCTGCAGCGGATGATGACGCACAGCGCGCTGCTGACGGTCGCGCAGGATCTGCGCCACCAGGACATCTCGGCCCTGTACGCCGCGGTCGGTGACGGCCACACGTCGGCGCAGAACGTCATCGAGCACCTCGTGGCGCTCATGGGCGGACACGAGGGGGCGGAGGAGAACATCGCGGAGACGGCGGTCGCCACGCAGCCCCGCCGCCCGAAGTTCTCCGACTCGGGTGTGACCGTGCGTGGGGTCGGGGACGTGTGGGTGAAGCTGGCTCGCTGCTGCACCCCGGTCCCGCCGGACCCGATCATCGGGTTCGTCACACGGGGGTCCGGCGTCTCGGTCCACCGCAGCGACTGCCGCAACGTGCAGGAACTGCGTGACCAGCCGGACCGTATCGTCCCCGTCGACTGGGCTCCCACCCAGTCCAGTGTGTTCCTCGTGGAGATCCAGGTGGAGGCGCTGGACCGCAAGAGCCTGCTCTCGGACGTGACGAGCGTGCTCGCCGAGAACCACGTGAACATCCTGGCGGCTAACGTCAACACGTCGTCGGACCGCGTGGCGATGTCGCGCTTCGCCTTCGAGATGGGCGATCCGAAGTACCTGAACCACATCCTGAGCGCCGTGCGCCGGATCGACGGCGTCTTCGACGTGTACCGGACCACCGGTTCCCAGCGCCGCTCCTGACCGGCCCGCTCACGCCCGGGACCGCCCCGGGTCACGGGCGAGGCGCAGCCTCGCGAGGGCCCGCGTCTTGCCCGGCACCCGCGAGGTGTTGACCAGTGCTGCTTCCACGAGCCGCAGCGGACACGCGAGCTCCCGTGCCGTCCCGATCGCACGCAGGATCTCGACGGCGCCGGTGTCCTCCCCGTGCACAGCGATGTCCAGCGCCGTCCGGAGCGGTGTCGTCACCGAGACCCCTCCCACCAGGTTGACGTCGAAGGGCCCGAGCGCCACCTGATGCAGGACTGCGGGTGTGAAGGGCGGTAGGGCCGTGGTGCGGCGGCGGTGGTCCGTGACGAGGCTGATCAGCGACGGCCGGGGAGCACAGCCGTAGACCCAGGCGGCGCAGGTGCGGCCGAGCGCGACGCGCGGGCGGAGGGAGGAGGGGACGCTCCGTGCCGCTGCCTGCGACCGCGCGGCCGCATCCTCCCGGAAATCGCTGCGGAGATAGGAGTCGCCGATGACCAGCTGCACGAGCCCGTCGAGCCGCATGGCCTGCAGCTCTGCCGAGGTGAAGATCTCACCCGCGTGGAAGAGCGCTCCGCCGGTGGACGTCACCGGATTCGATGTGCCGAGGGTGCGTTCGGGTGGAGCTGCGGCGCCGGCGCTGTCCAGGGGAGGCATCGCTCCAGCATCGCCACTGCGCCGCGCACGGAAAAGCCCCCCGGCACCGATGTGGACAACGGTGCCGGGGGGCTCGGTCCTGTCCGCGGACGGACGGGAGGGATGGGCTCAGGAGAAGTCCTGGGCCGACTTCTGCAGCATCTCGAGCCACTGCTCGCGTGCCGCCAGCGCTTCCCGTGCGGAGGCGATCTTCTTGGCGTTCCCCGCGCGCTCGGCATCGGCGAGGTCGTCCCTGAGCTGCGCGATCGTCGCCTCGAGCTGGGCGAGCGCACTGTTGGTGCGTGCCTTCGTCTCGGGGTTCGTCTTCGTCCAGTGCTCGTCGTCGGCAGCCTTCACGGCGTCCTCGACCTGCCGCAGGGCACCGTCGATGCGCCCCATGTCGGCGCGGGGGACCTTGCCTGCCTCGTCCCAGCGGTCACGCACGGACTGCAGTGCCTTCTTGGCTGCAGCGAGGTCCCTGATGGGCAGGATCTGCTGGGCTTCCTTCAGCAGTGCCTCCTTGGCCGTCAGGTTGCCCGCGTACTCCTCGTCGACGGCTTCGTTGGCTGCCTTCCGGGCCTCGAAGAAGCGGTCCTGCGCCGCGCGGAAACGGGCCCAGAGGGCGTCGTCGTCCTTGCGGCTGGCGCGCTTGGATGCCTTCCACTCGTCCATCAGGCGCCGGTACTCGGCGGCGGTGTGGCCCCAGTCCGTCGAGTCCGCGAGCTGCTCGGCGCGCTTGATGAGGGCTTCCTTCGCCTGCTTCGCCTCGGCGTTGTCGCTGTCGAGCTGGGAGAAGTAGGCGCGCCGGTGCCGGTCGAAGACCGTGCGTGCCGACCGGAACCGCTTCCAGAGCGCATCCTCCGTGCCGCGGCCCAGCCTCGGCCCGTTCTTCTGCGCCGCCTTCCACAGCTCGAACAACTCGTTCATGCGGGTGCTGCTCGCCTTCCACTGCACGGTGGAGGGGTCCCTGCCGGCCAGTTCCTCGGCTTCGGCGACGATCGCCTCGCGGGCCGCGAGCTCCTTCGCCTTCAGCTCGTCCTGCACCGCGCGTTCGGCCTTCTCGAGCCCGCTGATGGCGCCGAGCAGCGCATCGATCCGCGCCTCGAGGGCCAGGACGTCTCCGACCATCTTCCGTTCGCCGACCTGCGCACGCAGGTGCTTGGCCGTCTTCGCCATGTCCGAGGACGGCGCCTTCGCATGCACGCGTTGCTCGAGCAGGGCGACCTGGCTGACGACGTCGTCGTACTTCCTGACGAAGTAGGCCAGCGCCTCTTCACGCGTGGCGTCCGGGTACTGGCCGACGGCGTGCTCGTCCCCCTCCACGAGGAGGAAGACGTGGCCGTCCTCCTCCACGCGCGCGAATCTGCCCGCCTCCTCGAGGGAGGTGCTGTGGGCCGGGGGTGCTGCCACGGGCTGTGCGGCCTTCTTCGCCGGACGCGGGGCCATCGCCGTCGGCAGCGGCGGGCGGGGAGCGGTCAGGCGGGGCGACGGCGTGCTCAGCGGGGCAGGCTCGGGCGCCAGGGGCACAGCCTGCTCGATCGTCCCGGTCGTCCCCTCTGCCGCCTCGGCCGGCACGTCCGTGTCCTCCGGTGAGCGCATGTCGTCGTCGGAGGAGTCCACGGGGTCCGCGGATCCTTCCGCCGGAGGCGCAGAGGCCTCCGCTTCCGCGGTGCCGGCGGCATCCGCCACGGCGGCGTCGGCGTCGGCTACGGGATCCGACACGGCGGCGTCGGCCTTGCCTGCTGGATCCGACACGGCGGCATCGGCGTCGCCTGCTGAATCCGCCACGGCGGCGTCGGCGGCGGGATCCGCCACGGCGGTGTCGGCCGCGTCCGCTGGATCGGCTGCGAGGGCATCCGCCATTCCGGACGGATCGACAGCGGGGGCATCCACCTCGTCGGCGGCGGGCCCGGCGTCGGGTCCGTCCTGCGGGGCGGCTCCGGTCACGGCGGCGGGGGACCCGTCCGTGGAGGTGTCCGAACCATCGCCGGCGGACGGGGCATGAATACCGTCGTCCGTCCCGCTGTCCTGCTGGGGAGCTCCGCTGATGGTCGTTTCGTCGGATTGCTGACTGTCTGTCACCGCTAGAAGTCTTTCGCTCGTCGGATGGCCGTGAGCAACGCCGGGGCCATTTTCTGCAGGATCCAGGAACATCACGGAACCTGCCCTGAGGTTACTTTACCCACTGGTCCTCCACCCGCGTCCCGGAGCGGGTAGAGGAGCCTCCCGCTGGACGGCGGGCGGCGTCCCCGCTCGGTGCTTTTCCCGCGGACCACCCGCGGCACCTAGGATTGAGGCCGCAGAACCGGCCGGCCGCCCTGCCCGGGCGCCGGCCGGCACACCCCGCCCCGGAGGAGACCCACCCCATGGCCCGCAAGGCATCACTGTCAGGCTTTCCCGAATGGCTGCCGGAGGAGCGCCTGATCGAGCTCCACGTCCTCGAGGTGCTCCAGCGGACCTTCGAGCTCCACGGCTTCTCGAGCATCGAGACGCGTGCCGTCGAGACGGTGGAGCACCTGCTGCGCAAGGGTGAGATCGACAAGGAGGTGTACGCCGTGTCCCGCCTCCAGGCCGACGAGGCGTCCGCCTCCGAGAGCGGACTCGCGCTGCACTACGACCTGACGGTTCCGTTCGCCCGCTACGTCGTCGAGAACGCCGGCTACCTCGCCTTCCCCTTCCGGCGGTTCCAGATCCAGAAGTGCTGGCGCGGGGAGCGGCCGCAGGAGGGCCGCGCCCGCGAGTTCACCCAGGCGGACATCGACGTCGTGGGTGACGGCGTGCTGCCGTTCCGGTACGACGTCGAACTCGCCCTCGCCGTCGTCGAGGCCCTCGGTGCGCTTCCGATCCCCGACTTCACGCTGCGCGTCAACAACCGCAAGCTCACCGAGGGGTTCTATCGCGGTATCGGACTCGAGGACACGGCCGCCGTCCTGCGGAGCATCGACAAGCTCGAGAAGATCGGCGCGGAGAAGGTGGGTGCCCTGCTGCGCGAGGAGGTCGGCGCCGATGACGAGCAGGTGAGGCTTGCACTCGAACTCGCCGCCATCCGCACCGCCGACACCTCCTTCGTGGACCGCGTCCGCAGCCTCGGCATCTCCGGCGAGCTGCTCGAGGAGGGCCTCGAGGAACTCCGGCAGGTCGTCGGCGAGGCGTCGCGGCGTGCGCCGGGCCGGGTCGTCGCGGACCTCAGCATCGCCCGCGGTCTCGACTACTACACGGGCACCGTCTACGAGACGGTCCTGAACGGACACGAGGGCCTCGGCTCGATCTGCTCCGGCGGGCGCTACGACGCCCTGGCGCGCAAGGGCAACCGCACGTTCCCCGGCGTCGGGCTGTCCATCGGCGTGACCCGCATCGTGTCGCGGATCCTCAGCCAGGGTTTCGCCACGGTCTCCCGTCCCGTCCCCACGGCTGTGCTGGTGACGCTCGCGGACGACGACTCGTGGTCCGAGGCACAGGACGTCGCCGCTGCGCTGAGGAGCCGGGGGATCTCCGCCGAGGTCGCCGCGAGCGCCGAGAAGTTCGGGAAGCAGATCAAGTTCGCCGACCGCCGCGGCATCCCCTTCGTGTGGTTCACCTCGCCGGACGGTGCGCACGAGGTGAAGGACATCCGGTCCGGCGAGCAGGTGTCCGCCGACCCCGCGTCGTGGTCCCCGCCGGCCGCGGACCTGCGCCCGGTGGTCGCCACCGCCTGAGCCCGCCCGGCACTCCGCCGGTGCCGCTGCGGTCCCAGGTCCCCATCGTGCCGTCGGGCGGCGCTCCTCAGATGCCGTTCAGGCAGCCCGCCGCCGCGCGGCCAGGACGACGGCGCGGACGGCCACCCCCGCGGCGAGCACCGCGACCATGGTCAGCACCGACGCCGCCGGCAGCGTGAACGCGAGGATGAGGCAGCCGAGCGCACCCACACCGTTGAGCCAGCGCGGGGAGTACCACGGGCGTTCGCGGAGCGTGAGCGCCGAGATGTTCGCGATCGCGTAGTACAGCAGGACGCCGAAACTGGAGAACCCGACCACGGTCAGCACATCCGTGGCGAGCAGGAGGGCTCCGACGATGACGGCCGTCGCGAGGTCGGCCACCCAGGGTACGGAGTGCCGGACCGAGATGCGGGCGAGGACCCTCGGCAGGTCGCCGCCGCGGGCCATGGCGAGGCTCGTGCGGCCGACGCCCGCGATGAGGGCGAGCAGTGCGCCGAGGCTGGCGAGTGCCGCCGCGAGGGTCACGACGGCACCGCCCCGCCCCATCGATCCTTCGCCGGGGACCCCGACGTCCATGACGTCCCGGAGCGGCGTGGTCGTGCCGGCCAGGCCCTCGGGCCCGAGAGCGTGCAGGAGGGAGAGCGCCAGCAGCAGGTACAGCACCAGCGTCACCCCGAGCGCGCCGAGGATCGCTGCAGGGATGTTCCTGCGTGGTTCCCGGACCTCCTCGCCCATCGTCGCGATCCGGGCGTACCCCGCGAAGGCGAAGAAGAGCAGCGCCGAGGCCTGGAGCACGCCCCCTGCCCCTGCCGGCACGGCGTCCACCGACGCCGCCGGGGAGGTGAATCCGACGACGATCACGAAGGCGAGGACCGGCAGCACGAGCGAGACGATGACGCGTGTGGCGAGGGCCGTCCGCGTGATCCCGAAGAGGTTCACCGTCGTCAGTGCGACGACGGCGGCCACCGCGGCGGCCTTCTCCGCGCCCGGCGCGGCATAGAGGCCGAAGGTCAGCGCCATGGCGGCGCAGGAGGCGAGCTTGCCCGTGACGAAGCCCCAGCCGGCGAGGAAGCCGGGCCAGGGTCCCAGGCGCTCCCGTCCGTACAGATAGACCCCACCGCTCGAGGGGTACCGGACAGCCAGGGCGGCCGTCGCCGACGCGTTGCAGTAGGCGACGAGACCCGCGAGGACCACGGCGAGGGGCAGGAGCGAGCCGGCGGCGGCTGCTGCCGGGGCGAAGACCACGAAGGCGCCTGCGCCGATCATCGCGCCGATCCCGACGGTGGTGGCGTCGAAGCCGCCCATGGCTCGGCGCAGTTCCGGGGGCTGGGACACGGTTCTCCTCGGGGTCGGACGCGGTACGCGGCGTCGGAGCACCGGCGGTACGAGGGCCGGACGCCGCCGTCGGGGGCGACGGTCCGACCCGCCGGACCGGACCGGTAAAGTTGGTCGGGCTTGAACCAACTCTAGGCAGGTGCAGCTGGCCTGCGACTCATCGAAACAGATCTGTGGGAAGGAATGCTGTGCTCCGCACGCATGAACTGGGCTCCCTTCGGCCCGAGCACGTAGGACAGACGGTCACCCTGGCGGGCTGGGTGGCCCGCCGCCGCGACCACGGCGGGGTGGCGTTCCTCGACCTCCGTGACGCTTCAGGCGTCGCCCAGGTGGTGGTGCGCGAGGAGGATGTGTTCTCCAGCCTGCGCAACGAGTACGTCCTCCAGATCGTCGGCAGTGTCCAGCAGCGCCCCGAGGGCAACGAGAACCCCGCCCTGCCCACGGGGGCGATCGAGGTCATCGCGGACACCGTGACCATCCTCAACACCTCCGACCCGCTGCCGTTCCAGATCGACGAGCACGTCGAGGTCGGCGAGGAGGCGCGCCTGCGCCACCGCTACCTCGACCTCCGCCGTCCCGGCCCCCAGGCCAACCTGCGCCTGCGCTCCGAGGCCAGCCGCGTGGCACGCGAACTGCTGCACGGGGACGGCTTCGTGGAGATCGAGACGCCGACGCTAACACGCTCCACGCCCGAGGGTGCCCGCGACTTCCTGGTACCCGCCCGGCTCGCACCCGGCTCCTGGTACGCCCTGCCCCAGTCGCCCCAGCTGTTCAAGCAGCTGCTGCAGGTCGGCGGGTTCGAGAAGTACTACCAGCTCGCGCGCTGCTACCGGGACGAGGACTTCCGCGCCGACCGCCAGCCCGAGTTCACGCAGCTCGACATCGAGGCGAGCTTCGTCGAGCAGGACGACATCATCGCCCTCGGCGAGCAGCTGGTGTCCGCCCTGTGGAAGCTCATCGACGTCGAGATCCCGCTCCCGATCCGCCGCATGACCTACGCGGACGCGATGGCGAAGTACGGCTCGGACAAGCCGGACCTCCGTTTCGGCCTCGAACTGACCGAGCTGACCGAGTTCTTCAAGGACACCGGGTTCGGCGTCTTCAAGGCGCCCTACGTCGGCGCCGTGGTCATGCCCGGCGGGGGATCCCAGCCCCGCCGCCAGCTCGACGCCTGGCAGGAGTGGGCGAAGCAGCGCGGCGCCAAGGGCCTCGCCTACGTCCTGATCGACGACGACGGCAGCCTCCGGGGCCCGGTCGCCAAGAACCTGACGGATACCGAGCGGGACGGCCTCGCGGCCGCCGTCGGTGCTGCCCCCGGCGACTGCATCTTCTTCGCCGCGGGGGACAGGACGTCCTCGCGCGCCATCCTCGGCGCTGCGCGCGTCGAGATCGGGCGACGTACGGGGCTCATCAAGGAGGGCGACTGGGCCTTCGTGTGGGTGGTCGACGCACCCATGTTCGAGCCCGCCTCGGCTGCGGTCGCCGCGGGCGACGTCGCCGTCGGCGGAGGAGCGTGGACGGCCGTCCACCACGCGTTCACGTCCCCGAAGCCGGAGTTCCTCGACACCTTCGACACCGACCCCGAGAACGCCCTGGCGTACGCCTACGACATCGTCTGCAACGGCAACGAGCTCGGCGGCGGATCCATCCGTATCCACCAGCGCGACGTGCAGGAGCGCGTGTTCGCCGTCATGGGCCTCGGCGCCGAGGAAGCCCAGGAGAAGTTCGGCTTCCTCCTCGAGGGCTTCAAGTACGGTGCGCCTCCCCACGGCGGCATCGCGCTCGGCTGGGACCGCGTGGTCTCCCTGCTGGCAGGCACGGACTCGATCCGCGACGTCATCGCTTTCCCGAAGTCCGGCGGCGGATACGACCCGCTGACGGCCGCGCCCGCGCCGATCACGCCGCAGCAGCGCAGGGAGGCCGGCGTCGACGCCAAGCCGAAGGCCGCCACCGAGGGCTGATCGGACGGCGAGGTCTGGCAGCACCGGGACAGGGCACTCCGCACGGGGTGCCCTGTCGTGTCCGCACCGCGTCCTGCCGTCCGATCGCTGTCGGAAGAATTGTGACGACGGGCCCGGACCTGCGGCCCGCCTGTGAAATACTGGGAGCAGTACGTGCTCCGGGGTCGGTGTGAGTCCGAACCGGCGGTGATAGTCCGCGACCCGTTCCTCGTTCCGCACCCGCGGGACGGCGGCGGTTGAGCCGGTGGAATTCCGGGACCGACAGTCAAAGTCTGGATGGGAGAAGCACGAACAGCAGGGGCTCGCCGCTGCCCGCACCACGGGCCGCAGCGCCTTCGGCGGCATCGCCCGCGGGAGGGTGCCCTCCTGCTGCCATTGCCCGGAGCCGTCGTATCGGCGAAGGATCGGCATGGACTTTCTGCAGTGGCTCTTCGAAGCCCGCATCCCGGTAGGCGACGGTTCCCTCCTGGCGCGTGAAGTGGTCGGCAATGTGTTCGGCCTCCTCAGCGCCCTCGGCGGGATGCGCCGCAGGGTCTGGGCATGGCCCGTCGGCATCGTCGGCAACCTCCTCCTCCTGACGGTGTTCCTCGGCTCCCTCTTCGGTGCCGCCAGTGCAGCGAACCTCCTCGGCCAGGCGGGACGCCAGGTCATGTTCATCGCCGTCTCGATCTACGGCTGGCGTCAGTGGCAGGCCAGCAGGCACAGCGGCGGGCAGGCCGTCACGCCTCAGTGGGCCGGCACCCGGGCGCGCCTCGGCATGGTCGCCTTCCTGGTGGTCGGCACGTTCGCGCTGACGCCGCTCTTCCGCGTGCTCGGCTCCTACGAGCCGGTCTGGGCCGATGCCTGGACCTTCGTCGGCTCCCTGCTCGCCACCTACGGCATGGCGAAGGGCTGGGTCGAGTTCTGGCTCGTCTGGGTCGCCGTCGACATCGTCGGCGTGCCCCTCCTCTTCAGCGCCGGCTACTACGCGAGCGCCTTCATGTACATCTTCTACGGTGCCTTCACCCTGGTCGGCTTCTTCGTCTGGGCACGCGCCCAGCGCACTGCCAAGCCGAGCATCGAGACGCTCCTGCCGGATCCGACCCTGCGATGAGCACGACGACGCCGGCCGTGACCACGGCAGAGTCGGAGGCGATGGGCCGCGCCCTGGACCTCGCAGCGCAGGGAGTGCGCGGCGCCAACCCCCTCGTCGGCGCCGTCGTGCTCTCGGCCGACGGCGCACTCCTCGGCGAGGGCCACCACAGGGGCGCGGGCACGCCGCACGCCGAACCGGCGGCCCTCGCCGACGTCCGTCGTCGGGGCGGCGACCCGCGCGGCGCCACCGTGGTGGTCACCCTCGAACCGTGCAACCACACCGGCCGGACGGGCCCCTGCAGCGAGGCCCTCATCGACGCGGGTGTCGCACGCGTCGTGTACGCCGCCGCCGACGTCAACGGGCCGGCTGCGGGGGGAGCGCAGCGGCTCCGCGGAGCGGGCGTCGACTGCGTCGGCGGTCTCGACGCCGACCGCTCCCGCCGGCTCAACGCACGCTGGGCCGCAGCCCTCGCTGGAGCCCGACCGTTCGTCACGCTCAAGTCCGCGCAGTCGCTCGACGGCCGGGTCGCGGCCGTGGACGGGACGAGCCAGTGGATCACCGGTCCGCAGGCGCGCGCGGACGGCCACCGGATCCGTGCCCTCGCCGACGCCGTCCTGGTGGGCACGGGTACCCTCCTCGCCGACGACCCCCGCCTCACGCCCCGCGGCGCCCCCGCAGCGACCCCGACCCCGGGTAAGGGCCTGCGCGTCGTGATGGGGCGCACCGCCGTACCCGAAGACGCCGCGATCAGGGGGCCGGGCTTCCTCCACCTGCCGACGCGGGACGTGCGGGAGGTGCTCGACGAGCTGTTCGGCAGGGGAGTCCGCCACCTCCTGGTCGAGGGCGGACCCCGCGTCGCCTCCGCCTTCCTCCGGGAGGGCGTGGTGGACGAGCTGTTCAGCTACGTCGCCCCGCTGGTCCTCGGTGACGGCGCACCGGCGTTCCCCGACCTGGGCGTGGGCACCCTCGAAGCCGCCGCCCGGTGGGCCCTCGACGATGCCGGGGGGCCCGGCATCCAGCAGCTGGGCCCGGACGTCCGGATGCATCTGCGGCCACCGTCCACCGGCCCCTGACCTCTCCAGCCCCATCCCCAGCCCCATCCCCAGTCCCGACCTCCAGCCGAAGGAAGTACCAGTGTTCACAGGAATCGTGTCCGAGCAGGGCAGCGTGGTCTCACTCGAGCTCGCGCCCGACGGCGAGAGCGGCCTCCTCGTCTTCGAGGCGCCGCAGACCGGCCAGGACCTCACCCCCGGCGCGTCCATCGCCGTCAACGGCGTGTGCCTGACGGCCGTGACGCTCGACGGCGGACGAGTCGGCGTCGACGTCATGGGGGAGACCCTCCGCCGGACCACCACCGGCGAGCTGCAACCGGGGGCGCCCGTCAACCTCGAGCGCTGCGTCCCGGCCGGGGGCCGCCTCGACGGGCATGTCGTGCAGGGCCACGTGGACGGCCTCGGGGTGCTGCTGGAACGCGAGGACCTGGGCGCCTGGCACCGGCTCCGCTTCGGCCTCCCGGCGAAACTCGGCCGGTACGCGGCGGAGAAGGGCTCGGTGGCCATCGACGGTGTCTCGCTGACCGTCACCGCCGTCAGCGCACCCGACGAACCGGAGCAGTGGTTCGAGGTCGGGCTGATCCCGACCACCCTCAAGGAGACCGGCCTCGGGGCCAAGTCCCTCGGCGACCCCGTCAACCTCGAGATGGACGTGCTCGCGAAGTACGCCGAACGGCTCCTCGGCTTCGCCGCCGTGGATGCGCGGTCGGGCACGGACGCCGGAGGCGGGCAGTGAGCGCTGCAGGAGGCATCCGGCTGGACCCCATCGGGGACGCCGTCGAGGCCATCGCCGCGGGACGCGCCGTCGTCGTCGTCGACGACGAGGACCGTGAGAACGAGGGCGACATCGTGTTCGCCGCCCAGGACGCCACACCCGAACTGGTGGGCTGGACCGTGCGCTGGACGTCGGGCGTCCTGTGCGTGCCGCTGTTGACCGAGGACGCGGACCGTCTCCTCCTGCCACCGATGACCGCCGTGAACGAGGACTCGAAGGGCACGGCCTACACGGTCTCGTGCGACGCCGCGACCGGTGTCAGCACCGGGATCAGCGCCGCGGACCGCGCCCGCACCGTGACGGTGCTCGCGGATCCGGCGAGCGTCCCCTCGGACCTCACCCGGCCGGGTCACGTCTTCCCGCTGCGCGCCGCCCCCGGCGGCGTCCGCGAGCGGCAGGGACACACCGAGGCCGGCGTCGAACTGAGCCGGCTCGCCGGCAAGCGGCCCGCCGCGGTCATCGCGGAACTGGTGCACGACCACGGTGACATGATGCGTCTGCCCGCTCTGCGCCGTTTCGCCGACGACCACGGCATCCCGCTCGTCTCCATCGAGGACCTCGTCGCGTACCTGGGGGAGCGCGACGGCCGCGACGACGTCGACGAGCAGCCGGACGCGGCCGGCGCCTGAGCCGGCGGCACCCCACCACGACCCGACGAACCACCCCACCCAGCATCAGCACCACCGAAGGAGAACCATGAGCGGCCACGGAGCACCCAGCATCGACATGAGCGGACTGACCACGCAGGAGGGCGCCCCCCTGCGTCTCGCGATCATCGCGGCCAGCTGGCACACGCAGATCATGGACGGTCTGCTCGACGGCGCCCGCCGTGCCGCAGCCGAGGCGGGAGCCGAGGTGACCGAGATCCGCGTCCCCGGCAGTTTCGAACTGCCTGTCGCCGCCGCACGCCTCGCTCCGCACGTGGACGCCGTGGCAGCGCTCGGCGTCGTCATCCGGGGCGGCACCCCCCATTTCGAGTACGTCTGCCAGGCGGCGACGTCCGGCCTCACGGACGTGAGCGTCAGCACGGGCGTGCCGGTGGGCTTCGGTGTGCTGACCTGCGACACCGAACAGCAGGGGCTCGACCGCGCCGGCCTGCCGGGCTCCTCCGAGGACAAGGGGCACGAGGCGGTCTCCGCGGCGCTGGCGACGGCCGCCGTCCTGCGATCGTGGACGCGGTGAGCGCGGAGGCGTCCGTCACACCGGGGAGCCGGAGGAACGGGTCGGCCCGCCGAGCCGATAGCCTAGGGGACGTGAAAACCTTTGATTCCCTGTTCGAGGAACTGAGTGCGAAGGCCGCCGAGCGGCCCGCCGGATCGCGGACCGTCGCGGAGCTCGATTCAGGCGTGCACGGCATCGGCAAGAAGGTCGTCGAAGAGGCCGCCGAGGTGTGGATGGCCGCCGAGTACGAGTCCACCGAGGATGCCGCCGAGGAGATCTCCCAGCTGCTGTACCACCTGCAGGTCCTCATGCTGGCGAAGGGACTCACCCTGGAGGACGTCTACAAGCATCTCTAGCCGCCCCGGCGTACCCCGCCCGCGGCTCCCGCGTGCCACCCCTCCGATCCAGCGAAAGACCCCCAATGCTCCGTGTAGCAGTCCCCAACAAGGGCGCCCTCTCCGAGGCCGCTTCGTCCATGCTCGCCGAGGCCGGCTACCGCCAGCGCCGTGATTCCCGGGAGCTCGTGCTCGTCGATCCCGAGAACGAGATCGAGTTCTTCTTCCTCCGTCCCCGTGACATCGCCGTGTACGTCGGCTCGGGCACGCTCGACGTCGGCATCACCGGCCGGGACCTCTTCCTCGACGCGCAGGTGCAGGCCGAGGAGCTCCTGCAGCTCGGGTTCGGCGCGTCGACCTTCCGCTTCGCCGGTCCGGTGGGCGATTTCGCCACAGTCGAGCAGCTCGAGGGCAAGCGCCTCGCCACGAGCTACGAGGGCCTGCTCAAGGACTACCTCGCCGAGCGCGGCATCAGCGCCGCAGTGGTAAGGCTCGACGGTGCCGTGGAGTCCTCGGTACGCCTCGGCGTGGCCGACGCGATCGCCGACGTCGTCGAGACCGGCAACACACTCCGTGCCGCGGGGATGGAGATCTTCGGGGACCCCATCCTCCAGAGCGAGGCCGTGCTGATCGGCCGCGCGGGCGTCGAGGCCCCCGCAGGGCTCGACGTGCTCCTGCGGCGCCTGCAGGGCGTCCTCGTGGCACGCCAGTACGTGATGATGGACTACGACATCCGCAAGGACCTCGTCGACGAGGCCGCCGCCCTGACGCCGGGCCTCGAGTCCCCGACGGTCTCGCCGCTGCGCGACTCCGAGTGGGTCGCCGTGCGGTCCATGGTCCGGCGGAACCAGACCAACCGCACCATGGACGAGCTGTACGAACTCGGCGCGCGCGCCATCCTCGTCAGCACCATCCACGCCTGCCGGATCTAGGGGAGCACAGCCATGACCGTCGCCGTCCGCGTCATCCCCTGCCTCGACGTCGACGCCGGGCGCGTCGTCAAGGGCGTCAACTTCGAGGACCTGCGCGACGCCGGTGACCCCGTCGAGCTCGCGCACCGCTACGACCGCGCCGGCGCGGACGAGCTGACCTTCCTCGACGTCACAGCGTCCTCCGGCAACCGCGAGACGACCTTCGACGTGGTCGCCCGAACCGCCGAGGAGGTCTTCATCCCGCTGACCGTGGGCGGAGGCGTGCGCGAGATCTCCGACGTCGACCGCCTCCTGCGCTTCGGTGCGGACAAGGCGTCCATCAACACGGCCGCCGTCGCACGCCCCTCCGTCATCGACGAGATTACGGGCCACTTCGGGGCGCAGGTCCTCGTGCTCTCGCTCGACGCGCGGCGCACCCGGGACGCGAGCACCCCGTCGGGCTTCGAGGTCACCACCTACGGAGGCCGCAAGGGGACCGGGATCGACGCCGTCGCGTGGGCGAAGGAAGCGGCGGACCGCGGTGTCGGCGAGATCCTGCTCAACTCCATCGATGCCGACGGCACCAAGGAGGGTTTCGACCTGGAACTCATCCGCGCCGTCCGTGCCGCCGTCGGGGTGCCGCTCATCGCCTCGGGCGGGGCCGGCAGGCCGGAGCACTTCCCGCCGGCGGTCGAGGCAGGCGCCGACGCGGTCCTCGCCGCGTCCGTCTTCCACTTCGGCCCGGTGGACGCCATCGCGCAGGTCAAGGCCGCCATCCGCGCTGCGGGGTTCCCCGTCCGCTGACGGTCCGGACCATCCTCCGCCCCCGGTCAGGGGCGGAGCGGTGGCACGGCCGAGGTCGGTGTGAGGCCGGTGTACTGGTGAGCGCCATGGGTGGGTACTCGCGATCGGAGCGCGGCCCGCAGTCTCTGCGCGGTCGGTCCGCACTCCAGGCGCCGGTGGACGCAGGAGCCGCGCGGCGGCTTCAGATGCCGACGTCGGCGCTCTCGAGCAGGGCGACCGCGTCCGGCTGACCCTCGAAGGTGACCAAGGCCTGCCGGCGCCGGCCGTGGGCGTGCAGGAGGAGTTCTCCGGGGTCCCCGACGATGGCCACCGAGACCGGTGCGCGCTTGGCCACGTGCCGCGGACCGCCCGGGCGTACCAGCACGATGCCGAGGTCCGCGCCGCGGTACAGGATCGCAGCACGCTTGACGAGTTCCTCCCAGAGCGCCTCCGCGTAGTCCCCGTCGAGTGCGCGTGGAGCCCATCGGGTGCCGGCGCGGCGGACGTCCTCCGTATGGACGAAGTACTCGATCAGGTTGACGCTCTTGTCGATCGGGTTGATGCGCATCGGCGAGAGGGCGGGCGGTCCCGCCAGGAACCGGTTCACCAGCGCTTCGAAACCGGCAGGTGATGCGGCGCGTTCGGCCATGTCCCGCGTCGCACGCTCGGTGAGGGCCGCCAGCCTCGGGACCACCATCCCGACGCCCAGCGCAGGCTTGTGCTCGCGGAGGTAGAGGTGTGCGGCCAGGTCGCGTGTCCGCCAGCCCTCGCACAGGGTCGGTGCGTCGGGGCCGGCTGCCAGCAGCGTCTCGGCCAGGACCTCGCGGGACGGGGTTACGTAGTGCATCACAGCTGAAAGTAGCACGGGGGACACCGGCCGGGGCAGGTGCGCCGCGCCCCGCCGTCGACCGCACTAGAATCACAGGTGATGCCTTCCTCCACCTCCTCCCCGGACAATCCCGCCGCTGCCCCGACCGACGTCGCCGGGGAGGAGCGTCCGCTCCTCGACCCGGCCATCGCCGCAGCGCTGAAGAAGGACGACGCCGGCCTGGTCGCCGCCGTCGTCCAGCAGTACGACACACTCGAGGTGCTGATGCTCGGGTGGATGGACGAGGAGGCGCTGCACCGCACGCTCACGAGCGGCCGTGTGACCTTCTACTCGCGGTCCCGCTCGGAGTACTGGCGCAAGGGTGACACCTCCGGCCACCGGCAGTGGGTCAGGGGCGTCGCGCTGGACTGCGACGGCGATGCCCTGCTCGTCACGGTCGACCAGGAGGGTGCGGCCTGCCACACCGGCACGCGCACCTGCTTCGACGGCCGGGCCTTGCCCGCCGTGACCGCCGGCCGTCCCGATGTGAAAGGACCCTGACGCCATGGAGCAGCTGGGCACGATCCGCCCCACCCTCGAGGAATTCCGCGAGCTGGCCCAGGGCCGCCGTGTGGTCCCCGTGCACCTCAAGGTCCTCGCGGACTCCCACACGCCCATCGGCATCTACCGGAAGCTCGCAGCCGGGCAGCCCGGGACGTTCCTGATGGAGTCCGCGGCCGTGGGCGGGGTGTGGTCGCGCTACTCCTTCATCGGCGCGCGGTCCCGTGCCACGCTGACCACCCGCGACGGCGAGGCGCACTGGCTGGGTGAACCGCCGGCGGGGGTACCGGTGGGCGGTGACCCCGTCGAGGCCCTGCGCCTCACGGTCGAGGCGCTCCGCACGGAGCGCTTCGAGGAGCTGCCCCCGTTCACGTCCGGCATGGTCGGCTTCGTGGGCTGGGAGGCCGTCCGGCACTGGGAGCGGCTCACCAGCCCGCCCGAGGACGACCTGCTGCTGCCCGAGCTGGCGATGTGCCTCGTCTCCGACCTGGCCATCCACGACAACGCCGAGGGCTCCCTGACCCTCGTGGCGAATGCGATCAACTTCGACGGCACGGACGAGCGCGTCGACGAGGCCTGGCACGACGCCGTCGCGCGGGTCCGCGCGATGCTCGCCACGCTCGTGGCTCCCGCCGAGCTCGCCGTGTCCGTCATGGCACCGGACGCGCCGACAGCCGAGGCGTCCATGGGCCGCGTGCGTGAGTCCTGGTTCGAGCCCGACTACCTGAAGGCGATCGAGCGCGGCAAGCGGGCCATCGTGGACGGCGACGTGTTCCAGGTGGTCATCAGCCGCCGCTTCGAGATCGAGTGCGACGCCTCGGCCCTCGACGTCTACCGCATCCTCCGCACCACGAACCCGAGCCCCTACATGTACCTGTTCAGCCTCGAGGACGCCGAGGGGCAGGGCTACTCGATCGTGGGCAGTTCACCCGAAGCCCTCGTGACGGTCACGGGCGACGAGGTCATCACGCACCCCATCGCCGGTTCCCGCCCCCGCGGGAGGACCACCGAGGAGGACCGCGACCTCGCCGTCGAGCTCCGCGCCGACACCAAGGAGAAGGCGGAGCACCTCATGCTCGTCGACCTCGCGCGCAACGACCTCTCGAAGGTCTGCGTACCGGGCAGCGTCGACGTCACGCAGTTCATGGAGGTCGAGAAGTTCAGCCACATCATGCACCTCGTCTCCACCGTGGTCGGCAGGCTCTCGCCCGCCAGGAGCGCCTACGACGTCCTGGCGGCGACCTTCCCGGCCGGCACGCTCTCCGGCGCACCCAAGCCACGCGCGCTGCGCCTCATCGACGAGGTGGAACCCCACCGGCGGGGCATCTACGGGGGAGTGGTGGGCTACCTGGACTTCGCCGGGGACATGGACATGGCGATCGCCATCCGCTCCGCGCTCCTGCGGAACGGGAAGGCCTATGTGCAGTCCGGCGGCGGGATCGTCGCCGACTCCGTCCTCGAGGCCGAGGCACTCGAGACGGTCAACAAGGCAGCAGCGCCACTGCGCGCGGCACTCACGGCGGCCGGCCTGCGCCCGGCGACGGCGGACGTGCCGTGAGCGCCGCGGAGGGACCGGCACCGCGCCGCTTCGCGCGCCGCGGAATCGTGGTGATGGGGATCGTGGTCCTCGCACTGCTCGCCTTCGGCTCGACGACCCGGACCTGGCTCTCGGTGCGCCTGCCGCAGGATGCCGTCCAGATGCCCGACCTCGCCATCGCGGGCAGCGACGCGGCGACCCCCGTGACGGCGTTCGCACTCGTGGCGCTGGCCGCGGCGCTCGCCGTCTCGATCGCCGGCCGGGTGGCGCGCTGGATCATCGCCGTCATCCTCGTGCTGTCCGGCGTCGGGATCGCACTGTCCAGCGCATCCGTGGCCCTCGATCCCGCCGGAGCGGCAGAGCCGGCCATCGGCACCGCCATCGGTGTCAGCGGCCTGACCGGAGCCGAGGCGAGCGCGACCGGCATGCCCTGGCTCGCCGTCGTGGCCGGGATCCTGGTGGCACTCGCCGCCGCCTGGGTGGTCCTGGCGGGCCGGACCTGGGGGGTGAACCGGCGGTACGACGCCGGCGCGTCCCGGGTCGGGCGGACTCCTGGAGGCGGCCTCCGACCCGGCGCGCCGGCCCCGTCCACCGGTGACGTCGCCCCCGGCGCCGTCTCCGACGACGCCGCGCGGACGGCTGGGCCGGGCGTGTCGACCCCGCCCACCCCGCCTACCCCGTCGGTGCCCACGGCGGAGCAGGATGCAGGGCGCGACGGCGGTTCCGGCAGTTCCGGCAGTTCCGGCAGTTCCGGCAGTTCCGGCAGTTCCGGCAGTGCTGTGTCCGACGGCTCCGGCAGCGGCGCCGAGGACGCTCCCCCGGTACCGGGCACCGGCCCGGTCGAGGCCCCCGGCTCCGCCCGCACGCCGACAGGGCGCACCAGCTCCCACGCGGACGAGATCGACAGCTGGGACGAGCTCTCGCGCGGCAACGATCCGACGCGCTGACCTCTTCCCCGGCCACGCCGCCCGGAGCCGCCGTCCACCGGCTCCACCACCATCCACGTTCCGCCGGGTCACGCCATCAATGGCAGAATGGAACGGAACCCGTTCGAAGGAGATTTCCATGGCATCCGAGACCCGCACCTCCGCTACCCGCAACACCCCCGCGAACCACGCCCAGATGGGCGACGAGACGATCGGTCACGGCAACAGCCCCGCGGCGTGGACCTGCGTGTTCATCATGCTGGCCGGAGCCGCACTCGCCTCCTTCGCCTACATCCTCGCCAGCACCGAGGGCAATCACGATTTCGGCACGCTGCTCTTCTGGGTCGGCATCGGCATCATGTTCGTCGGCCTGATCGTCGGCTTCATCATGCGCAGGATCGGCTACGGCGTGGGCGGATCGAAGCTCAAGAACAACGGCCACTAGATGACGGTCCTCGACGACATCATCGTCGGCGTCCGCGAGGACCTCGCGGAGCGTCGCCGTAGCCTTCCCCTCGAGGACGTCCGGGCCGCAGCCCTCGCCGCACCCGCTCCGCTCGACGCCTTCGAGGCGCTCGGGGCAGGCCGGGGCGATGCCCTGGCGGTCATCGCCGAGGTGAAGCGGAGCAGCCCGTCCAAGGGTGCCCTGGCCGACATCGCCGATCCGGCGGCCCTCGCCGCGTCCTACGAACAGGGCGGTGCCGCCGTCATCTCCGTGCTGACGGAGCAGCGGCGTTTCGGTGGATCGCTCGCCGACCTCGACGCCGTCCGCGCCGCCGTGGGCCTCCCCGTGCTCCGCAAGGACTTCACGGTGGACGAGTACCAGATCTGGGAGGCGCGCGCCCACGGAGCCGATGTCGTCCTCCTGATCGTCGCGGCCCTCTCCGACGAGGAGCTCACCTCGTTCCTGGCCCTGACACACCGGCTCGGGATGAACGCGATCGTGGAGACGCACACGGCGGAGGAGGTGCGGCGTGCCGCGGCCGCGGAGGCCCGCATCATCGGCGTGAACGTCCGGAACCTCAAGACGCTCGACATCGACCGCGGGGTCTTCGCGGAACTCGCGCACCTCGTCCCCGCCGGCGCGGTCGTCATCGCCGAGTCGGGCGTGCGGGACGCCGCCGATGTCGCCGACTACGCAGGACACGGCGCGCACGCCGTCCTGGTGGGGGAGGCACTCGTCCGGCACAACGATCCGGCCGCCACGATCGACGCGTTCAAGGAGTCAGGCCGCACGGCCTTGCAGGACAGGGCCGCAGCGCACACCTGACCGACGCCGGGACCCGCGGCCGGCCGGGCACACGGGCAGGCCCGGAATCCGGCGCCGACGCGGCCGGCAGTTCAGCCGGCAGCAGTACAGCGAGCACGAAACAGGGGCCGGCCATCGCCGGTCCGAGACGGACCCGGACGGCAGAGCCACCCGGGTCAGGACCAACAGGACGGGACAGCTGAAGTCATGACCGACACGCACCAGGACACGGGCAACCCCGGAGCCGGCGACGGAGCAGCGGACGCCATCGACGCGGGGACGGCCGAGGCCTTCCTCAGCCACGACCAGAGCCTCCGCCATGCTCCCGGCCCCTACTTCGGCGCCTACGGCGGACGCTGGATGCCGGAATCACTGATCGCCGCGCTCGACGAACTGCAGGACACGTTCGACAAGGCCAAGGCCGACCCCGAGTTCACCGCGCAGGTCGCCGACCTGAACCGGAACTACGCCGGCAGGCCGTCGCTCCTCACCGAGGCGCAGCGTTTCGCCGAGCACTGCGGGGGCGTCCGCGTGTTCCTCAAGCGCGAGGACCTGAACCACACCGGCTCGCACAAGATCAACAACGTGCTGGGTCAGGCCCTGATCGCTAAGCGCATGGGCAAGACCCGCGTGATCGCGGAGACCGGTGCCGGCCAGCACGGTGTCGCGAGCGCCACCGCGGCGGCCCTGCTCGGCCTCGAGTGCGTCGTCTACATGGGCGCCGAGGACACGCGGCGCCAGGCCCTCAATGTCGCGCGCATGCAGCTGCTCGGGGCGACGGTCATCCCCGTCACCAACGGTTCGCAGACGTTGAAGGACGCCATCAACGACGCCCTCCGCGACTGGGTGGCCAACGTCGAGACCACGCACTACCTCCTCGGGACGGCAGCCGGAGCGCACCCGTTCCCCGCGATGGTGCGCTACTTCCACGAGGTCATCGGGGAGGAGGCGCGCGAGCAGATCCTCGACCAGGCCGGCAGGCTCCCCGACGCGATCTGCGCCTGCGTCGGTGGCGGGTCGAACGCCATCGGAATGTTCCACGGCTTCCTCGACGACCGCGACGTCGCACTCTACGGCTTCGAGGCGGGCGGCGACGGCGTCGAGACCGGCCGCCACGCGGCCACCATCACCCTGGGACGCCCCGGCGTCCTGCACGGCGCGCGGTCCTACCTCATGCAGGACGAGGACGGCCAGACGATGGAGTCCCACTCCATCTCCGCGGGCCTCGACTACCCCGGCGTCGGACCGGAGCACGCGTACCTCGCCGACATCGGACGGGCGCACTACGAACCCATCACCGACGCGGAGGCCATGGAGGCGTTCCGCCTCCTCAGCCAGACCGAGGGCATCATCCCTGCCATCGAGACGGCGCACGCCCTCGCCGGTGCCATGAAGGTGGGTCGGCGCCTCGCTGCGGACCTCGGGCCGGGGGAGCAGGCGTCGGACAAGATCGTCGTCGTGAACCTCTCCGGTCGCGGGGACAAGGACGTGGCGACCGCCGCGGGCTATTTCGACCTGCTGCCGGACGACAGCGCCGAGCAGGAGATCGCCCAGGAGGGTGAACAACTGTGATGACGCATTCGACCGGACCGACGCCTCCCGTGGATGTCCCTGATCCCGCTCGCTCCGGGACCGGATCGGCCGCCGGCGGTTCGAAGGCCGCCGCCGCGATCGAGAAGGCGCGCAGCGAGGGCCGCGCAGCACTCATCGGCTACCTGCCCGCGGGGTTCCCCGATGTCCAGACCACCATCGACGCCGGCATCGCCATGGCCCAGAACGGCGTGGACCTCATCGAGATCGGCATCCCCTACTCCGATCCCGTCATGGACGGCCACGTCATCCAGGAAGCGACCGTCGAGGCTCTCGCCAACGGCTTCACCGTGCCCCGGATCTTCGACGTCGTCGAGGGCATCACCCGCAGCACGGACGTCGCCGTCCTGGTCATGACCTATTGGAACCCCGTCATGCGGATGGGAGTCCGTGCATTCGCCGAGCGCCTCGCCGCAGCAGGCGGCGCCGGACTCATCACCCCGGACCTCATTCCCGACGAAGCTTCCGAGTGGCTCGAGGCATCCGAGGAATTCGGCCTCGACCGCGTCTTCCTGGTCGCCCCCTCCACGTCTCCGCAGCGCATGCAGGACACCGTCGACGCGAGCCGCGGCTTCGTCTACGCCGTGTCCGTCATGGGCGTGACCGGCGCCCGTACCTCGGTCGGCGCCGCCGCCCGCGCCGTGGTGGATGCCGCCCATGCTGCCGGCGCGGAGCGTGCCTGCGTGGGCCTCGGTGTCTCGACCTCGGCCCAGGTGCGCGAGATCGGTGCCTATGCGGACGGCGTCATCGTCGGTACGGCCCTCGTCGCCGCACTGCGCGACGGCGGCGTGGAAGCCGTCGCCGAACTCACCCGGGAGCTCAGCACCGGCACGGCGAAGGCCCCGGCATGATCGGCGGCGGCCTCGCGGCCTCGATCCCGAGCCCACCCGCAGCCTGGGCCAGTTTCGACCTCGGACCGCTGACCATCCATGCCTACGCGCTGTGCATCCTCGCCGGCATCATCCTGGCGCTCATCCTGACGCAGAGGCGCTTCGTGTCGTTCGGCGGCTCCGCCGACACCGTGTGGGACATCGCGATCTGGGCCATCCCGTTCGGTATCATCGGCGGCCGGCTCTACCACGTGTTCTCCTCGCCCGATGCCTACTTCGGGCCCGAGGGGGACCTCGCCCGGATCCCGCAGATCTGGCAGGGCGGCCTCGGGATCTGGGGTGCGATCGCACTCGGCGCCGTCGGAGCGTGGATCGGTGCCCGACGCGCAGGAGTGAGGCTCTCGGCCTTCGCCGATGCGGCAGCCCCGGGCGTCCTCCTCGCGCAGGCCGTCGGCCGCCTGGGCAACTGGTTCAACCAGGAACTCTTCGGTGCGCCCACCACCCTTCCGTGGGGCCTCGAGATCGACGCCGACAACGCGAACTTCCCGCTCGACCAGGAACCGGGCACCCTGTTCCACCCGACGTTCCTCTACGAGCTCCTGTGGAACCTCGCAGGCGTCGCGCTCCTGCTCCTGCTCGCGCGGCGTTTCCGGCTCCGCGGCGGGCGCATGTTCTGGCTCTACGCCGCGTACTATACGCTCGGACGCGTCTGGATCGAGACGCTGCGCATCGACGACGCCGAGATGGTCACCCTGTTCGGCGTGACGCAGCGGCTCAACGTCTGGACGAGCATCGCGGTGTTCCTCGTGTCGCTCGCCGTGCTCGTGTTCCTCGCGGTCAAGCGCCGTCCCGCTGACGACCCGTCCGTGTATCTCCCCGGTCGCGAGCCCGAGCCGCAGGACGGCACCGGGCTGCAGGACGGCACCGCGCCCGGCGCTACGGCCGGTGGCACGGCCAAGACCGCAGGCACAGACGATCCGGGGGTCGGATCGAACGCTGCCGACACGGGCAGGACCGGTGCCGAGGCACAGGCCGCCGCCACAGCGAAGGCTGCCGACACAGGCGAGGCCGGTGACACGGGCAAGGCCGGTGGAGCGGCGAAGGCCGATGCACCTGCGGCATCCGAGGCCGGGACTCGGCGTGTCGCAGCGGCGGGTCCCGTCCCAGGAGGCGACGGCACAGGGCCGGCTGAGGCTCCTGTGGCAGGCCGGTCGGGTGCATCCGATAACGCTTCAGCCACAGGTGCCCACGCAGCGGACACCGGGCTGGGCACGCGGAACGATCGTGGTAATCTTTCCGAAACAAACGGCGCCTGAGTACCGTTCCAGGACTCCGCGCAAGCGGGGCCGCGGTCTCCGGCTCCCGATAGCAGTCCCCGGGCCACCGCCCCTAAAGGACGCAACACCACATAGTTGTGGACTCCAGGTGCGACGGCCGGATCACCTTCCTGCCCGCACCGACACCGTCCCCAGCCGGCGCAGGACCACTTCTGCGATTGCCCGCCAAGAGCGCCGGGCAACGTCGGCCGGACGATGTGCACGAGATCGATAGACGGTGCCCGCTTCCAGACAGCGGTGCCCCCGGGGCCAGGGCTGTCCCCTCCCGACGCTCCATCATGGGGGAAGGATCCTTTCTATGACTGCTTTGACGCCAGGAAAGTCGACCGGGACGGACTCCGGAACGACACCATCCACGGCTGCGACCGTGCAATCCCCCTTCACGCGGTTCGCCTCCCTGCCGAAGGCGACCGGGCTCTACAACCCGGAGAATGAGAAGGACGCGTGCGGCCTTGCCGTGATCGCGACCCTGCGGGGTGAGCCCGGCCACGACATCGTCGACGCCGCCCTGACAGCGCTGCGCAACCTCGAGCACAGAGGTGCCGTGGGCGCGGACGAGGGCACCGGGGACGGTGCGGGCCTGCTGACCCAGGTCCCCGACGAGTTCTTCCGCGCCGTGGTCGACTTCCCGCTGCCGCCCGCC
The DNA here is from genome assembly GCF_057291175.1 of Arthrobacter sp. UYP4. Classification (NCBI taxonomy): domain Bacteria; kingdom Bacillati; phylum Actinomycetota; class Actinomycetes; order Micrococcales; family Micrococcaceae; genus Arthrobacter; species Arthrobacter sp. UYP4. Next base: position 289,583 of record NZ_JBXAVU010000001.1, read on the forward strand.
GGCTCCTACGTCGTCGGCACCGCGTTCCTGCCGGCCGAGGCGAAGGAGGAGGAGACGGCGCGTGCCGGGCTGGAGTCCATCGCCGAGTCCGAAGGTCTCGAGGTGCTCGGCTGGCGGGTCGTCCCCGTCGTCGCCGACCTCGTGGGTGCGATGGCCCGTGCCTGCATGCCGCACTTCGTGCAGCTCTTCCTGGCCCCGGCGGACGGCAGCACGGCCGATCTCGACGGACGCGCGTTCCGGGTGCGGAAGCGTGCCCAGAACAAGTACGGCGTCTACTTCCCCTCGCTGTCCTCGAAGACCATCGTCTACAAGGGCATGCTCACCACGGCGCAGCTCGAGCCCTTCTACCCGGATCTGTCCGACGAGCGTTTCAAGACGCGCCTCGGCATCGTGCACTCCCGGTTCTCCACCAACACCTTCCCGTCCTGGCCGCTCGCGCAGCCCTTCCGGACCATCGCCCACAACGGCGAGATCAACACGGTCAAGGGCAACCGCAACTGGATGCGTGCCCGTCAGTCGCAGCTGTCCAACCCGCTGCTCGGGGACTCGCCGGAGGAGCTGTACCCGATCTGCACCCCGGGCGCCTCGGACTCGGCGTCGTTCGACGAGGTCGCGGAGCTGCTGACGCTCTCGGGCCGCCCGATCACGCACTCGATCATGATGATGATCCCGGAGGCGTGGGAGAACCACGCCACCATGGACCCCGCCCGCCGCGCGTTCTACCAGTACCACTCCATGCTGATGGAGCCCTGGGACGGACCGGCGGCCGTGTCCTTCACCGACGGCCGCCTCGTCGGTGCCGTGCTGGACCGCAACGGACTGCGCCCCGCCCGCTACTGGGTGACCGAGGACGGCCTCGTCATCCTCGCCTCCGAGGTGGGTGTTCTCGACGTCGAGCCCTCCCGCGTGGTCCGCAAGGGCCGTGTCTCGCCGGGCAAGATGTTCCTCGTCGACACGGAGGAAGGCCGCCTGATCGAGGACCAGGAGATCAAGGCCGAGGTCGCCGCCGCCAACCCGTGGGGTGAGTGGGTCAAGGAGAACCTGATCCAGCTCGAGGACCTCCCGGAGCGCGAGCACGTCATCCACACCAAGGCGTCGATCAACCGCCGCCAGCGCACCTTCGGGTACACGCAGGAGGAACTGCGCATCCTGCTCGGTCCCATGGCCAAGAACGGCGCCGAGCCGCTCGGAGCCATGGGCTCGGACACCCCGATCGCCGTGCTGTCCAAGCGCCCGCGCCTCCTGTTCGACTACTTCGTCCAGTCCTTCGCGCAGGTGACGAACCCGCCGCTGGACTCGATCCGCGAGGAGCTCGTGACCTCGATGGGCGTCACGATCGGACCGGACGGCAACCTGCTCTCCACCGGGCAGGTGCGATCCAAGCAGATCGCCCTGAAGTTCCCCGTCATCACCAACGACGAGCTGGCGAAGATCGCCAACCTCGAGACCGACGACGGCGACCGGCTCACGGTCCGGGTGCGCGGCCTGTACCGGCACGACGGCGGCGAGGCCGCCCTGCGGGCACGCCTCGCGGAGATCTGCGAGCAGGTGTCCAGCGCGCTGAACCGCGGCGTCGAATACGTGGTGCTGTCCGACCGCGACTCGAACGCACAGTGGGCCCCCATCCCGTCCCTGCTCCTGACCAGCGCCGTGCACCACCACCTCCTCAAGAGCGCCAACCGCACCAAGACCTCGCTCGTGGTCGAGGCCGGCGACGTGCGCGAGGTCCACCACGTGGCGGTGCTCATCGGCTACGGAGCCTCCGCGGTCAACCCCTATCTGGCCATGGAGAGCTGTGAGGAACTCGTCCGCAACGGCGACATCACCGGCGTCACGGCCGAAGCCGCCGTCGCGCACCTCATCAAGGGCCTCGGCAAGGGTGTCCTGAAGATCATGTCCAAGATGGGCATCTCGACGGTCAGCTCCTACTGCGGTGCCCAGACCTTCGAGGCGCTCGGGCTGTCGCAGGAGCTCGTCGACGAATACTTTCACGGCACGCAGACCCAGCTCGGCGGCGTCGGGCTGGACGTCGTCGCGGCCGAGACCGCCGCTCGCCATGAGAGCGCGTACCCGCAGGACGGCATCGAGGATCCCCATCGCGGCCTCGACAACGGCGGCGAGTACCAGTGGCGCCGCGAGGGACCGCCGCACCTCTTCAACCCCGAGACCGTCTTCCGGCTGCAGCACGCCACGCGCGAGCGCCGCTACGACATCTTCAAGGCGTACACCCAGGGCGTGGACGACCAGTCGCGGGACCTGATGACGCTCCGCGGGCTGCTCAGGCTGCGCGGTGACGCACGCGAACCCATCGGCATCGACGAGGTCGAGCCGGTCTCGTCCATCGTCAAGCGTTTCTCCACGGGCGCGATGAGCTACGGCTCCATCTCGAAGGAAGCCCACGAGACGCTCGCCATCGCGATGAACCGCCTCGGTGCGAAGTCCAACACGGGTGAGGGCGGCGAGGACGTCGAGCGCCTGCTCGATCCCGAGCGTCGGTCGGCCATCAAGCAGGTCGCCTCGGGCCGGTTCGGCGTCACGAGCCTGTACCTGACGAACGCCGACGACATTCAGATCAAGATGGCCCAGGGAGCCAAGCCCGGCGAGGGCGGCCAGCTCATGAGCCAGAAGGTGTACCCCTGGATCGCGCGCACCCGGCACTCCACCCCGGGCGTCGCGCTCATCTCGCCGCCGCCGCACCACGACATCTACTCCATCGAGGACCTCGCACAGCTCATCTACGACCTCAAGAGGTCCAACCCGAGCGCACGCGTCCACGTGAAGCTGGTCTCCGAGGTGGGTATCGGCACGGTCGCCGCGGGCGTCACGAAGGCCAAGGCCGACGTCGTCCTCGTGTCGGGCCACGACGGCGGGACCGGCGCGAGCCCGCTCAATTCGCTCAAGCATGCGGGCATCCCGTGGGAGCTCGGGCTCGCCGAGACGCAGCAGACCCTCATGCTCAACGGGCTGCGCGACCGCGTGGTGGTCCAGGTGGACGGCCAGCTCAAGACCGGGCGCGACGTCGTCATCGCAGCACTGCTCGGTGGTGAGGAGTTCGGCTTCGCCACGGCACCGCTCGTGGTGTCGGGTTGCATCATGATGCGCGTCTGCCACCTCGACACGTGTCCCGTCGGCGTGGCCACGCAGAACCCGGAGCTGCGCAGCCGTTTCACGGGCAAGCCCGAGTTCGTGGTCAACTTCTTCGAGTTCATCGCCGAGGAGGTCCGCGAGATCCTCGCGGAGCTCGGCTTCCGGACGCTCGAGGAGGCCATCGGTCACAGCGAGCTGCTCGACGCCCGCGAGGCGATCGAGCACTGGAAGGCCGACGGCCTGGACCTGGACCCGATCCTGCGGGGCAACGAGTCCGACTCCGGCGAGCCGATGCGGAACATGCTCCCGCAGAACCACGAGCTGGACCAGCACTTCGACAACAAGCTCATCGAGATGAGTGCCGACGCACTGCACCACCGCTCGCCGGTCCGCATCTCCGTCGACGTCGTCAATACGGACCGGTCGGTGGGCACCATGCTCGGTCACGAGGTCACCCGGACCTTCGGACTGGACACGCTGGCCACCGACACCATCGACGTCACCCTCACGGGACAGGCGGGGCAGTCGCTCGGCGCGTTCCTGCCCGCCGGGATCACGCTGCGGCTGCTCGGCGACTCGAACGACTACGTCGGCAAGGGACTGTCCGGCGGCCGCATCATCGTGCGCCCGGACCGCTCCAACGTGTTCCGCGCGGATCACAACGTGATCGCCGGCAATGTCATCGGCTACGGTGCCACGAGTGGCGAGATGTTCCTGCGCGGCCAGGTGGGGGAGCGGTTCCTCGTCCGGAACTCCGGGGCGACGGCGGTGGCCGAGGGGATCGGCGATCACGGCTGCGAGTACATGACGGGCGGCCAGGCCCTGATCCTCGGCCGCACGGGCCGCAACTTCGGTGCGGGCATGTCGGGTGGCACGGCCTACGTACTGGACCTCGACCGCGCGCGTGTCAACAAGCAGAGCCTCGAGAACGGCGAGCTCCTGCTCGTCGGGCTGGACGCCGAGGACGTCGAGATCGTGCGGCGGCTGCTCATCCAGCACGTCGAGGAGACCGAGTCGAACCTGGCCGAGAGCCTGCTGGCGTCCTTCGAGGACACCGTCCCCCGATTCACCAAGGTCCTGCCGCGCGACTACGCCGCGGTACTGGACGCCCGCGCCACCGCCGTCGAGCAGGGCCTCGACCCTGACGGCGAAGAGGCGTGGACAAAGATCCTGGAGGTAACCGGTGGCTGACCCACGCGGATTCATGAAGGTGCGCGAGCGCCAGACCCAGCCACGCCGGCCCGTTCCGGTGCGGATCATGGACTGGAAGGAAGTGTACGAGGCGCAGGAGAAGGGCGTCCTCAAGAGCCAGGCGGGCCGCTGCATGGACTGCGGCATCCCGTTCTGCCACCAGGGCTGCCCGCTCGGCAACCTGATCCCGGAGTGGAACGACCTGACGTTCCGCGACAAGGGACGTGAGGCGATCGATCGCCTGCACGCCACGAACAACTTCCCCGAGTTCACCGGCCGGCTCTGCCCCGCACCGTGCGAGTCCTCGTGCGTGCTTGGCATCAACCAGCCGCCCGTGACCATCAAGCAGGTCGAGGTGTCCATCGCGGACCTGGCCTTCGACGAGGGCTGGGTGGAACCGCATCCGCCGGAGCGCCTGACCGACCGCACCATCGCCGTCGTCGGTTCGGGACCTGCGGGGCTCGCCGCCGCGCAGCAGCTGACGCGGGCGGGCCACACGGTGGCCGTCTACGAGCGCGACGACCGCATCGGCGGCCTGCTCCGCTACGGCATCCCCGACTTCAAAATGGAGAAGATCCACCTCGAGCGCCGCCTCGACCAGATGAAGGCCGAGGGCACGCGCTTCCGGACCGGCGTCGACGTCGGCAAGGACATCAGCTGGGGCCAGCTGAAGCGGCGGTACGACGCCGTCGTCGTCGCCACCGGTGCCACCGTGCCGCGCGACCTCCCCATCCCGGGCCGGGACCTCGAGGGCGTCCACTTCGCCATGGACTACCTGGTACAGGCCAACCGCGTCGTCGCCGGCGAGGCGATCGAGGACCAGATCCATGCGGAGGGCAAGCACGTCGTCATCCTCGGCGGCGGCGACACCGGTGCCGACTGCCTGGGCACGGCCCACCGGCAGCACGCGGCGTCGGTCACCACGCTCGCCATCGGCCAGCAGCCGCCCACCGAGCGCCGCCCGGACCAGCCCTGGCCCACCTTCCCCACGCTGTTCGACATCGCGAGCGCCCACGAGGAGGGCGGGGAGCGGCGCTACCTGGCCTCCACCGTCGAGTTCGTCGGCGACAACGGCGTACTGCGCGGCATCAAGGTCGCCGAGACGGAGTTCGTGAACGGCCGACGGGTGCCGAAGGAGGGCACGGAGCGCGAGATCCCCGCGGACCTCGTCTTCCTCTCCCTGGGCTTCACGGGGGCTGAGCCCGCCGGCATCACCGAGCAGGTCCAGGCCGAGTTCGACGACCGCGGGAACGTGGCACGGGACGGCTACTACATGACGAACACGCCGGGGGTCTTCTCGGCGGGCGACGCCGGCCGCGGCCAGTCGCTGATCGTCTGGGCCATCGCGGAAGGGCGCGCCTGCGCTGCCGCCGTGGACCAGTGGCTCATGGGTTCCACCAAGCTCCCCGCGCCCGTGGCGCCGACCGACCGCTCGATCGCCGTGCTCTGACCGGCTCCGCACAGAATCCCCACGACCCAAACACGACTAGGCTAGGTTTATGAGACGCGCAAAAATCGTTGCAACATTCGGCCCCGCAATCGCCAGCTATGAGAACACCCTCGCGGTGCTCGAGGCGGGCGTCGACGTAGCCCGGATGAACATGAGCCACGGCGACTACGCCGTGCACAGCAGCACCTACGAGAACGTGCGCCGCGCGTCCGAGGAACTCGGCAAGCCCGTCGGCATCTTCGCGGACCTCCAGGGTCCCAAGATCCGTCTCGGCCGGTTCGCCGACGGCCCCCACGCCCTCGCCCCCGGGGACGTCTTCACGATCACCGTCGAGGACGTCGAAGGCACGCAGGACATCTGCTCCACCACGTTCAAGGGACTGCCCCAGGACGTCAACGTGGGCGACATGCTCCTGATCGACGACGGCAAGGTCTCGCTCCGCGCCACCGCGGTCGACGACGTCAAGGTCACCACCGAGGTCGTCGTGGGCGGCATGGTGTCGAACAACAAGGGCATCAACCTGCCCGGCGTCGCCGTCAACGTCCCCGCCCTCAGCGACAAGGACGAGGAGGACCTCCGCTGGGCCATCCAGATCGGCGTCGACATGGTGGCGCTGTCCTTCGTGCGCGACGCCGGTGACGTGAAGCGCGTGCACGAGATCATGGACGAGGAAGGCCGCAGGGTCCCCGTCATCGCGAAGATCGAGAAGCCGCAGGCCGTCGACGCCCTCGAGGAGATCATCGACGCCTTCGACGCCATCATGGTGGCCCGCGGCGATCTCGGCGTCGAGCTTCCCCTGCAGGACGTCCCGATCGTCCAGAAGCGCGCCGTCGAGCTGGCCCGCCGCTGGGCCAAGCCGGTCATCGTCGCCACGCAGGTGCTCGAATCCATGATCGACAACCCCCGCCCCACGCGCGCCGAGGCGTCGGACTGCGCCAACGCCGTCCTCGACGGTGCTGACGCCGTGATGCTCTCGGGCGAGACGAGCGTCGGCAAGTACCCGATCGAGACCGTCCGCACCATGGCGGACATCATTGAATCGACGGAGCGCCACGGCCTCGAGCGCGTCCCGCCGCTGGGCAGCAGGCCGAAGACCCGCGGTGGTGCGATCACCCGTGCCGCCGTCGAGATCTCGGACCAGCTCGACGCCAAGTACATCTGCACCTTCACGCAGTCCGGTGACTCCGCCCGACGCCTCTCGCGCCTCCGCCCGAAGAAGCCGGTCTTCGCGTTCACCCCAGTGCAGTCGACGCTCAACACGATGTCGCTCATCTGGGGTATCCAGCCCAAGCTCGTCGAGTTCGTGGAACACACCGACCAGATGACCTCGCAGGTGGACCGTGTCCTCTTCGAGCAGGGCCTCGTCGAGGTCGACGACCTCGTGGTCATCGCCGCCGGTTCCCCTCCCGGACAGGCCGGGTCGACCAACTCGATCAAGGTCCACCGCGTCGGCGACATCACCGACGCCGGCCAGCTTCCCGACAGCCACACGTCCTACATCAAGGAGGACGTGGGTCCCTGGCCCACCAAGAAGAAGTAGGCCGACCCACCGGTCAGACGCGAAGAGCCCCATCCGTGAGGATGGGGCTCTTCGCGTCTGCGGACCGGAGGGTCCTCGGCCAGGGGTCAGTTGACCTGGTTGATGATCGTCTCGGCGACCTCGCGCATGCTGAGGCGGCGGTCCATGGAGGTCTTCTGGATCCAGCGGAAGGCCTCGGGTTCGGTGAGGCCCATCTTGGTGGTCAGGAGGCTCTTGGCACGCTCCACCAGCTTGCGGGTGGCGAACTGCTCCTGGAGGTCGGACACCTCTGCCTCGAGGGCCTTGATCTCCTCGTGGCGCGACATGGCGATCTCGATGGCGGGGATGAGGTCGGCCGGTGTGAAGGGCTTGACCACGTAGGCCATTGCACCGGCGTCGCGGGCGCGCTCGATGAGTTCCTTCTGGCTGAAGGCCGTCAGCAGGACCACCGGCGCGATGCGTGCCTTGACGATCTGTTCCGCGGCGGTGATGCCGTCCATGACGGGCATCTTCACGTCCATGAGGACGAGGTCCGGCTTGTGCTCCTCGGCGAGGGCCACGGCCTTCTCGCCGTTGTCGGCCTCCGCGACGACCTCGTACCCTTCCCCACGCAGGATCTCGATGATGTCGAGTCGGATGAGCGTCTCGTCCTCGGCCACGATGACCCGGCGTGCGGGTCCGGCGGGCGTGGATTCGGTGGGTTCAGACACTGTTGCTCCTTGATGATGTGGCGTTCCGATGGGCCCGGAGAGGGCATGCTCCCGTTCCCGGAAACAGCCTATCGGCATGTAGAGTGGATTCGCGCACCGGAGGCGAATGAAGTCCCTGTACCTCCGCCCCGCCCGGGCGCGAACGGCCCGAATGGCGGAATTGGCAGACGCGCTGCACTCAAAATGCAGTATCGAGAGGTGTGTGGGTTCGAGTCCCACTTCGGGCACCGGTCTTCAGCGGGTCCGGGGACGTCACTGCTCGGTCGCGGGTCGCTGCCGCTGACGTTTCGTGGCCGACCGTCGTTCCTTGGCAGCCAGTCGCCGGCGGACCGAGCCCCTGGTGGGTCTCGTCGCCCGGCGGGCTGCCGGCTCGGGTGCGAGCGCCTCTGCCACCTTAGCGGCGAGTTTGGCCAGGGCGATCTCGCGATTGCGCAGCTGTGACCGGCGCTCCGAGGCCGTCACAGTGATCACCCCGGACACGAGACGGGGTCCGAGACGCGTGAGCAGCATCTGGCGCTGGCTGTCCGAGAGCGCGGCCGAGCGCGCGACATCCCACGAGAGTTCCGTGCGGCTGTCGGAGGTGTTGACGTGCTGGCCCCCCGGCCCGGACGAACGCGAGAACCGCCAGCCCAGTTCCGATGCGGGAATCGTGAGTGCAGGTGTCACCTCGAGGTCCATGTACCCAGCGTCGCACGGTCAGGAGCAGGGAAGTCCCGCTCGAAGGTGCCGGGGGTAGATTGGGTCCATGGCCAGCGAAGCGATGATCCTCGATGTCGACGGTCCGGACGGTTCCCGGGCCGTCCGCCTGTCCAGCCCGTCCCGTGTGCTCTGGCCGCAGGCCGGGCTGACCAAGCTGGACCTCGCGCGCTATCTCGTCGCCGTCGCGCCTGCCTTCCTGCGCGCCAACGGCGGACGCCCGGTCTCCCTGCAGCGCTTCGGCGGCGACGTGGACGGCGAGCACTTCTTCAGCAAGAACCCGCCGAAGGGTGCGCCGGACTACGTGCGGAGTGTGACGGTGGTCTATCCCAGCGGCCGTGCACACCCTCAGCTCGTCCTCGACGAGCCGGCGTCCGCCGTGTGGGCCGCGCAGATGAACACCGTGGTCTTCCATCCGTGGGCGTCCCGCGCGGATGCCCCCGACCTGCCGGACGAATTGCGGATCGACCTCGACCCGCAGCCCGGGACGACGTTCGTGGACGTGGTGGCGGCCGCCCACGAACTCCGGGCCGTCCTGCGGGAGGCGGGACTGACCTGCTTCGTGAAGACGTCGGGGAACCGCGGGCTCCACGTCTTCGCGCCGATCGAGCCGACCCACGAGTTCCTCGAGGTCCGCCGGGCCGTGATCGCCGCGGCACGGGAACTCGAGCGGCGCATGCCGGACCGGGTGACGACGGCCTGGTGGAAGGAGGAACGCGGTGCCCGCATCTTCGTGGACTACAACCAGGCGAACCGCGACCGCACCATGGCCGGCGCGTACAGCCCGCGCGCCCTGCCCCACGCCCCCGTGTCGTGCCCACTCAGCTGGGACGAACTGACCGGCGTCAACCCGGCAGCCTTCACCATCACGACCGTGCCCCAGAGGCTGGCGACGACCGGTGACCCCTGGGAGGGGCTGCATGCCGATCCGGGCAGCATGGACGTCCTCCGCGAATGGTGGGACCGCGACGTCGAGGCGGGACTGGGCGAGCTGCCGTTCCCGCCGGACTTCCCGAAGATGCCAGGGGAACCTCTGCGCGTGCAGCCCAGCCGCGCACGTAACCGCGCCTGAGCCGCCCTGTCAACGACAGGCCGGACGAGCGGTTCCCGGCGCGAGCCCCTGCCCGCGCTGGTAGAACGGGAGGGAACGTTGCCGCGCCCGGCAGGAGCCGGGCCTGACTCCGGCCGCTGCCCGGCCATCGGGAGACCCATGAAGAAGACCGTGCTGTTCTCGACCCTCCTGCTCATCCTGGTCACCGGGTGCGGCGGAAATCCCGCCACCGATGCCGAGCTTCCCGGTCCCACGCCCGACCCCGCCGAGACGGCGACCGAGCAGGCCGCAGCACCCTCGGATGCGCCGTCCGTCGAGGGCCTCGCAGATGCCAACAGCGGTACGTTCTCGTTCCTGATCGATGAGGCCAGGGGCGACGTCGTCCTGCCGGCCGAGGCGCCCGAGGATGTCGAGGCGGTGCGCGAGGAGCTGGGCCAGGAGGCGGTGACCTATTCACTGGTGACCGTGCAGAATCCCGAAGGGGGAGTGACCCTCGACCTAGAGACCATCACCGTCTCCACTCCGGAAGGCCAGGACCTCGAGCTGAGGCCGGCGGCGACCGTCCTCGAGGAATGGGGTGCGGCGGCGAACGGCGGGGAGTCCTCCCCAGAGGTCGTCGACCTGGTGGAGCAGTACAGCGGGGGAGCGTTGCCCGGGGAGACGAGCGAACTGCTCATGATCGGGGCGTTCCCCGACCTACCGGAGACCGTCCAGCGCGTTCTGGTCCAGCCGACGGGCGGGGCCGACCCGGTGGAGGCAACCGTCCGTCCGGAGTCCTGAGCCGGTTCGCACGACCGGCCGGGCACCGCTGCGGAGTAAACTCAGGCTATGCCGAGCAAGGAGCACACCCGCACTGCTGTGGTCATCGAAGACGACGATGACGTCCGCGATCTGCTGCACACCGTGCTGACCGGCGCGGGCTTCCGTGTGCACACCGCGCCGGCCGGTCTCGCCGGTGTCGAGATGGTCCGCCGCCTCATGCCGGACGTGGTGACGCTCGACGTCGGCCTGCCGGACATCGACGGCTTCGAAGTGGCGGAGCGGATCCGCAGGTTCTCGACAACCTTCATCGTCATGCTCACGGCGCGCGCCCATCCGTCGGACGAGAAACGGGGCTTCGAGGCCGGCGCCGACCGCTATCTCCGCAAGCCGTTCCGTCCGGCGGAGCTGCGCCGGCACATCCAGGAAGGCATGGCGGCGGCGGACGCCTGACGCGCGTCATTGGCGGGCGTCGCTCAGTGGCTGCGCGCCCCCGCCGTGCTCACGAGCACGGGCCGGTTGAGGGCGTCGGAGACCGCGCCCGTCACGACGGCGAAGATCCCCTTGTGCAGGTAGTCGGCGGTTTTCTCGCCGGCAGGCCAAAGGGAGGGGGCTGCGCCCGCACCCGTCGCGTTCTCCAGCGTCTGGTCGAACGCGAGGCGGACGACGGCGTGCGCCGCCGTTGCGGAACCCCCACGGATCCCCGTCACCGACCACAGGCCGCGGAGCGCGCCCAGGGTCGCTCCGGTCAGCCAGTGCATCGCGTGGTTCCACACGGGGTAGCGGACGGCGTCGTCGGCGGGCCGACCCAGCAGGATCCGGAGGGTCCGGGCGGGGATGTGCGAGTCCGGACGACCCGTGATGCGTTGCTCCACGAGTTCTCCGACCGTCATCGCGGCCGTCCCGAGCAGGCCCGCTGCCACGCCGCGCAACGCCGCCCGGGCGAGGACGGGACCGCGATCCGTCACTTGTCGTTCCCGCCGTCCGGGGCGTCGTCGAGGTCGTTGCCGCGACTGTCGTCTCCGAGGTCGGTGTCGATCCCGTTGTTGTCGTCGTAGTTCCCGGTGTCGGTGCCGGAGTTGTCGCTGTCCTTGTTGCCGAGATCGCACCCACCGAGGAAGAGGGCGCCGGCGGCGAGAACGGCGGCGATGGTCTTCGTCTTCTTGTCGGCCACGGGGTCTCCGTTCGAGTTCCTACCGGGGCGGCGGTGGTGCCGCCCTTCTTTCACGGTAGGCAGCGCCCTCGGGCGGGGCAACAGGAGTTCCGGGCTCAGTCGGAGCTTGCAATCGCGACCCCGCACCCGCCCGGTAGGTCGCCGTCGTGCTCATCGGACGGGCCGGATCGTTGCCCGATCCGGTCGGCTCCGCATCGGGGTACGGTGTCCCGTTCCCGGCTCGGAAGGAGCTGCACCGGGCCGGTACGCCGGATCAGTCCCTGACCTCCCGGATCAGGTTCGTGATGCGGGCGGTGGAGAGGCGCCGACCCTGCTCGTCGGTCATCACGACCTCGTGCGTCGTGAGGGTCCGGCCGAGGTGGATGGCCGTCGCGGTGCCCGTCACCGTGCCGGAATCGATGCTGCGGTGGTGCGTCGCTCCCACCTCGATGCCGACAGCCTGCCTGCCCGGGCCGGCGTGGAGTCCCGCGGCGAACGACCCCAGGGTCTCGGCGAGCACCACGTGGGCGCCGCCGTGGAGGATGCCCGCGACCTGCTGGTTGCCCTCGACCGGCATGGTGGCGACCATGCGCTCGGCGCTCATCTCGGAGAAGACGATGCCCATCTTCACGGTCAGGGCGCCGACGCCGTAGCGGCCGAGCCAGCTGTGCATCTCGGGCGGGATGCCCGCGGCGACGAGCTCGGCCAGCCGGTCTCCGGAGGGTGCGTGGACGGCGTCGGGCCGGGTGCGGTTGTCTGTCATGGCAACTAGGCTGGCACCTGTGAGTGAAACGACCAAACCAGCTGCCACCCTGACCATCGCACCGCCCGCGGAGAGCACTCCGGACGGCTCTGTGGCACCGGCCGGCGGGCAGGCGCCGGCGCGTCGCAGCGACGGTTCACGCAACCGGCTCCTCGTCATCGACGGGCACTCCATGGCCTTCCGTGCCTTCTACGCGCTCCCGCCCGAGAACTTCTCGACCGACACCGGCCAGCACACGAATGCGGTCTACGGCTTCACGGCGATGCTCATCAACCTCATCAAGGACCAGAAGCCGAGCCACGTGGCAGTCGCTTTCGACCTCGACACACCGACCTTCCGCTCCGAGGAGTACACGGAGTACAAGGGCGGCCGTTCCAAGACGCCCGAGGAGTTCCACGGACAGGTGGACCTGATCATCAAGGTCATGGAGGCGATGCGCATCCCGACCATCTCCCTCGACGGCTACGAGGCGGACGACATCCTGGCCACCCTCGCGTACCAGGCGGCGAGTGCCGATTGGGACGTGCAGGTGGTAAGCGGGGACCGGGACGCCTTCCAGCTCGTCAACGACCGCGTGACCGTGCTCTATCCGAAGCAGGGCGTGACCAACATCCCGCAGATGGATGCGCAGGCCATCGAGGAGAAGTACTTCGTACCGCCGCACCAGTACTCGGACCTCGCTGCGCTGGTGGGGGAGAGCGCCGACAACCTGCCGGGGGTACCCGGCGTCGGCCCGAAGACCGCGGCGAAGTGGATCAAGCTGTACGGGGGCCTCGAGGGGATCCTCGAGAACCTCGACAAGATCGGCGGGAAGGTCGGGGATTCGCTGCGCGCCAACATCGAGGACGTCAAGCGGAACCGGCGCCTGAACCGGCTGCTCACCGATCTGGACCTACCCGTGGACCTCGACGCCATGGTCTCGCAGCACCCGGACCGGTCGGCGGTCGAGGACCTCTTCGATTCCCTGCAGTTCAACACGCTGCGCAAACGGCTGTTCGACCTCTTCGGCGAGGAGGAGACCGCTGACGAGGGCGATGAGCAGAGTGCTCCCGCACACGTGCTGCTCGACGACGCCGCCGGACTCGAGCAATGGTTCAGGGCCACGAACCAGGCGCAGGCCTCGGTGGCGCTGGCCACCGAGACGACAGCCGGGGTGACCGACGTCGTCGGGGTCGCCGTGGTCACCGGGCTCTCCGCAGCCTTCATCCCGCTGGAAGCGCTCGATGCCGAGGCCGAGAAGGTGCTGGGGGACTGGCTGTCCGACACCGACGCGCCGAAGATCGTCCACGACTTCAAGGCAGTGTTCAAGCTGCTGTCCGCCCGGGGCCTCGTGCTGGCGGGGGAGATCGACGATACAGCCCTCTCCGGGTACCTCATCCAGCCCGACCGGCGGAGCTACGATCTCGCCGACCTCGCCCAGTACCACCTGCGGCTGTCCATCACGGCGTCTGCCAATGATTCGTCGGGCCAGCAGGCGCTCGACCTCGGCGGCAACGACGTCGCATCGCCGGCCGTGGTCGCCGCCTATGCCGCACTGCGCCTCAGTGAGCACTTCGCCGGTCAGCTCGTCGAGCGCGGGGCCAACCAGCTGCTCGGTGGGCTGGAGCTTCCGCTCGCGGAAGTGCTCGCCCGCATGGAACTCACCGGCGTGGCCGTCTCCGTCGACGGGCTCGACCGGCTCTTCGACGACTTCTCGAAGACGATCAGTGCCGCCGGAGCCGAGGCGTACCGGATCATCGGCAAGGAGATCAATCTCGGCTCGCCGAAGCAGCTGCAGACCGTCCTGTTCGACGAGCTCGAGCTGCCGAAGACCAAGAAGATCAAGACGGGCTATTCCACCGACGCCGACGCCCTGACGGACCTGATCGCCAAGACGGGGCACCCCTTCCTCGAGCAGCTTCTCGCCTACCGCGATGCACTGAAGCTCCGCCAGACGGTCGAGGGGCTCCGCAAGGCGGTGGACGACGACGGCCGCATCCACACCACGTACCTGCAGACCATCGCGGCGACAGGCCGGCTCTCCTCGACCAATCCGAACCTGCAGAACATCCCCGTCCGTTCCGACGAGGGCCGCCGTATCCGCGAGGTGTTCGTCGTCGGGCAGGGACGCAACGGCGAGAAGTTCGAGAGCCTGATGACGGCCGACTACTCGCAGATCGAGATGCGCATCATGGCGCACCTGTCCGGTGACGAGGGACTCATCTCGGCGTTCCAGGAGGGAGAGGACCTCCACCGCTTCGTCGGCTCGCACATCTTCGGCGTCGCGCCGGAGGAAGTCACCAGCGCCATGCGGTCCAAGGTGAAGGCGATGTCCTACGGGCTGGTCTACGGCCTGAGCTCGTTCGGGCTCTCCAAGCAGCTCAACATCTCAGTCGACGAGGCGCGCACCCTCATGCGTGACTACTTCGAGCGCTTCGGCGCGGTGCGTGACTACCTGCGCGGCATCGTGGAGCAGGCCCGCAAGGACGGCTTCACCTCCACCATCGAGGGTCGGCGCCGCTACCTGCCGGACCTGTCGAGCGACAACCGGCAGCTCCGCGAGATGGCAGAGCGGGCGGCCCTCAACGCGCCCATCCAGGGTTCGGCTGCGGACATCATCAAGAAGGCCATGCTCGGCGTCGACGACGCACTGACCCAGCGGGGCCTCGCGTCGCGCATGCTGCTGCAGGTGCACGACGAACTCGTGCTCGAGATCGCCGAGGGTGAGTCCGAGGAGGTCGAGGCGCTTGTGCGGCAGCAGATGGGCGCAGCGGCGGATCTCTCCGTTCCGCTCGACGTCTCGGTGGGTACAGGAGCAAGCTGGCACGACGCCGCCCACTAGGTGTAGTGCGCCGGGGACGACTTGAGCGCCCGCGGACCAGAACGAGGTGTTGCGGTGCTCCGGTCCGGTCCGGTCCGTTCTGGCCTGCCCTGCTCCGGTCCGGTCCGTTCTGGCCTGTGACGGTCTTGTCGGATCCGTATCGGTTCTTCCGAAGCAGGGCTGATCTGCTCACGTCCGTTACGGTCGATCAAGTCGATCGAGTCAATTCGGTCGATCAGGTCGATCAGGTCAATCCGGGCGGTTCAGGTCGGACCAAAGCGGTTCAGGTCAGTACCTCTCTGTTCCCGCCCGGGTGGGTCTGGTCCAGTCTGTTGCAGCCAGGGGTGGTCTGTTCCGGTCTGTTCCAGCCATGGGTAGTCTGCTCCGGTCGGTCTTGGCCAAAGCTAGTCTGTTCCGGTCGGTTCCAACCAGGCCTCGTCTGTTCCGGTCGGTCCCAGCCAGGCCTCGTCTGTTCCGGTTGGCTCCAGCCTGCCCTCGTCTGCTCCGCCCTGTTCCAGGCAAGGGTGGCGGGGATGTCCCCGGTCATGTCGTGGAGTGGTTCGAGGGGCCGTTGTCCTTGGTGGTGTGGTTCGTCGTGCAGCTGTTCGTGGTGCAGTAGTTCGTCTCGAACGATTCGTCCGGTGTGCCAGTAGGCGTTGGTCCGGAGAGCGCCTGCCCGGCCAGGGTATCCGGGCGCGTGGAACCAGGGAATGCCGCTTCGGGGCTCTATCCTCCACATGCCCTGGTGGATGAGGTGGTGGTGTCGTGCGCACAGCAGCGCTCCGTTGCCGATGCTCGTTCTCCCGCCGCGGGACCAGGGGTCGATGTGGTGGGCTTCGCACCAGGGCGCCGGGATGATGCAATCCGGGAAGGCACAGCCCTTGTCACGGGCGACCAGGGCTCGACGCAGGTGGGGTGGGAAGAGGCGTTGGGCTCTCCCGAGGTCCAGGACCTGACCCGCACCGCCGAGGATGATCGGGATGATGTCTGCGTCGCAGGCGATCCGCCGGATGGTTCTGGCACTGGCCTGGCCGGCGAAGACCGTGTGACCCGGCCGCTGCCCTGCCCGCTGCGTCTGACCGGTGAGGCCCCTGGCGAGGTTGCCGGGGAGGTCCAGGGTGAGGTTCTGGGTATGTTCGATGAGGTCCTGATAATCGATGGTGACCATCACCTGAGGTCGGTGGCCGCCGGTTGCGGGAAGACCAGTCGTGCTCAGGGCGATCTTGCACGCGGAGACCAATCCTTCGAGTAACATCTGAGCCCTTGTTGCTCCCTCCGGGTCACCGTACAAATCCGTGTTTCTGCCTGAATCTGATCCCCCACCCCAGCCGGAGCCTGCACCGGAGCCTGCACCGGAGCCAGCTCCGGAGGATGCGCCGTAGCCGATGTCTGATCCTGGCTCGCTCTCGGCAGCAGCACCGGAGGCGCCGGATTCACCCGCGCCTTCGGCTGCAGGGCCGAGGCCGTCGGCAGCGGCACCGGCCGTACTGGCGCGGTCGGCGTGCATGCGCGGATTGGTGGCGGTGTTCATGACGGTGGCGAGGTGTTCGAACTGCTCGTCGGTGGCGCCGATCTCGAGGACGTGCAGGCCATGGCGGCGGCCCCTGAGGAAGACGCCCTGGCGAGCCCGGAGCACCTTGTCGGTGGGTTCCTGCCCGTCCTGATCGAGGACTCCTTCCCAGCGGCGGGCCACGACCCGCAGGATGTCCTCGTCGGACTCGACCGCCTGCCGGGTCAGGTGGGCCTCCATCGACTCAAGCTGTTCCGGGGTCGCGAAGGACTGCACCCGTTGTACTGCCTGGGACACGATCGTCGCGGCCCGACCGCTAACTAGGCCCGCCTCCACCACTGCACTGAGGGTCTCCAGCCGGGCAGGCAGCGCCGCACCCGTTGGCGACATCCGGCACAGCACCAGGTCCGCAAGGGCCAGCCGGCGTCGGGCTTCGGCACGGCTGATCCCCAAGGTCCCGCGCAGGAAGTCCGCGCAATCCCTGAATCCATCCGGTGCTGCACCCGCCCGCGACCCCCAGAAGGATCCCGTGGCGCTGCCGACACCCAACGACGCGGTACCCCACGAAGCGGTGCTCGAGGACGTGGTACCCCACGAAGCGGTGCTCGAGGAAGCGGTACCCGCGGAGGTGGTGCTGCAAGCGGCCGGAATCGGAGCCTCGGCGCGAATGGCCTGTTCTGCCCGGGCCAGCAGCGACCCGGGTGCGGACGTACTCCCGGACGTACTGCCGTGATCGGGTTCGTCGACCCGGTAGTGTTCCTGGGCGAGGCGTGCGGCGAGGACTTGCAGATGGTCCACGACCCTCGAGACACGTTCGATGTCGATGATGAGCTGCAGTGCCTCCGGCCGGGACGGGACACGGCCTTGCCGGCCCAGCTCTCGGGCACACTCCGTGAGCGCAGCGAAGGCCGAGTTCAGCGGACCCACTGCAGTCGGGGTCTGCGCGGAACACTCGAGCGGGGCGATGGCCATACCCTGAATTTTATCGAACACGCGTACTATTCAGCGTGCTCCTCGGCCTATGTGGACAACGACAGGACGCTATTTCTCATGGAATCGGGGTGCGATCGCTCACGAGACCAGAGGTGGGGCGCCGTCGTCGTACTCCTCCCGATGCGAGCGCGCTAAGAGGCGCCCCGGCCCCGCCGCCGGAGGGCGTCGTCCTGCCACCCCTGAAGTCGGCGCCGACGGCGCCCCTGGTCCACGCCGGACCGCCGCGGCTAGGGTGGTGGAGTGAGCCACAACACCGCACCCGACCTGCACACCGAGATCTTCAGCCCTGCCGCCGACGAGGACGTCACGGCGGACGGCCGCTTCACGAAGTGGCTCGATGCGGAGGGGATCGGGTTCCACGAGGGCACGTTCGATCCGGAGGACATCCCGAAATTCCTCGGGGCGTACCATGCGGACCAGCGGGTCCTGTGGGGCGTCCACGATCGTGCCCAGCCCGCCGAGGCCCTCGGTGCGGACCATCCGGTGGCCACCTACGGCACGATGGTGCATCCGCTCAACGTCGGAGCGGGACAGATCGAAGCCCACCAGATCACAGCTGTCACCGTCCGGCCGAGCCACCGGCGTAACGGTATCCTGCGCTCCATGATGACCAGGGACCTTCGGGAGGCCGCGGAACGGGGGCTCCCGCTGGCCATCCTGACCGCGTCGGAGGCGACGATCTACGGGCGCTTCGGATTCGGCTGCGCCACGTTCACGCAGGCCGTCGAGGTGGACGTCCGCGAGCGGTTCGAGGTGACGGCACCGAGAACCGGTACGACGACGCTGGTGGCCCGGGAGCACGCAGTGCGCCTCGCCGAGCAGATCTTCGCAGGCTTCCACGCCGTGACCTTCGGCTCCGTGGACCGGCAGTACGCCTACCCGCGCCGCGCCTCGGGCGAGTGGGGCAGGGAACGGCCGGTCGAGGACCGCAACGTGCGGATGGCGGTGCACTACGACGCCGAGGGGACGCCGGCAGGGTACGTGTCCTACCGCTTCGCAGGCTGGGACACGACGCCCTACACGATGAAGATCGTGGATCTGGTGGCAGCCACGCCCTCTGCCTACCTCGAACTGTGGCGGTACCTGGGATCGCTCGACCTCGTGCAGGTCGTCACCTGGGACGGAGCGCGGCGGGACGACCCGCTGCCCTGGGCGCTGCGGGACCGGCGCTGCTACGACGTGAAGGGGACCGAGGACGTCCTCTGGGTCCGCCTGCTCGACGTGCCGGCCGCGCTCGGCAGCCGCTCGTTCCGTGGGAGCGGCACGATCGTCCTGGAGGTCCTGGACGCGCTCGGGCTCGCCGGCGGCTCCTACGTCCTGACCGTCGTGGACGGCGTCGCCCAGGTGGAGCACGTCGAGGCCGCGGCGGCACCCGACGCCACCCTCACCATCAATGCGCTCGGTTCGCTGTACCTCGGGGGAGTGTCGGCTTCAGCACTCGCAGCGGCCGGCGCTCTCGACGCTGCAGCCGAGGACGCTGTCGAGCTCCTCGACACGCTGTTCGGACGATCCGAGGAGCCGTACTGCATCACGCATTTCTAGATCCGCACACAGGCGGAGCGTCCGATCGGACCGAGCGTGTCTGCGAAGCGCGCCGCCGACGGCCGATCCGAGGGTGCAGGAAGAAGGGGTTGTGAGCCGATGCCCGTCGGAGGTCACGCCGCCGTGGACGGCAGGGGAAGGAAACGGGGGAGGAAGACAGCGGCAGCCCCGCTGAGGAGGACCAGGAGCACCCAACCGGAGGTGCTGCCCACGGTGTCCCGGAGCGCACCTATCAGCGTGTTGCCGCAGACCACGGCGAGGCCTCCGCAGCTGGCGAGGAGCCCGTAGTAGGCACCCAGCGGTCGTGCCCCGGCGAAACCTTGCACCTGCTGCAGCCCGGCGGGCCCGACGAGCATGCGTCCGAGGCTGAGGAGGACGACGAGACACACCGGTCCAGTGGCCGCCGGGAGTCCGGGCACGAGGTGCATGCCGGTGGTACCGAGCAGCGTGATCAGCAGAAAGGCCACGGCGATGCACGAGAACCCGGCCCGTAGCGCCGCGACCGTCCCCATCCTCGCTGCCACGGACGACGCCGGTAGTTGGAGTGCGATCGTCAGGATCGAGGCGATGGTGAACAGCATGCCCAGAAGTCCGGCGCCCGCCCCGCTCTGCTGGAGTTCGAGAGGGAGCGTGAAGTACAGCTGGTTGTACGCGAGGAGGTTGATGCCGAAGAACGCGCAGAACGCGAGGAAGCGACGCTCCCGCAGGCAGGCCCAGGTGTCATGGCCCCCGGCTGCTGCCCGGGGCGAGGGGGCCGTCGTCGGAAGCCCCCGCGGCATGATCAGCCAGAGGACCACTCCCACCGTGAGGAAGAGGCAGGCGGCGGACCCGGCGACGATCGGGAAGCCGAGTGGCAGGAGGCCGGTACCGACCAGGGGCCCGGTGACGGCGCCCACTTCGCCGAACAGGACGAGCCACGCGAACAGACTCCGGCGCCGGCTGCCGTCCACTGCGCGGGCTCGATCGAGTGCGCCGACGAGCCCCTCGACGGCGGGCGAGAAGAGGGCGCCACCCATGCCGGTCAGTACGGCGCCCAGAAGGAACGGCCAGAAGCTGTCGGCCGCGGCCAATCCGTAATAGCCCGCTGCCCGGAGCACGCAACCGGACAGGATGCTGCGGCGAGGGCCCCACCGGTCGGCAAGCACCCCTCCGAGCAGGAACAGGCCCTGCTGGGCGAAGGTCCTCACACCGAGGACGACGCCGATGGCGGCGGCACCCAGCCCGAGGTCCTCGGACATGACGAGCGCCAGGAAGGGGACGACGGCGTAGAAGCCGATGTTGAAGACCAGTTGGGTGGACAGGAGCACCGATGCGCCGCCCTGGGTCGTCGAGGGAGCAGTGATCATCGGGAGAGATCACCGGAGGCGGAGCGTGTCACCTCGGGGTGATCCGGAGCACGGGTCGGGCGCGCAGCCGGTCGCGGCAGCGGCGCGTCAGGCCTCGTCACGGGATGCCTTTCCGTCCGGCGCCCGGACCAGCCCGGGAGCATGCAGAGCCGCCCAGAGTCCTTCGGCGCGACAGGGGATCGATGCGGCGACGAGCGTCCGGCTGTGCGGGTGCAGGGGCGTGGCGAAGAAGTCCCGGGTCTTGGCCACCTCGACCACCCGCCCCTGCAGGATGACGGCGACCCTGTCGCACATGTACCTCACCACGTCCATGTCATGGGAGATGACGACCAGGGAGAGGTGGTGCTCGCGTTGCAGGCGGAGCAGCAGATTCAGGATGGTGCGCTGCGAGAGCGCGTCGAGTGCCGAGGTGGCCTCGTCGCAGATCAGGATCCGTGGCTCCAGGAGGAGTGCCCGGGCGATGGTGGCTCGCTGGAGCTGACCGCCCGAGCACTGGCCGGGGTACCGGTCCAGCAGGCTCTCGTCCAGGTCCACCTCCTCCATCGCAGCGCTGATCCGGTCGTCCCGTTCCCTGGGCGTCAGTTCCCGGCGTGCGTGGAGCGGTGCGCGGAGGCTGGTCCGCAGGGTCATGCGGGGGTCGAAGGCGCTGTGCGGCTCCTGGAACACGAGCTGCACGGCGGTGATCCGGTCTCCACCGGCGCCGTCGGGAGAACGGGTGATGGACCCGGTATCGACGGATTCGAGCCCCACGACGGCTTTCGCGAGTGTGCTCTTGCCCGACCCCGACTGGCCCAGGATCCCGAGAATCTCCCCGCGCCTGAGTGAGAGGGAGACGTCCTCGAGGGCGGTATGGCGTTTTCCCCGGGGTGCCGGAAAGCTCTTGCCCACCCCGTCAAGGACCAGGATCTCGCGTTCTGCGGAGGGCTGACGGCGTCGGGACTCGGGCGCGAGGCGGGCGGCTGTCAGCAGCTCCCGGGTGTACGGGTTCCGGGGTCGGGCGAGCAGCTCGCCCGTGGCGCCCTCCTCGACGATGGATCCGGCACTCATGACCAGGACGCGGTCGGCGTATGCGGCGACGGACGCGATGTTGTGGGTGATGTACAGGATGCCCAGTCCGCGTTCCCGGCGTTCCCGGTCGAGCAACTGGAGGATCTGCCGTTCCAGGACCTTGTCCAGCGCGGAGGTGGGTTCGTCGGCCAGGAGCATCTCCGGTTGCCCCGCCAGCGCCACGGCCGTCATGGCGCGCTGGGCCATCCCGCCCGAGAGCTGGTGCGGATAGGCCTTGAGGCCCCGGGCCGGATCCGGGAACCCGACCTCGGCGAGCAGCTCGAGGGCCCTGCTGCGCGCTCCTACTCCCCGGAGGCCCGCATGCAGGCGCAACGGTTCCCTGAGGTGGTGTCCGACGGTCCGGTTCGGATTGAACATGCGCCCGGGTTGCTGGAACAGCATCCCCAGCCTGCCGCCGCGCACACCGTTCAGTTCCTGCTCGGCGGCTCGGGTCAGGTCGAGGTCACCGAGCCGGATGGACCCGCCGGTGATGGCGAGCCGAGGCGGCAGCAGGCGCAGGCAGGACATCGCGGTGAGCGTCTTCCCCGAGCCGGACCCACCGACCAGCGCCACGAACTCACCGGGACCGACCGAGAGGGAGACGCCGTCGAGCAGTGGCGCACCCCGGCTCCCGGAGGAGTCGGTGCGGACGTCGAGACCGTCCAGGACCAGGCCCGCCGTCACGAGTCGGCCCGGGCGGGAAGGAGCAGGGGAGGTGCCGTTCTGCGCGCCGCACGCTGGCCCAGCAGGGTCACACAGAGCGCCACGGTGAAGATGACCAGGCCGGGGGCGAGGATCCCCATCGGAGCGCGGTCCGCGAAGGGCTGGGCGGAAGCGATCATGGACCCCCAGTCGGCCTGTGGGGGCTGCACCCCCAGGCCGAGGTAGGACAGGGCTCCCACACTGATCAGCAGGTGCCCGAACCGCAGCGCCGCCTGACCGAGGATGGGAGCTGCCAGGTGCGGCAGGACATGCCGGAGGACGATGAACGACGACCGGCAGCCCACCACGCGCGCTGCCTCGACGAAGCCACGGGCGGAGACGTCGTAGGCGAGGGCTCGTGCCAGCCGTGCGAAGGGCGTCCATCCCGTGACGGTCAGGGCGAGCAGCAACGGCCCGAACCCCGTCCCGAGCGCCGCCACGACGAACAGCGCCACCACCATCTCCGGCAGTGCGAGCAGGACGTCGTTCGTCCGGGTCAGGAACTCGTCCACCCAGCCCCGGCGCCGCGCACTCAGGACGCCGATGGCCACCCCCAGCAGGCAGGTCGACACGGTGGCGAGCGCCGCCACCGACATGGAGAAGCGGCCGCCGTCGAGGATGCGGCTCAGGGTGTCCCGGCCCAGGTTGTCGGTGCCCAGCCAGTGCCCGGCGGACGGAGGAGCGAGGCGCTCGGTCAGATTCTGCTCCGCGGGCGGATAGGGCGCGAGCCACGGCGCGAAGAGGACGACGAGGACGATGAGGACGAGTACGTACGCGGCGACCGTCGTTCCGGTGATCCGGCTACGCAAGGGAGGCTCCCAGCGCCGGGGTCAGGAACCGGTGGACGAGGTCGGCCGCTGTGGTGACGCCGACCGCGAGGACCACGACCACCACCACTCCGCCCTGCGCGAGCGGGATATCGCCGTTGACGACGGCATCGAAGAGGAGCCGACCCATTCCCGGGACGGCGAAGATGACCTCCACGATGACGGAGCCACCCAGGAGCCCCGCGAACCACACGGCGAAGAGCGTGGACAGGGGGACCAGCCCGTTCGGGATGATATGGCGGACCACGGACTGGGCCCGGCTCAGGCCCCGGGCACGCGAGGCCAGGACATGGTCCGCCGCGGCGCTGTCGATGATGCCTGCCCGGACGGCCGAGGTGAAGAAGCTGATGGGGCGCAGGGCCAGTGTCACTGCGGGAAGCACGGCGGACGACAGGTCGTTCCAGCCGGCGGTGGGCAGCACGGACAGTTCGAGGGCGAAGACCAGGACCAGCACGGGCGCCACCCAGTACTCGGGCATGGCGATGAGGGCCTGCGTGACAGTGGTGATGGCCTTGTCCGCCGCACTTCCCGGCCGGAGCCCGGAGACGATGCCCAGCGGGAGGGCGAGCGAGACCGCCAGTCCGAGCGACAGGACCACCAGGCTGAGGGTGACGGCCAGTGCCGGCAGCACCTGCTCCGCCACCGGGGTCCTGCTGACATAGGACAGCCCCATGTTGCCGCCGGCGACGTCGCCCACCCACCGCAGGTACTGGGCAGGAAGGGGGTCATTCAGGCCCAGGCTCTCGGCCAGGCCCTGGACGGTGGCCTCGTCCACCGCGTCCCCGGCCACCCGTGACCGGATGATCTTCCGCACGGGGTCCCCCGGGGTGAGGTAGGGGATGAGGAACACCGCGAAGGAGGACACCGCGACGGCGGCCACCAGGGTGGCCATGCGTTTGGTGATGAAGTGCAGCATGGAGGGGCTGTCTGCTGGAGGGCTAGGGTGCGGTCTTGGCGGTCTTCGCCGTCAGGACATAGCGGGAGAGCGGGTCCTGGAAGTAGGAGAGGACGTTGGAGCGGACAGCGTCGGTGGCCTGTTCGTTCACGAGCCAGGCGTTGACGGCCTCGTCCTGGAGGATACGGCCGGCCTCGGCGTACAACGCGTAGCGCTCGGTCTGGTCCACGGTCGCTGCCGCCTCGGCGATGACGCCGTCGTACTCCGCACTGCAGAAATGGCTCAGGTTGTACGTGCCCTCGCAGGTGTAGTCCGCCGTGAGGAAGCCGATGGGATCGGCGATGTCGATCAGTCGGTTGCGCTGGCTCAGCAGCATGTCGTAGTCGCCGGCCAGGACGTCCGGTTCCGCCGCTGCGTACTCCTTGGCCTCGATGGTCACCGGTATGCCGATGTTCTTCAGGTTCTCCTGGATCACGGCTGCGACGTCGCTGAACTCCGCACGTTCCACGATGGCGATGATCTCCAGGGGTCGGTCAGCGGTGTAACCGGCGGCGGCGAGCAGATCGCGGGCCCCGTCCAGGTCCTGCTCCTGGTCCTCGCCCACGCCGTCCGCCCACGGCTCGGAGGAGGCGAAGGGACCGGTGGCCGGAAGGGCTGCACCCTCGTACACGCTGGCCGCGAGCGCGTCCAGGTCCAGGCTCTTCCGTATCGCCCTGCGCACGTCCACATCATCGAGCGGCGCGCGCCCGTTGTTCAGGTAGAGCGTCGCCGTGCGCGGCGAGTCCGCCTCGAGGACGGTGACTCCGGGCGCGCCCTCCAGGGTCGCCAGGCTGGACACGGGGATCGACAGGGAGATGTCCGCCTCCCCGGTCTGGATCTGTGCCGCCCGCGTGGCACCGTTCGTGATGAAGCGGATCTCCGCTCCGGCGAGCTGCACGTCCCCGCCCCAGTACGTCTCGTTGCGGTCGAGCGTCAGGGACTGCTTGGGCTGCTCGGACACCGGCGTGAAGGGGCCGGTGCAGTGCCCGAACGGATCCACCTGGCCGTCCCCGTAGGCCGCGGGAGCCAGGATGCCGGTATTCACGCTCGCCAGGCGGTACGGCACCAGGGGATTCTCCTCCGGGGTGCTCACCCGGACGGTATCGGCGTCGACGGCGCTGACGGAGCTGATCACCGTCCGGTTGAAGGCCCGCGCCGGAACATCGGCGTCCAGGACGTGGTTCAGCGCGGATACCACGGACTCCGCGGTCAGTTCCGTGCCGTCCTGGAAGGAGACTCCCTGGCGCAGGGTGAAGTCCCACTCCAGGGGGGAAGCCTGCTTCCACTCGGTGGCGAGGAAGGGCTGGACCTTCCCTTCCTGCTGGTCGTACCGGGTGAGCGTCTCAAGGCACCCGGACAGCGACAGGATGTAGGCGGCATCGGATTCCAGCGCCCAGTCGGCCACCGGCGCCCGGAAGTTGTCGACCACGATGCGCTGGCTCGTGTCGGCCGCTGCGGTGCTGCCATCGGAGGGATCCGAACCGCCACTGAATCCGCAGCCGGTGAGGAAGAGGGCGGCCACCGCGGCCACGAGGACACGGGACGGGAAGGACGAACGCACGGGTGACCACCTTGAAGGGCTGCCCGGAGGCAGGAAGTGAAGCGGGGACTCTTTAGGTTAGCCTTACCTGAGGTCGATAGAAACTCGAGGTATTCCGCCTCGCACTGAAGAGGTCGCAGACGATCGGTGGAGACCCCCGACCCGACCGCATTGCTTTGACGCTGTTGGACCCCGAAGCTAGACTGGACAGGCGCGTGGTGCGCTCTCGTGGTTTCCGGTGCGAGCCGGAGGCCATTCGGCGCGCTACCTCTCCTGAACCTTCCGAGGTTCTTTCCATTTCGTCCACATCCGGACATCGGAACCCGCGCCCGGCCCAGCTGGAATCGCGGTGTCCGTCCTGACCGGAGCAAGTAAACATCCACAACGGAGCCCCAACTACATGACCATCACCACCACCGAGAAGCAAGGTGCCCCCGTCGTCGCCATCAACGACATCGGCACCGCTGAGGACTTCCTCGCAGCGATCGACGCCACCATCAAGTACTTCAACGACGGAGATCTCGTCGAGGGTACGGTCGTCAAGGTCGACCGCGACGAGGTCCTGCTCGACATCGGTTACAAGACCGAGGGTGTCATTCCTTCCCGCGAGCTTTCCATCAAGCACGACGTCGATCCCGGGGACGTCGTCTCCGTGGGCGATCAGGTCGAGGCTCTGGTTCTCACCAAGGAAGACAAAGAAGGCCGCCTGATCCTCTCCAAGAAGCGCGCTCAGTACGAGCGTGCCTGGGGCGACATCGAGAAGGTCAAGGAAGAAGACGGCGTCGTCACCGGTACCGTCATCGAGGTCGTCAAGGGTGGCCTCATCCTGGACATCGGCCTGCGCGGCTTCCTGCCCGCGTCCCTCGTCGAGATGCGTCGCGTCCGCGACCTGGCTCCGTACATCGGCCAGCAGATCGAAGCGAAGATCATCGAGCTCGATAAGAACCGCAACAACGTCGTGCTGTCGCGTCGTGCCTGGCTCGAGCAGACCCAGTCCGAGGTCCGTTCCACGTTCCTCAACAAGCTCGAGAAGGGCCAGGTCCGTCCGGGCGTCGTCTCCTCGATCGTCAACTTCGGTGCGTTCGTGGACCTCGGCGGCGTCGACGGTCTCGTCCACGTCTCCGAGCTCTCCTGGAAGCACATCGATCACCCGTCCGAGGTTGTCGAGGTCGGCCAGGAAGTCACCGTCGAGGTCCTCGAGGTCGACCTGGACCGCGAGCGTGTCTCACTCTCGCTGAAGGCCACGCAGGAAGATCCCTGGCAGACCTTCGCCCGTACGCACGCGCTGGGCCAGGTCGTTCCCGGCAAGGTCACCAAGCTCGTTCCCTTCGGTGCGTTCGTTCGCGTCGAGGACGGCATCGAAGGCCTCGTACACATCTCGGAGCTCGCAGTCCGCCACGTCGAACTGGCCGAGCAGGTCGTCTCTGTCGGCGACGAGCTCTTCGTCAAGGTCATCGACATCGACCTCGAGCGTCGCCGGATCTCCCTCAGCCTCAAGCAGGCCAACGAGGGCGTCGACGCCGACAGCACCGAGTTCGATCCGGCGCTCTACGGTATGGCCGCCGAGTACGACGAAGAGGGCAACTACAAGTACCCCGAGGGCTTCGACCCCGAGTCGAACGAATGGCTCGAGGGCTACGAGACGCAGCGTGCGGCCTGGGAGGCCCAGTACGCGGAGGCCCAGTCACGCTGGGAGGCCCACAAGAAGCAGGTCGTCCAGCACGCGTCCGACGACGCCGCTGCAGCGAACGAGCCTGTCGAGTCGAACGCGACGAGCTACTCCTCGGAGCCCGTCGCCGCCGACACCGGATCCGGCACGCTCGCCTCCGACGAGGCACTCGCAGCACTGCGTGAGAAGCTGACCGGAGCGTAAGCTGCCGCGCTACAGCTGAGACCGAGGAAGGCCCCCGTCCACCGGACGGGGGCCTTCCTTCATCCCATGCCACCCCCATCCGCGGCGGCCAGGAGGTTGCGGGACGGTGGACAGCCGCGGGAGATCCGCACGCCGGTGACCGGTCATGCCCTCCGCGTCGACCGGGTGACCGTGAAGCGGGGGGAGCGGTCGAGTTGCCGGGTCGGGCCGACGGTCCGTTCGAGGACGGGGCGGTAGCGGAGATGGCTGTTCCACACGGTCCACAGCTCGCCCCCCGGGACCAGGACACGGGCGCAGGCGTCGAAAAGGCGATGGGCGACGCCGGTATGCACCGTACTGCCGGTATGGAACGGCGGGTTGAGGACGATCACGCCCGCCGAGGCGTCGGGCAGGGCGGACAGCGCGTCGTCCCTGCTCACCCCGACCCGGTCGGCCACACCGTTGGCCGCCGCGGTTGCGGCCGTCGAGGCAGTCGCCGAGGCCGACTGGTCCGTGGCGTGCACCACGAGGTCCGGGTGGGTCAGGGCGAGGTAGGCCGAGATGGCGCCGTTCCCGCAGCCCAGATCGATGACCTTCCCGGCGTGGAGATCCTCCGGCAGGGCGTCGGCCAGACCGCGCAGGTGGGGGAGTAGGAGCTGGGTCCCCGGGTCCAGCGCGGCTCCACCGAAGGTCGCGCCGTAGGCGCGCAGTTCCAGTGGACGGTCGAGGCCGACGTCGAACCTCGCAGCCCGGGGGAAAGTGGACGTGGACGTGGGGCGGGGCTCCGCTGCCCGGAGGACACGCGACTTCTGGCGGGCCAGGCCGGCCGTGACGTCCCCGAAGTACCGGCCGAGCACGGCATTCATGGAGACGGACATGTGTTTGAGCCTGCCTCCGGCGATCACCTGTACGTCCGGTGCTCCGTGCGTGGCGATGGTCCAGGCGATCTCGTCGAGTTCGTCGAGCGATCGCGGGAGGCGCAGGAGGACGGTCGCGACGCCGTCGAGCAGCGAGCCGTCCAGGGGGCAGGGCCGGTAGGTGTCCGCCATGCCGGCGTCGGCGGCGTTCAGGGCGAGTGCCCGCTCGTGGACCACGCCGTCCTGGAACACCCGGATCGGCGTTCCGCCCGACAGTCCGACAGCACCCAGGGTGAGGGCCCCGTAGGAGTCGTTGATCGTCGCGACGCCGCCCCCGAGCGCGAGACGGTCCGCAGCGGTGTCGAGCAGCAGACGGTCCGCCGCGTCGACGGCGACCAGCTCCGCGGACTCGATGTCGGGGCGGCGGCGCAGGCGGTCGGGGCTGAACGGAGTCACCCGCACCATCCTAGGTGCGCTCAGGGTTCGGTGGCAGAACCGGAGTCGGAGTCGTTGCTGTCCGCCTCCGGTTCCGTGCCGGCCCTCGGCTTGAAGAGCCAGTCGAGAGCCGTTCCCTCATGGCCACCCCCGCCCGCCTGCAGGGGAGCGTCTCCGTCGGGCTGCTCCCCGTCCTCGGCAGGATCGGTGCTGTAGGGGGCACGGGGCGGTGGAGGGAGGCGGTCGATCAGTTCGTTGGCCGCGTGGGCGAGGAGGTCCCGCTGAAGCGGGGGCAGGGTGAAGGAGCCGTGGAGGTAGGCCTCGACCTCGTACTCGCCGGCGTCTCCGCCCAGGCCGAAGTAGTGCAGCCACAGCTCACTGGCCTCGATCTGCGCATGGCGGATCGCCCGGAGGAGGTGGATCCGCTGATATTCGTGATCTGGATGGTTCTCCACGGGCTACGCCTTAGTGCGAGCTACCGGCGGTGCCGTCGATGACGGAGAGGGCTACGGCCCGCAGGTCCGCCTTCGTGGTCGATGCTTCCGACAGCATGCGGCGCAGAGCCGAGTCGGCGTCCAGTCCGTGCCGTTCCATCAGGATGCCCCGGGCGGTGTGGATGAGATCCCGGGTGCCGAGCGCGGCCTGCAGCGCCCTGCTCGCTGCCGCGGGTGCGCTGTCCGGTTGGGCGCTGCCCAGCAGCGTGGCCACCGGGGAGGCGAGGAGGGCCAGCTGCTTGCGGTCCTGGACCGAGAAGGCGGACGGGAGGGGTGAATAGACCTTGAGGGCGCCGATGCTCCTGCCGTCGTGCACGAGGGCGGTGCTGAGGGTCGAACGCAACGGGAGGTCCGCGACCGCCTTCCGCCAGAGCGGCCATCGGTCATCGGATACGACGTCGTCGATCTGCACGGTCGTCTCCGCGGCCCACGCCGTCAGGCAGGGGCCCTGGCCCAGTTCGTACTGCAGGGCATCGGCGGCGGCCACCACGTCGTCGGTGTAGCCGGTGCTGCGCTTGCGGCCCTGGTCGTCCATCAGGGACACACCCGCACCGAGCGAACCCGGGATCGACTTCTTCACGGCCTCGGCAAGGTCCTCGACCGCTCGTCCGGCCTTGCCTTCGGTGAGCAGGAGGCCCTTGAGTCTGGCGAAGACCACAGTCAGCTCTTCCATCGGAGAAGTCACAGTTCCAGCCTCGGCACCACAGTCGTTCGGATCGGATACAAAGTATCAGGATACACACGGCGGCCCGGTCTCCATGCGCTGTTCCATTGGCCCGCGGAGGGTGTAGGGAGGACGACCGGCGGCGTCCTGCCACTGCTCCGGCGCACCCAAGAGCTGCTTGCCCGTCGGTCGCTCCCGTGCCTAGGGTGGCTTTACTAAGCATGCTTCCCAATGAGCCTAGGAGTTGACGTGACCGGATCATCAGGCCATGACGCACTACCGTTGCCCGACTACGACCACATCCCGCTCGGCACCCTGCCCACGCGCATCACGGGCCTCGACGAGGGAGGCCTGCGCGCGCTGATCGACTACGAGGAGGCGCACGGGAACCGCCTTCCCGTGAAACTCGTCCTGCAGCAGCGCCTGGAGGCGGTGCAGGGCGGTGCCGAACTGTCCGAAGGAGCGGGCACCTCGACACCCGAGGTGAGCAGCACGGCGGGCGGATCGCCGGTCAGTCCGGCGACGTCCGGCCCGCCGATCAACCCGCCCTCACAGGGCGATCCGACGAACCCCGCCCAGCCCCGCTAGTCGCAGCCCTGCGGGGCGCTCCACCGCCCTGCACAGCCGGCGGCTGTGCTGCTGCCGCCGGACCGTCCGCGTCATCCGGCGGCCGGTCCGGCGGTCAGCAGGCCCTTCTCCTCCACGAGCCCTACCGACAGGGTCTTGTAGCCCACCGAGTCGAAGAGCACCGTGATGATGCCCTCCTCGTAACCCATCACCGTCCCGTGACCCCATTCGGGATGCTCCACGTCAGTGTCGACGTCGAACGGCACGTCCACGTCGGGCATCGGCTTCTCCCCGGTGGACGCCGGATCCGCCGTGAGATCCTCCCGGGCGCAGTTGCCGCAGTTGCCGCACGGCCCGGGGAGTTCCTCCCCGAAATAGGAGAGCAGGAACTGGCGGCGGCACCCCTTCGTCTCGGCATAGCGACGGGCCATCTCGATGCGGGACTCGTCGATCCGCTCACGGTTCTCCGCATACTCGACGGCCCTCCTGACGGCGTCGTCGGCGGGCACCCTCCTGGCGCGATAGCCCTTGACGCCGTCCCGAATGCTTTCGGACCCTTCGAGCAGGTTGAGGAGCCCGCTGAGTTTCCGGGGGGACAGGTCCGACAGCTCTTTGAGTTTCTTCATCTTCACCGGCTTCTCCTGCGCGGCGAGGAGCAGGAACAATTCCCGGAGTTGCTTCCGGTTGACGGACTTCGCGGCGAAGAAACGTCGCAGGGACAGGTCCTCCGGGCGGTAGTGCAGGGTCGCCTGCGCGTCGAGTCCGTCGCGTCCGCCGCGGCCGATCTCCTGGTAGTAGCTGTCCAGGGAATCCGAGACGTCCGCATGGACGACGAAGCGCACGTCGGGTTTGTCGATGCCCATCCCGAAGGCCGTCGTCGCCACCACGATGTCGACGGACCCGTCGAGGAATCCCTCGTGCACCGCTTCGCGCTCCTTCTTCACCCGCCCGGCGTGGTAGACGTCCGCACGCCGCCCTCGCTCCTGCAGCTCGGAGGAGAGCCTGTCGGCGGCCTTCTTCGTCGCGACGTACACGAGCCCCGGACCCTCGAGCCCGAGGACCTGATCGCGGACGGCCCGCTGCTTGGCGTCTCCCTCGACGTGGTGCACGACGTCGAGGAAGAGGTTCGGGCGGTCGAACCCCTCCGCCAGGACGACCGGATCCTTCAGGTGCAGCCTGTCCACGATCTCCCTCTGCACGGGGTGGGAGGCGGTCGCGGTCAGGGCGACGACGGGAACACCGAGGTCCCGGACGAGGTGGCCGAGTTGAAGATAGTCGGGCCGGAAGTCGTGGCCCCAGGACGAGACGCAGTGCGCCTCGTCGACGACGACGAGGGAGACGTCGAGCGAGCGCAGTCGGGCGGCCACCTCGTCGCGTGCGACCTGCTCCGGTGCGAGGAAGAGGAACTTCGCCCGCGAGGACTCGTCGTCGTCCGCCGCTGCCGCCCAGGCCGCCTCGATCTCGCTCTTCTTTCTCCCCGAGTTGATCACGTGGGCGCGGGTGGCGCCGGCGCTCTCGTTGATCGCGTCCGCCTGGTCGTGCTGCAGTGCGATCAGGGGGGAGACCACGACGGCGACGCCCGGCATCGCGAGCGCCGGAACCTGGTAGATGGCCGATTTGCCGCTCCCTGTCGGCATCACGCAGAGAATGCTGTGCCCATCGAGCACCGCCTCCATGGCCCGCTTCTGGCCGGGGCGAAGGTCCCAGCCGAAGGTGGAAGCAGCGGTTTCCTTGAGATCCTGCAGGGTGACGGTCACGGTCCTCCTCGAAAAGGTAAGTCCCCTTAGCGTATTTCGGGGCACTGACACTTCCGCCCCGGAAGCGTGCGCCGCTGCTTCTTGACAGCTGGGCGGAGAGGCACGACTAGTCTTGCCTCATGCTGCGCATCGGACTGACAGGGGGCATCGCCGCGGGGAAATCCGTGGTGGCCCGCCGCTTCGCGGAGCTCGGCGCCGTGGTCGTCGACGCCGACCTCCTCGCCCGTGCTGCCGTGGAACCCGGTTCCGAAGGCCTCGCCGAGATCGTGGCCGCCTTCGGGACGGGGTTGCTGACGCCCGACGGTGCACTGGACCGGCCCGCCCTGGGCCGCCTCGTGTTCGCCGACGACGGCGCGCGCGAACGCCTCAATGCCATCGTGCATCCGCGGGTACGTGCGGGGGCGGCGAGGCTGATCGACGGAGCGCCGGCCGGTGCCGTCGTGGTCGAGGACATCCCGCTCCTCGTGGAGACGGGGCAGGCGTCCCGCTTCCACCTCGTCGTCGTCGTCGACGCCCCGGACGAGCTCCGCCTCCAGCGGATGGTCGATCAGCGGGGCATGCGGCGCGAGGACGCGGAACAGCGCATGGCAGCGCAGGTGTCGCGCGCGGACCGGCTCCGCGAGGCGGACGCCGTCCTGGCCAACGACCGCGGGCTCGCCGACCTCCTCGCGGCCACGGATACCCTGTGGCACCAGCGCATCCTGCCCTTCCGGAACACCCTGGACGTCGGCGGACATGAGCCCGGAGCGAACGTCCAGCCCGCGGAAGCGGGGCTGCCCGGCACGAGCGGCCTCGGCCGCCGGATCGCGGCGAAGCTCCGGGCCGCGCTCCCGGCCTCGTCCGCCGCCTCGATCGTGGAATCCCGCCGTGGCGCTGCCCGCCACCCGCCCGACGACGTCTCCGCCGCCGCCGTGTCCGTGCTGCCAGGGGCGGGGGAGGAGTTCGACGCCCTCTCGGGCGCCATCGCCGCCGCCGGCTTCCCGCGAGTCGGAGCGGCTGCCCCGCCGGGCGCGGGCGGTCCGTTCGCGACACACCGCTGGGCCGATCCGGCCACCGACGTCACGGTGGTCGTGACCGCTCCTCCCGCTTCCGCCTGAGCCTCCGGCCCAGCCGTCGGCGGGGTTCAGCCGCGAGCAGATCCGAGGAGAAGTGTCACAGCAAGGGGCTACCGTTAAGCCATGAGTCTTGCGCAGGATATCAAGCGTGTCGTGGCACCCTTCGAGGTCATCAGCGAGTACCAGCCGGCGGGTGACCAGCCCACCGCCATCCGGGAACTGGCCGAGCGCATCAACGCGGGCGAGAAGGACGTCGTCCTGCTCGGCGCCACCGGTACCGGCAAGAGTGCGACCACCGCCTGGCTCATCGAGCAGGTGCAGCGCCCCACGCTGGTGATGGTGCAGAACAAGACCCTCGCCGCACAGCTCGCGAACGAGTTCCGGGAGCTCCTGCCCAACAACGCGGTCGAGTACTTCGTCTCCTACTACGACTACTACCAGCCCGAGGCCTACGTCCCGCAGACGGACACCTTCATCGAGAAGGACTCCTCCATCAACGAGGAGGTGGAGCGCCTCCGTCACTCCGCCACCAACGCGCTACTGACGCGCCGCGACGTGATCGTGGTCGCGACCGTCTCCTGCATCTACGGCCTGGGAACGCCCGAGGAATACATCAACAAGATGGTCACGCTGCGCCGGGGCGACCAGATGAACCGTGACGAACTGCTGCGGCAGTTCGTCGGCATGCAGTACACGCGCAACGACATGGACTTCCACCGGGGCACGTTCCGGGTGCGCGGCGACACGGTCGAGATCATCCCGATGTACGAGGAGCACGCGCTGCGGATCGAGTTCTTCGGCGACGAGGTCGAGAACATCTACACGCTCGATCCCCTGACCGGCAACGTGATCCGCGAGGAGGAGGAGATGTACGTCTTCCCCGCCTCGCACTACGTCGCCGGCCCTGACCGCATGACGCGGGCCATCAAGGACATCGAGGACGAGCTGCAGGTCCGGCTCGCGGAACTCGAGTCCCAGAACAAGCTCGTCGAGGCGCAGCGGCTCCGCATGCGCGTCACCTACGACCTCGAGATGATGCAGCAGATGGGCTTCTGCAACGGCATCGAGAACTACTCGCGCCACATCGACGGCCGGGACCCGGCCTCTGCGCCCCACTGCCTGCTCGACTACTTCCCGGACGACTTCCTCCTGGTCGTCGACGAGTCGCACGTGACCATCCCGCAGATCGGCGCCATGTACGAGGGCGACTCCTCCCGCAAGCGGACCCTCGTCGATCACGGCTTCCGCCTGCCGTCGGCGATGGACAACCGGCCTTTGAAGTGGGACGAATTCCTGGAGCGCATCGGCCAGACGGTGTACCTGTCCGCCACCCCGGGCAAGTACGAGCTCGGCAAGGCCGATGGCTTCGTGCAGCAGATCATCCGTCCTACCGGCCTCGTGGATCCCGAGGTGGTGGTCAAGCCGACCAAGGGACAGATCGACGATCTGCTCGGCGAGATCCGCAAGCGCGTCGAGATCAACGAGCGCGTGCTCGTCACCACCCTCACGAAGCGCATGGCCGAGGACCTCACCGGGTACCTCCTGGAGCACGGAGTGAAGGTGGAGTACCTGCATTCCGACGTCGATACCCTGCGGCGCGTGGAACTGCTGCGCGAACTGCGCATGGGCACCTTCGACGTCCTCGTCGGCATCAATCTGCTCCGAGAAGGCCTCGATCTTCCGGAGGTGTCGCTCGTGAGCATCCTCGACGCCGACAAGGAGGGCTTCCTGAGGAGCACCACCTCCCTGATCCAGACCATCGGCCGTGCTGCCCGTAACGTGTCCGGCGAGGTCCACATGTACGCCGACCGCATCACGGATTCCATGGAACGCGCGATCGACGAGACGAACCGGCGCCGGGCCATCCAGGTCGCGCACAACCTCGAGCACGGCATCGATCCGACGCCGCTGCGGAAGCGGATCGCGGACATCACGGACACGATCAACCGCGAGGACGCCGATACGCGCGCCCTGCTCGAGGAAGCGGGCAAGAACCGGAAGCCGAAGAAGGGCGCGGGCCGCCACGAGGGGCTGGCCTCGGTCCCCGCCGAGGACCTCACGGACCTGATCCAGCAGCTCACCGACCAGATGCATGCCGCTGCGGCCGAGCTGCAGTTCGAACTGGCCGGGCGCCTGCGCGACGAGGTGGGTGACCTGAAGAAGGAGCTCCGTCAGATGCAGTCCGCAGGCCACGCCTGATCCTGCGGGCAGTCGCGCGGGACGGCGCTGGACGAGCGGCGGAGGCACGTCAAGGAAGCCGGCGAGTGGTCATCCTGTGGTGATTAGTCGTCGGCTTTCCCGCTCCGCGGGTACCATGGACCGAACGTAGGGGAGTATCCCAAGCGCTACGGACGTCAACACGCTGAGCATCGTCGCTCGGCCGGGCGTAGCGGTCGGTCGGCGTCGAGCCGCGGCGGAGAGACTTACGGCCATTCACCGCACCCTCCGGAAGGCACTCCATGCCCGCGTTACCCGTCTGGTTTGAGATCGGCACGTTCGTCGTGCTCGGGATCATCCTGCTGTTCGATCTGCTGCTCGTGGTCAAGCGACCGCACGAGCCCTCCATGAAGGAGGCCGGACTGTGGGTGGCCTTCTACGTGGGGCTCGCCCTCGTGTTCGCGGCGCTGATGTTCGTCTTCACGGGGCCGGAGTACGGAGGCCAGTTCGTGGCCGGCTGGATCACCGAGTACAGCCTGAGTATCGACAACCTGTTCGTCTTCATCATCATCATGGCGCGCTTCTCCGTACCCAGGAAGTACCAGCAGGAAGTGCTCATGGTGGGCATCATCATCGCCCTGATCCTGCGCGGCATCTTCATCGCCCTGGGCGCGGCCGTCATCGAGAACTTCAGCTGGATCTTCTACATCTTCGGCGCCTTCCTGCTGTACACGGCCTACAAGCAGGCCACCGACTCCGGCGAGGACGAGGAGCACGCGGGCGACAACAAGCTGATCTCGAAGCTCAAGTCAGTCCTCCCGATGTCCGAGTCCTACGACGGCAACAAGGTGCGCACCGTCGTCGACGGCAAGAAGGTCTTCACCCCGATGCTCATCGTCTTCGTGACGATCGGACTGACCGACCTGCTCTTCGCCGTCGACTCCATCCCCGCCATCTTCGGCCTCACGCAGAGCGCGTTCATCGTCTTCACGGCGAACATCTTCGCCCTCATGGGCCTGCGTCAGCTCTACTTCCTGCTCGGCGGCCTGATGACGCGCCTTATCTACCTGAAGCACGCACTGTCCGTGATCCTCGCCTTCATCGGCGTGAAGCTCATCCTGCACGCCATGCACGTCAACGAGCTGCCGTTCATCAACAACGGTGAGCACATCGAGTGGGCGCCCGAGATCCCGACGTTCGTGTCGCTGGCCGTCATCGTGGCCACGATCATCATCGCCGTGATCGCGAGCCTCATCCGCTCGAGGGTCATCGAGGGCAACGAAGCGCGCGACGGTGTCGAGGAAGAGTCCTCCCCCGCGGTCGACGAGGGACTCGACGAGGCAGCCGACGAGGCAGGGACCAAGAACCCCCGCCACTAGCACCGCCTGACGGAGGCTCCTCGAGCCTCCGGACGACGAGGGACCCCGCACGATGTGCGGGGTCCCTCGTCGTTCGGCGTCGCTCGTTGTCGACCGGCGGCGCTACCGCCGGGTCATCGAGAGCAGCCGCTCGAAGATGCCCTCGCCGTCGTCGGCGATCCCGTCGTGGTGGAACTCGTCCGTCTCCCAGACCTCGAGGTTCCGGACGGCAGCTGCCGTCGCCAGGGAGAGCTCCCGATCGACGTAGATGTCGTGCCGGTAGACCGCGGCCGCGGCCGGGATCGTGTTGGTCGCCAGGACGTCGGCGTCGTAGAGCCTGCCCCAGTCATCCTTCTCCGCGAGGATCCCGGCCACGGCCTGCAGCGGCCGCAGCGCGGGATCCTCCTCGAAGTACCAGTCGTAGATCATCTCGCCTGTGAGGAGGGTGGCGTCGGCGTCCTCGCGGAACTGCGGGTACTCCTCGAGGACGCGCTGCGCGGCCCAGGAGGAGGCGGCGCCCTGGCAGTAGATCGATTCGTGCAGGAGGGCGTAAAGCGGCTGGGACGCCCTGCTCACGATGCCGGAGACCTGCTCGAGGAAGGTCGCGGACAGGCGGGGCCCGTCCGGGGTCTGTGTGAAGGCGTCCTCGAGCAGGTAGTGGAGGCCGTGGACCCGCGTGTTGCCACCGAGGAACGAACCGACCATCTGGAAGCGCCGCGCCGTGAGCCGCTCGCCGCTCGGCAGGTGTTCCTCGACGGCGTCGAGGTGGCGGGCGATCCGCGTCACGAGGTCCCGGTCCCCGGGGTACCAGGAGAAGTACTCGGCATTGCGTTCCTCGACCCGCCGGAACGTCGCCCGGTAGACCTCGTCGGGCGCTCCGGACAGGGGTGCGAGGCCTCCCGTGATGAGCGCGCGCTGCATTCCCTCGGGAGCGATCGACAGATAGGTGAGTGTGCAGAAGCCCCCGTAGCTCTGCCCGAACACCGTCCAGGGCGGGCTGCCCAGGCGGTGGCGGATCAGCTCGGCGTCCGCCACGATCGAGTCGGCACGGAAATGCGTGAGGTAGTCCGCCCGGGCCTGGGGCGTCGGCAGCGACGCGAGTGTCATGGCGTCGGCCGGGGTGGACAACCCCGTGCCCCGCTGGTCCAGCATGAGGATCCGGAACTCCCTGGCCGCGGACTTCAGCCACCCGGACAGTTGCGTGGCGCGGACCCCCCGCCCGCCGGGTCCGCCCTGGAGGAACAGCAGCCAGGGGAGACGGGAGACCTCGTCGTCGCCGTGGTCCAGGGACGAGTACTCGCGCGCGAACACCTCGATGGACGGCGACGCCGGGTCCGCGTGGTCGAGCGGCACACGGAATGTGTGGCCCGTCGCGCGCAGCCCGCGCATGACGGCCGTCCTTCCGACAGTGTGCCCGGCGGCAGGGTCGGCCGCATGACCGGCTGCAGGGTCGGCCCGGTGGTCGTCGTCGTGCAGCAGGGCGCGCCCGCTCATGACGCGGCGACCGCGGCGAGGGCGTCGCCCGTCAGCCGGAAGGTGCTCCATCCCGATTGCACCCGGGCGCCGAGGCTCTCGTAGAAGCGGATGGACGGCTCGTTCCAGTCCAGCACCGTCCACTCGACGCGAGCGTAGCCCCGCTCCGCGGCGAGCTTCGCGAGATGAGTGAGGAGGGCCTTGCCGTGACCGGCACCCCGGGCCTCGGGCCGCACGTAGAGGTCCTCGAGGTAGATCCCGTTGACCCCCTCCCACGTGGAGTAGTTGAGGAACCAGAGGGCGAAGCCCTGGACCTCCCCCCGGGCCTCGGCGACGTGGGCGTAGATCGTGGGGGCGTCCCCGAACAGCGCGGCGTCGAGGGATTCCGCCGTGTTCTTCACCGCGTCCGGCTCACGTTCGTAGAGGGCGAGGTCGTGGATGAGCTGGAGGATGACCGGGACGTCCGCCGGCCGTGCCTCCCGAATGGTAGTCATGCTCCAAGCGTAGCCATCCGTCCGCCTCCCTCCGCCCGCGGCCATCGTGTCCGCTGTGCGATGCGGACCGGGGCGGCGAGAACGGGGTCAGGCAGCGACGGGCGCCCCGACACCGAGGATCCGGACCACGGGGCTGCCGGCCTCGTCGGACGCCGCGAGGTCGATCTCGGCATTGATGCCCCAGTCCCTGTTCCCCTCCGGGTCCTTGAGGATCTGCCGCACCTTCCAGGCGCCCGGGACCTTCGTGATGAGGAGCAGATCGGGGCCGCGTGCCTCGGGGCCGTCGTCGATGTCCTCGTAGTCCCCGAAGTATCCGTCCATGGCGTCCGCCCACCGGTCCGCGGTCCAGCCCGAGTCGGCGTCGAGCGCAGCGAGGGCCTCGTCCTGCTCGTCGGCGAAGAGCTTGACGCGCTGGAACATCTCGTTGCGGACCATGACGCGGAAGGCCCGCTCGTTGGACGTCACCGAGGGTGGTTCCTCCGGCAGGTCGACGGCGGCAGCCGCAGCGGCACCCGCGTCGATCCCGGCGGCGAGCTGGGTCCATTCGTCGAGGAGGCTGCTGTCCACCTGGCGCACCAGTTCACCGAGCCACTCCAGGATGTCGCTGAGGTCCTCCCGGAGGGCCTCGACCGGCACGGTGTGACGCAGGGCCTTGTAGCAGTCGGCGAGATAGCGCAGGAGGATGCCCTCCGACCGCGTGAGCGCGTAGAAGGCGACGTACTCGCCGAAGCTCATGGCCCTCTCGTACATGTCGCGGACCACGGACTTCGGCGCGAGTTCGAAGTCGCCGAGCCAGGGCGCCGAGGCCCGGTACACGTCGAAGGCCTGCTGCAGCAGTTCCTCGAGCGGCTTCGGGTAGGTGACCTCCTCGAGCCGCGCCATGCGGGCGTCGTAGTCGATCCCCTCGGCCTTCATGGCCGCCACCGCCTCGCCGCGTGCCTT
The DNA here is from genome assembly GCF_057291175.1 of Arthrobacter sp. UYP4. Lineage (NCBI taxonomy): Bacteria > Bacillati > Actinomycetota > Actinomycetes > Micrococcales > Micrococcaceae > Arthrobacter > Arthrobacter sp. UYP4. The sequence goes on from NZ_JBXAVU010000001.1 coordinate 329,308, forward strand.
CTTCTCCTGCGCGTTGAGGACCTGGCGCGGCTTCTCGAGCGTCGCCTCGATGACGGACACGACGTCGAGCGCGTAGCCCGGAGCCTCGGGGTCGAGGAGTTCCAGGCTCGCGAGGGCGAACGGGGAAAGGGGCTGGTTCAGTGCGAAGTTCGCCTGGAGGTGCACCTTCAGGCGCACCTGGCGCCCGTCAGGCTCGGGTTCGGGCAGCCTCTCGACGATGCCGGCCGTGACGAGCTCGCGGTAGATGCCGATCGCGCGGCGCATCAGCCGCAGCTGCGAAGCGCGCGTCTCGTGGTTCTCGGTCAGCAGCCGTTTGGTCGCCGTGAAGGGATCACCGGGTCGCTCGAGCAGGTTCAGCAGCATCGAATGGCTCACCGAGAAGGACGACGTCAGGGGATCCGGGATGCTCTCGACGAGCCGCTCGTAGGTGGGTTTCCCCCACGAGACGAAGCCCTGCTGCGGCTTCTTCCGGACCACCTGGCGCAGCTTCTTCTGGTCGTCGCCGAACTTCGAGACGGCCTTCGCCATGGCCTTGGCGTTCTCGACCACGTGCTCGGGTGCCTGGACGACCACGGTCCCCGCCGTGTCGTAGCCCGCGCGCCCGGCACGGCCCGAGATCTGGTGGAACTCGCGGGCGTTGAGCAGGCGCGTGCGCACGCCGTCGTACTTGCTGAGCGCCGTCAGGAGGACCGTGCGGATCGGCACGTTGATGCCGACCCCGAGGGTGTCCGTCCCACAGATCACCTTCAGCAGGCCGGCCTGGGCGAGTTGCTCGACCAGGCGCCGATACTTCGGCAGCATCCCGGCATGGTGCACGCCGATGCCGTGGCGCACGAGCCGGTTGAGTGTCTTCCCGAAGCCGGCGGAGAACCGGAACGTCGCGATCAGCTCGGCGATGCGGTCCTTCTCCTCCCGCGTGCAGACGTTGACGCTCATCAGGTTCTGCGCCCGCTCGATCGCTTCGGCCTGACTGAAGTGCACCACGTACACCGGAGCCTGGCGGGTCGAGAGCAGTTCCTCGAGGGACTCCTGCACCGGCGTCTCGACATAGTAGAAGTGGAGCGGGATGGGTCGTTCGACGGAGGTCACGGTCGCCGTCGCCCGCCCCGTGCGCTCGGTGAGGTCCTTCTCGAAGCGCGTGACGTCTCCGAGCGTCGCGGACATGAGGAGGAACTGCGCCTGCGGCAGTTCGAGCAGCGGCACCTGCCACGCCCAGCCGCGCTGGGGATCGGAGTAGAAGTGGAACTCGTCCATCACCACCGTGTCGACGTCGGCCGCCGCGCCCTCGCGCAGGGCGAGGTTCGCGAGGATCTCGGCCGTGCAGCAGATGATCGGGGCATCCTGGTTCACGCCGGAGTCGCCCGTGATCATCCCGACGTTCTCCGGGCCGAAGATGTCACAGAGCGCGAAGAACTTCTCGGAGACGAGCGCCTTGATCGGCGCCGTGTAGTAACTCGTACGCCCGTCGGCGAACGACTTCAGGTGTGCTGCGATCGCGACGAGGGACTTCCCCGAGCCGGTGGGCGTCGCGAGGATGACGTTGTTCCCCGAGACGAGCTCCATCGCCGCCTCGTCCTGCGCCGGGTAGAGCGTCAGGCCCCGCGCCGTCGCCCAGCCCGTGAAGGCCTCGTAGACCGCGTCCGCGGGAAGGTCGCCGTCGTCGTGCCGGGGCAGGTGCTCTTGGATCCTCATGATCCGTTCAGCCTACCGGTGGGGGAGTCGCCCGCGGAGTTAGGGTGGATCATGCGCTGGGACCCGGGACTCTACGGTCGGCATGCGGGCCACCGCGGCCGGCCGTTCCTCGACCTCCTGGCGCGGGTGGGTCATGAGGCCCCACGCTCCGTCGTCGACCTCGGATGCGGGCCCGGGGAGCTGACCGAGGTCCTCGCACGCCGCTGGCCCACCGCGCAGGTGGTCGGGATCGACTCCAGCGCGGAGATGGTCGGTGCCGCACGGCAGAGGACGGCGCTCCCGAACCTGCGGTTCCAGCTCGGCGACCTGCGGAACTACGCACCCGGTGCCGACGACGTCCTGGTGACGAACGCCGCCCTCCAGTGGGTGCCGGGCCATCAGGGGCTTCTCGCCCGGTGGGCCGCAGCGCTGCCGGTCGGCGGCTGGCTCGCGCTGCAGGTACCCGGTAACTTCTCGGCGCCGTCCCATGCCCTGCTGCGCAGCCATGCCGGCAGCGGGCAGTGGGCGTCACGGCTGCGCGGTGTGCTCCGCCACGACGACGCCGTCGGCGAGCCGATCGACTACCTCGGCGTCCTCCTGGCCGCCGGACTCGAGGCGGACGTGTGGGAGACGACGTACGAGCAGGTGCTCCCGGGGGAGGACGCCGTCCTCGACTGGGTGCGCGGCACGGCCCTGCGGCCCGTGCTGGACGCACTGTCCGACGATGAGGCCGCCGGGTTCGAGGCCGGGTACGGCGCGCTCCTGCGGGAGGCCTACCCCCGGGGCGAGCACGGCACGGTGTTCGGCTTCCGGCGGATCTTCGCCGTCGGGCACAGGACCGGCTGACGGGCCGCCCGCCTCGTCCTCCGCCTCGTCCTGCCGCCGGCTACCAGCCGCGCTGCTTCCACTCCGCCAGCGAGCCCCGCTCGGCCCCGAGGGTCGTCCCGCCGCCATGGCCGGGGTGCACGATGGTGTCGTCCGGCAGGCGGTCGAAGATGCGGGTCACGACGTCGTCGTACAGCGACGCGAACCGCTGCGGATCGCCCTGCGTGTTCCCGACCCCGCCGGGGAACAGCGAATCACCGGTGAAGAGGTGCGCAGGCCCGGTGGGGTCCCGGTACAGCAGCGCGACGGACCCGGGCGTGTGCCCGCGCAGGGAGATCGCCTCGAGATCGAACCCCTCGAAGGACCCGACGTCGCCCTGCCTGAGGGGCACCTCGGTCGGTACCGCGATGTCCGGGACGTCCGCTTCGCCGGCAGCCGTGCGGGCCTTCGTGGCCTCCTTGACCTCTGCCAGCGCCCGTACGTGGTCCCAGTGCGAGTGGGTGGTGATGATCAGGGCCACCCGGGCCTCGGCGTCCGTGTCCTCCTGCGCGTCCGCGAGGAGCCCGAGGATCGCCGGGACGTCGTCGGCGGCATCGATGAGCACCTGTGCGCCGCTGGACTTCGACGTCAGCAGGTACACGTTGTTGTCCATCTCCGACACGGAGATGCGGCGGATGGTCATTGCGTCGAGGTCGTGCAGGGGGCCGGTCATGAGCACAGTGTAGGCATCCGCACGTACCGGGCGCGCGGACACGGCGGGTAGGGTTCGAGTACACCGCGAGACGTTCCCCGCGGCACCGTACCGTGGAAGGAACAGGGCGTGGAGCAGGGCATCCCCGGGTGGCTGGCGCTGGACCCACAGAGCGCGGTGCCGCCGTTCGAGCAGATCAAGCAGGCGATCCTGGCCGCGGCCAACTCGGGCGAGGCCGCCGTCGGCACGAGACTGCCACCGGTCCGAGCGCTCGCAGCGCACCTCGGCGTCGCCGCCAACACCGTCGCCCGTGCCTACCGCGAGCTGGAGCACGCCGGCGTCGTGGAGACGAAGGGGCGGGCGGGGACCACCGTCACGGCCGGGGGCGACGCCGCTCGACAGAAGGTGGGTGCCGCCGCCGATGTATTCGCCGCGGTGGTGCGCTCCGCCGGGCTGTCCGAGTCCGATGCGGTCGCCATCGCGAGGGCGGCATTGCGCCGAGCGTGAACGGCACGCCGCAGGCCGCGGCAACCGTGCGGAAAACAGGGAATTCGAATATGTCTTCGAAGCCCTTTTCCCCTACAGTGGATGAGTGTCTATAGCAAATTCCCTCGAGCAGCACGCCCACAATCCGGAGCCCGCTCCCCAGGACCTGTCCCGGCTGATCGTCAAGGGCGCCCGCGAGCACAACCTGCGGAACGTCGACCTGGACCTCCCGCGCGACGCCATGATCGTCTTCACCGGCCTCTCCGGCTCGGGCAAGTCCTCCCTCGCCTTCGACACCATCTTCGCGGAGGGCCAGCGACGCTACGTCGAATCCCTCTCCGCCTACGCACGCCAGTTCCTCGGCCAGGTGGACAAGCCGGACGTCGACTTCATCGAGGGGCTCTCGCCGGCCGTCTCGATCGACCAGAAGTCCACGAGCAAGAATCCGCGTTCCACCGTCGGCACCATCACCGAGATCTACGACTACATGCGGCTCCTCTGGGCGCGTGTCGGCCGCCCCCACTGCCCGGTCTGCGGCGAGCCGGTGGCGAAGCAGACCCCCCAGCAGATCGTGGACCAGCTGCTCGAGCTCGACGAGGGCACACGCTTCCAGATCCTCGCTCCCGTCGTGCGGGCGCGCAAGGGCGAGTTCGTCGACCTGTTCCAGGAGCTCACCGCGAAGGGCTACTCGCGCGCCCGGGTGGACGGCAAGCTCATCCAGCTGAGCGACCCGCCGAAGCTGGGCAAGCAGTACAAGCACACCATCGAGGTCATCATCGACCGCCTCGTCGTCAAGGGCGGCATCCAGCAGCGCCTCACCGACTCCGTCGAGACGGCCCTCAAGCTCGCCGACGGTCGCGTGCTCGCTGAGTTCGTGGACCTCCCGGAGGACGACGAGAAGCGCCTCCACGCCTTCTCCGAGCACCTCGCCTGCCCGAACGAGCACCCGCTCGCCATCGACGAGATCGAGCCGCGCTCGTTCTCGTTCAACAACCCCTTCGGCGCCTGCCCGGCCTGCACGGGGATCGGGACGAAGCTCGAGGTCGACGAGGAGCTCGTGGTCCCCAATCCGGACCTGAGCCTCGCGGAGGGCGCCATCGCGCCGTGGTCGCTCGGTACCGCGACGCTCGAGTACTGGACACGCCTGCTCGAAGGGCTCGCGTCCGAGCTGACGTTCGACATCACCACGCCGTGGCGCAAGCTCCCGGACCGTGCCCGCGAGGCCGCCCTGTACGGCAAGGACCACAAGGTCGTGGTGCAGTACAAGAACCGCTTCGGGCGGGAGCGCAAGTACAGCACGGGCTTCGAGGGCGCCATCCAATACATCCAGCGCAAGCACGCGGAGACCGAGTCCGACAACGCGCGGGACCGCTACGAGGAGTACATGCGGGAGATCCCGTGCCCCACCTGCGGCGGGGCACGCCTGAACCCGGCGTCGCTGTCCGTGCTGATCAACGGGCGCTCCATCGCCGAGGTCTCGGCCATGCCGATGCGCGACTGCGCCGAGTTCCTCGACAACCTCGTGCTGACCGGCCGCGAGGCCCAGATCGCCAACCAGGTGCTCAAGGAGATCCAGGCGCGCCTGACGTTCCTCCTCGACGTCGGTCTCGAATACCTCAACCTCGAGCGCGCCTCGGGCACCCTCTCCGGCGGCGAGGCCCAGCGCATCCGCCTCGCCACCCAGATCGGGTCCGGTCTCGTCGGCGTCCTCTACGTGCTCGACGAGCCGTCGATCGGCCTGCACCAGCGTGACAACCGCCGCCTCATCGAGACGCTCACCCGGCTGCGCAACCTCGGCAACACGCTCATCGTCGTCGAGCACGACGAGGACACCATCGCTGAGGCCGACTGGATCGTCGACATCGGACCGGGTGCCGGCGAGCACGGCGGCGAAGTGGTCCACTCGGGCCTGCTCGAGGACCTGCTCACCAACGAGAAGTCCCTGACCGGCGACTACCTCTCGGGACGGCGCAGGATCGAGATCCCGAAGAAGCGCCGGAAGATCGACCGTTCCCGCCAGCTGAAGGTCGTCGGCGCTCGCGAGCACAATCTCACGAACGTCGACGCGACGATCCCGCTCGGCGTGCTCACCGCCGTCACCGGTGTGAGCGGATCCGGCAAGTCCACGCTCGTCAACGACATCCTCTACAAGGTGCTGGCGAACAAGCTGAACGGTGCCAAGCAGGTGGCCGGGCGGCACAAGCGGATCGACGGGCTGGAGCACCTGGACAAGGTCATCCACGTCGACCAGAGCCCCATCGGCCGCACTCCGCGCTCGAACCCGGCGACGTACACCGGCGTGTTCGACAACATCCGGAAGCTCTTCGCGGAGACCACGGAGGCGAAGGTCCGCGGATACCTGCCGGGCAGGTTCTCGTTCAACGTCAAGGGCGGCCGCTGCGAGGCGTGCTCCGGTGACGGCACACTGAAGATCGAGATGAACTTCCTGCCGGACGTCTACGTCCCGTGCGAGGTCTGCCACGGGGCCCGGTACAACCGCGAGACGCTCGAGGTGCACTACAAGGGCAAGACCATCGCGGACGTGCTCGACATGCCCATCGAGGAGGGGGCCGAGTTCTTCGCGGCCTTCAGCCCCATCGCGCGGCACCTCAACACCCTCGTGGAGGTCGGACTGGGCTACGTCCGCCTCGGCCAGCCGGCCACCACGCTGTCCGGCGGCGAGGCGCAGCGCGTCAAGCTCGCGAGCGAACTGCAGAAGCGGTCCAACGGCCGCAGCATCTACGTCCTGGACGAGCCGACGACGGGCCTGCACTTCGAGGACATCCGCAAGCTCCTGCTGGTCCTCCAGGGCCTGGTGGACAAGGGCAACACGGTCATCACCATCGAGCACAACCTCGACGTCATCAAGAGCGCCGACTGGGTGATCGACCTCGGCCCGGACGGCGGCTCTGGCGGCGGTCAGATCATCGCCACGGGCACGCCGGAGCAGGTGGCGACCAATGAGCGGAGCTACACGGGGACGTTCCTGAAGGAGATCTTCGACAGGGTCGGATAGGGCCCTGCCGCACGCCTGATATACCCGGGAGGGCATGCATGATGCATGCCCTCCCGGTGCTATGGCAAGCTTGCCCGGTGGCAAATATGCATTCGCTGATACTCTTCGACCTCGACGGCACCCTCGTCGACCCGGCAGGGGCCATCACCGGAGGCATCAGCTCGGCCCTGGTGAGCCACGGGTTCCCCGAGCCCGACGACGACGCCCTCCAGGCCATGGTCGGGCCGCCGCTCGTCCACTCCCTCACCGCCCTCGCAGGGGTCCCGGCGTCCCGGGTCCAGGAGGTCATGGCGACCTACCGCGCGGGCTACGTCGCGACCGGCATGGCACGCAGCCGCCCCTACCCGGGGATCGCACGGTGCGTCGAGGCGCTGACCGACGCGGGAGCGGTGGTCGCCGTGGCGACCCAGAAGCCCGAGTGGCTCGCCGAGGAACTGCTCGATGTGCAGGGCCTGCGGCATCTCTTCGCCTCCGTCCACGGATCCCCGCGCGACGAGGCCGCGACCGTCGGCGGCAAGGCCCCGATCATCCGGGCGGCGCTCGAACGACACGCGTCCGACGCCCTCCGGCCGGTGATGGTCGGCGACCGCTGGCACGACGTCGAGGGCGCGGCCGCCAACGGGATCGCCTGCATCGGCGTCGGGTGGGGCTTCGCCGCACCCGGCGAACTGGAGGACGCGGGAGCTGCCGCGGTCGTGCACACCGCCGACGACCTGCTGGAGGTGCTCCGTGGGGGTCTATGACCTGACGCGCAGCACGACCCGCGGCCTGATCAGCACGCTGTGCCGGCCCACCGTCGAGGGACTCGGCAACGTGCCGAAGGACGGCCCTTTCATCGTCGCACCCAACCACCTGTCCTTCCTCGACAGCGTGCTGGTCCAGGCGCTGATGCCACGACCGGTCGCGTTCTTCGCCAAGGCGGAGTACTTCACCGGCTCGGGCGTGAAGGGCGTCCTGATGAAGTCGTTCTTCGAGGGCGTCGGCTCCATCCCCGTGGAGCGCGGGCAGCAGGCCGCCAGCGTGCAGGCGCTCCGGACGCTCCTCGACCTGCTGGAGCAGGGCGACGGTGTCGGCATCTATCCCGAGGGCACGCGCTCACGCGACGGCCGGCTCTACCGGGGGAGGACGGGCGTCGGCTGGCTCGCGCTCACCACCGGTGCGCCCGTGGTGCCGGTCGGGCTCCTCGGCACCGACGCCCTGCAGCCGGCGGGGAAGAAGGGCGTCCGCCCGCAGCACTTCACCCTGCGGATCGGTGAGCCCCTGGTGTTCGCGAAGACCGGGGCCGGACACCCCCTGCCCGCACGCCGCAGCGCGACGGACACGATCATGGACAGCATCGCCGCCCTCACCGGCCAGGAGCGCGTCCCGCACTACAACCAGAGCCCTGCGACCGACTAGGCCCGCCCGTCAGCGGTCAGCGGAAAGGACGCTCCGGGGTCGGGGCATGTCACCGTCCAGCCCTAGGATGAATGGCGTGGCGAACCCAGTGACATACCGGCCCAAGACAGGCGAGATACCGCTCGATCCCGGTGTGTACCGCTTCCGCGACGAGCACGGCCGGGTCATCTACGTGGGCAAGGCCAAGAACCTCAGGTCGCGGCTGAACTCCTACTTCGCCAACCCCCAGGGGCTGCTCGCGAAGACCCGCACCATGGTCTTCACGGCCGCGAGCGTCGAATGGACCGTCGTCGGCAGCGAGCTCGAGGCGCTCCAGCTCGAGTACACGTGGATCAAGGAGTTCGACCCACGGTTCAACGTCATGTTCCGGGACGACAAGTCGTACCCGTACCTGGCCGTCACCATGGGGGAGAAGTACCCGCGCGTGCAGGTCCTGCGGGGGGACAAGAAGAAGGACACCCGCTACTTCGGCCCGTTCTACCCGGCGAAGGCCATCCGCGAGACGGTCGACACCATGATCCGGGTCTTCCCCGTCCGGACCTGCAGCGCCGGCGTCTTCAAGCGCGCCGAACGGACCGGCAGGCCGTGCCTGCTCGGCTACATCGACAAGTGCTCGGCGCCGTGCGTGGGCCGGATCACCCCCGAGGACCACAGGGCCCTCGCGGAGGACTTCTGCGACTTCATGTCCGGCGAGGCGAAGAAGTTCATCTCCGGACTCGAGAAGAAGATGGCGGAGGCCGTCGCCGAGCTCGACTACGAGTCGGCTGCCCGCCTGCGCGACGACATCGCAGCCCTGCGCCGCGTGTTCGAACGCAACACGGTGGTCCTCAGCGAGGACACCGACGCCGACATCTTCGCGCTGAAGGAGGACGAACTGGAGGCCGCCGCCCAGGTCTTCCACGTCCGGGGAGGCCGCATCCGCGGCCAGCGCGGCTGGGTCGTCGAGAAGGTCGAGGACATGGAGACACCCGACCTCGTGGAGCACCTGCTGCAGCAGGTGTACGGCGAGGGCAACAGCAGCAACGAGCAGATCCCCCGAGAGGTCCTCGTCCCGGTCCTGCCGAGCAACTCCGACCAGATGCTCGAATGGCTCCGCGGCCTCCGGGGCGCGCGGGTCGACGTCCGGGTCCCGCAGCGCGGTGACAAGGCCACCCTCATGGGCACCGTGGAGCAGAACGCCGCGGACGCCCTGCGCCTCCACAAGAGCCGCAGGGCCGGCGACATCACCACCCGGTCGGCCGCCCTGCAGGAACTGCAGGAGGCCCTCGACCTGCCCCAGCCGCTGATGCGCATCGAGTGCTTCGACATCTCGCACGTGCAGGGAACCAACGTGGTGGCCTCGATGGTCGTCGTCGAGGACGGCCTGCCCCGGAAGTCCGAGTACCGCAAGTTCTCCATCACGGGCGACGCCGCCCGGGACGACACCGCCTCCATGTACGACGTCATCTACCGGCGGTTCCGCAACTACCTCGCATCCGAGGCCGGCGACACCCGGGACGCCGCGGCCCCCGACCCGGAGAGCGCGCCGGTCGACGACGAGGCATCGGTCCTCGAGCACCCCGCCGTCGACGAGCAGGGCGCACCGATCCGCGACACCACGACGGCGATCCCGCGCAGCCGGTTCGCGTACCCGCCCAGCCTCGTCGTCGTCGACGGCGGACCTCCCCAGGTGGCGGCCGCGTCCCGGGCCCTCGCGGACCTCGGCATCGACGACGTCTTCGTCATCGGTCTCGCCAAGCGGCTCGAGGAGGTGTGGATCCAGGACAGCGATTTCCCCGTCATCCTTCCCCGCGCGTCGCAGGGACTGTTCCTTCTGCAACGCATCCGCGACGAGGCACACCGCTTCGCCATCACGTTCCACCGCCAGAAGCGCGGGAAGTCGATGACGGCCTCGGCCCTCGACGACATCGCCGGCCTCGGCCCGGCCAAGCGCAAGGCGCTGCTCAAGCACTTCGGCTCGGTCAGGAAGATCCGGGCCGCGAGCATCGAGGAACTCGTGGAGGTACCGGGCATCGGCCCTGCCCTGGCCGAAACCATCCGCACCTCCCTCGCCGTCGACGCGGACGACGCTCCCGCCCCGGCCGTGAACATGACCACGGGCGAGATCATCGAAGATTAGCTAGGCTGAGGACGCGGCCGCAGGCGCGCCGCTGAGACCGCACACACCAGGGCATGCCCCCATACCGGGCTGCCCCGACGAGCCGGAACGGACGCACCACGATGACTGAGGCCACGAGCCTGACTCCGGTCAAACCCACCCAGTCCGAGCTGCTGGTCGTGACCGGCATGTCCGGGGCCGGACGCAGTACGGCCGCGAACGCGCTCGAGGACCATGGCTGGTACGTCGTGGAGAACCTCCCGCCGCAGATGCTCACGACGCTCACGGAGCTCGTGGCGCGGACGCCGCAGTCCATCCCCAAGCTCGCCGTGGTCATCGACGTCCGCGGCAAGGAGCTCTTCAACGACATCAAGGCATCGCTGGACGGGCTGCGGGCGGCCGGGGTCGGCTACCGCGTGCTCTTCCTCGACGCCGACGACGCCGTCCTGGTGCGCCGGTTCGAGCAGGGTCGCCGGCCGCATCCGCTGCAGGCAGACGGCCGGATCCTCGACGGCATCGCGGCGGAGCGCGACGTGCTCAGGGAGCTGAAGCACACGTCGGACATCGTGATCGACACGAGCGAGCTCAATGTGCACGCCCTCGCGACGAGTGTGACTGAGCTGTTCTCCGAGTCCGGCCCCATCGTCCTCCGCCTCAACGTCATGAGCTTCGGTTTCAAGTACGGCCTCCCGGTGGACGCCAACTACGTGGCCGACGTCCGCTTCATCCCGAATCCGCACTGGGTGCCGGTCCTGCGACCCCAGACCGGGCTCGACGCGCCCGTGCGCGACTACGTGCTCGGCGCGCAGGGCGCCGGTGACTTCATCGACCGGTACGTCCACGCCCTCGTCCCGGTCCTGGACGGCTACCGCCGCGAGAACAAGCACTACGCCACCATCGCGGTCGGCTGCACCGGTGGCAAGCACCGGTCCGTCGCCGTGACCGAGGAGATCGCACAGCGCCTGGCCCAGCTGCCGGGCGTGCAGGTCGCTGCTCACCACCGAGACCTCGGGCGTGAGTAGTGGCCCTGTTCTCCGGGTCCCTCCCTCTCGTCCCGCCCGCGGCCCGCAGGAAGGGTGACGGACCGGGCCCCGGCCCGTCCGTCGTCGCGCTCGGCGGCGGGCACGGGCTGTCGGCGTCGCTGTCCGCCCTGCGGCTCCTGACCCAGGAACTGACCGCCGTGGTGACCGTTGCCGACGACGGCGGGTCCTCGGGGCGGCTGCGCCGCGAACTCGGTGTCCTGCCACCGGGCGACCTCCGGATGGCCCTCGCGGCGCTCTGCGACGACACGGACTGGGGGCGCACGTGGCGTGACGTGATGCAGCACCGCTTCACCTCCCGGGACGGCGTCGAGGGCTCACTCGACGACCACGCCATGGGCAACCTCCTGATCGTCACGCTGTGGGAGCTCCTCGGTGATCCGGTCGCCGGCCTGCAGTGGGCCGGCGCCCTGCTCGGCGCGCGGGGCAGGGTCCTGCCGATGGCCAGCGTGCCCCTGACGATCGAGGGCGACCTGCTCAGCGAGGTGCAGGGGTCCCTGCGCGTGACCACCGTGACGGGACAGGCCCGACTGGCCGTGGCCGCCGACACCGGCAACGTGAGCAACGTGCGCCTCCTCCCGGCAGCAGCACCGGCCTGCAGGGACGCCCTGGAAGCCATCGAGCTGGCCGACTGGGTGGTCCTCGGGCCGGGGTCCTGGTACACCTCGGTGCTGCCGCACCTGCTGCTTCCCGAGCTCCGGGACGCTCTGTGCCGGACCTCCGCCAAGCGGTGCCTCACCATGAACCTCACGAACGACACCAAGGAGACCCAGGGCATGAGCGCGGTCGACCACCTCAGCGTGATCTCCCGCTACGCACCGGATTTCACCGTCGACGTGGTCCTCGCCGACCCCGCGGTGGTAACAGACCGCGAGGAGTTCGAGCGGGCCGTCGCAGGAATGGGCGGACGGGCGGTCTTCGGTACAGTGGGAGTTTCGACCGGTAAGCCCGTACATGATCCCCTGCGGCTGGCGACGTCCTACAACGACATGTTCGGGGAGAACTAGGAGTGTATCTGTGGCCCTGACCGCCGATGTCAAAGAGGAGCTGTCCCACCTCGACGTCAAGAAGTCCTCGGTCCGCAAGGCCGAGGTGTCCGCGCTGCTGAGATTCGCCGGGGGCCTCCACATCATCTCCGGCAGGATCGTCATCGAGGCCGAGGTGGACCTCGCCTCGACGGCGCGCAGGCTCCGGGCGACCATCGCCGAGGTCTACGGGCACAACAGCGAGATCATCGTCGTCTCGGGCGGCGGCCTCAAGCGGGGCAACCGCTATGTGGTGCGCGTGGTGCGCGAAGGGGAGTCCCTCGCCCGCCAGACCGGACTCCTGGACAGCCGTGGCCGCCCCGTCCGGGGATTGCCGTCCGCCGTCGTCAACGGCTCGACGGCGGACGCCGAGGCCGTCTGGCGAGGCGCGTTCCTCGCACACGGCTCGCTGACGGAACCCGGCCGCTCCTCCTCCCTCGAGGTCACCTGCCCCGGCCCGGAGTCCGCCCTGGCACTCGTCGGGGCAGCACGGCGGCTCGACATCGCCGCGAAGGCGCGGGAGGTGCGCGGCGTCGACCGCGTGGTCATCCGCGACGGCGACACCATCGCCGCCCTCCTGACGCGCATGGGCGCGCACGACGCGCTCATGGTGTGGGAGGAGCGCCGGATGCGCAAGGAGGTGCGGGCCACGGCGAACCGCCTCGCGAACTTCGACGACGCCAACCTGCGCCGGTCGGCACAGGCCGCCGTGGCCGCGGGCGCGCGCGTCGAGCGTGCCCTCGAGATCCTCGGCGAGACGGTGCCCGAACACCTGCGCTACGCGGGGGAGCTGCGGGTGGCCCACAAGCAGGCGAGCCTGGACGAACTCGGCCGCCTGGCGGACCCGCCCATGACCAAGGACGCCATCGCCGGCCGCATCCGGCGCCTGCTCGCCATGGCGGACAAGAGGGCGTCGGACATCGGGATCCCGGGGACCGATGCGAATGTGACCGCGGACATGCTCGACGAGTGAAGAAGTGCATAGGATGGAACGACAAGCCCGCTTCTGATCAGGTGGGCCGCCTGCCGTCCGGGCTCCCGCTGGAGCCGACGGGCGCGCCGGCACCTGGGACCACTACATGGAGGACTACGTGAGCGAATACGTACTGCCGGATCTCGATTACGACTACGCGGCCCTGGAGCCGCACATCTCGGGCCGGATCATGGAGCTGCACCACTCCAAGCACCAGGCCACCTACGTCAAGGGCGCCAACGACGCCCTCGCCCAGCTCGCCGAGGCCCGCGCGACCGGGCAGTTCGGGACCATCCCCAAGCTCTCCAAGGACCTCGCCTTCCACGTCGGCGGCGTCATCAACCACAGCATCTTCTGGAAGAACATGTCCCCCGAGGGCGGCGACAAGCCCGAGGGTGAACTGGCCGCGGCCCTGGACGACGCGTTCGGGTCCTTCGACGCGTTCCGCGCCCACTTCACGGCCGCCGCCACCTCCCTGCAGGGTTCCGGCTGGGCCGTGCTCGCCTACGAGCCGCTCGGCCAGAACATCGTGATCGAACAGCTCTACGACCAGCAGGGCAACGTGCCCGTGGGCACCGTGCCGCTGCTGATGCTGGACATGTGGGAGCACGCCTTCTACCTGGACTACGTCAACGTCAAGCCCGACTACGTCAAGGCCTGGTGGAACCTGGTGAACTGGGCCGACGTCCAGACCCGCTTCCAGGCGGCACGCACCGGCGCTTCGGTGCTCATCACGCCCGGCCGCTGACCGGCCGCCACCACCACACGCCCCGCGCAACCGGGGCGATCCACGTCCGGAGTGCGTGCGGAACGCCGCGCTGAGTAAGGTTGGAGCCGTGCAGGGACGCGTCCCCGCACGGCTCCGGCGACGGACACCGCTCCGCAGGGAGCCAGCAGGACCCGATTCACTTCGGCACGAAGGTGTGCCCGGTACCAGATTTATTCGTCGCCGGCATCACCCGAGAAGGGTCATCACGGCGGCACCACCTATGAAGGAGATGGAAACCAGTGACTACTCGTGTTGGAATCAATGGCTTCGGCCGCATCGGTCGCAACTACTTCCGCGCGGCCCTCGAGCAGGGTGCAGACCTCGAGATCGTTGCCGTCAACGACCTGACGAGCCCCGAGGCCCTCGCCCACCTGCTGAAGTACGACTCCGTGACCGGCCGCCTGAAGGCCTCCGTCGAGGTCGACGGCGGTGACCTCGTGGTCGGTGGCAAGCGCGTCAAGGTACTGGCAGAGCGCGACCCCGCGAACCTGCCCTGGAAGGACCTCGGCGTCGACATCGTGATCGAGTCCACCGGGTTCTTCACCAAGGCGTCCGACGCGCAGAAGCACATCGATGCCGGCGCCAGGAAGGTCCTGATCTCCGCCCCAGCGTCCGACGAGGACCTCACCGTGGTGCTCGGCGTCAACGACGGCGACTACGACCCCGAGAACCACCACATCATCTCGAACGCGTCCTGCACCACGAACTGCCTCGGCCCGCTCGCCAAGGTGCTGAACGACTCCTTCGGCATCGAGCGCGGTCTCATGACGACGATCCACGCGTACACCGCCGACCAGAACCTCCAGGACGGCCCGCACAAGGACCTCCGCCGCGCACGGGCCGCAGCGATCAACATGGTGCCCACCTCCACGGGTGCGGCCAAGGCGATCGGCCTCGTCCTGCCGGAGCTCAAGGGCAAGCTCGACGGCTACGCCATCCGCGTTCCCGTCCCCACCGGTTCGGCCACCGACCTGACGGTCACCCTGGGCCGCGAGGTCACCGCCGACGAGGTCAATGCCGCCTACAAGGCTGCCGCTGCCGACGGTTCGCTCAAGGGCTACCTCTCCTACACGGAGGACCCGATCGTCTCCTCGGACATCGTGACGGATCCGGCGTCGTGCATCTTCGACTCCGGACTGACGAAGGTCCTCGGCAACCAGGTCAAGGTCGTGGGCTGGTACGACAACGAGTGGGGCTACTCGAACCGCCTGGTCGACCTGACCGAAATCGTCGCTGCCAAGCTCTCCTAGGCGATCGCCCGTGGCTTACGCAACGCTCGACGACCTCCTCGCCGAAGGCGTCCGCGGACGCCGTGTCCTCGTGCGCTCGGACCTCAACGTGCCCCTCGAGGGCGACGTCCCGGAGTTAAAGGTCACCGACGACGGCCGCGTACGCGCGTCCCTGCCCGTTCTCCGCAGGCTGAGCGAGGCAGGGGCGGCCGTGATCGTCTTGGCGCACCTCGGACGGCCCAAGGGCGCACCCGAGCAGAAGTACTCGCTCGAGCCGGCCGTGGACGTCCTCCGGGACCTCGCGGACTTCCCGGTCACGCTCGCGCCGGACACCACGGGTGAGGGTGCCCGCAGCGCGGCCGCAGCCCTGGCCGAGGGGGAGGTGCTCGTCCTCGAGAACGTGCGCTTCGACGCGCGTGAGACGAGCAAGGACGACGCCGAGCGGTCGGCCTTCGCCCGCGAGATCGCGGACCTGGCCGGCCCGGACGGCGCCTACGTGGACGACGCCTTCGGTGCGGTGCACCGGAAGCACGCGAGCGTGTACGACATCGCCGCGCTGCTGCCGTCCTACCAGGGTGATCTGGTCAAGGCCGAACTCGTGGTCCTGGAGCGGCTGACGAAGGATCCGCAGCGGCCCTTCGTCGTCGTGCTCGGCGGTTCCAAGGTGTCCGACAAGCTGGCCGTCATCGAGAACCTGATCGGCACGGCCGACCGCATCCTCGTGGGCGGCGGCATGCTGTTCACGTTCCTCGCGGCCCAGGGCCACAAGGTGGGCGCGAGCCTGCTCGAGGAGGACCAGATCGAGACCGTTCGCGGCTACCTCGAGCGGGGCTCCCGTGACGGCACGCAGTTCGTCCTCCCGACCGACATCGTCGTGGCGGAGAAGTTCTCCGCCGACGCCGGTTCGGGCGTTGTCGCCGCGGACGCCATCGAGTCGGGGACGTACGGAGCGACCGGCATCGGCCTCGACATCGGCCCCGTGACGGGTGCGGACTTCGCCGCGAACATCGCCGAGGCGAGGACCGTCTTCTGGAACGGGCCGATGGGCGTCTTCGAGTTCGAGGCGTTCGCCGGCGGTACCCGGGCGGTCGCCCAGGCCCTCGTCGACGCACAGGCGGACGGCGCCCTGACCGTGGTCGGCGGCGGCGACTCCGCCGCTGCCGTCCGCGGCCTCGGCTTCGCCGACAACCAGTTCGGGCACATCTCGACCGGTGGCGGCGCGAGTCTGGAATATCTCGAAGGCAAGGAACTGCCCGGCCTCACGGCTCTCGCCCGCGACTAGCGGGAGGGCGGGGACGATCGACCGCCCGGCAACGGGCGCACAGGAAGAGCGGGATCTGCGGGGCCGAGGCCGCGCGGATCCCGCCCCCATGCAACGAACAGATGGAGTAGGACGATGACCACCTCGACCAACGGCGCCTTCGACCGCCGCCCGCTCATCGCGGGGAACTGGAAGATGAACCTGGACCACATGCAGGGCATCACCTTCCTGCAGAAGCTGGCCTGGACCCTCGACGACGCGGGCCACGACTTCTCGCGCGTCGAGGTCTCGGTCTTCCCGCCCTTCACCGATCTGCGCGGCGTCCAGACGCTCGTCAAGGGTGACAACCTCGACGTCGTCTACGGCGGCCAGGATCTCTCACCCGAGGATTCCGGCGCGTACACGGGGGACATCTCCGGTCAGTTCCTGGCCAAGCTCGACTGCACCTACGTGCTGGTCGGACACTCCGAACGGCGGACGATCCACTCCGAGTCGGACGCGCTGCTCAACCGGAAGGTGCACGCCGCCTACCGCCATGCACTGGTGCCCGTGCTGTGCGTCGGCGAGGGCCTCGAGATCCGGCAGGCCGGGACGCATGTCGCCTCGACGCTCGAGCAGCTCCGCCAGGGCGTCGCAGGCCTGACGCCGGAACAGGCGTCCGCCCTCGTGGTCGCGTACGAGCCCGTCTGGGCCATCGGTACGGGTGAGGTGGCCGGACCGGAGGACGCGCAGGAGATGTGCGCCGCCATCCGCGCCGAACTCGGCTCCCTCTTCGATGCGGAGACCGCCTCGAGGACGCGCCTGCTCTACGGCGGCTCGGTGAAAGCGGCGAACGCCGCGAGCATCCTCAAGGAGCGCGACGTCGACGGCGTGCTCGTCGGCGGTGCGAGCCTCGACGTGTCCGAGTTTGCTAGTATTGTCAGGTTCGAACAGCATCTGGTGACAGACTAGTTCCGTGCGCCGGCCGCTCCGCTGAGCGGCTACCGAGCCTTGAAAGGGCCCCGTGGAAATCCTCCGTATCATCCTGCTCGTCCTGCTCGGGATCACGAGTCTCCTGCTGACCCTCCTGATCCTGCTCCACAAGGGACGTGGCGGTGGTATGTCGGACATGTTCGGTGGCGGCATGACCTCGAGCATGGGATCGTCCGGGGTCGCCGAGCGCAACCTCAACCGGTTCACGGTGGCCCTCGGACTCGCATGGGGCGTGGTCATCGTGGCCCTCGGCCTCATCCAGCGTTTCGCCGGCGAGTCGTAGGGCACAGCACACGACCGTACGGAGAAGGCCCCCGCTTCCAGCAGGAAGCGGGGGCCTTCGTCATCGACGGGCCGTCGTCAGCCGACGGACTCCTCCTCGTCCTCGTGGTCGATCAGGCGCCCGGGCAGCTTCTGTGCCGCGTCCTGGTCGATCAGCCACAGGGTCTTCCGCACCCCGCGCGCCCCGGCGGCGGGGACCTGGACATGGCCGGCTCCCGCGAGGGCCAGTCCCACGGCACCGGCCTTGTCGCTGCCGCTGACGGACAGCCAGACCTCCTGGGCGGTGTTGATCGCCTCCAGCGTCAGCGAGATGCGCTGCGGCGGAGGCTTGGGCGCATCGGCGACCCCCACGGTCGTCTCGCCCTTGGTGCGGATGCCGGCCATCTCCGGGAAGAGCGAGGCGACGTGCGCATCGGGTCCGACACCGAGCAGGAGGACGTCGAAGCGGGGCAGGCGCGGATCGGGCTGTACCGCGTCCTCGTCCGCCGCGCGTTCGGCCTTCGCGGCCGCCGCCAGCTGTTCGGCGTAGTCGAGGGCGGCCGCGTCCTCGTCGGGGAACTCGTCCTTCGAGCCGAACTCGTGGATCTTCACGGGGTCGACGGCGACACGGTCGAGGAACGCGGTGCGCGCCTGGACGGCGTTGCGGTCCGGGTCCTCGGCGCGCAGGAACCGCTCGTCGCCCCACCAGAAGTGCACGTTCGCCCAGTCGACCGCCGTGTGCGCCGGTGATTCCACGACGGCCTGCAGGGCCGCCGTGCCGATCGAGCCGCCCGTGAGGACCACGGTGGCCGTGCCGCGGTCGCTCTGCACATCGACCAGGCGCGTGATCAGTCGCGCCGCCACGGCCGCCGCCAGGGATGTCGGGGAAGGATGGATGCTGACTTTCGGTTCAGCGCTCATACGGTCACACGCTCCTCAGGTTGGTCAGGGCGAGTCCTTCGGTGATGACCTCTCCGAAGACCTCGTCGGGGTCGAGCCGCCTCAGCTCCTCGGCGAGGCAGTCACGCAGGCCCCGCCGCGGCAGTGAGATGCGCTGGACGGGCTGGTCCGGTTGGTGCAGCTCGGCGACGTCGTGGTGCGGACGGTGGAGTTCGATGTCCCCACCGTCACGCATGAGGCGCACGCGTTTGAGTCCGGTGCCGGCAGGCCCCGCGGTGATATCGACGGGCGCGTCCAGCGCCCGTGTGAGCCAGGCGGCCAGCAGGACGGTGCTGGGGGAGTCCGACGCGCCCTCGACGGTGACCGCCGTGATCGGCTGGTCGCCCTCGAGCTGGTCCAGCACGGCTGCGAGCTGGATGCGCCAGTTGGTGAGGCGCGTCCAGGCGAGGTCGGTGTCGCCCGCGGCGTAGGTGCTGCGGATGTTGAACAGCGCCGCCGTCGGGTCCGGCTCGTTGGCGGAGTCGGTAATCCGTCGGTGCGCGATGCTGCCGATCGACGTCTGGGACGCGGCCTCGGGCACGCCGTGCGGCCACCACGCGACGATCGGCGCATCGGGCAGCAGGAGGGCGGACACCAGCGACTCGTTCTCGTCGGAGAGCTCCCCGTAACCGCGCAGCACGATCACCTCGGAGGCCCCGGCGTCGCCGCCGACGCGGATCTGGCCGTCAAGGCGTGTCGGCTCGTCCGGCGATCCCTCGGCGAGGACGATGATGCGGCACGGGTGCTCGCGGCTGGCCTCGTTCGCCGCGTCGATGGCCTCCTCCTCCTGTCCCGACCTAGTGATCACGACGAGGGTGAGCACGCGCCCGAGGGCGACGACGCCGCCGCGTTCGCGCATCGCCATCAGCTCCTTGGACACCTTGGAGGTCGTGGTGTCGGGAAGCTCTACGATCATGGCCTTCTCCAGGTTCGTCCATCGGCTGCGAGCAGCTCGTCGGCGGATGCGGGACCCCAGCTCCCCGGGACATAGGGATCGGGCTGGCCGTCGAGGGACTCCCAGTGCTTCTCGAACGGGTCGAGGATCTGCCAGGACAGCTCCACCTCCTGCTGGCGCGGGAAGAGTGGCGGCTCACCGAGCAGGACGTCGAGGATGAGTCGCTCGTAGGCCTCGGGGCTGGACTCGGTGAACGAATGCCCGTACCCGAAGTCCATGGTCACGTCGCGGACCTCCGTCTGGGTGCCGGGCACCTTGGAGCCGAAGCGGATCGTGACGCCCTCGTCGGGCTGGACCCGGATGACGACCGCGTTCTGGCCGAAATCCTCCTCGTTGTGGTCCCGGAACAGGAGGTTCGGGGCCCGCTTGAAGACGACGGCGATCTCCGTGACCCTGCGCCCCAGCCGCTTGCCGGCGCGCAGGTAGAACGGGACGCCGGCCCAGCGGCGCGTGTTGATGTCCAGCCGGAGCGCAGCGAAGCTCTCCGTCGTGGAGTCGGCGGGGATGCCCTCCTCCTCGAGGAAGCCGTTGACGCGCTCCCCGCCCTGCCAGCCGGCCTCGTACTGTCCGCGGGCGGACCGGCCGGTGAGGTCGGCGGGGAGGGAGACGGCCGCGAGGACCTTCTCCTTCTCGGACCGGAGGTGGTCGGCGTCGAACGAGATCGGTTCCTCCATGGCCGTCAGGGCGAGCAGCTGGAGCAGGTGGTTCTGGATGACGTCGCGGGCAGCGCCCACACCGTCGTAGTAGCCTGCGCGGCTGCCGATCCCGATGTCCTCGGCCATGGTGATCTGCACGTGGTCGACGTAGTTCGCGTTCCACAGGGGCTCGAAGAGCTGGTTGGCGAAGCGCAGGGCCAGGATGTTCTGGACCGTCTCCTTGCCCAGGTAGTGGTCGATCCGGAACACCGCGTCCGGAGGGAAGACCTCCTCGACGATGCTGTTCAGCTCCCGCGCGGACTCGAGGTCGTGCCCGAAGGGCTTCTCGATGACCACGCGGCGCCACTGGCCGTCGTCGGGCTGCGCCAGGCCGTGCTCGGAGAGCTTCTGGCACACGGCCTCGAACGCGTTGGGCGGGATCGAGAGGTAGAACGCGTGGTTCCCCCGGGTCCCCCTGCTCTGGTCGAGTTCCTCGATACACTCCCTGAGGTTCTTGAAGGCGTCGTCGTCGTCGAACTCGCCCCGGACGAAGCGGATGCCGGCGGAGAGCTGCTCCCAGACGGTCTCGTTGAACGGCGTGCGGGCATGCTGCGTGACGGAGTCCTTCACCTGCTCCACGAACTCCTCGTTACTCCAGTCCCGGCGGCCGAAGCCGACGAGGCCGAAGCTCGGGGGCAGGAGCCCCCGGTTCGCGAGATCGTAGATGGCCGGCATGAGCTTCTTCCGGGCGAGGTCGCCGGTCACACCGAACAGGACGAGCGAGGACGGGCCGGCGATCCGGCTGAGCCTCCTGTCCCGGGGGTCGCGTAGCGGATTGGTGGCTCTCGCCGTCGTGCCGTCAGGCATGCCCGTCCGTTCCCCGCTCGTCCCGGCCGGACGCGGCGAGTGCCGAGACGACGCGCCGCAGCTGGGCGACGCCCGCCTCGCGTTCCGTCAGGTGGAGGCGGAGCACGGGCCGGCCATGGTCGGCGAGGACCTGGGCGTCGCCCGCGGCCTGCGCGGAGATCAGCTCACCGAACGTGAACGGCCGGTCCGGGATGGCGAGGTCCTCGTGCGCTGCACCGGTCAGCTGGAGGTACGCCCCGATGGGCGAGCCGCCCTTGTGGTACTGGCCCGTGGAGTGCAGGAAGCGCGGGCCCCAACCGAACGTGACCGGTCGGCCGGTGGCGGCGGCCAGCGGTGACCGGATCTCCTCGAGTGCGGCCTGCCGGTGCCGGTCGAGGTACGCCTGGACCGAGAGGTAGCCGTTCGCGGGGAGTGCGGCGAGGAGCGCCTCGAGGGCTTCCTCGACCGTGCTCGACGACCCGAGCAGGCCGGCGTCGCCGCGCACCTCCACGGCGCCGTCGACGAAGGCCGCCGGGGAGGGCTCGGGCTGGGCGTCCAGCAGGCCGCGCGCGGCCTTCTTGGCCGCCTCGACGTCGGGCTGGTCGAAGGGATTGATGCCGAGCAGGCGTCCCGCGACGGCGACCGCGTATTCCCAGACGAACAGCTGGCTGCCCAGGGTACCGCTGACCGTCAGCCTGGTGCCGTCGGTGAGCTCGTCGGTGGGAGCCTCGTCGAACGGGGCCAGGAGGACGGGCAAGACGTCGTCGGCCACCTCCGCGAGCTCGGGTGCGCCGCTGGAGGCGACGACGGGAAGCAGCCCGGTGCCGAGCTTGCCGGTGGACTCCGCGATGAGCTGTTCCGCCCAGTCGGCGAAGCCGGGCAGCCCGGATCCGGCATCGGCGAAGACGATCTTGTCGCGGAGCGGGCTGGTCCCGCCCAGGACGGCGCCGAGCTGCAGGCCGACGTTGTCGTCGACGTCGTCGCCGAGGAACTCCGCACTGTCCTCCGCGTCGTCCAGCAGTGTCTCGATGTCCGCGCCGGCGAGGCCGGACGGCACCAGGCCGAAGGCCGTGAGGGCCGAGTACCGGCCGCCGACCTGGGGGTCGGCGTTGAACACCTTCCGGTAGCCCGCCTTGTGTGACGCCTCATCGAGGGGAGACCCCGGATCGGTCACGATGACGATGCGCGACGCCGCGTCGATGCCGGCGTCGGTGAACGCCTGCTCGAACAGCCGGCGCTGCGAGTCGGTCTCGACGGTGGAGCCGGACTTCGACGACACCACGATCGCGGTGCGCTGCAGGTCCTCCTCGAGGGCCGCGCGCACCTGGTCGGGGTCGGTGGCGTCCAGGACGACGAGCGGGACGCCCGCCTCCTTCGTGATGACCTCCGGCGCGAGCGAGGAGCCGCCCATGCCGCACAGCACGATCCGGTCCACCCCTTCGGCCAGGAGATCGGCGCGGAGGCCCGCGATCTCCGGGAGGAGTGCGCGCGAGCCCTCGAACAGGTCGATCCAGCCCAGGCGGACCGAGGCTTCGGACTCGGCGTCACCGCCCCACAGGGTGGGGTCCTTCGCCATCAGCCGGGAGGCGAAGCGTTCCTGCACGAGTGCGGGTACCGCCGACTCGACCGCGGCGAGCGCCGCGCCGGACGCGGTCAGTGCGAATGAGCCCATGGGGATCAGCCCTTCGAAGCGTCGAGTGCGGTCTGGACGGTCTCGAGGAGCTCCGACCAGCTGGCGACGAACTTGTCGAGGCCCTCGGTCTCGAGCTGCTCGACGACCTCGTCGTACGAGATGCCGATCGCGTCGAGCTGGTTCAGGACCTCGTTGGACTCCGCGTACGTGCCCGTGATGGTGTCGCCCTCGACGACGCCGTGGTCGGCCATCGCCTCGAGCGTCTTCTCCGGCATGGTGTTCACGACGTCCGCTGCGACGAGGCCGGCGACGTAGAGCGTGTCCGGGAGGTTCGGGTCCTTGACGCCCGTCGATGCCCAGAGGGGACGCTGCGCGTTGGCGCCGGCGGACTTCAGGACCTGCCAGCGCTCCGAGGAGAACTGCTCCTGGAAGACCTGGTAGGCGAGGCGTGCGTTCGCGAGTCCCGCCTTGCCCTTGAGTGCCTTCGCCTCGTCGGTCCCGACGGCGTCGAGCCGTGCGTCGATCTCGGCATCGACGCGGGAGACGAAGAAGGAGGCGACCGAGTGGATCCTGGCGAGGTCGTGGCCGTTCTCCTTCGCCTGCTCGAGGCCCACCATGAACGCGTTGATCACGGCGCGGTAGCGCTCGAGCGAGAAGATCAGTGTCACGTTCACGCTGATACCGGCCGCCAGGGTCGAGGAGATCGCTTCGAGGCCCTCGACGGTCGCCGGGATCTTGATGAGCACGTTGGTGCGCTGCACCTTGGCGTGCAGGCGCTTGGCCTCGGCGATGGTCCCGGCGGTATCGCGGGACAGGCGGGGATCGACCTCGATGGAGACGCGGCCATCGGCGCCGTGCGTACGCTTGGCCTCCTCGGCGAAGATGTCGCAGGCCTGGGCGACGTCGTGGGTGGTGATGTCGAAGACGGCCTGGTCCACATCGGCGCCGGCCTCCGCCAGTGCCCCGACCTGGGAGGCGTAGGACTCGCCCTTCTTCAGAGCGGCGGCGAAGATGCTCGGGTTGGTCGTGACGCCCACGACGTTGCGGTCCTCGATGAGGTGCTTGAAGGCGCCCGAGTTGATGCGCTCCCGTGAGAGGTCGTCGAGCCAGATGGATACGCCGGCGGCCGAGAGGTCAGCTGTGGGTGTTGACATGGTGTGCTCCTTGTCCGCTTCCGCGGAATGTGTGCTGGATTCTGACGGAGGGTGCGGGACTACTGATGGTCACCGGTCTCGGTGGCACGGTGGCCCGACGGCATCGCCGCGGTGCCGTTCGGTGCCAGCGGATCGGCGGCCACGGCCTCGAGGGAGTCCTTGGCGGCCGCGACGACGGCGTCCGCCGTGATGCCGAACTCGCGGTAGAGCGTCTTGTAGTCGGCGGAGGCGCCGAAGTGCTCGAGCGACACGCTGCGTCCGGCGTCGCCGACGATCCCGTGCCAGCTCTGCGAGACGCCGGCCTCGACGGACACGCGGGCGCGGACGGTGCGCGGCAGGACGCTCTCGCGGTAGGACGCGTCCTGGGCGTTGAACCACTCCAGGCACGGCATGGACACGACGCGCGCGGAGATGCCCTCCGCCTCGAGGGCCTCGCGGGCTTCCACCGCGAGCTGGACCTCGGAGCCCGTGCCGACGAGGATCACGTCGGGCGATCCGTTCCGTGCTTCGGCGAGCACGTAGCCGCCCTTCGCGACTCCCTCGACCGAACCGAACGTGTCACCCTCGGCTGCGCCGTCGCCCCGCTGGTAGGTCGGGATGTTCTGCCGCGTCAGCACGATGCCGGCGGGGTTCTCGGTGTTCTCGAGGATGGTGCGCCAGGCGACGGCCACCTCGTTCGCGTCGCCCGGGCGGACGACGTCGAGTCCCGGGATGGTCCGCAGCGAGGACAGCTGCTCGACCGGCTGATGGGTGGGGCCGTCCTCGCCGAGGCCGATCGAGTCGTGGGTCCAGACATAGATGGCCGGGACGCCCATGAGCGCGCCGAGGCGCACCGCGGGGCGCTGGTAGTCGCTGAAGATCAGGAAGGTCCCCGAGAACGCGCGGGTGCTGCTGTGCATCACGATGCCGTTCACGATGGCCGCGGCAGCGTGCTCACGGATACCGAAGTGCAGCACGCGGCCGTACTCGTTGCCCGACCACGACTTGGTCTGGCGGCTCGGCGGGATGAACGACGGCGATCCCTCGATGGTCGTGTTGTTCGACTCCGCGAGGTCGGCGCTGCCGCCCCACAGCTCCGGGAGGGCGGGGCCGATGGCCGTGAGGACCTTGCCGGACGCGGCACGCGTGGACATGTCCTTGCCGGCCTCGAACGTGGGGAGGGTCTCCTCCCAGCCCTCGGGCAGGGTGCGGGCCTGGATGCGCTCGAGGAGCGCGGCCTCGTCGGCGTGTGCCGCCTTCCAGGCGTCGAAGCCCTCCTGCCAGGCGCTGTGCGCATCGGCACCGCGCTGCACGACGCCGCGGGCGTGGTCCAGGACCTCCGGGTCGACGTCGAAGTGCTTCTCGGGGTCGAAGCCGAGGGCTTCCTTGAGCGCTGCGACTTCGTCCTTGCCGAGCGCGGAGCCGTGGATCTTGCCGGTGTTCTGCTTGTTCGGCGCGGGGTAGCCGATGATCGTGCGCAGCGAGACGATGCTCGGCTTCGAGGTCTCGTTCTTCGCGGCGACGAGCGCGGAGTAGAGCTCGGCGACGTCCTCGACGTACTCGCCGGTCTTGGTCCAGTCGACGCGCTGGGTGTGCCACCCGTACGCCTCGTAGCGCTTCAGGACGTCCTCGGTGAAGGCGATGTCCGTGTCGTCCTCGATCGAGATGTGGTTCTCGTCGTAGATCACCACGAGGTTCCCGAGCTCCTGGTGGCCGGCGAGGGACGAGGCCTCCGCCGTCACGCCCTCCTGGAGGTCGCCGTCCGAGGCGATGACCCAGATGGTGTGGTCGAACGGGCTGGTGCCGGCCGGTGCGTCGGCGTCGAACATCCCGCGCTGGCGGCGCTGGCCGTAGGCGAAACCGACCGACGTCGCGAGGCCCTGGCCGAGCGGGCCGGTGGTGATCTCGACGCCCTTGGTGTGGCGGTACTCGGGATGCCCGGGCGTGAGGGAGCCCCAGGTGCGCAGTGCCTTCAGGTCATCGAGCTCGAGGCCGTACCCGGACAGGAAGAGCTGGATGTAGAGGGTGAGCGAGGTGTGGCCGGGGGAGAGGACGAAGCGGTCGCGGCCGGTCCACTCGGGGTCCGACGGATCGTGCCGCATCAGCTTGTGGAACAGGAGGTAGGCGGCCGGCGCCAGGCTCATGGCCGTCCCCGGGTGTCCGTTGCCCACCTTCTCCACCGCGTCCGCTGCCAGGATGCGGACCGTGTCGACCGCCTTCTGGTCGAGTTCGGTCCAGGTCAGTTCCTGCTCTTGCGTCTGTGGCACGTTTCCGGGCCCCTCTCTGTCCGGAACGGCCGACGACGGGGTGCTTGCAGGCACGCCGTCGGGCTGGCCGTTCACCGTTGAATGCTGCGAGTTCAAGCACCGACCGCGGACAGCATCGAACCCGGAGGGATTCCGGGCAGGCTTCTGCAGCGGGCTTTCGAATCCACACTATCCCTTCCGGCCCGCGAACAGTCGTGGGAGTCGAAGAATGTCGTCCGTCACATCAAGGGGTTGCGGACGGCCCCGGAGAGGCAGCGGGACGAGCCACGAGACCGGCCTGGCCGCTCCATCGTCCTCATGGGCGCCGCACCGCCGGAGTCCTGCAGGGGCACTCTTCCGCGCCGCGCCGACCGCACGGTCCCTGTCGCCGGTCCTCGCGGACATGGTGGAGCCGTACCCGCAAGGACCGCAGGACGGCGATCGGCCCCGATTTCTACAGAGCGTAAAAGGGTATGATGGGCTTTGTCTTTTACTCCGGAAGAAACGAAAGTGTTGCCTTGTGAAGACCCAGCAGGCTCCTGCTCCGGCACGTTCCCCGCAGGCCCGTCAGGGTTTCGGCCGCAAAGCGAAGGCCTACCTCGCCCTGACGAAGCCTCGCGTGATCGAACTCCTCCTGGTGACCACGCTTCCCACCATGATCTTCGCGCAGGGCGGATTCCCGCCCCTCGGCCTGATCCTGGCCACCATGGTCGGCGGAGCCCTTGCGGCCGGTAGCGCGGGAGCATTCAACTGCTACATCGACCGCGACATCGACAAGCTCATGCACCGCACGGAGAACCGCCCGCTCGTGACCGGTGAGGTCACGCCCCGCGAGGCGCTGGTCTTCTCCTGGATCCTCGGTGCCGTGGCGATCGCCGTCCTGTGGTTCGGTGCCAACCCGCTCGCAGGGCTGCTCGGCGTCGCCGCCATCTTCCTCTACGTCGTCGTCTACACGCTCGTGCTCAAGCGCCGCACGTCGCAGAACATCGTCTGGGGCGGCGCCGCGGGGTGCATGCCCGTCCTGATCGCCTGGGCCGCCGTCACCGGATCCGTCGAGTGGCCCGCCGTCGTCCTGTTCCTGATCATCTTCCTCTGGACGCCCCCGCACTACTGGCCGCTCTCCATGAAGTACAGCGACGACTACAACGCAGCGAGCGTCCCGATGCTCGGTGCGATCGCCGGCGCCCGCGTCGTCTCGGTGCAGGTCGTGCTCTACGCCTGGGCCATGGTGGCGTGCTCGCTCCTGCTGGTCCCCGCCGGTGCCGGCTGGGTCTACTCCGTGGCCGCCCTCCTCGGCGGCGCCTGGTTCATCCGGGAGTCCCACACGCTGTACTCCCTGGCGCAGCGGGGCGCGTTGAACAACAAGGCCGCGATGAAGGTCTTCCACGGCTCCATCAGCTATCTCACCGTGCTCTTCCTCGCCCTCGCGATCGATCCCTTCGTCGGTTCGGCCATCCTGCCCTGAGCCCGCCCCCGGCCTGAGCCGGGCCGACCCGAGGACACTCCGGCGGCAGGCACGGGCCGCGCCGCGTTCCCGGTCGCGGTGGTGCCGGCCGCGGCACCACCCCCTAGGCTGGCTGCCATGGACTTCACCGGCCTGATCGCCTACCCCGTCACACCGTTCGACACCGACGGATCCGTCCGCCACGAGGACCTGCGCGGCCTCCTGGATTCCCTGGCCACGTCCGGTGTCGACGCCGTGACCGTCCTCGGTTCCTCCGGCAGCTTCGCCTACCTGGACGCGGCCGAACGCTCGCAGATCGCGCGGACGGCGATCGATGCCCTCGACGGGCGCGTCCCGGTGGCGGTGGGCATCAGTTCCGTCGGGACGCGGGAGGTGCTGGACGCCGCCGTCGACGCCCAGCGGGCAGGGGCGGCCGGACTCGTGCTGTCCCCGGTCTCCTACGTACCCCTCACCGACGACGAGGTCCTGGCGCAGGTGCGGGCGGTGTGCGCCGCCACGGACCTGCCCGTCTGCCTCTACAACAATCCGGGGACCACGCAGTTCGACTACTCGCTGCCGGTGGTCGCCGAACTGTCCGCCCTTCCGGAGGTCGTCGCGTTCAAGGACACGGCGGCCGATGCGGCGACCTTCAACGCACGGCACGCCGAACTCGCCGCACTCGTCCCGGAGACCTTCAGCCATGGCGTGAGCGGGGATCTGCTCATGATGACGGGGGAGGTCGCGGCCGACGCGTGGCACAGCGGCCCCGCCGCGCTCCTGCCCGCCTACTACGGCCGGCTCCGCGCCGCCGTCCTCGCGGGCGACCGGCGCGAGGTGGACCGCGTGCGCTCGGTCCTCGCGCCCCTCGTCGACCATGTGGCGGGGCTGCGGAAGATCAGCGGACTGCACCTCCTGGCCCGGGCCTGCGGGGTGGCGGCGGGCGATCCGCGCCCGCCCCTGCTGCCGAGTCCCGGATCCGAGCTGCGCGAGCTCGGGCGGCTCCTCGACCTCCTCGAGGGTGAGTTCGCGGACGACCGGAACGATGGCAGGGACGACGCCTGAGGCGACGTCCGGTCGACGGCTCCGGTTCTCCCTGCCTGATGACGGGACGCAGGTCGACGCCCCTAGGAGACGGTGTGCGGCACCTTCGCCTCGGTCCGCGTCCCCGGGAGCGTCCTGCCTGTCGTACCCGTGTACTGGGCATGGATGACGGCGGCCATGAGCAGCGACGCCCCCAGCATATGCAGAGCCACGAGCGCGATCGGCAGGTGCAGGAAGTGCTGGGTGTAGCCGATGGCGCCCTGCACCAGCACCACTCCGGCGAGGATCCCGAGGGCCTTCCGCAGCTTCTCGTGGACCCTGGCCCGGTGCGCGACGACAAGTGCGAGCACAACGGTGGCGACGAGCAGGTACACCGGGAGGGCGTGCGCGCGCGTCATGAGGTCGGAGTCGAGCCCGTTGCGGGCAGCGCCGTGGTCACCTGCGTGGGGGCCGGAACCCGTCACGACCACGCCGAGCACGACGGCGACGGACGTCAGCACCGTGGCCGTGACGAGCAGCTGGCGCAGGAGGGGCGGGGTGGCCGGTGCCCGCCGGGCGAGGTACTGCTCCGTCGTGAGCCGGGCACGGTTGACCAGGACGGTCGCCAGGGCGACGAGCACCATCGAGACGATGAAGTGGAGACCCACGACCCACGGGTTCAGATCGGTCCACACGGTGATCCCGCCGATGACGGCCTGGGCCGGGATCCCCAGGAACAGGCCGATGGACAGGCGGAACAGGTCCTTGCGTTCGCGCCGCATGCCGAGCAGGGAGACGATCATGGCGACGGCGATGAGGACCAGCACGAACGTGAGGAGCCGGTTCCCGAACTCGATCACACCGTGGAAGCCCATCTCGGGCGTGGTCACGATCGAGTCGGGCGTGCAGCGCGGCCATTCCGGGCAGCCGAGGCCCGACGCCGTGAGGCGGACCGCGCCGCCGGTCACCACGATGGCGATCTGCGACACGAGCGAGGCGATAGCCAGCCGGCGCACCAGCGGCGTCGTGGTGCGCGGCAGTCGGGTCGTGAGGCGCGAGAGCGAGGGGAGGGTCATGGCGTCAGCTCCATTTGAACCAGCGGATGGCCGCCAGGCTAGCGAGGGCGGCCCAGGCGAGGAGCACGAGGCACGCGATGGGATCGAGGGCGCCGTCCACCAGGGCGCTCCTCAGCCCGTCGCCGAGGGCCGACGACGGCAGGACGGTGACGAACGGTTCGGCGGCAGCGGGCAGGCTCGCGGCCGGGATGACCACCCCGCCGGCAGCGGCGAGCAGGATCCACACGAGGTTGGTGACCGCGAGGGTGGCCTCGGGGCGCAGGGTGCCCGCGACGAGGAGTCCGAGGGCCGTGAACGCGGCCGACCCCACCAGCAGGAGGAGGGCGGCCGGGAGGACCCCCTCGGCCCGCGGCGACCAGCCCATCAGGGCGGCGGCACCCCCGATCACGACGAGCTGGACGGCCAGCACACCGGCGACGGCGACGGCTTTGCCGAGGATGAGCCCCGAGCGGCCGAGGGGCGTCGTCGAGAGGAAGCGGAGCACGCCGTACCGGCGGTCGAAGCCCGTCGCGATGCCCTGGCCCGTGAACGCCGTGGACATGGTGCAGAGGGCGAGGACGCCGGGAGCGGCGATGTCGATGCGGCTCGGGCCGTAGGGGTCCAGCAGCGGGGTGATCACCAGGGCGGTGAGTGCCAGCAGCGGCAGGACGATCGCCAGGACGAGCTGCTCCCCGTTGCGCAGCATCGCCAGGGCCTCGTAGGAGCCGTGGCGCAGCACGCGGACAGGCAGGCCGGCGGCCGTTCCGCGGGCGGCACCGGCGTCGGGACCGGAAGCCGTGCGGCGGGGAGCGGGAGCGCTGGTGCTCATCGGATGCTCCGTCCGGAGATGTCGAGGAAGACGTCCTCCAGGGACCGGGGCGTCATGGCGATCGCCGTCGGCATCACGCCGCAGGCATCCCACCACTCCGCCAGGCGGGCGACGTCCCGGGCCGTCAGTGAGCCGCGGAGCACGTACTGTCCGGGTTCGGGTTCACGCTGGTGCAGGTGGGGGAGCAGGTCCGGGGGAAGGGTGAGTCCGGGTACGGTCTCGAAGCGCAGCTCACGCATCCCGTCGGTGTCCGTGTCGGCCGTGAGGTCCGCGACAGTACCCTCGGCGACGGTCCGGCCGCCCTCGAGGATGTAGACGTAGTCGGCGAGCTTCTGCGCGTCGTCGAGCAGGTGGGTGGTGAGGACGACGGCGAGGCCGTCCGCGCGGAGTTCCCGGATGAGGTCGAACACGATCGTGCGCGACTGCGGGTCGAGACCCGCGCTGGGCTCGTCGAGGAAGACGACCTCTGGCCGTCCGACGAGGGCGCAGGCCAGGGCGAGGCGCTGCTTCTGCCCACCGGAGAGACGACGGATGGAGACGGCGCCGAAGTCGTCCAGGCCGAGGCGCTCGGCCAGCGCCTCCACGGGCAGCGGGGACCGGTACATCGACGCCACGTGGCGCAGGAGGGCGAGGGGTCGCACCGAGGGCGGGAGCCCTCCGTCCTGCAGCATCACGCCGACTCGCGCCCGCAGGTCCGGCGTCGCGCGCGCGGGGTCCTCGCCGAGGAGCCGGACCAGCCCACCGTCTGCACGCTGGAGCCCCTGCGCACATTCGAGCGTCGTCGTCTTGCCGGCGCCATTGGCTCCGAGGAGGACGGTGACCGCCCCGTGCGCCGCGCTGAGGCTGACGCCGTCGAGCACCCGGACCATGCGGCCGTCGAGCGAGCCGACGGGCCCGAAATCCTTGATCAGCCCGTCGATCTCGAGGGCGGGGGAAGTTGTCGGCACCCCATTATTCTACGTCAGGTAGTAGGAGGCGCGGGGGCCCGGATGGGTAGCCTCGCCTAAGTGGTGGCCCGGAATACATTAGGTCATGCTTGTGTTGTGTATTTTGTCGCCGACGGAAGGAATGGACCGTGACCGTATCGCCCCGCGCCACCCTTCCCGAGGTCGCCGGTCCTGCCGGCGGACCCGCGCCCGCCGACCGGACCGCCCAGATCGTCTCGCCCGATCCGGACGAGCGTACGCGTGACCGTGTGCTCTCCGCCGTCCTCGAGCGGGGGCCCGTCAGCGCGGCCGAACTCGGAGATCGCCTCGGATTCACACCCGCCGCCATGCGCCGCCACCTCGACGCCCTCTCCTCCGACGGCCTCATCGAGGTCAAGCGCGTCCGCAGTTCCGCGACCGGTGCCGGTCGCCCCGCACGCCGCTACGTCCTGAGCCAGCGCGGCCAGACGAAGCTCGGCAACGACTACCTCGACATCGCGACCGCCGCACTGGCCCAGCTCGGCGAGGCTGCCGGCCCGCAGGCCATCGAGGACTTCGCCCGCACCCGCTTCTCGGGCATGGAGGAGCGCTACCGCCCGATCGTCGAAGCCGCAGGGCCCGATCTCGAGGCGCGAGCCCACGCCCTGGCAGGTGCGCTCACCGCCGACGGGTTCGTGGGATCGACCAAGACGGTGGGGCTCCCACAGGGGCGCGGTCCGCGCACCAACGCCGCGATCCGGCCCGTGATGCTGAGCGTCCAGCTCTGCCAGGGACACTGCCCCATCCAGGGGCTCGCCTCGGCGTTCCCGGCGTTCTGCGAGCAGGAGACGGGCGTCTTCGCCCGCCTGCTCGACGTCGATGTCCGCAGGCTGTCGACGCTGGCCGCCGGCGGGCACGTCTGCACCACCCACATTCCCCTGGGACGGACGACGGCGGCTCCGGCCGCCGTGGCCGGCCCGGACGCAGCCGGCGCCGACGCGCAGCCGGTGGCTCCGGACGCCGGTCCCCCCAGCAATCCAGCGACGTTATCCATCCATCAGCAAGGAAGGCCATGATGACGGATCAAGTAGACCGCAAGCCAGTTGCATCGGCAGTGCCGGAGTCGGTGATCAGCGACATCCTCGAGAAGAACCCCGAACTCGAGGGCATCGGAACCTACCAGTACGGCTGGGCGGACAAGAACGAGGCGAGCGACAACGCGCGCCGCGGTCTGAGCGAGGAGGTCGTGCGCGACATCTCCGCCAAGAAGAACGAGCCCGAATGGATGCTCGATCTCCGCCTGAAGGGCCTCAAGTACTTCGACCGCAAGCCCATGCCCGCGTGGGGTGCGGACCTCTCCGGGATCGACTTCGACAACATCAAGTACTTCGTCCGCTCCACGGAGAAGCAGGCGAACACGTGGGAGGACCTCCCCGAGGACATCCGCAACACCTACGAGAAGCTCGGCATCCCCGAGGCCGAGCGCGCCCGCCTCGTGTCCGGTGTCGCCGCCCAGTACGAGTCCGAGGTGGTCTACCACCAGCTGCGCGAGGACCTCGAGCGCCAGGGCGTGCTCTTCCTCGACACGGACACCGCGCTGCGTGAGCACCCGGAGATCTTCAAGGAGTACTTCGGCACCATCATCCCCGTCGGCGACAACAAGTTCGCGTCGCTGAACACGGCCGTCTGGTCGGGCGGTTCCTTCGTCTACGTGCCGAAGGGCGTCCACGTCGAGATCCCCCTGCAGGCCTACTTCCGCATCAACACCGAGAACATGGGCCAGTTCGAACGGACGCTCATCATCGCGGACGAGGACTCCTACGTGCACTACATCGAGGGCTGCACGGCCCCGATCTACACGTCGGACTCCCTGCACTCGGCCGTCGTCGAGATCGTGGTCAAGAAGGGCGCGCGCGTCCGGTACACGACCATCCAGAACTGGTCGAACAACGTGTACAACCTCGTGACCAAGCGCGCCATCGCCCACGAGGGCGCCACCATGGAGTGGATCGACGGCAACATCGGTTCCAAGGTCACCATGAAGTACCCGGCGGTCTACCTGGTCGGCGAGCACGCCAAGGGCGAGACGCTCTCGATCGCCTTCGCCGGCGAGGGACAGCACCAGGACACCGGCTCGAAGATGGTCCACATCGCGCCCAACACCAAGTCCTCGATCATCTCCAAGTCCGTTGCACGCGGTGGCGGACGTGCCGCCTACCGCGGGCTCGTCCAGGTGCGCGACGGGGCCAAGCACTCCGCGAACACGGTGCGCTGCGACGCGCTGCTGGTCGATACCATCTCGCGCTCGGACACGTACCCGTACGTGGACATCCGCGAGGACGACGTCACCATGGGCCACGAGGCCACCGTGTCGCGCGTCAGCGAGGAGCAGCTGTTCTACCTGATGTCCCGCGGGCTCCCCGAGGACGAGGCCATGGCCATGATCGTGCGCGGCTTCATCGAGCCGATCGCCCGCGAGCTGCCCATGGAGTACGCGCTCGAGCTGAACCGGCTGATCGAACTGCAGATGGAAGGGGCCGTAGGCTAGCGATGGCTGAGACCACCCACACGGAAATTTCACCCGACACCGAGGGCGAGGTCACCGATCTCGGAGACCTCGACGAGAAGGCCCGCCTGGGCGCCCCCTCGGGCGCCGCGGCGTCCATCGACGGGTTCACGGAGGAGGGCGAGAGCCTCTCCGCCGACGACCAGGGCTCGGAGCAGCTCGGCCTCAAGAAGCACAGCCATGGCAACGCGCCCGTGGTGCCCGAGGCGTCCCGGGGCGAGCGGCGCAGGTCCTTCGACCTCGCCGACTTCCCGTCCCTCACGGGCCTCGAGGAGGACTGGCGCTTCACCCCGCTCAAGCGCCTGCGGGGACTGCACACCGATGCCCTGACCGGCACGGCTCCCGCGGTGAATGTCACCGGCGCCGGGAACGTCACCGTCGAGACCGTGGATCGCAGCGACGCCCGCCTCGGCACCGCGGCCACGCCCGAGGACCGCGTCTCCGCCGCAGCGTGGAACGCGTTCTCCGACGCGACCGTGATCACCATCCCGAAGGAGACGGTGGCCGACGGCGAGGTCATGGTCAGCGTCACCGGCTCGACCTCCGGCGCGGCGGCCCAGCACATCCTCATCCACGCCGAGGCCTTCTCCAAGGCCGTCGTCGTGCTGGACCACACCGGTTCGGTCACCCTCGCCCAGAACGTCGAGATCATCGTCGGCGACGGTGCCGAGCTGACCGTCGTCAGTGTCCAGGAATGGGACGACGACGCCGTGCACGTGTCCTCGCAGCAGGCGAAGGTGGGCCGTGACGCCCGCTACAAGCACGTCGTCGTCAGCCTCGGTGGCGACCTCGTGCGCCTCACGCCGTCGTCGATCTTCACCGCCACCGGAGCCGAGGTCGAGATGTACGGACTGTACTTCGCCGACGCCGGCCAGCACCTCGAGCAGCGCCTCCTGGTGGACCACGCCGTGCCGAACTGCAAGTCACGCGTCACCTACAAGGGCGCCCTGCAGGGCGACGACGCGCACACCGTGTGGGTCGGTGACGTGCTGATCCGCAAGGCCGCCGAGGGTACGGACACCTACGAGACGAACCGCAACCTGATCCTCACGGACGGCGCGCGGTCGGACTCGGTGCCGAACCTCGAGATCGAGACGGGCCTCATCGAGGGTGCCGGCCACGCCAGTGCCACCGGACGCTTCGACGACGAGCACCTGTTCTACCTGATGGCCCGCGGGATCCCCGAGAAGGACGCACGCCGCCTCGTGGTGCGCGGCTTCCTCACCGAGGTCATCCAGCAGATCAAGGTGCCGTCCCTCGAGGAGCGGCTCTCCGCGTCGGTCGAGCGTGAGCTCGCGGCAGGGAACCTCTGATGGCGGAAGCACCCCGCGGCGAGCTCATCTGCGATGTCGACGACATCGAGGTCAAGCAGGCGCTACGCGTGCTGATCGACGACTATCCCGTCGTCATCGTCCGCGACTCGGACGGCGAGATCCACGCACTGGGCGATACCTGCTCGCATGCGGACATCTCCCTGTCGGAGGGCGACGTCGAGGGATGCGCCATCGAGTGCTGGGGCCACGGGTCCCAGTTCGACCTGCGCAGCGGCCAGCCGCTGCAGCTCCCCGCATACGAGCCCGTCCCGGTGTTCGCACTCGAGATCCATGACGGCAACGTCTATGTCGATATCACGACGGTCACCAACGGAGCCCCCGCGCCGCAGTTCGGCTGACGCCGGCGCCGTCCACGCACACACTTCCTGCAGAGCAGGCGAAGGAGAAAGAACACGATGTCCACACTTGAAATCAAGGACCTGCACGTCAGCATCGACACCGACCAGGGAAACATCCCCATCCTCAAGGGCGTCACGCTGACGATCAACACCGGCGAGACCCACGCGATCATGGGGCCCAACGGTTCCGGCAAGTCGACCCTCGCGTCGACGATCGCCGGCCACCCCCGGTACAAGGTCGACAGCGGTTCGATCACGCTCGACGGCGAGGACGTCCTCTCCATGAGCGTCGACGAGCGCGCTCGCGCCGGTCTCTTCCTGGCCATGCAGTACCCGGTCGAGGTCCCCGGCGTCACCATGACCAACTTCCTGCGCACGGCCAAGACCGCGCTCGACGGCGAGGCCCCGAGCCTGCGGCACTGGACCAAGGACGTCAAGACGGCCATGGCCCAGCTGCGCATCGATGCCGACTTCGCCCAGCGCAACGTCAACGAGGGCTTCTCCGGCGGTGAGAAGAAGCGCGTGGAGATCCTGCAGCTGGAGCTCTTCCGCCCGAAGTTCGCGATCCTCGACGAGACCGACTCGGGTCTCGACGTCGACGCCCTGAAGGTGGTCTCCGAGGGCGTGAACCGCGAGCACTCGAAGGGTGAGATGGGCACGCTGCTCATCACGCACTACACGCGGATCCTGCGCTACATCAAGCCGGACTTCGTCCACGTGTTCGTCGCCGGGCGCATCGCCGAACAGGGCGGCCCGGAACTCGCGGACCGCCTCGAGGAAGAGGGCTACGATCGGTTCACGGCCGCGGTCGAGGCCTAGGACCTTCAGGATTCCCGGCACGCACGCGTGCCGGACCGCTCGAAAGGAAGAGTGCGATGAGTGATGTGCAGCAGGCGCAGACCGCGCTGGACGAC
Source organism: Arthrobacter sp. UYP4 (assembly GCF_057291175.1). Classification (NCBI taxonomy): domain Bacteria; kingdom Bacillati; phylum Actinomycetota; class Actinomycetes; order Micrococcales; family Micrococcaceae; genus Arthrobacter; species Arthrobacter sp. UYP4. The sequence continues at coordinate 365,815 of NZ_JBXAVU010000001.1, forward strand.
GTCGAGGAAGCGTTGCGGGACGTGATCGACCCGGAGCTCGGCGTGAACGTCGTGGACCTCGGGCTGCTCTACGGCCTGAACTACGCGGAGGACGGCGCCCTCCTGATCGACATGACGCTCACCACCGCGGCATGCCCGCTGACCGACGTGCTCGAGGAGCAGGTGGGCCAGGCGCTGGACGGCGTGGTGGACGAGTGGCGGTTGAACTGGGTGTGGATGCCCCCGTGGGGTCCGGAGCGGATCACCGAGGACGGCCGCGACCAGATGCGGGCGCTCGGCTTCAACATCTGAGCCGGGCATCGGGCAGTTCCGGAGAGGGCGGTTCCAGCACACGCTGGGACCGCCCTTCCTGCGTCCCATGGCGGATCCGAGGGTTGCCGGGCACCGCCACGGGCGGCGGCGCGTCAGGGTCCGTCCGGGTCGCGGTCACGTCCGATGCCGCTCCCGGCGGCGCGGCGTCCGAGGTGGCCGTGCCCGTCGTGATGGCCGTCGTGCCCGTCGCGGTCATCGTCTCCGAGGCCCCGTGCAGCCAGCGCTTCACCCGTCCGATGGGCGTAGGCCACGGCGCCGATCACCAGCGGGGTCACGGCCACGCGCGGGTCCCGCTCGAGACCGCGTGCACGGGCGGCCTCGCGGACGTCCACGAACAGCCCCGCGAGGTACGGGATGCTCCGCAGCATGACGGAGAGCGTGAGGGCGAAGCGCTCGGGATCGGCGCCGACCGCTCGGAAGGGGCCGGCCAGCCGGACCACCCCGTCGAGGAGGACCTGCGTCGGCGTCGTGAGAGTCAGGGCCCGCGCCGCCAGGAGGCATGCGGTGATGCCGCCGACCACCGTGAAGGACCGCAGCCACCCCTGGCCGATGCCCTGGTACAGCGCGAGGATGCCGAGGACGGGGGCCGCGGGCAGGAGCATCCGGAGGATCCGGAGGGGGGACAGGCGCGCACCGATCACGAGTGCGCCCAGGGCGAGCACCAGCACACCGGCCGTGGTGACCGGTGATCGCCAGGCGACGACGGCGACCGCGCAGGCGAGCGAGGCGGCCGCCTTGACCGACGGGGGCGTCCGGTACAGGAATCCGCGTCCGGGCCGGTACAGGCCGAGGGTGCTGCCGAAGCCCCTCATCGCCGGCCGTCCCTCACGGCCGAGGCGAGATCCCGGTACCGGGCGACGGCGTCGGCGGGAACGCCGTCGAACACCACGCGACCGTCGTCCACGACGAGGGTGCGGTCGCTCTCCAGGGCGAAATCGAGATTGTGGGTCGTGAAGACCACCTGCTGGTCGAGGCCCGCGATGAGTGAGCGGATGCGCGCGTCGTTGCGCAGGTCCAGCAGCGTCGTCGGTTCATCCGCGACCAGGATGCGCGGCTCCACCGCGAGCACCACGGCGAGGGCGAGGATCTGCCGCTCGCCGCCCGAGAGGTCGTAGATGCTGCGGTCGGCGAGGTGGTCGAGGCCGAATCGGCGCAGGACGCCGTCGGCCCGGGCGCGGCGTTCCGTTGCCGGGAGCCGGCGCGCGCGCAGGGACAGTTCCACGTCCTCGCGGCCCGTCGGCATCACGAGTTGCGACAGGGGGTCCGTGAAGACGAAGCCGACGGCCCGGCGCACGGCACGTCCGGCCGTCCGGGTGTCCTCGCCGAACACCGCTACCGCTCCCTCCGAGGGGACCAGCAATCCGTTGATCAGGCGCAGCAGCGTCGACTTGCCGGAACCGTTGGCGCCGATCACCGAGACACGCCGCTCCCTGAGGGTCAGCGTCAGCGGATGCAGGAGCACGCGGGCGTCGTCGTCGTCGGTGCGGACGGCGGCGCCCCTGAACTCAATCACGGGGGGCGCGCGTCCCGGTGGTGAGGAGCCGCGGGAACGCACGGTGCACCGAGACGGCGAGGACGGCGGCCAGGACGTTCTTGGCCACGTCGCCGGGCAGGTAGGCGGCGTCCACGACGAGGGCGTCCCCCAGGGGGAGCCCGGCATTCACCACGAGCCCGGCGACACCGAGCGGATGGACGGTCAGGAGACTGGCCGCGAGGCAGGCGAGGAAGAGAAGGAGGGTGCGGAACCGGCGTGCCCTGCGCACCACGACGACGGCGAGCAGGCCGGCGACGAAGGCCGCGAGGGGGAACGCCACGAGGTAGCCGGCGGACGGCCCGGCGAGGACGCCGAAACCACCGGAGAAGCCGCTGAAGACCGGCAGGCCGACCAGCCCTGCCGCGAGGTAGAGCAGGACGGCCGCGGCGCCGCGCGCCGGCCCGAGGACCACGCCGGCGAGCATCACCCCGAGAGTCTGCAGTGTGATGGGCACCCCGAGCGGACCGACCGGTATACCGGGTAGGATTGCAAGGGCGGCGATGAGGGCGGCAAAGACCGCGACCAGCGAGAGATCGGTGGTATCCCACCGCTTGCGGGACGACGGGCGGCCGGCGCCGCCCGCTCCGGCGACGGTCTTCTCCAGTGGCTGCACGGCGGACTCTCCTCCAGCAGGCCGGAGTCGCACCGGCTACTCCGGTGATTTGTCGACTTCCTCCAGCCGTTACTGCTTCTGTACCGACACTAGCGCCGGTCATTCCGGGATCCCTTGTGGGATTCCTACAAGAAATCGCCGTCCTCGGCACCATGGAAAGGCCTCATCGTGATCAACGTATCGAACCTGGAGCTGCGGGCCGGCGCCCGCCTGCTCATGGACGAGGTGTCCTTCCGCGTGGACAAGGGCGACAAGATCGGCCTCGTCGGACGCAACGGCGCCGGCAAGACGACACTCACGAAGGTCCTGGCAGGGGAGTCGCTCCCTGCCGGCGGCACGGTGACCCGCTCGGGCGAGATCGGCTACCTCCCGCAGGACCCCCGCACGCCGAACATGGAGCAGCTGGCCCGGGACCGGATCCTCTCGGCCCGGAACCTCGACGCCGTGGTCGGGGAACTGCGCCAGGCCCACGAGGACATGGCGAGCGAGAAGACCTCCGTGCGGAACAAGGCGATGGCCCGCTACGACCGCATCGAGGCCGCCTTCCTCGCCGGCGGAGGCTACGCGGCCGAGGCGGAGGCGGCGTCCATCTCCTCGAACCTGGCCCTGCCCGAGCGCATCCTCAACCAGCCGCTGAAGACCCTCTCCGGCGGTCAGCGCCGGCGTGTGGAGCTGGCCCGCATCCTCTTCTCGGGCGCGGAGACGATGCTCCTCGACGAGCCCACCAACCACCTCGACGCCGACTCCATCGCCTGGCTGCGTGACTTCCTCAAGAACCACCAGGGCGGCCTGATCGTGATCAGCCACGACGTCGAACTCCTCGAGGCGACCGTGAACAAGGTCTTCCAGCTGGACGCCAACCGCGCGACCATCGACGTCTACAACATGGGCTGGAAGCGGTACCAGCTCCAGCGCGAGACGGACGAGCGCGCCCGCAAGCGTGAGCGCGCCAATGCCGAGAAGAAGGCCCAGGTTCTCATGGACCAGGCCAACAAGATGCGGGCGAAGGCCTCGAAGGCCGTCGCCGCCCAGAACATGGCCAAGCGCGCCGAACGCCTGCTCGGCGGCCTCGATGCCGTGCGCGCCTCCGACCGCGTGGCGGCCCTCCGCTTCCCGGAACCGTCTCCGTGCGGCAAGACGCCCATGACGGCCGAGGGCCTCAGCAAGTCCTACGGATCGCTGGAGATCTTCACCGACGTCGACCTCGCGATCGACCGCGGGTCGAAGGTGGTGATCCTCGGCCTCAACGGAGCCGGGAAGACCACGCTGCTGCGCATGCTCGCCGGCGTGGACAAGCCCGATACCGGGCAGGTCATCGCGGGCCACGGCCTCAAGGTGGGCTACTACGCCCAGGAACACGAGACGCTGGACACGCAGCGCACGGTGCTGGAGAACATGAAGTCCTCCGCACCGGACATGCAGGACGCCGAGGTGCGCGGGATCCTGGGGTCCTTCCTGTTCTCGGGCGACGACGTCGACAAGCCCGCCGGTGTGCTGTCCGGTGGCGAGAAGACCCGCCTGGCCCTGGCGACCATCGTCGCGTCCTCGGCGAACGTCCTGCTGCTCGACGAGCCCACCAACAACCTGGACCCGGCGAGCCGCGCCGAGATCCTCGGTGCCCTGAAGAACTACAGCGGCGCCGTGGTGATGGTGAGCCACGACGAGGGAGCCGTCGACGCGCTCGACCCCGAGCGCGTGGTCCTGCTGCCGGACGGCGTCGAGGACCTCTGGAACCAGGACTACCTGGAGCTCGTCACCCTCGCCTAGCCTCCGCCGGCACCACCGGGGCCGGCGGAGCCTGCACGGGTATCACCGGAGCGCAGCCGCTAGGGTGGTGGCGTGGATCTCGACCGGCTCCGGAGCTCGTGCCTGTCCTTCCCCGGCGCCTACGAGGACTATCCGTTCGGCCCGGAGGTGGCGGTGTTCCGGGTGCGCGTGCCGACCGCGCCCCCGCGTCCGGGGAAGATCTTCGCGCTGGTCCCCGTCGACCGCGCGCCGTCGTCCATCTCCCTCAAGTGCGACCCGGCGCTGGCCGTCCAGCTTCGTGCAGCGCACCCCGAGATCACCGGCGCCTGGCACCTCGACAAGAAGCACTGGAACGGCGTGCGCCTCGACGGCGACCTCCCCGCCGGGACGGTGCGGGACATGATCGAGGACTCCTACGACCTCGTCGTCGCCTCGCTGCCCGCCGCCGCGCGGGCCGCACTCGGCTGGGCCCCTGGGGCACCGGAAGGGTCCTGATGCGCGCAGGACCTAGCGGATGCCCTGCGCGTCGAGGATCGCGTCCTCTTCCTCCTCCGACGACGGACGTCGACGCCGGCGGACCGGCTGCTCGGGGAGGGTGCCGTCCTGCTCCGCGTCGCTCCGGCGTTGCTGGCGCGCCGCGTAGCCGAGGCCGACGAAGGCCAGGACCCCGAAGGCGAACCACTGCAGGGAGTAGGACAGGTGCGGCCCCTCGTCGATCGAGGGCTTGGGCGCTGCGAGCGGTGTCTGCGACGCTGCCGGGCGCTCGAGCGCCAGGAGCCCGTAGGCGGCGTCCTGCACCGGGTAGTCGAGCCGGTCGGCGAGCGCGGGGAGATCGATCGACGCGACCTGGCCCTCGGGGGCGCCGCGGTTGACGGCAGGCTCTCCCGGCTTGGTCCTGGCGGTGACCTCCACCTGCCCGGCCGGGGGCTCGGGGACCTCGTCGGGGCGCCCGGCCTCGGCATTGCCGATGGGCAGCCAGCCCCGGTCGATGATCACGGCCGTGCCGTCGTCGAGCCTGAGCGGGGTCAGCACCTCGTACCCCGGCTGCCCGTTCATCGGGCGGTTGCGGACCACCACCTGGTTCGCGACGTCGTAGGTCCCCACGAACGTCACCGGAGACCACTCACGGGAGGGGTCGTAGTCGTCGAAGCCGTTCTCCCCGGGCACGTAGCGTTCCGGGGCGGCGTCGTAGTTCGCCACGATGCGCTGGATGTCCTCCACGACGGCCTCGCGGCGGTCGAGTTGCCAGCGACCCAGGGCCACGCAGCCGGCGGCCAGCACCACGACCATGGCGAGCCAGCCGAGCCATCGGGCGGAGAAGAGGAAGCGGTACACCTAGCGGGTCTCCAACGGTCGATCGGCGGTGAGGGGAAGCGTCTGCCTCCAAAGACCGCGGTCCCGGAGGTACTCCTCGAACCACGCGACGTGGTCCGGGCACGATGCCCAGGCCTTCCGGCGTTCGGGGGTATGGATACGCGGGTTGTTCCAGAGCAGCTGCCACTCGGCCCCGTTCCGGCAGCCCTTGCGCGAGCAGACCGGCCCGTCGCCCGCTGCGGCCGTAGGGGGTGAGAACAGCCCGAGGCCCGCGGTCGAGGTGCCGACCGCGGGCCGAAGGCCGGAGGGGAGATCAGGCATCGCCACCGGGCCTGCTGTTGCCGGCGGCAGAGGACCCGTGCGCCGCGGGGTGGGCGGTGTCGTCGAGGATCTCGCCGCTCAGGATGTCATCGCCGTCGTCCGGATCGCTGTCGACCACCTTCGCCTCGAGCTCCCGCACCGGAGCGCGGTCGATCAGTGCGTCGCTGTGCCGGATGTTGCTGGTGTCGCTGCCGCCGTTCGCCACGATCACGGCGAAGTAGGGCAGGAAGACCGCTCCGGCGATCATCACCCACTGCAGCCACACGTAGGGGACGACGAAGATCAGGACGAAGCAGACGAGGCGGATGCTCATCGAGACCGTGTACCTGATCATTCGTGTACGCATTTCCTCGCTGTGTGATTCACGAGCGTCGGAGATGCTGTGGACGTCTGTGTCGTGCTTCGTTTGTTTACTCATCACACTCCAAAAAGACTCCCTCCATTGTCTCACTCGGGCTCCCGTTCCCGAAGTTGAGGGATGCGCCGCTAGGATCGTCGGGATAGTTTGACGGAAGAGCCGCGGAACGGGCCCGGAGGGGCTGGGACGCCCCGCCGGATCGCAGCGCGATCCCCGATACAGAACAACGCGGGTCCCTTCCGGTCCCGCAGACAGAGGAGTTTCCCCTTGGCATCTGGTGCAGACAGCACGACGACGACAACCGGTCGCAGCGTCCTCATAACCGGAGGAAACCGGGGTATCGGCCTCGCCATCGCCAAGGTATTCGTAGCCAACGGCGATAAGGTTGCCATCACCTACCGAAGTGGTGAGATCCCCGACGGGATGCTGGGCGTCCGGGCCGATGTCACGAGCGAGGAGCAGATCGACGCCGCCTTCACCCGTGTCGAGGCGGAGCACGGGCCGGTGGAGGTCCTCGTGGCGAACGCCGGCATCACCCGGGACACCCTCCTGCTCCGGATGAGCGAGAGCGACTTCACCGACGTCATCGACACGAACCTCACCGGTGCGTTCCGGGTGGTCCGGCGCGCCTCGCGCGGCATGATCCGCCTGCGGCGCGGCCGCGTCATCCTCATCTCGAGCGTCACGGGCCTCTACGGCGCCCCCGGCCAGATCAACTACTCGGCGTCGAAGGCGGGACTCGTGGGCATCGCGCGCTCCCTGACCCGCGAGCTGGGCTCGCGGGGGATCACGGCGAACGTCGTCGCTCCCGGCTTCATCGACACCGACATGACCGCGGAACTGCCCGAGGAGACCCGGAAGAGCTACCTGGCCACCATCCCCGCCGGGCGCTTCGCATCCCCGGACGAGGTCGCCGGCGTCGTGTCCTGGCTGGCCGGCGACTCCGCAGGCTACATCTCCGGTGCGGTCATCCCGGTGGACGGCGGCCTCGGCATGGGTCACTGACCCGCGCACGACACCTGCGGCACCCCAGCATGATCCCAGCGGCATCCCGGCAGCACCCAGAATTCCAGTAGAAGGAGCACCATGGCCACCCTCGAGGGCACCACAGCAATCGTCACCGGATCCTCCCGCGGCATCGGCGCCGACGTCGCGCAGCAGCTCGCCGCGCAGAGCGCGGCCGTCGTCGTCAACTATCGCCAGAAGGCGCCGCGCGCCACCAAGGTCGTCGCGGCGATCGAGGCGGCCGGCGGCAGGGCCGTCGCCGTGGGAGCGGACCTGACCACGCCGGAGGGACCGGCCGCGCTGGTCGACGCCGCCGTCTCCACCTTCGGGGGACTCGATCTGCTGGTGCTCAACGCCTCCGGCGGCATGGAGACGAACATGGGGGAGGACTACGCGCTCAAGCTCAACCGCGACGCGCAGGTCGGCATGCTGACGGCGGCCGTCGAGGTCATGCCGGAGGGGTCGCGCGTGGTCTTCATCACGAGCCACCAGGCGCACTTCATCGAGAAAGTCGCCACCATGGACGCCTACGAACCGGTGGCCCGCAGCAAGCGGGCGGGCGAGGATGCGCTGCGCGCCCTGATCCCGCAGCTCGACGAGAAGGGCATCTCCCTGGTGGTCGTGTCCGGCGACATGATCGAGGGCACGGTCACCGCGACCCTGCTCGACCGGGCCACCCCGGGTGCCATCGAGGCACGCCGGCAGGAGGCCGGGCGCCTGTACTCGGTGGCCGAGTTCGCCACCGAGATCGTCCGGATGGCGACGGCCGACGTGCCGAGCGGCCACACGGAATACGTGGGCGGCGCCGAGGACTTCCTCGCGAAGAGCTGACCTACACGCCTGCCAGGTGGCGGACGACGTCCAGGTCCGGCAGGTCCAGGGCGGCGTCCGCCACCGCGCGGACGGCCGGCTTCGCGTTGAACGCGACACCCAGGCCCGCCGCCGCCAGCATGTCGAGGTCGTTCGCGCCGTCGCCCACCGCCACGGTGGCGGCGAGCGGGATCCCGGCGTGCTCCGCCTCGGCACGGAGGGTGCGCTCCTTCTCCCGGCGGTCGACCACCGCACCGGCGACGCGCCCGGTCAGGACGCCACCCACGATCTCGAGGTCGTTCGCCTTCGCGAAGGACAGCCGGAGGCGGTCGGCCAGGGGCGCGAGGACCTGCGAGAAACCTCCCGACACGACACCGACGCGGTGACCGGCCGCGAGATACGCCTCCACGAGCCGCTCGGCGCCGTCGCTCAGTTCGATGCGGGCCACCACTTCCTCGATGACCCTCGCCGGCAGTCCCTCCAGCGCGCGCACGCGGTGATGGAGTGACTGGGCGAAGTCGAGTTCGCCCCGCATCGCGGCCTCCGTCACGGCAGCCACCTCCGCCTCGCGGCCGGCGTGCGCCGCGAGCAGTTCGATGACCTCCTGCTTGATGAGCGTGGAGTCGACGTCCATGATCAGCAGCTTCGGTCCCGGCCCGTACACCGCGGCCGGGACATACGCGGTGCCGATGCCGGTCGTCGAGGTCCACGCGGCGAGGGCGGCGCGCACCGGTGCCGCTGCGGCCGGGAGCACGACCTCCAGCGTCAGGACGTCGTACGACGACGTTCCCGCGGAGGACGCCTCCGTCACGTCGACGCCGAGGGCTTCAAGGATTCCCGTCAGGTCACGGCGGTGGCCGTCCTCGAGCGTCGCTGCGTAGGCGACCACCCTGGCGTTGTCCGGCATGTGTCCGCTCCTGTCCGTGCCGCTGCCGCGGCGTCGTCGAATACTTGTCCCGAGGCCGTGAGGTCTCACGGTGAAGGCGCCGTCCCCGTGGGCGGTCCGTGCGCCACGGGAGCGGAGCCGGGGACCCGCCGGGCGGGCGCCCCGTGCCGGAGGCTCTTCGGTTTCGCCACGGGGCCGGTCCTTAGCCTAGTGTCTAGGACCATGAGGAACGTTCTGGAACTGGCGGGAGTGAGCCTCGTCAGGGGCGGCAAGACCCTTCTCGATGACATCGACTGGCAGGTCGGCGAGGGGGAGCGCTGGGTGGTCATGGGCCCCAACGGAGCGGGCAAGACCACCCTGCTGCAGCTCGCCGGCGCACGCCTGCACCCCACCCGCGGCGTGGTCGGCATCCTCGACGAGGTGATGGGCGCGGTGGACGTCTTCGAGCTCCGCCCGCGCATCGGGCTCGCCTCCGCGGCCCTGGCGACTCAGGTCCCGGAGCACGAGACGGTCCTGAACGTCGTCGTCACGGCCTCCTACGGCGTCACCGGCCGGTGGCGCGAGCAGTACGAGCGCCTCGACGAGCGACGCGCGTTCCGCCTGCTCGACACCTGGGGCATGTCCCGTTTCATGAATCGCCCGTTCGGCTCCCTGAGCGAGGGCGAGCGCAAGCGTGTCCAGATCGCGCGGGCCCTCATGGCGGACCCCGAACTGCTGCTCCTCGACGAACCGGCCGCCGGTCTCGACCTCGCGGGCCGCGAGGACCTGGTGCAGCGCCTCACCGAGCTCGCCCGGGACGAGGAAGCGCCGGCCATGGTGCTCGTCACGCACCACCTCGAGGAGGTGCCCCCCGGCTTCACGCACGCGCTGCTCCTCCGCGACGGCAGCATCGTCGCCGCCGGGCCCGTCGCAGGCGTCCTGACCGAGGAGAACCTCAGCGAAGCGTTTGACGTCGCTCTCAAGGTCACCGAGGAGAACGGCCGCTACAGCGCGGTCGCCCGGGCGTGACCCCGCCGGCAGCCGGCCCCGCGTCCGGTACGCGCACCTGATGGCGCTCGTCCAGCTCGAGACCGTCGACGACCCCCGACTCTCGGACTACCGGAACCTCACGGATGTCCAGCTCCGCCTCGCGAAGGAGCCGGCCGAGGGCCTCTACATCGCCGAGAGCTCGAAGGTGCTGCGCCGCGCCATCGACGCCGGCCATGCCCCGCGGTCCTTCCTCCTGGCCCCGAAATGGCTGCCGGACCTCGCCGACGTCCTCGCGCGCTTCCCGTCCGTCCCGGCGTTCGTGGCGCCCGAGGCGACGCTCGAGGCCATCACCGGGTTCCACCTCCACCGCGGCGCCCTGGCCGCTGTGCACCGCCCGGCGCCCCTCCCGCTCGCCGACGTCCTCGCCTCAGCGCGGCGCGTCGCCGTGATCGAGGACATGGTGGACCACACGAACCTCGGGGCCGTCTTCCGCTCCGCGGCGGCCCTCGGCATCGATGCCGTGCTGCTGAGCCCCCGCAGCGCCGACCCGCTGTACCGGCGGTCCGTGCGCGTCAGCATGGGCAGCGTCTTCCAGGTGCCCTGGGTGCGGCTCCGCACCTGGCCGGACGACCTCGCCACCGTCCGCAGGGCGGGCTTCACCGTCGCCGCCCTGGCCCTGGTGCCCGGCGCACGGGAGCTCGGCGACTTCCCGGCCCGGGAGCAGGAGCGACTCGCCCTCATGCTGGGCACCGAGGGGGAGGGCCTGAGCTCCGGCGCCCTCGCCGAGGCCGACGTCGCGCTGACCATCCCCATGCACGGCGGGGTGGACTCCCTCAATGTCGCCGCGGCAGCCGCCGTCGCCTTCTGGGAGTGCCGGTATGACGACGGCGCGCGGCCCGCGCTTTAGCGTCGACGCCCCACCTGCGCTAGTATAGACAGCTGGCACTGTCGCCAACCTTTCAATTTCCCGTGCCTGGCAAAATCCAGGCAACCAGAGAAGGTAGTCCCGTGAAGTCTGATATCCACCCCAAGTACCAGTCGGTCGTGTTCCGCGACCTGGCCTCCGACAAGGCGTTCCTGACCAAGTCGACGGTCGGCTCGCCCAAGACCATCGAGTGGGAAGACGGCAACACCTACCCCCTCATCGAGGTCGAGATCTCCTCGGAGTCGCACCCGTTCTACACCGGCAAGCAGCGCATCATGGACTCCGCCGGCCGCGTCGAGCGCTTCAACGCACGCTTCAAGGGCTTCGGCGGCAAGAAGTAGCCCAGCTCCCCGCGAGCACCGGACAGACGGCCCCGTGCCCACCGTCCGCCAGGAAGAGCCACGCCGGTCCGGCGTGGCTCTTCCCGCTTAACGCCGGACCCGCCACCACACTCCGCCACCACACTCCGCCACCACACTCCGCCACCACACTCCGGTGTCGGACCCATCACCGCATCCCATCAGCACGGAGCCCGGCACCGGGCCCTACCGGAAGGCACTGCCATGGCTCACGCTCCGGACACCGACCGCCTGCACGGCGAGTACAAGACGCCCGGCGGCAAGCTCACGGCCGTGGACCTCGATGTGCGCGACGGACGCCTCGCCCACGTATCGGTCAACGGCGACTTCTTCCTCGAACCGGACGAAGCCCTCCTGGACATCAATGCGGCCCTCGAGGGCCTGCCCGCCAACACCGCGCCGGGAGAACTCGCCGCCGCCATCACCACACGGCTCGATCCCACCGCCGTCCTGTTCGGCTTCTCGGCGGAGGCCGTCGCCACCGCGGTGCGCCGTGCACTGGGCCGGGCCACGGGCTTCGCGGACCACCAGTGGGAGATCATCCCGCCCACACCGCTGTCCACCGCGATGCACGTCGCCATGGACGAGGTGCTGACCCGTGACGTCGGTGCGGGTGCCCGCAACCCGGTCCTGCGGTTCTGGGAATGGCAGTCGCCGTCGGTCGTGATCGGGAGCTTCCAGTCCATGCGCAACGAGGTGGACCCGGAGGGCGCCGCCCGGCACGGTGTGACCGTGGTCCGCAGGATCAGCGGCGGCGGCGCCATGTTCATGGAGCACGGGAACGCCATCACGTACTCGCTCTACGTCCCGCAGTCCCTCGTGGACGGCATGAGCTTCGCGGACTCATATCCCTTCCTCGACGCCTGGGTCATGGAGGCGCTGGAGGAGCTCGGGATCCGGGCCTGGTACCAGCCCCTCAACGACATCGCCACGGACATCGGGAAGATCGGCGGCGCGGCCCAGAAGCGGCTGGCGAACGGCGGCATGCTGCACCACGTGACCATGAGCTACGACATCGATGCCGACAAGATGCTCGAGGTCCTCCGCATCGGCAAGGAGAAGATGTCCGACAAGGGCACGAAGAGCGCCAAGAAGCGCGTGGACCCGCTGCGACGCCAGACCGGCATGTCCCGGGAGCAGATCATCGACGTGATGATGTCCACCTTCCGCCGCCGCTACGGTGCGGTGGACACGACCCTGTCCGACGACGAACTGCGGCGCGCCGAGGAGTTGGTGGAGCACAAGTTCGGCACCGGGGAGTGGCTCTACCGCGTGCCCTGAACCTGTGCGCGGAGGGCGCGCAGCAGATGGTCCCGCTCCTCGACGACGATGCGCCGCAGGGCGGCGGGCGCATCCGCGTTGGCCGTGAGCCACTCGTCCGTCCTCCGCACGATCGGGTGGGACTCCGGCGCACCCGAGGCATCCTGACGGCCCGGGTACAGCCCCCGGACGATCCTGCTCGCCATCTCGATGCCGCGCTCGGACCAGACGCGGCGCAGCGCCTCGAAGTAGGGCTCCTCGTAGCTCGCCAGGAGTTCGTGCGGGCCGAGCAGGAAGCCCTCGATCGCGGCGCTGAGCAACTCGTTGGACAGCCGCTCACCCTGCACGGCCTCCGTCCACGTCGCCTTCTTGATGGCTGCGTCCGGTATCGCAGCGGAGGCCAGCGTGAATCCGACCCTGCCCGCCGCGGTCGGGTCGGCCGCGCGCTCGGCCTCCAGCTCGCCCGGCCGTACGCGCTGCTGCGCGGCGAGCCCCTGCAGGAAGAACCAGCGCACCTCGGCGTCGAGGGGCAACCCCGGGATCCGTTCATCGCCGTCGAGGACGGAGCGCACCACGTCGGCCGCCCGGGGAACGGTGCGGGCGGCGGTGGCGAGTGCACGGCCCCAGGCGAGCTGCAGGTCCGACCCCGCCCCGGCGCTCCGCAGCCCGTCCACCAGGAAGCGGCACATCCGGTCCCGGAGACCGTCCCGCTGGTCGGCGGGAGCGAACCGTTCGACCGCCGTGCGCACATTGGCCAGCAGGACCTGCAGGACGCCCACCCCCGTCTCGGCCGGTGCGGCGAGCAGGACGGCGTCGAGGTAGGAGCCCACCGGCAGGAGCGCATCCCTGGTGCTCGACCAGAGCGCGGTCAGGCAGGTGGCGCGTGCGAGGGGATCCTGCAGGCGGTCGATCGAGGACAGCAGGGTGGCGAGCGACCGCTCGTCGAAGGAGAGCTTCGCGTAGGTGAGGTCGTCGTCGTTGACCAGCAGGAGATCGGGCTGCGCTGCGCCGGCGAGCGCGGGCACCGGCGTCCGCCCGCCCTCGACCGTCACCGCCTCGGTTCCCGTCCGGACCAGGCGTCCCTCCGTGTCGAAGGAGTACAGGCCGAGCCGGATGCGGTGGGGCCGGGGCTCGTCCCGGCCCGTGACGGGGTCCAGGGCCTCCTGCACGATCGTCACCCCGGAGAGGACACCGTTCGTGGCGGAGACCTCCGCCCGGAGGGACGGCACGCCGGAGGTCTGCAACCAGGACCGCGACCAGGACCCGAGGTCCTGTCCCGTCGCGTCGGCCAGCACGTCGAGGAGGTCGGTGAGGGTCGTGTTCCCGTACTCGTGCTTCCGGAAGTACTGCCGCGCCGCCTCGGTGAAGGCGTCCCGGCCGACGAAGGCGACGAGCTGTTTCAGCACCGAGGCGCCCTTGGCATACGTGATGCCGTCGAAGTTCTGCTTCGCGGCCTCCAGGTCGGGGATGTCCGCGACGATCGGGTGCGTCGTCGGGAGCTGGTCCTGGACGTAGGCCCACGCCTTCCGGCGGTTGGCGAAACTCACCCACGAAGTGCTCCACCGCGTGGCCTCGGCCACGCCGAGAGCTCCCATGTAGTCGGCGAAGGACTCCTTGAGCCAGAGGTCGTCCCACCAGGACATGGTCACGAGGTCGCCGAACCACATGTGCGCCATCTCGTGCAGGATCGTGTTCGCGCGCGCCTCGCGCTGCGCCTCGGTGGCGGCCGACCGGAAGACGTAGTTCTCCGTGAACGTCACGAGTCCGGGGTTCTCCATGGCCCCGAGGTTGTACTCCGGTACGAAGGCCTGGTCGTACTTGCCGAAGGGGTACGGGTAGTCGAACAGCTCGTGGAAGAAGTCGAGGCCGCGCCGCGTCGTGTCGAGGATCTCCGGGGCGTCGAACGAGGGCGCCAGCGACCGGCGGCAGTACAGGGCGAGCGGCACCTCCAGGCCTTCACCCGCGGTCCCCGGTGTGCCCGTCCAGGAGCCGGTCTCCCGGTGGTAGGGGCCGGCCAGGATCGTGGTGATGTACGTCGAGATCCGCCGCGTCGGCTCGAAGGTCCAGTGCACGGTGCCGGTGCCGTCGTCGGACGGCAGGGCGTTCGCCTGTGCGCCGTTCGAGGCCACCGTCCACCCCGCCGGTGCCAGGACGCTGAACGTGAAGGACGCCTTGAGGTCGGGCTGCTCGAAGTTCGCGAAGACGCGGCGTGCGTCCGCCGGCTCGTACTGCGTGTAGAGGTAGGTCTCGCCGTCCACCGGGTCCACGAACCGGTGGAGTCCCTCGCCGCTCGTGCTGTAGGCGGCCAGCCCCTCGACCGTCACCGTATTGTGCGCTGCCAGATCGTCGAGCCTCACACGGGCGCCGTCGCCGGCCACTGCCGGATCCAGGGCGCGTCCGTTCAGTTCCACGGAGGTGACCTCCCCGATGAAGTCGAGGAAGGTGGAGCTGCCCGGCTCCCGGCAGGTGAAGGACACGGTGGTGGTGCTCCGGTACGTCCCCCTGGCGGGGTCCCTGGCATCCGAGAGGTCCAGTTCGACTGTGTAGCGCTCCGTCTGCAGCAGTGCCGAACGGGCAGCTGCCTCGTCCCGGCGCAGGTTCTCGTTCTTCATCCGGCCATTCAACCATGCACCCCCTCCGCTTCGTTTCGGGCGTGTTAACCGTGCGTGTACCGGCGTGTGCCGCGGTGTACCGGCGCGGGATCCATGGCACTGTTGACCCATGTCCGAGCTCTTTGCTGACTACGCAGCCGCCGCCCGCAAGACGCCCGCCTTCGACGAGATGTTCGATCCCGGGCAGTTCCCGCGCACCGAGTACGGCCAGGTCGCCGCGGCGCTCGACGAGCTGAACCTCGCCGACGTGACGGCGCGCGCCGACTCGATGGCGCGCACCTTCCTGGACCGCGGCGTCACGTTCGACTTCGCGGGCGAGGAGAGGCCCTTCCCGCTCGACATCGTGCCGCGCGTGATCGCCGGCAGCGACTGGGACGTGCTCGAACGCGGCGTGGCGCAGCGCGTGCGGGCGCTCGAGGCGTTCCTGAGCGACGTCTACGACAAGATGGCCGTGGTGTCCGACGGCGTGATCCCGCGGCGCCTGATCACCTCCAGCGCCCACTTCCACCGGGAGGTCGCCGGGTTCGCGCCGGCCGGCGGCGTGCGCGTCCACATCTCCGGGATCGACGTCGTGCGCGACCAGCAGGGCACCTTCCGCGTCCTCGAGGACAACGTGCGTGTGCCGAGCGGCGTCAGCTACGTCCTGGAGAACAGGCGGGCGATGGCGAAAGGCCTCCCCGAGGCGTTCGGTCAGCAGCACATCCGTCCGGTCGAGGAGTACCCGCGGCGGCTCCTCGCCGCCCTGCGCAAGACAGCGCCGCCGGGCGTCGAGGACCCCACCGTCGTCGTCCTGACCCCCGGAGTCTTCAACTCCGCCTATTTCGAGCACACCCTGCTGGCCGGCCTGATGGGCGTGGAGCTCGTGGAGGGACGCGACCTCATCTGTCGCGGCAACCGCGTGTACATGCGGACGACGGCGGGGGAGCAGCGCGTGGACGTCATCTACAAGCGCATCGACGACGAGTTCCTCGACCCCCTGCAGTTCCGGGCCGACTCGGTGCTCGGGTGTCCCGGGATCGTCAACGCAGCACGTGCCAGCATGGTCACGATCGCGAACGCCGTGGGCAACGGCGTCGCCGACGACAAGCTCGTGTACACCTATGTGCCCGATCTCATCCGGTACTACCTGGGCGAGGAGCCCATCATCGCCAACGTGGACACGTACCGGCTCGAGGAGCCCGACGCGCGCGAGGAGGTGCTCGACCGGCTGGACGAACTCGTCGTCAAGCCCGTGGACGGTTCCGGCGGCAAGGGCCTCGTGATCGGACCCGACGCCACCCGGGCCGAGCTCGATGTCCTCCGCGCGAAGGTCCTCGAGGATCCGCGCGGCTGGATCGCGCAGCCGGTCCTCCAGCTCTCCACCGTGCCCACGATGTCCGGCGGGCAGTTCAGCCCCCGCCACGTGGACCTGCGGCCCTTCGCCGTCAACGACGGCGAGGAGGTGTGGGTGCTGCCCGGCGGGCTGACGCGCGTGGCCATGAAGGAGGGCTCGCTCATCGTGAACTCCAGCCAGGGCGGCGGATCCAAGGACACCTGGGTGGTGGACGGCGAGGTGCGCGGCCCGGCAGGCGACGACGGACCTCGGGAGCGCCCGGCGGTGACCGTCCGCGAGCGCACCAGTGTCTGGCCGATCGAGACGAACTGGCAGGACAAGCAGTCGGAGCAGCAGCAGCAGTGACCGCTCCCGCACCCCGCATCCCGCACACGACCCCCCTGGAAGGCAGGCCCCATGCTCAGCCGGATCGCTGAATCCCTCTTCTGGATCGGCCGCTACGTCGAACGGGCGGACGGCACCGCGCGCATCCTGGACGTGCATCTCGAACGGCTCAACCAGATGCCGCTGCCCCAGCAGCGCGAGACCTCGCGCCAGCTGCTCGGCGTGATGGGCAGCCGCCCGGAGCAGGACGACATCGACCTCTCCGACCTGCTGCAGGCGCTCGCGTACGACCGGACGAGCGCCACCTCCATCGCCGGTGCCCTCGGAGCCGCCCGGGAGAACGCCCGCCGCGCCCGTGAGACCGTCTCCAGCAGCGTGTGGGAGAGCCTCAACACCACGTGGTACGGGCTCACGCAGCACCGCAAGGACGTCGTGGGCACCTACCGCTTCTGCCACTGGGTGGTGGAGCGTACCGCGATGGTGCGCGGCCTCTCCGACACCACGATGAGCCACGACGAGTCCTGGCAGTTCCTCGTCCTCGGGCGCAGCCTGGAGCGGGCGGACATGACGGCCCGGATGCTCTCCACGCACGACGTCCACGCGGCCGGCCTCTCCTGGGTCAACATGCTGCGCTGCGCCGGCGCCTACGAGTCGTTCCTGCGGACGCGCCGGGCGTCCTTCGGCGACCAGCAGGCCGCCGAGTTCCTGCTCCTGGACCGGTTGTTCCCGCGCTCCATCGTCTATGCGCTGAGCGACGCCGAGAAGTGCCTGACCCAGCTGAATCCCGCCTACCAGCGCGTCGGCTTCATCAACGACGCCAGCCGGATCGTGGGACAGGCCCGGACCTTCCTCGAGTTCCACCAGACGCGGGACCTGATGTCCGAGCTGCCCGAGCACATGGAACGCGTCCAGAAGGCCTGTGCGCGGGCCTCCGATGCCGTTTCCCGCACGTACTTTTCCCAGGCCGACGAGTTGTCCTGGGTCGGAGAGGTCTCATGACACGCCTGCTGATCGAACACCGCACCGGCTACGACTACCTGCGCCGGGTCTCGCT
Source organism: Arthrobacter sp. UYP4 (assembly GCF_057291175.1). Lineage (NCBI taxonomy): Bacteria > Bacillati > Actinomycetota > Actinomycetes > Micrococcales > Micrococcaceae > Arthrobacter > Arthrobacter sp. UYP4. Next base: position 383,550 of record NZ_JBXAVU010000001.1, read on the forward strand.
GTCCTACAACGAGGCCCGGATGACGCCGCTGACCGATCCGCAGCAGGTGGTCCTCGAGTCCACGCTGAAGGTGAACCCCTCGAGTGCCGCCGTCGCGACCTACCGCGACTACTGGGGGACACGCGTGACCTCGTTCGACGTCCACGTGCCCCACGAGCACCTGGAGGTCACGGCCGTCTCGACCGTGGAGGTCAGCCGGTCCGAGCGCGTCCCCGGCGAGGACGAGATCCTGCCCTGGGAGCACCTCGCGGCGCCGTCCCTCACGGACGATTTCTCCGACTGGCTGAGCCAGACGCCGCTCAGCGAGCCGGGGGAGGAGGTGCGGAAACAGGTCGCAGCCGTGACCGAGGGGTTGAACCCGCATGCGGCCGCCCACGCCGTCTTCGACTGGCTCAGGGCGGAGATGGACTACGTCCAGGGGGCCACCGGCGTGCAGACCAACGCACGCGATGCCTGGGCCGAGCGGAAGGGCGTCTGCCAGGACCTCGCGCACGTCGCCATCGGCGCCCTGCGCAGCCTCGGCATCCCCGCACGGTACATCTCCGGCTACCTCCACCCGCGACGCAGCGCCGGCGTCGGCGAGACGGTGGCGGGTCAGTCGCACGCGTGGGTCGAGTGGTACGACGGCGAGTGGCGCGGCTGGGATCCGACCAACAGCGGCCCGGTGAGCGACTTCCACGTCTCCGTGGCCCGCGGCCGCGACTACCGGGACGTCTCGCCGCTCAAGGGCATCCTCTCCGGCGGCGGGGGCTCCACCCTGAACGTGAGGGTCGCCATCACGAGGGTCGCCTAGCCCCGGGACACGGAAAGGCCCCCGGCGCGTGCCGGGGGCCTTTCGGCGCGTGCGTCAGGTGGTGGGGTAGGCCGGTGCGACGACCTGGCCCTTGCTGACGATCGTCAGCCCTGAATCCGTGACCGCGAACCCGCGGCTGCGGTCCAGTTCGAAGTCCACCCCGATCTGGGCGCCCGGCGGGATGCGGACGTTCTTGTCGATGATGGCGCGCCGGACCACGGCGCCCGCGCCGACGGTGACCTTGTCCAGGAGCACGCAGCCGGTGACCTCGGCGGCCTCGTCGATGAACACATCCGTCGCCAGGATCGACCCCTGCACTGCGCCGCCGGAGACGACGACGCCGGCCGACACGATCGAGTCGTGCGCCTCGCCGGACCGGCCCGACGCGCTCCGGACGAACTTCGCCGGAGGCGAGACGCTCTGCCGCGTGTAGATGGGCCACTGCAGGTTGTAGAGGTTGAAGAGCGGCAGGGGCGAGATGAGGTCCATGTTGGCCTCGTAGTACGAGTCCATGGTGCCGACGTCACGCCAGTACTGGCGGTCCCGGTCGGTGGCGCCCGGGATGTCGTTCGTCGTGAAGTCGTACACCGCGGCGTCGTTGCGCTCCACGAAGTAGGGGATGATGTCCCCGCCCATGTCGTGTTTGGTGTCGAGCCGTGCGGCGTCGTCCTCGAGGGCCTTGACGAGCGCATCAGTGGTGAAGACGTAGTTGCCCATCGACGCGAGGAAGCTGTTCGGATCGTCCGGCAGGCCCGGCGTCGTCGTCGGCTTCTCGACGAACGCCGCGATGCGACCGGGGTCGTGCTGGTCGACCTCGATGACGCCGAACTGGTCCACGAGGTTCATCGGCTGCCGCACGGCCGCGACGCTCACGGAAGCGCCGCTCTTCACATGGGCGTCGACCATCTGCTGGAAGTCCATGCGGTACACGTGGTCCGCGCCGATCACGACGACGATGTCCGGCTGGGCGTCGTGGATGAGGTTCAGGGACTGGTAGATGGCATTGGCGCTGCCGAGGAACCAGCTCTTGCCGCGTCGCTGCTGCGCCGGGACGGACGCGATGTAGTTCTGCAGCTGCGTGGACATCCGCCAGGTCTCGGAGATGTGCCGGTCGAGGCTGTGCGACTTGTACTGCGTCAGCACCACGATCTGGAGGTATCCCGAGTTGACCAGGTTGGACAGCGCGAAGTCTATGAGCCGGTAGCTCCCCGCGAACGGCACGGCGGGCTTGGCCCTGTCCGCCGTCAATGGCATCAGCCGCTTGCCTTCTCCGCCTGCCAACACCACGGCAAGTACTTTCTTCGGTGCCACTATCGACCCCCCGCTCTTCCTTGAGTGATCTGCCGTCCCGATCCGGACCGATCCGGCGTAGGTCCCACATCCCGGAACCCTTCCGGTCCACTTCACACTAGAGGACTCCGACGCACTGCACTACGTTGAGATAGTGCGAGTAGACATTGTGACCAAGGAGTTCCCGCCCGAGATCTATGGTGGCGCGGGGGTGCACGTAGCCGAACTGAGCAGGGTCCTGGCGCCGCAGGTCGACCTCCGGGTCCACGCCTTCGGTGCGCCCCGGCCGGAGGACTACCACGGAGCATCCGTCCTGTCCTACGGCGTCCCGGAGGGGCTCGCCGGAGCGAACGCCGCCGTGCAGACCCTCGGCACCGACCTCCAGATGCTCGACGCCATCGGAGGCGCCGACCTCGTGCACTCGCACACCTGGTACGCCAATATGGCCGGTCACCTCGCGTCCCTGCTGCACGGCATCCCGCACGTCCTGAGCGCGCACAGCCTCGAGCCGCTGCGCCCCTGGAAGGCCGAGCAGCTCGGCGGCGGCTATGCCCTCTCGTCCTGGGTGGAGAAGACCTCCTACGAGGCGGCCGCGGCCGTCATCGCCGTGTCCGCCGGAATGCGGGCTGACATCCTCCGCAGCTATCCCGACGTCGACCCCGGCAAGGTGCACGTGGTCCACAACGGGATCGACGTCGCCCAGTGGGCGCGGGACGAGGACGACGACGCGCTGCGCGCCCACGGGATCGACCCGGACCGGCCGAGCGTGGTCTTCGTGGGCCGCAACACGCGGCAGAAGGGTGTACCGTACCTCCTCCGCGCGGCCGCTCAGTTGCCGGCCGACGTGCAGCTGGTCCTCTGCCTGGGCGCCGCGGACACGCCGGAACTGGCGGCCGAGACCGAGGTGCTCATCACCGAACTGCGGGAGCGGCGCGGGTCCGTGGTGCTGATCGAGAAGATGCTGCCGCGCCGCGAGGTCGTCCAGATCCTCAGCCACGCCACCGTCTTCGCGTGCCCGTCCATCTACGAGCCCCTCGGCATCGTCAATCTCGAGGCGATGGCATGCGGCGCCGCCGTCGTCGCGTCCGCCACGGGCGGCATCCCCGAGGTGATCGACGACGGCGTCACCGGCACCCTGGTGCCCATCGAGCAGGTGCAGGACGGCACGGGCACGCCGCTCGATCCGCAGCGGTTCGTCGACGACTTCGCGGCGGCCCTGAACGCGCTCGTCGGTGACCCGGCGAAGGCGTCCGCGATGGGCGCGGCGGGACGGGAACGCGCGGAGCGGCACTTCGACTGGGGCTCCATCGCCGAGACGACGCTCGGGGTGTACCGCAGCGTCCTCTGATGTCCGCAGCGCGGTCCCTCCTCGGGGCCGCACTGCGGGCCGCGCTGCGGGCCGCAGTGTGGGCAGGACCCGCGGGCAGTCGGAAGTCCTGCCCAGGGTGCACGGTAGGTCGAGTACGACGGACACCCCGGACAGGACTCCACTACACAGCGTAGAACACGGCACTGACACCGTGAGTGACGAGGGGACTGACAGGCCGGGCTGATGCCCGGATCTCGACCCGGCGAAGCCTGCCGCGCAACGAGCGGCCAGGCGCTCCATCGGTGATCAGGAGGGCTGTCGACGCAGGACCCCGAGACCCTAGTGGTCGCTGTCCCGGTCTTCGGCTGGTTCTTCGACGTGGTGGATGGATTTCTCCTGGAGGAACTGGCAGAGCGAGGCCGCGAGGAGGAGCTCGGCGGCAAGCCCGTGGAGTTGGGCTGCGCTCAACGTCGTTTCAGCGTTCCGCATCCCGATGGTGACCGACCAGGTCGGGTCTCCGAGGGCGACGGGCTGCATATAGATCTCCGTGCCGTCGTCGCGCAGGGGGACGGTGACCAGGCCGGTGTCCGCGCCATCGAATCCCTCCTGCACGAGGACAGTGATCAGGGCGCCACCCTCGCGGGTGGTACGGAACTCCTCGACCCAGGATTCGAGGGTCTGCTTGCTTCGAAAGGGCATGAACACTTCCTGTTCTGACGGGGGTCAGCGCTGTGCAGGGACGCAGACCAGGACGAATACGCGGGCAAACGGTGTGTCCGCCGGAGGGGCTCTCGACCTCGCCGTCGAGAACAGCACTCACGGTGCGCGGCCTGTGGCGTACTTTCTCATTCTTCACTGATCGGTGACGCTGTTGCACGCCAGTTCGCTGACGGACGAGAGGAAGCGGCGCAACGTGTCTCACCCGTTGTGCTTCCCAGGAGTGTCGCCGGCGACGAATATCAGCCGCGAATCATGGCGCCGCGGATCGAGATCCACGGCGCCGCGAACGGCCGGCGCAGCAGCCGCACCCTGTTCCCGATCATCCGAGCTCGAGTGGTCTCGCCGAAGCACCATTGCTTCTGGCACGCACCGTTCGTCGTCCCGGCCGCGGGGTCGCGGGTTACGGACTCGACCAGTGAGGTCTATCCTGCCGTGCAGGATCAGTTGTCCCCAGGTACGACGATGGTTTCGCCGGCCAGGTGAAGGGGCGCAGGTGGCCGTTCGGGCCCTACTCCCGCTGTGCCCGAGTGAAGGATTTCCCGACACGACGCTTTCTTGAGGAGTCACGCCGATGAGGAGACCGCCTTATGCAGGTCCGAACAACACCGACGACTTCGACAACCTCAGCCCCGACGAAGCCCTCAGAGCCTTCACCTCGTACCGGCTGCTGGGGGACTGTTTCGAGCAAGCGAGCGACGACGACCTGGCGTTGCATGGCCGGCTCATCCAGGACTGGAAGTCCCTGTTGAAAGACCGTCAGGAACAGGCGCAGCGAGCCGAGAGGGAGCTGGCAGCGGCCGTCCGGCTGGCACGCAATGAAGGCGCGAGTTGGAATGACATCGCCCGCACCCTGCAGCTGCCGCTCGAGGAGACGCGCGCCCACTTCGACTGGCCCTACGGAGAGTTCTGAAGTGACCGGTGGTGCGACATCCGGCTACTGGAACGCTGGATGCACGGTGGACCGCTCCCGTCCGAGCAGCCCACGCCGCTGCGATGCCTCACTCTGCAGTAACAGCGGTTCGGCCCGTGATGTCCTCAGGGGCGATGCACGATCCGGCTTGTTGCTCTTGACAACCGTCGGGCCGCGAACGGACGATGAAGTCGTTAAGGAAAGCGGTTTCCCAACTGGGGAGGCTCTGGGCTTTCTTCTGTACCAGGACATCAAGGGAGATGGTTATGGTTTCATTCGTCCACCCACGAAGATCACGACGAGGACTGGGAGCGGCGGCAGTGGCCGCCGTTGCTGCTGCAACGCTGGTGAGCGTGCCTGCATCAGCTGCGCCGGAGGACACGCCGGTCCGGCAGATGGAATACCTCGATCGGGCCCCGGTCGCCGTGACGACCGAAGGGGGAGTCTATGTCGGCTGGCGGATGCTCGGCCTCGACCCCGAATCGATCGGGTTTCACGTCTACCGCGACGGCGTGCGCATCACTGAAGACCCGATCACCGGGAGCACGAACATGCTCGACGCGGCAGGGACCAGTACCTCTGTCTACCGCGTGACCGCGCTGATCGACCAGCGCGAAGTGACGGTCACCGATGAGTTCAGCCCGTGGGGGGATAAGTCCCTGGACATCCCGCTCCAGCGCCCGGCAGGAGGAACGACTCCGACAGGGGAGACCTACGAGTACGAAGCCAACGACGCATCGGTCGGAGACCTCGACGGCGACGGCGAGTACGAGATCATCCTCAAGTGGAACCCGACGAACGCGAAGGACAACTCGCGCTCCGGTTACACCGGCAACGTCTACCTGGACGCCTACACGCTCGACGGCACGCGGCTGTGGCAGATCGACCTCGGCCGCAACATCCGTGCCGGAGCGCACTACACCCAGTTCCAGGTCTTCGACTACGACGGTGACGGTCGAGCCGAAGTCGCGATGAAGACCGCCGACGCCACAGTCGATGGTGCCGGCGTCGTCATCGGCGACGCCGCGGCGGACCACCGCAACACGAGCGGCCGCATCCTCGCCGGGCCGGAATATCTGACCGTCTTCGAGGGCACTACTGGTGCGGCCCTCGACAGCATCGACTACGTACCGGCGCGCGGAGAGCTGGCCTCCTGGGGTGACACCAGCGGGAACCGGATGGACCGCTTCCTGGCGGGCACGGCCTACCTCGACGGTGAGACCCCGAGCATGATCTTCAGCCGCGGGTACTACGCCAGGACCTCCATCGCCGCGTTCGACTTCGTCGACGGCAGGATCCAGGAGCGCTGGTCATTCGATTCGACCACTGCCGGCAGCCAGTACGCGGGCCAGGGCAACCACAACCTCTCCATCGCAGACGTCGACGCCGACGGCGCCGACGAGATCGTCTTCGGATCCATGACGATCGACAGCGACGGCACCCCGCTGTACACCACCGGCCTCGGCCACGGCGACGCGATGCACGTCACGGACCACATCCCCTCCCGTGACGGGCTCGAGGTCTACTCGGTGCACGAGAGCATGACGAGCAGCGGACAGCGTGCGGCAACGATGCGTGATGCCGCAACCGGCGAGATCCTCTGGTCCATCCCCGGTACCCGTGACACCGGTCGCGGAGCTGCAGGCGACATCGACCCGACCCATGAGGGCAACGAGGCGTGGGCGATCGGAGGGACCTACAAGTTCTACTCCAAGGTCGGGTCACTCCGCGCAGCCGACGGCACGGACCTCGGCACGAGCATCCCCGCGGCGAACTTCCTCACCTGGTGGGACGGGGACCTGCTGCGTGAGATCACCGACCACGACTACACCGACCCGCTGGAGCTCGCCACCGGTGCGACCCCGACCATCTCGAAGTGGGACTGGGAGTCGACGACAGAAGAACGGCTACTCACCCTCGACGGCGCACTCACCGGTAACGGCACCAAGGGGAACCCGGCCCTGCAGGCCGACCTGTTCGGTGATTGGCGCGAAGAACTCGTCTACCGCAGTACCGATCACTCATCGCTGAAGATCCTCACCACCACCGATGTCACCGAGCACCGCATCCGCACCCTGATGCACGATCCTGTGTACCGTCTCGGCGTCGCATGGCAGAACACCGCCTACAACCAGCCCCCTCACACGAGCTTCTTCCTGGGCGAGGGGATGACGACGCCTCCCGCTCCGAGCATCGCCTACGTGAATGCTCCGGTGCCCGACGAGACAGCACCAGTCGTCACAGGGCTCAAGGACACGAAGGTCGGTGCCAAGCGCGGACTCACGCTCGACATCCGAGCAGACGACGCCGAGTCGGGCGTCCGCTCACTCACCGTCACCTTCGACGGGCAGGAGATCACCGGAGTCGACGGCCGATACGAACTGCCCATCGAAGGGCTCAAAGGCAGCTTCGAGCTCACCGCCACTGCGGTCAACCACGCCGGTATCGAAACCACCGCAACGGCTGCGATCACCGTACGACCGGGCAACGGGAAGGCCCAGTAGCTTCTCCAGGAGAAGCTGACGGGTCCGCGCGGATATGGGCGGTGGGGAAGTGCTCCCCGCCGCCCATACTGCTGCAAGCCGATGAGGCGGGTACTTGGGACGAAGGACCCCCTTCGATTCCGGGGAATGGTTGCACGGGGCTCGAGCCGTTCGAGTGTCTCGTGATGCTTCAGGTCGACGAGACGTCTGATCGAGAAATAATGCGTCAGACGGTGCCGGCTAGCTCCCGAAGTGCCCGTCGATGTGCGTCGAAAGCCGCGTCTCCGGGCTGGGTCAGTGACCGCCACATCACCCGAGGCGTAGTTCCCGCCGGGGGGTGTTGTGACGGCGGCGCTGCCCCACCACCGACACCTAACGCCATGCTGTGCTTCGCCCTGCATGCGCCAGAACGACCGGGTGCCGCGGAAGTGACGCGGTTCAGGCTACTCGTGGCTTCCGTGGGCGGAACGGATCCAGGTCCACGGTAAGACTCAGGGCATGGGGGACAGGGTCGGCGCATACGAGATCGTGCATCATGGCCAGCCACCGCAGGGCGCTGGCTTCCTCGGTGAAGTACTCGCCCGGATACACGGCCCGCAGATAGGGACCGGCGAGAACCTCATCCATGGCACCCTGGCCGAACAGCGCTGCAGCAAGAACGTTGCGGGAGGAGGACAGGACACGGCGGGCACCAGCACTTACACCCATGATGTTGGCGACCGTCAGGAGGACGACGTACTGCCGGTTGTCCGTCAGCTCGAAGCATCGCCGCAGGATCATCAGAGCATCTACCTCGGAGATGACGACGTTCGTCCTGGCACGCACGGAGACAGCGCAACGCTCGAAGCGGACGACGTCGAATCGGTCGTCGAACGTGTAGGCCTTGATCACTGGGTCTTCCTCACTGGATGATGGCATGGTGCTGCCTTCGCAGCGTCGGCACACCAACTCAACACATCAGCATTGGGAGACCAGTCGGAGATCCGATCGTCATTTTACTAGGAAGCGCCGTCCCCACTGAGCGTCGACAGCCGGGGTAGCGAACGCTCGGACGCGATCCGGCGACTCCCACCAGGCGGCGGACGTCGAGATCGGAGCTACCGGAGGGACCAGCCGCCGGAATCGGAGCCGAACTCCCATCAAGGGTCCTCACTCATCAGATTCCTCCGCCGGCGGCTCGGCGAGCATTCCCTCCAACTACCAGTTCCTCCGCGTCATCCTCCGACTGGCGTTGCCTTCGCTTTCCATATGCCACCTGTCGGCGGGAAATGCTCGAGATCCAGAGTCGGTGACTCCGCTGTATTGCTGGCTACCTGCGGTCGCGGGCCATACCTGCTTCGGTGGTGCGTGCGTCTGTGGTGGCTCTGCGGGGTGGTGCTGCCTCGATGAGGTCGAGGTCTGCCGTGCCGAACCTAGGGATTCCCGGCGCTGGCCGGATGCACCGACAGGGCATCGCCTATCGAACGCGTCGTGATGGTATCCGGCCGGATAGGCTGTGGGCACGACTGCGTGGAGTCGCTGGCTGCTCGGGCTCGACCGTATTCGGCGTGTAGTGGCTCGGTAGAGTCGTCTCGTTCTCGCCGCTTAGGACCGTGCACGTCTACCGGAAAGCTCACCATGACACTGATGGCATTGATCCTGACCGCCTTGGCTGCCGTACTGCACCTCTACATCTTCTGGATGGAGTCCCTCGCGTGGGAAGGTCCTCAGGCGCGTCGCACGTTCGGGCCGGCCAGTGATGCCGAGGTCAAGGTCACGAAGAGTTTCGCGTTCAACCAGGGTTTCTACAATCTCTTCCTCGCCCTCATTGCTCTGGTGGGCATCGTCGTGTTCGTTGCGGCTGACGCCGGTGTCGGCGCGGCATTGATACTTGCCGGGGTCGGGTCGATGGCTTCCGCAGCGTTGGTCTTGTTCGTCTCAAGTCCGACCAAGAGGAGCGCAGCTATCAAGCAAGGAGTTCTCCCCGTCTTCGCAATCGTTGCGACCCTGATCGCCGTCAGCTAGCTCATCGGGCAGCGAAGGAACGGCCCTGTCGTTGTTCGGCGACATACGGGGCTAGGCGTTCGAGAAGGGCGTCGAGAGGAGTTCCCCAGACAGAGGGAGCCCCGTGATTCCGGGGAAGAGGTGGCACGGCAATCGACCCGTTCGAGTGTCGTGTGAAGCTTCAGGGTTACGGGACGTACCTCCGCGGCCGGGTGGCAGCTGGGAACCACGGGCCCCGGCCGAACCGCAACGCTGCTCCCAGTCGTTTGACAATGTCGGCCGCCCCTCACCATCATGCAGTGACGATCGGCGGCGACGGGCCGCCGGCGTCCCGAGAGAAGGATCGTCTCCATGCCCACCACGATCTTCATCAACCTGGCCGTCAGTGATCTCGCGCGATCCCGGACGTTCTTCGAAGCGCTCGGGTACTCCATCAACGAGGGCTTCAGCGACGAGAATGCCGTGAGCGTGGTGATCAGCGACACGATCACCACGATGCTGCTCACGCGGGAGTTCTTCGCCGAGTTCACCAGCAAGTCGATCATCGACGCCACCACCTCGACCGAGGTGCAGCTCGCCCTCAGCGCTGAGAGCAAAGAGGAGGTCGACGACGTTCACGCAAAGGCCCTCGCAGCGGGCGCGACGCCCGCCGGCGAGCAAGACCACGGCTTCATGTACTCCAAGAGCTTCGACGACCCCGACGGCCACCACTGGGACTTCGTGTGGATGGACCCGGAGGCGGCAGCAGGCGACGCACCGGAGCTGAGCCTCGAGGAGATGCGGGAGAACACGACGCACAGCTGAGCCACGCCCCGGTCGACTCACGCATTCGAACGACGGCCCCGGGCCGCAAGGAAGCCACGGGACGCGCACGGCCGCCGATTCTCCTCTGGGCCAGCAGACCGTCGGGAACTAGTGGTTTCCGCTCCGCAGTCCGGTGGCAGGCATTCATGGCCCGGGAGGGTATTGCTCCGGTCGTGGCGAGGTGTTCGGCCACGTCGATGAGTTTCGTGTTGGTGTAGAAGCCGGCTTGTGAGCATGACGAACGCGTTCTGAGCGGTGATGCCTATCGCTCCATGAGCGATGCATTTGGCGTGGCCGACGACGTCGCGGGAGCACATGGCGTCGCTGGTGGTTGCTGCTGGGACGAGCCACAACTTCGGATTGACGGACTGTGTGTCTCGACATGGGCGGCGTTCCTCGAAGTCGAGAAGCGAAGGCCCGGATGCGAGTGGAACGAAGTAGCATGTGAGCGGCAAGGACCACGGACATCACCGTGGTCCGTCTGCATTTCGGGGCTCCGGTCGGTTCTGGTGGGCTGGGAGCGGCGGCTCTTGTCCACGCGCGGGACCTACCGCGTGGAGTTGGAGCGGTTCGCCCAGGGCAGGCGTATCCTGCTGATCCCGATGACGAGGGCGCCGAACGCGGCGAACGCGACGGCAATGACGACGACGTAGAGGGCGACGGATCCATAACCGGTAGCAGGGTCCAGGAACGGGTAGGGCACCCAGCCGTCGGTGGCACCACGAACGAGGACGACCGCGCACCATGTCAGTGGATAGACAAGGGTCAGCCCGATAGTTGTGAAGGGCAGGGGGTGTCGGTCAGTGGCGAGGAGCCAGTCGAGGAACGCGTAGATGGGGAACGCGACGTGCAGGACCCAATTCGCCCAGGCCAGATCGACTCCGCCAGCAAGACCTGCCAGCAGCAGGTTGTAGACGACGCCGACGACGACCATGAAGGTGGTCACCGCAGCCCGTACGGGCACAAGCCACACCGGAGCCGGTCGTCGGCCGAGTTCCAGGACCGCGGCGATCAGAAGAACCAGTGCAGTCATGATGTTGCTCTGCATGGTGAAGAACCCGAAGAAGTTGAACGGATTGATCGTTGTCCTCGACGCGGTATCGAGGAACGTCGCAACCACTGCCGTACCCACAGCGGAAGCAGCAATCAATCGAGCCACAGGGCGCACCAAGCGGAACTCCGACCGCGAGTCCTGGGATGAACTGGTCGAGCGAGTGACCGGCGCGCTCACGAAGTATGCCCCTGCGCAATCCGAACTCTGTTCCTGCCACGCTCACTGCTCATGCTGAACCTTCCGATCGAGGTGCGTCTATTCGTCGTCCTAGGGCAGTACCTGTGTGCTCTCTCCAGTCTGATTGAAGCTGGCCACCCACACGTGCAGAACCATGGCCTCGTCAGAACTGAGTTCGATTCTCACTGACGTCACTCGTACCCTCACCGCTAACATCGACCTCCGGTTCGTGCCGGTTCCTTCATACACTGCAGTAAGGTTTGCTCCCGCACCACAGTCGCTCCTGGCCGTACAGCGAGACTCCATCGGGGCAGTGGCGATCCCTACCGAGCAAGTGATCTCGAAAAGCCCCGTCTCGAGCGTGCCCGACTGCTCTGACCTTTCCGATTGGAGCTTATCGGTCGCCGCTTTCGGCCTCATCACTCCCGCTGGATACGGGTGTAACGGAGTACTGGGCGATGATGACACCGGTAGTGGTGGTGACGGACCGTTGCAGCGTCAGATTTGCCCGGTCTGCAGCTCCGAACAGGGCAGTCCCCTGACCCAGCACGATGGGGTGAATCTGCAGAATGTATTCGTCGACCATGCCGGCTGTATGCAGGGCGCGAACAAGCTCGCCGCTCCCAAGGATTGTGATGTTCCCGTCCGTTCGATCCTTCAGGTCGCGGACGGTGTGTGTTGCCTCACCGGTGAGCAGCGTCGAGTTTGGGTGGTCGAGCTTCATGGTGGACGGGTTTGGTGCGCGGGAGACTACGTACTTCTGTACCTGCGTCAGATACTGAGTGAAGGGGTTCGGGTCCGTCGCTGCCGTCCAGTAGCCGAGCATGTCCTCGTAGGTCCGGCGGCCGAACAGCATCACCCCCTCACCGGTCATCCTTTCACCCATGAAAGTCATCGACACCTCGTCCTGATAGCCGGCCCCCCATCCGCCGCGCGCGAACCCGCTGCGGGTGTCCTCGTCAACCCGGCCAAGGCCCTGCATGATTCCGTCGAGGGTCACACTCTCCGTCACACTGATCCGTCCCATAATCCGATCTCCTTCCAGATCTTCTTTCGTCATCTACTCAGACGGAACAGCTCCACGAATGTCATCGGCCTGGATCATCAGAGGCGGTGATCCATAGCAATCGTTGCCTATTTCTTCGGGTTTAGCCTCGGATTGGATTAAGGATGGTGCGGAAGACTCGAAGCTGAAGCGCGGCTTCCGGCTGGGTGGTGGCGCTGTACTCGTGCCAGGTACTTCAGGGGAAGTTGCCGTGGTGCCGGTCTCGAAAGGAACACATTCCATGACCACGCAAATTGCTTTCCAGAATCGCCTTGAGCCTGAACCGGACGAGGCGGAGCCAGCGCCCTACGCGACCAAGGGCAAGCTCGATCGCATTGTCGGCCTGGTGATCGTCGGTCTCGTCACGCTGGCCGCAGCCCTGCTTTGGCTGGCGGTCGCTGTGAACGGCCCCGAGACCACGGTCGCCGATCCGCACGACGCTGTGGTCGGTGTCTGGAGCCTCCTCTACAACTCCGACGCCCCGGATCTGAACGTCATCCTCTCCGCGATCGCCCTCGCACTGCTCGCAGGAGCAGGACTCGCCGTGGTGGAACGCCGGATCGCGACGAAGGCGCGTCGGTCGATGAACCCGAACCACCAGCCCCTTGCCCCCAAGGTCGTCATGGCCGCCAACCGAGGCGTGTTCGCCGGCGAGGTCACGATCACAGTGCTCATCCCGGCGCACAACGAGGAGGCCTCCCTCCCGCAGACCATCGCGTCGCTGCAGAGCCAGTCGCACCGGCCGGAGCGCATCATCGTCGTCGCCGACAACTGCACGGATGATACCGTCCGCGTCGCCCGCGAGGCCGGTGTCGAGGTGATCGAGTCGGTCGGCAACACCCACAAGAAGGCCGGCGCCCTGAACCAGGCGCTCACCAAGGTCCTGCCGCAGCAGGGGGACAACGACGTCGTCATGGTCATGGATGCCGACACACAGCTCGATGACGGCTTCCTCGCCAGCGCCGTGGCGCGCTTCGTCGATGATCGCGCGCTCATGGCGGTCGGTGGACTCTTCTACGGCGAGGACGGGCACGGGCTGATCGGCCAGTTTCAGCGCAACGAGTACATCCGCTACTCACGCCAGATGCGCCGCCGTCGCGGACGGGTGTTCGTACTGACGGGAACCGCCTCACTGTTCCGGCCGGTGGCGCTGCGCACCATCGCCGCCAGCCGCGGCAGGACCATCCCCGGTACACCGAGTGATGTGTACGACACTGCTTCCCTCACGGAGGACAACGAACTCACCATCGCCCTCAAGTCCCTCGGAGGCCTCATGATCTCGCCACAGGACTGCACCGTCGTGACCGAGCTCATGCCGTCGTGGCGCACCCTGTGGAACCAGCGGCTCCGCTGGCAGCGCGGAGCGCTTGAGAACATCGGCGCCTACGGTGTCACAGCTCCCACCATGCGGTATTGGGCGCAGCAGCTCGGCATCGGGTACGGGGTGATCGCTCTGACTTCCTACCTCGCGCTCATTCTGATCACCGTCGTGGCACTCGAGACGTGGATCTGGTTCCCCTTCTGGCTGGGACTCGGACTGCTGTTCACCGTCGAGCGCGTCGTCACGGTGTGGAAGGGCGGGTGGAGAGCACGGCTGCTGGCTTTGACCCTCTTCCCCGAGCTGTTCTTCGACATGTTCCTCAACCTCGTCTACGTCAAGGGCGTCGTCGATCTCTCCTTCGGCCGTACGGCCAGCTGGAAGCACCTCACTCACGCCGCCCCGGCACGCTCGCTCGAATCCCAGGAGGCCTAGGCCATGTTCAGCACGTCAGCAGGACCTATCGTCCCCACTGGTATCCTCCTTCCGGAGTCGGTGCTGCACTCGAATCTGTTCGCCATTCTCGCGGCGTTCGTAGCGATCAATACGGTCATCTACGCCTCGCTGGCCCTGTCGAATGTCCTGCCGAAGATCTACCCGTCGGATTGGGTGACCAACCGGAACCGCCGCGCCGAGACCAGGGGCATCTATCCCGACCTTCGAAAGTAACGGGCACGGGCTACGCATGACACCTGTTGTTCGCCATTTACCGGCATGCGGGAGGAACAGCAAGCTCCGCGACATCGCGGCCGCCGTCGTCGCATCCGTCAGTCAACAGCAACCAGCAACCCGCTTCGAGCACTGACCGAACGCGCGGCCGACATGTGATGACGGCCCGTAGGATCCTCAAGTACCCGCCGTGTGTCCGCCGTCAGCGTTGGTCGCCGCGAGGCGGGGCCGCAGGACTCGCGCGTCATTGCTTTTGCCGAGCGATTCCGGCTCCAATGCCACATCCGACACGCCTGCCGTCCTTAGCGGTCAGCGCCTCTGGTCATATGGGTGATTGTTTCGTGCGAGCCGGATACTGCACTATCCTTGGAAAACTAAGCAGGCTGATAATTGGTTGTGTGCGTTACCGCAGTCCCTGGTTCGGCCTCATCTCACTGTCGCCTCGGGTTGTTGGTTCAGGTTCGCGAGGATGGGCGGGATCGGAGGTCCTATGAACGGCCGAACGCAGATCAGGCTCACTGCCCTTGCCCTGTCCAGCGCAAACATCTCGGTTGGTGAGCTGTGGGTGAAGTACTACGCCCTGGGTGGTGAGGTGTCGGAGTTCGAGGTGGAGGCATATCTCGGGGGACTGCTCATCTTGTCGGGAAGTGAGCGCACCATTCTCGCGGATGCGATGAATGAGCTCCTTGAGGGCACGTCCGTGGACATCCAGGTTCCCCGCAGCGAGGACGACGAGGCCGCAGAGTCACCGGAGGACTCCCGTAAGTTGCTGGGGGCGCTGGGGGTGTTTTTGTTTACGGAGGAAGAGGCGGAGCAGGAACGCCTTGATGCTGTCGCTGGCACGAATCTTGTGGACTCGCCGTTCGAGGAGCGGTTTGACCGGTACACGCAGCAGGCCCGGGACCATTTCAACGTCAGCTCATCGATCGTGGCTCTGATCGACGATCACAGGTTGTTCCTGAAGTCGGTCATCGGGCCCATCGAGCAGAACATGCCGCGGGAGATCACGTTCTGCAACGCGACGATCCGTAACGCTGGACCGTTGATCGTTCCGGATGCCCGTGAAGATGACCGGTTCAGGACCAATCCCCTGGTGACGAGGGAGCCCTTCATCCGGTTCTACGCCGGCTACCCCTTGCGTGGGCCCGGGGGCTGGACCGTCGGAACGCTGTGCGTCATTGACCAGAAGCCGCGTGGTTTCTCGGCCCAGGACGGGCGTTTCCTGCGCAAACTCGCCAGCCTCGTCGAAGACGAGATCAACGCCTGAGCTTTGCCGTCACTGCCGACCGTTGATCGTTGTCGGGTTCCGGTGCGGGTGTGTGCAGGCACGTGCTGGAACGGTGAGGCGCGGTGTCGAGGATCAGCTGTCGAAGTGCGTGATGACGGGTTCGTGCTGTCCGATCGAGTTCAGGATGTCCGCGGATAAGTCGCGTAGCTTCACGTTCCGGTTCGAGGACGCTTTTCGCAGGATCGCGGTGGCTTCTTCCTGGCCGCACCGGTTCTGGCCCATGATCGCCCCGATGGCCATATCGATGCTGGTGCGAGATTCCATGGCGGCCCGCATGTTCGTGCTTGCTTCGGTGAGCTTGGCTACCCGCACGGCGAGGCGGAGGGACTGGGATGCGTCACGGGCGAATCCTTCGGCGACGCGGATACCTTTGGCGTCGAAGGTGTTCGGTTCGGTTGAGTAGAAGTCCAGGCCGGCGCTGGCTCCTTCGTCGAGGCGGATGGGAATGCCCAGGGCTGAGCGTAGCCCGTGGCCGGCGATCGCTTCGCGGTACTCCGGGAACCGGGTCTCGGTCAGGAAGTCTCGAATGTGGACGGTGATTCCTTCGCGGGCTGCACGCAGGCAGGGCCCGTCGTCGAACCCGTACTGCACCTCATCGACCTGGCGGGCCTTCTCGCTGCTGCTAGCCACTGTCACCATCGACCTTGGGCGCAGGAGAGTGATGCCGCAGAACACGTCGCCGTAGGGCCCAGTGAAGGCCTGGGCTGCGACGGACACCAGTCCGTTCAGGAACTCCTGAACGTCATCGCTTTCGAGCACCATGTTCTGCAACTGGGCTGTGACGCTGTCCCGCTCAGCTTCACGGGCCAGTTCTTGCTCATCCGGCATTGAGTCCTCATTCACGTATGAAAAGAGGCGGAGGAAGGCTCGCTGCTGAACCATGGGTCACCTCATGAACCTATGAAATGCTACGGCACCCTGACGGGACCGGACGTGAATGACCCATCACGGACCGCGGCAAGGACTCCGCAGGTGCGTGTTTGGCCTGGCTTATGCGGCCAGTGACGACGCTTTCTGGAACGAGGCATAGGCGTATGCGAACTGCTGTGCCTCACGCCGCAGCCGGACTGGCAGCAACGTGCTGGGGTGGGCGGCCCTGGAAAGATCAGCCAGCGCTGTGTCAACGGTCAGGGCCAGGCGCGTCGCCCCGGTCATGCTCGCGCTGACTCCCAGGCTCGCCAACGCCGTGATCATCTCGTCCCTGTCCTTGCCTGCAGCCAGCGCCTCGGTGATCCTCTCGAGTCGTGATGGAAGCATCGAGATGAAATCCGCGACGAAGCAGGTCGCGGCGGCCGGGGACAGGTCCGCTACCAGGACATCAAAGGCACGGTGCTCGAAGTGTGGAAGGGCATCAGGTGCCCCGTTGGCCCTCATGCCTGCAGCATCGAGTGCAGCAGGGAACCCCACGACGGTGCCAGCGCCTCGCGGCGCTCGAACTCCTCAGCAACATCCGCTGCCCGGAACTCGGTTTCCGGGTTCAGCCCGAACTCGTGACTGTATTCGTGATCGACCTGGCGCTGAACCCTGCTGTGCAGGACCTGCAACTCGATGTCCTCAAGTGCTGCGAGGTCCTCGGGGAAAGAATTGGTGGGTACAAGACGAGAATTCATAACTACTCCTGAAAAGAGGGGAAAACGCGAGAGGGAGGAGGTGCCGGCACATGCGACGAGGATCGGCATGACGGCGAGCTGGTGCTGTTCAGCAGCACAGTCCGGGCCCCGGACGGACAGCACAGGCGGGACAGGAGTCCTGCAGCTGCTGTTCGGCGGGGGAACAGGCCGGTGGTGTGGAGAAGGTGTTCGGACTGTCAGGCGGCGACGGGTGAAGCTACGCGTGAGGTGTCAGACAGGGCAGCGGACCCGGTAATGCGGACCGGGGCCGGGGCGCTGTGCTGGCTCTGGTGTGTGGAGATGTGCGGGGGAGCCGAGTGGCACGCCTCCAGGAGGAGGCGGGTCGCGTCAGCTTCCACCGTGGCCGCCCGCGCGATGTCGATGGTGACGATGGGGTTGCCCGGTAGAGCGCGGGCACGCTGTATGAGGGGCACAAGGGCCCGGTAGTTCGTGGTGGTGAAGCGGCCTCGAACGGAGATCGTTGCTTCGTTATTCGCGAGGTCGACCCTGATCAGGGTGAGAAGGCGGTCGTACATGGTGGCTCCATCAACGGAAAACCGGTTGGCCGCTTGCAGGACCAGTCATCAGCATAAGGCAGTCGAACCCCGTATCAGAACATGGCATCACGGAGTGTTTCCACGACGTCCGCTTGCCCTGACCTTTTGCCGGAAGGGCAGCACAGTTAGTGGGTGCATAGACGTGGTTCAAAGGACCACGAGAATGCCGGACGACCCATGATTCCGTGCGCGACCGAGGCCGTATGTGCCGCTGTTGAGAGCATTCAAACCCGAGAGTGCGAGCTGGCCTCATCGCGCCGGCGGAATGCGCGCTGAAGGATCCTTGAGCGGGACCACGGGTGGGGTGCGGAACGAAGTGGTGATCAGGTAAGGAATTCTGGTCTGACCTCGGCGACGTCGGTTAGCTCTGCCTGGAGTTGTTGCGCGAGGGTTTCGCCTGTCGCACGCCAACCGGAAGGCAGCGGGTCGTCCAAACCCCGGTTCGACCAGGCTTCGTTCCAGTCGTACAGCGCGCTGCTGAGGCCCGGTGAGAGCTTTAGGTCGGAGCCGGTGAGGTTGTATTCCTCCGAGTAGTTCTCCCAAAGAGGCCATCCCGACACCCACTCCGGGAACATGCGGATAACTCGTTGCCCGGTTGGCAGCACCGTCGGTAATCCGCGGCGGTGTTTCGCCCTCAGGTACCTGTCCTGCATGTGCCCGCGCAGCTTCCAATCTTGGGGCGAGCCAGGGATGTCGTTGTAGTCCATTCCGGACAACCAGATCAGGCCGCGTGCACTCTGCGGATCATCGTGGACGAGAGCCAGCGACCACAACTGCTCGTCGTTGTTGGATGTATCGGTTGCCAGCTCCAACGCTTCTTCGATCGTTGCGTCGATGATGTCGAGGGTGGCAACTGCGTTTCCTGGTCCCTCGAACACGTACAGGCGATAGCGGGGGTGGTACCCCTCCCACCTTGGATCTCGTTCGTCCACACTTACTGCTTGCATCACACCAACCTACGTGCCGAAGACAGCCACGGAATATGCTCTACCTACCGATCCCGTTGCGGGATCCCTCAGCGGGACGGCGACGCCGGACTGCTTGTTCCTGCCTCCGGCAGGCTTGACGGCAGTTGTACTTTCTTCCCACGGTCGTCCTTGTCCGGAATTGACTCCGGCATTGGACCGGCCGTCGACGAGACGGCGCGTTCATACACCCCGCCGAATCCGATTCTCGTGACGTCTTTCAAACGGAACCGATCCAGGAACGACTCCCACTGTCCATGCTCATCGATCGTGAAGAGCCACAGACGCTTGTTACTCCACTTGACCGGGACACCGATGAGCAACTGTTCGGGATGTTTGTCCTCCCTGTAGAGCGAGACGACTCCTGCCGCCTTGGCGGCTGTCTGTATGGGTTGTTCAGGATTTCCGAGGTCTGCGGTCAGGACCGGGCTGTGCGGGGGCCACTGGTTGTTTTCCCGGACGAAGCCTATAAAGGTATCGAAGACCTTGGCTCGCTTGATCGAACTGGTTCGAAAGGCCACGTAGCCGTCCCGAAGTACCCCCTCGCGCAGTTCAGCCACGACAACCCACCCCTCAGACAGGCCCACCACCACACCGAATTCGGTTCTCAAACCACCGACGTCGCGAAGGATGCGCAAAGGAAGGGATTGTTCTTGGGAGACGAAGAGGAGCTTATCGATCTGCGTTCGGCCCTTGGCTGCTGTACCCATGTGCCGAATCTAGGTCACCTTCGGTCCGTTCTACCTCCGACTCGACGAGTCGCTTCGAGCTATCAGCTAGCAGCACCGTTCCAAAGGAGCACGCATTTACCTGCCGAGCCCACAGTGCAGCGTGTGAGGATCCCCCAGCGGGACAGCCTTCACGTGTTTCCAGGGGAGGCGACTGACCTACTTCTACCGAAGCCGGCAACTATCTGCGGTGGCTTCCGGAAGATCACGACGATTGGGATAAGGCATAAAACAGCCAAAGCAGCGTCGCCACCGCCCCAGGTATCGGTGAGGGCTGACCGCAGAAAGGCAAGGCTGAGAGCAAGAAGCACCGAGAATGCGGCATAGAACCCCCAGCGGCGACGGCGCGCCCACCAGCTTGCAGACGATCCGCGCGGCGCCGACATCGCAACTGGTGCCACGTTGGCAAGTGCGCCATCGCGAGTCGAGGGAGAGATGAGGGGCAGCAGGTAGATCAACATCGCCGCAAAGACGGGCTGCAGGTTACCGGTCAGGAGGGTCAGAAGCCCCGCAACGATGGGCATCCCGATGAAGAGAAGTAGCTGCGCTCTTCTTCGCCTGTGTCCGTTCGGGCTTCCCTGCTCCTGGTTCGTCACGAGTACAGACAACCATGGACTCAAGCTTTCGCGGATATGCCGGGACGCGGTCGCAACGCTAGTGGTTGCCGCGCTCCCTTGCCTGCGTCTTTCGCAGCCGTGACATCCCGATGATGAACCCGACTGTTGCCAAGATTGGGAACAGGGGAAAACCCAAACTTCCATCCAGGGAGGCAAGAATCCATATCACCCATAGGATGATGCTGAGCCCCAGGGCGACAGCTACACCTTGCTTAACCTGTGTGGAGTTGTACTCCTGTTTTCCCGGACCTGAACTGGGTGTCGTCATGCCCTGATCCTGACCCCAGGGAAGGGACCTCGCAAGCTGAAAATCGACCACCCTTATACCGATCCTCAGCCGCACACGCTTGTGCCGCGGCAATGAAGATCAAACGGTGAGTGCTTTTACAAAGACGTCGTCGGTCTCGGTCGCCCGCTGCTTTTGTCCGTCGTCGTCGACGTACTGGTAAGTGGTCGTTGTTGTTCGTCCCGTAGGAGTGAAACTCAAGCGCTCATAGAGCCGGCGCGCACCGTCATTCTCGGTGCCGACCCCGAGGTAGAGCTTCCTGAATCCCGCCCGCACGGCGTAGGCCTCGGTCCAGGCGCACAGGGCTGTCCCTATGCCCGCGCCTCGAGCGGATTCCTGCACAAAGAGGTGCTTCAGCTCCGGAGTGTGTTCGGAAACGAGATCCAGCACGACGGTCCCGGCCGGTTGATGCTTGTACCAAGCCGCTGCGTAGACAACGGTGCCGGTGGCCTGGTGCTTTAGGAGATTGCGGGCGATGCCCGCTCCCGGTGGCTCTATCGCTTCCAATGCGGCCAAATCACCCTCAGTACACTGCCGGATCTGAATCTCGTCAGTCACGCTGCCCCCTTGCCTAGTGCCGCCCCCGAGCCTACCGAGGACAACACCCCGGATTACCTCTATCCCGCTGAGAGATCCCTGATCGGACGGTTCATGCGTGAGCTGTTTGTCTTTACCCCCTGCGGCGGAAAAAGCCGGCGAGGGCGGCTTGAGCATCATCCAGGGCGCGGTCGTACGCGGCAGTATCGAAGGTGATGGGTGGTGCGTTTGTGATCAGAGCATCTTCGGTGATGCCGTTGGACTCATCAAGCCACCCAAACCTCTGCCACGTCACTGTGCTCTGGCCCCGACTAACCTGCACGCCGAGGATTCCGTCCGATACGTCGAAACATTCCCCACAATAAAACAGCTCAGCGGTCATGGGTCTATTTCCGGGACTTGACCCACGGAGCTGGCCTAGCTGTATCAGAGCTTCCCGCATCGATGATCGAAAGAGGCGAGTGACTAGGGGCGGTACGGGTACGTCGAAGTCATACTCCGGTTGTTCCCAGTCCCGCCACCACAATCGCAGAGGCCGGCCATCAATGAGGATGTCTAACCGCTTGCTCTCTCGACGTCTTGAGCGGCGGGATCTGTGGCTGAACTCCGAAGCGACAAAGTCAGGATCCTGCGGACGGAACGTCAGGACGTTCAAGGAGCTCATCACCGCATCCTAAGCGGAAGGCGTACGCCGATCCCTCACCGGGACGACCTTGAGTCGATGCTGCCCGATTTTGTCGAAGTCATCACTGGCTAATCCGTGGAAACGGGATCGCGCAGTTGGTCGTCATGAAGTTGATGATGCCGCAGTCCTACACTGACTACTGAGTAGGTCCAGCGGGCGAGGAAGTTTTCTCCGTGATTTTGAGGCCGATTTTGAAACGAACATTGGAGCGCAGTTGGAGCCGAAGCGTGAGCATGTGTTGCGATCAGCTCGTTGGGGTCTGTGCTTTGGGTCGCTAGCTCTAGCGATACTTGCGGCGATCATTTGGTCCGAGGGTAGGCCCGTAAGAGCCGCCATCGCTCTCGGCGTGTCAGCACTTTTCTTAGGTATCTCGATCTACCTAACAACCAAAACCTCGGCATCCGATCGCCCGAGGCAGTAGCTAGCTCGTGCAGCATCCGTCGTGGACGACTATGTGCGTCACGTAGGGCGATCCCTCTGTGGTACCTAGTGCGTGTGTTGCCGGTGCGAGGTTGGCCGGCGGCGGATCTGCGGTACCTGTTGGAGTTCTTCTGCTGTTGCAAGACTCTTATCGAGGGAGAGTAGGGACAGGAGCTGGAGGGGGCGGCCTGTTTCCGCTGCCGCCTGAAGCTTGTGATGACCATCGAGCAGGAAGTGAGTTAGCCCCCAGTGCCGGTAGTAGTCCGTACTGTTGAAGGTCGCCGGCGCGCAGATGTCGAGCGTCGAGACGGCCACGGCGGTTGGTTGGGAGGAGGCTTGAAGGCGGTGAGCCTGTTCGGCGACGACGCTCTGATCGTTGTAGGTCGTCGGCACCATCGGCACGATGAACTCATACATGTGGGCGTCGTCGGTTACCGCGGATTGCCAAGTCCGGTAGTAGGGCACTTGCGGGTGCTCGGGTAGCCCCCAAAAGTCGTTCACGCCCCAGGTCGCTACCTGTTCTTCGCTGAAGTAATCACCGGTTCGCCCGGGCGCGGTGAGCTGAGGCTGGATCTGGAGGAGCATCGGAAGGTAAGTGCCGGGTTCCAGGACCTGGGAGAAGGCTTCGAGCACGCGCTCATCAATGTGCTCAAGCCCGGTGGTGAGTGTTGCTTGAACCGCGGGGAGGGAGAGTGTCTGGGTCGAGCCTTCAAGTCGCTTGAACAGGAACTGGCAGGTACCGCACCAGAAGGACAGTTCGAAGGCATCCTCGTCGTCGCGGCGTAGGAACCGCCCTCTGGTCGTGTCGTCGTTGAATCGAAGCACTGCAGTGTTGGCGTTACCCAGAGTCCGTGGCTTGCCCTCTTCAATCAACATGAGCGCAGTCTATGGAACAAACAAAACGATGACTCCTACCCCGCTGCGGGACAGCCGTTCTTACAACAGTCCTGGTGCGCGGGTACGCAGAACCATCCCGTATCAGGATCGGCTTACGGACTGGACCCGCGGGTAGCTTATTCTCGCCAATATGGAATCTATTCGCCCCTTATCGAGGCCTCTCGCTCGATTCACCATCGTCTTGGCAAGTGCCCTGCTGTTGCTCGGAGTGATCAACCTGTTCGCGAATACTGAACGAGTCGCGTCCTGGCTGCCGCTCATCGCGATGATGCCATGGTTGTTGTACGGAGGCGTCTGGAGCTTGCGTCACCAAGAGGAGCAGTAGGACCAAAGTGCGCCGCTTTAGGAGAAGCACGGTAGCCGATCGTCGAACGGACTCCGCTTATGAGCCGCCCTTTGAACCTGGTTGAGTCGGATTGCGCGGGTCACGACCGCGTTCTCTCCAGTACTCGTCACGCTGAGCGCGGACGAGGCGGACGAGGAGTACAATCGTCGCGATGACCGCGAGCACTTGAACAACGAGAATCGCCCAATACCAAGCAGAATCGCTGCCAATCAGCACTCCTGCCCAAGCGGCGACAAGTGAGATGACTAGTGCGATCATCATCGGAGCTTTGAGCTGCTTGCTACTTGCCATATTGGTTCCCGTATTCGTCATGATGCAGGGACAGACCCGTGCCCTCTTTCGGAGGATAGTGCTCGCAAGCTACTGCTCTCGCATCACACTGAGCAGCACCAAATTGACGCTCTGACGGGCAAAGTCCACTCCACTGAAGGTGCTCATGCACTCCCGTAAGCCGATCGTCCATCGGGGCATCCGACGCATCGTCAGTTGCTCATCGAGGTGACGATGGCTTCTAGGCGCTCTAGTTCAAGGAGGCTGAAGCGGTAGTCGAGGTCCGACGACGGCGCGCTCTTTCGGAGCTGTTCGATGGCAGCCATGATCGTGGCTCTTTCACCTGACGATGTTGGCGATCCCCTCTTACCAGAGCAGCGGTCGACAAGCTCGGTGACTGCGGTGGCGTAGTCGAGGTCAGAATCAGTCAAAGCCAACTGGCTGACGAGTTGATCATCCATGTATTTGGGATGGATCACAGACGTCTCCAGCGCTTCTAGATGGAAATAGAAAAGCCGCAGGGGGTCAGTCTCATAGTTGCCCGAACGTGGGAGGAACCTCATGGCTAATTTCACCATGCGCTCATCGAGTGCTTGCGGTTCTGCCAGGGACATCCGTTGGGGATCCGCTTACGCGCCGTCGACCACGACCGCGCGGCGTCTATCAGTCCGGCTGACCGAGGTTGCTGCCCGATTTGCGCTTGCCGTCCCAATAAACAGCGAAAGCACCGAGTCCTACCACTACCGCTCCGAGAATGAACCACCAGACCCCGGCGGTAATGCCAACGTAAATGCCGAATACGAGAATGATCAAGGCTGCCACGCCACCTAGGGCTGCAATAACTCGTCCGCGATCACGCAGGGTCATCGAATCTCCTCCATCTCAGCACACATAATCTAATGGCCTTGGCTTGTATGAGTGACAGTATCCGACAACGGTCCGCGCCAAGCTGTGAACGGAGGGATTGTCCATCGTGCTACTTCCTTGACCGCCGGTCCCTGGCCTTGTCGACGCAATCAACGACTAGCGCCCCAACTATGACCAGAACGATCACGACTACGCCTATCTCTGTGATCAAAAGCGCAAGGTTAACCGGCATCGCGTCCGTATTGATCCGTGTGGGGTACACGAACTGATCCAAGCCTGATATGCCTCCAGACATAACAACTGAGCCTGAGCACCTATCGTCGGAACTCGAAGAGCCCACTTGGTCATCCCTGACCGGGCGGCTAAGCCGGGTGAGGGATCCCTCAGCGGGACGTCGGGGGATCCTTGAGAGGCGGTTTCTGCTCTCACGTAGAGTCGCATCGGAAGGCGAGTCGTACCGGTCGTCATCAGATCTGACTAGAAAGGCATTTTTGATGCAGAAGCTCAAGACCTGGCAGAGGGTAGGGCTTTGGTTCGTACTTGCCGTCGCGGCCTCAGTCCTACTGGGCGCACTGCTTCCACCAGAAGCCAAGGTTTTCGCTGGAGCCCCAACAGCACTATTTGTGGGCTTCGCAGTTCAACAGGGACTACATCGCTTTCACTCCACTACACAGTTCCCACCAAAAGATCCACAGTAGGAGCCTCGAGCTCAGGTCTCCTTATGTCCGCAGGAGGATCCTTCAGCGGGCTTGAGGGGGAACGAGATTGTTGAGCTTCTCCGTTCCTTGCAGGGACGTCGCGCTCATCGGATAAGGCTGAGTTGGCTTGTGCGGTACATCTCGAGCCAGGACACGGGATCTTCGCCGATGCTTTCGAGCCACGCGGTTGTTTCCTGCTCGTGCTGGGTGCTCTCCTCCGGTGTGGGCAGGAATGACATTGCCTTGAGTTGTTCGGCATATCCGAGGAGACGCTGGTATGTCGCCGTGGGAAGTACCCTATCCGGGCATCCGACCAGGGTGTCCTGCATCTGGATGTCTTCGATCATTTGTTCGGCGACGACGGTGAGGGCGTCCAGTGAGAGGTCGCGTCCTGCGAAGAACGCGTTCGTCGCGAAGCTCAGGGATGTGATGTACGCACCGGTGAGAGTGTAGGCGGCGTCGGCCTTGGCGTAGGGCGATTCGAGGGAGGCGTAATACCTGCGGATGAACAGGTCGAATTTCTCGGGTGCCTGTTTCATCGCGTTGTAGCGAAGGCGCGAACTGAGGTGCTGTGCGTTCATTTCGGACACGCGATCGAGGGCTTCATCGATTCTGCCGCCCAGTACCAGCTCTTCAAGCTGGTTCACCAGATCTCCCTGTGCGTCGAGGACGCTGAATGGTTCAAGGCTGGCGAGCTGGTTAGCGCGGTACAGTTCCAGCCATGCCGACGGGTCTTCCCTTGCGCGGCCCAGTTCTTCGATCACGGCCTGCTCATGTACCGCGCTTTCCTCGAGTGTTGGTTGAAAGCTCATGGCCCGTAGCTGCCCGGCGTATTCCTGGAAGCGTTCACGGGCTGCCGGAGAGATGACTCTGTTCGGGCTGTCGGCCGGGGGCTGGATTTCGATGTCATCAGCTATCTGGCGCACGACGTCGGTTAGCGCCTCAAGGGACAGGTCCCTGACCGCGAAGGATGCGTTGTCCAGGTGTGACAGCACATCAAGGTAAGCCCCGCGCAGATGGTGCACCAGGTCAGCCTTGGCATAGGACGAGTCGAGAGAGACGTATAGCCGGCGAATGAACAGGTCGAATTTTTCCGGCGCCTGTTCCATGGTGTCGGGCTGAAGCAGCGAGCTGATGTGTCGGGCATTCATCTCCGCGACATGGTGGATCGCCTCGTTGATTTTGTCACTGAGGACCAGCTCTTCAAGCCTGTTGATCAACGTTCGGACCTTTCATGAAACGGAGCCGCCGAAGTTGGCGGTGAGTGAAATATATCGGGCGGGATTCTCACCTCAGCCATCATCATTGGCGACATCGCCGCCATCTTCTACGCCGGCGTCGCCGTCCGGACCCGACTCACCCATCCGAAACCAGCGTCCTACTGAGGGATCCCGTAGTGGGACAGCCTGCGTCAGTCCACTATCTGATCGCCTTACGACATCCGACTCTGAGGGGCTCAAAGGTGGACAAGCGAAAGCTCAGTCGATAGTCAGGACTCGGACCGCTCGTTCGAACAGCCCTGCCGCAATACCTTCCAACGCAGATCGATGATCAGCGCTGCGGTCCTTCGGTGACGGAACGAGACGGATTACGTCGTCAGTGTTGACGCTGACAATGCCACCCCAGCTCTCTCCGTCGGAATCAAGGACCGAAGCAGAACCGTTGGACCAGCCCCACTTCTCTGACTTATGACGGCTGATGTTTGCGCTCAAGATGAAGGTTTTCACTTCACCCGTTGGCTGCCTGACCGGCGCGTGAACAATCTGTGCCAAGCTCACGACATCACGGCGCAGTTCGAACTGGGTATCGACGACCTTGTAGCTACTCATCCGGTCATTGTGCACCACACAGGATTGCAACCCTGCACGCCTGACCGCCCCGAACCGCGCCGATGAGGGATCCCTCATCGGGAATCAATCGTCGCTGTTGCTAACGGGTCAGTCATCGACGCAATTACACCGGGTCGGTCCACCATGGGATGAGTGGGTTTAGCTGCGCTGCGATGATCGCGAAAGCTTCGTCGTCGACGTCGACGTACCCGGCTCCATTGACATAAATGGCCTTGGCTTCGAAGGCTGCAGCGGCCGTTTCAATCATGGCGGACAGGGATTCGTACTCGAGGGGCTGCTCAGCCCACTCTGAGTAGAAGCGGCGTATGGATGGTTCTGTTTCGTGGGCGAGATCCAGGACATAGAAGTCCCCGCCGCCGTCCGCGAAGACAGGGAAGTAGCTTGGGTTCCACCGGGCATCGTCCTTGAAGCTGTCGTAGTCAGCGATGGCTTCGTCGAGTGAGAGTAGATATAACCCGGGGAGCAGCCACATCGATCCGAGGAGCGTGTCTGAACTTGCGTGTGTGCCGTTGTGCCATCTGTACAAGGCCTCCAGCTGAGCGCTGGTAGGCAACGCGCGCAATGCCAGTTCAGTCCTCACCAACTCAGCATCAACGCCGGGGCCTAGGAACTGAAGAGCTGACGGAGGTGTGCCGATCCGAATTGCAGCGTCAAAACGTTCAAGAGCCTGCTGTATCGGAATTTCAGTCATGCTCCACACGCTACTGGCACGGACGAACCGTAACACCAGGTCTTTCGAGCGAGTCGGTGGCCACCATGAGCGACCAAGGATCGCCTTGCGGGCACCCTATTCAGCGCCTACGGGCCCCTTCGGTCCCCGCAAATCCGCCGAGTACCTCTTCGTCGCCTACGCTCACATCATGCAAAAGCACACGCAGCCACACCGCCCTTGGGATTGGCGCGGGCAGTTGATCCAGATCGGCCTCCTTGTTCTGTTGGCTGCAGTGTCAGGCGCCGCAGCCTACGCCGCCGCAACAGTCGCAGCTCTTGCGACTACAGGAGAGACCCTCCCAGTTGATAGTGGGTGGCAAAACACGGTCACTAAAATAGTTGCCTTCGGGGTTTTGTTGATTGTGATGTTATTCGGTGCCAAGCGAATCAATTCGTACCTACGTCGCGCGCGAGGCCGACTCTTTTGAGGAAACAGGGGCGTTACCTCTCCCTGAGAGGCGCCGTCTAGTCTGAACGCATGAGTAAATGGGTGCGCGTCTTACTGGTCATCGTCGTCGCTGGAGTCGTCATCTTTGGGATCGGCGCTCTTTTGGTGACCTTCTTTGGGCATGCGTCCTACATCTACAGCATCTGCGCTTTAGGCTTTGCCTCATTCACACTCAACCTTCTGATCCCTCGGCGTCGCCGTCGTAAGAGCCGAGAACAACTTCAGGAGTAACCTCCCGGTGGAGGCTCCGCCCCGAAAGTTCCCCGACGGACACCAACTAGTGCAATCTGGTCGATGTCCGATCGGGGATCCGCTTACGTGCGGCGTGTGCTGCGTAGGGTGTACCCCGACGTAGCGGTAAGAGATTCATGACTGATAACCATGACTGCGAGGCTTAGGCTGGGCCTTTGGTCGCCTAGGATGCCGTCTGTCAGGGCAAATTAACGTATGCCCCTAGGCCCTCTGATACGTTGAAAAGCCGAACGCCGATTGCATCAAGCTCCTCTAATCCATGCAGGGTTGATTCCCACGCCGAACTTGGTCCGTCGGGCACGGACCCCTTTTTCCGCCGGTAAAGAACCGATTTATCGTCGAACATCATTTCTCCCACACTCGCGTGCAGGATTTGGTTTCGTTGCATTAAAGCTTCTTTCGCTTCCACCAGTGTTGCCGTGACGTAGGACTTATCCTCGTCGCTAAACAACTTTGATGCAGTAACCAGTTTTTTCGCAAGGTCGGCCATTGCTGACGCACTCATGTTTGCAGTCACGGTATAGCCAATATGGAAGTTGTCGGCGTTAATCAACTGTGCACATAGACGCACTAGGTTCTCTTCAACACGTGCTGCCCAGATAGCAATGCGGCCTACAGCAGCTTCTCCTTCGGCTGGCATACCGGTCCAAGTACGATGCCCCTGTACTACCGTCGCTTCTTCCTCTGCGTCCATTACTGGGAGCCTTTCCGTCGGCCGAGTTCCTAAACTTGTCATACGGCAGCGCAGCCTACGCCTGGGCCCGGCCCTCGACCATGAAACGCCGCAAGCTCAAGGTGCATAGGTCATCCCTTACCGGTTAGGTTCGGTTTCTCCAACGGTGGTGGCATCCTCTCGACGGCGTTCTGTCCAAATAACGGCCAATAGTAAGACGATCCAGGCCACAAGGACAACGCCGAGCACGATCAGCATCGTGGTGAAACCAGCAAAAACGTTCAATGGAATCGCGATGAACACCATCACTGGAGCCGCCCATACCGCCAAGCGCTGGCTCATGGTCATTCTCCGGTGGTGTTCGCCTTCCTGTGCAGTGCTGCTCATGGAGTCCTCTCGCATATTCACTCGTCAGCCTAAGGGACAAGCATTGACGCTCCGAATGCGGTGATGTACGAACTGCCCGTAAGTCGATCCTCGAGCGGGACGGCCAGCGATCCCTGTCCGGGACAGCCAGAAAGATGAAGTACAACCCGTCTATCGCGTTCCCGAAGTGCGGGCGCCGGTACAGCGATCCCTGAGGGCTATTGCCGATCCCAGCCGTGTACGCGGTCGGTCACGCCGACGAAGATGAGGAGAAGGCCGAAGAGCACCGTCCCGATGCAGAATCCGATGTAGTTCCTGATGCCGTGCGCCTTGAAGACGGTCAGAGCCCTCTTGGGGGCGGCGGGCTTCCTGAGTGTGGCACGGAACCGGTTGATCCGTGGGATCAGCAGGGCGCACAGGACCCCGACGCCGACGAAGGCTGCGCCGATGACCGCGGTGATGATCCGTTCTTCCATTTACACAGCCTGCCACCGGAAGCCGCGATCATCACACAGGGCGGCGCTGTTCCCTCCGACGGGCGTCAGCGCAGAGCGTCCTTACGCATCTGCTCGATGTCGCGGCGCACAGCGTGTAAATATGATCGCGGACGAAACCACTAAGAGTCGATCGGCGGCTTCGTATTGAGCGAGATGAGATGTCACTCTGGGCTAGGACGCTAACCGACGTCCGCTGATCGATGCTCTAGCGGGAAGGGTACTGATGGTCGAGCAGGCGTTGGCCCTGTACTTTGACCCAGAAGGGAAAGGGCCCTCAGTGCGCACCGGTGGAAGATCAACGTACGCAGCGGTAGGCGTCATCGGGACCCTTTTGACTGCAGCCTGTAATGCGCCGCTGCTGGAACATGAGTCTCTCGATGTCCTTGGTACTGCGTCGACGGCCGCCGACAGTCCGCCAAGTGAGTAGGGGATCACCTACCTCGATGCAGGATCGAGCCGCTTGCTCACTGAGACTGCAGGGCTGCGCTTTTTTGCAGGCATAGAGACGACAGAGTTGGGATCAAGCACTTGCCTGGTCGTCGTCGCTCCGGGTTATGAACAAACTACTGGCGGCTGCGGCTTCAACGCTGGTGAGAAAGAAAGTGGCTCCTACATCGCGTTCGGCATTGAGGCCAGACTCATACCTGATGGAGCCAAGGCCGAGACCTACATTGCAGATGGCTGGGACCAACCACACCCGAACCTTGTTATTCGAGCGGACTAGAGATAACAGCGGCTAGCTACTGTGGGACACCTTTCACGTACCGCAAAAGGATCCTCTTGCGGGCCATCACACGCTTATATATGCGAGCTGCCGCGACTCCTATAGCCTCCTGCGCTCATGGCCCGGACCAGGAGTTTCTACCTAAGCGCCATTGGAAGCCGTCAGCCTCGATCGTTAGAACGTTTGTACTGCCGCGGCCGAATAATCGATGACGCTGCCGAACATGACCTCCTCCTTCAAGGTAGACACGTAGAGCGCGGCAGAGCTTCGTCAACTCTTCCTCTTTGTACTCCACGTCATCGTCCTCGTCGAGGATCGCGGCTTGAACATTCAGTTCGGGGATGAAGGCGTCCATCCAGACGAGGCCAACCCTGATGATCGCTGCACGGTCCTTGTGGGCCTGGCTACTCAGCTGGACCCCACGCAACCATGTGGGGTCGGTGGAAGTGACCTGTTGGGTTACGAAACCTTCTTCGAACACATCGACGATCACACGGTCAAGCATGGCTTTGACGTCGGCAGTCATGACCTGAGTCTCTCAGGACAAAGGCGGATCATTGCAGCGTCGATTACGTGCGCCGACGCTAGAAACGAACTCTTTGTATCGCGGTGAGGGATCGCTGTGAGGGATCGCTCATCGGACATCAGTGGCAATCAGTAGCGGGGCAGAGGTCACACGTTGCAGGTGTAGGTGATGCCGTTTCGCTCGTGGACACCGCTGCCGAGTTCGGCGCACGTCTGTACGACGTTCGTGATGCCGAAGACGAAGAGGGTGATGAGGCCAACCGTGATGACGGCGCCAATGATGATGCCGGCCAGAGCGAGGTTGTTCTTCATCCCGGCTCTTTTGGACTGAACGAAGGCGATGATGCTGAGAATCAGGCCTATCAGGCTCAGCGGACCCAGAATGGAAAGGACGAACCCGGCGATTCCAAGGGACTTGCCTGGATCCACAGGCTCCTGATGCGTTGCCTGTGGAAAATGTTGGTAGTCCTGCGTCATGCCTTACCCCTGTCTATGAATGTGCTTCTTTCCGAGAGCTTAGGCCATCTCGTGAGTCCCGACGCGAGCAGGGAGTAGAGCACATCACCGCCGTTCCTAGGCTGATCCCTCACCGCCGCGTTAGTCGAAAGCGAGTATCACTAGAACTGAGCTCCGGATAGGGCGGCAATGAGCGCGAAGGCTCCAATGGCTATGGCGACGAATCCTACGAACATGATGGCTGTAGGGGTTGACCGCTGAGCCCTGGTATCCCCACCTTTGCCAAAGAACGATCGTTGAGCCTGGGCGTTCATCGCAGCTATTTTCGTGCGCATCACAATCAAAATGACACCTAGAGCAAGCGGGACGATCGAAAGGACCGCCACAACGGTGTTCTCTTTCATACGGTGACTCGCTTCTAAGAAGTAGGGAACGGTTCGGTCAAGTGGTCAGGGCGTGCGGCTTGAGAACGCTCGGCGCGCGTTGAAGCTGACGATGCCGACAACGAAGAGGGAGAAGAACGCCTTGATTGTCAGGGATGTGTTGTCGAACTGGACCCACAGGTAGGTCAGCATAGCTATCGCGATGATGGTGCTGATGATGAATAGCGTCTTCGCGATAGGGGTGTTCGCTTTCATAAACTATGTCTACCGGTATGGTGCTGTTCCACCAAACCCGTCGTCGAGGTACAGGTGGACCCTCCTCAAGAGTTCGCTAAACCGCCCGCAAGCCGGTCCCTCAGTGGGACATCCTCAAGCGGCTTGAGGGTGGAGGGACAGCTCATACGAAAGTTGGCGGGGCGATTTCCGTATGACCCGCCTGAAAAAATGCCCGGTGACGGCGCCCTAACCGGGACAGTCGCTGCACGTCCGGGATGTCTTCGCCGCCTGGATCGCAGTGCCACATACGAACGTTTCTGCTACACAAACGGTCAGTCCTCAGGTGAGACTCTGGGGCCAGTTTCTTGTAGCAATACTCAGTGCCACTATCTATGTGCCACTTCTGCCCACGTTCGATGAGTTCCGCTACATTGGAGGGCATGGGACACCTTCTGGGCTACGCGCGGGTGTCGACGACCGATCAGGACGCTGCGCTGCAGGTCGACGCGCTGAACGCCGCCGGGTGCTACCGGGTGTTCGTAGACACGATTTCGGGATCGCTCGATCAGAGGCCGGAGCTCACCAAGCTGCTTGATCAGTTGCGGCCGGGGGACACGCTCGTGGTCTGGCGCCTCGACCGGCTCGGTCGTTCTATCCGCCACCTCATCGACCAGCTCACCGCACTGCAGGACAAGGGGATCGGGTTCAAGTCCCTGCAGGAGACGATCGACACGACGTCGCCCGGTGGCCGCTTGGTCTTCCATGTTTTCGCCGCTCTCGCCGAGTTCGAGCGGGACCTCATCAGGGAGCGCACGAACGCCGGCCTCGTGGCAGCCCGTGCTCGAGGTCGCACTGGTGGGCGCCCACCGCGGCTTAGCCCTCAGCAGACCTCGGCCGCGAGGCGCTTGTATGAGCAGCAGGACATGACAGTTGAACAGATTGGCCAGGTCCTCGGTGTCAGCAGGACTACCATTTACCGAACACTCAAGCGTGATCAGGTGACTCCCGTAAAGGGACGAAAGCCGAGAGTGAAGCCACCGGCGAGACAGGCCACGGTCGATGTAATCGAGACCAGACTCGCACCAAAGGACTCTCGATGATCAGGAAAACCCGATGATCAGACTTATTCGCTGGTTGCTCACCGCGAGCATTCGCTACAGCTACCGGTTCGTCTGTGCCATCTTCAGGTTGCCGCTGCTGCTGCTCCCCATCCCACCGCGCGTCCGTAACCAGGTGGCCGGCGCCCTGGCGATCGCGCTCTGGTTCCTCGGCCTGTACGTTCTGGTCGTTGCGGCCGCCGCGCCGTGGTGGGGTCAGCTGATGGTTGCTGCTGCTGCGGCGCTCATCATCGCGGGTGTTGTGGGGATGGAGGGTCGCCGGTCGATGGTGCTCCAGCCGGCGCGGGTCCGATGACGTACCGGCGGGGGTAGCCGCGATGAGGCAGCGCAGGGGAGAGGCTGACCGGTTCTGGGAGAAAGTCATCAAGGGCCCACGGCCGCATGACTGCTGGATCTGGACCGGCGCCGTCGCCGACGACGGCTACGGACGATTCTGGGTCACAAGGGACGGCGGGCAACGCGCCCTGCGGCCGCAACGCTACGCCTACGAACACCTCACCGGAGAGACCCTGCACCCTGGCATCGCGCTCCTGCACGTCTGCGACGTCCCACTGTGCGTCCACGCCAGCGCCGGGGGAGACACCCACCTGCTTCCCGGCACACAAGCTCTCAACATGCTCGACCGGTCACAGAAGGGCCGGCACGCCAACGCCTCGACCTTCCGGTGGCGCAGAGTCGGCCGCGCCCAATTCCGCACCCACTCCGTCCAGCTGCGCGCAGCCCTCCTCGAGCACGGATGGAACGAGACGGTCATTCGGCCCCTGCTCACCGGCAATGACTCTGAAGCGCCAACCCTTTTCTGACGCATCAGGCACTGACCCCCGCCAGACTCGTGATCATGGTCAAGAAGGCGGACTTCTATCAGGCCCTTGAATGGGAGCCGACTTCCTACAGCTCAACATCACGAATGCGAATGGTTTGGTGGCGTCCACTGCTTCGGGACGGAGACGCTGCTGCGGCCCTACAGCGGGTAGCGGACTCCGGGCGCACGTGAGGGTGTCTGGAGACAGGTGTGGTGTGGCAGCCTATTTGCGGTGGGTGAGTAGGTCCTGCACGGCTTCCCTCAGCAGTAGATACTCGAGTTCCGGTATCGGTACGAGCGCGTACAGGTACGCCTCGATGTCGATCTCATCTAGCTGCCCGCCGAGGCCAAAGTAGTACACCCAAAGATCAGAAGGGCGCACGTCCTGATTCTGGAGTGCCTGCAGCATGTCCTTGTTGTGGTCCTCGGAAGCTCGGCTCTGATGATCAAGGGGCGCACGATGCTCAACGGCGCCAATTTCACCGAGATGCTCACCGTGATTCACCGGGGAAAACGGGTATAAGTGCGGTTATGACTGATAACTCCAGGACGGACGCCCATTCCAAGAACGACGCTGACCGTGAGTTTGCGGCACGAGCGATCGTCGAGGCGCGCAAGTCTCCTGGAAACACTCGAGTCGGCGCTGTCATAGCCCGTGAGGGAACGCTCTTGGTCTCTGGGCATAAGGACGAAGTGCTCAAGCTCCACGCAGAGCAGGTGGCCCTTCAGAAGGCCGACGAAGCCGGGATTGATGTTCGCGGGGCTTCGCTCTACGTGACGCTGGAGCCTTGTGCGAACCACCGGACCAATCGGGTGTCCTGCGCCGAGCTTCTTATCGACGCGGGCATCAGCATCGTCCATATCGGGGAGTACGATCCCAATCCCCAGATCAATCGACTCGGCTGGAAGCACCTGCGCGACCACGACGTCCGGCTCCGAGACTTCCCTGCCGATCTCCGCGCCCAGGCACACGAGGCTGGCGTGAACTTCACGAAGGTGTTTACTGAAGGGTTCGGCATGAGCTGGGGTGCGAAGTTCGACTTCATGTCGAACGGTGGTCGCTTCACTATCAGCGCCGACGAGGAGCCTGACGCCCCATCCTGGGTGACTAAGTGGGACAACGCTGGTCCTTCCTCAATCCACTTTTATGGAGGCGTGCCTGGTGTCGTCGCTTTGGCGCGGTATGCGAAGGAATTTGATGAGATCGACGACCCCAACGCGCTCGACTACGGAAGCCACAACGTCACGATAGATGTGGGGTCCATTGCTGTGATGCGCAACGACCATGGGCATGTTCTGTGCAAGGTGGTTGCAATCGAACCCACAGCCCCCTGGGGTACGACCGCGCACTCCTCCGTCAAGATTCGCTGGGAGATACGCCTGGCCGATCAAGCGTAGCCTCCTTGCGTTTTACCCACACAGGAGCCCGGTCTCTGAATCGCAGCGGTAAATCGCGCGATTCTGCTAGCGCTATACGGCCGCCTGCTCAGTTCCGCATGGCCATCCCTTACCGAGCGGTTTGTGACGATAAAATCCGAATTCCGCTGTGAGACGGCGCCCGCTATCTCTCTGTCCGGAACAAATTCACCCTCAATTGAGTTCCCGATTTCTTTGACGTTGAAACAGTGACGCCTTCGAGACGCTTCAGAAGCTGAAGATGCAAATGGTCGTCGGGTACAAGCACGGGGCTATGGCCCAGGTCAGCGAGCCTCGCATACGGGTCCCCCATCTTTCGTAGTAGTTCACGCAATTTATCGACTGCTATGTCGGGTTCGCGAACGATAAATTGAATGGTTTCCATTGGGTCGACGCCGCGGGCCACGAGTGCTTCGATCCGCGGTACGCGGACCTGCCATCTCCGCGCGTTGAGCGCGCGTGCGATCTCTTCGGCTTGTTGCCTCGTGCCCTGAGCGAGGTAGTCCGTGAGGTCGTCGACCACGGTCTTCTTGATTTCCTGCACGACCTTTTCGCTTCGTAGCATCTGTGGGATCTGCGACACCGGCAGCGTCTCGGGTGATACGAAGGACCCAAAGTTTTTTGAAGCCATGATCGCCGCTTCACGGGTTTTCCAGTCGACCATCAGGTCGCTGGCGAACGTTTCAGCATCATCGCGGACGAGGTTCTCCTCGATGAGTCGGCAAGCGAATTCCCCAGCCTCGGACCTGATGGTATCGACGGGAAGTTCGCCGGGCTCCAGCTGTACGACCAATCCAATCCTGGTCTCAGCATCGGGAAGGACGTCCGCTGCGTTCAGGATCGCTCTTGAAACGTCCCGCCTGTCCTCAAGCGGTGAAGTGTCCTCTTCCCATTCGATTACGTCGTGTTTGGTCAGGAACGCAGCTAGGACGTCATCTACCCGGGCATATTCTGCAATGTATGAGCGGATGTTCGTGAAGCTGGCAGGTGTGCGGTCTTCTGCAAGAATAATCGGCCATGCAGATGGCGGAACTTCGGTGAGCGCGACCACCATACAGTTTTCGCTTGATTGCGAGACCAGTCGGCGTATGTCTTCTAGATTGCCGTTCTCGCCCGCTCTGGTCACGATTTCGACGAAGTGACGAGGATCCTCAATCGTGTGCTCAGGGGCTGCCGCCTCGGCAAAGGCCATAAGGTACTCGCTAAGGTGGTCGATGGCGTGCCCGTACATGCGTTCATCTGCTTGAAAAAGAACGTCCAACGCGATGGAGTTACCGCGGGTGAGCTCGAGTAGGTTGCCTTTCGTAATTGGATAGAGGCGGCGGGCGATAACCTGTTCGCGAGCTTCATCGTTCAGCGGGTTGACGTCCCGAATTATGGCCTTGCATGTCGCAAAGGCACCAAGGGTGATTGCTGCCTGTTCCGACGATGTCGGTGACGTGACGGAGGTGAGGTCAGCGTAGTGCGCCTCGAATAGATCACGCACCTTGTCGTCGGCGACGTATCCCTCCGAATGAGGGAGGGCGCCGAGGACAGCATCGACGGCGGGAACGCGTTTTTCAGGGGGAAGTGGTGCATCGACTGCCGTGTACTGCAAGGCGGCGGTCCACCAAGGAGCCATGGCAGCGAGGAGAAGTGCAGGTTCTTCTCCTCGAGCGCAATAGGTTGCTACAAATTCAGATTCTTGTTTGGCCCAAGCCGCGAGTCCTTTCGCTATTCTGGCCGCGGCGCGGGGGCGGTTTTGGAGCAGATAGTCGACGATAGAGACATTGAGGATGCTAGCGTCGTCGAAGATCTCGGCAGAGTCATCGCTGTCCGCGCCTTGCTCGATGAGGAGTTGCTGAACCGATTCGGTATCGAGTTGAAATAAAGTGTCAGGCTCGCCAGGTTCGATGCAGCGGCGCACGTACTCGAGGGCGTCGGGTCCGAGGTGAGTGCCGTAGTAAGTGGATGTGTAGAGCGCAAAGTGCGAAGTGATAAAGCCGCGGCGTACGAGTTCTTCGATCAAAGGTGACGCAAGCTTCTCGTGGATGAGCTGATCGAAGGTCAGGGTCCCTTGAGGGTTCTGGAGGATGAACTCGGGACGGAGACGGAGCTCGGCCCAAGTATGATGGCGGAGGAACCGGATGTTTTCCTCGCAGTTCGATATCTGTTTCTCAAGCTCACTTCGTACAGGCTCGCTCCACTGATCCAGGTCGACGGTAGTCCCGAGCAGGGCTCCGAGTTGTTCTGCCGAGAAGCTCAGCCTCAGGGTGTGTCCACTAGGCGCGCGTGCCTGGAGCTGCAGGAGTTTGCCAGACGCGATGGCGAGCCAGGTTGCGCGCTGCTGAAGCATTGATTCATCGATTTCGCCGACGAAATTGAGCGTCGTCTGGCTGCCGTTCCCGGACTGCAGGCTGGCCCGAAGCGTGTCAACATGTTCGAGGAGACGTTGTGCCCAAAGGCGTGCCCGCTGATCGGCAGCGTCGTCGAGTTCGGATGCAGCGCGAAGCGTGGCAAGCCGCTCAACCTCGACATTTAGATTGGAGCGCACCAGCTCGCGCCACGACTTGTAGAGGTGATCGAGTGTGCTGTCCTTGTATCGGATTTTTTCGAAATCCCCCAGATGGGCATTCTTGAAGACGACCATCGCGAAAACAAGATCGTCAGTGATGCCGTATACACGCGAAGGCGGCTCGATGAGACGGCTGCGGTAGACCTCGAACTCGTTCCTGATATTGTGGATGAGCCGCATGTCAGCGGCGTGACGCGCTGAGATACGGATGAGCGACTGGTCTATCGAAAAGTTGTCGCTATTCATCGCGCGGCTCATCAGGTCGCGGGCGTTGTCGGCGTTTACAAATGGAACGATGGGAACAATCACGTCGAAGAACTTGGCGCGGTTAGCGACGTCGACTGCCCGTCGCCTGACATCCTCGTCTCTCTGACTTCCCACACTTTCGATCTTCTCGAAAATGCTGTCTCGGATTGCGTATACGAATACGATGCGTTTAAGGGTGCTGGAGCTATTTAGGAGCACGTTCAGGGCGCGCAGTGCGTCA
The DNA here is from genome assembly GCF_057291175.1 of Arthrobacter sp. UYP4. NCBI lineage: Bacteria > Bacillati > Actinomycetota > Actinomycetes > Micrococcales > Micrococcaceae > Arthrobacter > Arthrobacter sp. UYP4. The sequence goes on from NZ_JBXAVU010000001.1 coordinate 422,354, forward strand.
AAGACCGTGATGTCTTCGAACCGATCGATGTCCTCGATCACTACGACCTTGGTCTTGCTGGCCTGGAAAAAGTAGACGATCTCGTCCAAGTACTCATCAAAGTAGGTATCGGTCGCGCTCGATAGGGTCACGCTCGTGAGGCCAGCACCCACGGAGGCGCTCATGGCTGGACCACCGGCAATCAGTCTTCGGATAAACCATGCCGCGCAGATGATCCCGCCGGTAACTACGCCGTAAGCAAGAATGCGTCGACCCCACGGCTCGGGTACAACAGACTCAATTAGTGGCTGGAGCAACCCAAGCAAAAGAGCGCCAGTGACGATCAGCACGCCGACTATGGAAGAGACAATCCAATCCCGCTTCGTCTGTGGTGCACTAGCGCGGCGGAACCTGGACTTGGGCGTTTTGTGCGCAGGTAGCCGGTAGAGGAGTTGCTTGACAATCTCTTTCTGGATGAGATTGGTCTGGGCTTTTTCATCCTCCCGTCCGCCATCGCCATCCCCCTTGTGCTGTGGTGGAGCGATGGTGGACAACGATATCTCTATGACGTCACCGCCACGCTCTCGGCCGAGTTGCTCAAGGACGCTACTCTTCCCTGTGCCATACGCTCCCGTGAGTGCGACGTTGCGCACCCCCTCGGCATCGATAGCCCTCGTGAGCAGGTCGTAGTAGACACGATGGCTTGCCTCGTCGAATTTGGGGGTAAGGCTGGCGAGCATAACGTCCCTACCAGCGGACTCGTTCTCAGCCACGTCGATCCAGTTCATTGGAATTCCTGGCTCGAGATCCTCGATACTTTGAACCACGTGCGTGCACACCCTCGTTTAGTGGGTTCGTGACCCGATTGGACGTATTCAAATGCTATCGGTCACTAGCGACGTCTCTTTTTCGTCCACGGGACCTCTCACGGTTTCAATCAGGTTCCCGACGTCCCAACAACACAGATGAGCGCCCGTTCGCCGGTCGACCTGCGTCCGTGCAGACGACCTCGGGAACCGACAGCAGTGCAGGCCGCGATTGGCCGAGCAGTGGACGTTCACCCTGCACGATAAAGATGGACGCACAAGTGCCCCCTATTCGTACATCTTGTTGGCGCAGGGCGCACAGCCCTTCTCGAGCACGGGTGGAACGAGCCAATCATCCGCCCCCTGCTCACCGGTATCGACTCCGAAGCACCAACGCTTTTCTGACGATGGGAGGGCGGCCTGCTCACCGCGGACGGCATCAGCTGGGCAATCACCGGCATGTGGCAGCCCGGCCTGCAGACCCTGACCACCGCGACCGGTTCCGGCTGAGACGCCCGGATCAGCTGCCCGAACTGGGGGTGGCGGTGGCTACAGTTGCGCAGGTGAGCCTGATACCGCACCCCGCCCAGCTGGCTCACCGTGTCCGCCGCGCGTTTCGGGCCCGGGTCTCCGGTGACCCCACCGGGGCACCGGACTGGGTGCGCGAGATCGCCCTGGTAGGGGAGGGACCGGGCTGGTTCGAGCCCGACGGCGTCGTCTGGCGGGTCCACGGCGACCTCTCCACCCTCGTCGGTGGGGTTGCGGCCCTCCTCGGGCAGGGCGCACACCCGCTCGCGATGGCCGGGGTCGCACGGCACTCCACCTACCGCAGCGACCCCTGGGCCCGCCTCGCCGGGACCGCACGCTGGCTCACTGTGAGCACCTTCGGCTCGGCGGAGCTCGCCGAGCGGGAGACGGCGCGGGTCCGCGGTATGCACGGGCGGGTCCGCGGCACCATCGACGACGGTCGCGCCTACTCCGCATCAGACCCCGCCCTGCTCCGCTGGGTGCACCTGGCCTTCACCGACGCCTTCCTCGGCGCCCACGAGGCCGTCGGCCGCGACCTGGCCCCGCGGTTCGGCCGCGACTGGGCCGACACCTACGTCGCCGACTGGTCCCGCAGCGCGCGGGCGCTCGGGGCCGAGGACCTCCCGGTCAACCGACGGGAACTCGCCGAGGCCCTGCGCGCGCTGGAGCCCGACCTCGAACCCGTCCCCGCCGAGCTCCTCACCTTTCTCTCAGCACCGGACGGGTTGAACCGGGCCGAGCGGATCTTCTACAAGGGCCTGGCCGTCGCCGGGGCGCTGGTGCTCTCCCCGTCGGTGGCCCCCCTCGCCGGCGTACCCGGCCGCGGTGACCGCTCGCCCGCGGACCGCCTCCGCTTGCAGCGCACCCGCATACAGTTGCGGGCCTTCCAGCTGGCCCTCGGGCCGCACAGCCCCTCCGAGGACGCGGCGCGCTACCGGGTCGGCCTCGCCGGCCCGCCGGACTGGCTCCACTGAACCTCGGCCATACCCGGACCGCCTTCAGCAGGGCTTCCTCACCGGCATCCTAGCGGCGGCGCAGTCGGTACCGGGACGCCGTAGCGGAAGACGCGCACTCGGGTGCGGAGCCGCAGGTTACCGGTCGGCACCTTCACGTCCGTGTCGGCGGCGCAGTCTACGATCGGTACCTTGGGCCGTTGCGGCCATCGGGAGGGAAGGATGCGCGAGGTCATGGACGAGTTCGGTGCATCCGGTAGGGCCCTCGGCCGGCCGGCTCCAGCTGCTGCCCGCGCAGACTTGATGCCATCGGGCTTCGCGTCCCCGGCCCAGGACTGGTTCGAGGACCGGATCGACCTGAACCGGCACCTCATCAAGGACATCACCAGCACCTACATCGTGCGTGTGTCCGGGCACGCCATGGACGGGGCGGGAATCTCCGATGGTGACGAACTGATCGTCGACCGGGCCCTGCACCCCAGGGACGGGTCCGTGGTCGTCGCCGTCCTCGACGGCGAACTCATCGTCCGTCGACTCCGCATCACCGACCCCGAGACCAGTCCCACCACCAAGTCCAACAGCATGGATCCTGGTGACGGTACGGCTGCCGGCGTCGCGCTGGTCGCGGCGAGTTCCGCCTACCCACCCATCCCCGTGCCGGACCCCGATGGCCTGGTCATCTGGGGTGTGGCCACCCGGTGCCTCCACCGTGTGTGATCCTGAACCTTCCCCGCTTGGTCGGGGTCCGGTCGCCGGTCCGGTCACCTCCGGTGTCGCCCTGGTCGACGTCAACAATTTCTACGTCTCCTCCGAGCGGGCCTTCGACCCGTCGCTGGAAGGGCGCCCCCTGGTGGTCCTGTCGAACAACGACGGCTGCGTGATCACCCGCAGCGCCGAGGCGAAGGTACTCGGGATCCCGATGGGCGCTCCCTGGTTCCAGATCGCCGGACAGGCGAAGAACTGGGGGTTGCAGGTCCGCTCGAGCAATTACGAGCTGTACGGGGATATGAGTGCCCGCGTCATGGAAGTCCTCGGCCGCCACACCACCGACCTCGAGATCTACAGCATCGACGAAGCGTTCCTCACCCTCCATGGCACCCACAGGGCACAGCAGGCCACGGGCAGGACCATCAAGGCCACCGTCCGGCGCAACACCGGGCTCCCCGTGTGCGTGGGCATCGCCCCGACGAAGACCCTGGCGAAACTCGCCAATCGGTGGGCCAAGGGCAATCCCCACTTCGACGGGGTCTGCCACTGGGACCTCGTCCCGCAGGATCAGCGGCGCGCCCTGCTGCGCAGGTTGAAAGTCACCGACGTCTGGGGCGTCGGCACCAGGAACGCCGCACGCCTGAACGCCATCGGCATCGACACCGCCTGGGACCTTGCCGCCGCGGACCCGGTACTGATCCGGAAACGGTTCTCCGTGGTCCTCATGCGCACCGTCCTCGAACTGCAGGGCACGCCCTGCATCACTTCCAGCGAGTCCACCGGCAACGAACAGGTTCTCTTCTCCCGCTCCTTCGCCACCCCTGTCACCACCCTGGGCGCGATGCAGCAGGCGTTGAGCGTCTACGCCCAGGGCGCCGCGTCACGCCTTACCCGCAAGAACCTCCAGGGGAGGGTGCTCACCGCGTTCGCCGGAACCTCACCGTTCAGTACCGGCACCAGAAGCGCGCCGAGTATCTGCATCCCGCTCCCGGCCCATACCGCGAACCCCCTGGAACTCACCCGTGCCGCGCACCGGCTCCTGCCGCTCATCGACGAAGGAGTGTCCTACATCCGGGCCGGAGTCATCATCACCGACCTCCAACCCGCCGGGACACAGGACACCCTCCTGACGCTCGACCAGGATCCCGGGGCCGGCGCCGGTCCGACCCCGGGGAAGGACACGGGCCCACTCCTGCACCAGATCGGCCAGAGATTCGGGCGCTCGGCGATCGGCCTCGGCCACGCGGGCCTGAAAGCAGGCTCGGACTGGACCATGAAACGCGACATGCTCTCACCCCACTACACCACCAAGTGGGCGGACCTGCCCGTCGTCAAAGCGCAGTAGGACCATCCAGGACCCTGAGCATCCCGCTCCGGGCCGGACGGGCAGGGCCAGTCAGGAGTGGATGCCCTCGCGGGAGGCCGCGAGGGCCCGTCACTAGCCCTTGGTACGGGACTTCGCCGCCTTCTGCGCCTTCTTCTGCCTGGCTTCACGGGCGAGGAGTGTCTTCTCGTCGATCGGCGCGTCACCGCTGGCGCGGCGGCGGCGCGTGTACTCGGCGGCCTCCTCCTGGCGCTCCTGCTCCGCTCCGCTCGCGATGGCCGAGCGCAGGTGTTCGGGCCCGTACCCGAACGACTCCACCAGGTCGAGGGCGTGCGGCCGGATCCTGGTCAGCAGCCGGTTGATGTACCGGTCCAGTGTCCGCGCGCGCTGGGAGGACAGGCGGCCGTTCATGAGGAACCACGCGAGGTCCTTCTCGATGAGGCACAGACCGAACAGGTCCCGGAGCCGGGTGAGGACCTCGCGTGTTCCCGGGTCCTCGATCTTCTTGAGGCCTCGGGTGAACGCTTCCCACTGGAGCAGCTCGGCGTGTGCGTGGGCCACCTCGATGAGCTCGTTCTGGTGCTCGTTGAAGAGGGCGGCGGACTTCTCCTGCGACATCCCCTTCGCACCGCGCAGCACGGCGGCGACGTCCGCCACACGTGACTGCACCCGGTCCGACAGCAACTCGCGCTGCGTGTCCTCGTCCCGCAGCGCCTTGGCGGACTTCTTGCCGGAGCCGGAGTCCGCCACCGTCTGCGCGACGCGGCGGAGACCGGAGCGGTGCAGGGTCTTGCCCGCCGCCTGCGACACGGCGTAGCGGGCCAGGACGCCGAAGTCGACACCCTTGAACTCCTTGGCGTAGTCCGTCAGGAGGCGCTTCGCGACGAGCTGCAGCAGCACGGTGTTGTCGCCCTCGAAGGTGACGTAGACGTCGAGGTCGGCGCGCAGCGATGCGAAGCGGTTCTCGATCAGGAAGCCCTGGCCGCCCGTCGCCTCGCGGCACTCCTGCAGGGTGTCGAGGGCCAGCCAGGTGCTGAGCGGCTTGAGGGCCGCGGCGAGTGTCTCGAGGTCCTGCCGGTCCTCGTCGGTGTCGTTCCTGCCGGAGAAGACGTCGTCGAACTTCTCGAGGAGTTCCTCGTGGGCGAACGACGCCGCGTAGGTCGCCGCGAGGCGCGGCAGGAGCCGGCGCTGGTGCCGCTGGTAGTCCATCAGCACCTCCTCCCTGAGCTCGGCGGACGCGTTGAACTGCCGGCGCTGCGTCGAGTAGGTGATGGCGGCGGTCAGGGCGAGCTTGCTGGCGGCCACGGCGGCGCCGTCGAGCGAGACGCGTCCCTGGACGAGGGTGCCGAGCATCGTGAAGAAGCGGCGGCCGGGGGACGCGATGGGTGAGGTGTAGCTGCCGTCCTCGGCGACGTCGCCGTAGCGGTTCAGCAGGTTGGTCCGCGGTACCCGGACACCGGTGAAGTGCAGGCGGCCGTTGTCGATGCCGTTGAGTCCGCCCTTGATGCCGTCGTCCTCCCCGCCGATCCCGGGCCGGAAGGTGCCGTCGGCGTCGCGCAGGTCCACGTAGAACCCGTGCACGCCGTGGTTCACGCCGCTGGTGATGAGCTGCGCGAAGACGACGGCGGCGCGCCCGTCGATGGCTCCGTTGCCGATGTAGTCCTTCCAGGCCGCGCGGAAGGGGGTGTCGATGACGAACTCGTCCGTGGCCGGGTCGAAGGTCGCGGTGGTGGCGATGCTCGCCACGTCGCTGCCGTGGCCTGTCTCGGTCATCGCGAAGCAGCCCGGGATGTCCATGTTCATGATCCCCGGCAGCCACGCCTCGTGGTGCCTCTCCGTGCCGAGGTGCATCACCGCCGAGCCGAACAGGCCCCACTGCACGCCGGCCTTGATCTGGAGCGAGGGGTCGCCGACCACGAGCTCCTCGAAGCCCGCGACGTTGCCCCCGTGGTCGTCGTCCCCGCCGAAGGCCTCGGGGAAGGCCCGGTGCACGGCCTTCTGCTCCACGAGGTAGTGGAGCTGGTCGAGGCAGCGCCGCCGGTGGTCGTGATGGGTCAGCCCCTCCACCTTGTGTACCTCCGGTCGTCCGGCGAGCTCCCGTGCGATCCGCCGTACGTGCGCCCACTTGCCGAGGAGCAGCTCCCCGAGTTCGGCCGTGTCGATTGTGGCCTGCTCGTCGTCCCTGATGTCGGCCGTCGCAGGAAGCTGCTGCGGCCGGGAGATGGTCTGGGTCATGGCGTGTCCTTCGCTGGTCGGCGGGTATGGGGGGAGCGTGGGGTCGACGGCGGAACGAGCGCTTCGTAGCGGCTGATGCCGTCGAAGAGCCAGCCCGTGATGTGGTGGGCCATCTGCTCCTCGGTCGGCTTGTGGGGTCCGTCCGGGGTGGAGAGCCAGTGCTCACCGGCGGCGCGGACCATGCCGATCGCGGCCGTCGGCCAGTAGCCCGGTGCGGCGTCGTCGGGCCCGGCGGGACGGTCGGGGGAGAGCAGGTAGGCGCGCATGGGCCGCGAGATCATCTCGGTGATCGCGGCGAGGAAGTGCGCGAGCGTGTCCTGCGCGCCGTCGTCGGCGGCCGTGGTTTCGGCGATCCCCACCCGCGTGACGAAGGCGTACACGTTGGGGGAGGTCCGGGCCATCTGCAGGTACGCGAGCACCATCGAGTGCAGACCTTCGCGGGGCGTCGATGCCGCCTTGGCGGCATCGAGCACCTTCTGCTGCATCTGGCCGATGACCACCTCCGCCATGGCGCGCTGCAGTCCTGTCTTGTCACCGAAGTAGCGGTAGTACACGGACTTGGAGGTGTCCGCCGCAGCGGCGATGTCCTCCATCGACGCGCCCGGGCCGAGCGCGTCGATCGCGCGCCTGGCGGTCTTGATGAGCTGCCGTCGCCTCTCGGCGCGATGCTCCTCCCAGCGGCTGGACCGCCCGTCGGATGGCGGGCGCGCCTCGGGCACCTCGTCGGAGGCGCTGGGGAGCACGGCGGCAGACTTCATGATACCCAGCGTATCAGGTACGCTAGGTATCGGTAATCCACCCCTCGCATCAGGAGCACTTCCATGGCAGATCAGGCCGGGTCGCAGAACGCTGCCCGTACACCCCGCACGGCAGTCGTCATCGGCGGCAACCGCATCCCCTTCGCCCGCTCCGGCGGGGCCTATGCCTACTCCTCCAACAAGGACATGCTCATCGCCGCCCTGGACGGCCTCGTCGCGCGCTTCGGGCTCCAGGGCGAGCGCATCGGCGAGGTGGCGGCCGGCGCAGTCCTCAAGCACTCCCGTGACTTCAACCTGACCCGCGAGGCCGTCCTCGGGTCCGCGCTGTCGCCCGAGACCCCTGCGTACGACCTGCAGCAGGCCTGTGCGACAGGCCTCGAGACAGTGGTGGGCCTGTCCAACAAGATCAGGCTCGGCCAGATCGAGTCCGGCATCGCGGGCGGCGTCGACTCCGCCTCGGATGCTCCCATCGTGGTGAGCGAAGGTCTCCGCCGCGTACTCCTGGACCTGTCGCGCGCCAGGACTCCCCAGCAGAAGATCAAGGCGCTCGGCAGGCTGCGACCGAAGGACCTCTCGCCCAACGCCCCCACCACGGGTGAACCGCGCACCGGCCTGTCCATGGGCGAGCACCAGGCACTCACGACCGCAGCCTGGAACATCTCGCGCGAAGCACAGGACGAGCTCGCCTACCGCAGCCACCAGAACCTCGCGGCCGCCTACGAGCGCGGCTTCTTCGCCGACCTCATGACGCCGTACCGCGGCCTGACCAGGGACGCCAACCTCCGCGCGGACACCTCCCTGGAGAAGCTCGCGACGCTCAAGCCCGTGTTCGGCACGTCCCTCGACACGCCGGCGACGATGACCGCGGGCAACTCGACGCCGCTGACCGACGGCGCCGCACTCGTCCTGCTCGGCAGCGAGGAGTACGCCACCGCCAACAACCTGCCGATGCTCGCGACCATCGTCGACGCCGAAGCGGCGGCCGTCGACTTCGTGCACGGCGACGAAGGCCTGCTCATGGGGGGAGTCCACGCCGTACCCCGCCTCCTGCAGCGCAACGGTCTCACCTTCGACGACTTCGACTTCTTCGAGATCCACGAGGCCTTCGCCGGGACGGTCCTCAGCGCGCTGGCCGCCTGGGAGGACGAGGACTACTGCAAGCGGGTCCTCGGGCTCGACGGTGCGCTCGGCAGCATCGACCCCTCGAAGCTCAACGTCAACGGATCCTCACTCGCGGCCGGTCATCCCTTCGCCGCGACCGGCGGCCGCATCGTCGCGACACTCGCCAAGACCCTCTCCGAGAGGGGCGGACGGGGCCTCATCTCCATCTGCGCCGCCGGTGGCCAGGGCGTCGTCGCGATCCTCGAGGCGAGGAACTGATGGCCGACACGTACCTGGAGCTGGTCAACACCCCTCTGCCCGGAAGGATCGCCAGGGCGCTCGGCCTGCCACGGCCCGCGGTCCTGCGCCGCTACACCCCCGGTGAGGTCCTGGCACCACGGCCCGTCCTCGTCGCCGGGGCGGGTGCCGGTGCGGACGCGCTCGCCGACGTGCTGCTCGGGTGGGACATCGAGGTCCGCCGGCACGTGCTGCCCGGGGAGAAGCTCAGCGCCGCCATCGTCGTCCTCGACCGTGCCTCGTCGCCCACGGACCTCACGGGCCCGCTGCTCGAGCTCGGGCAGGCCGTGAAGCTGCTGGTGCCCGGCGGACGCGTCGTCGCCCTCTTCCGTTCCGCAGCGGACACCACCGATCCGGCGGAGGCAGCCGCACGTCAGGGAGTGGACGGGGCCATCAGGTCCGTGGCACACGAGCTCCGGGGCGGGGCCACCGGCAACGGCATCGTCCTGCGCGGCACCGCGACGACGACGGATCCGACCACGCTGGGCGCCCTCCGGTTCCTCCTGTCCGGCAAGAGCGCCTACGTGGACGGGCAGTTCCTCGAGGTGACCGCCGTGTCCGCCGACGGCGTCGTCGATCTCGCTGCGACCACGGGCGCCGAGGGGGAGGGGATCCCCGATCAGCCCCTCGCGGGCCGGACCGCCGTGGTCACCGGTGCGGCGCGTGGCATCGGTGCGAAGATCGCCGAGGTCCTGGCACGGGACGGCGCCCGCGTGATCGCCGTCGACGTGCCGGCCGCCGGCGAGCAGCTGGCGGCCGTGGCGAACCGGGTCGGCGGGACGGCCCTGCAGCTCGACATCACGGCGCCGGACGCTGCAGCCCGTATCCTCGAGCACGTCGGAGGTCGCTACGGCGTCCTGGACGTCGTGGTGCACAACGCCGGCATCACCCGCGACAAGCTGCTGGCCAACATGGATGCCGCACGGTGGGACTCCGTCATCGCCGTGAACATCGCCTCCCAGCTGCGCATGAACGAGCAGTTCCTCGCCTCGCCGGTCTTCTCGGAGAGCGGGCGCATCATCAGCCTCGCCTCGACGAGCGGTATCGCGGGCAACCGCGGGCAGACCAACTACGCGGCGTCCAAGGCCGGCGTGATCGGCATGGTCCGCGCCCAGGCAGCGGCGTTCGACGGCGGTGCACGGACGATCAACGCCGTGGCCCCCGGCTTCATCGAGACGGACATGACGGCGAAGATCCCACCGCTCACACGGCAGGTCGCCCGACGCCTCAGCAGCCTGCAGCAGGGCGGCCTGCCGGTGGACGTCGCCGAGGCGATCGCCTTCCTGGCGTCGGACGCCGCAGCCGGCATCAACGGCCAGGTCGTCCGGGTCTGCGGGCAGAACCTGGTCGGCGCATGAACGGCGCGCCGTCCGGCGAGACCGTCCTGGCCGGACTGCCGAGCCTTCCCGGGCTCTACCGGCAGGCGGTCGCGCTCGCCGTGCGCCGGACGATCGGGCGCGCCCCGGTGGCTTCGGCCCTGCTGTCCGCACGGCACCGCGTACACGGCGTCCGCATCGACCTCGCGGAGCTCACGCGCTTCGAGCAGGAGCTGGGTTCGGCCGCGCGGGACAAGCTCCCGTCGGCCTACCTCCACACCGTCGCCTTCCCGGTGGCCATGAGCGTGCTGGCGCGACCCGATTTCCCGCTCCCGTTGCTGGGAATGGTGCATCTGAGCAATGAGGTGCATCAGGACCGTCAGGTCGCGGCCTCCGAGGTGCTCGACATCGTGGCCTACAGCGAGGACCTCCGGCCTCACGCTGCGGGGACCAAGGCGGACGTCGTGACCGAGGTGGACGTGGCGGGCCGACGCGTCTGGACCGGCCGGTCCGTCTACCTGGCCCGGGGGGTCCGGCTCGACGCGTCGGGGCCCCGGACGTCCGACGCGGAGCGGCCACCGTTCACCGCGCCCCGCCCCACGGCCCTCTGGACTCTCGACGCCGGTACCGGCCGCCGCTATGCAGCGGTGTCGGGGGACTGGAATCCCATCCATCTCAGCGGACCCACGGCAAGGGTGCTCGGCATGCGGACGGCGATCGCGCACGGCATGTACCTCGCAGCGCGCATGGTCGACCAGGCGGTCGCGGCCCCGACCGGCGCCATGGACTGGCGTATCGATTTCGCTGCTCCCGTCCCGCTGCCCGCGGTGGTCGCCACCTCCTTCGCGCGCACGCGGTACGACGGCGGGGAGCGTGTCGACGTCGTCGGCTGGTCGGCCGAGCGCCGGAAACCGCACTTCACGGGGTGGGTGCGCGCGGAATAGTTCCACGGCGCCGCGGCCCTGTCCAGAGACCAGGAGATTTCCAGGGGGAATTCTCCCCAACTGCGTTTCTGCACTGGGCAGGGCCGCCACCGCCGGGGCAGACTCCATGCACCGGCCGACGAAGGCCGGCCCCTGTATGGAAAGAGGAGTTTCGTGAACTCTAGAGGTCTCAAAGCCGGCATGATCGCCGCTTCCGCCCTGATGGCATCGGCGCTGATGGCGGCAGGTCCGGTCCAGGCGGCACCCTCGGCGGGAACCGTCGTCGCCGGCACCACCGTGTCCCACGCACAGAACGAGAGCCAGGCCGCCCTCGACGCCTACTGGACGGCCGACCGGATGAAGAGCGCCAGGCCGGCCAACACCATCAACTCCGGCTGGGCCGCCGAGGGACGGTCGATCCTGCCGAAGGCCGGGCAGGAGTCGGTCGCCAAGGCCCCGAAGGAGCCCGTGGTCGAGCAGCGCGCCACCGCGCAGGCGCCGGTCTCCCGGATCGGCAAGGTGTTCTTCACCCTGAACGGCCAGAACTACGTGTGCTCGGGCAACTCCGTCCAGAGCGGCAACCAGAGCACCGTCGCGACGGCGGGCCACTGCACCCACGACCTCGCCTCCGGGTGGGCCACGAACTTCGTCTTCGTGCCCGCCTACAGCAACGGTGCGGCCCCCTACGGCAAGTGGACGGCACGCTCGCTGCACGCGGCGAGCGAATGGGTCTCCCGCAACGACATCAACTACGACGGCGCCTTCGCCGTCGTGAACACCCTGAACGGCAGGACCCTGTCGGCCGCCGTCGGAGCGTCGAGCATCGGCTTCAACATGGCCCGCAACCTCACCTACAGCGCGTACGGCTACCCGGCCGCCTCGCCCTTCAACGGCGAGCGCCTCTTCAGTTGCTATGGCACGGCCTCCGCCGACCGGATCGGCGGCACCCAGTCCCAGGGGATCCCCTGCGACATGACCGGAGGCTCGTCGGGTGGCCCCTGGTTCGTGGGCTCGGGGGCCTCCGGCACGCAGAACTCGGTCAACAGCTTCGGCTACAGCACGCAGAAGAACGTGATGTACGGACCGTACTTCGGCAGTTCCATCCAGTCGGCCTACACGGCAGCGTCCACCCGCTAGTCCTCAGGTCAGCAGTGCACGGGCGGTTCCCCTCGACGGGGAACCGCCCGTGTGCCGTGGTGCGGGCCGGCGGCCTCGGCCTTCCGTCCTAGACTGGGCGCATGATCGGCCCTACCCTCCTCGACCGCGCGGCCGGACTCGACGCCGCAGACCCCCTCGCGCAGCACCGCAAGCTCTTCCTCGGTACCGACGACGATGCGGTGCGCTCCTACCTCGACGGCAACTCGCTGGGCCGTCCCCTCGCATCGGTGGTCGGCAGCCTCACATCGTTCGTGGAGGGCCAGTGGGGCGGGCGCCTCATCCGCGGGTGGGACGAGGGCTGGCTCACCCTGCCCGAGCAGATCGGCGACCAGCTGGGGCGGGTGGCCCTCGGCGCCGACGCCGGCCAGTGCATCGTCGCGGACTCGACGAGCGTGCTGCTGTACAAGCTCGCACGGGCGGCGGTGGCCGCCCGGCCGCAGCGCACCGAGATCGTGATCGACCGGGACAACTTCCCGACCGACCGTTTCCTCGTCGAGGGCATCGCCCGGGAGCGCGGGCTCACGCTCCGCTGGATCGAGGTGGCCTACGACGGCGGCGCGACGCCGGCCGACGTGGCCGCCGTCGTAGGGCCCGACACGGCCCTCGTCCTCCTCAGCCACGTCGCCTACCGCTCCGGCTACGTCGCCGACGTCCCCGCCATCACCCGGATCGCACACGACGCCGGAGCCCTCGTGCTGTGGGACCTCAGCCATTCCGTCGGATCCGTCCCGGCCGAGCTGGACGCCTGGGACGTGGACTTCGCGGCGGGGTGCAGCTACAAGTACCTGAACGGTGGACCCGGAGCCCCCGCCTGGGCGTACGTGGCGGAACGGCACCTCGACACCCTCGACCAGCCGATCCTCGGTTGGCTCGGCAGTGCTGATCCCTTCGCCATGGGCTCGGCGTACCAGCCCGCGCCCGGCATCCGCCGACTGGTCTCGGGCACCCCGCCCATCGTCGGGATGCTGGCGATGCGGGACATGATCGGTCTCATCGAGGAGGCCGGGATGGACGCGGTGCGCAGCAAGTCCGAACTCCTGACCGCTTTCGCCGTCGAGGCCGTCGACGCGTTGCTTGCGCCGTACGGCGTGGTCCTCGCCTCGCCACGGGCCGCTGCGGAACGGGGCGGCCACGTCACGATCGACCATCCGGCCTTTCCGGCGATGGTGCCGGAGCTGTGGCAGCAGGGGATCATCCCCGACTACCGGAACCCCGACGGCATCCGGCTGGGCCTCTCACCCCTCTCGACGTCGTTCCACGAGGTGGCCCTCGCCATCGATGCCATCGCCGAGGGCCTGGCGGGACATCGGGCTGCAGGCCGATAGTGGAGGGCGTACTCCTCCAGCTGTGGGAGCGCATCACCGACAGTTTCACCAGGGCGTCCCCGCCGGAGGTGGGCACGCCCGGGCTCGTCGCCATCGTGCTGGTGGCGGTGGTGCTCTCGGTGCCCCGCCGCTCGTGGCGGTTCTTCGGCCTCTTCGTCACGGTGGTCCACGAACTCGGGCACGCGGCGGCGGCGCTCCTGACCCTGCAGCGGGTCACGGGGATCACCCTGCGCCTCGATCACTCGGGAACGACCACCAGCATGAGCCGGCGCGGCTGGCGTGCCGCCTTCACGACGTTCTGGGGCTATCCGGTGCCCGCCGTGGTCGGTGCTGTGCTCGTACGGTGCGCGGCGTACGGCTGGGCGTCGGCCGCGCTCTCCGTCGGGGCCCTCGTGATGATCGCGGCGCTCGTCCTCATCAGGAACCTCCAGGGCGTCCTCATCCTGGGTGGCAGTGCCGCCGTGTCGCTGGTGCTCGTCTGGTTCGGGGGAGCGGCGTCGGCGGGCCACGCCTGCCTCGTCCTCGGCCTCGCCCTGCTGGTGGGCTCCTGCCGCGACTGGGTCAAGGTCGTGCGCGTGCATGTCCGACGACGGAACCTCGCGTCGTCGGACGCCTACCTCCTCCAGGGGAGTACCCGGCTCCCCTCCCCGCTGTGGCTCGGACTGTTCGCGCTCGCCATCGGGATGGCGCTGCTCTCGTCGGTCGGACCGCTGGCGCGGGTCGCGGAGCTCGCCGCCCTCGGGTGAGTGCCGGCCCTCAGGTGCTGCTGCGCCGGTTGTGGCCCGAACTGTAGGGGGCGCCGCGCTGGCGGCACAGGTCGTCGAACAGTTCGTTGACGGCCTGCGAGATGCAGTCGCGTTCGTGCTCGGGCAGGTCGATCAGGCCGTGCAGATAGGCGTTCACCTCGTACTCGTCCACGCCGCCACCCATGCTGAAGTAGTGGATCCAGAGCTCGCCGGGGGAGATGTTGGCTCGCACCATGGCGTCGTACGTCAGGGCGTACTGCTCCTGGCCGGTATTCGTCTCGTCCACGTCGTCATCCCCTGCACTCGGGCCCGGCCCGTCGAGCGGACCGGTGTCGAGGACAGCTTACGCACGTCCTCCCCGGTCGGACCGGGTGCCAGGAAGGTTGCCGACGCCTCCGTGCGGCGTGTAGGGCCGGGGAGCGTGCCCCGATGCAACGACTTCCCAAAACCCGTGGTAGAGTTTCTCTCGTTGCTTTCGCCGGTTTGTACGGCGAAAAACCACCCGCGCGGGTGGCGGAATGGCAGACGCGCTAGCTTGAGGTGCTAGTCCTCTTATTGAGGGTGGGGGTTCAAGTCCCCCTCCGCGCACAAAGAAAACCCCGGTTCGCCGGGGTTTTTTTGTGCCCTCGACCACGCGGAGTGCCCTTTCGACCAGCCTTCGGCCACCGCGGCGAGCTAAGGCCCCTTGTGGGTACTCGGGGAGCGAATGCAGAAGCCCCGGAGGATGACCCCCGGGGCTTCGGTGTGCATCCTAGATCAGGCAGCTGCCGGCGCGGGGATGTCCGTGGGGGTCGGAGCGGGAGCGGGGGTCTGCTCGGCTTCCTCGGCGAGCTCGGCTGCGCGCTTCTCGGCGGATGCGGCCTTCTTCTCGGCCACCTTCGACTCGACGGCCAGCTTGTTCGCCGCCGCACGCTCCTTGCCGGCGAGGGACTTCGCGTCCGCGGCGGCCTTCTTCTGAGCGGCGGTCGACTTGGCCACCAGCTTCTTGGCGTCGGCGGCCGCCTTCTTCTCTGCAGCCACGGCCCTGGCCTCGGCGGACCTGGCGGCGGCTGCTGCCTTGTTGGCAGCGGCACGCTCCTTGCCGGCGAGGGACGTGGCAGCGGCGGCTTCCTGCTTCACGGTGGACTTCGCCTGGGCGACGACGACCTTGGCGGTCGGGGTGGCGGTGGGAGCGGCAGCAGTGGCTGCTCCTGCACCGAAGGATCCGATGATGGCTGCTGCCAGGACGCCTGCTGCGATCTTCTTGCTGATACTCATGTGGTGCTCCGTATCCGGTGGTACTGGTGGGGTCCTGGCGATTCAGGCGCTCCTTCAAGGCTAGGAACCGAAACCGAACTGCGCGGACAGGAACGGCAAAGGTTGGCACAGGGTTTACGCAGACCCGTGCAGAACGGCGCATCCTCGCTGGGGACGACCTCGAGGCGACGAGTCCGGAGTCCTGCCCTGCTGGTCGGGTTCGTTGTCGGGATGTCCGCCGGGTGTCGATGATTCCGAGGGTTCGGCTGCGTCCAGTAAGGGATCATGAGCCGTACAGGATGAAGGATGGACATGACCAGCGACTGGCAGACAGTGCATCGGGAACGGCGGGCCCTGGCCGAGGACCTCGCATCACTCAGCACCCAGGAATGGGCGACGGCATCACTCTGTGAGGGCTGGGACGTCCACGACGTCGTCGCACATCTCACGGGTTCAGCAAGGACGACCCGGCGTCGCTTCTGGTTGTCGCTCATCCGGGCAGGATTCAGCTTCGACCGGGCGAATGCCCGGGAAGTAGCAGCCGAACGGGCTCCTACCCCTGCCGAGTCCCTCCTGCGATTCGAATCCACGATCACCAGCACCACGGCCCCTCCCGGGCCCCTGATCACCCGGCTCATCGAGATCGTCGTGCACGGCGAGGACATCAGACGCCCCCTCGGCCTACGACGCCCAGCCACCCCGTTGGAGCTGCGGGACACCCTGGCGTATGTCGCGCAGGACCGCCTGTCCGGTGGGAAGAAGCGGTTGAACGGCCTGAGACTTGCCGGTACCGACGAAGGGTTCACGGTCGGCTCCGGTCAGACGGTGCAGGGACCAGCGCTGTCGCTCCTGCTCGCGGCGTCCGGACGGACGGCCGCCCTACAGGACCTTCGAGGACCCGGCCTCGCGCTCCTGCAGGGCCGCCTGGGCGCATGAGCACGGGGGTGACGGTGAACCGTCCTCGGACGATCCACCGGTACAGCGCCCAGAACAGGCCCGTGGCAACGACGGAGGCGATCACCGTGCGGCGCGTGGGGCGAGCAACTCCTCCTGACACGCAGGACGAGGAGATCGACGACGCACCGGCCGCGGTCCCTGTACGCCTCCTGCCCGGCGAACCTCAGGCCGCTTCCGTGTCAGGGAACTCCTGACGGATCGGCAGGTGCACCACGGAAGCCGACCGGCGCTTCCGCAGTGCTGCCTGGATGGGCAGAGGGGGCATGAGCAGACCCCGCCGGACCAGTTCGAGGGTCTGCCGGCACTGCGGAACGGGGACGGTCGAGGTGGCGTCGTGGTACTCGCCGGGGTGAACGATCATGGCTTGCTCGTCTTCCTGGGAATGAGTGCATCCAGGAGTGATTCGTTGCCGGCGACCCCTGGGCGGGGTTCTTCACAGAGCAGATGCATCCGGTGCCCTATTCACCGGGCGCTGGTGGGGCATCAGAGACACCCGGTCGGATCAGGTCCAGTAGAGGAGCCGGGCAGCCGGGAGACGCCGGTCCAGCTCCTCCGTGAACCACTCGCGCATCTCCTTCATGGTCTGCTTCGGGTACACGTACTTCACTCCGCCGAACTTCGAGCGCTTCTGGCTCCGCAGGTCCTCGTCCATCTCGAGCTTGGTCCTGGGATACCAGCCCAGCAGCACCTCCTTGCTCGCGGGGGTGAAGCGGTGCGTGATGATCTCTGCCGTGAGATCGAGATCCTCGATACCGGCGACTGCCGCAGCGACGTCGTCCAACAGCGCGCCGTACTGCTCCCGCCAACCGGGGACGGGCATGACCGGGGCGATCGTCAGACCCACCCGGTAGCCGGCCGTCGCAACAGCACGGAGCGCGGCGAGCCGCGCCGGCATGCGCGCGGTCCCACCCTCGAAGCGATTGGCGACCTCCGCGGCATTGACCGAGAAGCGGATCCGGGTCCTGCCTCCGTGGTCGAGGCCGACGAGCTCGCCGACGTCGTCGAACTTCGTGGTGAACCGCAACTGCACATCGCTCCCGAAGTCCCCTGCCCCGACCCGGGTTATCGCTGCGGCGAGCGAGCCGGTCACGCTCTCGATCCCGAGCGGATCGGTGTAGCAGGACAGCTCGAACGTCGTACCCTCGTCGCCGCGCTCGAGGGTGCCACGGGTGACCGATCCCCGACCGGCGGACGTGCGTATGCCGTCCAGCACGTTGTCGATGTTCGCGTACACGCGGGTCACCGGCGGCCCCTGCAACGATCCGGCCAGGTAACAGTACTGGCAGTGAGCGGGGCAGCCTTTGGCCAGGTCGATCCGCCAGTCGGCGCTCGGCGGGATCGGCTGCGGCTTGAGCGCGCTGGGCGGGGCGACGACGACCGCGAGGGTGTTCTTGGCGGACGCGTAGGTCTCGCGCTCGGTGGCGCCGCGGAGGCCCGTCAGTGCATTCCCGGACAGGACCCGGATGTCGTCGACCCCTGCACGCTCGCATCGCCTGATGATCTCGGCGGTGTGCGGCAGATCAGCTGCGGCCCGGGTGATCATCACGTGCTTGGGGACCCACAGCCGGGTCGGAGAGATAGTGGTCAGGTCCAGTTCCCGGGGCGTCGTCATCACTGTGTACAACAAGCTGGACGGCGGGTATGTTCCACCGGACAGCGCACACGGGCGGCGTCACCGGTGGGTGGATGTGCCGTGTTCCCTGGCGACGTCGAGGAAGGACAGCGCCGCCGGTGTGAGGTCCTTCGTGCGGCTGAGGAGTGCTACGTCCAGCCTCGATACGGGTTCGATCTGCAGTGTGCGCAACCCGGACCGGTTCGCGGTCGCCGTCCAGGACGACGGCATGACCGCGTGGCCCACGCCTGCCAGGACCATCGGGAGGATGGAGGTGCGGTGCGCCACTTCGACCACGATCTCCACCTCGACTCCCTGGGCGAGGGCGTCATCCACCAGCCACCGCATCAGTGAGCCACGCTGGCTGGCGATGAGACGGTGGCCGCTGAGCGCTTCCCGGTGGACGACGTCGCCGGCACCGAAGGTGTCCGCCTGAGGATTGACGAGCAGGATCAGGGCCTGCTGCTCGAGTTCGAGCACCGTGATCCCGGGGACCCGGATGGGTCCGTGGGACCCGGCCAGGCCGAGCTCCGAGTGTCCGCTGCGCACGGCCTCGATGACCTCCTCGGGCGTGAACGCCGCTTCGACGTTCAGCCGCATGGACGGGTTGAGTTCGACGAAACTCGCGATCATGGAGGTGAGGGGTTCGATCCCGGGGGACGGCATGGTCATGATGTCGAGGGTTCCACTCCGCAGACCTCGAAGGGCGTCGACCGCTGACCGGGCGGCATCGAGGTCCCGCATTACCTGTCGTGCGGGTCCCACGAGTTCCTTGCCCGCTTCACTGAGTACGGCCCGTCGTCCGATGCGGTGGAAGAGCGGGACACCCAGGTCCCGCTCGAGGCTCGCGATGGTCTGGGAGAGCGAGGGTTGTGCGATCAGCAGTTCGTCGGCTGCCCGGTTGAAGCCGTTGCAGTCGACGACGGCAAGAAAGTATCTCAACTTTCTCGTATCCATCGACGCTCCTCGGTGCAGACGGCCGGTCGGTCCACAGACTACGCCCTGCGTGATCCGTGGACCGATCGGCTGCTGGTGTCCTAGGAGCCGATGCCCGTGACGCCGACCATGATCGGGACGATGCTGATGATGAGGATCGCGCCGATGACGTCGAAGGCGAAACCGGTTCTCACCATGCGGGTGATGGGGACTGCGCCCGTGCCGTACACGATGGCGTTCTGCGGGGTCGACACCGGCAGCATGAAGCCGAAGGATGCCGCGAAGGTCGCTGCCAGGGC
Organism: Arthrobacter sp. UYP4; assembly: GCF_057291175.1. Lineage (NCBI taxonomy): Bacteria > Bacillati > Actinomycetota > Actinomycetes > Micrococcales > Micrococcaceae > Arthrobacter > Arthrobacter sp. UYP4. The sequence continues at coordinate 441,551 of NZ_JBXAVU010000001.1, forward strand.
GGGGACGAAGGGGTCCACTCCCAAGGCCACGCACAGGGGGATGACGATGGGTACGACGACGGCCGCGGAGGCGGTGTTGCTGGTCGTCTCCGAGATGAGGATCGCCAGGATCGCGGAGAACGCGGTGATCGCCACGATGTTGGTGATGCCGAGGTTGTTCGATGCCGCGGTCCCGATGGTCTCGGCGAGTCCGGTGTCGGCGAGCAGGGCGCCGAAGATGATGCCGGTACCGAACAGGAGGATGGTGCCCCAGTCGATCTTCGAGGCGTCGGTCCAGGTCATGGTCGCCTTGCGCTGCTTCCAGTCCGTCGGGAGGATGAACAGGAGGGAGGCACCGAGCACTGCGACGATGCCCTCGTCGAGCCGGTTGTCGAAAAGGGTGTAGAGATCGGAATCAGGGCCGGCGACGAGGCTGGCGACCGCGGGCAGGAGCCACAGGGTGACGGTCAGGCCGAAGGCGAACAGGGTGTTCTTCTCCGCACGCGACATCCTGCCCTGCTCGGCCTTCTGCTCGCGGATGAATTCCTCGACGCCTTCGATCCTGCGGATCTCCGGCTTGTTGAGGAGGAACATGATCAGGGCGAGGACGACGAACATCGCTGCGCAGATCGGGGCGACCGTGGCCGTCCACTGGACGAAGCCGATCTTGACGCCGGTGGCTTCCTCGATGAGCCCGCGGCCGATGAGGTTCGGGGGAGAGCCGACCGGTGTGAGGAGGCCGCCGACGCTGGCTCCGTAGGCCAGCATCAGCATCAGGGCTGCACCGACGCGGAGCCGGAGCGGGTCGAAGTCGGCCTTGACGACGCCGCGGTCCTGCATGAGCTTCGCGATGACGGCCAGGATCCCGAGAGCGGTCGGCATGAGCATGGCCACGGTGGCGGTGTTGGAGACGAACGCCGACAGCAGGCACGTGATCAGGCCGAAGGCGATGATGATCCGGTAGGTCGACTTCGCGACCCCCGGGATGGACAGGACGGCAAAGGCCAGGCGTTGGGCGATGCCGTGCTTGAGCATCGCCGCGGCCAGGATGAAGGCGCCGATGAAGGTGAAGATGGTCGTCGAGCCGAAGGGTGCCAGCACATCGCTCGCCGGAGCGATTCCGAGAAGGACGACGGCAGCCACGCCGATCAGGCCGCCGACGGGGATGGGCACCGGTTCGCAGATCCAGAGGATGATCACGCCCAGCAGCACCGCGGCGAGCAACTGCTGGGATCGGTCCATCCCGGTGGGCAGGAGGGCGAAGATCAGCGCGACGGCGGGAGCCAGGAAGAACCCCAGCGTCTGCCGCGTACGTTCGAACTTCTCCTCCCGTGGCGAGAGTTTCTGCTCGCTGAGGCTCCGGAAGGACTTGCCACCCAGCAGGGCTGTGCGGACGTCGGTCCGGGGACCGGTGGTCGTCAGATCGGTCGGGTCTGCTCGATTGCTGGACATCTTCGTCCTCTCGTCGGAAGGGATGCACTCACTGTGCCTGCGTGAGCTGATCACGTCCAAGACCGTCTTCCTACTACCCGGATAGGTAAAACCGATCAACGGATCAGATCGGTGTGTCCCTCGCTCCTATAGGCAACGCCTATCAGCAGTATTCGAAGAAGCTCTTGGACGCCGGGAGTTCCCGAACGCTCTACTGGAGGAGGTAGGGCAGCCGAATCTGCCACCACTCGACGAGGAGGACGGCATGAGCGCCACCCGGACATTCAGAATCGCATCGATCCCCGCGGACGGCGTCGGCAAGGAGGTCGTCTCCGCCGGTCGCAGGGTCCTCGATGCGCTCGCCTCGCACTCCGGCGGTACGTTCGCCTTCGAGTGGACCGAGTTCCCGTGGGGCTGCGAGTACTACGCCGAGACCGGGAAGATGATGGCCGACGACGGCCTGGAGACCCTGAAGGACTTCGACGCCATCTATTTCGGAGCCGTGGGCTGGGAGAACGTGCCGGACCACATCAGCCTCTGGGGTCTGCGCCTGAACATCACCCAGAACTTCGACCAGTGGGCGAACATCCGCCCGGTGAGGTTCCTGCCCGGCGTCCAGTCCCCGCTGCGCAAGGCCGATGACACCGAGCTCGACTGGGTGGTCGTGCGGGAGAACAGCGAGGGCGAGTACGCCGGCATCGGCGGACGCAACCTCAGCGGACGCGGACCGGGGAACGAGGTAGCCCTCCAGACCGCGCTCTTCACCGAGAAGGGCTGCGAGCGCATCATGCGCTTCGCTTTCGACCTGGCCCGCACCCGCACCGTGAAGAAGGTCTCCAGCGTCACCAAGTCCAATGCCCAGCAGTACGGCATGGTGCTGTGGGACGAGGTGTTCGACCGCGTCGCCCTGGATTACCCGGACGTCACGACCGAAAGCGTCCTGGTGGATGCGATGAGCGCGAAGTTCGTCCTCAAGCCGGAGGACCTGTCCGTCGTCGTGGCCTCGAACCTGAATGCGGACATCCTCTCGGATCTGGGCTCGGCGCTCGCAGGCAGCCTCGGCCTGGCGGCGAGCGCGAACCTGAACCCGGAGCGCCGGTTCCCGTCGATGTTCGAGCCGGTACACGGCACCGCCCCGGACATCGCGGGCAAGGGCATCAGCAACCCCATCGGTGCCATTGCCAGTGCAGCCCTGATGCTCGACCACTTCGGACTGCACGATGAGGCACGACAGCTCGAATCAGCCATCGAGCGGACCGCCGCCGCCGGGCACCTGACCCGCGACATCGGCGGAGAAGCCACCACCGACGACGTCACCGACGCCATCATCGAAGCCCTGGCGCCGTCACCTGCGGTTCTCTAGCCAGGACGTACCGTAGGGGCGCCGGATTGTCGGCACGGATCGTGGTGGGGGTTCAGGTCTCGAAGTGTGTGGCGGGAGTCTGTTGTCCGAGGGATTCCACGACGGCGGCTGCGACATCGCGGAGTTTCATGTTCCGGCCGCTGGAAGCGGCCCGGAGAATGGTCATCGCGTTGTCGTGGCCGCACCGGTTCTGGGCCATGATGATGCCCGCGGCGACGTCGATCGTGGTCCGTGAATTCATCGCCTGGGTGAGGTCGTGGTTCGTTGCCGTGAGGTGGGCGATGTGGACTGCCATGCGCAGCAGCTGGGACGCTTCCGCGGCGAGTCCCTCAGCGGCCACGATGACCTCGTCGTCGAAGACGTCCGGGGCCGTGGCGTAGAGGTCGAGCCCGGCGGCGGCGTGGCCCTCCAGGGTGATCGGTATGCCCAGGGCGGAGCGGATGCCGTGCTCGAGGACGGTGGGGGAGTAGTCCCCGAAGCGGTCCTCGGTGGTGAAGTCCTGGACCGTGTAGGTCTGCCCGTCGCGTGCGGCCCGCAGGCACGGGCCGTCGTCGAAGGACAGCTGCACCTCGTCCACTTTTCTGGCGTGGTCGCTGCTGCTGGCGATGACCCCCTTGGTCCTGGGGCGCAGCAGGGTCACGCTGCAGAGGACCTCCCGGGTGTCCGAGGAGAAGGTCTGCGCCACGAATTCGGAGAGTCGGGTCAGGAACTTCTCGAGGTCGGTGCTGTCGAGGACCAGGTCCTGGAGCCGTGCGGGCTCCCTCATCTCATCGTCAGCACTCTTCCCGACCATGCTCGCTCCTCTGTCCACCGGATCAGGCCGCACCCCGGCCCCCCGCGCCCGCGGACGACGTCGTATGGCATTCACGGTAACGGGAACTTCCCGCGCTGTGTGCAGAAGCTGCCCCGAGCACATGGTGGGCATGCCCGCCCCTGTCGGTCATGATCACGCAACCGTTGAGGGACCGGAGACGCTGTGTGCACACTGATCACCAGAAGGGCCGCCGGGCTTCGAGCGCGCCGGCCATGGGGACAACGGTCTCCTTCGCCCACGGGTGGCCGCGGAGTAGCTGGAGGCACGCATGGATCCCGTACCCCCCCATCAGTGGACTCGGTGTCCTCGTCGGACGCACGAAGGGTCTCCTCCTGGCGGAACAGGCCGCGCAGCACGCCGTGGATGACCTCGCAGAAGCCGTCCGGACCGGCAGCCGATGCCGGTATCCGGTCGTGCGCCACCGTGCCCCTCATGCGGGGCAGGAAATCGATCGGAGCACTGAAGACCTATTCGGGCATACCGAACGCCTTCACGACCGCTGATGCTCGGGTGCTGTCCCATCTCGCCACCTCAGCAGCGGCCCTGCTCGGCCATATCCGGGCCGGTGACATGCCGCAGCGCATCGATGCCGAGGTGACCAGGGCACTCAGCACGAGGGGCACCATCGATCTCGCCCGGGGCATCATGATGGAGCGTCACGACATGGATCCGGATGAGGCCCTCGAGCACATGCTCATGCTGGTCACGGACACCGGCATCACCATGGCCGAGCTGGCGGCGACCATCGTTGCCCGTCGCGATCTCGACCCCTCCCGATTCATCGGCGGGACCTGATGCACGGCGACCAGCACGACGATCGTGAACGAAACCCGGGCGATCACCCTGGTCATCGCCCTGGGAAGGCGAGCTCGAACAGCACCGCACGCAGTGCCGGCAGCAGCAGGAGTGCGGAACAACGACTCCTGACCAGCAAGGCCATCCATGAAGCGGGGGTGAGCATCTCGGAGGTGTGGTTACGCTATTTCTCCTTCTCCGGCATGGTCGAGGAGTACGAGGTCCACGCATACCTCCAGGCGCTGATCGACCTGCCCCGTCTGCAACGGGACCTCATAGCGCAGGCCGTCAACGAACTGATCGACGAACTGCCCGCCCCCCGACGAGCCCCCTCGGACGCCGACCTCGACCACGTGCCGGACTCCGATCCCGATCCGACCGGGTAGCCCTCGTTGCCGGTGGCCCTCCCGCGCCCAGGGGCCTCGCCGGGGCCATCCTGCCTTGGTAGCGTGTCCCGCATGCCCCTCCGACTCGAGAACGTAGGCATCGCGGTCCGCGACCTGGAAGCGGCGATCGCCTTCTTCACCGACCTCGGCCTCACCGTGCTCGGCCGCGACACGGTCAGTGGGGAGTGGGCCGACACCGCCGTCGGCCTCGACGGTAATCACGCCAGGATCGCCATGCTGCAGACTCCGGAAGGGGATGGTCGCCTCGAGCTCTTCGAGTACATCCACCCGGACGCGATCGAGACGGAGCCGACCCGTCCCAACGAGATCGGCATGCACCGGATCGCCTTCTCGGTGGACGACATCGACGAGGCCCTCGACATCGCCGCACGGCACGGCTGCTACCCCCTGCGTGGCGTGGCGAGATACGGGGACGCCTACAAACTCACCTACGTCCGCGGTCCGAGCGGCATCGTCGTCATGCTGGCCGAGGAACTGAAGAAGAACTGACCGCACCCCGTGCAGGACGTGACCCCGGCGGAGAAGGCCGGATGTCCGATGCCGACGGAACGGGAAGGCGTGGCCGGTCGGGCGGTCACTCTCGGTAGGCTGGAGCAGTAACCGCTACCCAGGAGGACCACGTGGGCATTACACCCGAAGATGAAGTTGTCAGGATCTGCCAGGAACTGATCCGTTTCGATACCTCGAACTTCGGGGACAACGTCGGCCCCGGGGAGAGGAAGGCCGCCGAGTACACGGCAGGGCTCATCGAGGAGGTGGGCCTGTCCACGCAGATCTTCGAATCCGCGCCCGGTCGCGCATCCGTCGTCGCCCGCATGGAGGGCTCGGATCCGTCGCTGCCCGCGCTGGTGGTGCACGGTCACCTGGACGTCGTGCCGGCACAGAAGGAGGACTGGACCGTCGACCCCTTCGGCGGCGAGGAGAAGGACGGCCTGATCTGGGGGCGCGGCGCCGTGGACATGAAGGACATGGACGCCATGATCCTCTCCGTCCTGCGGTCAATGCAGCGTGACGGCATCAAGCCGCAGCGCGACCTCATCTTCGGCTTCTTCGCGGACGAGGAAGCGGGAGGCGCCTACGGTGCATCCTGGCTGGTCGACAACAAGCCGGAGGTCTTCGAGGGGGCCGCCGAAGCCATCTCGGAGGTCGGTGGTTTCTCCGCCACCATCGGCGGGCAGCGCACGTACCTCCTGCAGACGGCCGAGAAGGGCATCTCCTGGCTGCGGCTCGTGGCCCACGGGCGCGCCGGCCACGGCTCGCAGATCAACACCGACAACGCCGTGACCGCGCTCGCGCGCGCCGTCACGCGGATCGGGGAGCACCGCTGGCCCATCGAGCTGACGCCCACCACGCGCCAGTTCCTCGACGGTGTCACCGAGCTGACCGGGGTCGAATTCGATCCCGACAACCCCGACGTGCTCCTGAAGGAACTCGGTACCGTGGCGCGCTTCGTCGGGGCGACCCTGCAGAACACCGCGAACCCCACCGTCCTCAAGAGCGGCTACAAGCACAACGTGATCCCGGGCACCGCCGAGGCCCTCATCGACGTGCGTACCCTGCCCGGCCAGCAGGACCAGGTCCTCGAGATCATCCGGGGCCTCGCCGGCGAAGGGGTCGACGTGACCTACGAGCACAAGGACACCTCGCTCGAGGTCCCGTTCGCGGGCAACCTCGTGGACTCCATGATCGACGCCCTGCACGCCGAGGATCCGGGCGCGAAGGTGCTGCCCTACACGCTCTCGGGAGGCACGGACAACAAGTCGCTCAGCCGCCTCGGCATCACCGGCTACGGCTTCGCCCCGTTGCAGCTGCCCGACGAGCTTGACTTCACCGGCATGTTCCATGGCGTGGACGAGCGCGTGCCGGCAGATTCCCTCCGCTTCGGCGCCAAGGTGCTCGCCCGCCTGCTGACAACCTACTGAGCGGCGGGGGAGCGGGATGACGACGGCGGACCGGTCCGCCTACCTGACCGAGGCGATGCTGGGGCGGTTCAGGGAACGCGCCGCGGGCTACGACGCGGCCAACGCGTTCTTCCACGAGGACTTCGCGGAGCTCGTGGACTCCGGTTACCTCCGGATGCTCGTCGAGACACCGCCCGGCGACGAGGGTGGGATGGGCAGGGCTGCTGCTGCACAGCGCGTCCTCGCCGCCGCCGCTCCGGCGACCGCGCTGGGCGTGAACATGCACCTCGTCTGGACGGCCGTGGCGGGCCTGCTCGCCGACCGCGGGGATGCCTCGCTCCAGTTCGTCCTCGACGAGGCGGCCGGGGGCGAGGTGTTCGCGTTCGGTGTCTCGGAACCGGGCAACGACGCCGTCCTGTTCGACTCCCTGACGCGCGTGGAAAGACTCGCCGACGGCATCCTCAGCTACACGGGCACCAAGGTTTTCACGAGCCTGTCCCCGGTGTGGACCCGCCTCGGGATCTTCGGCCGGCTCGAGGGGCTCGACGGCGGCGACGATGCGATCCTCCATGCCTTCGTCCCTCGCGGCACCCCCGGCGTGGACACCGTGCCGGACTGGGACCCGCTGGGGATGCGTGCCACGCAGTCGAACACCACGCGGCTGACCGACGTCCGTGTGCCGCCCGACGCCGTCTTCCGGCAGCTACCCGTGGGCCCCACCGCGGACCCGCTGGTCTTCGGCATCTTCGCCGCCTTCGAGACCCTGATCGGCGCGGTCTACCTCGGGATCGCCGACCGCGCGCTCGACCTGGCGGCGGAATTCCTCGCCGCGCGCCGCAGCCATGTCGCAGGCCGCGCCCTGTCCGATGATCCGGTGCTGAGGAATCTCCTGGCGGGCGTCGCGATGCAGCGGACGGGCGTGGAGGCCGAACTCCGCAGCGTCACGCAGGACCTCGACGGTCGTGCAGGCGAGGCGTCCCAGTGGTTCGCACGCCTCGTGACCCTCAAGACGCACGCGGTCGACGCGGCGGTCGCGGCGACGTCCGCCGCCCTGCACGTCGGAGGAGGATCGGGCTTCTCCGCGTCGTCCGAGGTGGCGCGGCTGCACCGGGACGCCCTTGCCGGACAGTTCCATCCGTCGACCCGGGAATCCGCGCGGGCAACGGTCGCCACGGCCCTGCTCGGCCCGCCGACCGCCTAGGCGGGGTGCCGTGGCGAGCGGGGCTCCGTCCCGGTCCCGGTCACGCCGTCCGTTCCACCCGCAGCACTTTCCGCCGAAGCCAGTAGCGCCTGCTGCCGCCCAGGTAGATGCAGCTGCGTTCGAGTTCCCACTTGCCGTACTCGGCATGCTCGGTCAGGAGTTTGCGCGCGGCCGGCAGGGGTTCACCCGCGCTGACGGTCAGCACCAGGTACTCGTACTGGCGCCCGTAGTCGCGCTTTCGGACGGCGGTCGCGTTCAGAAAATGTTCTCGCATATCCCTCCAATTCTGCCCACTTTACCGATAACGTCTAATCCATGAGCATAGATCCGCGTGTCGCGCTCCAGTCCCTCGTGACGGCCCTCGAAGAACACCTTGCGGCGTCGGCATCACGACGGCGGGAGGACGATCCGGCGGTCGAAGCGGCCTATCTGGGCATCGCCGACGCGTTCGAAGCCTACGAGGAAGCCCTGTACGACGCCTTCGGGGAAGTGACACCACTCGAGATCTACGAAGAGTCCGACGACGACGAGGAGGACGGGGACGACGATCCGGAGGACGCCGACTACGCGTCCGACCTCGTCGAAGCCGAAGTGGAGCACTGACCGGCCGATCCGGAACTCCCGGACCCCACCGGCCGGAGCAGTACCCGGGGTGGAGCGCCGCATCCCGCACGCGGGTGGGGTCAGCCCTGCAGGACCGATACCTCGTCGAGCACTTCAGCGATGGGCTCCGCCACAGGAGCTCCGCTGGTCTGCAGGATCTCCTTGAGCTGCTGCGCGGTGCGTGCCCCGACGATCGCGGAGGCCACACCCGGCCGGTGCAGGAGCCACCGGAGGGCGAGTTCGTGCGGTTGGAGATCCAGTCCCCGTGACGCCGTGCAGAGTGCCTCGGTGATGCGCTGGGGCTTGCCCGAGAGGTAGGGCTCGACATAGGGCGCCCACACGTCCGAGGCTCCACGGGATTCGGAAGGGATCCTGCCACGGTACTTGCCGGTCAGCACACCCCGACCCAGCGGACCCCACGCCAGGATGGCAGCGCCGAACGCTTCCGCCGAGGGAAGGACATCCCGCTCGGCGCCGCGGCTCAGCAGGGAGTACTCGACATCGTTCACGATGAGCGGGAAGGAGGCGGTCGCCGCGGCGCGTGCGAACTCCCAGCCGGAGTAGTTGGACACCCCGACGTACCGCGCGCGTCCTGTCACATAGGCGGACTCGAGCGCACTGAGGGTCTCCTGCAGCGGGACCGCGGCATCGGGGGAGGGCGCCAGCCAGAGATCGACGTGGTCGGTGCCCAGCAGCGACAGCGAGGCGTCCAGCGAGTCCAGGAGTCCGCGGCGCGAGGCGTCCAGGCGCCGGCTACCGGATCGGGTCGTGCCGCCCTGCACCACCACCACCAGTTCGGAGCGGGCCACGGTGTCACCGATGAAGCTGCCCAGCATGGCCTCGGCCTGGCCCTCGCCGTAACGGGCAGCGGTCTCGATGAGCGTGCCGCCGGCTTCGGTGAAGATGCGCAGCTGCTCGCGGGCGGCCTCCTCGCTGACCTCCTGGCCCCAGTTCATGGTGCCGAGTCCCAGAGCCGAGACCGTCAGTCCGCTCGCTCCCACGTTTCGCCGTTGCATGGAGCCAAGCCTAGAGCCTTCCCTGCGCCGCATGGCTTAGGGTCGTAGACGTGAAGTGGATAGAAGCAGTCATCCTGGGGTTCGTCCAGGGCCTTACCGAGTTCCTACCCATTTCATCGAGCGCACACCTGCGTATCGTCGGGGAGCTCCTGCCGAATGCGCAGGACCCGGGTGCGGCGTTCACCGCCATCACGCAGCTGGGGACGGAGACCGCCGTCATCGTGTTCTTCTGGCGGGACATCGTCCGCATCATCACGGCCTGGTTCGGCGCGCTGAGGGGCACGGTGCCGAGGAACGACCCGGACGCCCGCATGGGGTGGCTCGTGATTCTCGGCAGCATACCGATCGTGGTCCTCGGGCTGCTGTTCCAGGATCAGATCGAGAGCACGTTCCGCAGCATGTGGATCGTGGCCACCATGCTGATCGTCTTCGGCCTCATCCTCGCCGTGGCGGACCGCGTGGGCCGTCAGACGCGCGACCTCCAGAGCCTCACCTACCGGCACGGCATCCTCTACGGGCTGGCGCAGGCGATGGCCCTGATCCCGGGCGTGTCGCGGTCCGGCGGCACGATCACCGCGGGCCTGCTCATGGGGTACACCCGTGAGGCGGCAGCACGGTACTCCTTCCTGCTGGCCATCCCCGCCGTGTTCGGCAGCGGTGTGTTCCAGCTCGTCAAGAGCTACGACGAGCCCGGGCCGTACGCGCTCCCGGAAACCGCGGTGGCGACGGTCGTGGCCTTCGTCGTCGGCTTCGCGATCATCGGCTGGTTCCTGAAGTTCGTCAGCACGCGCGGCTACGGGCTCTTCGTCTGGTACCGCATCCTGCTCGGTCTCGCCCTGTACCTCCTGCTCGGCTTCGGCGTCATCACCGCCTGACGCCGGGCCGTAAGGTAGAACGTGTGATTGCGTGGAATTCGACTCCTGTCCCAGAACTCGACGGCACCCAGTCGGGCATCAACCTGTTCGACACGGCAAGCCAGGAGCCGGCACCCCTCGGGAACCATCCCGAGCGCAGCCTCTACGTCTGCGGCATCACCCCCTATGACGCGACCCACCTCGGCCACGCGTCCACGTATGTCGCCTTCGACCTCCTGAACCGCACCTGGCGCGACGCCGGGGCAACGGTCTCCTACGTCCAGAACGTGACCGACGTCGACGATCCGCTCCTCGAGCGCGCCACGGCCACCGGCGTGGACTGGCGTGAGCTCGCCGCCGAGCAGATCGCCCTGTTCCGTGAGGACATGGAAGCACTGAACGTCCTGCCGCCCGACCACTACATCGGAGCCGTGGAGGCGATCGACTGGATCGTCCCGGCCGTCGAGGAGCTCGTGGCGCGCGGACTGGCCTATGCCGTGCCGGGCGAGGGCGGGGAGCCCGACGGCGACATCTACTTCTCCCTCGACGCCACCGCCACGCTCGACGCGAGCGACCCGGCCTCCTGGTTCCTGGGCCAGGTGTCGCACCTGGCGCCCGACACGATGCTCGCCTTGTCCGCGGAGCGTGGTGGCGACCCCCAGCGCCCGCACAAGCGCAACGCGCTCGATCCGCTGCTCTGGCGGTCCGAACGCGCCGGTGAGCCCAGCTGGTCCGGCGGCACGCTCGGCCGGGGCCGTCCTGGCTGGCACATCGAGTGCGCGGTGATCGCGCAGCGCTTCCTGCCCGCGCCCTTCACCGTGCAGGGAGGCGGCTCGGACCTCGTGTTCCCCCATCACGAGATGAGCGCGTCCCACGCCTGGGCGACCGGTGGCACCCCTCTGGCCGAGCACTACGCCCACGCCGGGATGGTCGGCTACGACGGCGAGAAGATGAGCAAATCCCGCGGCAACCTGGTGCTCGTGTCGAAGCTGCGCCGCGAGGGCGTGGACCCCGCAGCCATCCGTCTTGCCATCCTCGCGCACCACTACCGCTCGGACTGGTCCTGGACCGACGCCGTCCTCGAGGAGGCGGTGGCCCGCCTCGACCGTTGGCGCCGCGCCGCGGACGGGGCGGCAGCGGCCGACGTCGTGGCGGTGCGCGAGCAGATCCGCGTATGCCTGGCCGACGACCTCGACGCGCCCTCGGCCCTGGCCGCGGTGGACGCCTTCGCCGCGTCCGCACACCGTTCCGCGGGCGATGCCGCCGGCCGGCAGGGCCTGGCGGACGTGGTCGACGCGCTGCTCGGCGTCCGGCTCTAGCAGCGGCCGCAGCGGAGCTGCCCGGTCGAACGTGTCCGTGCGCGTGGCGGCCCGTCCTGCCGGGCCCGTCAGGACCGCTAGTCCCGGCGGCGCTTCTTCAGGTAGCGCTCGAACTCGCGGGCGATCGACTCGCCGCTCGCCTCGGGGAGGTCCACGGTGTCCTTGGCCTCCTCGAGCTGGCGCACGTACGCCGCCACCTCCGGGTCCTCCGTCGCGAGCTCGTCCACGCCCCGTTCCCACGCCTCGGACTCCTCCGTCAGGACATGGGTGTCGACCGTGATCTGCAGGATCTCCTCGAGCTTGTTCAGGAGGGCCAGCTGCGCCTTCGGCGACGGGGACTGACCGACGTAGTGCGGTACGGCCGCCCACAGCGACATCGTGGGGATGTCCGCGAGCAGGCCCATCTCAGCCAGCACACCGACGATGCCGATGGGTCCCTCGTAGGTGGACGGTTCGACGTCGAGGCTCTCACGGACGAGGTCGTCGTCCGAGGTGACCGTCACAGGGATGGGCCGCGAGTGGGGCACGTCGGCCAGCAGCGCGCCGACCAGGACGATGCAGTCGACACTCAACTCCTTCGCGAGCGCGACGAGCTCCGCGGTGTAGGCGCGCCACTTGTAGGAGGGCTCGACGCCGTTGACGAGGATCAGGTCGACGTTCGAGTCGGGGACGACGGCCTTGCTGATCCGGGTGTTGGGCCACTTGATGCGTCGCTGGCCGGAGGAGTTCCGGTTGATCATGGGACGGGTGAACTGGAAGTCGTAGAACTCGTCGGCGTCGATGGTCGAGATGCGCTCGCTGCCGAAGAACCGGCCCAGGTACTTCAGTCCGTCGCTGGCCGCCTCGCCGGCGTCGTTCCAACCCTCGAACGCGGCGAGCATGATCGTGATGCGGCGCTCGGGTTCGCCGGCATCCTGGAAAAGGTCCTGTACGCCACTGGGCTGGTTCTCTTCGAAGCTGTCCACGTTCTCACCCTAAACCCCGGTGCGCGACCATGTCAGGCGGGGTTCCGCGGCTACGCGCAGAGCAGATGTGCGGGCCTGTCAAGGGGTCGCCGTAGACTGGAAGGTATGGCCAACCACCCCACCGGCAGCGTCCAGACCCTTCCCCGCACCGCCCTCCGGAGCGACGGCTCCGCAGCCGACGGGAACCTCGGCGGACTGCAGGGCGTGCTGTGGGACATGGACGGGACGATCGTCGACACGGAGCCGTACTGGATCCGGGCCGAGAAGGAACTGGTCGAATCCCACGGTGGCACCTGGACCACCGAGCAGGCCACCCTGCTCGTCGGCCAGGCCCTCGAGTACTCCGCCGGGCAGCTCCAGCAGGCCGGCGTCGACCTCGACGTCCGTACCATCATCGAACACCTCACGGAGCGTGTGGCGGCGGACGTGCGCACGGAGGTGCCCTGGCGCCCGGGGGCGAGGGAGCTGCTGGCAGCCCTCCGCGCGGAAGGCGTCCCCTGTGCGATGGTCACCATGTCGGAGAGCCTCCTCGCCGGTGCGGTCGCCGCGCGGCTGCCCGAGGGCACCTTCTCCCACCTCGTCACGGGGGACCGCGTGAGTGCCGGCAAGCCCGACCCGGAGGCATACCAGCTGGGCTTCGACCTGCTCGCAGCGGACCACCCGGGCCTCAGCAAGGACCGCGTCGTCGCCGTGGAGGACTCCCTTCCCGGCGTCACCTCCGCCCTCGCCGCCGGACTGGTCACGCTCGCCGTCCCCCACTTCGTGCCGCTGCCGCCCGACGACCGCCGCACCGACTGGGACACCCTCGAGGGACGGACGCCGGCCGACCTCGCCGCGCTCCTGCCCGGGAACAGCCGGTCCGAGGGCGCGGGGAACGGCGCATGAGTCGAGGACAGCAGGTTCCCCCGAGGGAGGCGAGCCCCGGGCTCTCCCTCGGGCGCATCGCCGGCATCCCGGTGGTCCTGGCCTGGTCGTGGTTCGTCATCACGGCCTTCATCGTTCTCGTCTTCGGGCCCCGCGTCAGTGGCGCCTTCCCGGAGATCGGGCCCGGCGCCTACGGCGTCGCCCTCGGGTACGCCCTGCTCCTCGCCGCGTCCGTGCTCATCCACGAACTGGCCCACGCCCTCACCGCCCGTGCCTTCGGCTGGCCGACCACGCGGATCGTCCTGAACCTGTGGGGCGGACACACCCAGTTCGCGAGCTTCAACGCCTCGCCCGGCCGGTCCCTGGCGGTCGCGCTCGCCGGCCCCGCCGCCAACTTCGTCCTCGCGGGTCTGGGGTGGGCGCTGCTCCAGGCCATGACGCCCGGCTCCGTGTCCTACCTCCTCGTCACCATCCTGGTCTGGGCCAACCTCCTCGTGGCCGCGTTCAACGTCCTGCCCGGCCTGCCGCTCGACGGCGGCCGCCTGGTCGAGAGCGCGGTGTGGAAGGCGACCGGCAGTCAGGAGAAGGGCACCGTGGCCGCCGGGTGGGCAGGGCGCATCATCGTCGTCCTGCTGCTCGGCGTGGTGGTCGGCGTACCGCTGCTCCAGGGGCGCGGCCCGGACCTGACGGTCATCCTCATCGCCGTGGTCATGGGTGCCTTCCTGTGGCTGGGGGCGACGTCCGCCATCGAGAACGCACGCATGCGTCAGCGCCTGCCCGCCATCAGCGCGGGACGGCTCCAGCAGCGCGCACTCGGCCTCCCCGCCGGCACCACGGTGCTCGCCGCCCGCCGCCTGCTCCGGGAGAACCCGGGCGCCGCCGTCGTCGTGACCGGCGCATCCGGGGTCCCGGAGGCCGTCGTCGACGAGGCCGCACTGCTCGCCGTCCCCGAGGAGGCTGCGGGTACGACGGCGGTCAATGCGACCGCACGTCGCCTCGCCGCAGGGGCCTATGTGCCCGAGTGGGCCGAGGGGCAGGAACTCGTGCAGTTCCTCGCACGCCTCGAGGGCAGCGAGTACGCCGTGGTGAACCGCCAGGGCGCCGTGACCGGCCTGCTCCACCAGCGGACGGTCGTACAGGCCATCACCGGTAAGACCACCCCCGGCGCCTGAGGGCCCCGGGGCATCGCCCACCCATCTCCACCTCATCCATGCCGGTCCTGCCGGCCCTCGCCGAAGGATCCCCCATGAGCTCCACCCCCACACCCCCCGACGCACCGGCAGGCCCCCATGGCGCCGCAGCCCGCCGCGGCCCCTTCCGCCCGGGCGAGCGCGTCCAGCTGACGGACGAGAAGGGCAGGATGAACACCATCACCCTGACCCCCGGCGGCGCGTTCCACACCCACAAGGGCTTCCTGCAGCACGACGCCCTCATCGGCGCCACCGAGGGGACCATCCTCGAGAACACCACCGGGCAGCTGTACCAGGCGCTGCGTCCGCTCCTGTCCGACTTCGTGCTGTCGATGCCCCGCGGTGCCGCCGTCGTCTACCCGAAGGACGCCGGCCAGATCGTGACCATGGCCGACATCTACCCCGGGGCCCGCGTGGTCGAGGCGGGTGTCGGCTCCGGCGCGCTCTCCATCTCGCTGCTGCGGGCCGTCGGCGACTCCGGGTACCTCCGCTCGTTCGAGCGGCGCGAGGAGTTCGCCGACATCGCACGGGGCAACGTCGAGACGATCTTCGGCGGGCCCCACCCGGCGTGGCAGATCACCCTCGGCGACTTCCAGGAGCAGGTCGTGGAGCACGAGGAGCCGGGGTCCGTGGACCGCGTCGTCCTCGACATGCTCGCGCCCTGGGAGTGCCTCGACGCCGTCGCGACCGTCCTCGGTGCCGGCGGCGTGTGGATCAGCTACGTCGCGACCGTCACGCAGCTCTCCCGCACCGCCGAGGCCATCCGCGCCGACGGACGCTTCACCGAGCCCGAGGGCTGGGAGTCGATGGTGCGCGGCTGGCACCTCGAAGGACTGGCCGTCCGTCCGGACCACCGGATGGTGGCCCACACGGGGTTCCTGCTCACCACGCGCAGGCTCGCCGACGGCGCCGTCGGATTCACCCCGAAGCGCAGGCCGTCCAAGACCGGCTTCAGCGAGGAGGACCTCAACGCGTGGACACCGCAGGCCGTCGGCGAACGCGAAGTCTCGGACAAACGGCTCCGGCGCGTGGCGCGGGACGCGGCATCCACGATCCAGCGCGGATCCCTGCCCTCGGAGGAGGCACAGGCCCGCCGCGACGCGATCGCCGACGGCGGTACGGTCGAGTAGGGGAGCCCGGCGCACCGGGGGTGATACAGCATTTGCGGCGGGCAGGAACAGGGGAGAGGTCCGCGGACGCCGGGCGTTAACACTGCACGCCGTGCGCTGACGTCTGCGCTAAGGTCGAAAGACAGCCGAAGGTCGAACACGAGGTGGCGAACCGAAATGACGGACTCCGAAGACAGCGCTCCCGCCGCCGAGGCGCGCGGCATCACCCCGGCTCCCGCCGACACCGCCGTGGCCCAGCGTCAGCTCAACATCCTGCGGGACCGGCTGCGCCACATCGACCGGCAGCTCGCCTCCGCGACCCAGAACAACGGCAAGCTCGTCAGCGCCCTGGAATCGGCCCGCACCGAGATCGTCCGGCTCAAGGCCGCCCTCGAGAAGGAGGGTGCAGCGCCCTTCAGCTTCGCGACGGTCATGCAGGTCAACCCGAAGCGGCCGGCAGAGCCCGGGACCACCACCGAGGCGACGGTGCAGGACACCGCTGACATCCTCCAGTCGGGGCGGAAGCTCCGCGTCACCGTCAGCCCGCTCATCAGCGTGCGGCAGCTCACGCCCGGCCAGGAGGTGCTGCTCAACGAATCGCTGACCATCGTCGCGGCCCTAGGCTTCGAGCGGGCCGGGGAGATCGTGACCGTCAAGGAACTCCTGGGAGCCGATCGTGCCCTCGTCGTCGGGCGGACGGACGACGAGCGCGTCATCCGCCTCAGCGGGCCGCTGCAGGCCGAGAGGATCCGGGTCGGCGATGCGCTGGCCGTGGACACGAAATCCGGCTACGGCCTGGAGAAGGTGCCCCGGAGCGAGGTGGAGAACCTCGTGCTCGAGGAGGTGCCCGACATCGCGTACGGGGACATCGGCGGACTGGGTCCGCAGATCGAACAGATCCGCGACGCCGTGGAACTGCCGTTCCTCCACCCCGACCTCTACCGCGAACACGGCCTCAAGCCGCCCAAGGGGATCCTCCTCTACGGCCCTCCCGGGTGCGGCAAGACGCTCATCGCGAAGGCCGTCGCGAATTCCCTCGCGGCACGTGCCGCGGAGCGCGCAGGCCTCGAACAGATCCGCAGCTACTTCCTGAACATCAAGGGCCCCGAGCTGCTGGACAAATACGTCGGGGAGACCGAGCGCCACATCCGGCTGATCTTCGCGCGTGCCCGCGAGAAGGCGTCGGACGGCAGTCCCGTCGTCGTGTTCTTCGACGAGATGGACTCGCTGTTCCGCACGCGCGGCACCGGCGTCTCCTCCGACGTCGAGACCACCATCGTGCCGCAGCTGCTGAGCGAGATCGACGGTGTCGAGAAGCTGGAGAACGTGATCGTCATCGGCGCCTCGAACCGTGAGGACATGATCGATCCGGCCATCCTGCGGCCGGGCCGGCTCGATGTGAAGATCAAGATCCAGCGGCCCGACGCCGAGGGCGCCGCCGAGATCTTCGCGAAGTACATCACCGCCGACCTGCCCCTGCATGCCGACGACCTCGCGGAGAACGGCAACGACCCGCAGACCACGATCTCCGAGATGATCCGCCGGACCGTCGAACAGATGTACTCGACGGACAAGTCGAACGAGTACCTCGAGGTGACCTACGCCAACGGGGACACGGAGATGCTCTACTTCAAGGACTTCAACTCCGGAGCGGTGATCCAGAACGTGGTGGACCGCGCCAAGAAGTACGCCATCAAGGACCTCCTCCTCGACGGCAGCAAGGGCCTGCGCATCGAGCACCTCATGCGGGCCGTGGTCGACGAGTTCCGCGAGCACGAGGACATGCCGAACAACACGAACCCGGACGACTGGGCACGCATCTCGGGCAAGAAGGGCGAGCGCATCACCTACATCCGGACGATCGTCCAGGGGAAGGCCGGGCAGGAGCCGGGCAAGTCGATCGAGACGACGGCGAACACGGGCCAGTATCTGTGATCGAAACGGGTGGACGACGGACCGGTGGGACGGATGCGCTGCCGGCCGTGGGCAAGGGGGTCTCCGTCCACCGTGTCATGGGGACGGAGACCGAGTACGGGATCATCGCGCCCGCCCTTCCCTCGGCGAATCCCACGCTCCTGTCCTCGCAGGTGGTCAACGCCTACGCGGCGACTCTGAGGGAGGGGCTCGGCAACCTCGCGGGCACCCGCTGGGACTACACGGACGAGACACCGCTGACGGACGCCCGCGGGTTCCGGATGGATCGGGCCGCCGCGCATCCCAGCCAGCTGACCGACGAACCCGCGGAACTCAGCGCGGAACAGATAGCCCTCGAACGGGGGGAGCCGGCCGAGGCGGCGGTGCTGATGAACCTCGTGCTGAACAACGGTGCGAGGCTCTACGTGGACCACGCCCACCCCGAGTACTCCTCGCCCGAGGTGACCAATCCGCTGGACGCCGTCCTGTGGGACCGGGCGGGGGACCACGTCGCCGCGGCCGCCATGACCCGGATCGGCTCCACCCCCGGCTTCTCGCCCGTCATCCTCTACAAGAACAACACGGACAACAAGAGCGTCTCCTACGGCTCGCACGAGAACTACCTCGTTCCCCGGAGCGTGCCGTTCTCGAAGCTCGCCGAAGCGCTCCTGCCCTTCTTCGTCTCACGGCAGGTCATCTGCGGCGCCGGCCGCGTGGGCATCGGCCCGCTGAACCAGGAACCCGGATTCCAGATCAGCCAGCGTGCCGACTTCTTCGAGAACGAGATCGGCCTGGAGACCACTGTCCGGCGCCCCATCATCAACACGCGCGACGAGCCGCACGCTGTCGCCGAGAAGTACCGCCGGCTGCACGTGATCATCGGCGACGCCAACCTGAACGAGGTGTCCAACTACCTCAAGCTGGGCACCACCTCCCTCGTCCTGGCGCTGGTGGAGCAGGGCCTGGCGCCGGTCCCCACCCTCGAGGACCCCGTGCAGGCATTGCGCACCATCAGTCACGACCCGTCGCTGGCGGCCACGGTCCGGTTGACGGACGGCCGCAGCGTCTCCGGACTCGACCTTCAGGAGATCTACTGCGAGGCGGTGACGCGCGCCGTGCCGGAGGACGCCGACGAGCAGACCCGCGACGTCGTCGAACGCTGGCAGGCACTGCTGGCGACCCTGCGCCGCGAACCTCTTGCGGCGGCCCGGCAGGTGGACTGGATCGCGAAGCTGAAAGTGCTCGAGGCCTACCGCACGCGGGACGGACTCGCCTGGACGGACCCGCGGCTCGCGCTCATCGACCTGCAGTACGCGGACCTGCGGCCGGAGAAGGGCATCTACCAGCGGCTCGCGCGCCGGGGCGACGTCGACCTGCTCGTGCGCCCCGAGGACGTGGCGCGGGCAGCCGTCGAGCCGCCGCGCGACACCAGGGCCTACTTCCGCGGCCGCTGCATCTCCGAGTATCCGGCGGAGGTCGTCGGTGCGAGCTGGGACTCGCTGATCTTCGAGCTGGCGGGGGAGCGGCGGCTGCAGCGCGTGCAGACACGCGAGCCGCTCCGGGGCACGGCCGTACTGACCGAGGAGTTGTTCGATACAGCAGCCGACGCCCAGGATTTCCTCGCCCGATTGTTGAGCGGCCCCGACCGCCGCGTGGCACCATAGGAACCTGATCACCGAACTGATCACGAACACGGAAAGGGTGGCCGTCATGGCGACACAGGACCGCATCAACACCGGTGGGACGTCCTCCGCATCGGAGGAGGAGCTCCCCGATCCCGCCCCGGCAGCGCCGGCCGCCCAGGACTCCGCGCAGACCCAGGGTGTCGACGACCTGCTCGACGAGATCGACGGTGTCCTCGAGTCCAACGCCGAGGAATTCGTGCGCGGATTCGTGCAGAAGGGCGGCCAGTAGCGGATGCTCCCGGACGATGCAGCAGCAGCGGTGCCCCGGGCCGCCTCCACGTCCTTCGCCGACTTCCTGAACGCCCACCATCCCGGCCTGCTGCCGTCGAACCGCACGCTCGGCCCGGGGACGTCGACCGACGCGTCCCATCTCGCGCCCCACGCGACCACGATCGTCTCCCTGACCTTCCCCGGCGGGGTGCTGATGGCCGGTGACCGGCGCGCGACGATGGGAAACGTCATCGCCAGCCGGCACATCGAGAAGGTCTTCCCGGCCGATCGGTACTCCGTCCTGGGGATCGCCGGGAGTGCGGGGATCGGCCTCGACCTCACCCGACTGTTCCAGGTGGAACTCGAACACTACGAGAAGATCGAGGCGACGATGATGAGCCTCGACGGCAAGGCCAACCGCCTCGCCGCGATGGTGCGGCAGAACCTCCCCATGGCCATGCAGGGCCTCGCGGTGGTGCCGCTCTTCGCGGGGTTCGACACCGAGCGGCACGTGGGCCGGCTCTTCTCCTTCGACGTCACCGGCGGCCGCTACGAGGAGCACGAGCACCACTCGGTCGGCTCGGGCTCCGTGTTCGCCCGCGGCGCCCTCAAGAAGCTGTGGAATCCGCGCCTGGACGAGGCATCGGCTGTGCGGGTGGCCGTCGAGGCCCTCTACGACGCAGCCGACGACGACTCGGCGACCGGCGGGCCGGACACCGTGCGGGCCCTGTGGCCCGTGGTCTACGTCGTCGACGGCACCGGCGCGCGCCGCATCCCCGAGCGGGAGCTCGAGGCCGCGGCGCACACCATCATCGAGGCCCGCTCCTCGGCGGGCCGGGAGGCATAGGCCATGACACAGCAGTTCTACGTCTCGCCCGAGCAGCTGATGAAGGACCGTGCGGACTTCGCCCGCAAGGGAATCGGCCGCGGCCGCTCGGTGGTGGTGATGAGCTGCCGCGACGGCATCGCCCTGGTCGCCGAGAACCCCTCGCCCTCGCTCCACAAGCTGGGGGAGATCTACGACCGCATCGCCTTCGCCGCCGTCGGCAAGTACAACGAGTTCGAGAGCCTGCGGCAGGCCGGCGTCCGCTACGCCGACGTCCGCGGCTACTCCTACGCCCGCGAGGACGTCACGGCCCGGGGGCTCGCCAGCGTGTACGCGCAGAGCCTGGGCGCCGTCTTCACCGCGGAGAGCAAACCGTTCGAGGTCGAGCTCGTGGTCGCCGAGGTGGGCCGTAGCCAGGACGAGGACCACCTGTACCGCCTCACGTTCGACGGATCCATCGCGGACGAGACCGGCTTCGTGGTCATGGGCGGTGCTGCCGACGCCGTCGTCCACGCCCTCGAAGGTCCCTGGTCGCCCGAGCTGAGCCTCCCCGAGGCGGTCCGCGCCGCCGCCCGCGCCCTGCGGAACGACGGATCCTCCGCGCAGACCGGGAACGACGGCGGTTCGTCCGGAATCGCCGCACTGGACCCCTCGCTCCTCGAGGTCGCGTTCCTCGAACGCGACCCCGACACCCTGCGCGGCAGCCGCCGCGCCTTCCGCCGCATCGGCGGACCCGAGCTCGAGAACCTCCTGCAGTACGAACAGGACACATGATGGACCGGCGCATCTTCGGGGTCGAGACGGAATTCGGCATCTCCTACTCAGGGCCCAACTCGCGCCCGCTCTCGCCCGAGGAAGTCGCCCGGTACCTGTTCCGGAAGGTCGTCAGCTGGGGCAGGTCCTCCAACGTGTTCCTCACCAACGGGTCCCGCCTCTACCTCGACGTCGGATCCCATCCGGAGTACGCGACGGCCGAGTGCGACGACCTCGCACAGCTGATCGCTCACGACCGCGCGGGCGAGCTGATCCTCGAGGACCTCGTCTCGGAGGCCCAGCGCAAGCTCGCGCAGGAGGGGTACGACGGGCGGATCTACCTCTTCAAGAACAACACCGACTCCGCGGGCAACTCCTACGGCAGCCACGAGAACTACCTCATCCCCCGCAAGCTCGAGTTCTCACGCCTCGCCGACATCCTCATCCCCTTCCTGGTGACGCGGCAGCTGCTGGTCGGCGCGGGCAAGGTCCTCAAGACGCAGACGGGGTCCCTCTACGCGTTCTCGCAGCGGGCCGACCACCTGTGGGAAGGGATCTCGTCCGCGACCACCCGCTCACGGCCCATCATCAACACGCGGGACGAGCCGCACGCCGACGCCGAGCACTACCGGCGCCTGCACGTGATCGCGGGCGACTCGAACATGTCCGAGACCACCATGCTGCTCAAGGTCGGGTCCGTGGACCTGCTGCTGCGGATGGTGGAGGCGGGGGAGATGATGCGGGACTTCCGGCTGGAGAACCCGATCCGGAGCATCCGGGAGATCTCGCACGACCTCACCGGGACGCAGCTCCTCAAGCTCGCCAACGGGCGCCACATGACCGCACTCGAGATGCAGCGCGAGTACCTCGCCCGGGTGACCGCGTTCGTGGACCAGCACGGCGCCCACAACCGCCACGTCCCGGCCATCCTCGACCTGTGGGAGCGCGTGCTCGACGCCGTCGAGACCGGCAGGACCGACCGGATCGACACCGAGGTGGACTGGGCGATCAAGAAGAAGCTGATCGACAGGTACCTCGCACGGTCCGGAGAGGACCTCGACTCCGCGAAGGCGGCCCAGCTCGACCTCACGTACCACGACATCTCGCGTTCCCGGGGTCTGTTCTTCCTGCTGCAGGCGCACGGGGAGGCGGCCCGCGTCGTGGACGACACCGCCGTCAAGGAGGCCGTCGACCTTCCGCCGCAGACGACGCGCGCGCGGCTGCGTGGGGAGTTCGTCCGGCGGGCGAAGGAAGCGAACCGCGACTACACGGTGGACTGGGTCCACCTGAAGCTCAACGACCGGGCCCAGCAGACCATCCTCTGCAAGGATCCGTTCACCTCCGTGGACGACCGCGTGGAAGCACTCCTGCAGCAGTTGTGACGGCTGCGGGGCGTGCAGCGGGCCGCGTGCAACCACCAGCACAGGGTGTTCCCAGGAGAAACCGCACGCCATGAGCCGTTAGGCTTGTCAGGGCCCTTTGTTCTACGGGCGGCCTGAACTGACACCAATCCGAAAGTGGTTCTGTGCGAAAAGTACTAGCAATCCTCCTGCCGCTGCTGCTGTTGCTGACAGCCTGCGGCGGTACGACGACGGGGAAGTCGGCCGGCGCCGCCGAGGTCTTCGACACTGTCAAGGTGAGCGGAGGATCCGACGAGGAGGCGCCGACCGTCGAGTTCGAGTCGCCGCTGGACGTCACAGCGGTCGCGGCCAGGACCGTCGAAGAAGGCGAAGGGGACGCGGTGGAGGCCGGGCAGCAGATCCGCTACCAGCTCGTCGCCCTCAACGCCACGGACGGCGAGGTCCTCGGCGACACCTACAGCCAGGGGGACCCCCAGGTCCTGCCGGTGGACGACTCGCTCAAGGAGCAGGACAGCGAGCTCTACGAGGTCCTCGTGGGGACGAAGGTCGGGGCGCAGGTCGCCTACACCCGTCCCTCCGCCGAGCCCGCCGAGGGTGAGACCGCCGCTCCGGAGCAGCTGATCGTGCTCAAGGTCATCTCGGCCGAGCAGCCCCCGCCGGAGCCCGAGGTCCTCTCGCCCGAGGACGTCGAGAAGCTCGACGAGGAGGGCAAGCTCCCCACGTTCACGTTCGCCGACAACGGCGCACCCGAGGTGACCATCCCCGAGAACGATCCCTCCGACGACCTCGTCGTGAAGGTGCTCGAGGAGGGCGACGGCGAGGTCGTCGCCGAGACGGACAGCATCACGGCGAACTACAGCGGCTGGACCTACTCCGACGGCGAGAAGTTTGACTCCAGCTTCGACCGCGGCGAGCCCGCGACCTTCCCGCTGAACCAGGTCATCACCGGCTGGACCAAGGGCCTGGCGGGCCAGAAGGTCGGGTCGAAGGTCCTGCTCGTGATCCCCGAGCCGTGGGCATACCCCACGGCACAGGCGGGCCAGCCATCCGGCACGCTCGTGTTCTTCGTCGAGATCGTCAGCAAGGAAGCCGCGCAGTAGTCCGGCGCTCCTTCACACCGACGACAATCCCAGGAAAGGAAACCCATGTCCTTCGGACAGCGCAATTTCGACCGGCAGAAGCCGGAGATCGACTTCCCCGCCCACGAGGTGCCCACCGACCTCGTGATCGAGGACCTCATCGAGGGCAAGGGTGACGAGGCGAAGCCCGGCAACACCGTGTCCACCCACTACGTGGGTGTCGCATTCTCCACGGGCGAGGAGTTCGACGCCTCATGGAACCGCGGCGCGCCGCTCGACTTCCGGGTCGGCGTCGGCCAGGTCATCCAGGGCTGGGACCAGGGCCTCCTCGGGATGAAGGTCGGCGGCCGCCGCCGGCTCGAGATCCCCTCCCACCTCGCCTACGGCGCCAGTGGGGCCGGATCGGCGATCGGACCGAACGAAGCACTCATCTTCGTGGTGGACCTGCTCGCCGTCCGCTAGCCGGATCCGTCGGAGCACGGAGCTCCGGCATCGCAGTCCAGGAGGGACGCAGGCCACCACCGGTTGGCCTGCGTCCCTTTTGCCTCTCCCGGGAAGATAGGGTTTCACCGTGTCCGCAAAACGTACCGAACGCCTCCTCACCCTCGTGATCATGCTCCTCTCGAGCCGACGCGGGTACACGAAGGAGGAACTGTTCGACGAGATCGACCTCTACCGCGAGGCGACGTCGGTGGCCGCACGGGAGAAGCTCTTCGACCGCGACAAGGCAGCCCTCCGGGAACAGGGCATCCCCCTCGAGTCCTTCAGCGAGGATGCCCTGTTCGACAACGACAACACCGTGCAGCGGTACCGCATCAGCGCGGAGGACTACCGCCTCGGCGGGGTCACCTTCCAGCCGGAGGAATACGCCGTCCTCAACCTGGCCGCCGGGGTGTGGGACCAGGGGTCGCTCGACTCCGCGGCGTCCCGGGCACTGCGGAAGCTGAGTTCGCGCAGCACCGACGGCGCGGTCGAGCTCACGCCCCTCATCCAGCCCCGCATCACCACCGACGCGCCCTACTGGGACATCGTGTGGCAGGCCCTGACCTCCCGCACGCCCCTGCGCTTCCCCTACCGCGCGGCCAGTACGGGCCGTGAGGAGGTGCGGACGGTACACCCGTGGGGGATGGGCGCGCGGTTCGGCCACTGGTACGTGGTGGGGTTCGACACCACCCGCAAGGCCGAACGCTTCTTCCGCCTGTCCCGCATGACGGGGGAACCCGTCCTCCTGAAGGGCACCTTCGACGTGCCGGCGTCCTTCGACATGAACGCCACGCTGTCCTCGCTGTCACGCAGCGAGCCGGACCGCACCGCCGTCGTCGCCGCCCGCCCCGGCTCCTGCCAGGTGCTGCGCGTGCGCAAGGACGCCGAGGTCCTGCAGACGGGCGAGGAGTGGGACGTCCTCCGCGTGCCCTACGCGGCATCGAGTCCGATGGCGGCGACGATCGCCGGGCTGGGGACCAACGCGAGGGTGGAGGAGCCCCGGGAGCTGGCGACGGAGGTCGCCCGGCTCCTCGAAGGAGCGCTCACGGCCGCCCGGACGGCTCCCCGGGACGTCGAGATCACCGCCGGCGCACGTCCCGCACCCCGGAAGAAGTCCTCCTCGCAGGACCACCTGCTGCGCCTGCTCGACCTCGTGCCCTACCTCCTCGCGCATCCGGGGGCCGAGGTGGGCGAGACGGCGCGCAGGTTCGACATCACGGAGGGCCAACTGACGAAGGACCTCGACCTGCTGTTCGTCAGCGGTCCCCGGCACTACCCGGACGGCCTCATGGACGTGAACATCGAGGACGGCCGCATCTACCTGACGAACGCACGCGACCTCGCGGAGCCGGTGAAGTTGAGCATGGACGAGGCCTGCTCGCTGATCGTGGGGCTCCAGGCCCTCCGCGAACTCCCCGGTATGAGGAACAACGAGGCCATCGTCAGCGCCCAGACCAAGCTGACCGCTGCCGCCGGGGACGCCGCGCACATCGGCACCGCCGTCGCCACCAAACTCACCGAGGACGACATCGACCCGACGCTCGACGTCCTGCAGGCGGCCCTGCACTCCGGGGTGCGGGTGGAGGTGGACTACTTCGTGCCGACACGCGACGAGATCACGCACCGCCTGCTCGAGCCGATCCGGATCTTCCTGCACCAGGACACGTGGTACCTCGAGGCATGGTGCGTCGACTCCGACGGCCTGCGGAACTTCCGCCTGGACCGCATCCAGAGCGCCACCCTGACCGACCAGCCCGCCACGTCCTCCACGGACGAGGCGTCCTCCGCACAGGACCCGCGAGCGGCGGCGCCCTACCGGTCGGGGGAGACCGACCAGGCCGTGACCCTCGTGCTGGAACCGCGGGCGCGATGGATCGCAGCCCAGTACAACGCGGACGCCGTGCAGGAGCTGGGCGAGGACCGGCTGGCGGCACGCCTGAAGGTGGCGTCCAGTTCCTGGATCCCCGGGCTCGTGGCGGGCCTCGGTGGATCCGCCGCCGTCGTCGCCCCCGATGAGCTGCGCGAGGAGACCCTCCGCTGGCTGGAGGCCGCCCGGGCGCACCAGGCGCTGGCCTAGACTGGCATCATGCTCTGGTGGATGTGGATCGTCCTGTGGGTCGCGCTGGTAGCCGTCAGCGTGATCTTCCTCGTCGTGGTCGGCTTCCGCGTCTTCCGGCGCGGAATGCGAACTCTGGGTGAATTCGGGGAGGCGATGGACCGCCTCGTGGTGGACGTCCCGACCGACGACGGCGCCGCCGTGCCGCACGCGGGCGTCCCCGGAATCCCGGTGCCGGCGGTGTTCGCCGCGCCGGCCGAGGTCCGTGCGGCTCGCGACGCCGCCCGTACCCGCCGCAGTGGAGACCGCCGCAGCAGGCGCGTCCGGAAGCGCTCGGACCGCCGGCAGCCGCAGCTCCTGCGGGACATGCCCCACCTGTGACCTAAACTGGAGCGGGATCAACGAGAGGAATCGGACATGAGGCTCGAAGGCTGGCACATCGTCATCATCATCGTTCTAGCGATCGTGCTGTTCGGCGCGCCGAAACTGCCCGGGCTGGCCCGCAGCGTCGGACAGTCGCTGCGGATCTTCAAGTCCGAGGTGAAGCAGATGAAGGACGAGAACAACACCGGCGAGACCGGCACGGAGCCCGTGGAGGGCCGGGTGGTCGACACCCCCCGGACGCAGACCTACAACCCCTCCCACGAGACTCCTGTACAGAACCCCGGGCGTCCCGCACCGCACCACCCGGGCGGCGGCGCCGACGGCCACAGGGACGGCCAGTCGAAGGCGGGACCGTTCCAGCAGGGCGGTTCCTCGCACACCAGCCAGTAGGGCCTCCCTGTGTCACCCGCCAAGGTCCGCAAGCGCAGGAAGGCCAATCCGGAAGGCCGGATGGCCCTGAAGGAACACCTGCGCGAGGCCCGGAACAGGCTGTTCAAGTCCGCGATCGCGGTCATCCTCGGCACCGTGGCCGGATTCTTCGTCTACGAACCCGTGCTGCGTGCACTGGCCGCACCGATCATCGCGATCAACGGCCAGGAGGGCAGGACGGCGTCGCTGAACTTCGACAGCGCCGCGTCCCCGTTCGACCTGCTCATCCAGGTCTCGGTGTTCCTGGGCCTCGTCCTGTCCAGCCCGGTCTGGCTGTACCAGCTCTGGGCGTTCATCACGCCGGGGCTGAAGACGAAGGAACGGCGGATCGCGCTGGCGTTCATCGCCGTCGCGTTCCCGCTGTTCCTGGCCGGCATCGCCCTGGCCTGGCTGATCCTCCCCAACGCGGTGCGCGTCCTGACGGAGTTCACGCCGGAGGACTTCTCGAACTACATCAGCGTCTCCGTGTACTTCACGTTCGTGCTCCGGCTGATGCTGGCGTTCGGCATCGCGTTCCTCCTGCCGGTGGTCCTGGTCGGTCTGAACATGGTGGGCCTGGTCTCGGGCCGTCAGGTCCTCAAGGCCTGGCGTATCACGGTGTTCCTGGTGTGCCTGTTCGCGGCGATGGCCGCCCCCGGCGGGGACGCCCTGAGCATGTTCTACCTCGCCGTCCCCCTGCTGCTGCTATTCTTCCTCGCGATCGGGCTGTGCCTGCTCAACGACAAGCGCCGGGCCCGCCGCGCCGCAGCCCGGGAAGCGGCCGTGGACGCCACCGCCGACACCGCCACCCCCCTCGACGCGCTCTGACCCGACCCACGGCCGGCGCCGGTCCCGCAAGCACGACCGGCGCGGGATCGCTCACCGCGTACACCGGGTGCCCGCCCCCAGCCGAACGTCTAGGGTGGATTTCATGAGCACCCCCGCGGAGAGATACGCAGCAGCCAAGGCCCGCACGGAACACTCACGGACACAGCTGTCCCATTTCGAGCAGACCCTCGACTTCGACCTCGACCCGTTCCAGCGGGAGGCGTGTACCGCCCTCGAGGCCGGTCGGGGTGTGCTGGTCGCCGCTCCCACGGGTGCGGGGAAGACCGTGGTGGGCGAGTTCGCGGTGTTCATGGCGCTGCAGCGCGGCCTGAAGGCGTTCTACACCACGCCGATCAAGGCGCTCAGCAACCAGAAGTACTCCGAGCTCGCCGCCGTGCACGGCAACGACCGCGTCGGTCTGCTCACCGGCGACACGAGCATCAATGCGGACGCCGACGTGATCGTGATGACCACCGAGGTGCTGCGCAACATGCTCTACGCCAACTCGGACGCCCTCGACAACCTCGGGTACGTGGTGATGGACGAGGTCCACTACCTCGCGGACCGGTTCAGGGGAGCGGTGTGGGAGGAAGTGATCATCCACCTGCCCACCGAGGTGAAGCTGGTGTCGCTCAGTGCCACCGTCTCCAACGCGGAGGAGTTCGGCGCATGGCTGGACACCGTCCGCGGCGACACCGACGTCGTCGTCTCCGAACACCGGCCGGTCCCCCTCTGGCAGCACGTCATGGTCGGCCAGAGCCTGATCGACCTCTTCGCCGGTGACATCGCCTTCGACGAGGCGGCGCCGGCCGGCACCGACGCCGGCGCACGGGACCAGTACGACGTGAACCCGGAGCTGCTCGAACTCGCCAGCAACGAGATCCGCCTCAACCATCGTGCCAACTGGGGCGGCGGGCGCCGCGGAGGACCGCGGAACGGGCGGGGCGGCCCCCCGCGGACGACGGCCGTCCGCCGTGCGACGCGCCCGCAGGTCATCAGCGCCCTCGACCGCGCCGACCTGCTCCCGGCGATCACCTTCATCTTCTCGAGGGCCGGCTGCGAAGCGGCCGTCACGCAGTGCCTCCACGCCGGGCTGTGGCTCACCACGGAGGACGAACGCGACGAGATCAGCGAGACCATCGACGAGGCCACGATGGACATCCCGCGCGACGACCTCGAGATCCTGGGCTTCTGGACATGGCGTGAGGGACTCATCCGCGGCTTCACGGCGCACCACGCGGGAATGCTGCCCACCTTCAAGGAGATCGTCGAGCGGCTCTTCGCGGCCGGGCTCGTGAAGGCGGTCTTCGCGACGGAGACCCTCGCGCTCGGCGTGAACATGCCCGCACGGACCGTCGTGCTGGAGAAGCTCGACAAGTTCAACGGCGAGGCCCACGTGAACGTCACCGCGGGGGAGTACACGCAGCTCACCGGCCGGGCCGGCCGGCGCGGGATCGACGTCGAGGGCCACGCCGTCGTGCTGTGGCAACCGGGCACGGATCCCGGTGCCGTGGCCGGGCTCGCCTCGCGTCGCACCTACCCCCTGAACTCGAGCTTCCGGCCCACGTACAACATGAGCATCAACCTCATGGCGCAGTTCGGGCAGGAGCGGTCCCGGGAGATCCTCGAGACGTCCTTCGCCCAGTTCCAGGCGGACCGCTCCGTGGTGGGCCTGGCCAAGCAGGTGCGCAGCCGCGAGGAATCGCTCAAGGGCTACGAGAAGTCCATGACGTGCCATCTCGGCGACTTCCGTGAATACGCGAACCTCCGGCGCGAACTGTCCGACCTCGAGTCGCGCGCGTCCCGGGACAAGTCGCGGTCGCTGCGCTCGGCCGCGGAGTCGTCGCTGGAGTCGCTCCGGCCCGGTGACGTCATCGACGTCCCGGGAGGGCGGAGCCAGGGGTACGCCGTGGTCCTGGACAGCGACACGTCGCGTGAGCCGCGGCCGACCGTCCTCACGCTCGAGACGCAGATCCGCCGCGTCGGCGTGCAGGACCTCGACGGTCCCGTGGAGGTCCTCTCCCGCATCCGGATCCCCAAGCACTTCAGCGCGCGCAGCCCGAAGGACCGCCGCGACCTGACGTCCTCTCTCCGCAACGCACTGCAGGAGAAGCGGCCGCCGCGGCGGGGTGCCGACCGGG
Organism: Arthrobacter sp. UYP4; assembly: GCF_057291175.1. Lineage (NCBI taxonomy): Bacteria > Bacillati > Actinomycetota > Actinomycetes > Micrococcales > Micrococcaceae > Arthrobacter > Arthrobacter sp. UYP4. Next base: position 471,490 of record NZ_JBXAVU010000001.1, read on the forward strand.
TCGCGAGCGGCTACTCGGCATCGGCGGCCGCGGAGGAACGTGCCATCACCGATCTGCGGCGGCGGCTCCGCGCCCACCCCTGCCACGGCTGCAGCGAACGGGAACAGCACGCGCGCTGGGCCGAGCGCTGGTTCAAGCTGCGCCGCGAGACCGACAAGCTGGGCGGGCAGATCCGGGGCCGCACGAACACGATCGCCAAGACGTTCGACCGCGTCTCCGAGGTCCTGGCCCACTACGGCTACCTCGAGTACACGGACGACGGCGTCTTCGTGAGCGCCTCGGGGCAGAAGCTCCGGCGGATCTACGGCGAGAAGGACCTGCTGATTGCGCTGTGCGTCGAGGAGGGCGCCTTCACCGAGCTCGACGCCGCCGAACTCGCAGCCCTCACCACGGTCCTCGTCTACCAGGCCAAGCGCGAGGAGCGCGGCGTCCGGCCCGTGATGCCGAGCGTGTCCCTAGAGGGGTCGGTGGAGACCATCATCCGCCAGTGGTCCCAGCTCAACGACGTCGAGGAGCAGCACCGGCTCCCCGTGACCGGTGAACCCGAACTCTCACTCGTGTGGCCGATGTTCAAGTGGGCGCAGGGCCGATCGCTCCAGGCGGCCCTGAGCGGCACGGAACTCGCGGCCGGTGACTTCGTGCGGTGGTCCAAGCAGGTCATCGACCTCCTGGACCAGCTGGCCAAGGTGCCGGACCTGCCGGGCGGCCTGCAGCAGACCTGCGTGCGGGCGATCAGGCTGGTCCGTCGTGGCGTGGTGGCATACTCGAACATCAGTGAGTAGTCCCCCTTCGGGACACCCGACGACAGAAAGCCTCCTGCACCTCCATGCCGACTTCGAAGCGCCCCCTGCCCGTCCTCTACCGCAACGGGTCCGTCTACAGCCCCGCTGATCCCTTCGCCACCGCGATGCTCGTCGACGGGGCGACGGTGGCCTGGGTCGGGTCCGAGCACGCCGCTGCGAACCTCTCCGGCCCCGACGTGCGCACCGTGGACCTCGACGGTGCACTCGTGACGCCCGGGTTCGTCGACGCCCACACGCACACCACCGAGACGGGCATCGCCCTCGGCTCGATCGATCTGGCCTCCTGCCGCTCCCTCGATGACCTGCTCGGCGCGGTCGCCGCTGCGGCGAGGTCCGGTGCGTCCACGATCCTCGGCTTCGGCTGGGACGAATCCCAGTGGCCGGAGAAGCGGGTCCCGACGGCCGCCGAGCTCGACCGCGCGGGCCACGGCGCCCTGGTCTACCTCGTGAGGGCCGACATCCACTCGGCCGTCGTCTCGGGGAGCCTCGCCGCGGCACTCGGCCTCGCCGCGGTCGACGGGTGGGACGACGGGTTCGTCGTCCGCGCGGCGCACGAAGCCGCCCGCCAGGCGACGCGCAACCTCGCCCCGGAGCAGCGCCGCACCTACCAGCAGGCCGCCCTGCGCCACGCTGCCGCCCGGGGGTACGTCGCGGTCACCGAGATGGCCGCTCCGCACATCGCACCGCGGGAGGACCTCGAGGTGCTGCTCTCGATCGACGGTGCGCAGGGCGAACTCGCGCTCCCGGAGGTCATCCCGTACTGGGCACAACGCGCCTCGTCGCGGGACGAGGTGCGCGAGCTGATGCAGGGCTTCGGCGGTCGCCTCGCGGGGCTGGCGGGCGACCTCAACGTCGACGGTTCCATCGGGTCGCGGACGGCCGCCCTGCGCGAACCGTACAGCGACGACCCGGCGAACCGCGGCACGCTCTACCTGACGGAGGACGACGTCGCGGCCCACCTGCTCGCGACCACCGCCGAGACCGTCCAGGCGGGATTCCACGTCATCGGCGACGCCGGGCTCGACGTCGTCCTGAGCGGCCTCGAGGCGACCGCGCGCGAGCTCGGCGTCGAGGCGGTGCGCCGCTCACGCCACCGCCTGGAACACGTGGAGCTCGCCGACGATGCCGCGATCGCCGCGCTGGTGCACTACGGCGTCGCCGTCAGCGGACAACCCGCCTTCGATGCGCTGTGGGGCCGGGAGGGCGGACTGTACGACCAGCGGCTGGGGGAGCGCAGGACCGGGATGAACCGGTTCGCCTCCCTCCTGTCCGCGGGCGTGCTCGTGGCGCTGGGATCGGACAGCCCGGTGACACCCCTCGATCCATGGGCGTCCGTGCGTGCCTGCCTGCAGCACAGCACCGCCGCGGAGAACATCTCAGCCCGCGCCGCGTTCATCGCGCACACCAGGGCCGGCTGGCGCCTCTCGGGCCGCAGCCCCATGATGGGACAGCTCGCGCCCGGCACCCCGGCGTCCTTCGCCGTCTGGAAGGTGGACGAGCTCATGGTGCAGACACCGGACAACCGCGTCCAGTCCTGGAGCACGGACCCCCGGGCGGGCACCCCGCTGTTGCCGGCACTGGACACGGAGAACGCGCCGTCGTGCCTGGAGACCGTGCACGACGGGCGCCGTCTGTTCGCCGCCGAGGAGTTCGCGGCGGCGTAGGACCACCGAATCCGCGGCCCGTCGACGACCGTCGTCTGACCTGCGCAAAGGCCTGTCGTCGCAGGTCAGAGTGCTGTTGACACCTCCTCCACAGCACGTAAGCTTTTGCCCTACGGGTTGGAGGAACTCCCACGGGAGGAAACCTGGCCGGCCTCTACGAGCGCAACGCATCGGCCTTTCCAATGGCGCGTGTTGCCCCTCCAGGCGGAGCCGGCACTTCCAAGGGCAGGTCCACGCATCAGTAGAAAACGGTGTCGCCATGCGTGACGGCATCGGTACGAAGATGCGTGGATCTGCCGACCCGTCCACCCGGGAGCCGGGCCTCTCCTTTTCCGGGCGTGCCGCGACGGTCGCCTATACTTGCAGACTGGCTCCGGTACGGAGTCGGTCCCTGCGCGATGCGCGTCCCGATGGAAAGGCCCACCTGCGTGCGAGTCGTCACGATCATCCCCACCTACAACGAGATCGAATCGCTCCCGCTGACCCTCGCCCGCCTCCGGGCAGCCGTCCCCGCGTCCGACGTCCTCATCGTGGACGACAACAGCCCCGACGGCACGGGTGACCTGGCGGATCGTGCCGCTGCCGCCGACGCCCAGGTGCACGTGCTGCACCGGAAGGGCAAGGAGGGCCTCGGTGCGGCCTACATCGCCGGTTTCCGGTGGGGCCTGGACCGGGACTACGACGTCCTCGTGGAGATGGACGCGGATGGTTCCCACAAACCCGAGCAGCTGCAGGACCTCCTCGATGCCGTGGATTGGGCCGACCTCGTGATCGGCAGCCGCTGGGTCGCCGGTGGCAGCGTTGTCAACTGGCCGGCCCACCGCAAGCTCCTCTCGCGTGGCGGCAGCACGTACTCCCGCCTGATGCTCGGACTACCCGTCCGCGACATCACCGCCGGCTTCCGGGCCTTCCGCCGGTCGACGCTGGAGAGCCTCGATCTCGCCGCCGTCGAGTCCGTGGGCTACGGCTTCCAGGTGGACATGACCTTCCGGGTGGCGCGCGCCGGCCTCACCATCGTCGAGGTGCCCATCACCTTCGTGGAGCGCGAGCTCGGCGCATCCAAGATGAGCGGGAACATCGTGTTCGAGGCCATCGCCAATGTCACCCGCTGGGGGCTCGCCGCCCGGTGGGCCACGCTGACCGGGCGTGCCTGACAGCAAGAAAAAGGCACCCGCCGCGGCGGGTGCCTTTTTCCTTGCTGTCTCGGGTTACGCCGAGCGGCGCTCTCCGCGACGCTCACGCAGGATCGTGAGCCGGTCCTGGAGGATCTGCTCGAGCTCCTCGACCGACCGGCGCTCGAGGAGCATGTCCCAGTGGGTGCGGACGGGCTTGTCGTTCGAGGTGTCCGGCTTCTCCCCGTCGACGAGGAGGGCTTCCTTGCCGGTCTTCGAGACCCAGGTGGCCGGGATGTCCGCTTCCGAGGAGAAGGTCACGAAGACCCGCTCGCCGTCCTCGCAGCGGTACTCGACCCGCTGACGGGGAGCAGGCTCGACGCCGGATTCCGTTTCCATGGACTGCGCACCGAGGCGCATGCCGCGCAGGCTGCGATCGCTCATGATTCTCTCCTAGTCACCGTGGCCTCCCGTCTACCGGTCGGCCGTTACCGCTGTTTCTCACCGAAGTCCTACCCGGGCTCCGGTACCCGCGATCGCCGTCGGGCGAAAGGGAAGCTGTCCGTATAACACTCCGTACCGCGCAGATGTTCCTGCCGGGGGAGGGGTAAACACCTAAGTATACAGCCGGCCTCCGGGCACCGGTGAGCTCCGGGTGGGATCGGTCGTGGCTCAGGTGCGCGTGACCGCCTCGGGGCCGTCGGAGGGGGAGTCCGGGGTGGTGGTGCCGAGGACGTTGCCGATGCCCTTCAATGCCTCGCCGACCTCGCTCGGAATGATCCAGAGCTTGTTCGCCGAGCCGTCCGCGAGCTTGGGCAATGTCTGCAGGTACTGGTAGGCGAGCAGCTTCTGCGTCGGGTTGCCCTTGTGGATGGCGTCGAACACCTTGTGGATCGCCTGTGCCTCGCCGTCGGCGCGCAGGATCGCGGCCTTCGCGTCACCCTCGGCGGCGAGGATTGCGGCCTGGCGCTGGCCCTCCGCCGTGAGGATCTGGGACTGCTTGGTACCCTCCGCGGTCAGGATCGCGGCGCGGCGGTCACGTTCGGCGCGCATCTGCTTCTCCATCGAGTCCTGGATGGAGTGGGGCGGATCGATCGCCTTGAGTTCCACGCGTCCGACGCGGATACCCCAGCGGCCGGTCGCCTCGTCGAGCACTCCGCGGAGCTGACCGTTGATCTGGTCCCGTGAGGTGAGGGCCTCCTCGAGGTTGAGTCCACCCACCACGTTGCGCAGGGTGGTCGTCGTGAGCTGCTCCACGGCCTGGATGTAGTTGGCGATCTCGTAGGTCGCCGCGCGCGGGTCGGTCACCTGGAAGTAGACGACCGTGTCGATGGACACCACCAGGTTGTCCTCGGTGATCACGGGCTGCGGTGGGAAGGACACCACCTGCTCGCGGAGGTCGAGGAGCGGCAGCAGCCGGTCGACGAACGGGATGAGGATGGTCAGTCCCGGGTTCAGCGTCCGCTGGTACTTGCCGAGCCGTTCGACGACGCCTGCGCGCGCCTGCGGGATGATCCTGACGGACTTCACGAGTACGACCAGGACGAAGATGATGAGGACGATCAGGACCAGAGTGAGTCCGATCGTCCCGGCGGTGCCGTTCATGGATCCCCTTTGTTGTGGTGGGTGCGCCCCTCGGGGGCCGAGGTGCGGCCAGGACGCGGAAAAGGCGTGGGCGGAGCGCGCTATGCCTCGGTGACCGGAGGCAGGGGACGGTCGGCGACCGGTTCGACGACGGCGGTGGCGCCGTCGATCCTGGCGACGGAGAGGCGGGTGCCGGCGGGAAGCGCCACACCGTCGGCGGAGCGGGCCGTCCACGTGTCACCGCCGATCTTGACCGTGCCCGAGTGGGCCGTCACGGGTTCCAGGGCGAGGGCGGCGGCGCCGATGAGGCGGTCGATGTTGTTCCGCTGGTCTGCCGGTCCCTTCTCCAGGTGGCGGACGGCCACGGGCCGCACGAGCAGGATCATGAGGAGCGACACGACGGCGAAGACCACGATCTGCAGCACGAACCCCGCACCGGTCACGGTGGCCACGAGGGCTGCCAGCGCGCCGACGGACAGCATGATGAAGAACAGGTCGAGCGTGAGGGTCTCCACGGCGGCGAGCCCCAGGAACAGGGCGAGCCACAGGACCCAGCCGTTGGCGAGCAACCATTCCATCGAGCATCCCCCTCGTGTCCGCCGCGGTCGGCAGCGCTTGCGTCCATTCTGGCAAACGGGTGTGACATAACCTAGGTCGGCCGGACCTGCAGGGCGAGTTGTTACCCTTCCGTGCCGTCCGCGGGGGATCGGGACGGCCCCCGCGCCGACAGCACCTGGACGGTGAAACGGGCCTCGACCGCGAGGAGGTCGTCCGGGGCTCCGGCCGCGGTCCCGGCGGTGGCGGGTCGCGCGTGGTGGGCCGCGGGCCCCATGGTCAGGGCCGACCGCGCCAGGTCCCGCGGCAGGTGCATGACGTAGTCGAGGTCCTGCCGTGCAATCTCGTCCAGCGCGCCGGCGAAGGCCGCGAGGACGTCGTCCGCCTTCTGCGGAGGGACGGACAGGAGGGATCCCACGGCTTCGAGGCCGGCCAGGTGCCCGGGTCGCGGTGTCACGACGACGACGCGGCCGCCCGGCGCGAGGACCCTCAGGAACTCGTCCGCGTTCCGCGGGGCGAAGACGTTGAGCAGGACGTCCACCACACCGTCCGCGACCGGCAGCGGGCGCCAGACATCCCACACGATGCTGATGCCACCGGGCAGGCGGCGCGCCGCTCGGCGGAGTGCGACCTTCGAGATGTCCAGCGCGACGGGGACCATGTGCGGCGCGGCGTCCGCGAGCCCCTCGAGGTAGTAGCCCGTCCCGGCCCCGGCGTCCAGCGCGACCGCCGGCCGCGCGGCATGGCGGAGCGCGGCTGCCACGACCGCCTCCCGCAGGGGCGCGTAGTGGCCCGACGCCAGGAACTCCTCCCGCGCGTCGACCATCGCTGCCGTGTCGCCCTCGAACGGCGTCCCCTTCCCGGTCAGCAGGTTGTAGTAGCCCTGGCGGGCGGCGTCGAAGCGGTGGCCGTGGCCGCACGCGAGCGCGCGGGCCGCCCGTCCGAGCGGCTGTCCGCAGACCGGACAGAGCAGGAGGTGGTCGGGGAGGTCGGGCATCCTCCCATCCTAGGGAGAAGTACCTGCGCACCGTTGACTCAGGCCACTGTTTCGGGTCTAGTCGGAGGGTGAAACCAGACCAGATAGAACTCCTGACCACCACGGGTACCCCGACACTCCACCCCGACGGTTCCCGTCTCGTCGTCGCCGCGACCCGCCCCGACCTCCGCGCCGACGCCTATGTCGGCCAGCTGTGGGAGGTCACGCTCGACGGCGGGCGCCGCCGGCTGACCCGCGGGTTCCGCGACACCGCGCCCCGCTACTCACCCGATGGCGAACTGCTCCTGTTCCTGCGGGCGGCGCCGGGCGGGAAGCCCCAGCTGTTCGCCGCACGGGCGTCCGGCGGGGAGCCCGTCCAGCTCACCGACCAGCCGTTGGGCGTCGCCCACTTCGACGTCTCCCCGGACTCGCGGACGGTCGTCTTCGCCGCGCGCGTCCCCGAGCACGGCCGCTACGGGACGCTGGACGGCGTCAGCGCGGGGCTCGAGGATCCGCGGCTCGTCACGCAGTACAAGTACCGGATGAACGGGCTCGGCTACACCACGGACAAGCGTTCACAGCTCTTCACCGTGGCGGTCCCGGATCTCGACGCCGAGCCCTACATCCCCGCTGTCGGACGGCTCAAGGAGGAGCAGGCCGACGGACCCGGCGCCCTCGAGGAGCAGGGCGCGGTGCCGTCGGCCACCCAGCTGACCACGGCCGACGCGGACCACCTCGAGCCGGTCTTCTCGGCGGACGGCCACCGCATCTACTTCACCGCCGCGCTGGGGGCCGAGGCCGATACCACGCTCGTCTCGGACATCCACTCGATCTCGCCCGACGGGGGCGACCACCGACGGCTGACGAACGACGGCGGTGGCACCCGGCTCGGCTGTGGTGCTCCCCGGCCCAGCACGGACGGTGCCTGGCTGTTCTTCCTGGCCTCGGATCTCTCGCCGTCGGGCCTGGACTTCGTGGCCCGGAACACGGCACTGTACGTCCTGCGGACCGACGAGCCGCAGAACGTCCGGCGACTCACCGATCCCGAGACCGTGGACCTCGGTGACGTCCAGGAGATCGTCGCCGACGGGCCGGAGTCCGTCCTCGTCTTCAACCGGGCGCAGGGCAGAGGCGAGCTGCTGCGCGTCTCGGCGTCGGGGGAGTCCTCCATCCTGGTCACCGGTCCCACCGTGGTGACGGGCGCCGCGGCGTCCGGACAGGCGGTCGTCGTCTCCTACACGGACCCCTCGACCTCCGGTGACGTCGCGGTCGTCGAGCCGTCGGGGTTGCGGCCGCTGTCGGACTTCTCGGCCGCCCTGCGCTCCGACACGAGGGTGGGCGAGCTGCAGGAACGCACCTACCCGGCGCCGGACGGCACGCCAGTCCACGGGTGGGTCGTCCTGCCCGAAGGGGAGGGACCGCACCCGGTGCTGCTCGTCATCCACGGCGGGCCGTTCGCGCAGTACGGCTGGGGCTACTTCGACGAGGCCCAGGTCTACGCCGCCGCGGGCTACGCGGTGCTGCTCTGCAATCCCCGCGGTGCCGCCGGCTACGGCCAGGCCCACGGGCGGGTCATCAAGGAGGCCATGGGCACCGTGGACCTCGACGACGTCCTGGCGTACCTCGACGGCGCGCTCGCCGACTTCGGGGCCATGGACGCCACCCGCCTCGGTGTGATGGGCGGATCCTACGGCGGGTACCTGACGGCATGGACGATCGCGCACGACCACCGCTTCGAGGCGGCGATCGTCGAGCGGGGCTACCTGGATCCGCCGTCGTTCGTCGGGTCCTCCGACATCGGCTGGTTCTTCTCGGAGGCATACACCGGCACGGACCCGGCGCGTGTCGAGGCACAGAACCCCTTCGCGAAGATCGGGCAGGTGAGGACCCCCGCGTTCGTCATCCACTCCGAGGAGGACCTCCGCTGCCCCATCGAACAGGCGCAGCGGTACTACACGGCGCTCAAGAAGCAGGGCGTGGAGACCGAGATGCTGGTGTTCCCGGGCGAGACCCACGAACTCTCGAGGTCGGGATCGCCGTGGCACCGCAGGCAGCGTTTCGACCACATCCTGAGGTGGTGGGCCAGGTACCTGCCGACCGACGCGAACCCGCCCGCCACGGCGGTGCAGTAGCCGGCGGCGGCGCGGCGGGGCCTCAGAAGCCGAGGCCCCGCCGCGCGTCGTCGACGGTCGGCTGCGCCCAGCGGCCGTGCTCCGAGTTCGCACTGAGGGATCGGGTGATCGCCCGATCCAGGTAGAGCCGGCCGTCCAGGTGGTCCGTCTCGTGCTGCACGATGCGCGCGGGCCAGCCCTCGAACCCGGCGGTGACCGTGACGCCGTCCGGCTGCGTGTAGGTGGCCGTGATACGGGCATGGCGCTCGACGACGGCCTGGTAGCCGGGCACCGACAGGCAGCCCTCGTAGAACGCGTGCAGGGAGTGGTCCACGGCCTCGTAGGCGGGATTGATGAGCACGGTGAACGGCAGGGGGGTGCGGGAACGGGCCTGGGCGACCACCGGGTCCTGGACGCCCTCGTCCTCGAGGACTGCGATCCGCAGGGGGATGCCGATCTGCGGGGCGGCGAGACCCACTCCGGGCGCGGCGTGCATCACGCGGCGCATCGTGGCGATGAGCCGGCCCAGGGTGTCGTCGTCGAGCTGTCCGTCGACGTCGACCGCCGGCCGGCGCAGCACCGGGTCGCCCGCGGCCACGATCCGGGGCTGGTCCACCGACAGGACGGCCTCGACCTGCTCGCGGAGGGCTCCGGCCGGGAGCTCGGGCCGGACCTGGTTGCGTGAGGTATCGGTACTCATCCCACCAGCAAAGCACAATCGCGGACAGCAACGGGTGCCCACCCCATTGCCGGTTCCGCATCGACGACGGACAATCAGACGTGCTGCCCGCGGCTGGTTCCTGTGCCGCGGCTCCCGGCAGACCACCGGCGGAAGCGGCCCCCGAACGATGGAGACACGATGACCACGGCCACCACGGACGTCCAGCAGCCCCAGCTCCACACAGCCGACACGCACGACCTCATCCGGGTGCAGGGGGCGCGCGAGAACAACCTGAGGGACGTCTCGATCGACATCCCGAAACGCCGCCTCTCCGTCTTCACGGGCGTCTCCGGCTCCGGCAAGAGTTCCCTCGTCTTCAACACCATCGCCGCCGAGTCGCAGCGCATGATCAACGAGACCTACAGCGCCTTCCTGCAGGGCTTCATGCCGACGCTCGCGCGCCCCGAGGTCGACGTCCTCGAAGGGCTGACGACGGCGATCATCGTGGACCAGGAACGCATGGGCGCCAATCCCCGGTCCACCGTGGGTACCGCCACCGATGTCAATGCGATGCTGCGCATCGTCTTCTCCCGGCTGGGGAACCCCCGGATCGGGTCTCCGCAGGCCTTCTCGTTCAACGTCGCCTCGATCAGCGGTGCCGGCGCGGTGACCCTCGAGCGTGGCGGCACCACGGTGAAGGAGCGGCGCAGCTTCACCATCACCGGCGGCATGTGCCCACGGTGCGAAGGCATGGGCTCGGTGACGGACATGGACCTCACCCAGCTCTACGACGACACGAAGTCCCTGAACGGGGGCGCGCTGACCATCCCCGGCTACAGCATGGACGGGTGGTACGGCCGGATCTTCGGCGGCTGCGGCTTCTTCGATGCCGACAAGCCCATCCGCGACTTCACGAAGCGTGAACTGCAGGACCTGCTCCACAAGGAACCGACCAAGATCAAGGTCGACGGCATCAACATCACGTACGAGGGCCTGGTACCCAAGATCCAGAAGTCGATGCTGTCCAAGGATCGCGAGGCGATGCAGCCGCACATCCGCGCCTTCGTCGACCGGGCCGTCACGTTCACCACGTGCCCCGAGTGCGACGGCACCCGACTGAGCGAGGCCGCGCGCTCCTCCAAGATCGCCGGGCTCAGCATCGCCGACGCGTGCGCCCTGCAGATCAGCGATCTCGCCGCCTGGGTACGGGACCTCCACGAACCCTCGGTGGCGCCACTCCTGACGGCGCTGGGGGAGACCCTCGACTCGTTCGTCGAGATCGGGCTCGGCTACCTCAGCCTCGACCGCCCGTCCGGGACGCTGTCCGGCGGCGAGTCCCAGCGCACCAAGATGATCCGCCACCTCGGTTCGTCGCTCACCGACATCACCTACGTCTTCGACGAGCCCACGATCGGCCTGCATCCGCACGACATCCAGCGCATGAACGACCTGCTCCTGCGCCTGCGGGACAAGGGCAACACCGTGCTGGTCGTCGAGCACAAGCCGGAGATGATCGAGATCGCCGACCACGTCGTCGACCTCGGTCCGGGCGCCGGGACCGCCGGCGGCACGGTCTGCTTCGAGGGTTCCGTCGAGGGCCTGCGCCACAGCGGGACGCTCACGGGCCGGCACCTCGACGACCGCGCCTCGCTCAAGGAGAGCGTGCGCGCCCGCAACGGCGCACTGGAGATCAGGGGAGCGACGTCGCACAACGTGCAGGACGTCGACGTCGACATACCCCTGGGCGTGCTGTGCGTGATCACGGGCGTGGCGGGCTCGGGCAAGAGCTCACTGATCCACGGCTCCGTGTCCGGCAGGGACGGCGTCGTCGCGGTGGACCAGACGGCCATCAAGGGCTCACGCCGCAGCAACCCCGCCACGTACACCGGCATGCTGGAGCCCATCCGGAAGGCGTTCGCGAAGGCAAACGGCGTCAAGCCGGCCCTGTTCAGCGCGAACTCCGAGGGCGCCTGCCCCACCTGCAACGGCGCAGGCGTCATCTTCACGGACCTCGCCATGATGGCCGGCGTCGCGACCACCTGCGAGGTCTGCGGCGGCAAGCGGTTCCTGGCCGAGGTGCTCGAGTACACGCTCGGCGGGAAGGACATCAGCGAGGTCCTGGCGATGCCCGTCACCGAGGCCACCGAGTTCTTCCGGGCCGGCGAGGCCAGGGTGCCCGCCGCCCATGCCATCCTCAGCCGGCTCTCCGACGTCGGGCTCGGGTACCTGAGCCTCGGCCAGCCCCTGACCACGCTGTCCGGCGGCGAGCGCCAGCGCCTCAAGCTCGCCACCCACATGGGGGAGAAGGGCGGCATCCTGGTCCTCGACGAACCCACGGCAGGCCTGCACCTGGCCGACGTCGAGAATCTGCTGGGCCTGCTGGACCGCCTGGTCGACGCCGGCAAGTCCGTTCTCGTCATCGAGCACCATCAGGCGGTGATGGCGCACGCGGACTGGATCATCGACATCGGACCCGGAGCGGGGCACGACGGCGGGAAGGTGGTCTTCGAAGGAACGCCGGCAGAACTCGTCGCTTCCCGGGCGACGCTCACCGGACGGCACCTCGCCGAGTACGTGGGCCGTCCGGCCGGGTGAACGAGGTCGCGCCCGAGGTGGCCGGACGGGGTTCCGGGCGGGTAGCGAGCAGGCGGTGCAGGGCGGCGACGCCGGGACGTGCTGCCGCCGGCGAGCACTCCGAATGCGGGTAGCCGGACCCGCGTAATGCGTAGCCACCACTCGTGTCGGTCCGGTTCTCCCTCCCCTTCAATGGAGGCATAGTACTCAACGAGCTGGGGGAGGACATTGTGATCACCTTGGAGCTGGCGAAGGAACCAGGCGTTTCCAATCACGTTCCGGAGGCCGCCGCAGAGTCGTCCACGCTCGAGATCTCGGTGCTGGGCCCGCTGACCATCCGCCGCGGAGACGTAGAGCTCACGGCAGGCGATCTCGGTGGCCCCAAGCCCCGTCAGGTGCTCGAGATCCTCCTGCTCAACTTCGGATCGGCGGTGTCGAAGACCCGCATCATCGATCTGCTGTGGAACGGCAATCATCCGGCCGTCGCCCTGCCGACCCTCGAGAGCTATGTCAGCGTCCTCCGACGGCGCCTGCAGCCAGGAGCCGGCCGGACGGGTCCCCTGCGGACGGTCACGGGCGGCTACGTGATCGACCGGACGATGGTGGACCTCGATCTGGAGCGCTTCACGACGCTGACCGAGCAGGCCGCCGTGGCAGCGCCCCATGCAGCGCTGGAACTGCTCACCGAAGCCCTCGAACTGGCAGCCTCTCCGCTGCTCGGGGACGAGCTGCTGCCGGGCTGGGCCGAAGAGGAGCGCGCCCTGCATGAGGAGCGGGTGGGCCGTGCCCGCGTGCTGGCCGCGGAGTCGGCGCTCCTCGTGGGCGAGGTGGGCAGGGCGATCGCCTGGAGCGGTGCCGCCGCACGGGAGGACCCCCTCAACGAACGGGCATGGACCACGCTGGTCCTGGGTCTGGAGCAGAACGGGGAAAACACGGAAGCGTTGCGGGCCTTCGATCGATGCCGCCGGATCATGGATGAGGAACTGGGCTGCGCACCCACGGGACTCCTCAAGGAGGCACACGCCAGGCTGCTGACGAGCACTGCGCCGTCCAGCGGGCCGCCGGCACGCCCTGCACCCGTCCATCCGACGACGGAGAGCCACCCCGACGCACCGCCGGCCACCCGGCAGGAGACGGGACGTCTGCGGATCCTCATCGTCGACGATCACACGACCTTCTCGGACCTGCTGGCGGGTGCGTTGGACCGCGAACCCGACCTCACGAGCGTGGGGGCTGCGACATCGGTGGATTCGGCTGCGTCGATGTTCCGGGAACTGCGGCCCGACGTCGTCGTCATGGACCTGTACCTCGCGGACGGCTCCGGACTCAACGCAGCCGAGCGCATCCTCGCCGAAACACCGGAAGCACGGATCGTCATGCTGACGGGCAACCCGTCACAGGAAGCGCTGCGCGAAGCCGCCCGCATGGGAATCTGCGGGTTCCTGCCGAAGGACGGCGCCCTGGGAGTCATGCTCGACACCCTGCGGCATGCCCGCCCGGGCAACATGATCGTGCACCCGTCGCTGGTGGCGCGGCTCGGCAGCATGACGGGCTCCGCCCCGGATCCCGCCGGTAGATAGCCGGGCACCCGAAGCCGTGCGCGTGCTCCGCCCCGGCAGGGCCGACGACGACGGGACGAGAGCCCCTGGCGTCGTCGAACGACGCGAGGTGCAGTCCGCCGTCGCGCGCTTCCTCACGGTCGGCTTCCTGGCGCTCGTCCTCGTCGCGACCCCCGTGGCCTTCTGGATCCGCGCCGAGGCGGAACGCCACGCTCTCATGAATGCCCGGGACATGACCCAGCGTCTGGCCGACAACGTGGTCGGGCCCCTGATCACCCGTGAGCTCCTCGCCCGGGATCCCGTCGCGCTGGAACGGCTCGACCGGCGACTGGCGCCCTGGCTTGCCAACGGCAATGTGACGAGGATCAAGGTGTGGGACGAGCAGGGCAGGGTGGTCTACTCGGACGCCGCATCGCTCATCGGACGGGATTTCGAGCAGGAGGAATGGGCACGCCTGCTGCTCGACGGCGGGCCGGCGACTGCCACGCTGGAATCCCAGACCGGGGAGGAGAACGAGTTCGAGGACGGTTCGGGTGAACTCGTGGAGGTCTATGTGCGCTCGACCTCGCAGACCGGTGACCCGATGATCTTCGAGACCTACTCCTCCGGTGAGGCGGTGCGCCGTGAGCAGTACGCAGTGCTCATGGGGATGATCCCGCCGACCCTGCTGTCCCTGGCGGTCCTGCAACTGGCGCAACTCATCCCGGCCGTGCGCCTGGCCCGCAGGATCCAGGACCACCAGGCGACGCGCACCGCGTTGCTGCGCTGCGCGATAGAGGCCTCCGACCAGGAGCGCCGGCAGATCGCCAGCGAACTCCACGACGAAGTGATCCAGGACCTGTCCGGACTCGCGTACGCCCTGGAATCGGAGGAACGCCGGGGCCCGCCGTCGATGGGCCCCGTCTTCACGAACGCCCGCACCATGCTGCAGAACGACGTCCGTCTCCTCCGTGCCATGACCACGGAACTCTACCCGCCGGACCTCGAAGAACTGGGGCTGAAGGCCTCCCTCATGAGGCTGGAGACGCCCCTGGTGGAGCGCGGGATCGCCTTTCTGGTCGAGATCCCGGACGAGCTGGTGCTGGACCGGGATCAGACGGTCCTGGTCTACCGGGTCGCGCGCGAAGCCCTGGTCAACGCGACCAGGCATTCCTCGGCACAATCGGTGGAGATCCGGATCCGGCAGTCCAGCCAGCGGACAGAGATCACGGTGTCGGACGACGGAGTCGGCTTCGATACGGACGAGGCACGCCCGGAGGGCCACTTCGGCCTGAGGATCCTCGGCGACACCATCCGGCAGGCGGGCGGCTCCCTCGACATCACCTCGACGCTCGGGGTCGGAACCTGCGTCACCGCGGCATTCGGTGGAACGGCGCCTGGAGTCCGCCGCGCGCGCAGGCGTCCCGTCAGATCCCCGAGCCAGGGCACGGCCCGGCTGCCGGCCACCTGACTCCCGCTCCCGATCGTTCGACCCAGAGGTGCCTGTCCCGCCCGTGCCTCTGTGCCGGGCGGGTGGTCTCCCGGCCGGGCGCCCCGGTGCCTCCCGTGATCGTCCGGCCCGTTGCCGGATCCAGGCCTCCTCACGGTGCACCCGCCCCGGACGGTCGGTTGCAGTGGGGGCCGGCGGCAAGGGTCCTCCGACCTTCGTGGCGGAGGTCGTGCCAGTCCGCTCCGCGCTCGCAGTGCGGGAACCCTCGGGCGCCACCTCGAGGACGACGCATCGGGGTCCGGCTGCTGCCCGCAGACTGCGGGAGCAACCGGACCCCGGTGGTGGACGGTCGATGGTCTATCCCACCGGTCTACCTGTTCGCGACGGTCGTCGGACCGGCGGTACCTCCCACCGTGGACTCGATCCACACGCTGCCCGGGTTCGTGGTGCCTGCAGCGGCATTGCGCAGCCGCAGGCTGTAGACCCCACCGGTCTCCGGAGCGACTGCAGCGGTGACCGGGGCTGTCCCCAGGATCCGGCCGGTGGGGCCGCCGACCCGGACGGTGATCGTCCCGCCGACGACGTTGCTCGTGCCTCCGATGCGCAGGTCGCCCGTCTTCCATTGGGCCAGGCCGATGGTGACCCTGTCCGGAACGGGGGTCACCTTGACCTCGTCGGTCCTGGTGCTTCCGCCCGCCGTGACCGTCAGCTTGAACGTGAGCGGCTTGTTGGTCATCGGCGTCCGGTAGACCGGCAGGCTGAACGTCGGCTTCAGGGTCGTGCCGGCGTCCAGGGTGACCTTGTCCGGATCGGTGGGTCCGGTGAGGACCTGCTCCCAGAGGTAGGTCGCGCCGGTGGTGGTGGAGCCGGTGCCGTCCAGGGTGACGGCAGTGGCGCTGGTGCCTCGTGCGACGGTCTGATCCGGTCCGGCGTTGGCGACCAGGGCGCCCTGCACGGTGACCGGGTCACTCTTGGCCGATTCCGGTCCGGTGCCGTTGATGTTCGTGGCCCTGACGGTGAACTGGTAGGCGGTGTCGCCGTTCAGCCCGTCGTAGACCAGTGTGGTGACGGTCCCGGCGACCGTCCTGGGAGCGCCGAAGGCTACGCCGTCGGCGGTGTAGGCCTGGATCGAGTAGCCGTCGATGGTGAGTCCCGGTGCCCCGGCGTCGGGTGCTGCCCAGGACACTTCCGCTGTTCCCTGCCCTGCCTTCGGTGCTGCGGTGAAGACCGGAGCGGCAGGTACGGGATCGTCGGTGATGGTGAAGGTGACGTTCCCGTTCTCGGAGACGTTTCCGGAGGGATCGATCGCGGCGAACGTGACGGCGCTGGTGCGGGCGACGTCGATCGGGTCGGTGTACAGGAGCGCGTGGGGGGCGCTCACGCCGCCGGAGACGGGGTCCGTGCCGTCCAGGGTGTAGTAGATGTCGCTGCCTGCTTCACTGGCTGTCAGGGTGACCTTCTGCGCGGTCGGGAAGGTCCCACCATTGGGCGTGGCCGTCACGGTCGGAGCGTCGGTGTCCTCTGCCGGGATGGCGTGGCTGGCCGGGAAGGTCTCGCCGACGCTGCTGACGGACGCCACGTAGACGTCGTACTCCTCATCGGCCTTCAGGCCCCGGATGGTCGTGCTGGAGGCCTTCGGGTTGCTGATGCGCACACCGGATTCGGCCTGCTCGCTCCCGGACACGGTCTTGGCGACCGCTGTGACGCGGTAACCGGTGATGGCCGGCGTGCCGGGGACGGCCTGAGCGGGGGTCCAGTTCACCTTGAGGTCGCCACCGACCTTCGCAGCGATGATGCTGGTGGGTCCTGCAGGGCCCGACTGCAGGGGTCCGTTCGGGCAGCCGCCCATCCCGGGGCCGCCGAGCTCCCCGAATTCGGCGATGGTCAGGCCCTGCCGGTTGGCATCGGCGTCCTCCACCTGCCAGGACATCGCGCGCTCGCCGCCGGCGTCTCCCGCGATCTCGGCCGTCGCCCGGTCGGCGAAGATGTAGGTGGCGGTGAAGGTGTCCGGGCCGTCCAGGCCGAACTGGAGGCGGGACTGGTAGCCGTCCTCCTGGGCGAGTTCTCCCGGGGCCGCACGGACATCGCGGCGCCCGACCGGGGTGTCCTTCAGCGCGGGCTCGACGATCCGCTGTTCCATCTGGCTCGTGTTGACGCCCGACCCGACGTGGCCCCGAACGGTCAGGGTGTTGCCTTCCAGGGTGGAGTCGGACGTGACGAAGGCGTCCTGGACCGTGGTGGTTCCTGCCTCGGTGCCGGCGAACGTGATGGAGACGTTGTCGCCGGGCAGGATGTCAGGGGTGACATTGAGTCCGGTCCCCGCGCCCCAGCACACCCCGCCGGGGTGGTTGATCTCGAAAGCCACGTCACCGGCGGCGACGACGCTCTTCGCGGAGCCTACGATGCCGACGCCGGGCCGGCGGACCTCCACCGTGGCGGTCTGTCCTACGTAGTCCTGGTAGCCCTCGATGGTGACGAAATCACGGTCGGGGAAGACCACGACGTTGTCCGGGAAGGTCGGGACGGCCGCGTTGGCGGCGGGGACCGCCAGAAGGGACGTGGTGCCGAGGACGGCGGAAACCGTCGCGACAACCGCGGTCCGCCCGTAATGCTGGACGCGGGACTTCGGCTGTCCCTTTTCGTGGAATGCAGATTTCATGACGGCCTCACTGATCCTCGTTGCGTGAGTAAGGGGTTCACTCATGGACACAAGCTAGGTCGACCACCTTGGGGAAATACTGCTGGCCCCCTTCCCGATCCGTGCCGAGGTCGGACCCCGGGTGGGTCGCCTGTCCTCTCCGACGGATAGGGGGAATGCCGATTCCTAGGGATTCCCTAGGAGTCCGATGAAGACTGGCGGGCATGGTATCCACAACCCGGTCCCGCCCCGCGCCGCTGCACGGTCCTGCCTCACCGCCCCGTTCCCCGTCATCGCGCCGGCGCATCAGGTTTCTCATGCCGGTCGCCCTGCTCCTGCTTGTGGGGGCGGTGGTCGGGAGTGTTCTGATGGCTGCTCCGCGGACGCCTCCGGCCCTGTTGGGCGCATCGGCCACCGTCGATGGTGGTCTGGGGCGCATCCAGGGAGTCCTACCGATCGAGGTCGACGGCTGGTCACCTCCGTCACCGTCCGCTGCGCTCGCTGAGCCGGCCACTGACGGGAGTCATCGTGTCCGGATCCTGCTGGAGCTGACGGCGATGGAGGAGGACGGGCTGTCCTTCGACCCGTCCCGGTACACCGTCTCTGCGCTCGGCGCGGAGACCTGGGAAGCGGTCTGGTCCTCTCCCGCTCCTTCGACGGCTCGACAGGGCGAGACCATCGACGCCGTCCTCGTGTTCGAGCTGCCGGATCGAGCCATCGATCTGACCCTGCAGGTGCCGGGCGGACCCGGGCTGTCCCTGGGGGAGGGCCACCACCGGGGCGAGTAGCAGGCAGTCGTCATCCCGACCGGCACGGGACGTGGAGGGCTGCGCGGTCCTCGTCGTGCAAGAACCTTGGAATGCGGTCGCGATCGATCCGCATTCGCTCATCCGCCCGACAAGAAGAGACATCCCAGCATCGGAATCCCTGGCACGGCGAAATGCATGCTGGGAGCTCGACGCTCATCGGGCTTCCGCTTGACAGAGGCGTCCAAAGGTTTATCCAAGAATGGAGTTGCAGTGTTCTCCTGAGTGGGGGTGGCAGTAGGACATCTCCATCGGGCCCGGCCCCGCCGGGATGATCAGGAGGATCGAACTCATGGGTAGGAAACTTTCCACTTCAGTGGCCGGGGTCGCCCTGACCATGATGGCTCTCACCGGTTGCTCCGGGTCCGCCCAGGAAGCCACTGAATCAGTGGCGGCAGAAATCACGGAGGCGCCGGCAGAGACCCCCGAGGCGGCGGAGACCACGGAGGCGGCGGAGACGACCGAGGCAACGGCCAGCGCGCCTGCGGCGACCGGTCCGACGACGCTGGGCGTGGCCACGAGTGACCTGGGTGAGATCGTGGTCGACGCCGACGGCATGTCGGTCTACTACTTCACCAAGGATGTCGCCGAGTCGGGGGTCAGCGCCTGTACGGATGACTGCCTCGTCGCCTGGCCGCCGGTGATCAGCGAGACCGACACTCCGGAGGTGGAGGGTGTCACCGGTGACGTCGGCACCATCGAGACCCCGGAGGGCGAACTGCAGATGACCATCAACGGCATGCCGATCTACTACTTCAACAAGGACCTGGCCGCTGGTGACACCAATGGACAGGCTGTCGGAGACGTCTGGTACGTCGTCGCTCCCGACGGGACGATGATCCAGTAGATCCTCCGCGGTGACGGCGGCACCTCGCGACAGCGGGGCCGCCGGGTGCCGGAAGTCGTCGGGCAGCTCATCCGCTGCGGGTTCTCCTTCGCAGAACCGGCCCGGAGCTGCCGGCGACTTCTGTCCCTCCCGCCTCCCGCCACGACCACGTCCCCTCTGCCTGGACAGCCCACCCCTTCGACTGGGAGAAATGCCATGAAAGCACGTCACCGACTGTCGGTCCTGATGGTCGCCGCTGCGCTCATCGGCGTCACCGCCTGCGGCTCCGACGCCGAGCCCCGCGCCACGGCGGCGGCCGGCGCATCGAGCGAGGCCGCAGCGCCCGCACCACCGGCCGCCACAGGTCCGACGCCCGCCGGCTCGGCGGACACTGTGCCCACCGAAGGAGCGACGATCACCATCGCGGACTTCGAATACGTGATGCCCGAGGCCATCGCCCCCGGCACCACGGTGACCGTCGTCAACGAGGACGACGCCCCGCACACGGTCACGGCGAAGGACGACGGCGGGTTCGACGTCGATGTCGCCGCCGGTGGGACGGCGACGTTCACCGCACCCGACGAAGCCGGCGAGTACGCGGTCATCTGTGTCTACCACCCCGCGATGTCCGGAACCCTGGTCGTCGGATGAGCGGGACAGGAGCTCCGTCCGGCAACAGGCGAGGTGCACCCTCCAGGCGGCAGGAGTCCACCACCGGGGGATCGGCGCGACGTCGCCTGCCGATGATCGCCCTACGCACCCTGGCCGGTGCCGGTCTGATCGTCAGCGCCGTCATCCATTTCCAACTCGCACCAGGGTTCCAGCAGGCTGCACCGGCAGGAATCGGCGGGGGCACCCTCTTCCGGATCCAGGCCGTCGTCGCGATGCTCGCCGCACTGTACGTGCTCATGAGGAGCAGCCGAGCAGCGTTCGCGCTCGCGGCAGTGGTGGCACTCTCCGCGCTGGGCGCGGTCGTCCTCTACCGGTATATGCAGGTCCCGGACATCGGATTCATCCCGTCGATGTACGAACCCGTGTGGTATGCGAAAAAGAGCCTGACCGCAGGAGCAGAAGCCATCGCGGGCGCTTCAGCGGTTCTCGGGTTCGTCCTCCTGCACCGACACCGGACCCTGTGAGACACGGCAGGTGCCGTTCCTTGGGACATCGCAGCGGATTCAAGGGTTTCTCCAAGTAATCGGAGGCCCGGCGCGAGGTATCTCCAACGTGGGTGCGGGACAGTCGTCGTACTGAACGAAGGGAACGCAATGTCAACCACACGCCGTCAGGTTCTGCTGCTGGGGGGACTCGGAGTCCTCGGGGCAGGCGCCGCCACACTTCCGACCGGGTCGGTGGACGCCAAGTCGGCGAGCCGGCTGAGCGACAGCCAGATGCCGCGCCCGTTCCAGGTGCCCTTCGTCCAGGCCCCGTTCCTCCAGCCGTACACGACAGGGATCGACCCGGCCGACGGGTTGCCCGTCAACTACTACCAGGTGACGGAGAAGGCCGCGACGGCCCAGATCCTGCCGCGGCTGACGACGCCCATCCTCGGGTACAACGGAATATTCCCGGGCCCGACCATCAGCCTGGACCAGGGCACGAAGGCGGTCGTGAGGGTCCGCAACCAGCTGCCGGCCCAGCACCCTCTGGACGGTCACGCCCTGTCCACGTCCACCCACCTGCACGGGTCCGCGTCGCTCCCGCAGTACGACGGCTACGCCAGCGACATCACGAATCCGGGATTCTACAAGGACTACCGGTATCCCAACTTCCAGCCGGCCCGCACGCTCTGGTACCACGACCACGGCGTCCACTTCACCGCTCAGAACGCGTACTCCGGCCTCGCCGCGCAGTACCACATGCACGATCCCCTCGAACGCCAGTTGCTGCCGCAGGGCCGGTACGACGTTGCCCTGACCGTCAGCGACGCGATGTTCGCCGAGAACGGTTCCCTGGGCTACGACGACAACACCCACTCCGGGCTGTGGGGGGACGTGATCCTGGTCAACGGGAAGCCATGGCCCGTCATGAAGGTACAGAAGCGCGTGTACCGCTTCAGGATCCTCAACTGCTCCATCTCACGCTCCCTACGACCAACGCTCAGCACGGGGGACCCCCTCGTGATCGTCGGGACCGATGGTGGCCTGATCCCGAAGGCACAGGGCGTGGCGAACTACCGCCATGCAGGCGCGGAGCGGTACGAGGTCCTCATCGATTTCCGCAAGTACAGGACGGGGCAGCGCATCGAGCTCCGCAACCTCTCGAACAAGAACAACGTGGATTACGACTACACGGGGAAGATCATGGCGTTCGACGTGACCGACGAAGCCGTCGACACCACCGACCCGACGTGGAACCGCATCCCCACGACCCTGGTCGGCAGTGAAGCCATGTCACTGACGGCCGCGCAGTCGGTGAGGACCCGCAGGTTCCGGGTCAAGCGCAACGACGTCACCAATATGTGGACCATCAACGATGACAGCTGGCAGGACGTCATCGCCAGCGGGTACAAGAAGGTCGTCGCCGATCCGGCGGTCGACTCCGTGGAGATTTGGGAGGTCGAGAACAGCTCGGGCGGGTGGTTCCACCCCCTCCACATCCACCTGGTCGACTTCCAGATCCTCAGCCGCAACGGGAGCGCAGCGTTCTCCTACGAGCGTGGCCCGAAGGACGTCGTGTACGTGGGTGAAGGCGAGACCGTCCGGCTCCTGATGAAATTCTCCCCCCACGCCGGCGTCTACATGATGCACTGCCACAACCTGCCGCACGAGGACCACGACATGATGGCCCAGTTCCGCGTGGGCCTGAAGGAGACCGACTACGACCCCAACGATCCGATGACGGCGGCCCGAGCCGAATGGGACGATGACGACGACTGAGCCGGGCGACGGAATGCCCCAGGACAGGAGACGCCCCATCCTGGTGCGTTCGCCGGAGCTGTCGCCGGGGGCGGAAGCGGTGGAGAGACGCCGACCCCGCGTCCTGGTGGTGGCACTGATTCCCCTGCTCCTCGTCCTTGCCCTGCGGGCATGGGTCCTGGAACCGGTCACCGTGTCCTCCGACAGCATGGAACCGACCATCGCATCCGGTGCCGTGGTGCTCCTCTACAAACCCTCCGCCGGTGCGGACTCGATCCGGCCCGGCATCGTCGTCGCTTTCACCAACCCACTCGACGGCCGGACCGCCATCAAACGGGTCATCGCAGGGGAGGGGCAGACCGTCGCCATCCGTGATGCTGAACTGTACGTCGACGACGTCGCGATAGCGGAGCCGTTCGTCGACCACAGCCGCATCGACGCGACCTATTTCGGCCCTGTGACGGTGCCGACCGGGAGTGTCTTCGTGCTGGGCGACAACCGCGGCGTCTCCATCGATTCCCGGGATTTCGGAGCCGTGCCTCTCACCTCGATCCGGGGCACTCTGCTCACCGGCCGGAAATAGGCGCGCTCCCGCAGGGGGAGCAACTCGATTCCCGCATCGGTCCGGCATCCGGCGCACGCCTGCGGCGAGGACCTCACCGAACTCCACCCCGGCGACACCGTCCACACGTCGGCAGGGGAGTGGCACTGGCGCCGCACCACCGCGGACGACGTCATGCTTCTGCCGAATCTGCGGGCAGACGGGACTGCGAGGTCACAGGGTGGCCTGTTACCGTGGCCATCCCATGACCGGTACCGGAAGAGGACGACGTGACACTGGATGACCTGCTGATCGAACTGAACGCCGGCAGAACCATTCCGGGAGATTCACCTCTCCACGCGGTCATGCACCGGACCAGTCAGGAGGCCCTGCGCATCACGGGGGAGTTGAACAGCGGGTGGAAAGACCCGGCAGAGGTCCGTCGGCTCCTGTCCCGGCTGATCGGCACACCGGTCGACGAGTCGGTGACTGTCTTCCCTCCGATCCACGCCGACTTCGGCAGGAACATCACCATCGGACGTCGGGTCTTCATCAATGCCGGGTGCATGTTCCAGGACCAGGGCGGGATCACCATCGGGGACGACTGCCTCATCGGACATAATGCGGTCTTCGCGACGCTCAACCACGATCTCGCTCCGAGCCGCCGTGCCGACCTGCTCCCGGCACCGATCGTCCTCGGGGCCAACGTGTGGATCGGAGCGAATGCGACGATCCTGCCAGGGGTGACCATCGGACGGAACGCCGTCGTGGCGGCTGCCGCGGTCGTGACGAAGGACGTGCCTGACAACGCGATCGTCGTCGGGTCACCGGCAAAGGTCGTCCGATACGTCTCGGACTGACGCAGCCGTGGACATCCGACCCACCGAATGGGCCCGGAAGCAGTCCCTGACGCGGACCACCCGTATCCGTTCGCGAGGAGGCATCCACGCCCGGACAGGACCTCGAGGAACTGCGTCTCAACGGCCCCTCTCGCCGGTACACCAAGTTTGCCGATAATCTACATTATGTCAGGTAACGGTCCGGGAAGGGGCAAAAACCCCTCCCCGTCACTCCCCGGCACATTCACGTCCATGGGCACCGCCGGCCGGGAACGATGCTCGTCGATCTGCAGGCTGCCCGGCATGGGGGTGCACACGATCATCCCGGGGGCAGGCATTCCGGTCGCCCGCTGAGCAGCATTGCCCATCCCGATGCGCAGCTGCCGGTTACAGGGTCATCCGAGGATCTATGGCGACCAACAGCGCGATCGGTCGTGCTCCGGCGTCGAGGACACCACAGTGCGGGGCTCGACTCCGGCCCGTGCCACCATCGGGCTGAGGCTGTTTCGGTCGGTAGGAGGCGCGGAACCGAGCCGTTCACGTCGGGGATCGTCCTCCGACGGCCCGCAGGCGGACGTGCGGTGACCCTCCTCCCCCGCCGTCCGTCGCCCGAGGCGCCGGTAGGGACCGGACCCGGACGACGCGCCCCGACCGCATCTCCCCGGTCTTCCGGAGATCTGGCGTGCTGCGCCGGGTCGGGACGAATGACCCTACCCGGGACGTGGACCAGGAGGCATCGTTCTAGGACAGCGCGATTCACCGGAATCATCGCATCGGAGAAGGAGAAGTTGCCGTGACCAGAAGGGATGTTCCTCAGATCGTTGTCGGAGTCGACGGATCCGAGCAGTCCGTCGAAGCACTGCGGTATGCCGAGAAGCTCGCCCCCACCTTCGGCGCGACGATCTTCGCAGTCGCGGCCTGGGACTACCCGGCAGCGGATCCGGGATTCATGCCGCTCGGCAGCAGCGAGTTCTCGGAGTCCGCACGCAGCGACCTGGAGAAGGCCCTCTCCGCTGCGTATGGCGAGGACCGGCCGGCAGGCTTCGAGAGCACGGTTGTGTTCGCCCACCCGGCCAAGGCCCTCGTCAAGGCCTCCGAGTCCGCAGTGCTGCTCATCGTCGGCCGTAGGGGCAACGGCACCTTCCGCGGCCTTCTGCTCGGGTCCGTCAGCAGTGCCTGCGTATCCCATGCGCACTGCCCTGTCCTCGTCATCCGCGAGGACGCGCATCACGCAGCGTCCGAGGCGTGATGTGCTTCCTCCGGCTGTCGACCGCAGTACGTCCGGCACGGCTGAAAGCGAAGCATGCAGGCGCGTCACCGGACGACGACGACGTTGCCTCGCGCATGGTGCAGGACGGCATGGACCGTGGAACCGAGCCGTACTCCCAGGGTATTGGTGCCCTTTGCGCCGAGGACGACGACGGCGGCGTTCCGTGCCTCCTCGAGGATGAGTCCCGGCACGGAACGCGCCACGACGAGGTCCCGGGTCACGGCGATACCCGTATGCTCGCTGAGCAGGGCGGAGGCCCGCTCCAAGGCCTCGTCCCCCACCGCGGACACCGGGCCGGAGGGTGCGTGCCTGCGGTGCTGCTGGACGTGCAGGAGCCGCACCGACGTCCGCAGGCTTGCCGCGAGATCGGCCGCCACGGCCACGGCTCTCTCACTCTCCGGCGATCCATCGACGGCGACCAGTACGGCGTCGTGGTCGGTGCGGGCCTCGCGGACGACGACGACGGGACAGGACGCGCTGGACGCGAGATGGAAGCTCACCGATCCGACCAACAGGCCCGCGAAACCGCCGAGTCCGCGGGTTCCGGTGACCAGGAGCGAGGCTTGCTGAGAGAGCGCGGTGAGGTTCCCGGCCGGTAGTCCGACGATCAGGCGCCTCCGCACATCCAGGTGTGGTTCCGCCTCCGCGGCGAGATCGCGGCCCTCGTCGGCGAGCTTCTCCGCCTCCCGGCGCAGGCCGCTGTCCTGAACGCCCGTCACGGGCCCGAGGTCATGGGTGAAGAGGGGCCACACCCAGCAGTGCACGACGACGAGCCGAAGCTGTGCCGCCGAGGCGTAGTGGGCCGCCCAGAGGACCGCGCGCTTCGCGCCGTCCGAGCCGTCGTACCCGACGACCACGGGTTTGCGCTGGACCTGACCCGCGCTGGTGTCGGCATCCTCGGTGCCCCGGATCATGCCGGCACCATGAGGGGTCGCGAAGCGGAGGGCTCACCGTCGACTCGAGGCAGACGGGGTGAAGTGGGCGTGTCCATGGTGGTGTCCTGCTCCCTGGGTGCGGCAATCTCCTAGGCGTTCATCGTCGGCCGGGCCGGTGCGCAGAGATAGGGCCGAAAGTCCCATCTCCTCTTCCGGGTCCTTGGACCCTGCTGCGACAGGGGGCGGCAGGTGATGATGGTGCGGGTGCAGGACGCGCTCAGCCGGTCGGAGCCCGGCCTTTCAGAGGAGTCGGACATGGACAAGGCCGAAGGTGACATACAGGACCGACGGATCACGGTGTTCCTCCTCGACGATCACGAACTCGTGCGACGGGGATTGAGGGAGTTGCTCGAGGGCGAGGGCTTCACCGTGGTCGGTGAATCGGACTCCGCAGAGGAGGCTGCCCGGAGGATCCCCGCCCTGTCACCGGACGTCGCGATCCTCGACGCGAGGCTGCCCGACGGTACGGGGATCGAGGTGTGCCGGGACGTGCGCTCGATCGATCCCTCGCTGTCGTGCGTGATCCTGACGAGCTACGACGACGATCAGGCGGTGCGCGGCGCCGTCTTGGCGGGGGCGTCCGGCTACATCCTGAAGGAGATCCTGGGCTCGGACCTGATCGAGAAGATCCGTCGCGCAGCGTCGGGTGAATCCCTGTTCGCAGCAGGCGTGAAGGAACGGATCATCGCCGGGCTTCGTGATGCTCCGGTCGAGGATCCGCGGCTGGCGGGACTGACGAGCCAGGAGAAGAAGGTCCTGGCTCTCATCGGCGCCGGCCTGACCAACCGGGAGATCGGCGCAGAACTGTTCCTGGCCGAGAAGACCGTGAAGAACTACGTGTCGTCGCTGCTGTCGAAGCTCGGCTTCCAGCGCCGCACGCAGGCGGCGGTGTTCATCTCGAGGCCGGCGGAACCGAGATACCGCTAGCAGCCAGGGGGATCTCGAGGTGGACGTCGGTCCCTCCACCCACGGTGCTGGTGATGGACACCGTGCCCTCGCACAGTTCGGCGCGACGCTTCATGTTGGCCAGTCCGCTCGTCCGGCCGGGGTTCTCGAACCCGCGGCCGTCGTCGGTGATCCTCAACTCGAGGCGTCCGCACCGTGCACGCAGGATCACGGTGATCGTGCGCGCCTCGGCATGACGCAGCGCATTGGCCAGCCCCTCGAGCAGCACGGCCCGCACATGGTCGGCTCGCTCGTCGTCCACTGACGTATCCAGGGGGCCGGAGAGTTGCAGGACCGGGTCGAGGTCGTGGCCGTCGAAGGCATCGGCGACGAGGGAGAACACCGTGGAGGTGAAGGTCGGGGCGACCTGCGGGACGGAGCGGAGCGAGTAGATGGTGTCGCGCAGCTCCCTGATAGTCGCATCCAGTTCCTTCGTCACTGCCGAGATGCGGTTCAGCGCTTCCGCATCCGGAGTGTACTTCCGCAGGCTCTGGATGCTCAGGCCGGCCGCGAAGAGCCGCTGGATGACCAGGTCGTGCAGGTCCCGGGCGATCCGGTCCCGGTCGCCGAAGACAGCTTCCTGTTCCCGCTGCCGGTGGATCCGCAGCAGTTCGAGGGCCAGGGACACATGGGAGGCGAAGGTGCGCATCATCCCGTGATCGACATCCGAGAAGGGCGTCGCGCCGGGCGGGCGGCCGATGACGAGGAAACGCCGGTCCCCCGCGCCGGCGAGCCTGCAGCACAGTGCCGTCCCGATGGTGCCTGCCGCAGCCCCGGGGAGTACCGCCGCGACGTCCTCAGCATCCAGCAGGACCGGTGACAGGGTGGTCGGCAGCCGGTCCATCAGTCCGGCATCGTGGCTTCGTCGTCCCAGGAGGGCCGCGGCCTCGACGCCGTCGACGGCTTCGCAGATCATCTCCCGTTCGTTGCCGAACGTCCTGAGGACGGCGGCGAGGATACTGTGCGAGGCGTCGAGTGCATGGGTAGCGGTGATCTCGAGGTCATTGCTGGATCCGTCGTGCTCCCCGAGGAGTTCCCTCACCGCGTTGAGCCCGCCTTCCAGCCATCGTGTCCGCCGGTTCGATTCCTCGAAGAGGCGCGAGTTCTCTATCGCGACGCCCGCGGCGGAGGCGAGCGAGACCACGAGCTGCTCATCTGCGGCGGAGAAATCCGTCCCCCCGTTCTTCTCCGTCAGGTACAGGTTGCCGAACACCCGGTCATGGATGCGGATCGGCACGCCCAGGAACGACGTCATCTGAGGGTGATGGGCCGGGAATCCATAGGCGAGGGGGTGCTCGCGCAGATCCGAGAGACGGACGGGGTGCGGCTCGGTGATCAGCAATCCCAGGACGCCGTGCCCCGTCGGGAGCGGACCGATCCGTCGAATCTCCCCCTCCTGGAGACCGACGGTGATGAAGTGGCTGAGCCTCCGGTCCGGACCGACGACGCCGAGGGCACCGAAGCGTGCATCGACCAGCTGGCACGCCGCTTCGATGACACGTTCCAGGACGGTGTCGAGCCCCAGGTCGTCCGCGATGGCGGCGAAGGCAGCCAGGAGGTTCTCCACCCCCGCCGGAGCCGGCGGTTGCACAACCGCACCCAGGGGCGGCTCCTCAGGGTAGGTGACCATGCCGCACGCTCCGTCGATCAGGACGAGACCTCATCGTTGGACGATAACAGGGTCGGCGGACCCCGGTCGGCGTGGCGCCCGCTTCGTACTCCCGGTCCATGGACGCAGGACCTGCACGGACGGAAGCTCGTGCTGCTCACGAATGCTGGGATCTGCTCAGAGGTGATTTCGTCGGGTGCTGGGCGGATGCCGCCGCCGGTCCGGCTGATGGAGGGCACATCAGGGGTTTTCGGCCCTGATGCATGCCGCGGACGCACTCACGCCGTCGCAATGCTGGGCGTTGGCGACCACGCAGTCGACGGGGCGGCTGGGATTCTTCCGGGAGGGGCTGCGGATATCTTCCCCGTCAACTACTTCGTGCTCGATGAACGCGTGTACGTCAGGACCAGGGCCGACGGCATCATCGCCACCAGCCATCTGGAGCACGCTGCAGTCCAGACCCATTCCACGGACAGGACCACGCAGAGCGGTTGGACCGTCCTGGTGAACGGGCCGGCGGCCCGCGTCGAAGATCCTGAACTCCTCACCACGTTGTGGGGTACAGCAGCCGAGGAGCCGTGGGCGCCCGGCCTGCGCGACCTGTTCTTCGCCCTGACCGCCCGCCCATGTGCGCGGGCGCCGCCTGCACACCACCCACTAGTCGCTGTCGGGTACGGGCAGCCTGTCCGACGCTCACCCGATCCGCCGTACTCGGTCCCGGTGCGCCTGCTGCGGCCGCCGCCATCGGCCTCTATCGGCAGCGGCGACGCAGGTCTACCGTGAGTGCATGTCGAGCCCTCCCGTACCCCCGGCCAACCACGACACCGATGCTACCGGTGTGCTCATGCGGGACGTGATGGGGCAACTGCTCCAGAAGCTGAGATACGAGCCGACCGCGAAGCGCGTCCGCGCCACGCTCGGCGGACAGACCGTCGTGGACACGACGCACGCGATGCTCGTGTGGGAGCCGCGCAGGGTCGTGCCCGGGTACGCCGTCCCGTACCAGGACATCCGCGCCGAGATCTCGCCCCGCATCCCACCGCCACCCGAGAACGGTCCGGTCGGATTCATGCTGCCCGACCTGTCGACGATTCCCGTGTTGGACCCGCGGATCCCCCTTCGACGTGCGCACGACCGCGGGCGAGCCGGTGGGGATACGCGTCGCTGGAACGGAGGCCGTCGCGTCCGGATTCCGCGCACGCGACCCCGGCCTCGACGACTACGTGATCCTCGCATTCGCCGACTTCGACAGCTGGTTCGAGGAGGACGACGAGATCATCAGCCATCCGCACGACCCGTACGGCCGCATCGACATCCGGGGCACCTCCCGACACGTGCAGCTGATGCTCGACGGACACATCCTCGCCGACACCACCCGGGCGCGGATGCTGTTCGAGACGACCCTGCCCGCCCGGTACTACCTTCCGGTCGAGGACGTCGTGGCGCCGCTCGAGCCCAGCTCGACACGGTCCATGTGCTCGTACAAGGGCTACGCGACCTGGTACTCCGCCCTGCTGGGAGACAAGAGGGTGGATGACATCGCGTGGCAGTACGAACACCCCCTGAGTGACGCGGCCGAGGTGCAGGACTACGTCGCGTTCCTCGACGAGCGGCTCGATCTCGTCATCGACGGCGAGCAGCAGGAACGTGCCCTCACCCCGTGGTCGTGACATCGGTGGTCGTGTCACGGGCGGTGATCGACGCCGGCACGTGGCGTCGGCGGTGACCTGAGCACCCGGGGTGACGTGGGCTTCCCCGCCGAGAACCGTCGCGGTCTCAGGCCTGCCGCGGCGTCAAGTGTCTCCGCACCCCCCGGTCCTGTCCGAAAAGGCCCAGGGCACCGGCCGTGCCGACTATGCTCGCGCCATGGACCAGCAACTGCACTTCGTCACGGTCGCCACCCGCGACCTCGACGCCGCGCGATCGTTCTACAGCGGATTGGGCTGGTCCCCTGCGCTCGACGTCCCGGAGGAGATCATCTTCTACCAGGTGGCGCCCGGTCTGCTCCTGGGGCTGTTCCGATCCGACAAGTTCGCGCAGGACGTCGGGCTCGATGCGGCGCCCGGACCGTCCGGGATGACGCTGTCGCACAATGTCGGCAGCCCCGACGAGGTCCGCCGGCTGGTGGCCAGGATGGCGGACGCCGGCGGAACCATCCTCAAGGAGCCCCGCGACGGCTCCTTCGGGGGCATCTTCCACGCCCTGGTCCGGGACCCGAACGACGTCGTCTGGGAGATCGCCTTCAACCCCGGCTGGCGGATCGACGACGACGGGGCCGTCGTCATCGGCTGATGCCGGAATCAGGTGCGGCACCGGCTCCCCTGCTGTCGTATTCCCTGTCCGCCAGGTATTCGACGGGACAATGCGCGGGTATCGCACGTCCCGGTCATATTTCTTCTTATTCGCAGGACCGCCCGTCTCCCTGCCTATATTGAATTCAGCTTCAAGAGATGCGGTCGGAAAGCTCCGACTGGACCGCACACCAACCCCATGTTCCTGGGTGGTTCGGATGACGAAGCGGCCTTCGCCATGGCACGTGAGTGCCCGTCCGGCGCGGGCAAGAGCACACCGAAAGGCACTCCCGTGAGCTGTAACGCCCTCCCCCTCCCCTAGCAGGCCCTGCGCGTCCAGCGCATCCTGTTGCTCCTTTCTCCCCTTTTCCGGTGAATTCCGCCGTGCGCGGCACCGGACCCCTCAAGAGGAATTCTCCATGAATGCATCCGTAATTCCCCCTGCCCGGAATCACCGGCCGGTCCGCCGGCTCACCACGTTATCGGCCGTTGCCCTGGTGGCCCTTGTCAGTGGCTGCGCCGGACCGGCGGCCTCCACCTCGGAGACGGCCGGTGAGCCCGTGTCCGGAGGGGTCCTGGACGTGTCGATCTCGGCCGAACCGGGGTGCCTGGACGGCCACGGCATCTCGGCGACCCAGCAGCAGTTCCTGGGACGCCTGATCTACGACAACGTGGTGACGCTGGACGAGAACGGGGACATCGCGCCCTACCTCGCGGAATCATGGGACATCTCGGAGGACGGCAGGACCTACACCTTCCACCTCAAGGAGGGCGTCACCTTCAGCGACGGCTCGCCGTGGAACGCGGAGGTCCTCGGCCAGAACTTCGAGCACATGCGGGACCCCGCGACGAAGTCACCGCTCGCCGCCGCGTACATCGCCCCCTACGTGGACGGCACGGTCCTGGACGAGTACACCTTCGAGGCCCACCTCGAATACCCCTACACCCCGTTCCTCTACACCCTCGCGCAGTCCTGGCTCGGGATGAACTCGGGCAAGGCCATCGCGGAGGCTCCCGAGACCCTGTGCCAGCAGCCGATCGGGACCGGCCCCTTCACCGTCGCGGACTACCAGCCGGGCCAGAGCATCACCTACACGAAGCGCGAGGGCTACGACTGGGCGCCGGAGTGGCTCGAGGGTGACGGCGAGGCATATCTCGACGGCGTCGAGGTGACCCTCGTCGGCGAGCCGGTGATCCGGCACCAGTCCCTCGTCTCCGGGCAGTACGACCTGACCGAGAACCTCGCGCCCCAGAACGCGGCGGCTGTCCAGGCAGACCCGAACTTCACCTACGAGAACCTCCCCCGCACCGGCAGCCCCTACGTGCTGAGCTTCAACCTCAGCCGCGCGCCGTTCGACGACCTCGCCGTCCGCCAGGCCTTCGCCGCCGCCGTGGACACCGCTGCGGTCACCGAGAGCCTGGGCTTCGGCACCTACACGCCGATCGACGGGTTCCTCTCGAAGGAGAGCAAGTACTACGACCCGACCGTCGAGGGGACGCTCACCCACGATCCCGAGCGCGCGAACCAGCTGCTCGACGACGCAGGCTGGTCCGAGCGCGACGGCGAGGGCTTCCGCACGAAGGACGGCCGACGGCTGGTCGTCGAGGTACCGACGGTGGAGAGCTCGACGCCGAGTCCCCTGCTGGTCCAACTGCAGGGCGAGGCCCGCAAGGTCGGCTTCGACCTCCAGATCATCCAGCTGCCGCAGGCGCAGCTCAGCGAATTGCGCTACGCCGGTGACTACGACGCGCTGGCCGGCGTGTGGCACACCAACACCACCGACGTCCTGTTCATCCGGTACCACTCCTCGGAGATCACCGGCGAACGGATCGGCCAGAACTCGTCCTACGTCGACGATCCGGCCCTGGACGAACTGCTCCTGACGGCCCGCGGGTCCGACGACGGAGCCGAGGCTGAGGAAGCGTACTCGAAGGCGCAGCACCGGCTGCTCGAGATCGTGCCCGGCGTGCCCCTCTACGAGAATCCGAGCCAGTTCGCGTACGCCAAGACGGTCCATGATGTCGCCGTCGACACGTCCCACCCCGTGCCCGTCCTGACCTACGCGTGGAAGGCGGAGTAGGTGCCGATCCTCCGACGCATCCTCACGCGCCTGCTGGTCGGCATCGGCGTGCTCTGGGGCGCGGCAACGCTGACCTTCCTCGCGGTCTACCTGATCCCGGGCGACACCGCTCTGCTGATCCTCGGCGGTCCGGACGCGCGGCCCACGGCCGAGACCCTTGCCCAGGTCCGCAGCGACTACCTCCTCGACCAGCCGTTCATCGTGCAGTACGGCAGCTACCTCGGCAACCTGCTGCAGGGTGACCTGGGCCAGTCCTACCGGCTCCGGCTGCCCGTCACGGATGCCATCGGCCAGCAGATCGGCGCGACGGCAGCGCTCGCGGCAGCCGCCGTCGCCGTCGCCCTCCCGCTGACCCTCGCCGTCGCCGTCCTGTCCGCGCAGCGGGCGAACTGGATCCGGTCGATCGTCTCCGGCGTCGAAGTGGTCCTCGCCGCGACACCGACCTTCATCATCGGGTTCGCCCTGCTGATCGTCTTCTCGTTCTCGCTGCGCTGGTTCCCGATCGGCGGCAACCAGGGCGTGGCGGCACTGGTCCTGCCGGCGCTCACGCTGGGCCTCGCCGTCTTCGGGACGCTCTCGCAGGTCCTCCGCAACGAACTCGAGGACGTCCTGGAGCAACCCTTCATCCTCACGGCGAGGTCCCGCGGGATGCGCGACCTCCCGGTGCGTGTGCGGCACGCACTCCGGCATGCCGCCATCCCGGTGATGACGATGTCGGGATTCGTCGTCGCCGCGCTCCTCGGCGGATCGGTGATCGTCGAGACCCTGTTCAGCCGGCAGGGCATCGGTTCGCTGACACTGGCCTCCGTCTACAACAAGGACCTCCCCGTCATCATCGGCATCGTGCTGCTCTCCGCCGCGGTGTACGTGGTGGTCAACCTGGTGATCGACCTCCTCTACACGCTCATCGACCCGAAAGTGGTGACGGCATGAGCATCACCTCGCGCACTGCTCCCCCCGACGCGGTTCCCCTGGCGCCGATGCCTCCGGCTTCTCCTACGGTCCCCGTCCACCCCGTCCACCGCGGGGTCCGCGCCCGGCGAGCGCGACGCATCAGGCCCGGCATCCTGCTGGCCTCGGCCTTCCTCCTGTGGCTCGCGGCGGCGGTCCTGGCACCGGGTCTGCTCTCCCCGGCCGATCCGTACGCGGTGGATCCCTCCCGGAGCTTCGAAGCGCCGAACGGGACGGCCTGGTTCGGTACCGACGACTCCGGCGCGGACAACTACTCCCGGATCGTGCACGGTGCTGCCACCTCGCTGTACATCGGTCTCGGCGCGACGGCGATCGGCGTGCTGGGCGGAACGGCCATCGGTCTCCTCGCCGGGCTCAACGGGCGCCTGGTCGAGGCATCGGTGATGCGCTTCCTCGACGTCACCCTCGCCATCCCGGAGATCCTGCTCGCTCTGGTGGTCATCGGCATCATCGGCGGCGGCACGGAGAATGCGATCCTCGCGATCGGGGCGGGCAGCATCGCCTACTACGCCCGGATCACCAGGGCGCAGACGCACCTCGTCCGGCGCTCCGGCTATGTCGAGGCGGCCCGTACGCTGGGGCTGCCCGCCTGGCGCGTGGTCCTGACGCACATCGTCCCGAACGTCATCAAGCCGGTGCTGGTTCTGGCGACCATCGGGGTGGGATCCGCCATCGGTGCCGGTGCGTCCCTCAGCTTCCTCGGACTCGGCACGCCTCCCCCGGCCCCCGAGTGGGGTGCGATGCTCTCGGCGGGGCGCAACTTCATCTCCAACGCCCCCTGGATGATCACGATCCCCGCAGCGTTCCTCGTCGCCACCGTCCTGTCCATCACCGTCGTCGGGCGTGAACTCCGGCGCCGCTCCGAAGGAAGGCTCGCATGAGCTCCACACCGATCCTCACACCCGCCGCCGCCATCGCCGCACCGGCCGGAGCGGCGCCGCCCGTCGTCGAACTCGACGGACTGACGGTCTCCTTCGGCCGTGGTGTCCACCGGCGGGAGGTCGTCCGGGACGTCAGCCTGGCGATTCGGCCGGGTGAATGCCTGGCGCTCGTCGGCGAGTCCGGATCCGGCAAGTCGGTGACAGCCCGGACCCTGGTGGGACTGACCGGACCCGGCGCCCACGTCGGATCCCGCAGCCTGCGCTTCGACGGCCGGGACGCGTCGGGGTGGGGAGAACGGCAGTGGAGCCGCGTGCGGGGCAGGGAGGCCGGCTTCATCCTGCAGGACGCGCTGTCCTCACTCGATTCCCTGCGGACCGTGGGCGCTGAGGTGGGCGAGGTCCTCCGCCTGCACAGCACCCTCGACCGCACGGGGCGTCGCCGACGCGTCGTGGAGCTCCTGGCGTCCGTCGGTGTCCCGGAACCCGAGGTCCGCGCGAGCCAGTACCCGCACCAGTTGTCGGGCGGCCTCCGCCAGCGGGCACTGATCGCCTCCGCCATCGCGGCGGGGCCCCGGTTCCTCATCGCGGACGAGCCGACGACGGCGCTGGACGCGACGATCGCCGCCCAGGTCCTGCGGCTGCTCGGACAGCTGAAGGGCGCCCGGACCGGGATGCTCGTCGTCAGTCACGACCTCGCGGTCGTCGCAGACCTCGCCGACCGCGTCGCCGTGATGCGCAACGGCGTCATCGTGGAGGAGGGCAGCGTCCAGGCCGTCCTGCAGGATCCCCGGCATCCCTACACGCAGGGGCTGCTGGCCGCCATCCCGTCGAGGACGTCGCGCGGCTCCCGACTCACGCGAGGTGCCCGGTCCGTCCCCGGACCCGGAACGCCGGCCACGACGTCCACGGAGGTCGGCAGCCGGGACGACGCAGCCACGTCCCCGCCGGGACTGCTGACGGTCGAGGGCATCGGCAAGAGCTACCCCGGGCCCGACGGGCGCCGACGTACAGCGGTCGACGACGTGTCCTTCGCCCTCCGCGTTGGGACCACCCTGGGCATCGTGGGCGAGTCGGGCTCCGGCAAGAGCACGGTGGCGCGCATCGCGCTGGGCGTCGAGGCGCCCGACACGGGTGCCGTGCGACTGCACGGCCGTACCTGGCAGGAGCACCGCGCCTCCCGGGACCTCCCGGCGCGACGGTCCGTCCAGATGATCTACCAGGATCCGCTGCAGTCGTTCGACCCGCGCAAGACGGTCCGTCAGGTCGTGGGGCAGGCAGCTGCCGCCGCCGGCACTCCCCGGGGCGCCCTCGCGGCGCGGGTCCTCGAACTCCTGGACCTCGTCGGCCTTCCCGCGGACAGGGCACGCAGCCGCCCACTGGACCTCTCGGGGGGCCAGCGGCAGCGCGTCGCCATCGCCCGTGCCCTCGCGGCCGATCCCGAGGTCATCATCTGCGACGAGCCGGTGTCCGCCCTCGACGTCACCGTCCAGGCCCGCATCCTCGACCTCCTGACGGACCTGCAGGACCGTTTCTCCCTGAGCTACCTCTTCATCTCCCACGACCTCGGCGTCATCCAGCACGTCAGCAGCGAGGTCCTCGTCCTCAAGGACGGCGCCATCCTCGACCACGGCCCCGTCGACGACGTCTTCGATGCCCCGCAGCACGACTACACGCGACAGCTCATCAACGCCATCCCCCAGCTCCCCGCATTCCGGAAGGACCAGGTCCACCCATGACACGCCAGATCGCCTTCAACCTGTTCGAGATGAATTGCGTGGGCCATATCTCCCACGGACTCTGGGTCCACCCCGAGAACAACAGGCACCGCTTCAACGACCTCGACTTCTGGGTGGAGACCGCCAAACTCCTCGAGGCAGGCCTGTTCGACAGCGTCTTCCTCGCGGATGTGATCGGGACCTACGACGGCTACCGCAACGGACCGGAGACGGCACTCCGCGAAGCAGTGCAGATCCCGAGCAACGATCCCCTGCTGATCATCCCGGCCATGGCGGCGGTGACCGAACACCTCGGTTTCGCGGCGACGTTCTCCACGACCTACGAGCCGCCGTTCGCGTTCGCGCGCCGCGCCTCGACACTCGACCACCTCACGAAGGGGCGGTTCGGCTGGAACATCGTGACCTCGTACCTGCCCAACGCCGCGCGCAACTTCGGTCTCGCGGACGAGGTCGAGCACGACCAGCGCTATGCCATCGCCGACGAGTACCTCGAGGTGCTCTACAAGCTGTGGGAAGGTTCCTGGGACGACGACGCCGTGGTCGAGGACCGGAACCGCCGCGTCTACACGGATCCGACTAAGGTCCGTTACATCAATCACCGCGGTCCCCACTTCTCCGTCGCCGGACCGCACCTCAGCGCGCCGTCGCTCCAGCGCACACCCGTGCTGTTCCAGGCAGGAAGCTCGACGGCGGGCAAGGCGTTCGCCGCCAGGCACGCCGAGGGGGTCTTCGTCGGCGGACGTGATGCCGCCGCCTACCGGGAGAACGTGCAGGACCTCCGCCGGCTCGCGGTGGAGAACGGCCGCCGGGCGGACCACATCAAAGCCTTCGCCGGCGCCGTCGTCATCGTCGGCCGCACGCACAAGGAGGCGCAGCGGAAAGCGGACGAGTACCGGCGCCTCTCGAGTGCCGAGGGCTATCTCGCCCACGCCGGAGGTGGGGGCATCGATCTGGCCGCCTACCGCCCGGACGAGGTGATCGACGACATCCTCGCGCGTGAGGACCGGCCCGGCCGCGACCGGCAGCCGAGCAACAGGCGGCACCCGGCGGGTACGACGGTCGGTCAGGCCCTCGAACGCATCACGAGGTTCGACCGTGGCCCCTTCGTGGCGATCGGGACGCCCGGCGAGGTCGCGGACGAGATCGAGCGATGGGTCGAAGGCACCGACCTCGACGGCTTCAACCTGCGGCAGTTCCTCACGCCCGGGACGGCCGAGGACTTCATCGAACTCGTGATCCCCGAACTCCAGAAGCGCGGCCTCTACCGCAGGTCCTACGAGGAGTCGACCCTCCGCGAGCGCCTGTTCGGTCGCGGTACCACGAGGCTCTTCGACCAGCACCCAGGGGCGAGGTACCGCAACGGTGCCCACCTCGGTCCCGATGCCGGCACCATCGCGGCCGCCGCTACCGGGGCCTCGGCCCCGTCCTACGCCTAGGAGCGCCGGTGTCCACGATCATCAACGCCCAGCCGCGCAACGGCGGGTTCCCGTCCGGCCCGCACCAGGCACCCGCCACCGAGGTGCTGCTCGACAGATTCCGCCCCGTCTTCGCCCGCATCGCAGGGAGCGCCGCCGAACGTGAGCGGAACCGGACACTGCCCTTCGAGGAAGTGGACGCCCTGAAGGAAGCAGGGTTCGGCGCCCTGCGGGTGCCGGTGGAATACGGCGGATCGGGGGCGAGTCTGCGTCAGCTGTTCGTCCTGCTGACGGAACTCGCCGCCGCGGATTCCAACCTGACCCAGCTGTGGCGGGGGCACTTCGCCTACGTCGAGGGCACACTGATCCAGCCCCGTTCGGCGCACCGCGACCGCTGGTTGCTGGACATCGCCGCCGGGGCCATGGTGGGCAACGCCTCGAGCGAGTTGTCCGGCACGTCCCTGCGGGATATCCGGACGTCCCTCACCCCGTCGACAACCGGCGACATGCAGACCCTGACGGGGACGAAGTACTACAGCACGGGCAGCCTCTACGCGGACTGGATCGCCGGCAGCGCCGTGCGCGACGGCGAGCGCGTCGGGTACGCCGTCCGGGCCACGGCTCCGGGAGTCGACCGGATCGACGACTGGGACGGTTTCGGGCAGAGACTGACCGGCAGCGGCACCACCCGTTTCACGGACGTACGCGTGGACCCACGCGACGTGCGTTCCTACTCCCCCGACGCCCCCAGCCACGTCCATGCCTTCTTCCAGCTGGTGCTCGTGGCGTCCCTCGCCGGCATAGCCCACGCGGCGGCAGGTGATGCAGCGGCCTTCGTGCGGCCGCGGACACGCTCCTACGTGAACGCACCGACCCCCCTGCCGCGCGAGGACCCGCAGGTGCTGCAGGTCCTCGGTGAGGTCTCCAGTCTGGCCTTCTCCGCCCGGGCGGTCGTACTGGCGGCTGCCGACGCGCTCGACACCGCCTTCACGGCGGTCACCGAGGTGCGCCAGGGCGGGTCTCCCGACGGCGGGACGGCGGATGCCCGACCTGCCGGCGAGGATCCGGGGGAGGACGCCGCCCGGGCTTCCGTGGACGAGGCGGAGGTCGCCGTGAGCCAGGCACAGGTGGTCTCCGTCGACCAGGTCCTCCGTGCGGCCACCCACCTCTTCGAGGTCGGCGGTGCCTCGGCGACGTCGGCGGGCAGGGCGCTCGATCGGCACTGGCGCAATGCGAGGACCATCTCCTCGCACAATCCCGCCATCTACAAGGCACGGTTCCTCGGCTACTGGGCCGTGCACGGCGAGCGCGAGCCGCTGCCCCCGGACGCCTGATCCGAGGCAGGAGCGGACAGGCCGGGACGGGGACGAGCCGGCACCGGATAGCGTGGAGGCATGACCCCTGAGTTTCGCTACGACGTGGAGATCCTGCACCTGCTCGTGTCCGGGGCGCATGCCTACTTCGGACGGGCGCGGGACGGTGCCGCCGATGTCCCCACCCTCGACGCCGACAGCGTGGACGTGGTGGAGGGCAAGGGCATCGTCGGCGACCGCTTCTTCGGCAAGGCCGCGCACATGGACGCGGCCGTCACCCTGATGGCCGTCGAGTCGCTCGAGGCCATCGCAGCCGAGGTGGGAGCGGAGCCCTTCGATGCCCTGCTCCCCCGCCGCAATGTCATCCTGCGGGGCGCCGAACTGGTGCCGCTCATCGGCCAGGACTTCGTGCTGGAGTCGGGTGACGGACACGTCGGGTTCCACGGCGGACGACACGCCCATCCCTGCGCGTGGATGGACCGCGTCCTCGCGCCGGGAGCGCACAAGGCCATGCGTGGGCGGGGCGGCCTGCGCTGCCGACCCCTGTCCAGCGGTGTCCTCCAGCGCGGCCCGGCCGTCCTGGTCAGCCCGGTCCGCCTGGATCCGGGCAGGGCTTCCCTGCCGTCCGTGCTGCGGCCCTCCCGGCTGCCCTGAGGGATCAGGCCGGCACGGCGCCGGCAGGGGCGAAGGAGACATCGACGGTGTCGTCGACGGTCGCCGAGCGCCCCGGCGCGGACTGGTACTGCCAGTACATGTTGGTGTGCCCGATGACCTTGTCCGGTGTCGGGGCTCCCCATTCGCTCAGATCCTCGGTGGTATGGGCGTCACCGACGAGGGTGACGTCGTATCCCCGCGCGAACGCACCGTGGATGGTCGAGCGGATGCACGCGTCCGTCTGGGCGCCCGACACCACGAGCCGGCCCACGCCGGATGCCGCGAGGACGTCCTCGAGATCGGTGTCCTCGAACGAATCACCGTAGGTCTTCCGGACGAGGGGTTCGCCGGAGGACCGCTCCAGCTCCGGCACGAGCTGCCAGGGATCGCTCCCGACCTCCAACTCGGCGTCCGAGTGCTGCACCCAGACCACCGGAACGCCTTCGCTGCGCGCCCGCGCCACCAGGGTGTTGATGTTGGACAGCACCGCATCCCGCCGGTGGGCACCGGCGACGACGCCGATCTGTACGTCGATGACCAGGAGGGCGGTGTGGGGACGGTTCTGCAAAGTGGTCATGGCTGCTCCTTCGAATGATCGGCCGACCGTGGCGCGGACCTGCCGCGTCCTCGGGCTGGGAGAAGACTACGACGACGCACCCGGCGGGGACAGGAGCATCGAGGACAGCTTCCTTCCGCATCGGGTCGGCTCCCCCGACAGGCCCGGGACAGGACAGGAACAGTCAGGCGCCGGGCAGGCACCACCCGGCGTGTGCGGGTGGTGCCTGCCGTGGCCGGACCTAGCGGTGGCCGCCGAGGATGCCGAGCTCCACAGCTCTCGCCGCGCCGTCCGCCTCCTCCTGGGTGAGGGACCCGTCCGAGACCGCCGCGTCGAGCCGTTCCTGCACAGCCGCCGATCGTTCCTCCTGCTGCTCGGCCCGGAGCTCGTCGAGCGCACCCTGCACCGTGGCCTCGTCCAGTCCCAGTGCTTCGGCGAGCGATGCTGCGAGCGCGGACTGCAGGGCGTCCCGGTCCGGCGTGCCTCCTGCGTCCTTCCCCGCCCCCGCGTCGTTCCGGAGGGTCTGCAGGGCGTCACTGACAGCCGACTCCTCGACCCCGAGCTTCTCGGCGAGGCTCGCCGCATCGAACCCCCCGTGGCGCCCGAACCCGCCCCCGCGGCCCTCCTCGCCCGGGGTGGCCGATGCGCTCGCCGACGGCTCGGGCGCCGCCGTCGCCGCGCTGGCCATTCCCGTGACGCCGAGGCCGGCCCCCGCCACCAGTGCGGCCGCGCCGAAGCCCAGTGCCATCTTTCTCCGCTGAATCATCGTGTCTCCTCGATCTGCCGCTCGTCGCGGTTCCGGTGGGGCCCTTACGGCCCCTGACCCACCTTCGCCATCGCGGTTGTGACCCTGCTTTCGCGATGCTGTGCACGACCTGTGACGCAGGACCCTCGTCCGCGCCCGTGCGACGGCCCGTCCCGGAGGACCACTCCGAAGGGCAGGCAGCGGCATGATTCTCCGCACCATCGATCCACAGGTCCCGCTGAGCGAAGGCTTCAGCGACGAG
Organism: Arthrobacter sp. UYP4; assembly: GCF_057291175.1. Lineage (NCBI taxonomy): Bacteria > Bacillati > Actinomycetota > Actinomycetes > Micrococcales > Micrococcaceae > Arthrobacter > Arthrobacter sp. UYP4. The sequence goes on from NZ_JBXAVU010000001.1 coordinate 512,688, forward strand.
GAGATCGTGCAGATCGTCCGTGCCGCGGCCGCGCGCACGTCATCAGCGGCGCCCTCCACGCGCTCGCCTCGGAGATCGACGAGCGGGCCGCACCCAGCGCCGCGCTGCTGGAACCGCTCGCCCGAGCCCGCCCGTCCCGGTCAACCGGTCATCGGCCGCGGTAGGCCGCTTCGAGGGCTGCGATGTCCAGCTTGCCCATGCCCAGCATCGCCGCCATCGCGCGCTGCGCACCCTCGGCGTCGTCCCCGCCGATCAGGCTCGGCAGCACGGTGGGCACGATCTGCCACGACAGCCCGAACCGGTCCTTGAGCCAGCCGCAGCGGCTCTCCTCCCCGCCGGCCGTCAACGCGGTCCAGTAGTGGTCCACCTCCGACTGGTCGGCGCAGGCGATCTGGAACGAGACCGCTTCCGTGAAGGTGTAGAGCGGTCCGCCGTTCAGGGCGACGAACGGCTGGCCGTCGAGCTCGAAGGACACCGTCAGGGCCGGGGCGTCCGGTTCCTGGCCGGCGCGTGACAGGCTCACGATCCGCGAGTTCTTCACCACCGAGGTGTAGAGAGCCGCCGCTTCCTCGGCCTGGCCGTCGAACCAGAGGCAGGGGGTGATGGATCCCATGGGAGTGTCCTTCGCTCGTGCCGCGCTGCGCGTGCGGATGTCGCCTGAATGTAGTCCACGGGACCGGAACCGACAACCAGTAGGCTGGACGCATGCCCCGAGCCAGCCGCCCGCCCGCCAGGGCCGAGCAGTCCCCCGGCCGGTCGGCGGCGGCTCCGATCACCTGGATCGCGCTCGATGCGGTCCTGATCCTCGCCTTCGCCGCTTCAGGCCGCAGGACGCACGAGCACGGGGTGACCGTCGCCGGCGTCCTCGAGACTGCCTGGCCGTTCCTCCTCGCCTACGCCGTCTGCTTCCTCGCGATCCGCGCGTGGCGCCTCCCCGCGGCGATCCGTCCCACCGGGCTGGTCCTGTGGCTTGGCACGGTGGCCGGCGGGCTCGCCCTCCGCGCCCTGTCGGGCGCCGGAGTGGCCGTCAGCTTCCAGATCGTGACCCTGCTGGTCCTCGGTGCGTTCCTGCTGCTGCCGCGCGCTCTCGCGCGCGTCCGCCGGGGCCGACGACGCCGTGTACGGCCGGTAGCGTAGGCCCGAGTTCCCTCCCCTCCCTGAAAGGCACGCCATGATCACCGCTTTCGTCCTCATCCAGACCGATGCGTCGCGCATCCCCGAGAGCGCCCAGGCCATCTCCGAGATCGAGGGGATCAGCGAGGTCTACTCGGTGACGGGCGAATGGGACCTCATCGCGATCGCCCGCGTGAGCCGGCATGAGGACCTGGCGGACGTCATCGCCGACCGCCTCTCGAAGATCGAGGGGATCCGCTCGACGACGACGCAGATCGCCTTCCGCTCCTACTCCCAGCACGACCTCGACGCCGCGTTCTCCCTGGGCTTCGACAGCTGAGGCTCGGCCGCGCGTCCGCTGCGTGAGCGCCGCATCAGGGCCGCGTAGGGGCCGGGCGATCAGGCGGAGCGGCTGACCTCGACCCACCGCTCGAGTACACCGGCCGCGGCCCCGGAATCGATCGAGGCGCGAGCCCGGTCCATCGCCGAACGGATCCGGTCGACGAGACCGCCCTCCGAGCTCTCGTCGAGCGCGACCAGGCCCGCCGCCGCGTTGAGGACGACGGCGTCGCGCACCGGTCCCGACTCGCCGGCCAGCACTGCACGCACCACAGCGGCATTGCCCCTGGCATCGGTACCCCGCAGCGCGTCGACCGGGACGACATCCAGGCCGAAGTCGCCGGGATGCACCTCGTGCGCATCGACGCGCCCGCCCCGGACCTCCCAGACCGTGGAGGAGCCGCTCGTCGTCAGCTTGTCGCGGCCGTCGTCGCCGCGGAACACGAGTGCGCGGATGCCCCGCTCGGCGAGGACACCCGCCATGAGGGGCGCCATGCGGGCGTCGGCGCACCCGAGGGCCTGCGCGGTCACGCCGGCAGGATTGCTGAGGGGGCCGAGGAAGTTGAACGCCGTGGGGATGCCCAGTTCACGCCGCGGCACCGCGACGTGCTTCATGGACGGGTGGAAGACCTGCGCGAAGCAGAAGGTGATCCCCGCCTGCTCGGCCGTCCGCGCGACATCGGCCGGCGCGAGGTCGAGCCGGACACCGAGTTCCTCGATGACGTCGGCCGCGCCCGAGGCGGAGGACGCCCCCCGGTTTCCGTGCTTGACAACCTTCGCGCCGGCCCCTACGGCGACGAGCGACGCCATCGTCGAGATGTTCAGGGTGTTCAGGCCGTCGCCCCCGGTCCCCACGATGTCCAGCGTGGGTCCCGCGACCTCGATCCGGTGGGCCCGTCCGATCATCGCCTCGACCAGCCCGAGGAGCTCACCCACGGACTCCCCCTTGGCGCGCAGCGCGATCAGGAAGCCGGCGATCTGCGTATGGCTCGCCTCTCCCGCCATGATGGTGTCCATCGCCCAGCGGCTCTGCCCGGTGCTCAGATCGGTACCCGCCAGCAGGGACGAGAAGATCGACGGCCAGGTGGGTCGGTCCGCTGCAGGGCTCGTTGTCAGGCTCACCGTCCAAGATTATCTACGAATTGTAGAAAGTCATCCCGGGGAACTTCCGCGGAATTCCGGGCGTTGGGGCTCCCCGCCCCGCCACGGCAGGCTCCGGGCGGCCGTTTCGCGTTGGTGATCGCCACGATCTTGGGGACATAATGAGTCTGTGACATCTGCGACCCAAGCCCCCAGCGCCGCCCCGCATCCCGCGCTCAACCGCCCCAACATGGTCTCCGTAGGAACCGTGGTGTGGTTGTCCAGCGAGCTGATGTTCTTCGCCGGCCTCTTTGCCATGTACTTCACCCTCCGTTCCACCTCCAGCGAGCTGTGGGCCATGGAGACCGAGAAGCTGAACGTCCCGTTCGCGCTGATCAACACCGTCATCCTGGTGTCGAGCTCCTTCAGCTGCCAGTTCGGCGTCTTCGCCGCCGAGCGCCTGCAGCCGCGCCGGACGGGAGGGCTCTTCGCCTTCGCCCGCTGGGGCATGGTCGAGTGGTTCCTGCTGACCTTCCTGATGGGTGCGATCTTCGTCTCCGTGCAGGCCTACGAGTACGCGGAGCTGGTCTCCGAGGGTGTCGCGCTGTCGTCGAACGCCTTCGGATCGGCCTTCTACATCACCACCGGGTTCCACGGCATCCACGTGATCGGCGGGCTCATCGCCTTCCTGTTCATCATCGGCCGGGCCTTCATCGCGAGGCGCTTCGGCCACTTCGAAGCCACTTCGGCCATCGTGACGTCCTACTACTGGCACTTCGTCGACGTCGTCTGGATCGGCCTGTTCATCATCATCTACTTCCTTCAGTAACCACCTCCTGTAATCTCTTCTACTAGAGGTAGAATTCAAGAAGGACCTCCAGCAGCTCTGGTACCACAAAAGGCAGGAAGCATTCCGTGAAGGCACTCTCCCAGAGGCGGCGTCACCCACTAGCAGCATTCGCGCTGCTCCTGATGGCGCTCCTCGTCACCGGCGGGATCTACGCCGCAGCCAGCACCGCGAACGAGGCGCAGGCACAGACCACCACGTTCACGGCGGACGACGTCGAAGAGGGCAGCAAGCTCTTCTCGGCGAACTGCGCATCCTGCCACGGCATGGGTGCGACCGGTTCGGACGCCGCACCGTCGCTCGTCGGGGTCGGCGCCGCCTCCGTCGACTTCCAGGTCGGTACGGGCCGGATGCCCATGCAGATGGACGGCCCGCAGGCGCAGGCCAAGCCCGTCCAGTTCACCGATGAGCAGATCCGGCAGATGGCGGCGTACGTCGCCTCGCTCGGTGCCGGCCCGGCCATCCCCTCCGAGGAGATCCTCGATGCTTCCGCCGGTGACGCCTCCAAGGGTGGAGAGCTGTTCCGCGTGAACTGCGCGATGTGCCACAACGCGGCAGCCGCCGGCGGCGCCCTGACCGGCGGGAAGTTCGCCCCGTCCATCGACGGCACCAGTGAGCAGCACATCTACGAGGCCATGGTCACCGGCCCGCAGAACATGCCCGTCTTCAGCGACGCGAACATCGCTCCGGAGGACAAGCAGGACATCATCGCGTTCCTCAAGACCATCGAGGAACAGGGTTCACCGGGCGGAGCAGAGCTCGGGTCGCTGGGTCCGGTCTCCGAAGGTCTGTTCATCTGGGTCGCCGGTCTGGGCGTCGTCATCGCCTTCACGGTGTGGCTCACGTCGAGGTCGTCCTGACCATCCGCCCCCGCCTCGACAACGAATCAACAACATACCTGCGCATGCAGTACCTAAAGAAGGATGAGAGGGATCATGGCCGACTCTAGTCACGGTGCTCCGGGAACCTCGGTGACCGTCGCTACGCCAGGCCGGGAGCTGGACGAGTTCGAGAACCCGGGCCTCCCGCCGCACCGGCCGCGCCTCGCGGACCGGGACCGACGCGCCGAGAAGCGTGCCGAACGCCAGGTCGCCCTGCTGTTCTTCATCTCGGTGCTCGGCACCCTGCTCTTCTTCGTCGGCTACTTCGCCATCCCGCTCAACGAGACCGTCGAGCGCCTGCGCCTGCAGAACCTGATGCTGGGTCTCGGCACCGCCTTCGCGATGCTCGGCATCGGCGTCGGCATCGTCCACTGGGCGAAGACGCTCATGCCGGACCACGAGGTCACGGAGAGCCGCCACGAGATCCGCCCCGAGCGCGATCGCCAGGACGCCGAGAAGATCGTCAACGACATCCTCGACGAGTCCGGCATCAAGCGCCGTCCGCTGATCCGCAACACGCTTCTCGGAGCTGCCATCCTGGCTCCACTGCCGGCCATCGCCATCTTCCGCGACCTCGGTCCCCTGCCGGGCAACACGCTGAAGCAGACGATGTGGGACACCGGTGTCCGCCTCACACGCGATCCGAGCGGCACCCCCATCCGCGCCTCCGACGTCACCGTCGGCTCGGCGTTCCATGTCATCCCCGAAGGCCTCAACGAGGTCGAGAACAAGCTCGAGGAGAAGGCCAAGGCAGTCGTCCTGCTGATGCGCCTCGACCCCGAGGAACTCAATCCCTCTCCCGGCCGGGAGAACTGGGGCTACGACGGAATTGTTGCGTATTCCAAGATCTGCACGCACGTCGGCTGCCCGGTAGCGCTGTACGAACAGCAGACCCACCACCTGCTGTGCCCATGCCACCAGTCCACCTTCGACCTCGAACAAGAGTGCAAGGTGATCTTCGGTCCGGCTGCGCGTCCGCTGCCACAGCTACCCATCGAAGTCGACGACGAGGGCTACCTCGTCGCGTCAAGCGATTTCCAAGAACCCGTAGGACCTAGTTTCTGGGAGCGAGGCTGACATGAGCAGCTCAACTGCGACGCAAACCTACGTGCCGAAGACGCGCGTCGGCAAGGTCACCGACTACGTCGACTCGCGCGTCGGCGGCTCCGGGATCGTCAAGGAGTTCGGGCGGAAGATCTTCCCCGACCACTGGACGTTCATGTTCGGTGAGGTGGCGCTGTACACCTTCGTCATCCTGCTGATCTCCGGAACCTTCCTCACCTTCTTCTACGATCCGTCGATGGCGGAGACCCACTACGAGGGCAGCTACCTGCCCCTGAGGGGTGTCGAGATGTCGGTCGCCTACGCGTCCTCGCTGGACATCTCGTTCGACATCCGCGGCGGCCTGTTCATGCGGCAGATCCACCACTGGGCGGCCCTGCTGTTCGCCGCTTCGGTGGCCGTGCACATGCTCCGCGTGTTCTTCACCGGTGCCTTCCGCCGCCCCCGCGAGTTCAACTGGGTCGTCGGCTGCGTCCTCCTCATCCTGAGCCTGGCCGCGGGCTTCACCGGCTACTCGCTCCCCGATGACCTGCTCTCCGGCAACGGCCTGCGCATCATCGACGGCGTCATGAAGGCCATCCCCGTCGTCGGTACGTACCTGAGCTTCTTCCTCTTCGGTGGTGAGTTCCCGGGCACCATGATCATCGGTCGCCTGTACGTCCTGCACATCCTGCTGATCCCCGCCGTGATCCTGCTGCTGATCGGTATCCACCTGTTCATGGTGGTGCTCCACAAGCACACGCAGTTCGCCGGCCCGGGCCGCACGAACACGAATGTCGTCGGCTACCCCGTCGGCCCCGTCTACGCGGCGAAGGCCGGTGGATTCTTCTTCATCGTGTTCGGTGTGCTGGCAGCGATCGCCGCAGCCTTCACCATCAACCCGATCTGGAACTACGGCCCGTACGACCCCTCCCCCGTTTCCGCAGGCACCCAGCCCGACTGGTACATCGGTTGGGTGGACGGCGCACTCCGCCTGATGCCGGGCACGATCGGCAGCAACTTCGACTTCGAGTTCATGATCCCGTTCCCCTGGGGCGTCAACGCGCTCTCGCTGAACGTCCTGATCCCGGCACTCGTACCGGCCACCATCGTCTTCGCCCTGATGTTCGCGTGGCCGTGGATCGAGGCCTGGGTCACGAAGGATCGGCGTGAGCACCACCTGCTCAACCGTCCCCGGAACGCTCCTACCCGTACGGCTATCGGCGTCGCCGGCATCGTGTTCTACTGCGTGCTGTGGGCAGCTGCCAGCTCGGACCTCATCGCCACGCACTTCCTGGTGTCGCTGAACGACGTCACGTACTGGCTGCGCTTCCTCGTGATCTTCGGCCCGATCCTCGCCTTCATGGCGACGCGCCGCATCGCCCTGGCGCTGCAGCGCAAGGACCGCGAGATCGCCCTCCACGGTCGCGAGACCGGACGCATCGTCCGCCTCCCGCACGGCGAGTTCATCGAGGTCCACGAGCCGGTCGACGACTACAAGCGCTACACGCTCGTCAGCTTCGACTCTCCGGAGGTGATGGTTCCCAAGGCCGACGCTGACGGGAAGATCGGCCTGCTCGACAAGGTCCACGGACGCGTGTCCCGGTTCTTCTTCGAGGACCGCGTCGCCCCCGTGACGCCGAAGGAGCTCTCGGCCTCCCACGGCGACCACCACGACGAGATCGCGGGCGCGAAGGACCGGGAGTCCATCGCCAGCCACTAGGGGCCACCAGCCCCGAGGGTACGAGGAAGGGCCCGGACGGAGACGTCCGGGCCCTTTCCCGTTCCCAGGACGGAACGCGCCCTCGGCGGGAAGCGCTGGTCCCCGCTCCGGTAGATCAGCCGGGTATCGAAGGCGTGAACGAGCTCGCCTGTCCGTAGGTTCCTACAGGTTCCCGCAGATCCTTGTTACGAGAGTGCCACGGGGTCTATCGTTCTCCCTGAGACGCCTGACGATTCCTCATCCTCAATGATGAAAGCGCCACCCGTCGTGGGTTCCGGATGAAGAATTCGAGGTGCAAGGAGCGCGATCATGGGCGCACGTAGGTCTTTCGTCGCCGGTGTGGCCTGTGCCTTCCTCGTCGCCGGTTTCTTTGCCAGCTCCGGCGATACGGGACGAGTGGTGGCGCCCGCGGCACTTCAGGCCGTCCTCGATACTCCGGGCACAGTGCACTTCACCACGAGCGGCGATATTTCCGCGAGTAGTCAGGCGGCAACCGTCCTCACGCAGGTCAGGAGCATCGACCCGGATCTGCACCTCGCCCTCGGCGACCTGTCCTACGGCGCTACCGGCGCCGAGCAGGCGTGGTGTGACTTCGTCACGTCGCGGGTGGGGGCCGGATTCCCCTTCGAGCTGCTGTCGGGCAATCATGAATCGGACGCCCTCAACGGCAACATCAACGATTTCTCGGCCTGCCTGCCGAATCAGCTGCCCGGCCTTGTCGGAACCTATGGCCGCCAGTACTACGTCGACGTGCCCGAGGTGAACCCGGTCGTGCGCTATGTGATGATCTCGCCGGCTCTCACCTACCCGGACGGGCTCTGGTCCTACAGTGCCGGTTCAGCACGCTATCAGTGGACTGCCGCCGCAATCGACGGAGCACGCGCTGCAGGGGTTCCCTGGGTTGTGGTGGGGATGCACAAGCCGTGCTTGTCCGTGGGCCAGTACAGCTGCGAGCCCGGCTCCGCCCTGATGAATCTCCTGGTGAGCAAGAAGGTCGACCTGGTATTGAGCGGGCACGAGCACCTCTACGCACGGTCCAAGCAGCTCGCACACGGACCATCCTGTTCCTCTGTCACCCCGGGCACCTATACCGCCGGCTGCGTCAGGGACGCTGACAACAGCCTGGTCAAGGGTGCCGGCACGGTGTTCGCCATCGTAGGAACGGGTGGAACTCCCCTTCGCGACGTCGACCAGGGCGACACGGAGGGACAATACTTCGCCGCCTCCTCCGGCCTGAACGCCCAACCGGCTTTCGGCAACCTCGAGGTATCGGCGACGGCAACGTCCCTGGTTGCCGACTTCCGCCCGGCGGGTACAGCCGCCTTCACGGACTCGTTCACGATCGCCGCGGGTACGTCGACCAACGAACCCCCGACGGCCTTCTTCACGTCCTCCTGCACGGACCTGACCTGCTCGGTGGACGGCTCGGCTTCCAGCGATCCTGATGGTTCGATCGCCGGATACGCCTGGACCTTCGGAGACGGCGCAACGGCGACCGGTGCTGTCGCGTCCCACTCCTATGCGACGGCCGGCACGTACACGATCGGGCTCACCGTCACCGACAATGCCGGCCAAACTGCTGCGACGACGCGGTCCCTGACGGTGACGACTCCCGGCCAGCCCGTCGGCCTGGCCACCGATACTTTCTCCCGTACAGTCACCAACGGCTTCGGCACGGCGGAGGTCGGCGGTTCGTGGACCACGACCGGCACGTCGTCGCGGTACTCCGTCTCGGACACGGGGCGGGTCGTGTTCTCTACGCCCGGTGTCACGAACAACGCCTACCTCGCAGGCGTGTCGTCGACCGCGACCGATCTGAGAATGACGGTCTCGGCCGACAAGAGGGCCACCGGCAATGGGATCTACGTATCGCCGATCGCACGGCGAGTCCTCGGGGTGGGTTCCTATCAGGCGAAGATCGTGCTCCGCTCGACAGGCGCGGTAGGTCTCTCGCTGGCGCGTGCCAATGCGACGGGTGGCAGCGAGGTCGTCCTCCAACCCGCGATCGACGTACCGGGGCTGACCCTGTCCGCCGGCGATATCCTCGCGGTGCGGGTGCAGGCCTCCGAAACCAACCCCACGACACTCCGAGCGAAGGTCTGGAAGTCCGGCAGTGCTGAACCGGCGGCGTGGCAACGATCAGTGACGGACACGACGGCCGGGCTCCAGGCCGCCGGCGGGATCGGCATCAATATGTACCTCTCCAGCACCGCGACGAATGCGCCGGTGACCTTGGCTCTCGATGACCTGAACGCTGTGACTCCCACACCGTAGCCGATCTGCACGGACATGGTCGCGCGGAACCGGTGCAAGGGACCGGGCACAGGATCGATGTCCTACGGCCTCATCGGTCGCATCGCTACCCCAGTCTCTTCGAGGTGTAGGCGCGCGGCGTCCGCACGCCTGGCCGCTGCAGGGGAACCCACAGTTTGTAGCGGTCTGCGCGGTAGTAGGACACCGAGTAGTCGATCATCGCGCGCGCCACGTAGGCGTGGCGCTGGATCTTCAGCAGGGGCGCGTTCATCTCGACGTTGAGCAGCCGTGCGATGGACGGCGACGCCGCCGTGGCCTCGATGGTGTCCTCACCCCACTCCATCACGAGGCCGTACTTCTCGCTGAGCACGTTGTACAGGGACGTCGGTGGCGGGTCGTCCAGGATCCCCTTCACCCGGTGTGCCGGGATGAAGTTCTCGTCGACGCTCATCGGCTCTCCGTCGGCGAGGAGCTGTCGACGGAAACGGACCACGGGCTGGCCGATCTCGATCTGCAGTTCCCGTGCCACCAGCGGCGTGGCACCCTGCTGTTCGAAGCTCAGCACCCGTGCGTCGGGCACCATGCCGCGCCGTATCATCTCCTCGGTGTACGAGGTCATCTTCATGTGGAGGTCCATCTTGCTGCGCGCCACGAAGGTACCGAGTCCCACGATGCGCTCGAGGATCTCCTCCGCGACAAGGGCGTCGATGGCCTGTCGCACCGTCATGCGGGCCACACCGTAGTACTCGCTCAGCCTGCGCTCCGACGGGATGCCCGCTCCCGGGTCCCCGGACTCGAGCACGTATCGCCTCAGGCTCTCCCGGAGCTGGACATGCTTCGGCACGGCGGACCCCTCATCGAGGAGCTCGGCGTCGAAGGGCCGCGGCAGCACCGCCATGGATCCGTCCCCCCTCCTCGTTCCCGGGTCCGCCTGTCCGGCGGCACTACCGACTGTACTTAAACGGAAGGGAGCCCGCACGTGGCGGGCTCCCTCGCGGTCCTTCCGGTGGACTTCTCCTAGTGCGCGTGGTCTCCGCGGCTGTACTCGAAGACCCAGCCGACCAGGGCGATCACGGCCAGGCCGAGGCCGATGTACAGGATCCAGAATCCGATCGCGATACCGAGGAAACCGGTTGCGGCCGAGATGCCGAGGACCAGCGGCCACCAGCTCCACGGGCTGAAGTGGCCCTGCTCGCCGGAACCCTCGTGGATCTCGGCGTCGAGCCGGTCCTCCGGGCGTGCACCGACGCGCTTGCCGGTGAAGGCGAGGTAGAAACCGATCATGCCGGCGAGGCCGCCGACCAGGAGGATCCCGAGCAGGCCGACCCACTCGGACCATTCCGTCAACCACCCGTAGATGATGGCGACCGGCACGAAGATCGGGACACCGAAAAGGAACAGGTTCTTCTCGATCCTCATGCTTTGGCGTCCTTCCGGTCCGCGGAGCCCAGGGCCTGGCCCACGGCGCTGTCATCGGGGGTGTGGGTCTGCTGCAGCTCGGGGTGGTGCAGGTCGAGCGCAGGGCGCTCCGAGCGGATCCGCGGCAGCGAGGTGAAGTTGTGGCGCGGCGGCGGGCACGAGGTCGCCCACTCCAGCGAGGCACCGAAGCCCCACGGATCGTCGACCTCGACCTTCTTACCGGTCCGCCAGGTGATGTACACGTTCCAGAAGAACGGGATGAGCGACGCCCCGAGGACGAACGAACCGATCGTGGAGAACTGGTTCATCGCGGTGTAGCCGTCCTCCGGCAGGTAGTCCGCGTAGCGGCGGGGCATGCCCTCGACGCCGAGCCAGTGCTGGATGAGGAACGTGGCGTGGAAGCCGAGGAACAGCATCCAGAAGTGGATCTTGCCCAGGCGCTCGTTGAGCATCTTGCCGGTGAACTTGGGCCACCAGAAGTAGAACCCGGCGAACATCGCGAACACCACGGTGCCGAAGACCACGTAGTGGAAGTGGGCGACCACGAAGTAGGTGTCCGAGACGTGGAAGTCCAGCGGCGGCGAGGCCAGGATGATGCCGGTCAGGCCACCGAAGAGGAAGGTCACGAGGAAGCCGAGGCTCCAGAGCATCGGCGTCTCGAACGTCAGCGACCCGCGCCAGAGCGTACCGATCCAGTTGAAGAACTTCACGCCCGTCGGAACGGCGATGAGCATCGTCATGAAGGCGAAGAACGGCAGCAGGACGGCTCCGGTGACGTACATGTGGTGCGCCCAGACCGTCACGGAGAGCGCGGCGATGGCGATCGTCGCGTACACCAGGCCCTTGTAGCCGAAGATCGGCTTGCGGCTGAACACCGGGAAGATCTCCGAGACGATGCCGAAGAACGGCAGCGCGATGATGTAGACCTCGGGGTGGCCGAAGAACCAGAAGAGGTGCTGCCACAGGATGGCACCGCCGGCCTCCGGGTCGAAGATGTGGGCGCCGAAGCGGCGGTCGGCGCCGAGGGCGAACAGGGCGGCAGCCAGCGGCGGGAAGGCCATCAGCACGAGGATCGAGGTGATCAGCGCATTCCAGGTGAAGATGGGCATGCGCCACATCGTCATGCCCGGGGCGCGCATGCAGATGATCGTCGTGATGAAGTTGACGCCGCCGAGGATGGTGCCGAAGCCCGACAGGGCGAGTCCGAAGACCCAGAGGTCACCGCCGACGCCCGGTGAGAACGTCGTACTGGAGAGCGGCGCGTAGGCGAACCAGCCGAACGAGGCGGCACCCTGCGGGGTGATGAAGCCGGAGACGGCGATGGTGCTGCCGAACAGGAAGAACCAGAAGGCCAGGGCGTTCAGCCGCGGGAAGGCGACATCGGGAGCGCCGATCTGCAGCGGCATGATGATGTTCGTGAAGCCTGCGAACAGCGGTGTCGCGAACATCAGCAGCATCACGGTGCCGTGCATCGTGAACAGCTGGTTGTACTGCTCCTTGGTCTGCAGGACCTGCATGCCCGGTTCGAAGAGCTCGGCGCGGATGACCAGCGCCATCACGCCGGCGAAGCAGAAGAAGACGAACGAGGCGATCAGGTACATGTACCCGATGGTCTTGTGGTCGGTCGAGGTGATCCAGCTGACGACGATGCGTCCCTTGGACCTCGGGACCACGCGGGGAGCGGCTACGGTGCCGGCTTCCTCAAGGGTGTATTCGAAGGTGGACATCAGCTGCTGCTCCTGGCTGGGTCGGTATCGGGGTCATCCTCGGGGTAGGAGTCGCGGTCGTACTCGTCGCCGAGCTGACCGTCTTCCAGCTGCGCCATCTGCGCGTCGAATTCCTCCTGCGAGACGACCTTGACGTTGAAGAGCATCTCCGAGTGGTACTGACCGCACAGCTCGGCGCACTTGCCCGCGAAGGTCCCCTCCTTGCTAGGAGTGAGGTTGATGTAGTTGGTACGGCCCGGGTACAGGTCGCGCTTCTGCAGGAACGCCGGGACGAAGAACGAGTGCTGCACGTCGCGGGCGTTGAGCTGGAGCTCGACGGACCGGTTCACGGGCAGGTACAGCGTCGGGAGGTTCTCCGGAACGCCCTCCTCGCCGTTCAGGCTGCCCTGGACGCCGGTGGAGTACTTGTCCTCCTTGACGTAGTTGAAGTCCCACGACCACTGCTTGCCGCGGACGTCGACGATCACGTCGGGGTCCTCCACTCGCGCGTCGATCGTGGCGATGTCGCGCTCGGTGAAGTAGAAGAAGACGAGCACCATGAACAGCGGGATCGTCAGGTAGAAGATCTCGAGCGGCAGGTTGTAGCTCATCTGCCGCGGGTAGCCGGTGTCGTTCTTCCGGCGGCGGTACGCGACCATGCACCAGATGATCAGGCCCCAGGTGATGATGCCGACGGCCAGGGCCGCGATCCACGAGTTGACCCAGAGATCGGTGATGATCCCGGTGTGATTGGTGTTGTCCCGGTCTGCCGGAAGCCAGCCCTTTTGGGCTTCTGCCGAACAGCCGGTCAGTAGGAGGGCGCCAGCCAGCGAGAGGCTGGAGATCTTCGCGATCCTGACGCGCTTGCTACCGGTTCGGTCCTGCGAACTCACAGACGGACCTTCCTTTTCTACGTGCGTTGCCACCCGCCCATGAAGCTGCCCGGGGTGCACATCCAGTTTTACTACTCACTGTAGAGCTTACCCGTAAGACCTGCGATCTGGTGACATGCAAAAGGGCCCGGAACACACCTCGGCGGTGATGTTCCGGGCCCTTTCCGCGTGTTAGTGGAAGGAGTCCCCACACGCGCAGGAGCCGCCTGCGTTCGGGTTGTCGATGGTGAAACCCTGCTTCGAGATGGTGTCCTCGAAGTCGATGGAGGCACCCGACAGGTAGGGGACGCTCATCTTGTCCACGATGACCTCCACGCCGTTGAAGTCGCGGACGGCATCGCCGTCGAGCACGCGCTCGTCGAAGTACAGCTGGTAGATGAGGCCCGAGCAGCCGCCGGGCTGGACCGCCACGCGCAGGCGGAGGTCGGTACGGCCTTCCTGCTCGAGGAGGCTGCGCACCTTGCCGGCTGCGACGTCGGACAGGGCGACCTCGTGCACAGGGAGTTCCGTGGACTCCTGCAGGGATCCTGTTTCGGTGGTCGATGTGCTCATAGTGTTTCTCCTAGCTCGGACTCCACCAGGTGTGTCCGCTCTCAGTGCCGTCCGCGGTGGAGCGCGCACGGCTTTGGTCAATCGTACGCCGGGCCCGCATCAGGGATAACGGCCGGGAGGGCGGAAACATTTCCGCCCTCCCGGCCCGTCCGTGACTAGCCGGCGATGAGCCCGCCGTCGTTGATGCGGGCGAGCAGGATCGCCTCGGCGAGGACGGCCTTCCTGAATTCGTCGAGGTGCAGCGATTCGTTGGCGCTGTGCGCCCGGGAGTCCGGGTCCTCGACCCCGGTGATGAGGATCTGGGCGGAGGGGAAGAGCTCGGTGAGGTCGGCGATGAAGGGGATGGATCCGCCCATGCCGGCTTCCACGGGCTTCACGCCCCAGGCCTCCTCGAGCGCCTCCAGTGCGAGGCGCGATGCCGGTTCGCTCGTGTCCGTCCGGAAGGGGCTGCCGGTCTCCCCCGGCGTGAACGTGACCTTCGCACCGAAGGGCGCGTGGGATTCGACGTGCCGCCGGACCGCCTCCATCGCGGCCTGCGGATCCTGGCCGGGAGCGAGCCGGAGGCTGAACTTCGCCCGTGCCCGCGGGAGGAGCGTGTTGGAGGACAGAGCAACGCTCGGGATGTCCATACCGATGATGGACAGGGCGGGCTTGTGCCACAGCCGCGAGGCGATCGACCCCGTGCCCGCGAGCTCGACGCCGTCGAGCACCGACGCGTCCGCGCGGTAGTCCTGCTCGGCGTAGTCCACGGACGCGTGGTCCCCGCCCTCCAGGCCCGCGACGGCGACGTCGCCGGCGTCGTCGTGCAGGGTCGCGATGAGGCGCGCGAGGAGCGTCGGGGCGTCGAGCACCGGTCCCCCGAACATGCCGGAGTGCACCGCGTGGTCGAGCACCTGCACCTCGATGGTGCCGTCCACGAGGCCGCGCAGGCTCGTGGTGAGCGCCGGCACGCCGACCTTCCAGTTGCTGGAATCGGCGACGACGATCACGTCGGCCGCGAGGTCGTCCCGGTAGGTCTCGAGGAACGAGCGGAAGGTCGGCGAGCCCGCTTCCTCCTCCCCCTCGATGAAGAGCGTGACGCCGACCCCGAACGAGTCCCCGAGCACCTCCGTCAGGGCTCCGAAGGCTCCGACGTGGGCCATGATGCCCGCCTTGTCGTCGGCCGCGCCACGGCCGTAGAGCCTGCCGTTCCGCTCCGTGGCGACGAAGGGCTCGGTCTCCCAGAGCGCCGGATCACCCGGCGGCTGGACGTCGTGGTGGGCGTAGAGCAGGACGGTCGGCCTGCCCTCGGCCGCAGCGCGACGGGCCACGACGGCGGGACCGCCGGGAGCGCCGTCGTTGTCGACGCGGAGGATGCGGACGTCGTCGATGCCGACGCCCCGGATCAGCTCGGCCACGGCGTCGGCGCTGCGGTCGAGCTCGTGCGCGTCGAAAGCCTCCCAGGCGATGCCCTGGATGGCGACGAAGGACGAGAGTTGCTCGACGATGCGCGGGAACGCGGCATCGATGCTCGCTCGGAGCTGCTCTCCGACGTGCGAGGATCCCTGCGGTTGCCCGGTGGAGGTGTTCATGGAAGTCATGCCAGAACCCTACACACGCGGACGGCGCCGGTGGTGTCGCAGCGCACTCCGGAGCGGCAGCGGCGACGCTCGGCGCGGAGCGACGCCTCCCGGCCGCGAACCGCTATCCTGAAGGGGTGTTCGGACGAAATAAAGAAGCCCCCTCTGCCCAGGAAGTCGTCGACGGCGCTTCACGTACCCCTGAGGCGCAACGCGCACAGGGCAAGGGCGCCCCGACGCCCAAGCGCAGTGTGCAGGAGGCCGCGCGCAAGCGTCCCCTCGTGCCGAACGACCGCAAGGCGGCCCGTGAGCAGAGCCGCGCCGGCGTCCGCGACGACCGCGCAAGGATGCGCCAGGCCCTCGACACCGATGACGAGCGTTACCTCCCGCTGCGGGACAAGGGCCCCAGCCGTCGCTACATCCGGCAGTTCGTCGATGCCCGCGTGAACATCGGTGAGTTCCTCATGATCGCTGCGCTGGTCTTCGTGATCCTGAGCTTCTTCCAGTCCCTCGCCGTGCAGAGCGCCGTCCTGATGGCGTTCTGGGTGCTCATCGTCGCCGTGATCGTCGACTGCGTGCTGCTGCGCCGGAAGCTGAAGAGGAAACTGACCGAGAAGTTCGGTGCACCGAACCAGGGTGACCTCTGGTACGGCGTCACGCGGGCACTGCAGTTGCGCCGTCTGCGCCTGCCGAAGCCCCAGGTGCGCCGGGGCCAGTACCCCTCCTGACCGGTCCAGCGACCGGGAGCACGAGCACGGAAGCCGGGCCCTCGGGCCCGGCTTCCGTCGTTCCCGGTCGTCGACGTGGTCCTCCCGGAACCTCAGGTCGCGGATCGGGAGGACCGTGACCGCAGGAGGCCGCGGTTGATGCGCCGGGCCCAGAACGGGCCCTCGTAGAGGAACGCGGTGTAGCCCTGGACGAGTGTCGCACCGGCGTCCAGCCGCTCGACGACGTCCTCGGGTGTCTCGATCCCGCCGACGGCGACGATGGCGAGCTTGTCCCCCACGGCAGCCCGCAGGCGCTTCAGGACCTCCAGGGACCGGGCCTTCAGGGGTGCGCCGCTCAGGCCGCCCACCCCCTTGGCCATCACCGTGGCGGCGTCGGTGGTGAGGTTCTCGCGCGTGATGGTGGTGTTGGTGGCCACGATGCCGTCCAGCCCCAGGTCCAGCGCGAGGGCTCCGACGTCGTCGATGTCGGAGTCCGTCAGGTCGGGCGCGATCTTGACGAGGAGCGGCACATGCCGGCCCGCCGCCTCGTCCGAGGTGCGGCGGACCGCCTCGAGCAGTGGCCGCAGGGACTCCGCACTCTGGAGCAGACGGAGGCCCGGGGTGTTGGGCGACGACACGTTCACCACGAGGTAGTCCGCCACGGGTGCCAGCTGCTCCGCGCTGACGAGGTAGTCGGCGATCGCGTCGGCGATGTCCACCTTCTTGGTCTTGCCGATGTTGACACCGACCACGGGTCGCTGACGTGTCCCGTACCGCCGTGCAAGCCGGTTCCGCGCCGATCGCAGGCGTGGAGCGACGGCGGCGGCGCCGTCGTTGTTGAAGCCCATGCGGTTGATGACGGCCCTGTCCTCCACCAGCCGGAACAGGCGCGGGGCGGGGTTGCCGGGCTGGGCCCGGCCGGTGATCGTCCCGATCTCGATGTGTCCGAAGCCCAGTGCGGTGAGAGGCAGCACTCCCTTGCCCGCCTTGTCGAAACCAGCCGCGAGGCCGAACGGGGACGGGAAGTCCACACCGAAGGCGGTCGTGGCGAGGCGGGGGTCCGGGGCGCAGAAACGGCGCAGGGCCCAGCCCGCGGGGGTGAGGTCCACGGCGCGGATGAGGGCGAAGCCGATCCTGTGGGCCCTTTCGGCGTCCATCCCGGAGAAGACGATCCGGAAGAAGGTCGGGTAGATGCGCATGCACCCAGAATTCCACGCGGAGCGGGTGCGCACCAACTCAGGAAGCCCCCCGGCTCGAGACACCGGAGGTAGTGTCGGAGGATGGACGGGCGCTGGTCGGAGGACATCCTCGGAGGGCCCTTCCGTGCGCTCACGCTGCCCCTGCCGCCCGACGACGAGGGCCCGCGCGTCGCGACCCTGGTGGCCCACGAGCCCGAGGACGTCCCGCGGCTCCGGTCGGGGCCCGCGCGGGCCGTGCTCTACGTGCACGGTTTCAGCGACTACTTCTTCCACTCGGAGCTGGCGGAGACCCTGCATGCCCGGGGGTGGGACTTCTTCGCCCTGGACCTCCACAAGTACGGCCGGAGCCTGCTGCCGGGCCAGACCCCGGGGTTCGTCACCTCCCTCGACGACTACGACGCCGACTTCGAGGCCGCGATCGACGCGCTCCGGAGCCGTCTCGCGGCACGGCACGGCCCGGGGACGGTGGTGGAGATCGCGGTGATGGCGCATTCGACCGGCGGCCTCACCGCCGCCCTCTGGGCCGCCCGCAACCCCGGCCGCCTCGCGGCCCTGGTCCTCAACAGCCCCTGGCTCGACACCCAGGGCAGCGCGCTGCTGCGGACCGCCGCGCAGGGCATCCTCGACACGGTGTCCCGCCGCCGCCCGAAGACACGATTGCGGCTGCCTGCCCTGGGCTTCTACTTCAGGAGCATCAGCGATACGCGCGACGGCGAGTGGACCATCAATCCGGCGTGGCGTCCGGAGGCCGGCTTCCCGATCAGGGCAGGCTGGCTGGCAGCGGTCCTGGCCGGGCACGCGGCCCTCGCCCGAGGGGTGTGCATCGATGTGCCGGTGCTCGTGCTGTGTTCGACGGCATCCACGATCAGTGGGACCTGGAACAGCTCGATGCTGGAGACCGACAGCATCCTCGACGTCACGCCCCTCGTGCGCCGTGCCGCGGAACTCGGTACCACCGTGACCATCCGCCGGCTGCACGGCGCGCTGCACGACGTCTTCCTCTCCCGCCGCGACGTGCGCCGGCAGGCAGCGAGCTTCACCGCGTGGTGGCTGGACTCGTGTGTACCGGCGGGCCCGCCCTAGGTGGACGGCCCGTCGGACGCCCGGTCCACCGCGCCGCCGTACCTGCGGTCGCGCGCGGCGTACTCCTCGATCGCACGCCACAGGGTCCGTCGGTCGACGTCGGGCCACAGGGTGTTCATGAACACCATCTCCGCGTAGGCGGACTGCCAGAGCATGAAGTTCGACAGCCGCTGCTCGCCCGACGTGCGGAGGAACAGGTCGACGTCGGGCAGGTCGGGTTCGTCGAGGTACCGCTGGATGGTCTTCTCGCTGACCGACGAGGCCTTCAGGGTGCCGGCGGCGACGTCCTCGGCGATGGCCCTGGCGGCGTCGGCGATCTCGGCACGACCCCCGTAGTTGACGCACATCGTGAGGGTGCAGGTCGTGTTGAGAGCGGTGTGCCGCTCCGCGTCCTCCAACTCGCGGATGACCGACTGCCACAGCTTCGGCCGACGCCCGGACCAGCGGATGCGGACGCCCCAGTCGTCGAGCTGGTCGCGCTGGCGCCGGAGTACGTCCTTGTTGAACCCCATGAGGAAGCGGACCTCCTCGGGTGAGCGTTTCCAGTTCTCGGTGCTGAACGCGTAGACGGAGACGTGCTTGACGCCGATCTCGATCGCGCCGGCCATGACGTCGAGCAGCGCCGCCTCACCGGCCCTGTGCCCTTCCGTCCGGGGCAGTCCCCGCTCGTTGGCCCAGCGGCCGTTGCCGTCCATGACGATCGCCACGTGCTCGGGCACGAACTGGCGCGGGATCGGGGGAACCTGCTCACCGCTCGGGTGGGGCCACGGCGCCACGGGTCGAACAGGGTTCTTCATATGCGCTCCACGTGTTTGAGGGAGGCGACCCCGCGTTCGAGGTGCCATTGCAGATAGGCGGCGACCAGTCCGGCGGCCTCACGGCGTGCGCCGCCCTCCGAGGCGTCCGCGATGGTCCAGTCCCCGGTCAGCAGCGCCGCGAGCAGGTCCATGGTCGCGGCCGAGGGCGATGCGGCTCCGGGGGGCCGGCACACGGGACAGACCGCTCCGCCGAGCGGGGCGGAGAACGCGGTGTGCGGCCCGGGCGCGGCGCACCGGGCGCAGTCCGTGAAACTCGGGGCCCATCCCGCCGTCGCCAGTGACCGGAGCAGGTAGGAGTCGAGGATGAGTTCCGACGGGTGCAGGTCGCGGCTGAGGGCGGAGAAGGCACCAGCGACGAGGGCGTACTGCGCTCCCCCGGCCTCTCCGATGTCGGTCAGCCGTTCCGCCGTCTCGGCGATGGCCGTCGCCGCGGTGTACCGGCCGTAGTCGGAGGCGATCCCGTGCCCGTAGGCGCCCTTCGTCTGGGCCTGGGTGACGACGTCGAGATTCCGCCCGTGTGCGAGCTGGAGGTCGACGGACATGAACGGTTCCAGGCGGGAGCCGAACTTGCTGGTGGTCCGGCGTACGCCCTTGGCGACGGCACGGACCTGGCCGTGGTCCCTCGTCAGGAGCACGATGATGCGGTCGGCCTCACCGAGCTTGTAGGTACGCAGGACCACGCCTTCGGTGCGGTAGGTGCGCGATGCTGAGGAGGAGGCCACAGTCTCATTCTTCCACCTGCCACCCCCGCGGGAATCGTTCCGCGCGGGGGTCGCAGGGCGGAGAGGGCTCGGTCAGGCGGCGTCGCGGATGGCGCGGTTCACGGCCGAGACGACCGCCTTGAGGGCTGCCATCGTGGTGTTCGCATCGATCCCGACGCCCCACAGCACCCGCTCGCCCACGGCGCACTCCACGTAGGCGGCGGCGCGCGCGTTGCCGCCCGAGGACAGGGCGTGCTCGGTGTAGTCGAGGACGCGGACGTCGACCCCGTCCTGGCTGAGGATGGCCAGCAGGGCGTCGATCGGTCCGTTGCCCTGCGAGGTCTTGCGCTGCTGGACACCGTCGACGAGGAGGGTCGTGACGAGCTTGAAGGAGCCGTCCTCCGCCGTGTCCGTGTTCACCGAGGTCAGCTCGTAGTGGCCCCAGGCCCCCGCGCCGCCCTCGGCACGCATGGGCAGGTACTCGTCCTGGAACGCCGACCACAGCTGGGCACCACTGACCTCGCCGCCCTGCGTCTCCGTGCGGCGCTGGACGACGCCGGAGAACTCGATCTGGGCGCGGCGCGGCAGGTCGAGGCTGTGCTCGCTCTTGAGCAGGTAGGCCACGCCGCCCTTGCCCGACTGGGAGTTGACGCGGATGACGGCTTCGTAGGAACGGCCGATGTCCTTGGGGTCGATCGGCAGGTACGGCACCGCCCACGGGAGGTCGTCGACGCCGACCCCGGCCTCTGCGGCATCGCGCTCCATGCTCTCGAAGCCCTTCTTGATCGCATCCTGATGCGATCCGGAGAACGCCGTGAAGACGAGGTCGCCGCCGTAGGGCGACCGCTCCGGGACGCTGAGCTGGTTGCAGTACTCGGCCGTGCGGCGGATCGAGTCCATGTCGGAGAAGTCGATCTCCGGATCGATCCCCTGGCTGAAGAGGTTCATGCCGAGCGTCACCAGGTCCACGTTCCCGGTCCGCTCACCGTTGCCGAACAGGCAGCCCTCGATGCGGTCGGCACCGGCGAGGTAGCCGAGCTCTGCGGCGGCCACACCGGTGCCGCGGTCGTTGTGCGGATGCAGTGACAGGATGATGCTGCTGCGGTCGGCGAGGTTCCGGTTCATCCACTCGATCGAGTCCGCGTAGACGTTGGGCGTGGCCATCTCGACGGTGGCAGGCAGGTTCAGGATCATCTGCCGGTCCGCGGAGGCCTCGAACACGGCCGAGACCTCGTTGCTGATGCGCGCCGCGAACTCGAGTTCGGTGCCGGTGAAGGATTCCGGGGAGTACTCGTAGGTGATAGCGGTGTCGCCCATGTTCTCCTCGAACTTGCGGCACAGGCGGGCGCCCTGGAGGGCGATGTCGATGATGCCGTCCTGGTCCTGGTTGAACACCACGCGGCGCTGCAGCACGGACGTCGAGTTGTACAGGTGGACGATGGCGCGGTCCGCGCCCTCGAGGGATGCGTAGGTGCGTTCGATCAGGTGCTCACGCGACTGCGTCAGAACCTGGATGGTGACATCGTCGGGGATGCGGTCGCCCTCGATCAACTGGCGGACGAAGTCGAAGTCCGTCTGCGACGCCGATGGGAAACCGACCTCGATCTCCTTGTAGCCCATGCCCACGAGCAGGTCGAACATCTTGTGCTTGCGCTCGGCGTTCATCGGATCGATGAGTGCCTGGTTGCCGTCGCGCAGGTCCACGGCGCACCAGCGGGGCGCCTTCGTGATGACGCGGTCCGGCCAGGTCCGGTCGGGGAGCTCCACGGAGATCTGTTCCTGGAACGGGCGGTACTTGCCGAACGGCATACCTGATGACTTCTGTGCGTTTCGCATGGGGATCGGCCTTATCTGTCGGGACTGAGGGTGCTGGCGGCCGGGCAACGCGGACTCCGCGGCGAGGGATGGCCAGTAGCTCGTAGGTCCTAGATGGCCTCGCCGCGGCACCGAAGAAGAGTTCTGTGTGCGCGCACGTTGCCACGATAGCACGGCACATAGGATGGCTTGCGGGGCGCCTCGCCTCGGGATACCAGGTACCGCAGCACGAGGAAACAGGAAGCGACAATGACGATCAGCACGCTCGATCCGGACAATCTCGACGGAACGGTCCGACCCCAGGACGACCTTTTCCGGCATGCCAACGGAGTGTGGCTCAAGGACGCGGTGATCCCCGACGACCGTCCGCTCACGGGGTCCTTCACCGCCCTCCGGGACGCGTCCGAGCTCGCTGTCCGCGCGATCATCGAGGACGCCGCCTCGCGGGCGGGGACCGGACCGGCGGACGGCATCGACGCGAAACTGGGCACCCTGTACGCGGACTTCATGGACACGGCCCGGATCGAGGCCCGGCGGGCGGAGCCGATCGAGCCGCTGCTGGCCCGGGTCACCGCCGTGTCGTCGGTCGCGGAGCTGGTGGACCTCAGTGCGGAGCTGACGCGGTCGGGTATCCAGGGCCTCGTCGCACCCTATGTCAGCAACGACGCCGGCAATCCCGAGCGGTACCTGCTCCACCTGTACCAGTCCGCCCTGGGGCTCCCCGACGAGTCGTACTACCGTGAGGAGGGTTTCGCGGAGACGAGGGACGAGTACCGAAACCTCCTGTCGACGCTGTTCGGGCTCGTCGGCGGCGACGATCCAGCCGGGGCGGCCGATCGCGTGCTCGCACTCGAGACGCGCCTCGCGGCGTCGTCGATGGGCAGCGTCGAGCGGCGCGACCCGCAGAAGACCTACAACCTCGTCCGGCACGACGACGCCGCCGAGCTCTCCGGTCATCTGGCACCGTGGCTGCGCGTCGTCGTCGACGAACCGCGCCAGTCCTCGGAGCTCGTCGTCAACCAGCCCGATTTCGTGCGAGGGCTCGACGACGCCCTCGGTTCGGTGGAGCTCGGGACATGGCGCGAGTGGCTCGTGAGCCGCGTCCTGCTGCACGCGTCCGACTACCTGGACGAGCGGTTCGTCGACGCATCCTTCGCCTTCTACGGCACCCACCTCGCGGGTACGCCGCGCCTGAAGGACCGGTGGAAGCGCGGCGTGGCCCTGGTGGAAGGAGCGATGGGCGAGGCCATCGGGCAGCGGTACGTGGAGCGGCACTTCCCCGCCACGCACAAGGCGGCGATGCTCGATCTCGTCGGCAACCTCATCGCGGCCTACGAGTCGAGCATCTCGGCGCTCACCTGGATGACCGACGAGACCCGCGCCAGGGCACTGGAGAAGCTCTCGCAGTTCACCACGAAGATCGGTTACCCGGAGGAGTGGATCGACTACGGCCCGCTCGACGTCCGGCCCTCCGACCTCTACGGCAATGTCCTGCGCGCGTCGGAGTTCGAGCACCGCAGGCAGCTGGGCAAGCTCGGCCGGCCGATCGACCGCGGCGCATGGCTCATGACGCCGCAGACGGTCAACGCCTACTACATGCCCACCATGAACGAGATCGTCTTCCCTGCGGCGATCCTGCAGCCGCCGTTCTTCGACATCGACGCCGACGACGCCGTCAACTACGGAGCGATCGGAGCCGTGATCGGCCACGAGATCGGCCACGGCTTCGACGACAAGGGATCCCAGTTCGACGGGACCGGGCGCCTGCACAACTGGTGGAGCGAGGAGGACCGGGAGGCCTTCGACGCCCTGACCGGCCGCCTGGTGGCGCAGTACGCCGCACTCGAGCCGTCCGAGGTCCCCGGGCAGGCCGTGAACGGTGAACTGACCCTCGGGGAGAACATCGGCGACCTCGGAGGCCTCGGCATCAGCTACCGCGCCTACCTCCTGAGCCTCGGCGGCGAGGAGGCACCCGTGATCGGGGGCATGACCGGGACGCAGCGGTTCTTCCTGTCGTGGGCCACCTGCTGGCAGCAGAAGATCCGGCCGGAGGAGGCCCGACGGCGCCTGACCGTCGACCCGCATTCACCCAACGAGTTCCGCTGCAACCAGGTGGTGCGGAACCTCGACGAGTTCCACGACGCCTTCGACGTGGCCGATCAGGACGGCCTGTGGCTGGAGCCCGGAGAGCGCGTCCGGATCTGGTGACCGGGGTCGGGGCTGCGGCCGCCGGTGCGGCTGCGGCCCCGACTCCCCCGAGCGTCCGCTGGGCGTCCGTGCGGCCGAGGGCGCCGGAGGAGAAGCACTCCTAGAACCCCGACGACGCCTGGCAGGTGACCTGGTCCGCGGTCTGGCCGTCCAGTTCGCCGCCGAGCGGCGGGAGGACCACCTTCGTGCCGGTGGCGAGGTCGGCGCCGACGAGCAGCTCCACACCTGCCGCCGTCCCGCTGAACAGCACCTGGCTCGCAGGGACCCCGAACCGCTCCGCGAGGTCAGCGGCAGCGGCGTCGTACCCGCTCCCGAACAGGACCTGTGACGTCTCCGCCGGGACGGACTCGAAGGGAGCGGCCTGCGTGTAGCCGGCCCCGACGAGGAGTTGCTGCACCTCGGCCGCACGGTCGATGTCCGTCGTCGCGTTGATGACGAGCACCGGGACGGACGCTGGATCGAACGCCGGCACCTCGGGGGCGGACGTCGGGGTCGAGGGGGCGGGGGGTGCGTCCGACGGGGCAGGCGTGGCGGCTCCCGTACCGGGCGCGGCGGTCTCGGGCGCCTCCTCGGTGAGGCCCCGGTCCTCGCGCAGCGCGTCGAAGAGCGGGGCGGCGCCCTCCTCGTCGAGGACGAGCCGATTCGGATCCTCGATCCACGCTTCGGTGGGGACGGTCACGAACGCGATGTTGCCGAGATCGACGTCCTTCAGGCGATCGGCGATCTTCAGCAGTTCCGTGGGCTGGGACAGGCCCTCGTCGACGGTCAGGTTCCGGGTGACCGTGTCGGCGATGGTGTAGAGCTTGGGCAGGTTCGTCAGGGTCCCCTCTGCCCGCACCTTGCGGGCCATCGACGCCATGAACGACTGCTGGGCGGCGATCCGCCCGGTGTCTCCCCCGTCACCGAAGCTGTGGCGCGTGCGCAGGAAGGCCAGCGCCTGGTCTCCCTCGACCTCGCTGGTCCCGGCAGGCAGGGACAGCCCGGAGTATTCGTCCTCCACGGGTTCGTCGACGCACACCTCGACCCCGCCGAGAGTCGAGGACAGCTCCTTGACCGCGTTGAAGTCGGCCATCATGAAGTGGTCCACCGAGAGCCCTGTGAGGTTGTTGATCGCCGCCACGGTGCAGCCCGGTCCGCCCTCGTCGAGTGCCCCGTTGAGCTGGCCCAGATCCATCGCCTGCGATGTCTCCCCCGTCTCCGGATCCACGCAGCTCGGCAGGGGTACCAGCAGGTCGCGGGGGAAGGACACGACGGTGACGTCCTCGCGGTCGGCCGAGAGCGTCATCAGCATCATCACGTCCGAGTTGCCGTCGCCGGAGGAGTCCTCGTTCCCGAAGAACTCGCCGCTGTTGCCCGTGCGCGTGTCCGTACCGAGGATGAGGATCTGGAGCGGGTCCGTGCTGGAGTCGACCGGGAGCGCCGACTCCTGGCCCTGTCCGAGATTGAGCGGGAGGGTGGCCACGTTGGACTGCAGGCGGAAGACCTGCACGGCGACGAAAGCGAGGGCGGCCACCAGGACGGAGGCCATCAGGATGGCCGTCAGCCTGAGCCCGCGGTGCCCTCCGCCATGGCCGAGATGCCGCCCCGCGGGTCCGGCACCCAGGGGAACTGGGGCGCTCGCCGCACTGGCGTCGCCGGCGCTGCCTGCGCCCTCGCGGGATGATCGGCCGGTCATTCCCGGTCTCCTTCGGATGGATGGACGTGGTCGGTACTGGCCGGAGGGAGGCGCTCCCGCCTTTTCGCTCGGCCCCGGCTCTCCTGCCGGTCCCCGAACTGCGGCGCGGCGGTGGCCGCGGCCATCGGGGACCGAGCGGCCGAAGGGCGCAGGGCAGGTAGCCCGCTCCCCGCATGCCAACGAGCGGGACGCGGAAGTCGTGCCGCTAGAAGCCGAGCTTCACGAGCTGCTTGGGATCACGCTGCCAGTCCTTGGCCACCTTCACGTGCAGGTCGAGGTAGATCCGGGTGCCCAGCAGCGCCTCGATCCCGCGGCGGGCGTTGGTGCCCACCTCCCTGAGCCGGGCGCCGCCCTTGCCGATGATGATCGCCTTCTGCGACGGCCTCTCGACGTACAGGTTCACGTGCACGTCGAGCATCGGGTTGTCCTCGCTGCGGCCCTCGCGCGGGATCATCTCCTCCACCACGACGGCGAGGGAGTGGGGGAGCTCGTCCCGGACCCCCTCGAGGGCAGCCTCGCGCACCAGCTCGGCCACCATCACCGCTTCCGGCTCGTCGGTCAGTTCACCGCCGGGATACAGGACGGGCGATTCCGGCATGTGCCGGCTGAAGACCTCCGCGACGGTGTCCACCTGGAAGCCGTCGGCGGCCGACACCGGCACAATGTCCGCCCATCCCTCGGGGCCGGCGACCTCGGTGCCGAGCTTCGACACGGCGAGGAGCTGCTCGGTCAGGGCCTGACGGTCCACGAGGTCCGTCTTGGTCACCACGGCGATGAGGGGCTTGCGGTTGAGCCGTGCCAGCTGCTCGGCGATGAAGCGGTCGCCGGGGCCGATCTTCTCGTTGGCCGGAAGGCAGAAACCGACGGCGTCGACCTCGGCCAGCGTGTCCGCGACGAGGTCGTTGAGGCGCTGACCCAGGAGGGTACGCGGACGGTGGAGTCCGGGGGTGTCCACGAGGACGATCTGGGAATCCTCGCGGTTCACGATGCCGCGGATGGTGTGCCGGGTGGTTTGGGGCTTCGCCGAGGTGATGGCGACCTTCTGCCCCACCAGGGCATTCGTCAGGGTGGACTTACCGGCGTTCGGCCGTCCCACGAGCGAGACGAATCCTGCCCTGTGCTCAGCGTCGCTCATTGTCAGCCTCTATCGTCTCTCGTTCGTCCTGCTCGGTGTGCTCTGGCGGAATGCGGTACGCGATGACGTGGGACACCCTGTTGCGGCGGCCCTCCACGCGCTCGGCCCGCAGACCGATACCGTCAATTGTGACCTCCGATCCCACGATCGGCACCCTTCCGAGGGTCTTCGCAAGGAGCCCGCCCACCGTGTCCACCTCCTCGTCGTCGAGGTCGAGGCCGAACAGCTCACCGAGGTCGTCGATGCCCATCCGGGCACTCACGCGGTATTCGCCGTCGTCGAGCTGCTCCTGCTCCGGGACCTCGGAATCGTACTCGTCGACGATCTCGCCCACGATCTCCTCGATCAGGTCCTCGAGCGTGACGAGTCCGGCGGTTCCGCCGTACTCGTCGATCACGATCGCGACGTGCGTCGACTCGCGCTGCAGTTCCCTCAGCAGGTCGCCCACGGGCTTCGATTCCGGCACGTAGCGGGCGGGCCGGCAGTCCGCGTCCACCGGTCGGGACAGGTTCGACGCCGGGCGGCCGTGGAGGTTCGCGACGACGTCCTTCAGGTACAGCAGGCCCTTGATGTCGTCGGAGCTCTCGCCGATCACGGGGATCCTCGAGTAGCCCGACCGCAGGAAGAGCGACATCGCCTGGCTGAGGGTCGAGCCGGACTCGATGGTCACCATGTCGGTGCGTGGCACCATCACGGACCGCACCTTGGTGTCGCCGAGCTCGAAGACCGAGTGGATGAGTTCCGCTTCGTTGTCCTCGATCATCTCGGCGTCCGAGGCGCGGGAGAGCAGTTCCCGGAACTCCTCCTGCGTGAAGAACGCGGCCTCGTCCCGTGCGGCCCCGGGTGTGATGGCGCTGCCGATCCCCACGAGCCAGCGCGGGATGGGCCCGAGGACGGCGCAGAGGAACGCCACCAGCCCGGCGGTCGCGCGCACGACGGCGGGAGCGTGCATCCTCCCGAGCTGGCGTGGCGACACGCCCACGATCACGAAGCCGATGGCCGCCATCACCGCGGTGGCGAGCAGCCCTGCGAGCCAGATGCTGTCGAAGAGGTCGTGGAACAGGATGGCGACGGCGACCGCTCCGGCCATCTCGAACCAGACCCGCCAGAACCGCAGCGCATGCATATGGGCGACGGGGGCATCGAGGATGCGGCGGAGGGAGGTGGTGCGGGACCCCTGGACGAGTGCTTCGCCCTCCTGCCGCGGGAGGTAGCTGAACGCTGCTTCCGCAGCCGTGACGAGTGCTGCGGTGAGTGCGAAGAGCAGACCCATGAGCCCGAGGAGCCAGATGGTCAAGCGCGCGTCTCCCGGGGTGCGGTGCCGCCGAGGAAGTCGGACAGGAGCTGGCGCTGCAGGCCGAACATCTCCTTCTCCTCCTCGGGTTCCGCATGGTCGTAGCCGAGGAGGTGGAGCACGCCGTGCGTGGTCAGGAGGAGCAGTTCGTCGTTCGTGCCGTGGCCCGCGGCAGCCCCCTGTGATGCCGCCACCTCGGGGCAGAGCACGATGTCGCCCAGCAGCCCGGCGGGCGTGACGCGCCCCGGCGTGCCGGGACGCAGCTCGTCCATGGGGAACGACAGCACGTCAGTGGGACCCGGCTCGTCCATCCATTCCACGTGGAGCTTCTCCATCGCGGCGACATCGACGAGGATGATCGACAGTTCCGCCTCGGGGTGGACGAACAGGGATTCGAACAGGAAGTTCGCGAGGCGGACGAGGGACTCTTCCTCGACCTCGTAACCGGACTCGTTGTTGACCTCGACGCTCATCGGGCTGCCACCGGTCGGCGGGCCTGCGTCGCGCGCTGCTCTTCGTCCCACGTGCTGTAGGCACTGACGATGTCGCCCACCAGGCGGTGCCGGACGACGTCGGCGGCATCCAGTTCGCTGAAGTAGACGTCGTCGACGTCGCGGAGGATCTCGCTCACGATCCGCAGGCCGGAACTCGTACCGTTGGGGAGGTCCACCTGCGTGACATCGCCGGTCACGACCATCTTGGACCCGAAGCCGAGGCGTGTGAGGAACATCTTCATCTGCTCCGGCGTCGTGTTCTGCGCCTCGTCGAGGATGATGAACGCGTCGTTCAGCGTCCGCCCGCGCATGTAGGCGAGCGGTGCGACCTCGATCGTGCCGGCCGCCATGAGGCGCGGGATGGAATCGGGGTCCATCATGTCGTGCAGCGCGTCGTACAGCGGACGCAGGTACGGGTCGATCTTGTCGTTCAGGGTGCCCGGGAGGAAGCCCAGCCGCTCCCCCGCCTCCACGGCGGGGCGCGTCAGGATGATCCGGTTGACCTCCTTCTGCTGCAGCGCCTGGACGGCCTTCGCCATGGCCAGGTAGGTCTTGCCGGTACCGGCCGGGCCGATGCCGAACACGATGGTGTTGCGGTCGATGGCGTCGACGTACGTGCTCTGGTTCAGCGTCTTGGGGCGGATGGTCTTTCCGCGCGACGTCAGGATGTTGACGGACAGCACCTCCGAGGGACGGGCGGCGCTCTGCGTCTTGAGCATCGTGACCAGCTGCTCGAGGACCTGGGGCGAGACCGTGGCGTTGTTGCTGGCCATGGTCTGGATCTCACCGATCAGCCGCTCGGTGCGCAGGACGTCCGCGGAAGGTCCCGTGATCGCCAGCTCGTTGCCCCGGGCCTGGAGGCTGACGCCCGGGAACGACTCCTCGATCAGGCGGAGCGCCTCGTCGTTGGAGCCGAGCGACTGCACCATCTGCTGGGTCGATTCGAAGACGAAGGTCCTGGTGTCCAGTCCTGCCGCATTGATGCCTGTTGAAGATTCGCTCATAGCTCGGCCGTCCGGCCTCTGATCGCCCCTCGCTGGAGTAGTCGTCCTGATGATCTGGTCCTGTCGTGCTCTCGCAGCAGGAATGCCAATGTTACGGCATCCCCCTTTTGTCAACAGGAGCGGGACCGCCTTGATTCCCTCGGGGTCGACGGCGGCGAACGCTGCCGAGCCGCACTCGGCTTTCGTCGCGAATCGGCAACGGCTTCGTATCGATCGGGTTTCAGTCCTGCCACCCGCCCGTATTCGTGGCGGGGCGTTCCCTGCGTTGTGCCAAGCTGAATCAGGTCCGGCAGGACCACCGCAAGCGGCCGGCGCCTCGTCCGACAGGGGCGTCCCCCGGCCGGGACACGGACA
Source organism: Arthrobacter sp. UYP4 (assembly GCF_057291175.1). Lineage (NCBI taxonomy): Bacteria > Bacillati > Actinomycetota > Actinomycetes > Micrococcales > Micrococcaceae > Arthrobacter > Arthrobacter sp. UYP4. The sequence continues at coordinate 542,581 of NZ_JBXAVU010000001.1, forward strand.
TTCCACCGATAGACCCGCGCACCAGTGCGCCCGACGGAAGGGGGCCGGCATGAACGAGCAGGACCCCCTGAGGAAGAACCGGCTGGGGCTGCGAAGCATGCTCCTGGTCTCCGGCGGGGTGCTCGTCGCCAGCAGCGTGTACCTCCTCCCCAACGTCGGCCCGAACCAGGGCGGCGCGCCGACCACGTCCCTTCCGGCACCCCTGCAGCCGACGTCGTCCGCAGGGGAGACCGGTGCGTCCCCGACCGCGCCGGCGGTCCGGAGCGAGGGCGCGGCAGCCGGGCCCGCCGACGCGGTCCAGCCCCTCCTCCCGGTCTACTGGCTCGGCGACGTCGACGGCAGCGACAAGCTGTTCCGCGAATTCCTGGTGGCACCGGCCGAAGGCTCCGGAGATCCGATCGCCGACGCCGTGCAGCTCATGACCTCGGGGCGGCCGCTCGACCCCGACTACCGCTCCCCGTGGCGGGCCGCGTCGAACGTGACGTCCTCGATCTCCACGAAGAACGTCATCACGCTCGACATCTCCTCGGACGCCGTCTCGGAGGGACTCGGCGAGGACGAGGCCCGCCTCGCCCTCCAGCAACTGGTCTACACGGCGACCGCGGCGGCGTCCGACGCCGGCCTCATCACCGGGGGCGAGGCCAGCTCGGTGGTCGTACTCGTGGACGGGACGGCCGGCTACCGCGCCTTCGACGCCGTCGACCTCGACGGCGAGTGGACCCGGGACCCCGCCAACCTCGCTCCGGTGTGGATCATCGACCCGCAGGAGGATGTCGAGGCCGACACCGCGGGCCTCACGATCCACGGGGTGGGACCGGCCGCCGAGCAGTCCCTGGACTGGCGGATCGACCGCAGCATCGACGGCTCCGAGGACGGCGACGCCGCCCTCTTCCGGGACGGCTCCGTGGACATGGCCCCGCAGGACGGCGCACCCGGGGCGTTCTCCTTCTCGGTCACCCTTCCACCGGGCCGCTACGAGATCACGGTGTCCGCGCCCTCGGACGCGACCAGCGCCGCGGATTCGAAGACCGTCGTCGTCCGATAGCCGCGCCTCCCGCCCTACCAGCGACCGAGCAGGTGGTTCAGCAGCACGAGTGCGGCCGGACCGGCCGAGGACGACCGCAGGACGTGCGGACCCAGGCGGGCCGTGCTCGCACCGGCGGTCCGCAGTCTGGCCAGCTCGGTGTCACTGATGCCGCCCTCCGGGCCGACCACCACGGCGGTCGACGTCGGGACGTCGAGGGCGCCTGAGGTGCGCAGCTCCGACACCTGCTCGGCGAGAGACACCTCGGCGTCCTCGTGGAGGACGACGATCCGATCCACCGTCGACGCCCAGGCCACCAGTCGCGGCGTGTCGAGCACGCCATGGACGGTCGGGACGAACGAGCGGCGTGACTGCTTCGAGGCGGCGGCCACGAGCGAGGTCCACTTCTGCCGGCCCTTCTCCTCCTTGTCCCCGCGCCAGCGGACGATGCTGCGTTCGGCATGCCAGGGGACGACGGCGTCGACGCCGAGTTCGGTGGCCGCTTCCACGGCCTGCTCGTCGCGGCCGCCCTTCGCGAGGGCCTGGACGAGCACCAGGCGGTGCCGGGGCGCCGGATCCTGCCCTGCGCTCTCCACCGTCAGCTCCACGGTCCCGGCCCCGACCGCCGAGACCAGCCCGCGGAGCCGGTAGCCCGCACCGTCGGAGACGTCGATGCGCTCACCGGCCGTGAGCCGCCGGACCGTCGCGGCGTGGCGCCCCTCGTCACCGCCGAGGACGAACACGGCACCGGGCGCTGCGGACCGGACTGCCTCACCCGGTCCGAAGAAGAGGGGTCGCGTCATGGTCAGCGGTTCCCGAGACGCTCCCGCAGGCGCGCGAACACGCCCGAACCGCTGCTGGCCAGCTGTCCGTCCGTGTACTCCTCGTTGCGCAGTTCCGCGAGCTTGCGGAGGAGTTCCTCCTGCTGGTGGTCGACGTTCCGGGGCGTCTCGACATTGAGGTGGACCCGCAGGTCCCCCCTGCCCTGGTTCCGCAGGTGCGTGACGCCGAGGCCGCGCAGGGTGAGGATCTCGCCGGACTGCGTGCCCGGCTTGATGACCAGCTCCTGGTCGCCGTCGTAGGTGTCCAGGTGGACCGTGGTACCGAGCGCCGCAGCCGTCATCGGGACACTCAGCGTCACGTGCAGGTCGTCGCCGTCACGCAGGAAGGTCGCATTCGTCTCGACCCGGATCTCAACGTAGAGATCGCCCTGGGGTCCGCCGGCGATGCCGGCCTCGCCCTGTCCGGCCAGCTGGATGCGCGTGCCCGTACCGACCCCGGCGGGGACCTTGATGGTGAGGGTGCGGCGGGCGCGGATGCGCCCCTCGCCGCTGCACTCGTGGCACGGGCTGGGGATGACCGTGCCGTACCCCTGGCAGGTGCCGCAGGGCGCGCTCGTCATGACCTGGCCGAGGATCGAGCGCACGGCCCGCTGGACCTGGCCCGAACCACCGCAGATGTCGCAGGTGCGGGGCGAGGTGCCGGGCTGGCAGCACGTGCCGTCGCAGGTGGGGCACACCTCCGCGGTGTCCACCTCGATCTTCTTGTTCGTGCCGAAGACGGCATCCTTCAGGTCGATGCGCACGTTGATGAGCGCGTCCTGCCCGCGACGCGCCCGCGAAGGAGCACCCGGCTGCTGGCCGCCTCCGCCGAAGAAGGTCTCGAAGATGTCCTGGAAGGCGAAGCCCGAGCCCGAGTAGCCCGAGCCGTAGCCGTTGTCGGTCCCGTTCTCGTTGCCCGTCGTGTCGTAGACCCGCCGCTTCTGGGGATCCGACAGGACCTCGTAGGCGTGACTGACGCGCTTGAACTCCTCCGACGCGTCCTCACCGGGGTTCACGTCCGGGTGGAGCTTCCGCGCGAGCTTGCGGTACGCCTTCTTGATTTCCTCCCCGGTCGCACCCTGCGCCACACCGAGGACCTCATAGTGATTACTCACTCGTGCACATCACTTCCTGTTGGAGACTTCTGTCTTGTGCTCGCCGGCCGGGCCGGCGGAATACTGCCCGGATCGCGGGATACCGCCCGGATCAGGGCCGGAGGCTATTCCTCGAGGATCCTCGAGAGATAGCGGGCGACGGCGCGCACCGCGGCCATCGTCGTCGGATAGTCCATCCGGGTGGGTCCGAGGATGCCGAGCTTCGCACCGGCATCCGGGCCGTAGCCCGTCGCGACCACGGAGGCCTCCGACAGGCCCCCGTAGGGGTTCTCGCTGCCGATCCTCACCGAGATCCCCCGCGCGTCGTACTCCATCTCGGACAGGAGACGGAGCATCACCACCTGCTCCTCCAGCGCCTCGAGGATGGGCCCGATGCTCAGCGGGAAGTCGCCCGTGGACCGCGCGAGGTTCGCGGTACCCGCCAGCAGGATACGGTCGTCACGGCCGAGTCCCGCGAGCTGCTCGAGCGCCCTTCCGATGGTACTCCCGTGGGCCCGCAGTGCAGGAGGAAGCTGCGAGGCCGCGACCGCGAGCTCGCCGGGCAGGGCGGAGAGCTTCACACCCGACACCGCGGAGAGGATCCGCTGCTTCAGCTCCGCCAGCTCGGCCTCCTGGAGATCGGCGTGCGTCCGGACGATCCGTTGCTGGACCGTGCCGTTCGTCGCGATCAGGACCACGAGGATCTGCTGCGGCGCGAGCAGCACGAATTCGATGTGGCGCACCGAGGCCCCACCGACCCGGGGGAACTGCACCACGGCCACCTGGTTGGTGAGCTGCGCCAGCAGCCGGACCGTCCGGTCCATCACGTCGTCGAGGTCCTCCGCTCCTTCGAGCAGCGTCTGGATGGCCTTCTTCTCCGGCGCGGAGAGGGGCTTAACCTCCGAGATGCGATCCACGAAGAGCCGATAGCCCTTGTCCGTGGGGATCCGGCCCGAACTCGTGTGGGGTGCGGCGATCAGGCCCTCCTCCTCGAGGACGGCCATGTCGTTACGGATGGTGGCGGACGAGACACCGAGCTGGTGGCGGTCGACGAGGGCCTTGGAGCCGACGGGCTCCCGCGAATGGACGTAGTCCTCGACGATCGCCCGGAGGACCTCCAGGCGTCGTGGTTCACTCACTTCGATGTCACCTCCGGGTTCCACACTCGCTTCCCGGGCGGCCGGAGGCGATTAGCACTCGACACACCCAAGTGCCAAGTCTAGTACGTCCGGGCCGATTGTTAGCATTGGGAACCCGGGCTGCGGCAGACCGCCGGTGCCCTCGCGGGAAGGACGGGCTCGGCATGGACCACGGCTGGGGGGCACAGGACATCTCGACGCCCAGGAGGGTCGCGCTGCCCGATGTGCCCGTCGAGAAGGACATGGTCCTCGAGGACGTCCAGAGCGGTTTCGTGGGCGCCGTGATCCGCGTCGAGAAGTCCGGCGGGCTGCACGTGATGGTCCTCGAGGATCGCCGCGGCAAGCACCGCACGTTCCGGCTGGGCCATGGCTTCCTCCTCGACGGCGCACCCGTGCACGTCGTCGCACCCGTCGCGCGGACGGCGCCCGCGTCCCTGCGTACCGCCTCCGGGTCCGTGCGGGTCGAGGGTGCACGGGCGAGGACGGCCCGGGCCAGCAGGATCTGGGTGGAGGGGAAGCACGACGCCGAACTGGTCGAGAAGGTCTGGGGCGACGACCTCCGGCTCGAGGGCATCGTCGTCGAGCCGTTGCACGGTGTCGACGACCTCGAGGGAGCCGTCCGGGACTTCGGCCCCGGCCCGAACCGCCGGCTGGGGATCCTCGTCGACCACCTGCTGCCCGGCACCAAGGAGTCCCGCATCGCCCAGCAGGCGATGACCGTGCCCGGCGCCCGCAGCCACGTCCTGATCGTGGGCCACCCCTACGTCGATGTGTGGCAGGCCGTGAAGCCGGCAGCCCTCGGGCTCGAGGCCTGGCCCGTGGTCCCCCGCCACCAGGACTGGAAGACGGGCATCCTCGCCGGCCTGGGCTGGCCCCACGCCGACCAGGCCGCGATCGCCCACGGGTGGAGGCGCATCCTCGCGGGGGTCAGCACCTACGCGGATCTGGAGCCCTCGCTGCTGGGCCGCGTCGAGGAGGTCATCGACTTCCTGACCGCTCCGGCAGGTCCCGCCTGAGCGGTCGGCGCCCGACCACCACGTATCCTTGGAGCACGATCCGGGGGAAATGTTCCGCCGCCAGCAAAGGAATCGAAGTTGCCCAACACCGCCGACCACCAGCACCACGGACGGGGCGAGTCCCAGTCCGCGTTCGAAGGAACGCCGGCCAACGCCCTTCCACTGACCGCGTCGGAGGACCGCCAGTTCGCCACCCTGGCACACTTCGGCGGCATCCTGGGATTCATCCCGTCCCTGCTGATCTTCCTCATCTTCAAGGACAGGGGCCCCTTCACCGCGCAGGAGTCCAAGGAGGCACTGAACTTCACGCTGCCGCCGACGATCCTCGCGCTGGTCGCCTGGCTCCTGTCGCTGGTGCCGGTCATCGGCGGGATCTTCGCCGTCGTGAACGCCCTCATCTGGGTCACGATCACCATCTTCTCGGTCAACGCCGGCATCCAGGTCAACCGCGGGCGACCCTACCGGTACCCGCTGAACCTGCGCCTCGTCCGCTGACCACCCGGGCGCCGCATCCGCCGGTCCCGGTCATGGGTCTCCCGATCCACCGACGGCGCGCCCGGCCGTCATCAGCGGTCCCGGCCCGCGCCGCCCGCACGACCGTGCGGTCAGTCCGGCAGCAGTCTCCGCACGACCGCGTCCGCGAGCAGCCTGCCCTGGAAGGTCAGGACGACGCGGCCCGCGAAAGCTGCGGCAGGCTCGACGAGCCCGTCGGCGATCAGCCCGGCGATCGCCCTGCGGCCCGTCGCCGTCAGGGAGCCGGTCGGAAGCCCCTCACGGAGCCGTACGCGCAGCATGACGTCCTCGACGTAGCGATCCTCCGCCGACAGGATCTCGCGTCCGGCCGCGGGTGACCGCCCGATACCGAGAGCCTCGGCGTACGGACGCGGATGCTTCACGTTCCACCAGCGCGTGCCGCCGACGTGCGAATGCGCACCCGGGCCGGCGCCCCACCAGTCGCTCCCTCGCCAGTAGGCCAGATTGTGGCGACATTCGTCGGCGGGCGTCCGCGCCCAGTTGCTCACCTCGTACCAGTGCAGGCCGCCGGCGGTCAGCATCTCCTCCGCGAGGGCGTACTTGTCCGCGTGGTCGTCGTCGTCGATGGGCGGCACCTGTCCGCGGCGGATGCGCGAGGCGAGGCGGGTCCCGTCCTCGATGATGAGCGCGTAGGCGGAGATGTGGTCGGGCCCGTACGAGAGGGCCGTGGCCAGTGAGGTCCGCCAGTCCTCGAGCGACTCCCCCGGCGTCCCGTAGATCAGGTCCAGGCTGACCTTCAGCCCGGCCTCGCGCGCCCACTGCACGGCCTGCGGCACGCGCTCGGGCGAGTGGGTGCGGTCGAGCACGGCGAGCACGTGGGGCACCGCGGACTGCATGCCGAACGAGACGCGGGTGAAGCCGGCCTCCTTCAGGACACGCAGCGACTCCGGCGTGACGGAGTCGGGGTTGGCCTCGGTCGTGACCTCTGCATCCGGGGCCAGACCCCACTGCGCGGTGGCCGCGCGGAGGATCGAGGCGAGGTCCTCCGCCGGCAGGAGCGTGGGAGTGCCTCCGCCGAAGAAGACGGTGGACAGCGGCCGGGCCGGCACTCCGGAGGCCTCGAGGACGTGCGCACCGAGGGCCAGCTCCGCCAGCACCGATCCCGCGTAGGCGTCCTGCGACGCCCCGCCGCCGAGCTCCGTCGCGGTGTAGGTGTTGAAGTCGCAGTAGCCGCAGCGGACGGCGCAGAACGGAATGTGCACATAGAGGCAGAAGTCGCGCCCGAGCGCGCCGTCCGCTGCCTCCCGAGGCAGGACGCCGTCCTCGGGTGCCGGGAGGCCGAGTGGAAGGGCGCTAGGCACGCGGACCAGCCCCCTCGAAACCGTGCGGGGTCACTTCTTGGCTTTGTCCTTCGACTCGTCGGACGACAGCGCGGCGATGAAGGCCTCCTGGGGCACCTCCACGCGCCCCACCATCTTCATGCGCTTCTTGCCTTCCTTCTGCTTCTCGAGCAGCTTGCGCTTGCGCGTGATGTCGCCGCCGTAGCACTTGGCGAGCACGTCCTTCCGGATGGCCCGGATGCTCTCCCGAGCGATGATGCGCGCGCCGATGGCAGCCTGGATGGGCACCTCGAACTGCTGGCGCGGGATGAGCTCGCGGAGCTTGCCCGTCATCATGACGCCGTAGGCGTAGGCCTTGTCCCGGTGCGTGATGGCGCTGAAGGCGTCCACCTGTTCGCCCTGCAGGAGGATGTCCACCTTCACGAGGTCGGAGACCTGGTCGCCGTCGGCCTTCCAGTCCAGGGAACCGTAGCCGCGGGTCTTCGACTTGAGCAGGTCGAAGAAGTCGAAGACGATCTCCGCCAGCGGAAGCCGGTACCGGATCTCGACGCGGTCCTCGGACAGGTAGTCCATGCCGCCGAGGACGCCGCGGCGCTGCTGGCACAGCTCCATGATCGCGCCGACGAACTCCGACGGCGCGAGGATCGTCGCGGACACCATCGGCTCGCGCACCTCGGCGATCTTGCCCACCGGGTACTCGCTCGGGTTGGTGACCTTCATGATGCGCTTGTCCTCGAGCGTGACCTCGTACTCGACGTTCGGCGCCGTGGAGATCAGGTCGAGGTTGTACTCGCGCTCGAGGCGCTCGCGCGTGATCTCGAGGTGCAGCAGGCCCAGGAAGCCGACACGGAAGCCGAAGCCCAGCGCCGCCGACGTCTCCGGCTCGTAGACGAGAGCGGCGTCGTTCAGGGTGAACTTCGCGAGCGCGTCCCGCAGCACGGGGTAGTCGGTGCCGTCGAGCGGGTAGAGGCCGGAGAAGACCATGGGCTTTGGATCCTGGTAGCCGCCCAGCGACTCCGCGGCGGGCTTGGCGAGGTTGGTGACGGTGTCGCCGACCTTCGACTGACGCACGTCCTTCACACCGGTGATGAGATAGCCCACCTCGCCGACGCCGAGCCCCTTGGAGGGTTTCGGCTCGGGCGAACTCACGCCGATCTCGAGCAGTTCATGGCTGGCCCGCGTGGACATCATCTGGATGCGCTCGCGGGGGCTGAGCTTCCCGTCGACCACGCGGACGTAGGTCACCACGCCGCGGTACGTGTCGTACACGGAGTCGAAGATCATCGCCCGGGCCGGCGCATCCGGATCCCCGGTCGGGGCGGGGAGGTCGCGCACGATCTTGTCCATCAGGGCCTCGACGCCGACCCCGGTCTTCCCGGAGACCATCAGGACGTCCTCGGGCTCGCCGCCGATGAGGCTCGCCAGCTCCGCAGCGTACTTCTCCGGCTGCGCAGCAGGCAGGTCGATCTTGTTCAGGACCGGGATGATCGTGAGGTTGTTCTCCATCGCGAGGTACAGGTTCGCGAGGGTCTGGGCCTCGATGCCCTGCGCCGCGTCGACGAGCAGGATCGCCCCTTCGCAGGCCGCGAGCGAGCGTGACACCTCGTAGGTGAAGTCGACGTGGCCGGGGGTGTCGATCATGTTCAGCGCGTAGGCGGTGCCGTCCACCTCCCAGGGCAGCCGGACGGCCTGCGACTTGATCGTGATGCCGCGCTCGCGCTCGATGTCCATCCGGTCCAGGTACTGCGCCTTCATGTCCCGCTGCTCGACGGCTCCGGTGAGCTGGAGCATGCGGTCGGCCAACGTGGACTTGCCATGATCGATGTGGGCGATGATGCAGAAATTCCGAATGATCGCCGGATCGGTGGCGGCGGGCACCGGCGCGGTGCGGGCCATGGGTGACACGTAGGTTCCTCACTCTTTCGGGACAGGGTGCGGCATGCGGCTCCCGCCGCGCCGTCATCGGCGGCGGACGGGGCTGGTTCGCGCCGATTCAACTCCCCCTAGTGTCCCACGTGGCCGCACGGCTCCGGGAATCGCGCGCTCCCGGTTCCCGGGCCACGGCTGGTACTGGCCTAGGATTCCAGCATGGCGATCACGGTCCGCTCCCTCCTGTCCCTCGCGCGTCGTGTCGTCCGGGCGGTGGACAGCACCTCGGCCGGGACCCCGGCCGATCGGACGGGCACGCAGAGCCGACGTCGGCCCGTCGGCACACGGCGGCCCGGGCCGGCGGTGCCATCAGCGGCTCCCCGCTCCGGGCACGACCGACGGCAGCAGGCGGTGCTCGCCTACTCGCCGTCGTCCGACGGCAACCCGGACCCGGGCGAGATCGTCTGGACGTGGGTTCCGTACGAGGACGACCCGGCACAGGGCAAGGACCGCCCCGTGCTCCTGATCGGGCGTGACGGCGGCGACCTGCTGGGCCTCATGCTGACGAGCCGGGACCGGAACAACGGCCGTGACTCCGACGACCGGTACGTGGACATCGGCACGGGCAGCTGGGACCGGCAGGGGCGCCCGAGCGAGGTGAAGATCGACCGCGTCCTGCGGATCGCCCCCGCCGAGATCAGGCGTGAAGGTGCGGTCCTGGCACGGGGGCGCTTCGAGCAGGTGGTCGCGGCGGTACCCGACCACCTGCTCCCCTAGGCAGGCCCGAGGCCGTCCCGACCACGGCACACTCCCGAGGCCGGAGGGCTCACCGGTCGAGGTGCCGGAGCCCGACCGGCACGGCTGGGGAGTCGGGATTCCGTGCGCCTTTCTGGTAACCTTTATAGCTGTGTGTCCGCGCAGGTCTTCGGGCACTTTGGCCGATCGCCATACGGTATCCCCACGCCGCTCAGTCTTGGTTGGCCGAAATACCCTCACGACCAGTCCGCAATACAAAGAAAGTTCTCATACGTGGCAAATATCAAGTCCCAGAAGAAGCGCATCCTCACCAACGAAAAGGCGAGGCAGCGCAACAACTCGGTCAAGTCCGAGCTCAAGACCGCCATCCGCGCCGTGAACACGGCCGTCGAGGGCGCTGACAAGGACGCTGCCGCTACGGCGCTGCAGGCAGCCAGCCGCAAGCTCGACAAGGCTGTCAGCAAGGGTGTGCTGCACAAGAACAACGCAGCGAACCGCAAGTCCGCGATCTCCAAGAAGGTCAACGCTCTCTGAGCTGCGGAACCTTCGACGTAGGGCCGCCTCCGCAGGGAGGCGGCCCTACGTCGTTAAGGGCGGGAGCGCAGCGATCCCGGGCCGGGACCGGTCCCGGCCCGCGGGACAACGCCGGGGCCCTGCCGCACAACCGAGCCAGGCGCCTGGCGCGGAGCTGATCCTGTCCGTGCTGCGTCAGCCGTCGCCCAGCGCGATGACGGTGACGGCCCGTTCGACGGCGTACACGGGATCCCGCGATTCGCCCTTCACCTGGGCGTCGGCTTCGGCGAGGGCGCGGATGCAGCGCGCCAGGGCCTCGGAGCTGAAGCGCTGGGCCTCCTTGCGTGCCTGGTCCACCTGCCACGGCGCCATCCCCAGGTCCTTCGCCAGCTGCATCGAGGATCCTCGGACCCCATGGACCTTCGCGACGGCGCGGACCTTCATGGCGAGCGCGGCGACGATGGGGACGGGGTCCGCCCCCGTGGCAAGAGCATGGCGCAGCATGGACAGTGCCTGCGCGGTCCGCCCTGCCAGGGCGGCATCGGCCACCTTGAAACCGGTCGCCTCGACGCGGCCCCCGTAGTACTTCTCCACCGTCTCCGCCGAGATGTCGCCCGCGGTGTCCGCCATGAGCTGCTGGCAGGCTGCCGCCAGCTCGGGGAGCTGCGAACCGACCGCGGCGACGAGCGCCCGCACGGCATCCGGGTCGATGCGCCGGCGTGCCAGACGGAACTCGGTGGTGACGAACTCCGCCTTCTCCCCGTCTTTCTTCAGAGGCTGGCAGTCGACGACGGTGGCCTTGGCGGCCTTGATCGCATCGAGCAGCTTCTTCCCACGGTTCCCGCCCGAGTGGCGCATCACCAGGACGACATCGGGTGCCGGGTCCTCGAGGTAGGCGAGCGCGTCGACCAGGAAGGCATCGTTCATCTGTGCCAGCCCCGCCACCTCGATGATCTTCCAGTCCCCGAACAACGACGGGCTGGCCTGCATGGTCAGGGTTCCCGCGTCATAGGACCCGGCGTCGAACCGGACCAGTTCCGCTCCAGGCTGTGCCGTGCGCACCTGTGCCCGGATCGATTCCGCAGCCCGGGATGCCAGGTACTCCTCGGGACCGGAGAGCAGGAGGACGCCGGCGGGGCGCACCTCGCGCCATGATGCTGGTTGCTGCTGGCCCGCGCCGGTGCTGCGGCCGGCGGGTGATCTCGTTGCCACGCGGGGGTGTTCCTTCCGTCGGAATGCACTCCTACTCTTGCACGGAGCCCTCTCGCCTCAAAGCTGCAGCGGTGGCTCCGGCCGGCACCCCGTCAGCGGAGTCGGTGGACCTCGATCCTGCCGTCGGTGACACCCACGGTGAACGATCCGAGTTCGTCGGTCCGGGCGCTGGCGATGCCGGAGCGGTCGAGCCGTTCGAGGATGCGGGGATGCGGGTGGCCGTAGTCGTTGTCCTTGCCGACCGAGATGAGGGCGAGGGCGGGTGAAACGGCGTCGATGATCCCTGTTCCCCCGTTCCTCGCTCCGTGATGGGCGATCTTGAGGATGTCCACTCCCCCGTCCCTCAGGGAGGGGACCGCGGCGAGGAGCTCCGCGGCGGCGTCCTCCTCGAGGTCCCCGGTGAGGAGGAGCGTGACGGGCCGTTCCGCCGTGGGCACCACGACCTGCAGGACGGCGCTCGCGTTGTTCTCCTCCGGCAGGCGTGTCTCCCCCCGTGGCCAGAGGACGTCCACCCGCACGGGTGGAAGGTCGAGCCGGGTCGCACCGGTCAGACGCTCGGCGCCGACGCCGGCGCCTGCCGTCGCGTCGGTCAGCTCACGCGGCAGGCCGTCCTCCCCGGTCGAGTAGTACAGGGCCGATACGGTCCTTCCACGCAATGCCCCTTCCACCCCGCCGTAGTGGTCGTCGTGCAGATGCGTGATGACGAGTGCATCGATCACCTCGATCCCGAGTGCGTCCAGGCACCGGTCCATGGCATCGGGGTCGGGCCCGGTGTCGACGACCAGTGCGTGCTCCGCCGACGTCCTGATGACCATGCCGTCGCCCTGTCCGACGTCGCACATCGTGAGAGCCCACCGGGCGGAGGACCCCGTGCCCCGCCGGTCGACGAGGGCGATGGTCGCGAGCGCCCCCAGCAGGGCGACGGCGAGGACGATCGCGACGGTCCGGCGCCCGGCCCTGGCCGGCGGCCGCCCTGCTGTTCCAGACCCGGCCGGCGGCCGCCCTGCTGTTCCAGACCCGGTCGGGACGGACGGGGGCTGCCGAGTGCGGGTGACGGCACGCCGCCAACCGGCGAGGACCGACTCGCGGCGGACCATGGCGAGGAGAAGCAGCACCGACCCGAATGCAGCCACCACCGCTCCCGGCGCGCCCGGGAACCAGGGCACGGTCGCGGCAGGAGCGGCTGCGAGGGCCTCGGCGACGCCTGCCACCCAGCGGGTACCCCACTGGGCGGTGGCGATCAGGGCCGGCGCGAGTACGGGACCGGCGACGAGTGCCACGACCGCCGCCATGCCCACCAGCGTGATGGCCGGGACGACCGGTGACACCAGGACGTTGGCGGGTAGCGAGTACACCGGCAGGGCGGGCTGGATCAGGACCAGGATCGGAGTGCAGAAGAGCTGCGCGGTCAGCGGGATGGCGAGCAGTTGGGCCGCCGGGCGCGGCATCATCAGGCCGAGGGTGTCGACGACCGTCGGACCGGCCGTGACCAGCCCCAGGGTCGCCGCCACCGACAGCACGAAGGCGAAGGACACCGAGAGCCAGGGATCCACGGCGAGGAGGACGATGACCGACACCATCAGCAGTGTCAGCGAGACCCTGCCGCGGCCCGAGAGGACGGCAGCCACCCCGACCGCCCCCATGACCGCAGCGCGGAGGACGCTCGGCTCGGGCCGGACGAGCAGGACGAACGCCACGAGCGAGACCACGGCACCGACGCCGGCCGGTAGCCGGGGAAGCCGGAGCACCCGCAGCCCGAGGAAGGCGAACGCCACGACGTAGGAGCAGTTCGCTCCGCTCACCGCGGTGAGATGGGTCAGTCCGGTCCGTCGCATGGCCTCCTCGAGGTCCGGGGCGAGCCCGGTCCGGTCACCCAGTGCCATGCCCGGGAGCAGGCCTCCGTCGCGGCTGTCGGCGAGGGCGAGGTCCCGGAACCGCGTGCGCAGGTGATCCGTGTAGCCGAGCCAGCCGCGGGCCTCCTCGATCGCCGGGCTGCTGGCAGGGAGGAAGATCGCGGCCGCCCTCCCCACGCGGTCCGCAGGTTCCGCCGTGCCCAGGACGCGGACGGTGTCGCCGGTCCCCACGCCGGCCCACCCGCCCGGCCCCAGGACCACGACGGGGGTCGCCGCCACGAAGGGAGCACCCCGGAGGACACCACCGAGGACCTCGGCGTCCACGAGGTAGCGCTTCCCGCCCCCGAATGCTCCCGGACCCAACGAGGACGGCTCTCCCGTGATGCGCAGGACCGCAGTGAACGGGACACCGCCGTCGAGCGCCTCGTCCACCGGTCCCGCCTCGGCACGGGCGAGGCTGCCGCCGGCCGACAGCAGCACCAGGCTCAGCGCGGCCGCGGGGGCCAGCGCCTGGCCGGGCAGCAGCGCCCACGCACGTCGCCGGCCCGGCACGATGACCACGAGACAGGACAGCATGAGTGCACAGGCCCCGGCCAGGAGCCCCGCTGCCGTCGCCCCGACCGCCCCGCCATGGACAGCGACGGCAGCGGCCGTCCACGCAGCCGCAGCGGACGGGACCAGGCGCAGGTCGCCGTGCCACCGGGACGGAGCAGCCTGCGGGCCTCGGTGGGCCGGTCCCGGGACGGATCCTCCCGGCGGATCGGCGGAGGCAGCGCGGCCAGGACCTCCGCCGTCGTGCCTCACCGCACCACGATGAGGGGAAGGATCCCGTCGAGCATCGCCGGCCCGATACCAGGCACGGCGTCGATGTCGGCCGCCTGGCCGAACGGCCCGTGCTCCGTGCGCCAGTCGATGATGCGCTGTCCGAGCACCGGACCGACGCGTGGCAGCAGCTCGATCTCCGCGAGCGTCGCGGTATTGATGTCGATTCCGCCCGGGCTCCCGCCAGGTGCACCGCCGCCGCCGGGACCCTCGACCTGCCGTCCCGGGGATTGGGCGGGGGACGAGGTGCCGGGGAGGTCCTGGGTGATCCGCGGTTCCTCGCCGACGGCGAGGACGTGGATGTGCTGCCCGTCGGACGGTGTCGCAGCGAGGTTGATCCCCTCGAGGTCTGCCTCGGGGAGCGCACCACCTGCCCTGCCCATGACGTCGAACAGGCGCGTACCGGACGGGACCGTGACGACTCCGGGTGCTGCGACCGCTCCCGTGACGTAGACGATGATGATCCCCTGCGCTCCGCCTCCGGTACCGCCCGTGACGCCGAGAGGGTCCCCTGACCGGTCGGTCGACTCATACGTCGGTGCCTCACCGGGACTCCCCGGGCCGACTCCACCCGTACCGTCCTCGCCACCGGAACCACCCGGACCCTCGCCCGTAGCGGCCCCCACGGCTGCATCCCCTGCGGCTCCGTCACCGGCAGTCGCACCCCGTGCGGCTCCATCGCCGGCAGCCGGCTCGGCAGTATCCTCCGATACGCCGCTGTCGAGCTGCACCGACACCGCGGCTGCGGACGGCTCGGAGCTCCGGACGAGGAAGAGCGCTGCGCCGACCGCCAGTGCCACCCCGGCGAAGACGAGTGCCGCCGAGCGCGCGACGCGCCACTGGACACCGGTCGACACGGTCTGCCGGCCCACCTCCTCCCTCCGGGCAGCGCGGACAGCGCGCGTATCCGAACTGTCCGGCACATCCTCGAGGCCATCCGCCGGGAGGAGAACGCCCGCCGCGCTGCCATCCGCCGGCCGGGCCGCGGGAGCCCAGGTGCCGGTCTCCCCTGCGTCGCCGGCGGTCGGCCATCGGTGCTTTCCCATCCCGCAACGCTAGGAGCGGGACTCGTCCTCGATCGGGTCCCGGAGCGCTATGTGGATATCGCGCCCGCGGCGGTCCGCCGCAGAGGTCCTCGTGGCCACCGGTCAGTCGGGACTGACGGTCACCGCCACGACGCCGAGCCCGGCATGTGCGGCGAGGACGGAGGGGCACGGGGCGGTCGACACCTGCCCGGTTCCTGCCACCGCCTCGAGGCGCCCGGCGAGGGCCGCAGCCTCGTCCTCGTTGCCGAAGTGGTGCACGGTCAGCAGGACGCCGCCGGCGCGCGCGGTGATGTCGGCCTCCACCAGTTCCTGGAGCCGCGCCATGCCGCGCGCCGCCGACCGCATGCGTTCGAGGGGGACGAGTCGCCCGCCCTGGATATGGAGGATCACCCGGACGGACAGCAGGGCGCCCAGCCAGCCTGCCGCCGCCGGGATCCTGCCTCCGCGGCGGAGCTGCTCAACGCTGGGGACGTAGAAGTAGAGGGCGGACGCCCGCGCGGCCATGGCCGCCGCGGCGGCGGCCGCCTGCAGGTCCGCACCTCTCCGCGCCGCTGCCCGGGCTGCGAGGGCCGCCCGGCCCTGCGCCATGCCCGCGGTGCGTGCGTCGATGACCTCGACGGGGATCGTCGCGCGGGATGCCGCCTGGCGGGCCGCATCGACCGTGCCCGACAGCAGGCCGGACAGGTGCACGGACACGATGCCGTCGTACCCCTCTTCGGCGAGGCGGCCGTACACGGCGTCGAACTGGCCGGGAGACGGCCGGGACGTGCGCACGGTCGTGCCTGCGGCGAGGGCGACCATGAGGGGTGCGGTGACGTCGTCGTGCTCCCCGGTCAGGATGTCGGCGCCGACCAGCACCGGCATGGCGACCACCGGGATGCCGTCGGCGAGGCCACCGGGCGCGCTCCATTCCGGAGCGAACCCGGCGGCCGAGTCGGTGACGACGGCTATGCGCACGCAGCACGCCCTGCCCGCGTCGGGGCCGTCCACCGACGAGTCATCACGCCGGGACGATGTTGACCAGTTTGGGCGCCCGCACGATGACCGTGCGGATGTCGCGACCGTCCAGCACGCGCTGGATCTGCTCGCTGGCCAGCGCCAGCTCGCGCAGCTCGTCCTCGGCGATGTCCGGGGACACCGTCAGGCGGTCCCGCACCTTGCCCTGCACCTGGACGACGGCGACGACGCTCTCCTGGGTCAGCAGGCCCGGATCGACCGTGGGCCAGCCCGCCGTGGCGACGGTCGCCTCGTGTCCGAGGCGGCTCCACAGGTCCTCGGCTGTGTAGGGCGCGAAGAGGCTGAGCAGGATCGCGACGGCCTCGGTGGCCTCGCGCACGGCGGGGTCGGCACCGCCGGCACCGGAGTCGATCGCCTTCCGCGTCGCGTTGACGAGCTCCATGAGCTTCGCGATGACGACGTTGAACTTGTTGGCCTCCATGAGCTCCGCGGACTCCGCCACCGTGCGGTGCGTCACAGAGCGCAGTGACCGGTCGCCGGTCGACGGGTCAGCCCCGACCGCGCTGGTGACGCCGCCACCGAGGCGCCAGGCCCGCGCCAGGAACTTCGCCGAGCCCGACGGCGAGACGTCCGCCCAGTCGACGTCGTCCTCGGGAGGTGACGCGAACACCATGGTGAGGCGCACGGCGTCCACGCCGAAGCGGTCCAGCTGCTCGCCGAGGTCCACGCCGTTGCCGAGGGACTTGCTCATGGCCTTGCCGCCGTTGAGCACCTGGCCCTGGTTCAGCAGCGCACTGAAGGGCTCGGTGAAACCGACCATGCCGAGATCGAACAGCACCTTGGTGAAGAACCTGCTGTACAGCAGGTGCAGGATGGCGTGCTCGACGCCGCCGACGTACTGGCCGACGGGCAGCCAGCGGTTCACGGCCTCGGTGTCGAACGGCGCAGTGTCCAGCTGCGGGTCGACGAAGCGCAGGTAGTACCACGACGAGTCGACGAAGGTGTCCATGGTGTCGGTGTCACGCCTCGCCGCGCCACCGCAGTCGGGGCAGGGCACGTTGACCCACTCCTCGACGGCGGCCAGCGGCGAGGTGCCCTTGGGCGCCAGCGCCTCGCCGCGCAGCCCCTCGGGCAGGGTGACCGGCAGCTGGTCGTCCGGAACCGGTACTTCACCGCAGGACGGGCAGTGGATGATCGGGATCGGCGTCCCCCAGAAGCGCTGCCGGGAGAGCAGCCAGTCCCGCAGGCGGTAATTGATGGTGTGCTCACCGGTACCCTGCTCCTCGACGAGCTCGACGGCCCGGCGGATGGCGGTCGTCTTGTCCAGCCCGGTCAGCTCGCCGGAATTGACGAGCGTTCCCTCGCCCGTCGTGGCGATCCCGGTCTCGGCGGCATCATCGGCCCCGGTGTCGACGACGGTGCGGACGGGCAGGTCGAACGCCCGGGCGAAGTCGAGGTCGCGCTGGTCGTGCGCGGGGACGGCCATGATGGCCCCGGTGCCGTAGTCGGCCAGCACGTAGTCGGCAGCCCAGACGGGCAGCTTCTCGCCGTTCAGCGGGTTGACGGCGTAGCGGCCGGTGAAGACCCCGGTCTTCTCGCGCTCCGTGGCCTGCCGTTCGATCTCCGACAGTCCCTTGACCTGTTCGCGGTACTGCTCCAGGGTCGCGCGCCGGTCCGGCGTGATCAGGTCCAGGGCCAGGTCCGCGTCGGCGGCGACGACGAAGAACGTCGCCCCGTAGAGGGTGTCGGGCCGGGTGGTGAAGACGGTGACGTCCCGCTCCGGCAGGTCGCCGTCGGCCTCGATCCGGAAATGCACGTGCGCACCTTCGGAGCGGCCGATCCAGTTGCGTTGCATGGCGAGCACCCGCTCGGGCCAGTGGCCCTTGAGCTGCTCCATGTCGTCCAGCAGGCGGTCGGCGTAGTCGGTGATCTTGAAGTACCACTGGTTCAGGTTCTTCTTGGTGACCATCGTCCCGCAGCGGTCGCAGGCCCCGTTGATGACCTGTTCGTTCGCCAACACTGTCTGGTCCTTCGGGCACCAGTTGACCGGCGAGGTCCGGCGGTACGCCAGGCCCTTCTGGAAGAACCGGACGAAGAGCCACTGCGTCCAGCGGTAGTACTCGGGGTCCGAGGTGTGCAGCCGCCGGCTCCAGTCCGCGCTGATCGCGTACCGCTTGAACGAGTGCGCCTGCGTCTCGATGTTCGCGTAGGTCCATTCGGCCGGGTGCGCGTTGCGCTTGATCGCGGCGTTCTCGGCGGGCAGGCCGAACGAGTCCCAGCCGATGGGGTGCAGGACGTCGAAGCCCTTCTGGCGGTAGAAGCGCGCCGCGACGTCGCCCATGGCGAATGCCTCCGCGTGGCCCATGTGGAGGTCGCCGGAGGGGTACGGGAACATGTCGAGCACGTAGCGCCGCTCGCGCGTGCCGTCGTCGGCGGGCGCGAACGCCTGCAGCCGATCCCAGACCGCCGGCCACTTCGCCTCGATGGCGGAGAAGTCGTAGGTGTTCTCGTCCGGCTGAGCGCCCTCGGGGTTGATGCTCACTGTGTGTTGACCTGTCCTGTCGATGGAACGTCGTCCTGCTCTGGTACTGCTCGTCCGCGGGGACCCACCCCCTGCCTGGGGTGTCCGGCGCCGGACACACAAAAGCCCCTCACATCCAGGAGGGGCCGCCGCACGGTGGATGCCGTGCGGCTAGGTAAGGAGGAGGGCTCGGGGCATGGGTTCACTTTAGCAGTGCGAGCCGTGCCGACGGATGTGCGGCGGAGAACGGGCACGCCCGGTCCGTCTGCTGCGGACCGGGCGTGCCCCGTTCGGTGGGGAGTCCGTGCTAGCGCACGTCCTCGTCGACCCAGTCGAAGGTCTTCGTGACGGCCTTCTTCCACAGTCGCAGCTGGCGCTCCCGCTCGGCCTCGTCCATGGACGGGTTCCAGCGCTTGTCCTCGGCCCAGTTGGTGGCGAGCTCGTCGGTGTCCTTCCAGAAGCCGACGGCGAGGCCCGCGGCGTAGGCGGCGCCGAGCGCGGTGGTCTCCGTGACCTTCGGTCGGATGACGGGGATGCCGAGGATGTCGGCCTGGAACTGCATCAGGGCGTCGTTCGCGACCATGCCGCCGTCGACCCGGAGGTCCTCCATGTTCACGCCGGAATCGGCGTTCGCCGCGTCCAGCACCTCGCGCGTCTGGAAGGCCGTGGCCTCCAGGGCCGCACGGGCGATGTGGCCCTTGTTCACGAACCGGGTCATGCCGACGATGGCACCGCGTGCATCGGCGCGCCAGTACGGCGCGAAGAGTCCCGAGAACGCGGGCACGATGTACACGCCGCCGTTGTCGTCGACCGTGGTGGCGAGCTGCTCCACCTCGGGGGCGCTCTTGATGATGCCGAGGTTGTCGCGGAGCCACTGCACGAGTGAACCGGTGACGGCGATCGAACCCTCGAGCGCGTAGACGGGCTTGGCGTCCCCGAGCCGGTAGCAGACCGTCGTGAGCAGGCCGTTCTTGGAGTGGACGATCTCCTCGCCGGTGTTCACGATCATGAAGTTGCCGGTGCCGTAGGTGTTCTTCGCACCGCCCTTGTCGAAGGCGGCCTGGCCGAAGGTCGCCGCCTGCTGGTCGCCGAGGATGCCGGCCACCGGTGTCTCGCGCAGCAGCTGCGAGGTGTGCACCGTGCCGTAGACCTCGGAGGAGGAGCGGATCTCGGGCATCATCGACAGGGGCACGCCGAAGTCGGCGAGGATCGACTCGTCCCAGGACAGGGTCTCGAGATCCATGAACAGCGTGCGCGAGGCGTTGGTGACGTCGGTGATGTGCACGCCCCCGTCGGTGCCGCCCGTGAGGTTCCAGGTCACCCAGGAGTCGGTGTTGCCGAACAGGAGATCGCCGGCCTCGGCCTTCTCGCGGGCCCCGTCGACGTTGTCGAGGATCCACTTGATCTTCGTGCCGGAGAAGTAGGTGGCCAGCGGCAGGCCCACCTTGGCCTTGTAGCGTTCGACGCCGCCGTCCTGCGCCAGCTCGTCCACGATGTTCTGCGTCCGCGTGTCCTGCCAGACGATCGCGTTGTAGACGGCCTTGCCGGTGGTCCTGTCCCAGACGACGGCGGTCTCGCGCTGGTTGGTGATGCCCACGGCTGCGATGTCGTGGCGCGTGAGGTTGGCCCTGGAGAGGGCGGTGCCGATGACCTCGCGGGTGTTGCCCCAGATCTCGGCGGGATCGTGCTCGACCCAGCCGGCCTTCGGGAAGATCTGCTCGTGTTCCTTCTGGCCGGACGAGACGATATCGCCCTTGTGGTCGAACACGATGGCCCTGCTGGACGTTGTGCCCTGGTCGATGGCGATGACGTACTGCTGCGACATGTCTTACTCCTTCATTGGATGGACGTCTTCGGGGGGCGGCTGCGCACAGCCGCCCCGGGTGGTGCTGGAGCCTAGGCGGCAGGTACGGGGAACGAGATGACCTGGACCAGGATGCCGGCGAGGGCGCCACCGACGATCGGGCCGACGATCGGCACCCAGGCGTAGCCCCAGTCGCTGCTGCCCTTGCCCTTGATCGGCAGGATGGCGTGGGCGATGCGGGGTCCCAGGTCGCGGTTCGGGTTGATGGCGTAGCCGGTCGGCCCGCCGAGCGAGGCGCCGATGCCGACGACGAGCAGGGCGACCGCGAGCGGCCCGATCTCCGTCGGTGTCCCGGCGAAGGACAGGATGACGAACACGAGCACGAAGGTTCCGATGATCTCGGTGACGAGGTTCCAGCCGTAGGAGCGGATGGCGGGACCGGTCGAGAAGACACCCAGCTTGTTGGCGGGGTCCGGCTCCTCGTCGAAGTGCTGCTTGTAGGCGAGCCAGCACAGGACCGCACCGAGGATCGAACCGATCATCTGGGCCGCCAGGTAGGCCATCGCGGTGATGAAGTTCTTGTCGACCCCCGGAGCGAATTCGGCGGTGTCGCCGTTGACCCACAGACCGACCGTGACCGCGAAGTTGAGGTGGGCTCCCGACAGGGCCGCGACGTAGACGCCGGCGAAGACGGCGAGGCCCCATCCGAAGTTGACCATGAGGAAGCCGCCGTTATTGCCCTTGGTCCGGGCGAGCGCGACATTCGCGACCACACCCGTACCGAGCAACAGCAGCAGCATCGTGCCGAACATTTCGGCGACAAACACTTCCAGAGACATCTTTGACTCCTCTATCTATTCATTTATTGACGCGTGCCGCCGCCTCGACGGCACGCGTTGATCCCCCCCGGCAGCTGCTGCCGTTGGCACTGCACCGCTGTTCCGAACAGCGGTTCGACCCGTTGCGGCGGGAGCCGCTACGCGGTCAGGCTCTTGACCTGCACCCGATGGGCATCGGCGAGGACCTTCTCGGCGAGCTCGATCTCCGCTGCGGATTCCGCTGCGGTCCAGCCCAGCAACGGGGCCAGGGTCTCGGCAAGCTCTGCGAGCAGCTCCTCGGAGACGAGTCCCCGGAAGGCAAGCGATGTACGGCGAATCAGGACGTCGATCAGGTGGCCGATCTGCTCGTGCTCCACCATGTAGGCGAGCTCTCGCGTGCTCAGCTCCTTCGTGGAATTAAACAACCTGTCGGGGCCTTCCGCGAGGTATTCGAGGACGTCTTTCGCGCGGGTTCCGTAACGGGTCAGCAGGACCTGCACGCGGGCCTCGTCGAAGCCCGGGCGGACGGCCGCCGTGATCCAGGCGCGCTCGGCGGCCTCGTCCGTCGGGAAGTCCTTCCCGCCGCCGATCGCGACACCCGCCGTCGATGTCCTGCGCTCGGCCCCGAGGGCGGCGAGGGTGTCGTCGGTCAGGTGCTCCGACAGTGCGCGGAACGTGGTCCACTTGCCGCCCACGAGACTCAGGGTGGTGACGGACCGGCCGCCCAGCATCTCCTCGCGCTTCTCGATGCGGTAGTCGCGGGAGACGAAGCCCGGCTGCGTCTCGTCGTGGCGCGGCAGTGGCCGGACCCCGGAGAAGCTGTACACGATGTCGTCCTGCGTCACCTCGATGTCCGGGAAGACGTGCCCGATCAGCTCGAAGAAGTACTCGATCTCCTCGTCCGTGCACACGGCCTGCTCGGTGACGTCGACGTCGATGTCGGTGGTGCCGACGAGGACGCGGTCGCCCATGGGGTAGATCAGCACGATCCGGCCGTCGACGTGCTCGAAGAAGATCTCCGTGCCGTTGCAGGCACGGAGCAGTTCCGGGTGGTCGAGCACGATGTGCGAACCCTTGGTGCCGCCCATGAACCGGGTCTCCGCCCCGAGCACGGCGTTGGTGCCGTCCGTCCAGGCGCCGGTGGCGTTCACGACGACGTCGGCCTGGAAGGGGAAGGTCTCGCCCGTGAGCTCGTCGCGCAGGAGGACTCCGTCCTCGCTGTTCCCGATGGCGCTGACGTAGTTCGCGGCGCGGGCGGCCGGGTTGGCGACGTGGCCGTCGCGCAGCACGTCCAGGGTCAGGCGTTCCGGATTGTGCACAGACGCGTCGAAGTAGGTCGCCGCGTACTTGATGTCCTTGCGGAGGTCGGGCATGGCGGCGAGCGCCTTCTTGCGGCCGACGAAGGAGTGGCGGGGGACGTTGCCGCCGTCGCGCGAGAAGAAGTCGTACATGGTGAGGCCGGCCTTGATGAGGACGGCGCCGCGTTCCACCTGCTTGCCCTGGCGGTGCGTCAGGAACCGCATGGGCGCCGAGAGGATGCCCGAGAACGTCGTGTAGATCGGGATCGTGGTCTGCAGCGGCTTCACGTAGTGCGGTGCGATCCGCATGAGTGCGTTGCGCTCGATGACCGATTCACGGACGAGGCGGAACTCGCCGTTCTCCAGGTAGCGGATACCGCCGTGGATCATGTGCGACGACGCACCGGATGCACCCTGGCAGTAGTCGCCGCGCTCCACCAGTGCGACGTCGATGCCCTGCAGTGCGAGGTCGCGGAAGGTCCCGACCCCGTTGATGCCGCCACCGACGATCAGCACGGAGGCCCGGGGGTTGTCCCTGAGCTCCTGCACCGCGGTGCGGGTAGAAGTTGTGGTGCCTTCACCGTCGGTCCGGCCGGCTGGAATGCTCAAGGGACTACTCCGTAACCTCAATGTCTGGAATGGGTACTGCACTGTCCATTCTTCGAGCGCTGGAAATAACAGTCAACCGGATTGCACAAACGTGCAGAAGCGGTCCAGACTGGCGGCATGACGACGACGAGCGGTGGTCCCGCCCGGGATCCCGGCGACCCCGATCAGTACCAGGGCAACAGGTCACGGGACGCGTTGCGGGCCGCGCAGATGTACTACCTGCAGGACCTCACCATGAACGCGATCGCGCGCGAACTGCGGACGTCCCGATCCACCGTCTCCCGGCTGCTGTCCATGGCACGGGAGACCGGGCTGGTGCAGATCCAGGTCAACAACCCGTCCGAGAGGGCCCCTGCCCTCGAGCAGCAGATCCGCCGGAGGTTCGGTGTCGAGGCGCACGTGGTGCCCGTCGCGGACTCGGGGAACGACTCCGAGGTGCTCGACCGCGTGGCCATCCAGGCCGCCCGCACCATCGGGCCACTCGTGGATTCGAACGCGATCATCGGCGTCGCATGGGGATCCACGCTGAGCGCCGTCAGCCACCACCTGACCCGCAAGCAGACCCACGACAGCGCGATCGTGCAGCTGAACGGGGCCGGCAACACCCAGACCACGGGCATCACCTACGCGAGCGAGATCCTGCGCCGCTTCGGGCAGGCCTACGGCGCACGCGTCGAGCAGTTCCCCGTCCCCGCCTTCTTCGACCACGCGGCCACCAAGACGGCGATG
This sequence comes from Arthrobacter sp. UYP4, assembly GCF_057291175.1. Classification (NCBI taxonomy): domain Bacteria; kingdom Bacillati; phylum Actinomycetota; class Actinomycetes; order Micrococcales; family Micrococcaceae; genus Arthrobacter; species Arthrobacter sp. UYP4. Next base: position 566,296 of record NZ_JBXAVU010000001.1, read on the forward strand.
TGGGAGGAGCGCAGCGTGCGCCGCATCCTGGACCTGCAACGCCGCATGACCATGGCGATCTTCGGTGTCGGCTCGATCGGCGCAGGCATCCCGAGCCATGTCTACAGCGGCGGCTACCTGGACCGCGAGGACCTCGAGACCCTCGAGACCGACAGGGTGGTCGGCGACGTGGCCACCATGTTCTTCCGTGCGGACGGCACGCACCGCGACATCCTGCTCAACACGCGCAGCACCGGTCCCAACCTCGACGACCTGCGGGCGGTGCAGCGCCGCATCTGCGTGGTGTCCGGCGAGTCCAAGATCGACGGCCTGCGCGGTGCACTCGCCGCCGGACTCGCGACCGACCTGATCCTGGACGAGGGGTGTGCCCGGCGCCTCGTCCACGCGTGAGGGACGGGAGCCCGTCGGGGGCTACACCGTGAGGACCAGCTTGCCCCGCACGGCACCCGACGCGAGGAGCTCGAGGGCCTCGGCCGCATGCGCCAGCGGGAGGACCCGGTCGATGCTCGGCACGACGGACCCGGCCCCGATCAGGTCCACGAGCCGCCCGAGGCCGTCCGCGCGCACCCTGGTGAACATCATCGCCAGGCGCTGGCGGACGAACGGGGACAGCGCGACGGCGCCGAGCTGGCGGTTCAGCCCACCGGTCAGGTTCCCGCCGCCCTCGCCACCGACGATCACCGCGGTGCCGTCGGCCGCCAGGGCGCGGCGCAGGCGGGCCACCGACGGACTGCCGCCGATGTCGACCACGAGGTCGAACGCCGTCCCGCAGTCGGCGAAGTCGCGCTCGCCGTAGTCGAGGACGGACCCGGCGCCCAGCGAGCGCACATACCCGGCCTTCGCGTCGCTGCAGACCGCCGTGACCTGCGCTCCTGCCGCCCGGGCGAGTTGCACGGCGAAACTGCCGACCCCGCCCGATGCCCCGAGGATCGCCACCTGCTGGCCCTCGCGCACCCGCCCGACGTCGTGCAGCGCCTGCAGCGCCGTTACACCCGAGACGGGCACGGCGGCAGCCTCGGCGAAGGACAGGAGCGCCGGCTTGCGCACGAGGGATCCCTCCGCCGCCGTCGCGAACTCCGCGAACGTCCCGCGTCCCACGCCGAACACCTCGTCGCCGACGGCGAAGCGCGACACCTGCCCGCCCACCGCGACCACCACGCCCGCCACGTCCATGCCGAGGACGGGATTCCTCGGGCCCCGGAGTCCGAAGGCGAGCCTCCCCAGGTACGGCAGGCCGGTCATCATGTGCCAGGCTCCCCGGTCCACCCCTGCGGCCCGGACCCGGACCAGCACCTCCCCCGCCCCGACCGCGGGCACCGGCACGTCCCGCAGTTCGAGCACGTCCGCGCCGCCGTACGCGGAGTGGACGACCGCCCTCATGGTTCCGCTCGTCGTCCTGCCGCCGATCGATTCCTGCATGATCGCCTCCCCGGCGCCCGCCCCGTGCGTCCCGCCTGCGAGCACCGTATCGTACACTGTACGAAAAGACGAGGGACAGGAGCGCCATGAGTGCACGAACGGAACCGGAGGAACGGACCCCGCTGTCGCGCGAGCGGGTGCTGCAGTGCGCGCTCGCCCTGGCGGACCGCGACGGCATCGCCGGCCTGACCATCCGCACGCTCGCACGGGAGCTCGGCAGCAGGCCGATGAGCCTCTACTACTACGTCGCCAACAAGGAGCGGATCCTCGACGGCATCGTGGACCTCGTCTTCGCGGAGGTCCACCTGCCCGTGATCGGCAACCCGTGGCGCGAGGAGATGCTCGCCCGGGCCCGCTCGATGCGGGAGGTACTGCGCCGCCATCCCTGGGCGGTGGGACTGCTCGAGTCGCGGACGATCCCGGGCCCGGCGACCCTGCGGCACCACGACGCGACCCTGGGCACGCTGCGCACGGGCGGATTCACGCTCCGCGCCACGGCCCACGCCTACGCGCTGCTCGACAGCTACCTCTACGGGTTCGCCCTGCAGGAGGCCGCCCTGCCGCTCAGCGGCGCCGAGTCCGTCCCCGACGTCGCGGCGCCGATCATGGAACACTTCGCGGGCGGGCAGTACCCCTGGATGATGGAGATCGCCACCGGGATCGTGCTGCAGCCCGGCTACGACTTCGGGGACGAGTTCGACCACGGCCTGGGACTGATCCTCGACAGCATCGATCCCGCCGAACGACGCGCAGGACCGGGTGAGGGGGCACCGGCCGCAGGACGACCTCGGTAGAGTTCCCCCATGACCTCCTCCGTCCCCCGCGCCGCCCTCGCCGACGGGACGTCGATCGACGTCGTCGGGTACGGCGTCTACAAGGTCCCGCCCGAGGACACCGCCCGGCTCTGCTCGACGGCGCTGGACGTCGGGTACCGCCTGCTCGACACGGCCGCCCTGTACGGCAACGAGGAGGGTGTGGGAGCAGCCGCCCGCGCGTACCTCGAGACCGGCGCCCGCGACGACCTCTTCCTCACCTCGAAGGTGTGGAACGACGACCACGGATTCGACGCCACCCTGCGCGCCTTCGACGCGACGATGCAGCGGTTGGGCCTCGAGGAGCTCGACCTCTACCTCATCCACTGGCCCTGCCCGTCGAAGGGGCTCTACGTCGAGACGTGGCGCGCCCTCGAACGCCTCCGCGCCGACGGACGCGTGCGGTCCGTCGGCGTCTCCAACTTCCAGCAGCCGCACCTCGAGAGGCTGCTCGACGAGACCGGCGTCGTGCCGGTCCTCAACCAGGTGGAACTCCACCCCTACCTGCAGCAGCGCGACCTGCGCGCCTTCCACGCGCAGCACGGCATCGCCACCCAGGCATGGAGCCCCCTCGGCCGCGGCAACGTCCTGCAGGACGCCGTCGTCGGTCGCATCGCGGCCGACCTCGGGAGGACACCGGCGCAGGTGATCCTGCGATGGCACCTGCAGCAGGGCATCCTCACGATCCCGAAGGCGAGTTCGCGGGAGCGGATCGGCTCCAACCTCGACATCCTCGGGTTCGCGCTCGACGACGGACAGGTCGGGGCCCTCGACGCGCTGGACCGGGACCAGCGATTCGGCTCGCACCCCGACCGGGTCGGCTGATGCGCGATGCCACGGTCCGGACCCTGCGCTGGGAAGGCACCCTGCAGCGCATCTGGGACTATCCCGCCGTTCCGGCGCCCGGCGAGGCGCCCCGCGGGACGATCGTCATGGTGCACGGCTTCCGGGGCGACCACCACGGACTGCTGCGCCTCGTCGAGGAGCTGCCCCGGCACCGCGTCATCCTGCCGGACCTGCCCGGTTTCGGGCAGGGCCAGGCGCTGGCCGGCACGCACGACGTAGCCACCTACGCCCGCTTCATCAGCGACTGCACCCGGCTCCTCGCCCCCGACGCGCCCGTCCTGCTCGGCCACTCGTTCGGTTCGATCGTGGCCGCGGAGGCCGCCGCCGGCTCCCCGGGCCTCGCCGGGCGCGTGGTCCTCGTCAATCCCATCAGCGCTCCGGCGCTCGAGGGACCCAGCCGCACCGCCTCCCGGCTCGCCGAGGGATACTACGTGGCCGCCGACCGCCTGCCCGAGGCGGCCGGGCGCGCCCTCCTGGCGAATCCGGTGATCGTCCGCGGCATGAGCATCTTCATGGCCAAGACGAAGGACCGGACCCTGCGACGCTGGATCCACGGGCAGCACGACGCCTACTTCAGTTCCTTCGCCGGCCGGCGGGTGGTCCTCGAGGCCTTCCGGGCATCGATCTCGGGCACCGTGCGGGAACGGGCCGCGGACCTGCGAATGCCCGTCCTGCTCATCGCGGCGGATCGGGACGACATCGGTTCCGTGGCCAGCCAGCGCGACCTCGCAGCGCTCATCCCGCACGCACGGCTCGAGGTCATCGCGGACGTCGGGCACCTGGTGCACTACGAGAAGCCGCGCGAAGCGGCGCTGATCATCGAGGAGTTCCTGGAGGACACAGCCCCATGAGGATCCTGTTCGACGCGCGCTTCACGCGCACGGACCACCACGACGGCATCAGCCGGTACGGCGCGAGCCTGATCGCCGCGCTCGCGGAGACGGACGACGTCGTCATGCTCGTCAGTGATCCCCGGCAGCTGGCCCTGCTGCCCGACGTGCCGTCCGTGCTGGTCAACAGCCCGCTCTCCCCCGCCGAACTGTTCGTCGCCCGGCGCATCAACCGCCTCCGGCCCGACGTCGTCGTGTGCCCCATGCAGACGATGGGCTCGTGGGGCCGCAGATACCCTCTCGTCCTCACGCTGCACGACCTGATCTACTACCAGAACCCCCTGCCGCCGTCCTTCCTCCCCCTCCCGGTGCGCCTGCTCTGGCGGCTGTACCATCTCGCCTACTGGCCGCAGCGCCTGCTGCTCGACCGGGCCGACGTGGTCGCGACGATCTCCGACACCACGGCGGCCCTCATGGCGGAGCACAGGCTCACCCGCAGGCCCGTCCTGCTCGTCGGCAACGCCCCGCAGCCCACGGAACGCCGGCGGGACCCTGACGCGCCGCGCTCGCCGTCGCTGCTCTACATGGGCTCCTTCATGCCGTACAAGAACGTCGAGACCCTCGTCCGCGCCATGGCCCTGCTGCCCCGGCACACGCTCCACCTGCTCAGCCGCATCACGCCCGAACGCCGCGCCGAACTCACGGACCTGGCGGCGGACGAGCAGCGCATCGTCTTCCACGGGGGCGTGACGGATGCGGAGTACGAGGACCTGCTCCACGACTCGACGGCCCTGCTCACGCTGTCCCGGGCGGAAGGCTACGGCCTGCCCATCATCGAGGCGATGGCCACCGGCACGCCCGTCGTCGCGAGCGACATCCCGATCTTCCGTGAGGTCGGGGGCGAGGCAGCCCTGTTCGTCGATCCCGGGGACCCGGAGGACGTGGCCTCGGCGGTGCGGAGCCTCGACGACCCCGCGCGGTGGGCCGCAGCATCCCGCGCCGGGCTCGAGCGTGCAGGGAGCTATTCCTGGGAGGTGTCCGCGGAGCAGCTGCGGGGTGCCTGCCGGCGTGCGGTGTCCGAATACACCCGGCGGCGGCGACGCGGGCGCACCCGGTCGGTCCCGCGGCCGGAGGACGGGGCGAAGGGCTCATGACGCGCCCTTCCCGACGGACCCCGCGACCGCCGGTCCCCCGACCGGGGGTTCCCGGACGGGGAGCGGCGGGGCACCAGCCGCTCCCCCGGGCAGGCTCCTGACATGGATCTCCAGTGCCCGGCGACGGCCGTCCTCGTCGACGACGCGGGCATCCCGCCGTCGTGGCTGGCCCGGCTGCCGATCGCCGGGCGCTTCGGGTGCCGAGGGCACGAGGCCCTCGTGGCGCTCGTGAACGCGACGGCGGACCTGTACCGCGGCGAGACCTTCGTGGTCGCCGCACCGTCGCCGGACATCGAGGAGGCGCTGCGGAGCCAGGGCGTGGCGGCCGTCGTCCCCCTCGTGATCGAGGTCGACTCCGAGGGCTGGCGCCGCGTCCCCCCGCCGTGACGGAGGCCGCCTAGAGCACGTCCAGCGCATCGAGCCGGATGTGGACGGGCTCGCCCGTCCGCTTCGCCGACAGCGCGGCCCGGCGTGCGCGCAGCTGCCGCGTGATGCCCGCAGCGGCACGGTAGGGGAAGAACAGCAGGACGCGGTGGGAGCCCTGGCCGGCCAGGGCCTCCGTCGCCGCCCGCCCCGGCGAATCCGCACCGCGCCCTGCCGCGGCGGCGGCACGCGCGGCGAGCATCGCCTCCCGGCGCACATCGGGCGGAATCGGGGCCGGGCCGACGACGCGCGCGGCCCCCTCCGTCTCGACGCCGTCGAGGAAGTGGGTGAGGGCCTCCCGGGTCCCCGTCAGCACCGCGTACCGCACGGCCGGAGGCAGCCCGAGCTCCTGCCGCTCGACGAGTTCGCGGGCGGCGGCGCCCGCAGGATCCCAGCGCACGAGGTGCCCCACCGCGACGTCGTCGTCGCCCGTGATCACCACCGTGCCGCCTGCCGTGGACGGACGGGCGAGGATCGCCGCCGAGAACCACCGCCGGAGGGCGTCCTCGCCCGCACGCAGCGACTCGCGGCTCAGCAGGGCGTTGCCGTCGAGGAGGATGACGGCCGCGTAGCCGCCGGGGGCCACGGGTTCTGCGCCGGGCGTCGCGACGACGACGGCGGGGACATCGCGGACGGTGTCGACGATGTGCTCGCCCGCCGAGGAGACGACCGGCACGCCCGGGAACGCCCTCCCCAGTTCCTCCGCGGTCCGGGTGGCACCCGCGACGGTCGCCCGGACCCGCGTGCCACCACATTCGGCGCACGACCAGGAGTTGTCCGGCCGCCCGCACCAGCGGCACACCAGGGGGGCATCCCGTCCGGCCTGGGCCAGTGGCCCGGCGCAGGCGGAGCAGCGGGCCGGGTGGCGGCACCGGTCGCAGGCCAGCGCCGGAGAGAAGCCGGTCCGCGCGACCTGCAGCAGCACGGGGCCGTGCCGGAGCCCCGCCTGCGCCGCGGCCCAGGCGGCGTGCGGGATCCGGGCCTGCGCGGCCAGCGGGTCCCGCTCCATCTGGTAGGCGTCGGCCGCGTGGACGACGCGTGGCGTGGACCGTCGCACCTCGGCGCGGTCCGCCTGGATGGCGCGTGCCCAGCCCGTGTCGACGAGGCGCTGGGACTCGGTGGTCCGGGCGAAGGAGGAGAGCAGTACCGCGGCACCCTCCCGCTCGGCCCGCAGGAGCAGCACGTCGCGGACGTGCTGGTAGGGTGCGCGCTGCTCGATGTGCTGGTCGTCGCCGTCGTCCCACAGGCAGAGCAGGCCGAGGTCTCGCACGGGGGCGTAGGCGGCGGAGCGCGTGCCCACCGCGACGGTCGCCGTGCCCGTGAGGAGGCGCAGGAAGTTGCGGTACCGCGGCGTGGCTCCGTCCTCGCCCGTCAGGCGGGCGACGGCGGCGGCACCGAGCCGGGCGGTGAGGGCGGCCTCGACGCGGGCGAGGTCGCGCTGGTCGGGGACGACGACGACGGATCCCCGCCCCGAGGCCGCCGCGGCCGCCACGGCGTCGGCGATCTCCTCCGTCCAGGCCCTGGCGCCGAAGCCACCCAGGCTCGTGAGGACGGCCCGGGGCGATTCCCCGGCGGTCAGGTGCTGGAGGAAGGCGGAGCCGCTCGGGTAGCGCCGGAAGCTGCCGGACGACGGGCCTGCCGCGACGGGCGCGGCGCCGTCGGCCGCCTCGGGGGGAAACTCGGCCTCGACACGGGCCATGCGCGGCGGCACGGCGGAGCGCAGGACGTCGCTCACCGTGCCGACGGACCGCGCGGCGACCGCCGTCGCGAGCGCCAGGACCTCGGGCGTCAGCACCCGGTGCGGGGAGACGACCTTGCTCAGCGGCAGGAGCGTCGCCGTGGTGCTGGCCTCGTCGACGCGTTCGGCCAGGAAGCCCGCCTGCTCGCGGCCGGCGAACCGCACCTTGACCCGCACGCCGGGCTGGGCCTCGGCGTCCATGGCGGCGGGCACCGCGTAGTCGAAGAACCGGTCGAGGTGCGGGAGCTGGGCGTCGAGGACGACCCGCGCCACGGGCAGGGCGGACGCGCGCTCGGGATCGGTGCGCGGCAGCTTCGCAGCGCCGAAGCCGTGCAGCAGCGACAGCTGGCCGTCCGTGCCGCCCGAATCCCGCTTCGTCTCCGTCATGATGTCGCCGGGACCGGCGTGCGCCGGCCGCCGTCCCCTCCCGCCTCAGGCGTCGAAGTAGCTCCGGAGCTTGTCGACGCGATCGGTACGCTCCCAGGTGAAGCCGTCCTCCTCGCGGCCGAAGTGGCCGTGCGCCGCGGTGCGCTGGTAGACGGGGCGCTTCAGGTCGAGGGCGTTGATGATGCCGAGGGGCCGGAGGTCGAAGATCTCGCGGATCGCCGTGCCGATGGCCAGCGGGTCCACGGTCTCGGTGCCGAACGTCTCGACGTAGATCCCGACGGGCTGGGCCATGCCGATGGCGTAGGCGATCTGGATCTCGGCCCGGCGGGCGAGGCCCGCCGCCACGACGTTCTTCGCCACCCAGCGCATGGCGTACGCGGCCGAGCGGTCCACCTTCGACGGATCCTTGCCGCTGAACGCTCCGCCGCCGTGGCGTGCCATCCCGCCGTAGGTGTCCACGATGATCTTGCGGCCGGTGAGTCCGGCATCACCCACGGGTCCGCCGATCACGAAGGCGCCGCCGGGGTTGAGGATGTGGCGCACCGAGGACGTGTCGAGCTCGGAGTCCGCCAGGACCGGCGCGATGACGTGGTCGGCGAGATCGGCGCGGAGCTGCTCGAGGGACACGTCGGCGGAGTGCTGGGACGAGATGACGACGGAGTCGATGGAGACCGGCCGGTCGCCGTCGTACCCGATGGTCACCTGGGTCTTCCCGTCGGGCCGCAGGTACGGGAGGATGCCGTCCTTGCGGACCGCGGTGAGGCGCTCCGAGAGGCGGTGCGACAGCCAGATGGGCGTGGGCATCATCACCGCGGTCTCGTCGCTCGCGTAGCCGAACATGATGCCCTGGTCCCCGGCACCCTGGGCGTCGTAGGGGTCGACGCCGGTGCCCTCACGGGTCTCGAGGGAGGTGAACACACCCGAGGCGATCTCCGCGGACTGCTGCCCGATGGATACCGAGACGCCGCAGCGGGCGCCGTCGAAGCCGTTGGCCGAGGAGTCGTAGCCGATGCCGAGGATGGTCCGGCGGACGATGTCGGGGATCTCGACGTACGCCTCCGTGGTGACCTCGCCCGCCACGTGCACGAGGCCCGTGGTGACCAGGGTCTCGACCGCCACGCGGGAGTCGGGGTCCTGCTCGAGGAGCCCGTCGAGGATGGCGTCGCTGATCTGGTCGCAGATCTTGTCCGGATGGCCCTCGGTGACCGATTCCGAGGTGAAAAGGCGCAGGGGGGACTCAGTGCTCGGTGGATTCACGTGCCCACTCTACTTGGTCGGGGGGACGGTCCGGCCCGGCTGCTCCCCGACGGAACGGGCGCGGCGGACCGGAGGGCGCCCGCGCATCAGGGGGCGAGGAGCCGCGCGGCGTGCCCGATGACGGCGTCGGCGACGGCCCGCTTGGAACCCCGCACCGGAGCGGACTCGGTGCCGTCGGCGCCCAGGATCGTGACGGCGTTGGAATCCTCGCCGAAGACGAGGTCAGAGCCGACGACGTTGAGGACGAGGAAGTCGCAGCCCTTCCGCGCGAGCTTGGCCCGGGCATGCGTCAGCGGATCGGCCGTCGCGTCTCCCGTCTCGGCGGCGAATCCGGCGATCACGAGCGGCTCCGAGCGCCCCTCCCGCGCGAGCACCGCCTCGCGGAGGACGTCGGGGTTGCGGACGAGGGTGATCACGGGATCCGAGCCGTCGTCGCGCTTCTTGATCTTCGTGGCGACGACCTCGGCGGGCCGGAAGTCCGCCACGGCAGCGGCCATCACGAGGACGTCCGTTGCGGGCAGGGCCTCGAGGACGGCGTCGCGCAGCTGCAGCGCGGACTCGACCCGTACGACGTCGCACCCGGGCGGCGGGGCGACGTCGGCGTGAGCGAGGACGAGGGTCACATGTGCACCCTGCGCGAGTGCCGCTTCGGCGAGGGCCATACCCTGCTTGCCGGACGAGCGGTTGCCGAGGAAGCGCACGGGATCGAGGGCCTCCCGGGTGCCTCCGGCGGAGATGGTCACGCGCCTGCCCCGCAGCGGACCGGAGCCCCCGCTGCGGGCGACGGCGTCCATCGCCGCCGCGAAGATGTCGGCGGGCTCGGGGAGCCGGCCGGGACCCGAGTCCGCACCGGTGAGTCGACCGGAGGCCGGCTCCATGACGGTGACGCCGCGCGAGCGGAGGGTGGCGACGTTCGCCCGGGTGGCCGCGTGCTGCCACATCTCGGTGTGCATCGCCGGGGCCAGGAAGACGGGCCCGTGCGCCATGAGGAGCGTGCCGGTCAGGAGGTCGTTGGCCAGACCCGCGGCGGCGCGCGCGAGGACGTCCGCGGTGGCGGGGGCGACGACGATGAGGTCGGCCTCGTGGCCGAGCCGTACGTGGTTGACCTTGTCGACGTCGTCCCAGACGCTGTTGCTCACCGGGTTGCCCGAGAGGGCCTCCCAGGTGGCGGTCCCGACGAAGCGGATGGCGGCGTCGGTCGGGATGACGGTGACGTCATGCCCGGACTCCGTGAAAAGACGGAGGAGGGATGCTGCCTTGTAGGCCGCGATCCCTCCTCCGACACCAAGTACTATGCGCACCGGTCGTCCGTGGCCTGCTTCGGGGGCCGGACTATTCGGACTGTTCCATGGGCGAGGACACGAGCATGCCCTCGTTGATCTCCCGCAGTGCGATGGAGAGGGGCTTCTCGTTCAGCTTCGTGTCGACGAGGGGGCCGACGTACTCGAAGAGCCCCTCGTGGAGCTGGGAGTAGTACGCGTTGATCTGGCGGGCGCGCTTGGCGCCGTAGATCACGAGGGCGTACTTCGAGTCCGAGGCCTCCAGCAGAGAGTCGATCGGCGGGTTGATGATGCCTTCGGGCTGAGTTGACACAAAATCTCCAAATATTAGGCGGAACGGCTGCTGCGGGGCTTCTCAGCGCTGCAGCGGACGCAGTCCCATCAGTGATACGAGCTCGTCTGCCGCATGCTCCACGGAGTCGTTGACGACGGTGTGGTTGAATTCCGGCTCGGCGGCAAGTTCCAGTTTAGCGGTTTCCAGCCGTTGCTGCTGTTCCTCGGGCGTTTCGGTGCCGCGGCCCACGAGGCGGCGCACCATCTCGTCCCAGCTCGGCGGGGCGAGGAAGACGAAGTTGGCCTCCGGCATGCTCTCCTTGACCTGCCGCGCGCCCTGCAGGTCGATCTCGAGGAGCACCGTGCGGCCCTCGTCCATCGCGGCCTGGACCGTGCGGCGCAGCGTCCCGTAGCGGTTACGGCCATGGACCACGGCCCACTCCAGCAGCTGACCGTCGGCGATGAGCGAGTCGAACTCCTCGGGCGAGACGAAGAAGTAGTGAACGCCGTCCACCTCGCCGGGTCGCGGCGGGCGCGTGGTCGCGGAGACGGAGAGCCACACCTCGGGGTAGTTGTCCCGGATGTAGGTCGAGACGGTTCCCTTGCCGACCGCCGTCGGGCCGGCGAGGACAGTCAACCTGGGCTGCAACACAAACGCTTCCTTACTTGCTGGCCGAGCCAGAATGATGGTGTTCGAGGTATGAGACGAGAGCCGTGCGCTGGTGGATGCCGAGGCCTCGCACGCGACGTGTCGCGGCGATCCCGACCTCCGCCATGATCGCCGCCGCCCGGACGTCCCCGACGCCGGGCAGTGCCTTGAGGAGATCCAGGACCCGGAGGCGGCCCACGGCGTCCTCGCCGCCGGAATTCTCGATCACGTCCGCCACTGAGAGCTTACCGGTCTTCAGTCGGGCCTTGATGTCCGCCCGCACCGCCCGTGCCGCCGTCGCCTTCTCGCGTGCCCGCGTTCGCTCGACGTCCGTCAATGGCTTGAGGCTCACGGGTGCTCCCTGCGCTGGACGCCGCCCTGCAGGACGGCGACCGCTCGTTGGATGGATCGCCCGAGGAGGACTCGGGCCGGGACGGAGGTCGAACGGGACCGGCACGGGGTCGGTCCGGAACCGAACCTACCGGGCGCACCCGTCCGAAATCAATGCGCGCCCCGGCTCATCGGAGCCCGTCGCGCGTCCGCTCGGCGGCGGAGCGCAGGTCCCCGCCGTCGGGCCCGGCGGCCAGGATGGCGCGGCTCGACGTGGGGAGCACGAACGGCAGGGCCGATCCGAATGCGGCGGCGAGTTCCTCCTGCCCCGCACCCTGGGCGCCCACCCCGGGCGCGAGGATCGGGCCGTTGAGTGCGGCCAGGTCCAGGCCGAGCCGGTGTGCCGCGTCGCCGATCGTCGCCCCGACGACGAGCCCGACGGATCCGGGACCGGGGCCGACGTTCTCGGCTGCGGCGGCGCGGGCGATGGACCGCGCCACGGACTCCTCCCCGCCGGCATGCTGCACGGTGCGGCCTTCCGGGTTCGAGGTCAGCGCGAGGACGAACACGCCGCGGCCCGTGGCCGCCGCGAGATCGAGCGCGGGACGGAGCGACTCGAAGCCCAGGTAGGGGTTGAGCGTGACGGCGTCGGCGGCGAGGGGCCGGCCCTCCCCCAGCCACGCCTCCGCGTACGCCTGCATGGTCGAGCCGATGTCGCCGCGCTTCGCGTCGGCGATGGTCAGGACGTCGGCCTCCGCTGCGCGCACCAGGAGCGTCTCGAGGACGGCGAGTCCGCGTGCCCCGTGGCGCTCGTAGAGGGCCACCTGGGGTTTCACGGCCGCCGCCACGGGCCCGACGGCGTCGAGCACCGCGAGCGAGAACCGTTCGAGGCCGCCCGGCGAGTCCTCGAGCCCCCAGGCGCCCAGCAGGGCGGGGTGGGGGTCGATGCCGACGCAGAGGCTGCCCTTGGCGGCGCGGGCCACGGCGAGCCGCTCCCCGAAGGGGGCGCGGCGCGCGGCGGCACCGGCCTCAGGAGGCATCGCGGGCCTCGGTGGAGGCACGCAGGTTCGCCGCGTGTTCCTGCAGGCTCGTGACGGACCACTCGTAGGAACGCATGGCCTCGATCGCCTGGACGGCGGCCCCCACCTCGGGGATGGTGGTGATGACCGGCAGCCCGTAGGAGGTCGCGGCCGCCCGGATCTCGTAGCCGTCTCCGCGCGCCTGGCCGCCCGAAGGCGTGTTGATGATCATGTCGATGCCGCCCTCGGTGATGAGGTCGACGACGGTGCCCCGGCCCTCGCCCGCTCCCTCGGCGACCTTGCGGACCGTGGTCGCCTGGATGCCGTTACGGCGGAGGACGTCCGCGGTGCCGCCGGTCGAGACGATCTCGAAGCCGAGGTCCACGAGGCGCTTGACCGGCATGATGATCGAGCGCTTGTCGCGGTTCGCCACCGACACGAAGACCTTGCCGCTGACGGGCAGGGCCGCGTTGGCCGCGGCCTGGCTCTTGGCGAAGGCGGTATCGAAGTACTTGTCGATCCCCATGACCTCGCCCGTCGAACGCATCTCCGGGCCCAGCAGCGAGTCCACCACGGTGCCCTCCGGCGTGCGGAAGCGGCTGAACGGCAGGACGGCCTCCTTGACGGACACCGGGGCGTCCAGCGGGAGGGATCCGCCGTCGCCCCTCGCGGGCAGCAGGCCCCGCGTGCGGAGCTCGGCGACCGTGACCCCGGTCCCGATGAGCGCGGCGCCCTTGGCGAGCTGCACGCCCGTGGCCTTCGACACGAAGGGCACGGTCCGCGAGGCGCGGGGGTTCGCTTCGAGGACGTAGAGCACGTCCGAGGCGAGGGCGAACTGGATGTTGATGAGTCCGCGGACGCCGACCCCTTCGGCGATGGCGAGCGTCGCCTCGCGGACGCGCTGCAGGACGTCGGCACCGAGGGTGATGGGCGGCAGCACGCACGCCGAGTCGCCGGAGTGGATCCCGGCCTCCTCGATGTGCTCCATGATCCCGCCGAGGTACATCTCCGTGCCGTCGTACAGGGCGTCGACGTCGATCTCGATGGCGTCCTCGAGGAAGCGGTCGATCAGCACGGGGTGCGCCTCGGTGATCTCCGTGGCGTTCGTGATGTAGCGGGAGAGGTTGGCCTCGTCGTAGACGATCTCCATGCCGCGGCCGCCCAGCACATAGGAGGGGCGGACGAGGACGGGATAGCCGATGTCGTCGGCGATCGTCCTGGCGTCCTCGAAGGACACCGCGGTGCCGTTCTTCGGCGCGATGAGCCCGCCCGCGTCGAGGACGCGGCTGAAGGCCCCGCGGTGCTCGGCGAGGTCGATGGCCTCCGGCGAGGTGCCGAGGATCGGGATGCCGGCGTCGGCCAGTTCCTGGGCGAGCTTGAGCGGTGTCTGGCCGCCGAGCTGCACGAACACGCCGAGCACGCCACCGGTACGCTGCTCCGCGGCGATGACCTCCAGGACGTCCTCGAGGGTCAGCGGCTCGAAGTACAGGCGCGTGGAGATGTCGTAGTCGGTGGAGACCGTCTCGGGGTTGCAGTTGACCATCACGGTCTCGTAGCCGGCCTCGCGCAGCGCCATGGTGGCGTGGACGCACGAGTAGTCGAACTCGATCCCCTGGCCGATCCGGTTGGGTCCGGAGCCGAGGATGATGACCGAAGGCTTCTCGTGCTGCTCCACCTCGTCCTCCTCGTCGTAGGACGAGTAGTGGTACGGCGTGTAGGCCGCGAACTCCGCGGCGCACGTGTCCACCGTCTTGAAGACCGGGCGGATGCCGAGGGCGTGCCGGACACCGCGTACGACGGCGTCGGGGGTGGAGGTCAGCAGCCCGATCTGCTCGTCGGAGAAGCCGTGGCGCTTGGCGTGCCGCAGCACGTCCTCCGTCAGGTTCGGCGCCGAGCGCACCTCCTCGGCCACCTCGTTGAGGAGCACGAGCTGGTCGAGGAACCACGGGTCGATCCCGGTGGCCTCGTACAGCCGCTCCACGCTCGCGCCGCCGAGCAGCGCGCGCTGCACCTGCGAGAGTCGTTCGGTGGTGGGGCGCTTCGCAGCCTCGACGAGGGCGTCGACGTCCTCGACCGCGACCGGGGCGAAGGACAGCTGGGAGCCCTTCTGCTCGAGCGAGCGGAGCGCCTTCTGGAGCGCCTCGGTGAAGTTGCGGCCCATCGCCATCGCCTCGCCGACGGACTTCATGGTGGTGGTGAGCGTGGGGTCGGCGGCCGGGAACTTCTCGAATGCGAACCGCGGGACCTTGACCACCACGTAGTCGAGCGTCGGCTCGAACGAGGCCGGGGTCTTCAGGGTGATGTCGTTCGGGATCTCGTCGAGCGTGTAGCCGAGGGACAGCTTCGTCGCGATCTTGGCGATCGCGAAGCCCGTGGCCTTCGACGCCAGCGCGGAGGACCGCGACACGCGCGGGTTCATCTCGATGACGACGACGCGCCCGGTGTCCGGCTCGACGGCGAACTGGATGTTGCAGCCGCCCGTGTCGACGCCGACCTCACGGATGACGGCGATGGAGATGTCGCGGAGGCGCTGGTACTCCCGGTCGGTGAGGGTCAGGGCCGGCGCCACGGTGATGGAGTCGCCGGTGTGCACGCCGACGGGATCGAAGTTCTCGATGGAGCAGACGACCACGACGTTGTCGTTCTTGTCACGCATCATCTCGAGCTCGTACTCCTTCCAGCCGAGGATGCTCTCCTCGAGCAGGACCTCGCTCGTGGGGCTGTACTGCAGGCCCTGGCCGACGATCCGGCGCAGGTCCTGCTCCGTGTACGCGAGTCCCGACCCGAGACCGCCCATCGTGAACGAGGGACGGACGACCATCGGGTAGCCCAGGTCCTCCGCCGCCACGAGGGCCTCGTCGATCGAGTGGATGATGGCGGAGCGGGCGGACTCGGCACCGCAGCGCTCGACGACGCCCTTGAATTTCTCGCGGTCCTCGCCGAGCTCGATGGCGGCGATGTTCGCCCCGATCAGCTCGACGCCGAACTTCTCCAGGACGCCGTTCTTGTCGAGGGCGATGGCCGTGTTCAGCGCCGTCTGCCCGCCGAGGGTCGGCAGCAGGGCGTCCGGCCGCTCCTTCTCGATGATCTTCGCGACGACGTCGGGCGTGATCGGCTCCACGTAGGTGGCGTCCGCGAACTCGGGGTCGGTCATGATCGTGGCGGGGTTCGAGTTCACGAGGATGACGCGCAGGCCCTCCTCGCGCAGGACGCGCAGCGCCTGGGTTCCCGAGTAGTCGAATTCGGCGGCCTGGCCGATGACGATCGGCCCTGAGCCGATGACCAGGACGCTCTTGAGGTCGGTTCTGCGGGGCATCAGTTCTCTTCCTCCGTGGTGCTGCTCTGTTCTGCGGGGCTGTGCCGGGGCTGCGTGCCCGTCACCTTGGATTCGTGCGTGCCGAGTTCTGCGGCGGCCGCACGCTCGAGCGCCTCCGACTCGGAGGGGGCATCGAGGGCCGACGCCGCGCGGGCGTCGCCCGAGCCCGCGCGTTCCTTCTCGGTCTGCATGAGGTCGATGAAGCGGTCGAAGAGGTAGGCGGAGTCGTGGGGACCCGCCGCCGCCTCTGGGTGGTACTGGACGGAGAACGCGGGCAGGTCCAGGCACGCGAGGCCCTCGACGACGTCGTCGTTCAGGCTGACGTGGCTGACCTCGACGCGGCCGTAGCGTCCGGCGGGCGCCTCGACGGGGCCGTCGAGGGGCGCGTCGACCGCGAAGCCGTGGTTCTGCGACGTGATCTCCACCTTGCCGGTGCGGCGGTCCAGGACCGGCTGGTTGATGCCGCGGTGGCCGTAGCGGAGCTTGTACGTCCCGAAGCCGAGCGCGCGTCCGAGGATCTGGTTGCCGAAGCAGATGCCGAAGAACGGCATCCGCTCGTCGAGCACGCGCCGGAGGAGGTCCACCTGCGCGTCCGCGGTGGCCGGATCACCCGGGCCGTTGGACATGAACACGCCGTCGGGCCGCGCGGCCGCGATGTCCTCGAAGGTGGCGCCGGCCGGCAGGACGACAGTGCGTACGCCGCGCTGCGCGAAGTGCTTGGGCGTCATGGCCTTGATGCCGAGATCCAGCGCGGCGATCGTCGCCACCGTCTCGCCTGTCCAGCCGTGGTCGGCCGGCTCGACGACATACGCGGCGTCGATGCTGACCTCGTCGGCCAGGCGCGCGCCCGCCATGGACGGCTGGGCGACGACCTGCTCGAGCAGCCGGCCCTCCGACTGCGAGGCGTCCTCGCCGGAGAAGATCCCGGCACGCATGGCCCCGCGCTCGCGCAGGTGGCGGGTGATGGCGCGCGTGTCGACGCCCTCGATCCCGACGACGCCCTGCTCGCGCAGCTGGTCGTCGAGGCTCTGCTCCGAGCGCCAGTTCGACGGGCGCCGTGCGGCGTCGCGGATGATGTACCCGGCCACCCAGATCCGCCGGGACTCGGCGTCGTCGGCGTTGACCCCGGTGTTGCCGATGTGGGGCGCCGTCTGGACCACCAGCTGGCGCGCGTAGGAGGGGTCGGTGATGGTCTCCTGGTAGCCGGTCATGCCGGTGGCGAAGACGGCCTCGCCGAGGGCGGTGCCCTCGGCGCCGTAGGCGCGGCCGCGGAAGGTCCGCCCGTCCTCGAGGACGAGCACCGCGGGTGCCTTCCGATGGACCGGTGCCTTGGATTGGACGGTGCTCACAGCTGTTCCCTGCCTTCGGGGGTCGGTGGAGTTCGGTGGTGGGTCGTAGCGGGGGGTGGGGCCGGCACGAGCGCCGCGACGGCGGCGACGAGCTGGGCCTTGGAGGCGGCATGGCGGGTCCGGAAGCCCGTATCGACCCGCTCGGTGCCGAGGAGCCAGGTGATCACGACCAGGCCCTCCTTCTCGACGAACTTGCCGGTCATGCCGCTGGCGAGGTGGACCGACGTGAGGTCGGTGCGCGGGATGTAGACGGAGCGTGCACCCGTGCGCGTAATCAGGACACCGGCGGCGTACACGGTGGCGACGGCGTTGCCCCGCAGGCCCAGCCCGTGCACCGCGATGCGGTCGAGCCAGTCCCCCGCCGTCGTCGTCGCGACGTACTGGCCCTCGGCCTCGTAGAGTACGGGGCCGGGATCGGCGGGAGCTCCCGGGGGTTCGGCGACGTCCGCCTGACGGCGGAGCCGGTTGCGCCAGCCGAGGGCCATCAGGGCGACGACGACGACGATGATGCCGACGGCGAGGGCCACCCAGCCTAGATACTCCATGCCGGCGCCTCCTGGGCGGTCGCAGGTCCCGCGGCCGGCCGGGGCGCGGCCAGGCGTCCGTCGAGCACCGTGGGGTGGCCGCCGTAGAACGTGGCCCGCACGCTGCCGGGCAGCTCGAGGCCGCGGAAGGGGCTGTTGCGGCCCTTCGTGGCCATGGTCGCGGGATCGACCGTCCACCGCGCGGCGGGATCGACGAGGATCAGGTTCGCGGGCTCGCCGGCCGCCAGGGGACGGCCCTGGTGGGCGAGGCGGCCGATCCGGGCAGGGGTGACCGACGTGACCCGGGCGAAGCCCTCCCAGTCGAGCAGGCCGGTCTCCACCATCGTGTGCTGCACCACCGACAGGGCGGTCTCGAGGCCGGTCATGCCCATCGCGGCCTGGGCCCACTCGCATTCCTTGTGCTCGCTCGGGTGCGGGGCGTGGTCCGTGCCGACGACATCGATGGTGCCGTCGGCGAGGGCGGCCCGCAGGGCGTGGACGTCGTCGGAGGTGCGCAGCGGCGGATTGACCTTGTAGACCGGGTCGTAGCTGCGGACGAGTTCGTCCGTGAGGAGCAGGTGGTGCGGCGTGACCTCGGCGGTGACGTCGATGCCGCGTGCCTTGGCCCAGCGGATGATCTCCACCGACCCCGCAGTGGACACGTGGCAGACGTGCAGCCTCGACCCGACGTGCTGGGCGAGCAGGACGTCGCGGGCGATGATGCTCTCCTCCGCGACGGCGGGCCAGCCGGTGAGCCCGAGGACCGCCGAGACGTCGCCCTCGTTCATCTGGGCACCCTCGGTGAGCCGCGGCTCCTGGGCGTGCTGTGCGATGACGCCGTCGAAGGCCTTGACGTACTCGAGCGCCCGGCGCATAAGCACCGGATCGGAGACGCAGACGCCGTCGTCGGAGAAGACCCGGACAGCCGCGCGGGACTCCGCCATCGCCCCGAGTTCCGCGAGCCGTTCCCCGCCGAGACCCACGGTCACGGCGCCCACCGGGCGGACCTCGACCCAGCCCGCGGCGAGGCCGAGGCGGTACACCTGCTCCACGACACCCGCGGTGTCGGCCACGGGCGAGCTGTTGGCCATGGCGTGGACCGCCGTGAAGCCACCCAGTGCGGCAGCGCGCGATCCGGTCTCGACGGTCTCGGCGTCCTCCCGGCCCGGCTCGCGCAGATGCGTGTGGAGGTCCACCATGCCGGGCAGGGCCACGAGGCCCTCGGCGGCGATGGTGATCGCGGCCGCCGAGGCGTCAGCCGCCGCGGACGGCCCGACGGCGGCGAGAACGCCGTCGCGGACCAGCAGGTCCTGCGGGGCGCCACCTGTGATCGAGGCGCCCACGATGAGGTATTCGGGCAGAGTGCTGGTGTTCGTCGTCACTTGATGCGGCCTTCCGGCGTCGTGGCAGGCAGTTCGTCGTGCATCTCGCCGTCCTGCTCGTCGTGGTGGTCGCCCGAGAGCAGCAGGTAGAGCGCCGCCATGCGCACGGACACCCCGTTGCGGACCTGGGCGAGCACCGTGGAGCGGGGCGAGTCGGCCGCGGCGGAGGAGATCTCGAGCCCGCGGTTCATGGGTCCGGGGTGCATGATGACCGTGTCGTGCAGGCCCATCGTGTCGAGCAGCGCGAGGCGTCCGTCGTCGAAGCCCCAGCGCCGCGAGTACTCGCGTGTCGACGGGAAGAACGCGGCGTTCATGCGCTCCGCCTGCAGGCGGAGCATCATGACGGCGTCGGGGCGCTGCGCGAGGGCGTCGTCGAGGTTGTAGTACACCGTGCAGGGCCAGGAACCGACGCCGACGGGCAGCAGCGTGGGCGGGCCCGCGAGCAGGACCTCCGCACCCAGGGTCGTCAGGAGCCACACGTTGGAGCGGGCCACCCGGGAGTGGAGGACGTCACCGACGATCAGGACCTTCATCCCGGCGAGCGTGGTGCCGGCCGAGGGGCCGCCGCCGATCCGGGCCCAGTGGCGGCGCAGCGTGAACGCGTCGAGCAGTGCCTGGGTGGGGTGTTCGTGGGTCCCGTCGCCGGCGTTGACCACGGCCGCGTCGATCCAGCCCGACGCGGCGAGGCGGGCCGGTGCCCCGGACGCCGGGTGGCGGATGACGACGGCGTCCGCGCTCATCGCCTCGAGGGTCTGGGCCGTGTCCTTCAGGGATTCCCCCTTCGACACGGAGGAGCCCTTCGCCGCGAAGTTGATGACGTCCGCGGACAGGCGCTTGGCCGCGGCCTCGAAGGAGATGCGCGTGCGCGTGGAGTCCTCGAAGAAGAGGTTCACCACGGTGCGTCCGCGCAGGGCCGGGAGCTTCTTGATCTCCCGCTCCCCCACGGCGGACATCTCCTCGGCGACATCCAGCAGGCGCAGGGCGTTCCTCGCGGAGAGGTCCTGGGTGCTGAGCAGGTGCTTCACGCGCGGTCCTCGATGACGACCTCGTTCACCGCGGAACCCCCGATCAGGTCGATCTCCGCGAGGTGGACCCGCACGCGCTCGCGGGAGGACGTCGGGAGGTTCTTGCCGACGTGGTCGGCACGGATGGGCAGCTCCCGGTGACCGCGGTCCACGAGGACGGCGAGGCGCACGATGCGCGGGCGTCCGAGATCCGCGAGGGCGTCGAGGGCCGCACGGATGGTGCGCCCCGAGTACAGGACGTCATCGACCAGCACCACGACCTTGTCGTCGATGCCCGACGGCGGGAGCTGGGTGGCGAGCGGCGAGCGGGTGGGATTGCGCTGGAGGTCGTCACGGTACAGGGTGACGTCGAGCTGTCCCGTGATGAGATCCGCGTCGACGGACGGGTCGACGGCCGCGATCTTCTGGGCGAGCCGCTGCGCGAGTGGGAAGCCCCTGCGCGGGATGCCGAGGAGGACGAGATCACGCGGCCCCTTGTTCGCCTCGAGGATCTCATGGGCGATGCGCGTGAGAGCACGGTCGATGTCTGCTTCTGCGAGAACGACGCGCTTGTGGATGCCGGTTTCCGAGGCAGGCACGTTCATAACACGCTTCCTCCTTCCCCGCCTCACTGGACGGAATTTAAAGGCTGGTTGCACCGTCAAAACTATCACAGCGCCGCTTGCCCCTAGGGTTGCACCATGGCGAGAAACTTTTCCGGAGCAGGCGCGGGCGGCCCGCGGTGGAACGGTCCCGGGGGCGTGGACCACCACCCCGACGGCCACCATCGACCGCGGCAGCAGCCGCAGCAGCTGCAGGGCTGGTGGGGCGAGACCACGGTACGGCACCACCGTCCGGCGCCCGCCCGCACTGCAGGGCACCCCTTCCAGCCCGTCTGGAACCAGCCTCCCCCGCGCCGCCACGGCGTGCTCAACGTGCTCCTCGTGATCGTCGCGGCCCTCGTCGTGGCAGGCGTCCTGCTCCTGCTCTCCCTGTCGCTGGGTCCGTCCGCGTTCCTGCTCTGCGGCATCCTCGCCCTCGTGCCGCTGGGCATCTGCCTGCTGGGCCTGCGCTGGATCGACCGGTGGGATCCCGAACCGCGCGGCGCCCTGCTCTTCGCGTTCCTCTGGGGTGCCGGCACCTCCGTCGTCGTGACGCTGCTGCTCGGCACCTATGTCGTGGAACTGCTGGTCAGCGCGCTCGGCACCAGCTCACCGGAGGTGATCGGGCCGGTGCTGCAGGCGCCGCTGGTCGAGGAGTTCGCCAAGGGGCTCGGCGTGCTGATCCTCGTCTACACGCGTCGTAGCCATTTCGACGGCCCCGTGGACGGCATCGTCTACGCCGGGACGGTGGCGGCGGGCTTCGCGTTCACGGAGAACATCCTGTACTTCGGTTCCGCCGTGGCGGAGTCGGGGAATGCCGGCGCGCTGGTGGGCGTCTTCATCCTGCGCGGCCTGTTCTCGCCCTTCGCCCACGTCATGTTCACCTCGCTGCTCGGCTTCGTCCTCGGGTTCGCGCTGAGCCGTGGCGGCGGGAACGCCCGGATCCTCGGGGCCTTCGTCCTCGGCCTCCTCCCGGCGATCGCGGGGCACATGCTGTGGAACGGCGGCACCCTCGTGCTGTTCAACGATTTCTTCCTGTTCTACCTCGTGGTCCAGGTGCCGCTGTTCGTCGCCGCGGTGATCTCCGTCGTCCTCCTGCGCCGCTCCGAGCGCCGCCTGACCGAGGCACGGCTCGGCGACTACGCCCGGGCCGGCTGGTTCACGCCCGAGGAGGTGCGGATGCTGGCGACGCGCCCGGGCCGGTCGCAGGCGCTCGCCTGGGCGCAGTCCGTGGGCGCCGAGCGGGACATGCGCGCGTTCATCCGCACCGGATCGCGGATCGCCTACACGCGGCAGCGCATGCTGGGCGGACGGCGCGACGCCGACTACGCCGCCGAGGAACGCAGGCTCCTGGACGACGCCACGCAGCGGCGCGCGCGGATCTTCCAGCTGGCATCGGCCGCCCGCTGACGCGCACCCGCACGCTCCGGGCCGGGAACGCGGGAAGCTCCCGTCGACGGCCCGGAGGGCGATCAGCGGGAGCTTCCGGTGGCGGAGGGTCCGTCGGCGGAGCTACGCGAGCAGGGTCGGCTTGAGCTGCTGCAGCCGGCCGAGGAGGCCGTTGACGAACTTCGGCGACTCGTCGGTGGAGAGGACCTTGGCGAGCTCCACGGCCTCGCTCACCGCGACGCCGTCGGGGACGTCGTCGTTGTACAGCAGTTCCCAGCTGCCGATCCGCAGGATCATGAGGTCCACCGCGGGCATGCGGTCGAGTGTCCAGCCCTGGGAGTAGGTGCTGAGGAACTCGTCGATCTGCTCCTGGTGCTCGAGGACGCCCTCGACGATGTCCACCGTGTAGTCGGCGATGACCATGTCCGTCTTCTCGCGGCGTGCGCGGATGACCTCGAGGGCAGGCATCTCGCGCTGCGTCGATTCGAAGAGGATGTCGAGGGCCCGACGTCGGGCCTTACTGCGGGCGCTCACTCGTTGACGCGTCCCAGGTACTCGCCGGTCCGGGTGTCGACCTTGACCTTGGTGCCGTTGCCCAGGAACAGCGGGACCTGGATCTCGTGGCCGGTCTCGACCGTCGCGGGCTTGGTGCCGCCGGTCGAGCGGTCGCCCTGCAGGCCCGGCTCGGTGTAGGTGATCTCCAGCGTGACGGACGCGGGGAGCTCGACGTAGAGCGGTGAGCCCTCGTGCATGGCGATGGTGGCCATCTGGCTCTCGAGCATGAAGTTCGCGGCGTTGCCGACCACCTTGCCGGGCACGGTGATCTGGTCGTAATCCGTGGTGTCCATGAAGACGAAGTCCTCGCCGTCCTTGTACAGGTACTGGTAGTCGCGGCGGTCCACGGTGGCCGTCTCGATCTTGAGGCCTGCGTTGAAGGTCTTGTCGACCACCTTGCCGGAGAGGATGTTGCGGAGCTTGGTGCGGACGAATGCTCCACCCTTGCCGGGCTTGACGTGCTGGAATTCGAGGACGTTCCAGAGGTTGCCCTCGAGTTTCAGCACAGTGCCGTTCTTGATGTCGTTCGTGGTCGCCACAGATTCACTTTCGTCGGTTTCGCGGATGGATGGGCCGGCCGAGGCACAGCGGGCGCGCGGAGTCGCGCCAAAAGTCCAGAAGCCAGTCTACCCCGCGCGGCGCGGCGGGCTCCCGTGGCCGTGCGGAGAACCGTCGCCGCCGCTCAGGAGGCGATCTCCTGATAGGCGGCGAAGAGCAGGGAGGTGTCGGGGACCTCGAGCATGCCGGGCCGGCCGATGCCGTCGAGCACGACGAAGCGGAGGAGGTCGCCACGGGACTTCTTGTCGCGGCGCATCCCGTCGAGGAGGGACGCCCAGCGGTCCCGGCGGTAGGTCACGGGGAGCCCGAGGGATTCGAGGATGGCCCTGTGGCGGTCGGCGTCCGCGTCGCTGAGCCGCCCCACCATCCGGGAGAGTTCGGCCGCGAAGACCAGGCCCACCGACACCGCGGCGCCGTGGCGCCAGGAGTACCGCTCGGCGAGCTCGATGGCGTGCCCGAGGGTGTGGCCGTAGTTGAGGTACTCACGGCGGCCCGTGTCGCGCAGGTCCTCCGAGACGACGTCGGCCTTCACCCGGATGGCGCGTTCCACGAGCTCGCGCAGCACCGGCGATGCCGCGTCCGTGGCGGCCGCGGTGTCCTGCTCGATCAGGTCGAGGATGACGGGGTCCGCGATGAAGCCGCACTTGACCACTTCCGCGAGCCCGGTCACGAGCTCGTTCTTCGGCAGCGTGCCCAGGGCGTCCAGGTCGGCGAGGACCGCCGCCGGCGGGTGGAAGGCGCCCACGAGGTTCTTCCCCTCGGCCGTGTTGATGCCCGTCTTGCCGCCGACGGCGGCGTCCACCATCCCGAGGAGGCTCGTGGGAAGGTGCACCACCCGCACGCCGCGCAGCCAGGTGGCTGCGACGAACCCGCCGAGGTCCGTCACCGCTCCGCCACCCACCGTGACGACGGCGTCGGAGCGGGTGAAGTCGTTCTGGCCGAGCACCTGCCAGCAGAAGGCGGCAACCTGGATGTGCTTGCCCTCCTCGGCGTCCGGGATCTCGGCCGTCACGGCCGTGAAGCCGGCATCGGCGAGTTCGGCACGCACGGTGTCTCCCGTGGCGCGCAGGGCACGCGGGTGGATGACCAGCACGCGGCGCACCCGCTCCCCGAGGATCGCCGGCAGGCGGCCCAGCAGTCCCCGTCCCACGACGACGTCGTAGGTGTTCTCGGGAGTGCTGCCGGTCACCGGGATGATGGTCGCGTCGTCAGTCGACATGGGGTTGCGTCCCGCTTTCGTCGTTCGGGTGGATGATCTGTGCCGGGACGACGTCACGGTCGGCCCGGTGGTCTCGGGGCAGTTCCTGCAGCACTGCGTCGGCGACGGCGCGCACCGAGCGTCCGCGCGTGTCGATGGTGATCGACGCGAGGGAGGCGTAGGTGGGACGGCGCTGCGCGTAGAGCTCCTGCCAGCGCTCGGCCGGACTCCCCGCGAGGAGGGGACGGGCGGTGTCCGCGCTGATGCGGGGCAGGACGGTGTCGATGTCGGTGTCGAGGAACACCACGGTGGCATCGGCGAGCAGCGCACGGGTCCGCGGATGGAGCACAGCTCCGCCACCGAGAGAGACGACGGCGTCGTCGGTCCTCAGGGCCTCGCCCACCACGTCGGCCTCGATGCTCCGGAAGAACTGCTCACCCTCGCGGGCGAAGAGGGAGCCGATACTGCCGTGCCGTTCGACGATCACGCGGTCCGAGTCGATGAAGGGGACGTGCAGGCGCTGCGCCAGTGCGCGCCCCACCGCCGACTTGCCCGATGCCATGGGCCCGATGAGCACCAGGCGCGAACGGGTCTCCATCACACGCCGGCGGAGTCCAGGAACTCCGGGATGTTCTCGAGGTAGCTCTGCAGGTTGCGGGCGGTCTCCGCGAGGGAGTCGCCGCCGAACTTCTCGGTGACCGCCTCGGCCAGCACCAGCGCGGTCATGGCCTCGGCGACCACTCCCGCCGCCGGCACGGCGCACACGTCGGAGCGCTGGTGGTGGGCCCGGGCGGCGGCACCCGTGCTCACGTCCACCGTGCGCAGTGCGCGCGGAACCGTGGCGATGGGCTTCATCGCGGCGCGGACGCGGAGTGCGTCGCCGATGCTCATGCCGCCCTCGATGCCGCCCGCGCGGTTGCTGACGCGGACGATCTTGCCGTCCTCGTTCCGGACGATCTCGTCGTGTGCGGCGGTTCCGCGGCGCGCGGCGGTCTCGAACCCGTCGCCCACCTCGACACCCTTGATGGCCTGGATCCCCATGAGGGCGGCAGCGAGGCGCGAGTCGAGCCGGCGGTCCCAGTGGACGTAGCTCCCGAGTCCCGGCGGCAGGCCGTAGGCGACCACCTCGACGACTCCCCCGAGGGTCTCGCCCTCCTTGTGCGCGGCGTCGACCTCGGCCACCATCGCGTCCGAGGTGTCCCGGTGGAAGCACCGCAGCGGGTCGGTGTCGAGCGCGATGACGTCGTTCGGGCCGGGCAGGGGCGCGTCCTCGGGGACGGACACGGAGGCGATGGACACCGTGTGGCTGACCAGCCGGATGCCGAGGCCCTCGAGGAACTTCGCGGCCACCGTGCCGAGGGCCACGCGCGTGGCGGTCTCGCGGGCACTCGCGCGCTCGAGGACGGGGCGAGCCTCGTCGAAACCGTACTTCTGCATGCCCGTGAAGTCCGCGTGCCCCGGCCGGGGCCGGGTGAGGGGTGCGTTGCGTGCCGAGGCGGCGAGTTCGGCGGCGTCCTCCTCGCCGAGCGGATCCGCGGACATGATCTTCTCCCACTTGGGCCACTCGGTGTTGGCGACCTCGATGGCCACGGGTCCGCCCTGCGTGAGACCGTGGCGCACGCCGCCGAGGATGCGGACGGAGTCCTGCTCGAACTTCATGCGGGCTCCGCGCCCGTAGCCGAGGCGGCGGCGGGCCAGTGCTTCCTGGATGTCGGTACTCGTGATGCCCACTCCCGCGGGCATGCCCTCGATGATCCCGACCACGGCGGGGCCGTGCGATTCTCCTGCCGTCAACCAACGCAACATGGTTTCCATACTGCCATGCAGCACTGCAGGCTTCAGTGCCGGGGGGCGCCCACTGCGTCACACATCACGTTTAAGACCGTCGCGCTGTCCTGCCCGATGTCCGGGAAGAACAGGCGGACCTGTTCGACCGCCTGGTGGAGCAGCATGTCGAGGCCGGGCACGATCGTGCCGCCGGCGCGCTGCCAGTCCGCTGCGAGGGCGCTGGGCCATGGGTCGTAGGCGACGTCGAGCAGCGTCCCGTCCGTGCGGAAACCGTCCCGGAGGGGGCAGAGCGCGTCCGCTGCGCGGGGCGGGAGCGTGGAGATGACGACGTCCGACTCCGCCAGCGCCCGTCCTGCCCCGCCCCAGGGCTCGACCGTGACGCCGATGCCGAGCGCGGTCCCGATCGTCGCGAGCCCGGTGGCCGCCTCCGGCCGGCGCACGAGCACCGTGACCTCGGTCGCACCGAGCCGGGCGAGCCCCGCGACGGCCGCGGCAGCGGTGCCACCTCCCCCGAGCACGGCGGCCCGCTCGGGCCGCCGGACGCCGGCGGCGGCCAGGGCGTTCGCCACTCCCGCGACGTCGGTGTTGTGTCCGGTGAGGACCCGGTCCGCGCCGTGCCCTTCGACGACGACGGTGTTGACCACCCCGAGCACCGACGCCGGGTCCGTGGTCTGGTCGACGAGCCGGGCCATGCCGCCCTTCAGCGGCATGGTGACGGACAGTCCGCGCCAGCCGTCGGAGCGTCGCACTCCGGCGACGAAGTCGGTGAGGTCCGCTTCAGCGACCTCGACGGCGGTGTAGGAGCAGTCGATCCCCAGGGCCCGGTACGCCGCCGCGTGGAGCAGCGGTGACTTGGAGTGGCCGATGGGGGAACCGACGACGGCGGCTCGGAGACGCCGAGGCGCCCCCGGCGCCCCCGGTACCGTCCAGGGCACCTACTCGCACCGTCCGGCGTTGTCGGCGCACCAGGCGTCGTACTCGGCGACGTAGCGCAGGTGCTCAGCGTAGGTCTCGGAGAACTTGGTCTCGGCCGTGTCGAGGTTCACCGTCACCCAGAAGTAGAAGGGCACGTCCGCCGGATTGACCGTCGCGTCGATGGCCTCGTCGCTCGGCGAGCCGATGGGGCCCTTCGGCAGGCCGGGGTTCGCGAAGGTGTTGTACGGATTGGACGTGTCCGCCTTCTCCTCGGGCGTCAGCTGGTAGGTCCGCTTGCCCAGCCCGTAGGCCACGGTGGCGTCGGACTGCAGGAGGCCGTTGGTCTCGGTGTTGCCGGGCGTGAGGCGGTTGTTGATCGAGCCGGCCACGGTCGCGTAGTCGCCCTCGCCTGCCTCGGCCTGCACGATGCTCGCGATGGTGAGGATCTCGTACTGCTTGTTCGGATCGGTGACGCCGTCCTGCGCCAGGCGGTCCGTCGTGGCCTTGACCATCTCGGCGATGATGTCGGTGGCGCCGGCCTCGACGTCGAAGCGGTACTCCCCCGGGTGCAGGTAGCCCTCGAGCGAGAGTGCCTGCGGCGGGAGGCCGAACTGCGTCGGTGCGGCCGCGAGTGCCTCGAACTCGGCGCGCGGGATACCCGTCGATTCGGTGAGGATGTCGAAGACCTCGTTCTGCCGGAGGTCCCGCGCGACGGCGGCGTAGGACACGAGGGACGGGTCGGCGCCCAGCAGCGCCTCCGCGGCATCCGAGGAGGACATCTGCAGGCGCATCTCGTATTCGCCCGGCTGGACCTCGCGGCCCTCCGCGATCGCCGAGAGCGCCGTGACGAAGGTCGCCGAGTCGGCGACGATGTCGGCGGTCTCGAGGCCCTCGCCGATCGCGAGGGCACCGGCCCCCGAGGGGACCGTGAACACGGTCTCCTCGCCGCCGGGCCCTGCGTAGTCGGTGACGTCGTCGAGTCCGAGGAAGTCGCGCAGCATCATCGCGGCGCCGTAGACCGTGCCCGCGAACAGCATGAGGACGACGAGCATGACGACGGTGCGGCGCAGGCGCCGTCGCTGCCGCATCTTGGACGACTGCGGCCGGCGGTCGGGCCGCGGGTCGTCCTGCGCGGCGAAGAACTCCTCGACGGGCTCGGGGTGGGCGTACCCCTCGTCCCCGGCGTGGGTCCCGGGGCCGTGTCGGCCGTCGGAGTCGCGGGAGGCGGGAGACTGGCCGGTACGGTTACTCATGACTCCGGTTCCCTCGTGCTCGACGAACTGTCCTTGATAACTGGCTCCTCAGTAGGGGTCGGCGGGAGGCCCTGAGCGACCTCTGCCTCACGCACAGGAACCGGATCCCCCACGTCCCGTCCACGTGAACGTTGCATGTCGATGGCGTGCTGGAGAATTTCGACAGCAGCCACCTGATCCACCACTTTACGATGCTCGCGGCTGCTCAGACCAGCCGCGTGGAGCGAACGGTGGGCCGATACCGTGCTCAGCCGTTCATCGACCAAGCGTACCGGCACCGGGTGGGACTGGCGGATCAATTCCTCGGCCACCAGGCCGGCATAGGTCCGGGCCATGTCGGCGGACGCGCCCTCCCGGCCGCTGAGGTTCTTCGGAAGTCCCACGACGATCTGGACGGCGCCGCGTTCCACGGCTTCCCGGACGAGGATCCGGACGTCGCTGTTCTTGCGCGCGTCGCGCTTCAGCGTCCGGATGGGGGTGGCCAGCAGGCCGTCCCGGTCGCAGCCGGCGAGTCCCACGCGGACCTGCCCGACATCCACCCCGAGCTTCGGACCGCGGGGATAGGGAGCGGCGTCCGGGTTCCCGGTCGCCGCTCCCGCGCCGTCGTCCGTCATGGGAGGCGTCAGCGTTCCGCTACAGCCGTGCGGATGGCGGAGAGTGCGTCGGGGATGCGCGAGGCGTCCGAACCGCCGCCCTGCGCGACGTCGTCCTTGCCGCCGCCGCCGCCGCCGAGGATCTTCGCCGCCGTGCGGACCAGTGCTCCGGCCTTCACGCCGGCGGTCCGCGCCGCCTCGTTGGTCGCGACGAGCACGAGCGGTCGGTCCTGCGAGACGCCGGTCGCGGCGACCACGGCCGGCTCGGATCCCAGGCGTCCGCGCAGGTCGAGCACGAGCGTCCGCAGTTCGTCCGCGCCGCCGATCTCGCCGGCGTCGTGCGCGACGAGGCGCACGCCGTCGACGTCGACGGCCGTGTCGACGAGCGATCCCGCGGCCGCGGCGAGCTGTTCCTTGCGGAGCCGGTCGAGTTCCTTCTCCGCGGCCTTGAGCTTGTTCAGGGTGGCGGAGAGGCGCTCGGGCAGCTGGGCGGACGGCACCTTCAGCATGTCGGAGAGCTCGGAGACGAGGGCCCGCTCGGCGGCGAGGTGCCGGAACGCGTCGAGCCCGACGAGGGCCTCCACGCGCCGGTTACCCGATCCGACGGACTGCTCGCCGAGGAGCGTGAGGCTGCCGATGAGCGACGTGGACGCCACGTGCGTGCCGCCGCACAGCTCGCGGGAGAACTCGGCGTTCATCTCGACCACGCGGACGGTGTCGCCGTACGCCTCACCGAAGAGGGCCGTCGCGCCGAGGGCCTTGGCGTCCGCGAGGGACATGATCTTCGTCTCGACCTCGTAGTTGTTGCGGATCGCGATGTTGGAGACCTCCTCGATCTCCGAGCGGGCCGCGGCGCTGATGCCCTCGCCCCAGGAGAAGTCGAAGCGCAGGTATCCGGCCTTGTTGAAGGACCCGCGCTGGAGCGCCTCGGGACCGAGGATCTCGTGCAGGGCGGCGTGGACGATGTGCGTCCCCGAGTGGGCCTGCTCCCCTGCGTGGCGGCGCTGGCGGTCGACGGCAGCCGTCACCGTTGCACCCTGGGCGACCTCGCCCTCCCGCACGACGGCGCGGTGCACGCTGAGGCCCTTGACGGGCCGCTGGACGTCGAGGACCTCGACGACGAAGCCGTCCCCAGTGATCAGGCCGACATCTGCCGCCTGGCCGCCCGCCTCCGCGTAGAACGGGGTCTGGTCGAGGACGAGCTCGATCTCGTCGCCCTGGAGCGCACTCGGGACCGACGCGCCCTTGTCGAGGACGCCGATGATCGTCGCCTCGGACGTCAGCTCGTCGTAGCCGGTGAAGATCGTCTGGCCGCGTCCGAGGAGTTCGTTGAAGACCGAGAGGTCGGCGTGGCCGGCCTTCTTCCCGCGGGCATCCGCCTGGGCGCGCCGGCGCTGCTCGAGCATGAGCGAGCGGAAGCCGTCGGCGTCCACGGCCAGTCCCGCCTCCTCCGCCATCTCGAGGGTCAGGTCGATCGGGAAACCGTAGGTGTCGTGCAGCGTGAAAGCGTCCTGGCCGGACAGGGGACGTTCCTCGGCGAGCGACTCCCGGACGGCTTCCTCGAGCCGGGCCGTACCCGAGGCGATGGTGCGCAGGAATGCCTTCTCCTCCGCGTACGCGATCCGGCTGATGCGTTCGAAGTCCTTCTCGACCTCCGGGTAGACGCCCTTCATGGCATCGCGTGATGCCGGCAGCAGCTCCGGCAGGCACGCCTTCTCGACCCCGAGGAGGCGCATGGCACGCACGGCGCGGCGGATGAGGCGGCGCAGCACGTAGCCGCGGCCCTCGTTGGAGGGGGTGACGCCGTCGGCGATGAGCATGAGCGAGGACCGGATGTGGTCGGCGACCACGCGCATGCGGACGTCGTCGGTGTGGTGCGGGTCCTCGGGCGACTCGGCGCTCGTGTAGGCCTTGCCGCTGAGAGACGCGGCCCGGTCGAGGACGGGCCGGACCTGGTCCGTCTCGTACATGTTCTCGACGCCTTGCAGGATCATGGCGAGGCGCTCGAGGCCGAGGCCCGTGTCGATGTTCTTCTTCGGGAGCTCGCCGAGGATCTCGAAGTCGTCCTTGCCGGTGCCCTCGCCGCGCTGGTACTGCATGAACACGAGGTTCCAGATCTCCACGTACCGGGTGTCGTCGGCTTCAGGGCCGCCGTCCACTCCGTACGCGGGTCCGCGGTCGTAGAAGATCTCGGAGCAGGGACCGGCCGGGCCGGGCTGCCCGGTGGACCAGTAGTTGTCCTTCTTGCCCATCTTCTGGATGCGCTCGACCGGGACGCCGATGCTGTCACGCCAGATCTCCAGGGCTTCCTCGTCCTCGTGGTAGACCGTAATCCAGAGCCTGGACGCCGGCAGGCCGAAGCCGCCGTCGGCCACGTCGCTGGTCAGGAGCTGCCAGGCGAGGCGGATGGCGTCGGCCTTGAAGTAGTCGCCGAAGGAGAAGTTGCCGCACATCTGGAAGAACGTGCCGTGGCGGGCGGTCTTGCCGACCTCCTCGATGTCACCCGTGCGGATGCACTTCTGCACGCTGGTGGCCCGGCTGTACGGCGCCACCTCGCGGGCCGTCAGGTACGGGATGAAGGGCACCATCCCGGCGACCGTGAAGAGCAGCGACGGATCGGAGGAGATCAGTGACGCCGAGGGCACGACCGTGTGCCCGTTCTTCTCGAAGTAGCTCAGCCAGCGACTGGCGATCTCGTGGGACTTCATGGGGCAATCCTTCAGTGGTTGGTCGGGACGCGGTGGACCGGTCGGGGCGCCGGGGCGACCGGACGCGGCGCGGCATGGCGTGCCGCCGGCGCGACGCCCGGGCGCGGGACGCGTTCCCCGCGGGGCCGTCGGTCGGGCTGTGGGGCTGCGCGGTGCTAGCCGAGGGCGCGGCGCGGCCCGGGGAGCGTCCCGCCGGACGCCTCGGCGCCGGGAGCGGCCGGCTCCTGGACGCCGAGTGCGGCGCGCAGGTCGGTCTCGCGCTCCGACATGGCCGAACGCAGGGCGTCGGCGAAGTCGGCGATGCTGTCGCTGATCTGCCCGACGGCGCGGTTCAGCCCCTCGGGGCCGAGGGTGGACTTCGCCTGCGACACCTTGCGCACGGCGACGACGCCGATCGTGATGCCGGCTGCCAGCCAGAAGGCTCTTCGAATCATCGTTCTCTCCGGTTCTTTGGTGGGCTAGCGGCTGCGACGGCGTCGTGCAGGCGCCTTGCGGCCCGCGAGGGCCGAGCGGACACCGTAGGAGAACGCCGACACCTTGATGAGCGGGGAGCCGACGGTGGCGGCGACCAGCGACGACAGGGCGGAGATGTTGGCCGACGCGTCGGAGACGTTGGAGGTGATGCCGTCGACGGTCTTGAGCTGCTGGTGGGTGGTGCTCACGGTGCTCGTGACCTCCTCGATCAGCGGCGTCGTCTCGTCGGTGACGGTACGGATCGCCTTGCGCAGTTCGTCGAACACCCGCCCGAGTTTCCAGATCGGCACGGCCAGCAGCAGCACCAGGACGGCGAACACGCCTGCAGCTATCAGGCCCGCAATATCTCCACCTGACATGGGCGGTCTCCTTCTACACAGGGGTGCACCGCCTCCGGGGCGGGCGTGGGAATTCTTGCTCTTAGTACCTTACAGAACGAAGAGCCCGCGGCGTGTGCCGCGGGCTCTTGGTCCACACTTCGTCCTGCGCCGGCGGAGACGACCGTCAGCGGAGGGGATCAGCGTGCGTAGTACTCGACGACGAGCTGCTCTTCGCAGGTCACGGGGACCTCGGAGCGCTTGGGGCGACGCACGAGGCGTGCCTGGAGCTTGTCGAGCTGGACGTCCAGGTAGCCGGGGACGGCGGGGAGGACGTCGCGGTGCGCACCAGCGGCAGCAACCTGGAGCGGGACCATGGTCTCGCTGCGGCTGTGGACGTGGATGAGCTGGCCTTCGGCCACGCGGAACGACGGGCGGTCCACGCGGGCGCCGTCGACCATGATGTGGCGGTGCACGATGAGCTGGCGGGCCTGGGCGCTGGTCCGGGCGAAACCGGCACGCAGCACGAGGGCGTCGAGACGCATCTCGAGCAGCTCGATCAGGTTCTCACCGGTCAGGCCTGCGGTGCGGCGGGCTTCCTCGAAGATGCGGGCCATCTGCGCTTCGCGGATGTTGTACTGGGCGCGCAGGCGCTGCTTCTCACGCAGACGTACGGCGTAGTCGCTGTCCTGCTTGCGACGCGCACGGCCGTGCTGGCCCGGCGCGTACGGCCGACGCTCGAGGTACTTCTCTGCCTTGGGGGTCAGGGCGATGCCGAGGGCCCGCGAGATGCGGACCTTCCGGCGGGCACGTGTGTTGTTAGCCACGTCTACCTTTCGATTTTTTGCGGCGAAGAAACGGACCGGCGCCACGGGGGCGTCCGCACTTCCTGGTGTCGCTGGCCTCCACTTGCGGAGAGCCGGGATTGGCCGCTTCCCGGTACTACAGTCCGCCGCGACCCTGGCCGCCACCCCGCGCGGCGCAGCAGGAGACCTGCTGGTGAGCATGGGAGAGGAGGCTGGTACACGACGACTTGCCAGTCAGCGTCCCATCCTACCAGCGAGGCAGGGCGGGGCCGAATCAGGCGGACCGGGACCGACTCCTACGCCCTCGACCTCCCGGCAGAAAGGAGGACCTCGTCCTCCTCCCTCTCCGACGCGACACGCAGCATGAACGAGGAGCTCGGTCGCGACGGCGACCGGCCGACGCGCACGGGGAACTGAAGGATGACCACGGTCGTCCGTGCGCCCTATCTCCCCCGGATGATGCGGCGCAGTCTGGACAGCCTCGAGGCGATGTCCCGTTCGGCCCCGCGATCGGTCGGCTGGTAGTAGTCCCGCCCCACGAGATCGTCCGGCGCGTACTGCTGCAGGGCGATGCCGTGCGGCTCGTCGTGCGAGTAGACGTAGCCCTTGCCGTGGCCGAGCTGGCTCGCGCCCGGATAGTGTGCGTCCCGCAGATGAGCGGGAATGCCCTGCCCGCGGCCCGCCCTGACGTCCGCGATGGCGGCATTGATCCCGTTGTAGGCCGCATTCGATTTCGGGGCCGTGGCAATGTGCACCACCGCCTCGGCCAGGATGATCCGCGCCTCCGGCATGCCCACGAGCTGCACCGCCTGCGCCGCCGCGACGGCAGTCTGCAGCGCCGTCGGATCGGCCATCCCGACGTCTTCGGATGCCGAGATCATGAGGCGCCGGGCGATGAACCGCGGGTCCTCCCCCGCTTCGAGCATCTTCGCGACGTAGTGGAGGGCAGCATCGACGTCGGAGCCCCGTAGCGACTTGATGAACGCGCTCGCCACGTCGTAGTGCTGGTCCCCCGCGCGGTCGTAGCGGAGCGCAGCGACGTCCACGGCTTTCTCGGCGTGGGCGAGCGTCACGAGGACCGGGAGTGGCTCCTCCCCGTCCTCGCTGTCGTCCTGGTCCGCACGGGACGTCGACGCGGGTGCGTGGCCTGCGGGCGCTGTCCCGTCGCCGGTGCCGGACAGTGCGACGCCGGCAGCCGCCTCGAGCGCCGTCAGTCCCCGCCGCGCGTCGCCGGCCGCGAGGCGGACGAGGTGCTCGAGCGCCTCCTCGGACACCTCGACGGTGCCGGCCAGACCGCGCTCGTCGTCTACGGCGCGCTGCAGGAGGCCGCGGATGTCCGACTCGTCGAGCGGCCTCAGGGTCTGCAGCAGCGAGCGGGACAGCAGCGGCGACACCACCGAGAAGGACGGGTTCTCGGTGGTCGCGGCGATCAGCACCACCCACCCGTTCTCGACGCCGGGCAGGAGGGCATCCTGCTGGGCCTTGTTGAACCGGTGGATCTCGTCGAGGAACAACACGGTGGTCTGCCGGTACAGGTCCCGGGAGGTCAGGGCGTCGTCCATGACCCGCCGTACGTCCTTGACGCCGGCCGTGATGGCCGAGAGTTCGACGAACGTGCGGCCCTGGCCCCGCGCGATGACGTGGGCGAGCGTCGTCTTCCCGGTACCGGGCGGGCCCCACAGGATCACCGACGACGGCGCTGCGTGCGCTCCCGGATCGTGCTCGCCGGCGAGCGTGCGCAGCGGCGAGCCGGAGCCGAGCAGGTGCTGCTGCCCGACCACCTCGTCCAGCGAGCGCGGACGCATCCGGACGGCGAGGGGGCTCCGCGGGCGCACCGTGCCCGGCGCGCGCGGTCCGTCGGACGGCGCGTCGTCCGCCTCGTCATCCGCAGCCGCGCTGAATAGATCATTCACAGCGTCAACGTTACTGTGGGCCACTGACGCAGGCGGCACGAGAGGCGGAGCATGTCCACCACCCGATCGGTCCTCGTCGAGCCCCATCGGCTCGCGGGCTGGCTGTTCCGCTTCGAGGCTCGCAACGGTCCCTACACCGCCCTCCGGGCCCCGGCGTCCCCGAGCGCCGGTGGCACGGTCGCCGGCGTCAGGATCGTCGCCCGCAACGGCTGCTCGGCCGTGCTCGCCCCGCCGCTTCCCGGTGGCCCTGCCCCGGCAACCGCGCCAGGAGCCACCCCGGCCGGCGCCGGCCGGTCCGCCGCCTCCGCCGCGGAGGTCCTGCCGGATCTGCTCTCGGACCTCGTGCACGGTGTCGCCCCCGACCTCACGGTCGGGCTCCTCCTGATCAGGCGCGGCGGGTACTCCGTCGGCGTCGCCAGATCGGGCCAGGTGCTGTCGTCCAAGACCGGCACGCGGTACGTCCAGGGCAGGACGGCGGCGGGCGGCTGGTCCCAGCAGCGCTTCGCGAGACGCCGGGCGAACCAGGCGGACGCCCTGGTGGAGGAGACCGCCGCACGCGCGGCAGCACTGTACAGGGCCGATCCGCCGTCGTGCCTCCAGCTCGGCGGCGACAGGGCGCTGGCGGAATCGACCCTCGCCGAGCCCGTGCTGACTGCCTTCGCCGGGCTCCCGCAGGTCCCCTTCGTCACGGTCCCGGATCCCCGGTTCGCGGTGCTGAAGGACGCCGCGAGGACCGCGCTGGCCGTGCGGATCACGGTGACCGATCCGCCGGACCCGAAGGCCTGACGGAGCGGACCGGACCGCGGGACCCGGCTGCACCGGGGGTGCGTGCCACCGTCGTCCCCGCAGTCCCCGCAGTCCCCGGAGAGGGGTCTAGCTCTCCTGACCGGCGGCCGAACGCAGGGCGGCGATCGCGGTCGAGGCGTCGTCCGCCCCGTAGACGGACGAGCCGGCGACGAACACGGTGGCCCCGGCATCGGCTGCGCGGAGGATGGTCTCCTCGGTGATGCCGCCGTCCACCTGGATGACCAGGGGCAGGCCCGCACCCCGGACGGCGTCCGCGGCACGGCGGATCTTGGGCAGCGTCAGATCGAGGAAGGACTGTCCCCCGAATCCCGGCTCCACCGTCATGACGAGCAGCATGTCGAGCTCGGCGAGCATGTCGAGGTAGGGCTCCACCGGCGTCGCGGGCCGGAGTGCCATGCCCGCCTTCGATCCTGCGCCGCGGAGTTCGCGCGCGAGCTTGACCGGGGCGGCTGCCGCCTCCGCATGGAAGGTCACCGACGCGGCTCCCGCCTCCGCGTACTGCGGGGCCCAGCGGTCGGCATCCTCGATCATCAGGTGGACGTCCAGCGGCAGCGGGCTGACCTCCTGGATGCGCCGCACGATCGGGAGTCCGAGCGTCAGGTTGGGGACGAAGTGGTTGTCCATGACGTCCACGTGCACCGCATCGGCCGAGGCGATGCGCTGCAGCTCCGCCTCGAGGTTGACGAAGTCCGCGGCCAGGATGCTCGGGTTGATCCGGAGGGAGGTCACAGCGGTTCCTTTCGTTGCCCTGCTCGGGTTTCGGACGGTCGACGGCGTCCGCGGGGGACTCCGTCCATCCTCACAGAGTCCTGCGGATGAGCGCGAGGTACATCGCATCGGTGCCGTGCACGTGCGGCCACAGCTGCGCACTCGAGCCGTGTCCGGCGTCGAGGGCTCCGCCGACGCTGACGGCATCCAGGGCGGCTCCCGCATCGAGGCGCTCGAAGCCGGTCCGTCTCCTCAGGGAGTCGTCGACGACGGCCTCGGTCTCCGCGTGGTGCGGTGAGCAGGTCACGTACGCCACCACTCCCCCGGGCGCGACGGCGTCGAGGGCCGAGGCCAGCAGCTCGCGCTGGAGCGGCGCGAGTGACACCAGATCCGACGGCTGCCGGCGCCACCGGGACTCGGGGCGGCGCCGGAGCGCGCCGAGTCCCGTGCAGGGGGCGTCGACGAGCACGCGGTCGTAGCTCTCCGGCTGTTCCCGCCCGACGTCGCGCCCGTCCCCCACGCGGACCGTCCAAGAGTCCGCGGGCAGGGGCCGCAGCGCCTGCCGGACGAGCTGGGCGCGGTGCGGCACCGGCTCGTTCGCGGTGAGGTGGACACCGCGGTCCTGCCCGATCGCCGAGAGCAGTGCCGTCTTGCCGCCGGGGCCGGCGCAGAGGTCCAGCCATTGCTCGGGACCGTCCGACCGGCGGTCGCCGAGGTCGACGGCGGCCAGCGCCCGGGCCACGAGTTGCGAACCGGAATCCTGTACGCGGATGGTGCCCGTGGACAACCCGGGGAGGCGGCTGACGTCGCCGCCCGAATAGTAGGCCGACCCGGGAGCGAGGCGTCCGGGTTCCGCGCCCTCGGCGAGGGCGTCGTCGAGCGTGGCGAGGCCCGGCAATGCCACGAGGTGCACCACCGGCGCTGCATTGTCGGCCGCCAGGAGTGCGTCGATCTCGGCGACGTCGCGGCCGTGGGCCACGAGCGCCTGGCGCAGGGCCCGGACGATCCACTCGGGGTGGCTGTGGCGCAGCGCCGCGATCGCGGTCGCGTCCGTCATGCCGTCGACGAGCTCGGCGATCCAGCCCTCGAGGTCGTGCGCGGTCACCTTGCGCAGCACCGCGTTGACCAGCGACGAGGGCCCGGCACCGATCACGGCGCGCACCAGTCCGACGGTCTGGTCCAGCGCGGCGTGCGCCGGGACGCGCATCGCCAGGAGCTGGTGGACCCCGATGCGCAGCGCGTCGAGCACGGCGGGATCGAGTTGACCGAGCGGCCGGTCGACGCAGCGGGCCAGGACGGCGTCGTACGTCCCCTGGCCCCGCAGCGCGCCGTAGGTCAGCTCGGTGGCGAACCCGGCGTCCCGGCGGTCCAGTGCATGCTTGCGGATGCTCGCCGGCAGGACGAGGTTCGCGTAGGCGTCCTCGGCGGCCACGGCGCGGAGGACCTCGAACGCCACGAGTCGAGCGGGATCGGCGCGGCGGGTGCGCTGCGAGGGCGCGGCCGAGGAGAACTGGCGGTCCCCGCCGCGGTTGCGCTCCCGGCCCTGCTCGTTGCGGCGGCGCGCGCCGCCCTGCCCCCGGCCGGCCTGGTGGCCCGATCCGCCGGTGCCGCCGGATCGCCGGGACGGGCCGTTCCCTCCGGATCCGCTGTTCGTTCCTCCGGTACCGCTCACTCGAACACCAGCTCTCCGCGCGTCGCGCCTCGCGCCCAGTCGAGGGCCTTCATCATCTTCTTCCCCGCCGGCTGGACGCTGCCGAGGACCACCGGTTCCGTGCCTGTCCCTACCCGGACCTCCCGACCCACGACCTGCAGCGCGCCGGGAGCGGGTGGGCCCCCGGCTTCCGGCTGCCCGATCACCCCGCCGGGGTCTCCCGGGGCGGGGTCCCCCGCGGCGGGCGAGACGGGACCGAGTTTCACGCGCTGCCCCTCGAGCGTCGTCCACGCGCCGGGCTCGGGGGTGACGGCATTGATGCGGCGCCGGACGGCGACGGCGGGTTCCGACCAGTCGATGCGGGCGTCGTCGATCCCCAGTTTCGGAGCGAAGCTCGGTTCGCCCGACTGCGGCGCGGCCTCGACCCGTCCGGATGCGATGCCGGAGAGGGTCTGCACGAGCAGCACGGCACCGCTGTGCGAGAGGCGCTCGAGGACCTCACCGCTCGTGGCCTGCGGTTCGAGCGTCTCGGTCATCACGCCGAAGACGGGACCGGTGTCGAGTCCCTCCTCGAGGCGGAACGTCGTGGCACCGGCGACGTCGTCCCCCGCGAGGACCGCGTGCTGGACGGGTGCGGCACCCCGCCATGCCGGCAGGACCGAGAAATGCAGGTTGATCCAGCCGTGCTTCGGCACGGCGAGTCCGGCCGGCGGGACGATGCCGCCGTAGGCGACGATCGCGGCGGCGTCGAGGTCGAGCGAGGAGAGCTGCTCGAGCAGCTCCGGAGTGAACCGGTTCCCCTTGAGGACCGGCAGCCCGAGCTCACCCGCGGCAGCTGCGACGGGGCTGGGGGTCAGGACCTTCTTGCGGCCCAGCGGCGCGTCGATGCGTGTGAGCACGGCGGCGACGTCGAACCCCGCGTCGACGAGCGCCCTCAGGGAGGGGACGGCGACCTCGGGCGTTCCTGCGAAGAGGATCCTCATCGGGTGGTCCGGCCGAAGGTCCCTGCGCGGCCCGGGGTCGATGCCGCGCCGGGGGTGAAGCTCGAACCGAGCGACCGGGACCGCTCGGCGGCCGTGCGGGACGTGACGCTGTTGTAGTCGGCGCTGCGGATCGCCCGAAGGGCATTCCGTCGGTCCTCGCCCTCGAGCCGGTCGATGTAGAGGGTCCCGCGCAGGTGGTCCGTCTCGTGCTGCAACGCCCGGGCCAGCATGCCGGTCCCCTCCACGGTGATCTCCTTGCCGGTCAGGTCCTGTCCGGTGACGCGGGCCCGGTCCGTCCTGTCCACGAAGCTTCCGAGCCCCGGGACGGACAGGCAGCCTTCGACGTCGGACTCCCCCTGGGAGGGTCCCGTGAGCTCGAGGACCGGATTCACCACGTGGCCCTCCGCGCCGTCGACGCGGTAGGTGAACACCTGCAGCCCGATCCCCACCTGCGGCGCGGCGAGCCCTGCCCCCTGCACGTCGATCATTGTCTCGGTCATGTCCTCGATCAGCCGGGCGAGGTCGGGACCGAAGTCGGTGACCTCTGCTGCCGGTGTGCGGAGGATCGGATCGCCGATCATGCGGATAGTCAGGACGGCCATCGGTGTTCGGTTCCTCGCTTCGCGGAGTGCGCGCAGGGCGCAGGATCATCGGCACCCCGGCACTCGTGCTCGCCGCGGCTCCCGTCAATCCTAGTGCCGGGGCGCTCGGGCGCGCGGACTTCGGCCCGGTCGGCCCCTCAGGCGGGAAGCGCGGGCTCGGCGGGGGCCGTCCTCGTGGGGGGCGGTCCGATCGGGAGCAG
This sequence comes from Arthrobacter sp. UYP4, assembly GCF_057291175.1. NCBI lineage: Bacteria > Bacillati > Actinomycetota > Actinomycetes > Micrococcales > Micrococcaceae > Arthrobacter > Arthrobacter sp. UYP4. The sequence continues at coordinate 606,308 of NZ_JBXAVU010000001.1, forward strand.
GGCGCGCCCGGCCTCCTCGGCCTCAAGCCCTGCCGCCCAGGCCCGGCGCAGGGCGCAGAACCGCAGCCAGTGGTTCCGCAGCACGGCGGGGTTGGCCCGCATCGCCCGCACCTCGGTCTGGCCCACGGCCACGCCGAGCAGCAGCGGCTGGTCGTCGTGGACCCACGGCCGCCATTCGCCCTTCTGCGGATCGACGAGGGATTCCTGCGCCTTCATGCCGGCGACCAGCTGCATGACGACCTTGTCGTCCAGGGCCTTCACGAAGCCGTTCCGGTCGGTGTTCTTGGTCTTGTAGTCGATGAGGCAGGTCCTGCCGCCGATCGTGGCGATGAGGTCGAGGGTGCCCGCGTAGCCCAGTTCGGTGTTCCACACCGTCAGTTCCGGCTCGACGGGACGCACGTCGTACAGGTCCCACCACTCGTCGAACCGCTGCGCGAAACCGCCCTCACCGTTCTCCTCCAGGGCCAGTCGGGCAGCCTCGAGCTCGTCGGGGCGGCCGAGGGCGCGCAGGGCAACCTGCTCGCAGTAGTGATGGACCCGGGTGCCGCGCAGGGCCGCGTCGTCACGGTAGCGCTCGGCGGCCGACGCCGCGTCCCGGACCGCCGTCCGGAGCTCGGCCGGGTCGCCCAGCGCTCCGGGCAGCCGCGGATCCCGCGACAGGGCACTGGCCGCCATGTGACCGAACCAGCCACCGAGGGAACTGGGCAGTTGCGAGATGACGGTGGTGATGGACGGCACGGACGGCTGCTCGGTCGTGGAGCGGGCGTACATGCGGCCGTGCGGCGTTGCGTGTGCAAGGAGCGGGGCGGTCATGGCTCCAGTCTCTCAGGCTCCTCTGACAGCGGGATGCAGGCGAAGGGGAGTCCCGGGGCCCCGCCGAGGCAGCGCGTCCGCCCGCCGATTGGACGAACTCCCGAACGTCCGATAGAGTTTTTTCTCGTTGGAAAACGAAGAAACACCGCGAAATGCTCAGCAGGTAGCGGGAATTCCGGGTTCTTCCTTCTTCTGCGGACGTAGCTCAGCTGGCTAGAGCACCACCTTGCCAAGGTGGATGTCGCGGGTTCGAATCCCGTCGTCCGCTCGCAAGTCACTGTATGGCCGGATCAGTCCGGTGGCCGGAGCGATCCGGTCACGGTGGGGTGGCCGAGAGGCGAGGCAGCGGCCTGCAAAGCCGTATACGCGGGTTCGAATCCCGTCCCCACCTCACTACGGTACGAGCACCATGAAAATGGGCGATTGGCGCAGCGGTAGCGCGCTTCCCTGACACGGAAGAGGTCACTGGTTCGATCCCAGTATCGCCCACGAAGGCGCCCCCTCGGGGGCGCTTTTTTGCGGACGTAGCTCAGCTGGCTAGAGCACCACCTTGCCAAGGTGGATGTCGCGGGTTCGAATCCCGTCGTCCGCTCTTTCCGGCCGATTGCGGCCGTTGCCCGGTCCTGGCGAGGACCGGGCATTTTTTGTGCTCAGCCCCGAGCGAACTCCTCCGTTCTCCCGCCGGACCCCGGGGTTCCTCCTCTATGCTTGGAGCAGCGGAAACGGTCCTGCGTTTCCACGACCGAAAGGAGGTGTCCGTGGGTTTATTGGACGGGCTCAAGGGCAAGGCCGGCACCCTCGCGGGTAAGGCGACCGAACTCATTGGCGATAATTCCGACAAGGTGAAGAACGGCATCGGGAAGGCTGGCGACTTCGTCGACAGCAGGACCCATGGCAAGTACTCGCACCACATCAACGGAGTGCAGACGAAGGCTTCGGGGATGGTGGACAGGATCGACAAGAAGGACGGCAAGGGCGACACCAGCCCTACCCCTCCGCCGGCCGTGTAATTCCCAGCCTGGCAATAAGGAAGCGCCGGTCCCGCCGAGAGGCGGCACCGGCGCTTCTTGCGTTCCCGCCGGAGGCGGCGGGAGGACCGCGATGGGCCTAGTGGACGACGTCGCTCCCCTGCCGCGCGAGGGCGGTGAGGCGGGAGACCGCCCGGTAGTACTTCTTCATGTAGCCGCCGCTCATCATCTCCTCGGTGAAGAGGTGGTCGAACGTCGTGCCGCTCGCCATGATCGGCACATCCCGGTCGTAGAGCCGGTCGGCCAGGACCACGAACCGCAGGGCGACGGACTGCTCGGTGATCGTCTCCACGTCGTGCCAGGCGACGGCGTCGATCCCGTCGAGGAGCTGCCGGTAACGGCTCGGGTGGACGTCGGCGAGATGCCGGACCAGGTCCCCGAAGTCGTCCTCCGCCAGGACGCCGCCGGAGTAGGCGTCGATGCGCTCGCGCAGCGCGGCATCGTCGAGCGCTGCCGGGGCCTGGGGCAGCCCCCGGTGGCGGTAGTCCTCGCCGTCGATCCTGGCCACCTCGAACTGGTCCGCGAGGACCTGGATCTCGCGCTGGAAGTCCTCGGCTGCGAAGCGCCCGTCCCCGAGCGACCCGGGAAGGGTGTTCGACGTCGCCGCGAGCTTGACGCCGGCGTCGGCCAGTTCGCGCATCAGCCGGGACATCAGCACCGTGTCCCCGGGGTCGTCCAGTTCGAACTCGTCGATGCACACGAGGCTGTAGCCGCTGAGCGCGTCGACGGTCTTGCGGAAGCTCAGCGCTCCGACCAGGTTCGTGTACTCGACGAAGGTGCCGAACGCCTTGCGGCCCGTGGATGCGTGCCAGAGCGATGCGAGCAGGTGCGTCTTGCCGACGCCGAATCCGCCGTCGAGGTAGATCCCCGCCCGCGTGGTGGTCTTCCTGCCCCCGCCGAACAGTCTGCGGAATCCCGAGGGCTCGGGCTCGTCGACGGAGAAGGCGAACTCGCGCAGCTTGGTCACGGCGGCCGACTGCGACGGCTGCTGGGGGTCCGGACGATACGTGTCGAAGGACACCTCGCCGAAGCGGGGCGACGGATAGAAACCGCCCAGCAACTCATCGACGGAGACCTTCGGGGTGCGCGCTGTGAGGTGTTCGGTGGCTGGCACGGATCTGGACCGCTTTCTCTTTCCGGCTGGGTGTCGCGAGGCCCCCGCGGGAGGCCGCTTCGCTAGGCAAGACTACGGCAAGGCGGTCCGTGCGCCGGTGGTCCGTGCCGCTCCCGCAGGTCCTTGACCGGACGCGGACCGGACGCGGACCGGACGTGGATCGGATGTCAACCGGACACTGATCGCAGGCGGGGTACCCGGCGCCGGTCCCCCTGCACCGGCGCCGGGAATCGCGGCCCCGGCCGCACGCTGGGGAGCCGGAAGCAATCGGGCGGGCGCGTGGTTACGCTAGGGAGGAAGAGACGCTCCTTCGAGCAGACAGCTATGCGAAAGGCCGCAATGACACTGGCTCCAGATACGCAGGACAAGTTCGCCGAGTACGCCCATCCCGAGCGGCTCGTCTCCACCGACTGGCTCGCCGCCAACCTGGGCGCCGAGGGTCTGGTGGTCGTCGAGTCCGACGAGGACGTCCTGCTGTACGAGACGGGCCATGTGCCCGGCGCCGTCAAGATCGACTGGCACACCGAGCTGAACGACGAGGTGACGCGCGACTACCTCGACGGCGCCGCGTTCGCACGCCTCATGGCCACCAAGGGCATCTCCCGCGACTCCACCGTGGTGATCTACGGCGACAAGAGCAACTGGTGGGCCGCCTACGCCCTCTGGGTCTTCACGCTCTTCGGCCACGAGGACGTCCGGCTGCTCGACGGCGGCCGCGACAAGTGGGTGGCCGAGGGAAGGGAGCTCACGACGGACAAGCCGGACACCGCACCGAGCGACTACCCGGTCGTCGAGCGCGACGACGCACCCGTGCGCGCCTTCCTCGGCGATGTCCTCGACCACCTCGGGAAGCCCCTGATCGACGTCCGCTCGGGCGACGAGTACACCGGGGCCCGCACCACCATGCCCGCCTACCCGGAGGAGGGCGCGATGCGCGGAGGGCACATCCCCACCGCGCGCTCCGTCCCCTGGGCGCGTGCGGCCGCCGAGGACGGGACCTTCCGGACGCGCGCGGAGCTCGACGCCATCTACCGCGGTGAAGCCGGCCTGCAGGACGGCGACGACGTCGTCGCCTACTGCCGGATCGGAGAGCGGTCGAGCCACACGTGGTTCGTCCTGACGCACCTGCTCGGCTTCCCGAACGTGCGCAACTACGACGGCTCCTGGACCGAATGGGGCAATGCGGTGCGCGTACCGATCGTCCGGGGCACCGAGCCCGGCGACGTGCCCGCGAGCCCGGTACGGGCGGCCCGATGACCACCGGGGCCGTCCCGGCGAAGCTCGCCGAGATCATCGACGACTTCCAGGACCTGACGGAGCCGGACCGCCTGCAGCTCCTGCTCGATTTCTCCCGGGAACTCCCGGACCTGCCGGAGCGCTACGGGAACCACCCCGAGCTCCTGGAGCAGGTGGTCGAGTGCCAGAGCCCGCTCTTCCTCACCATGGAGATCGGCGAGGAGCCCGAGCGCCGCGTGCACCTGTTCTTCTCCGCCCCGCCGGAGGCTCCCACGACCCGCGGATTCGCCGGCGTGCTGCTCGAGGGACTCGACGGGCTGCCTGCCGCGGACGTCCTCGCCGTTCCCGACGACGTCCCCGACCGTCTCGGCCTGACCCGGGCGATCACCCCGTTGCGCATGCGCGGCATGGCCGCGATGCTGGGCCGGATCAAGCGGAAGATCAGGGAAGCGCAGTAGTCTCCGGGCCGGGCACCTTCCCACCGGGGAGGGCCCGGCCGTTCAGGTGTGCGTCCAGCCAGTGTTCGACGACGGCCTCCCACCGTTCCGGATCGAGGTTCCACTCCTTCGTGTGGCGGGCGCGGTGGAACCGCTCGAGGGTGACGAAGGCCGGGTTCCTGGCGGCCAGTTCCGCCGAGGGCCCGATGGGCACGAACTCGTCGTCCTCGCTGTGCAGGACGAGCGTGGGCAGGGTCAGCTGCTCGGCGCGGGCGATCCAGTCCATGCTCTTGAGATCCAGTGGGGCTGCCAGTCCGGTGATCCGCCGTGCGCGCCGGCTGGCGAGGAGGTACTGCCCGAGCCGCCCGACAGGGGCGGGGATCCGGTTCAGCTCGGCGTGGTGCGCGAGCACCTCGATCCAGTTGACGACGGGGCCGTCGAGCACCAGCGCGGCGATGCGCCGCCGGTGCCGGGAGAGGTCGGCGGTCTGCAGGACGATCGCGCCGCCCATGGACCAGCCGAAGAGCACGACGTCGCGGGCACCGGAGGACACGGCGAAATCGATCGCGGCGTCGACGTCGTGCCACTCCGTCATCCCGAGGCCGTAGCGGCCGTCCGGCGCGGACGGCGCCTCGCCGTCGTTCCGGTAGGACAGGACGAGGCTGGTCATGCCGAGCCGGCGCGCCGGCGGTACGGCGCGCAGCGCCTCCGCCCGGGAGGCTCCGCGGCCGTGCACCATGATGGCCCAGGTGCGGGCAGGAGCTTCAGCGCGGACGAGCCAGGCCGGGGCCGAGCCGCCCTCGACGGGGATGCTCACCTCCTCCTCGGCGAAACCCATCGCCGCCGGTGACGGGTAGACGGCCCCGCCCCACCAGCCGCGGGTCGCCGAGGTCAGGTCGCCCGCATAGACCTCCTCCACCTCACGCTCCACCGTCCCCTCCCGGGGCACGTAGGACCGGATGGCGCCCACGCGGGCGTGGCCCGCTCCCCCGTCGAAGTGCAGGCTGTAGGTACCCTCGATGGTCGTGTCCTCGTTCGCGGGGAGGATCACGGTGCGGTTGCCCGCCTGTCCGACCACCGCGAGGATCTCCAGGTTCTCGTCGCGCCTGCGCGCCGGTGTGACGATCTGCCGGGCGAAGTACACCGCGAGCCCGGACACCGCGCCGGCCGCGGAGGACGCGAGCGCGGCTCCCGCGCCCACCCCGAGTGCGGTCCACTTGAGCCAGGGAGCCCGAACCCGCTGCGTCGCGGCCGTCGACGTTCCAGTTGCCATAGCTCCATTTCTACCCTGCGCCGCAGGCGCCGTCGATTCGCGGCCCTGCAGCACCGCGGGCGGGCAGGGCGCCGCAGTACAGTGGCGCCATGAGCCGAACAATACTGGTGCTGACCGAGGAAGCCCTGACCCACCCCGATCTCCGGAACCTGCGGACCCTGCAGGGTGAGGATCCCGCCGAGGTCGTCGTCCTGATCCCCGAGGACCGCAACGAGTCCGTCCTGGGCGAGTTCTTCCGCCACCTGAGCCTCCTCGAGGTCGGTGAGGCGTTCCGCTCGTTCTCCGGCGACGACCGCCGCCATGACGAAGCCGCCGCCCGCACCGCCCTCGACGCGTCCCTCCGCCTGCTGCGGGACGAGGGATTCGCGGCGGGCGGACGGACGACGACGGGGAATCCCGTGGACGCCCTCGTGCGGGAGGCCACGGAGAGTGGGGCCGAGCAGGCGGTGGTGATCACGCGTCCGCACGCCATGGCCGACACGTTCCACACCGACTGGGCCAACAGGGCACAGGACAAGCTCGGTATCGCCGTGCTGCACCTGTACTCGGGTTCGGGATTTATCGGCGACTCATAGGCGTTGCACCGGATATGACTACCGAACGCGACACCTACCGGCCCGAGATCGAGAAGTCCGATGACGAGTGGCGCCGGGAACTGACTCCCCAGGAGTTCCAGGTCCTGCGCAAGGCGGGCACCGAGCGCCCCTACACCGGGGAGTACTACGACGCGAAGACGGCCGGCACCTACGCCTGCCGCGCCTGCGGTGCCGATCTGTTCACGAGCAACGAGAAGTTCGACTCGCACTGCGGGTGGCCCTCGTTCTGGGCGCCGCTGGCGGACGACAGGGTGCGGTACCTGCATGACAGGTCGATGGGCATGGAACGCATCGAGGTGCGCTGCGCCAGATGCGACTCCCACCTCGGGCACCTGTTCAAGGGCGAGGGCTTCGACACCCCCACGGATCAGCGGTTCTGCATCAACTCGATCTCCATGAAGCTCGTTCCGGCGGAGTAGCCCGGACGAGAGTGTGCGGAAAGGCCGGCCCGCGAGCCGGCCTTTCCCGTGTCCGGCGTGTCCGGGTACGTCCCTCGTGCGTCCATAGCGGGGAAAGCCGGTCTGGTCCTCTCCCGCGGTCGTCCGCTCCCGAGCATAAGACTTTCTGGAACTTCTCCCTTCGGAGTGTAAGAGGAGCTGTCCTGGTTGCTACGCTCGCGGCAACGGATCCGACATCCACGACCAGAGAAAGCAGGAGCCATGACCGTCACCCCCCTCGCGCCCGTCGACACCACGCCCCAGGAGCAGCCCGCCTGGCTCTCCCTCAAGGCAGCAGCCCAGGAGCTGCGCCTGTTGCAGGTCAAGGACGGCTCCATCCCGGAGCCGGAGCACCACGCTCCGGCCGCCGAGCTCACGGCCGCCATCACGGCCGCGATCACGGAGCTCGCTCCCCTGTTCCCCCACGACGCCGAGTACCTCCGGCGCACCGTCGCGGCATTCGACGCCTGGCGATCGAGCGGATTCGCCGTTCCCGACTTCCTCGAGCCGCTGCTCGCCTTCCAGCCCCAGCAGGACCGCACGGACGGCCTCCAGCACCTCGTGGTGTTCCCCATGTACACCCAGAACGGCAGCACCAGCCGGCTCGTCGAGGCGGTGCTGATCGAGGTCCTCTGGCCCGAATTCATCGCCGAGCTCGAAGCGGGCGCATACTCGAACGGCCTGTTCGTGCCCATCCGGTTCCTCGACTTCACCGAGGGCTACAACACGAACTCCGCTGTCCTGTTCCCCGAGACCGTCGCGGTGAGCGAGACCCCGACCTTCACCTGGGGAGCCATCTTCGCCGACCGCGAGGCCGCCCGGTTCCGCCGCGTGGTCCGGGCAGCCGCCGACATCACACGCCTGGAACTGCCGCAGGACGCCCTGGAACTCCTCGACGACCAGAAACTCACCGAGGAGACCTTCGTGATGTGGGACCTCATCCACGACCGCACGCACATGCGCGGCGACCTCCCCTTCGACCCCTTCATGATCAAGCAGCGCATGCCCTTCTTCCTGTACTCGCTCGAGGAACTGCGCTGCGACCTCACCGCCTTCCGTGAATCCGTGACGATCGAAAAGGACGAGGACGCGTCACCCGAGGCGCGGAAGCACGCGAAGCTCGTGCAGTACGCGGTCATCTTCGACCGCATCTTCCGCTTCAGCATCACCGGTAGCCGCGTGCGCAACTACGACGGCCTCGGCGGACAGCTCCTGTTCGCGTGGATGCACCAGCACCGCGTCCTGCACTGGACCGACACCGAGCTCACCATCGACTGGGACGAGGCGGCGGACGTCGTCGTCGCCCTCGGTGAGCAGATCGAGCAGCTGTACTGGCGCTCGATCGACCGGCCGAAGATCGCGCACTGGCTGGCCGCCTACGACCTGGTATCCGCCACGGTCACGCCGCACCCCGCATCGGTCTGGGCCAAGGGTCCCGACGCGCTCGAGCTCCTCGGCCCCCCGCGTGGCCTGACCGACGCCGTGCTCGACGACGAGTTCCCGCTCTCGATGTTCTTCGAGGCCCTCGACCGCAAGATGAAGCCGGTCATCGAGTCCACCGCGGGCATCACGGCGGACGCGGCATGAGCGAGAGCACCGGCGGCCGGACCGCCGTCGTCGCCGGCGCCGCCAGCGCATCCGGCAGGGCCCTCACGCGACGGCTCCTCGCGGACGGACTGGCGGTGGTCGCCGTCGGCTCGGACGCCGGGCGGCTCGCCGAGGCCTTCGCGACGCTCGAGGGCGTGGACCGCCAGGAGTGCGACCTCACGGACGAGGCGGCGGTGCGGGTCCTCGCCGACCGCGTACGCGCCGACCACGGCGGCGCAGACGCCCTGTTCCACCTCGTCGGCGGCTGGCGGGGCGGCAAGGGGATCACCGCCCAGTCCACGGCGGACTACGACGCCCTGCACCGCTCGGTGTTCGTCACCCTCTTCAACACCAGCAGGGCCTTCTACGACCAGTTGGCCGAGCGGGGCGGACGCCTCGCGGCGGTGTCCGCCACCGCCGTCGCCGCCCCGACGGCCGGCAACGCCTCCTACGCCGCGGTCAAGGCCTCCGTCGACGCCTGGCTCCAGGCCGTCGCCGACGGCTTCGCCAGGGACGGCAGCGCGGCGGCATCGACCGCCGTCGTGGTCAAGGCGCTGGTCGACGACACCCTGCGGCAGCAGCACCCCGACCGGAAGTTCCCGGGCTACACGCACGTCGACGATCTCGCCGGCATCCTGGCGTCGCTGCTCGGGGCGCCTCCGGCGGACGTCAACGGGGCCCGCATCGACGCGGTGCGCGACGCGCATCGGGGATAATGGAACCGTGACCGACACCCTGACAACAGCCCCGTCCCTGCACGACCGCACCCAGCGGAGCTTCGCCTCCGACAACTACTCGGGCGTGCATCCGGAAGTCCTCACCGCGCTCGCCGCAGCGAACGAGGGCCACCAGGTCGCCTACGGCGAGGACCAGTACACCGCACGCCTGCAGGAGGTGATGGAGCACCACTTCGGCGAGGGCATCTCCATCTACCCCGTCTTCAACGGCACGGGCGCCAACGTGCTCTCGCTGCAGTCGATCCTGCCGCGCTGGGGCGCCGTCGTCTGCCCGCGGACGGCCCACATCAACGTCGACGAGAACGCGGCTCCGGAGCGGGTGGGCGGCATCAAGCTGCTGACGGTCCCGACGCCGGACGGCAAGCTGACTCCCGAGCTGATCGACCGTGAGGCGTGGGGCTGGGGGGACCAGCACCGCGCGCAGCCCCTGGCGGTCTCGATCACCCAGACCACCGAGCTCGGCACGCTGTACTCCGTCGCGGAGATCAAGGCGATCGCGGACCACTGCCACGCCCGTGGCATGCGGGTCCACATGGACGGTGCCCGGCTCGCCAACGCCGCGGCCGCCCTCGGCCAGCCACTGCGCGCCTTCACGCGCGACGCCGGCGTGGACATCCTGTCCTTCGGCGGCACCAAGAACGGCCTGATGTTCGGCGAGTGCATCGTCGTCCTGAACCCGGAGGCGTCCACGGGCCTGGAGTACCTGCGCAAGCTCAACATGCAGCTGGCGTCGAAGATGCGCTTCGTCTCGGCGCAGCTCATCGCCCTGCTGGAGGGCGACCTGTGGCTCCGCTCGGCGGGGCATGCCAACGCGATGGCCGCACGCCTGACCGAGGGCGTCCGCGGCATCAAGGGCGTGACGCTCACGCAGGAGACCACGGCCAACGCGGTCTTCGCCATCCTGCCTCCGGGCTCGGCCGACCGCATCCGCGAGAGCTTCCGCTTCTACGACTGGGACCAGGCCACCGGGGAGGTCCGCTGGATGTGCTCGTTCGACACCACCGAGGAGGACGTCGACTCCTTCATCGAGGCGATCCGTCGGGAAGTCTCCGCCTGACGCGGTCGGTGCGTCCCGGGCCGGATGCGCCCGCCCGCACACCCGTTGCGACGGCGCGCCGCCGCCGCAGCCACCCCCGCAGGGCATAACCTGCGGGGGTGAGTGCAATCGGCGGTATAACGCAACTACCTGCGGAATTCCTGGACGCCCTCGCCGGCCTGCGGCAAGCAGCCCGTCGCAGCGAGATCCGGCTCGAGGAGATCCCGGCGCCGTCGCGCCTGGCCCCCTTCGCGGTGGCACTCGGGGCCGAGGTCTTCGAGGCCACGCCCGTCCTGCCGCCACCGCTCCACGGCCCGGCCCGCACCCTCCTGCTCCCGCCCGAGCCCGAGGAGCTGGCGACCGGACGGTTCATCCTCCTGTACGATCCCGACGGCTCCGAGGTCTGGAACGGCCGCTTCCGGATCGTCACCTACATCCGGGCACAGCTCGAACCGGACATGGGCAACGACGCGCTCCTCGGCTCGGTCGCCTGGACCTGGCTGGTGGAAGCACTGGGCAATCACGGGGCACGCCACCACAGCACCGGGGGGACGGCCACGAGGATCCTCTCGGAGAGCTACGGGACGCTCGAGGACCGGCCCGACACCATCGACATCGAACTCCGCGCGTCCTGGACACCGGAGACCTCCGACGTGCGGAGGCACCTCGAGGCGTGGTCGGAGATGGTCTGCACCTTCGCCGGGCTGCCGCCGCTGCCCGACGGCGTCGCGCACCTTCCGCACCGCAGGTCCTGACTCCGCGCTGCACCGTCCGGTCCCGGGAGCAGCACCGGGTGCTTTCCGGGCGCACACGCCCGCGGGGATAGACTGAAATCACCATGAGTTCCCATACCTCCGAACACACGGACAGCACCGACGCGTCCGATCCCGGCATACCCGCCGCACTCCCCCTGCTGACCGAACCGCGCGAAGGCGTCCCCCTCGTGATCGACACGCCCGCCGGGCTCGAGCGGGCGGCAGCGGCCCTCGCGGCCGGGACGGGACCCGCGGCTGTCGACGCCGAGCGCGCCTCCGGCTTCCGCTACGGACAGCGCGCCTTCCTCGTCCAGATCCGCCGGGAGGGTGCCGGGACGTGGCTGATCGACCCCGAGCCCTTCGACGACCTCCAGATCATCGACGACGCCCTCGACGGCGTCGAGTGGATCCTGCATGCCGCGAGCCAGGACCTCCCCTGCCTCGCCGAGCTCGGGATGTGGCCGGACAGGCTCTTCGACACGGAGCTCGCGGCGCGCCTCGCCGGACTCCCCCGGGTCGGCCTCGCCGCCGTCATCGAGTCGCAGCTCGGCTTCAGCCTGGCGAAGGAGCACTCGGCGGCGGACTGGTCCAAGCGGCCGCTGCCCGAGCCGTGGCTCCGCTACGCCGCGCTCGACGTCGAGGTCCTGGCGGAACTGCGGGACAAGCTCGCCGGCCTGCTGGAGGAGGGCGGAAAGCTAGGCATCGCCGAGGAGGAGTTCGAGCACATCCGCCGCACCCCGCCCGCCGAACCGCGCGTGGATCCGTGGCGCCGCACCTCGGGCCTGCACCAGTTGCGCGACCGCCGCCAGCTCGCCGCCGTCCGCCAGATGTGGCTGGAGCGCGAAGACCTCGCACAGCGTCGCGACGTGGCACCCGGCCGCCTCATCCCCGATTCGGCGATCGTCGCGGCCGCGCGCGCGATGCCGGCCACCGTCCCGCAGCTGCTGGCCACGAAGGGGTTCCACGGCCGGGCAGCGCAGAAGGAGGCGCCCCGGTGGCTGAGATGCATCAGCGACGCGAGGAAGCTCACCGACCTCCCACCCCTGCACGTGCCGACCAACGCGCCGCCCCCGCCCCGCATCTGGCCCGAGAAGGATCCCGAGGCCGCGGCCCGCTTGCAGACCGCGCGCCCGCGCGTCGCGCAGTGTGCGGAGAAGCTGGACATGCCGGTGGAGAACCTGCTCACGCCGGACTACCTGCGCCGCATCGCCTGGCGTCCGCCCGCCGAGATCTCGCTCGAGTCCGTCTCGGCGGCACTCGCCGACCTGGGGGCGCGCCCCTGGCAGATCGAGCAGGTGGCGGCGATCATCACCGTCGCATTCCTGGACCCCGATCCCCTGCCTGCGAAGGGGCGGGAGACGCCCGAAGGCTGAATCCCGGGCCGGCTCCTGTCGCTTGCACGCTATGTTACTCACCAGTAACATGATCGCTGACCTACATCTCGAAGAGGAGCAACAGGTGAGCCTAGATACCGGGACGGTGCCCGCACGCAGCGCGTCACGAGCCGTCCGCGACGTCGTCTTCGTCGACGGAGTACGCACCCCCTTCGGCAGGGCCGGCGAGAAGGGCATCTACGCCGGCATGCGCGCGGACGACCTCGTGGTGAAGTGCATCCGCGACCTGCTGCGCCGGAACCCTACCCTGCCGCCCGAGCGGATCGACGACGTCGCCATCGCCGCCACCACGCAGACCGGGGACCAGGGCCTCACCATCGGCCGCACCGCTGCCCTCCTGGCCGGGCTCCCCCGCACGGTCCCAGGATTCGCCATCGACCGGATGTGCGCCGGCGCCATGACGGCTGTGACCACCACCGCCTCGGGGATCGCCTTCGGCGCATACGACGTCGTCATCGCAGGCGGTGTCGAGCACATGGGCAACCACCCTATGGGAGCGGATGCCGATCCCAACCCGCGCTTCGTCTCCGAGCGCATCGTCGATCCGGCGGCACTGAACATGGGCAACACGGCGGAGAACCTGCACGACCGCTTCCCGTCGATCACCAGGGACCGGGCGGACGCCTATGCAGTCCACAGCCAGCAGAAGCTGGCGCAAGCCTACGAGGCAGGGCGGATCCAGCCCGACCTGGTACCCGTGGCCGGCAGGAAGCCCGGTTCCGGCTGGACCCTGAACACCGTCGACGAGCCGCCCCGCCCGGGGACCACGGCCGAGGACCTCGCAGCGCTCCGGACACCCTTCCGTGCGCACGGCCGCGTCACCGCCGGGAATGCTGCCGGACTGAACGACGGCGCCACGGCAGCCCTGCTCGCCTCCGCCGACGCAGCAGCCGAGTTCGGTCTGCCCGTCCGCATGCGCCTGGTCGCCTACGCCTTCGCCGGTGTCGAACCGGAGGTGATGGGCATCGGGCCCGTTCCGGCCACGGAGAAGGCACTCCGGCAGGCAGGCCTGGAGATCGGCGACATCGGGCTGTTCGAGATCAACGAGGCCTTCGCGGTGCAGGTGCTGAGCTTCCTCGACCACTTCGGCATCGACGACGAGGACCCCCGCGTGAACCGTTACGGCGGCGCGATCGCCGTGGGACACCCGCTGGCCAGCTCCGGCGTGCGGCTCATGAACCAGCTCGCCCGCCAGTTCGAGGAGGACCCGGGCGTGCGCTACGGCATGACGACGATGTGCATCGGCCTCGGCATGGGCGCGACGGTCATCTGGGAGAACCCCCACCACGAGCACTACGGACAGGACGCAGCATGAGCTTCGAACGCTACGACGAACTGGCCGGCCTCGTCCCGGCCGAGATCGTCACCCACTCCTACGTGCAGGACATCACCCTGCCCGAGGGCGCGGGCGTCCTCGCGCTCATCACGCTGGACAACGACCTCGACTCCACGAAACCCACCACGCTGGGCCCCACCACGCTCATCGAATTCGGCCGCACCCTCGAGGAGCTGAAGGAACGCGCGGCGCGCGGCGAGATCTCCGCCGTCGCCGTCACCGGCAAGCCCTACTTCCTCGTGGCCGGCGCCGACCTCAGCACCGTCAAGAGCGTCAAGTCCGAGCACCTCGGCCGGCTCATGGCCGAACTGGGACACGAGGCGTACGACCTCCTCGCCGACCTGGGCGTGCCGAGCTTCGCCTTCATCAACGGTGTCGCTCTGGGTGGCGGCCTCGAGATCGCCCTCGCCGCGAACTACCGCACGGTGTCCTCCGGGGCCAACGGCATCGGCCTGCCCGAGGCCTTCATCGGACTCGTGCCCGGCTGGGGTGGCGTCTACCGCCTGCCGCGGCTGATCGGCCCCGCCCATGCCGTCAAGGTGATGATCGAGAACCCGCTGAGCAACAACCGCAGCCTCGACGGCAGGGCCGCCCACGGGCTCGGCATCGCCGACGCCCTCTTCGAACCCGCCGACTACCTCGAGCAGTCCCTGCTGTGGGCGGCGCAGGTGCTTCGGGGCGGCGCAGCCGCAGCTGCCGTCGAGGAGCGGCGTGCCGCGCTCTCGCAGTACGACGACGCCGCCTGGACCGCAGCGGTCGCCGCAGGCAGGGCCTTCGTCGAGGCGAAGACCGGCAACGCCGCTCCCGCGCCCTCGCGCGTGCTGGATCTGCTCGAGTCCGGCCTCACCTGGTCGAGGCAGGAGTCGGCGGCGGCGGAGTGCACTGCACTGGCGGAACTGATGCAGACGCCCGAGTTCCATGCAACGGTCTACGCCTTCCTCGACCTCGTGCAGAAGCGCGGCAAGCGCCCGGCAGGAGCTCCCGACCGGAAGCTCGCGCGCCCGGTCTCGAAGGTCGGCGTCGTCGGCGCGGGTCTCATGGCCGGCCAGCTCGCGCTCCTGTTCGCCCGCCGGCTCAAGGTTCCGGTGGTCCTCACGGACATCGACCAGGACCGCGTGGACAAGGGCGTGGCGTACGTGCACGCGGAGATCGAGAAGCTGCTCGGGAAGAAGCGCCTGTCCCAGGACGCCGCCAACCGGACGAGGTCACTGGTGACCGGCTCGGTCTCCAAGGACGTCTTCTCCGACGCCGATTTCGTGATCGAGGCCGTGTTCGAGGAGATGTCCGTCAAGAAGCAGGTCTTCGCGGAGGTCGAGGCCGTCGTCTCCCCCGAGTGCATCCTCGCGACCAACACCTCCTCGCTGTCCGTGGCGGAGATGGCCGCGGACCTCGTCCATCCGGAGCGGGTGGTCGGCTTCCACTTCTTCAATCCCGTCGCCGCGATGCCGCTGCTCGAGGTCGTGCGCGCGCCCTCGACGGACGACGCCGTGCTGGCGACGGCGTTCGTGCTGGCGAAGGGCCTGAAGAAGAACGCGGTCCTCGTGCAGGACGCCCCCGCCTTCGTGGTGAACCGCATCCTCGGACGCATGTTCGGCGAGATCACCGCCGTCTTCGACGAGGGCACGGACGCCGCGACGGCCGACGATGCACTGCGTCCGATGGGTCTGCCCATGACGCCCTTCCGGCTGCTCGCCCTCGTGGGGCTGCCCGTCGGTCAGCACGTCCAGGAGTCGCTGCACGCGGCTTTCGGGGAGCGCTTCCACGTCTCGGCGAACCAGCGGACACTCATCGACGCCGGGATCAAGGGGTTGTGGGTGAAGCAGGAGGACGGCACCGAGACCGTTCCCGAGCAGACCCTGGCGCTGATGGAGCGCGGAACCGGCGCATCGTCCGCGGAGGACGTGCTGCGCCGTACGCAGGATGCGCTGGCCGACGAGATCGGGCGGATGCTCGACGAAGGCGTGGTCGCCGCGCCGGAGGACATCGATCTGTGCATGATCCTGGGCGCCGGCTGGCCGCTGCACCTCGGCGGCATCACGCCCTACCTCGATCGCGTCGGAGCATCCGAGCGCGTCATCGGGAAGACGTTCCACCGGGCCTGAACCGTACGCGCGGACAGGCAGAACGACGATGGACCCCCGGCACGGGACTGTCGCCGGGTCAGGCCGCCGGGCGGGGGAAGATGCCGTCCAGTCCGGCCAGATCCTCGTCCGACGGCGTCCAGTCCGCTGCGGCGGCATTCTGGCGCACCTGCTCGGGAGATGTGGCACCGGCGATCACCGAGCCGACGGACGGCTGGGCGGCGAGCCACGAGAACGCCACCTGGACCTCGCTGAGTCCACGTTCGGCCGCGAAGGCCGAGAACGCCTCGAGCTGGTCCCAGTCCGCCGTCTCCAGCACGTTCTTCCGGGAGTGCGTGAGCCGGCTCCCGGCGGGGACCTCGTCGCGGCGGTACTTGCCCGTCAGCAGACCGTTCGCCAGGGGGAAGTAGGGCAGCACACCGATCCCGTACGCCTCGACGGCCGGGACGACCTCCCGCTCCAGGCGGCGGTCCAGCAGGTTGTAGGGGTTCTGCGCGGAGATGAACGGCGTGTACCCACCGCTGCGTGCGGTGAACTCGGCCTCGGCGATCTGCCAGCCGGCGAAGTTGGAGTGTCCGAGGTACCGCACCTTGCCGCTCGTCACGAGGTCGTCGAGGGCTGCGAGGGTCTCCTCGATCGGCGTCGCGGCATCGGGGGCGTGGTACTGGTAGAGGTCGATCCACTCGGTGCCGAGGCGGCGCAGCGACGCCTCGACGGCCCGGATGATGTAGCGCCGCGATCCGCGCGCCCCCCAGTCGGGTCCGTTGACCCCGTTCATGTCCAGTCCGAACTTCGTGGCGAGGACGACGTCGTCGCGACGGCTGCCGAGCGCCTTGCCCAGCTGCATCTCGCTGACACCGGGCGCCTTCCCGTACATGTCGGCCACGTCGAAGAGCGTGATGCCGGCGTCGATCGCGGCATGCACGACGGCGTCGGTGCCCTCCTGCGATTCGGAGGTGGTGCCGGCCCTGCCGAGATTGTTGCAGCCGAGCCCGACGGTGGAAACGCTGAGTCCGGAGGAACCCAGTCTGCGATAGGTCATCATGGCCCTAACCTATCAACACAGTTGCCCCGGGCACATGACCCGGGGCAACCGATGACGCGGTATCAGGCGAACCAGATGCCGATCTCGCGCTCCGCCGACTCCGCCGAGTCGGAGCCGTGCACGAGGTTCTGCTGCACCTTGACGCCCCAGTCGCGGCCGAGGTCGCCCCGGATGGTCCCGGGCGCCGCTGCCGTCGGCTCGGTGGTTCCCGCGAGCGAACGGAACCCCTCGATGACGCGCTGGCCCTCGAAGACCGCGGCGACGATCGGACCGCTGAGCATGAACTCGACGAGCGGCTCGAAGAACGGCTTGCCCACGTGCTCCGCGTAGTGCTCCTCCAGGAGTTCGCGGGTGGCACGGACCTGCTTCAGCTCCGCGATGGTGTAGCCCTTCGCCTCGATGCGGGACAGGATGGTGCCGGTCAGGCCTCTGGACACGCCGTCGGGCTTGACGAGGACAAGGGTGCGCTCAACGCTCATGGGAACTCCTGGGGTGGGCGCCGTCCGGGACGGCGCGGTGTCGGGTCGGGGAGGTGGTGGTATCAGGACCGACTCTACTAAAGCGGGCGGCTATTCCGGATTCGCCTTCTCCCACTCGGCCTGCAGCCGGTCCCGCTCCACGTTCTCGCGGTCCACGCGCATCCCCTGCCGGATGCCGTAGAGCCAGGTCAGCGCGAACGCGATGCCCACCACGAACATGGCCGGTTCGAGGATGCCGCCCGCGATGATCACCAGCTGCAGGATCCAGCCGAGGCCGATCCCCCACCGCTTGGTCAGCACGGCGCACGTCAGCACGAGGACGACGCTGAGCAGCAGGCCCGAGGTCAGGATGACGGCGGGCGGGATCTCGTCGCGTCGCAGTCCGAAGACCGCGAGCGTCGCGAAGAAGACGACGAACGCCTCGAGCAGCAGGACCGTGGAGGCGAAGAGGATCTTCGTGGACCTCCGCCTCTTCGGCATGCCGGGCCGCCATTCGCGCTGTGCCCTGGTTCTGCGTGCCATGGCCTACCTACTTCCCCAAGAGCGTGCGGGCCTCGCCGACCACGGTGATGGAGCCGGTCACGAGGATGCCACCGGCGAGGTCGTTGTTCTCCTCGGCCTTCATGACGGCCCATTCGAGTGCGTCGTCGAGGCCGGGGGCGATGTTGATGTTCTCCTCGGCGAAGCCGGCCGCGAGGGCGGCCTGCAGGAGGTCCGCGGCGGGGATCGAGCGGGGCGAGGTGGACTGCGTGAGGCAGACGTCCTCGAGGATGCCGCCGAGCTCCTCGTGGAGTTCGGCGAGGATGCCTGCGGCGTCCTTGTCCTCGAGGATGCCGATGACCAGCACGAGCCGGGGGAAGTCGAACGCCTCGCTGATGCCCTTCGCGGCGGCGCGGGCGCCGGCCGGGTTGTGGGCGGCGTCCACGATGATGCTCGGCGCGGTCCGGACGACCTCGAGGCGGCCGGGCGAGGTGACGGCGCGCAGCCCGTTGCGGATCAGCTCGGTCTCGAGCCGGCGCTCACCGCCGCCGAGGAATGCTTCCACCGCGGCGACCGCGACGGCCGCGTTCTCCGCCTGGTGCTCGCCGTGGAGGGGTACCAGCAGGTCGCCGTAGCGTCCGGCGAGTCCGGTGAGGGACACCACCTGCCCGCCGACGGCGACGGTGCGCGACTCGACACCGAACTCGACGCCTTCGAACCGGAACTCCGCACCCACCTCCCGGGCGCGCTCCAGGAGCACCTGCGCGGCATCCCGCGGCTGGATCGCGCTGACGAGGAAGGAGCCGGGCTTGATGATGCCGGCCTTCTCCAGGGCGATGTCCTCGACGGTGTCGCCGAGGAGGTCGGTGTGGTCGAGCGAGATGGGGGTGACGACCGCCACCTGTCCGTCGCCGACGTTCGTGGCGTCGGTGATGCCGCCGAGTCCCACCTCGATCACGCCGACGTCGATCGGCTCGTCCGCGAAGATCGCGAACGCGAGGATCGTGACGCACTCGAAGTAGGTGAGGCGGGGTTCGCCGGCGACCAGGAGCTCGCCGTCGATGATGTCGAGGTAGGGCTTGATCTCGTCCCAGACGCGCACGAAGGTGTCGTCGTCGACGGGCTCACCGTCGATGCTGATGCGCTCCGTGACACGCGAGAGGTGCGGGCTGGTGAAACGGCCCGTCCGCAGGTCGTGCGCCAGCAGGATGCTCTCGATCATGCGGGCCGTCGACGTCTTGCCGTTGGTGCCGGTGATGTGGATGATCGGGAAGGCCCGGTTCGGTTCCCCCAGGATCTCCATGGCCCGGTGCAGGGGGGCCATGCGCGGCTCCATCCTGTTCTCCGGCGCGCGGCCCAGGAGTTCCGCGTACACACTTTCCACCGAGAAGGCGTCCAGTCCTGGGCCGCCCCCGGTGCCGTTGGTGTCATCCATGCTGCTGTTCCCGCTTTCCGACGGTGATGCTGAAATCGCTGCCGGCGTCCTCGGCAGCGGTGATGCGGAGCTCCACCGTGAGGGTCTCCGCCCGGATCAGGTCGGCGTTCGCCTCGAGTGCCCCGACCTGCCCGGGCGCGACACCGATGGTGGTGGTGATGCGGTCGCTGATGTCGAGGTCGGCGTCGCGCCGTGCCTGCTGGATGGCGCGGATCGCGTCGCGCGCCGTGCCCTCCGCCGCCAGCTCCTCCGTGACCTCGGTGTCGAGGACGAGGAACCCGCCGCCGGGCAGGACCGTCACGGCTTTCGACGCGGCGTCGTTGCCCTCCACCACGGTGTCGAGCGTGTACTCGTGCGGCTCCAGTCCGAGGCCACCGGCGGTGACGCCGCCGTCCTCGTCCACCGACCAGTCGCCGGCCTTCGAGGCCTTGATGACGCTCTGCACGTTCCTGCCGAGGCGCGGGCCGGCGGCGCGGGCGTTGACCACGAGGCGCTGGGTGATCCCGAACTCGGCCGGTTCGGCATCGGCCGAGTCGACCAGGCGGACGCCCTTCAGGTTCAGTTCGTCCGCGATGATCGCGGAGTACTGGCCCGAGAGGTCCGCTGCGCCGGGCGCGACGACGGTCAGCTCCCGCAGCGGGAGGCGCACCCGCAGGTTCGCGGCCTTGCGGAGGCTGGAGCCCACGGAGCACACCTGGCGCGTGCGGTCCATCTGCTCGACGAGGTCCGGGGCGGCGGGGAACGCGGCGGCCTCGGGCCAGTCCGTGAGGTGCACGGACCGACCGCCGGTGAGCCCTCGCCAGATCTCCTCCGTCACGAGGGGAAGCAGGGGCGCCGCGACGCGGCACACGGCCTCGAGGCACGTGTAGAGCACGTCGAAGGCGTCCGTGTCCTCGTCGAAGAACCGCTGGCGGCTCCGGCGGACGTACCAGTTGGTGAGCGTGTCCAGGTAGCGGCGCAGGGACTCGCAGGCGTCGCTGATCGTGAAGGCGTCGAGTGACTCGGTGATGTCGCGCACGAGGTTGCCGGTGTTCGCGAGGATGTAGCGGTCGATCGGCTCACCCAGCCGTGCCGCGGCCTCGGGTGTCACGGTCTTCGCCTCGTAGCCCGCGCCGCCGGCGGCCGCGTTGGTGTACAGGCTGAAGAAGTGCCAGACGTTCCACAGCGGCAGGATGACCTGCCGGACGCCGTCGCGGATGCCCTGCTCGGTGACCACGAGGTTGCCGCCGCGGAGGATCGGCGAGGCCATGAGGAACCAGCGCATGGCGTCCGAGCCGTCGCGGTCGAACACCTCGGAGACGTCCGGGTAGTTGCGCAGGCTCTTGGACATCTTCTGCCCGTCCGAGCCGAGCACGATCCCGTGGCTGATGACATTGCGGAACGCCGGACGGTCGAACAGGGCCGTGGACAGGATGTGCAGCATGTAGAACCAGCCGCGCGTCTGCCCGATGTACTCGACGATGAAGTCCGCGGGGTTGTGCGTGTCGAACCACTGCTCGTTCTCGAACGGGTAGTGCACCTGGCCGTAGGGCATGGATCCGGAGTCGAACCAGACGTCGAGGACGTCCTCGACGCGGCGCATCGTGGACCGGCCGGTCGGGTCGTCCGGATTGGGCCGGGTGAGTTCGTCGATGAACGGACGGTGGAGGTCCACCTCGCCCTGCTTGTTCAGCGGGAGCCTGCCGAAGTCGGCCTGCAGCTCGGCGAGCGAGCCGTACACGTCGGTGCGCGGGTACTCGGGGTCGTCCGACTCCCAGACCGGGATGGGGCTGCCCCAGAAGCGGTTGCGGCTGATGGACCAGTCGCGCGCGTTGGCGAGCCATTTGCCGAACTGGCCGTCCTTGACGTTGCCGGGGATCCAGGTGATGTCCTGGTTGAGCTCCACCATGCGGTCGCGGATCTTCGTCACCTCGACGTACCACGAGGACACGGCGCGGTAGATGAGCGGGTTGCGGCACCGCCAGCAGTGCGGGTAGCTGTGCACGTAGCTGGCCTGCCGCACGAGGCGTCCCTCGGACTTCAGCACGCGGGTGATGTGCCGGTTCGCCTCGAAGACCTGCAGCCCGACGATCTCCGCGAGCGGGCCCCTGCCGAACATCGGCAGGAACTTCGCGCCCTCGTCGACAGAGAGGATCACCTGGATGCCGGCGTCCTCGCAGACCTTCTGGTCCTCCTCGCCGTAGGCGGGTGCCTGGTGCACGAGGCCGGTGCCGTCCGTCGTGGTGACGTAGTCCGCCACGAGGATGCGGAAGGCGTTGCGGTAGCCGCCCTCCTCGGGGTCGGCGAGGTAGTCCCACAGCGGCTCGTAGGTGAGCCCTTCCAGCTCGGTCCCGAGGTGGCGGGACATGACGGCCTCGCGTGCGGCGGCGGCGTCGGCGAAGCCGAGGTCCTTGGCGTAGTTGCCCAGCAGGTCCTCCGCCAGCAGGTAGCGGCCGGCCTGGCCGTCGCGCTCCCCGGTGACGACGACGTAGGAGATGTCGGGCCCGACGGCGAGTGCGGCGTTGGTGGGCAGCGTCCACGGCGTCGTGGTCCAGGCGAGGGCCTGCACGCCCGCGAGGTCCTTCGACAGGGCCGTTGCGCCGGCGAGGATCGGGAACGTGACCGTGACGGTCTGGTCCTGCCGGTCCTGGTACACGTCCTCGTCCATCCGGAGTTCGTGGTTGGACAGGGGCGTCTCGTCGTTCCAGCAGTACGGCAGGACCCGGTACCCGCTGTAGGTCAGGCCCTTCTCGTGCAGCGTCTTGAACGCCCAGAGGACGGACTCCATGTACTCCGGGTTGAGGGTCTTGTAGTCGTTGTCGAAGTCCACCCAGCGGGCCTGGCGGGTCACGTAGTCGCGCCACTCCCCCGCGTACTTCATGACGGAGGCCCTGGCGGCGTCGTTGAAGTTGTCGATACCCATGGCGAGGATCTGCTGCTTGTCCGTCATCCCGAGCTGCTTCATGGCCTCGAGCTCGGCGGGCAGGCCGTGCGTGTCCCAGCCGAAGCGCCGTTCCACGCGGTGGCCGCGCTGCGTCTGGTACCGACCCACGAGGTCCTTCGCGTAGCCGGTGAGGAGGTGTCCGTAGTGCGGGAGGCCGTTGGCGAAGGGCGGGCCGTCGTAGAACACGAATTCGTTGGAACCGTCGACGCCGGGATCCCGGGCATCGATCGACGCCTGGAAAGTGCCGTCCTCCTGCCAGTAGCGGAGCACGCGTTCCTCGAGTTCGGGGAAGCGCGGGGAGGCGCTGGTTCCGGAGGAGGCACCGCTGTCGTCGGGCGACACGGCTTTGGGGTAGATCTGCGGCATGGTTCTCATCCTGTGTGCGGCGGCGTCGGGGAGTGCAGGAATCCTGCCGTGAGGACGGTTCCCCTTCCGCCCACCGCCGGTTGCCTGACCGGCCGCGGGGGTCCAGGACCCGCGGTACCACCTCACTTGCCGCCGTCGTCTGCCGTGCCACTGGCACGGCAGCCGGGGCCGCCGCTCGTTCCGGCTGTGACGGGCCACCCGTCCGGTTCTACGGGCCGCCACGGAGGGCGGCCTTTCTTCCGGAAGCTCACCGGTGATCGCCGGGTCGACGCTTGTGCCCCCAGTCTAGCGCCGCCGCGATTTCCTTGTCGAAAGGGGACCTGCACATCCGCCGGGCCGGCGGGCGCCGCGAAAGGCGTTGTGGTCCCCACCCGCGCGCGGCAGGCTGGAAGGGACCCCGACTGCGACAGGATGGATACCGCATGCCGACCCCGACCCTCCCCACCGCGTCCGCACCGGACACCGCCCGGCTGCTGCTGGGAGTCTTCCTGCCGACCGTCGCGAAGGGACCCATCATCCGGCGTCCGAGGGTGGTCGGGCTCTCCGCCCGCCTCGGCCTCGACACGAGGGCCGTCCGCATCCTGCAGGCGATCCACGCGAAGTACCCGTCCGGCCCCCTGATGCTGAAGCTCCCGATCCGGAAGCAGGCGGTGGTGCTGGCTCCCGAAGACGTCCACACCGTCCTGGCCGGGTCGCCCGAGCCGTTCTCGCCTGCGACCACCGAGAAGCGCGCCGCCCTGTCCCACTTCCAGCCCGCCAACGTCCTGATCTCCCAGGGGCAGGTCCGCACCGTCCGGCGCGCCCTGCAGGAGCAGGTCCTCGACACCAGCCATCCGGTACACCACCTCGCGGATCGATTCGTCCCGGTGGTGGAGGAGGAGATGCAGCAGCTGCTCGCGGAAGCCTCGTCCCGCGGGTCCCTGCCGTGGAGCGACTTCCTGGACGCGTGGTACCGCGTGGTCCGCCGCGTGGTCTTCGGGGACCACGCGCGGGACGACAAGGAACTCACCGCGATGGTGATCAGGCTGCGCAAGGACGGCAACTGGGCGTTCCTGAGGCCGGTGCGCAGGAGGACTCGCGAGCGGTTCCTGGCCCGCGTCGGGCACGAGCTCGCCCACGCCGAACCCGGGAGCCTCGCCGCGGTGCTGGCCGCCGCCCCGAAGGGCGACGGCGCAGAGCCCGCGGAGCAGGTCCCCCAGTGGCTCTTCGCCTTCGATCCGGCCGGGATGGCGACCTTCCGGGCCCTGACGGTCCTCGCCACGCATCCGGAGGCGATGGCGGTCGCCCGGGACGAGGTGGACGGGGACGAGTCGGGGCGCCGGTTCCTCCCCTACCTGCGAGCCGTCGTCCTCGAATCACTGCGGCTCTGGCCGACCACCCCGATGATCCTGCGGCAGACGACCGCGCCCGTGCAGTGGGCACAGGGTCGGATGCCCGCGAAGTGCGGCGTCCTGATCTACTCGCCGTACTTCCACCGGGACGAGCGCCACGTCCAGGGTGCCCACGATTTCTCCCCGGAGCGCTGGCTGTCCGGCGAGCAGGACGACTGGCCCCTCGTGCCGTTCAGCGACGGACCGGTGGTGTGCCCGGGGAAGCAGTTGGTGCTCCTCCTGACGAGCGCCGCGCTGGCCTCGCTGGTGCACGGGCACGATTTCGGCGTCGAGGACGGTCAGGCCCTCGATCCGGCCCGCCCCCTGCCCGGCACCCTGGACAACTTCTCGGTGCGCCTGCGCGTCGCGTCGCGGACGAGCGCCCACGACACGGCTCCTCCGGCCTGAGGGGCAGGCGGCGGTCCTCCCGGATCCGCCGACCTTCCGGCCGGGGACTCCGGGGACGCAGTCCTCAGGTTGCGGCCCCGCTGTGCGGATGATCGCCCAGCCAGGCCCGCGCCCGGTCGGAGTCCTCGAAATGACGGGTGGGGTACGGCGGCTGGTGCACCCGCGTGAAGAACTCGGTCAGGGTCCGGTCGACGGCTGACGGTCCCACCAGGGCCATGGCTGCGATGTTCAGGCCGGAGGCGAACCGGTGCAGGGCACCGCGGCTCAGCGACACCATGCCGTTCAGCTCCACGAGCATCGGCGGGCAGAGGTCGGGGCTGAGCCGGTTCGCGCGCTCGACCAGGGCCTCGGCCATCTCGTCGCTGACCGTCGCGCTGCGGCTCCACTCCACCCAGAGGACCGCGTCCCTCATCTCGGCCGCGAATGCTGCCACGTCCGTCCCGCTCGGCTGATCGTCCACGCTGTCCGTCCCCCTGTCGGTGCAACACCTGCCCACAGGCACCCTACTCCGGGTCGGGGAGCGCCGGACGGAATCGGCAGCGGGCGGCAGGGCCCTCCGTGGCGGAGAGCTCTGCCGCCCGGCTCAGAAGGTGCCGGCGATCTCCCGCAGCGCCGCCAGATGGTTCCGCCACACGGCGTCCCCGGCCTTCGTCATGGTCAGCCAGGTGCGGGGGCGCTTCCCGATGAAGCCCTTGCGGACGCCGACGTAGCCCGCGGCTTCCAACGCCGCCACCTGCTTGCTGAGGACCGAGTCCGAGACCTGCAGGTGGTCGCGGAGGGTCGCGAAATCGATCTCCTGGGTCTGGGCGAGCGCGGCCATCAACGAGAACCGGACCGGGTGGCCCAGCGTGTCGTCCAGCTGGTGGCGCGGGTGGGCGGGCGTGCCCTGCGTGCTCACCTGCGGGCCTCGTACCAGGCGCACGCCGTCGTCGTGAGGGTGATGAGCGCCGCCATGAGGGCCGAGAACCACAGCTCGCCCTCGAGGACCGTGCCACCGAGCACCATCGCCGCCACCCACAGCAGGGCCCACGCCCCGATGTAGTACGCCCATCGGACGCCGAAACCGCGCTTGTTCGCCTGGGTGAAGACGGCGGCCATCGTCGTGAAGATCAGGATCCAGACCATCATGGTGACGATCGGGAGGACGACGGGCGTGCCGGGCGCCTGCGCCGCGAGTCCGAGGGCGACGACGCCCATCGCCGAGACGGCGCCGAGACCGAGCAACGTGGCGATCTGCGGCCAGCCCGCACCGGTCCTCACACTTGCGCCGATCTGGTCCGCCTGCGCGAGCAGTGCCTGCGCCTCCCCCGCGCCCGGGTGACCGGTCTTCGTGGTATCGCTCATCGTCGTGCCCCTTCCGAGTAGTTGCTGATGGAATCACCATCGCAACTACTTTCCGGATTGGCAAGCACTTTCGATCAGGTAGTGGAGCGGAGCACCTTGTGGTTCGCCGCCTGGGCCAGCGGGCGCAGGACGAGCTGGTCGATGTTCATGTGATGGGGAGCGTTGAGGGTGAAGGCCACGGCATCGGCGACGTCCTCGGCCGTCAGCGGGTACTCCACGCCCTCGTAGACCCTGTCCGCTGCACCCTGGTTCCCGCCGAGTCGGTTGAGCGAGAACTCCTCCGTGCGCACCATGCCCGGGGACACCTCGATGACCCGGATGTTGTTCCCGGCCTCCTCCAGCCGCAGCGAACGCGCCATCGACTCCTGTGCGGCCTTCACGCCGCAGTACCCGGCTCCCCCCTCGTAGGCCGCGAGCGCGGCGGTGGAGGTCAGGAACAGGACGCTGCCCTGGCCGCCGTCGCGCAGTGCCGGCAGCAACGCGCGGGTCATGCGCATCGAGCCGAGCACGTTGACGTCGTACATCCGCTGCCAGTCCTCGATGACGGACTGCCCCACCGGGTCGGCCCCGAAGGCTCCGCCGGCATTGTTGACGAGCGCGTGCACGGGGCCGCCGGCGGTCGCCGCGGCCGTGAAGGCATCGACGGACGCCTGGTCGGTGACGTCCAGGGCGAGGGCCGTGGCGCCGGTCTCCGCCGCGAGGGCCTCGAGCCGGTCCACCCGGCGGGCTGCCGCGACGACGTCCCAGCCGTCGCGGCGGAGGGCGCGCACGGTCGCCGCGCCGATGCCGGAACTGGCTCCGGTGACGATGGCGCGCAGGGCGGAGGGGGCCGGGTCGGCGGGCGCGCCGAGGGGCGCCGGGGATGTCTGGGTCATGGGGCCACTGTAGCCATCCCGGGGCGGTCCTGTGCCTCCGATGGACCCACCCGGAGAAGGCCGCGCGCAGGTAACGTTGAGCGGGGCCCGCGCTCTTGTGCCCTCCGCTGTCCCACCAGAAGGAACCGACGCACCATGACATCCGCAGGACGCACCACCACGGACACCCCCCTCTCGCCCAGGGAACGATCCTCGGTGAGGCTGGCGCTCCGGACCCCGCGGCTCCTGAAGACCGAGGTGCTCGCCGGCCTCGTCGTGGCGCTGGCGCTGATCCCCGAGGCCATCGCGTTCTCGATCATCGCCGGTGTGGACCCCCGGCTCGGCCTGTTCGCATCGTTCACCATGGCGGTCTCCATCGCCTTCCTCGGCGGCCGGCCCGCGATGATCTCCGCCGCGACCGGCGCGGTCGCCCTCGTCATCGCACCCCTGGTGGACAGCCACGGCATCGACTACTTCATCGCGGCCGTCATCCTCGGCGGGCTCATCCAGGTGATCCTCGGGATCGCCGGCGTCGCGCGGCTCATGCGCTTCATCCCCCGCTCCGTCATGGTCGGTTTCGTGAACGCCCTCGCCATCCTGATCTTCGTGTCCCAGGTCCCCGAACTCCTCGGCGTCCCCCTCCTCGTCTATCCGATGGTCGCCGTGGGCCTGCTGATCGTCTTCGGCCTGCCCCGCCTCACCAGGGCCGTGCCCGCACCCCTGGTCGCGATCGTGGTCCTGACACTGTTCACGATCCTCGCCGACGTGCCCGTGCCGACCGTCGGCGACAAGGGAGACCTGCCCGAGAGCCTGCCCTCGCTGTTCCTCCCCGACGTCCCGCTGACCCTCGAGACCCTGCGGATCATCGCTCCCTTCGCCCTGGCGCTCGCCGCCGTCGGACTCCTCGAATCCCTCATGACCGCCAAGCTCGTGGACGACATCACCGACACCCGGTCCGACAAGACCCGTGAGTCGTGGGGCCAGGGTGCCGCGAACATCATCACCGGCTTCTTCGGCGGCATGGGCGGCTGCGCCATGATCGGCCAGACCATGATCAACGTGAAGGCCTCAGGGGCCCGCACCCGCATCTCGACGTTCCTCGCCGGGATTTTCCTGCTCGTCCTCGTCGTCGCCCTCGGCGACGTCGTCGCGCTCATCCCCATGGCCGCGCTCGTCGCGGTCATGATCTTCGTCTCGATCGCCACCTTCGACTGGCACAGCATCACCCCCGCCACCCTGAGGCGCATGCCCAGGAGCGAGACCACCGTCATGCTCGCCACCGTGATCGTCACCGTCTGGACGCACAACCTGGCGATCGGCGTCGGCGTGGGTGTCCTCGTGGCCATGGTGGCCTTCGCACGCCGCGTGGCCCACTTCGTCACCGTCCACCGCACCGAGGACACGGTGGACGGCGAGCGGCGCGTCACCTACGTGATCGACGGCGAGCTGTTCTTCGCCTCCTCCAACGACCTCTACATGCAGTTCGAGTACGCGGCGGACCCCCACCACGTCACCATCGACCTGCGCCGGTCGCACCTGTGGGACGCGTCGACCATCGCCGCCCTCGATGCCGTCTCGGAGAAGTACCGCTCCCACGGCACGGAGGTGGCCGTCGTCGGCCTCAACGAGGCGTCCGCGTCGATGCGCGACCGGCTGCGCGGACAGTTCGGCGCCTGAGCCGCGGGAGCACCGCGCACGGCGGGCCCGCCGCCGTAGGGAACAATGGAGGCATGGCCGACACGACCCAGGGCACAGACACGCCCTCACCCCAGCCCGTTTCCGTTCCCGACAAGCCCGCCCTCGAGGGCCTCGAAGAGAGGCTGTCCCGCCAATGGCGGACGGACGGCACCTACTCCTTCGACCGGGCCACCACGCGTGAGCAGGTGTACTCGATCGACACACCCCCGCCCACGGCGTCGGGATCGCTGCATGTCGGGCACATGTTCTCCTACACCCAGACCGACGTCCTCGCCCGCTTCCAGCGCATGCGCGGCGCCAACGTCTTCTACCCCATGGGCTGGGACGACAACGGTCTGCCCACCGAGCGCCGCGTCCAGAACTACTACGGGGTGCGCTGCGATCCGTCGGTCGCCTACGACCCCGACTACCGGCCGCCCGCTGAGCCGGCCAAGAACCAGCGCGACTTCGACGCGGTGTCGCGCCGCACCTTCATCGAGCTCTGCGAGGAGCTGGCGGTCGAGGACGAGAAGGTCTTCGAGAACCTGTTCAGCACGCTCGGCCTCTCGGTCGACTGGGACCTGACCTACCGGACCATCGACGACACCTCACGGGCCGTCTCGCAGCGCGCCTTCCTCGAGAACCTGAGGGCCGGGGACGCCTACCTCGCCGAAGCGCCCACCCTGTGGGACGTCACCTTCCGCACCGCCGTCGCGCAGGCCGAGCTCGAGGACCGCGAGCAGCCCGGTGCCTACCACCGGATCGCCTTCTCCACACCCGACGGCGGACAGATCCACATCGAGACCACGCGGCCCGAGCTCCTGCCGGCATGCGTCGCCCTCGTCGCGCACCCCGACGACGAGCGCTACCAGCCCCTCTTCGGCACGACCGTCACCTCCCCGCTGTTCGACGTCGAGGTCGAGATCAAGGCGCACCCCCTCGCGAAGCCCGACAAGGGCAGCGGCATCGCCATGATCTGCACCTTCGGCGACCTGACCGACGTCACGTGGTGGCGCGAGCTGCAGCTGCCGACCCGCGCGGTCGTCGGTCGCGACGGGCGCATCCGCTCGGAGACCCCCGAGTGGATCGCCACCGGGCGCGCCCGCGAGAACTATGCGCAGCTGGCCGGCAAGACGATCTTCAGCGCCAAGGAGGCCGTCGTCGCACTGCTCCGCGAGAGCGGGGACCTCGACGGCGAACCGAAGAAGATCGTGCACCCGGTCAACTTCTACGAGAAGGGCGACAAGCCCCTGGAAGTGGTGACCAGCCGCCAGTGGTACATCCGCAACGGCGGACGCGACGCCGGCAAGCGGGACGCACTGATCCAGCGCGGCCGTGAGATCGACTTCCACCCTGCCTTCATGCGCTCGCGCTACGAGAACTGGATCGAGGGCCTGAACGGCGACTGGCTGGTCTCCCGGCAGCGCTTCTTCGGGGTCCCCGTCCCCGTCTGGTACCGCCTCGACGCCGACGGCGAACCCGAGTACGACCATCCCGTCGTTCCCGCGCTCGAGTCCCTCCCGGTCGACCCGGCGGCCGACCCCGCCCCGGGCTTCGAGGAATCCGCACGCAACCAGCCGGGCGGCTTCATCGGCGACAACGACGTCCTGGACACCTGGGCGACCTCGTCGCTCACACCGCAGATCGTCGGTGGCTGGGCCCGCGACGAGGACCTGTTCGGCAAGGTCTTCCCCTTCGACCTCCGCCCGCAGGGACACGACATCATCCGGACCTGGCTGTTCTCGACGGCGGTCCGCGCCGACGCGCTGCAGGACTCGGTGCCGTGGAAGCACGCGGCGCTCTCGGGTTGGATCCTCGATCCCGACCGGAAGAAGATGTCCAAGTCCAAGGGCAACGTCGTGGTACCCACGGACGTCCTCGAGCAGTTCGGTGCCGACGCCGTGCGCTACTGGGCGGCATCCGCCAAGCTCGGCGCGGACACCGCGTACGAGGTGAACCAGATGAAGATCGGCCGGCGCCTCGCGATCAAGCTGCTCAACGCCTCCAAGTTCGTCCTGAACCTCGGCGTCACCGAGGCGTCGGTGGGCGAGGGTGCTGTCGGGCGCGTCTCCAACGCCCTGGACCTGTCCCTGCTGGCACAGCTACGGACCGTGACCGACCAGGCGACCGCGGCGTTCGAGAAGTACGACTACGCCCGCGCGCTCCAGCTGACCGAGTCCTTCTTCTGGACCTTCACCGACGACTACGTGGAACTGGTCAAGGACCGTGCCTACGGGGACTCCGCGGACGCGGGCACGCAGTCCGTCCAGACAGCGCTGGCCACGACGCTCGATGCCCTGCTGCGCCTGTTCGCCCCGTTCCTGCCGTTCGCCACCGAGGAGGTCTGGAGCTGGTGGCGCCAGGGCTCCGTCCACCGGGCGGCCTGGCCGAGCGCGGACGCGCTGGCCGGCCTGCCGGACACTGCCGACGCCGGTGTCCTCACCTCCGTCGCGCTGGCCCTCGGAGGCATCCGCAAGGCCAAGTCCGAGGCGAAGGTCAAACAGCGCACCGAGGTCGAGACCGCCGTCGTGACGGCACCGTCGGTGCAGGTGGAGCAGGTCCGTGCCGGGCTGTCCGACCTCCTCGCCGCGGGCAACGCCAGGGACCTCCGCTTCGCGGAAGGAGACGGCACCCTGGCCGTCTCCGACGTCGAACTGGTCGCCCAGCCCGCCGAATAGGCCTCCCGGGCGCAGAACGCGGAAGGGGACCCACCGTACGGTGGGTCCCCTTCCGTCTGTCCTGCGGACTAGTCGAACGTCGGGCTCTTCGTGCGGGACCGCTTCAGCTCGAAGAACTCGGGGAACTCCGACAGCAGCACGGCGCCGTCGAAGATACGGCCGGCTTCCTCGCCGCGCGGGATCCTCGTCAGGACCGGACCGAAGAACGCCGTGCCGTTGAAGGCGACCACCGGGGTGCCGACCTCGTCGCCGACACGATCGATGCCGTCCTTGTGGGACGCCCGGAGCTTCTCGTCGTACTCGTCGGTGGTGGCGAACCGGGCCAGGTCCGCCGGCAGGCCCACCTCCTCGAGGGACTCGCGGATGACCCGCCCGAAGTCCTTGTCCTGCCCGATGTGGATGCGGGTGCCCATCGCGTCGTACAGCTTCTTGATGTACTCGTTCCCGTGCAGTTCCGCAGCGGCGATGATGACCCGGACCGGCCCCCAGCCCTGCAGCATCATGGCCTGGTATTCCTCCGGCAGGTCACGTCCCTCGTTCAGGACGGACAGGCTCATGACGTGCCAGTCGACGGAGATGTCGCGGACCTGCTCCACCTCGCCGATCCAGCGCGACGTGATCCAGGCGAACGGACACAGGGGGTCGAACCAGAAATCGGCCTTCTCGACGGTCGTGGACTCGCTCATGCAGTACTCCTTCTGAGATTGGGAGGCCGTAGCCTTCTTCCGTGCAACCCGCCCTGTCGACGTCGTATTCCGCCCCGAGTTGGTGCCGTGCTGCCGGAGGCGGTCTAATGAAAGGACACGACCAGCCGACGGTGCCTGGCGCTATCCCTGCGTCGCATCGGGCTGGATGAGTTCGCACCGGACTTCCCGGTGATGGAAGGGACGCCGTTTTGCAGCAGCACCGGACCGAGGACCACGCCGACACCCCCGCCGACACCCACGACGGCTGGCTCGACCGCGAGGAACTCGCCGAAGCCATGATCCCGCTCATCGGACGCCTGTACCGGAAGAACAACGTGGTCACGAGCATCCACGGACGCAGCCTCATCAACAAGTCCACGATGAACATCCTCAAGGCCCACCGCTTCGCCCGCCGCATCACCACCGAGGAACTCCGCCTCGAGGATACCGCCCCCATGCTCGCGATCCTCGCCGACCTCGACCTCGGCGCCGCCGCCATCGACATCGGGCGCCTGCGACTGTCCTACGACGCCTCCACCGCCGCCGGGGACGAACGCTCCCTGGAGGAGTTCCTGCGCACCGAGCTCGCCGACATCGTCGGCCAGGGCGGGCACGACGAGCGCACCAGCACCGACGTGGTCCTCTATGGCTTCGGGCGCATCGGCCGGCTCGTGGCCCGCCTGCTCATCGAGAAGGCCGGCGGCGGCCACGGCCTGCGCCTGCGCGCGATCGTCGTCCGCCGCGGCTCCGCCAACGACCTCACCAAACGCGCCAGCCTGCTGCGCCGCGACTCCGTGCACGGATCCTTCGAGGGCACCATCCAGGTCGACGAGGCGTCGAACACCATCACCGCCAACGGCACCCGCATCCAGGTCATCTACTCCGACGACCCGGCCTCCATCGACTACACCGCCTACGGCATCACCGACGCCCTCGTCGTGGACAACACCGGCCGCTGGCGCGACGAGGCGGGCCTCTCCCAGCACCTCGAGAGCACCGGCGTCGCCAGGGTCCTGCTCACCGCACCCGGCAAAGGCGCACTGAAGAACATCGTGCACGGCATCAACCACGGCACCATCGAAGACACCGACCGGATCATCACCGCGGCGTCCTGCACCACCAACGCCATCACCCCGGTCCTGAAGGCCATCAACGACCGCTACGGCGTCGTGCACGGCCACGTCGAGACCGTGCACTCCTTCACCAACGACCAGAACCTCATCGACAACTTCCACAAGGGCGACCGCCGGGGCCGCTCCGCGGCCCTGAACATGGTCCTCACCGAGACCGGCGCCGCGACCGCCGTCGCCAAGGCCCTGCCCGAACTCGCGGGCAAGCTCACCGGCAGCTCCATCCGCGTGCCCACCCCGGACGTCTCCATCGCGATCCTGAACCTCACCCTCGGACAGGGCACCACCAAGGAGGAGGTCAACACCTACCTGCGGGAGATGTCCCTGCACTCGGGCATGCGCAAGCAGGTCGACTACATCGACAGCCCCGAGGTCGTCTCCACCGACTTCGTCGGCTCCCGCCGCGCCGGCATCGTCGACGGCCTCGCGACCATCTCCGAGGACATCCACCTCGTCCTCTACGTTTGGTACGACAACGAGTTCGGCTACAGCTGCCAGGTCGTCCGCGTCATGGAGGAGATGGCAGCCGTCCACCCACCGAGCTACCCGCAGGCGGACGCCGGAGCCACCGCGGGCGCCACGGCCTGAGGACACAGGAAAGGCCCGGCCGATCGGCCGGGCCTTTCCTGTCGGATCGCTGTCCGCCGCGGGGTCAGGCCGACTTGTTCCGCCGCTTCGCGACCACTTCGTGCGAGATGAGCGTGGGCTCCGCCCGCTTGGCGACGACGTCGTCCGTGATGACCACGGTGGCGATGTCCTCGCGGCTCGGCAGGTCGAACATGACGGGGAGGAGGACCTCCTCCATGATGGCGCGCAGTCCCCGGGCGCCCGTGCCGCGGTCGAGGGCGAGGTCGGCGATGGCCTCGAGCGCCTTCGGTTCGAAGACGAGCTCGACCCCGTCCAGCAGGAACATCTTCTGGTACTGCTTCATCAGCGCGTTCTTCGGCTCCGTCAGGATCTGCATGAGCGCCGGACGGTCCAGGTGGGTGACGGTGGTGATGACGGGCAGTCGGCCGATGAACTCGGGGATCAGCCCGAACTTCAGCAGGTGCTCCGGCATGACATCGCCGTAGCTCGCCTCCTCGTTCTTGAGGGAGCTCAGCGGCGCGCCGAAGCCGATGCCCTTCCGTCCCGCCCGGGACCCGATGATCTCCTCGAGCCCCGCGAACGCCCCGGCCACGATGAACAGCACGTTCGTGGTGTCGATCTGGATGAATTCCTGGTGCGGGTGCTTGCGCCCACCCTGCGGCGGCACCGACGCCACCGTGCCCTCGAGGATCTTCAGCAGCGCCTGCTGGACGCCCTCGCCGGAGACGTCGCGCGTGATCGAGGGGTTCTCGCTCTTGCGGGAGATCTTGTCGATCTCGTCGATGTAGATGATGCCCTGCTCGGCCTTCTTGACGTCGTAGTCGGCGGCCTGGATGAGCTTGAGGAGGATGTTCTCGACGTCCTCGCCCACGTAACCGGCCTCCGTCAGTGCCGTCGCATCGGCGACGGCGAACGGGACGTTCAGCCTGCGCGCCAGGGTCTGGGCGAGGTAGGTCTTGCCGCACCCGGTGGGGCCGATCAGCAGGATGTTCGACTTGGCGATCTCCACGTCCTCGGTCTCGGCCGCGTCGGCGAGGGTTCCCGCCGCACGCGGACCGCTGCCGGACTGGATGCGCTTGTAGTGGTTGTAGACGGCGACGGCGAGGGAACGCTTCGCGGGCTCCTGGCCGACCACGTACTCCTGCAGGAAGTCGAAGATCTCACGGGGCTTGGGCAGCTCGAACGTACCGAGATCGGCCACCTCGGAGAGCTCCTCCTCGATGATCTCGTTGCACAGGTCGATGCACTCGTCACAGATGTACACGCCGGGGCCGGCAATCAGCTTCCGCACCTGCTTCTGGCTCTTCCCGCAGAAGGAGCACTTGAGCAGATCCGTGCTCTCACCAATGCGAGCCATGGTTCAATCCCCTTAGGTATTACGCGATTGCTAGAACCACTCTAGGCCACATGGCCGTGGTAGCCGGTATCAAAATGCCCGTGGTGCCTTGCGGCGCCACGGGCGATGACCGGACGATCGGGCGGATCCGGCGGCCCCCTGGACCATCGGATCCGCCCTGCCGACTACGGCGTGTTGATCTTCGGCGGGGTGATCTTGCGCGAGGTCAGGACCTCGTCCACCAGGCCGTACTCGACGGCGTCGGCGGCGGTGAGGATCTTGTCGCGCTCGATGTCGATGTTGACCTGCTCGGCCGTGCGGCCCGAGTGCAGTGCCAGCGTGTCCTCGAGCCAGGTGCGCATGCGCATGACCTCGTTGGCCTGGATCTCCAGGTCGGAGGCCTGCCCGCCCTGGCCGCCGGACAGCGCGGGCTGGTGGATCAGCACGCGCGCGTTCGGCAGCGCGAGGCGCTTGCCGGGTGCGCCTGCAGCCAGCAGGACGGCCGCGGCGCTGGCAGCCTGGCCGAGGCACACGGTCTGCACCTCGGGCCGGATGAACTGCATGGTGTCGTAGATCGCCGTCATCGCGGTGAAGGATCCGCCGGGCGAGTTGATGTACAGGGTGATGTCGCGCTCGGGGTCCGTGGACTCGAGCACGAGCAGCTGCGCCATGACGTCGTCCGCGGACGCGTCGTCGACCTGCGTGCCGAGGAAGATGATGCGGTCCTCGAACAGCTTCGTGTACGGGTCCTGGCGCTTGAAGCCGTACGGCGTGCGCTCTTCGAACTGGGGAAGGATGTAGCGGCTGGTCGGCAGGTTCTGCGCCGTGGATCCCGCTGCTGCCTGGAAATCGTGGTTCATGGTGTCTCCTGTAGGACGACTGGTGGAAGGCTGCTGCGGACTACGCGTTCTGCTCGGTGCCGCCGCCGCCGGCGACGGAGCCCGAGTGCGCGGAGATGTGGTCGAAGAAGCCGTAGTCGAGGGCCTCCTGGGCTGTGAACCACTTGTCGCGGTCGTTGTCCTTGAGGATCGTCTCGACGGTCTGGCCCGTCTGCTCCGCCGTGAGTTCGGCCATGACGCGCTTCATGTGGAGGATGAGTTCTGCCTGGATGCGGATGTCGGTGGCCGTTCCGCCGATACCGCCGGAGGGCTGGTGCATCAGGATGCGGGCGTGGGGCGTCGCGTACCGCTTGCCCTTCGTGCCCGAGGACAGCAGGAACTGCCCCATGGAGGCGGCGAGGCCCGTGGCGACGGTGACGACGTCGTTCGGGATGAACTGCATCGTGTCGTAGATGGCCATGCCCGCGGTCACGGAGCCGCCCGGGGAGTTGATGTAGAGGAAGATGTCGCGCTCGGGGTCCTCGGCCGACAGCAGGAGCAGCTGCGAGCAGATGGCGTTCGCGTTGTCGTCGCGGACCTCGGAACCGAGCCAGATGATGCGCTCCTTGAGGAGCCGGGTGTAGATGTACTCGTCACGTCCGCCCATCTCGGGACCGGCCATGCTCGGGGTACTTGGTTCGGTTGCCATTGCGTTAACCTCTCACTCTGGCGGGCCGCTGCCACTTAGGCCGACCCGTCCGTTTGTCTCTCCTTGGACACTAACCCGCTGCGGCGGTGAATTGCTCCCGCACCGCGAACTGTTCGCTGACGGCGCACGGTGGCGGGCGGGGTCCCGGGAGCCGCTTCGCGGGGGCCTGGAAACGGCTCCGGCAGCGCTTAACGAGACAGCGGTGCCGCCGCCCGGAGGCTGCGGCACCGCTGTCGGCGCTGCGGAGGAAGGCTACTTCGTGGCGGCCTTCTTCTTGGGTGCCTTCTTCTTCGGAGCTGCTTCGGTCTCGGCCTCTTCGGCTGCCTCCGGAGCCTCTGCGGCTTCGGAAGCCTCGGCGGTCTCGGGAGCCTCTGCGGCCTCGGGAGCCTCAGCGGTCTCGGACTCGCCGGCCTCGATGCCCTCGACGGCGTCCTGCTCGGTCTCGACGTCGTCGACGGTGATCGTCTCGGCGTCGTCCCCGGCGGGACGGACGAATTCGCTCAGGTCGACGGCGGCACCGCTGGTATCGGTGACCGTGGCGTACTCGAGGACCTTGGCGAGGGCCTTGCGGCGGCGGACCTCTCCGACGATCATCGGGACCTGACCGCTCTGGTCCAGCATCTGGGCGAACTGGTTCGGCTCCATGCCGTACTGGCCCGCGGTGGAGACGATGTAGTCGATCAGCTCGCTCTGGCTGACGCCGACCTCTTCCTTCTCGGCGACGGCGTCGAGGATGACCTCGTTCTGGAAGGCGCGCTCCGTGTTGGTGCGGACCTCGGCTCGGTGCTCCTCGGTGTCGTGGTCCTCGCCGGCGCTGTGGGCGTTCTCACCGTTGAAGTGCTGCTCCAGCTGCTCTTCGACGACGCTGGCCGGGACGGGCACGGCGACGAGCTCGACGAGACGGTCGAGCACCTTGTCGCGCGCCTCGACGCCCTGGTCCATGAGCTTGGACTCGGAGGCCTGCTTGGCGAGGTCGGCCCGCAGTTCCTCGGCGGTGTCGAACTCGGAGGCGAGCTGGGCGAATTCGTCGTCGACGGCGGGGAGCTCGCGCTCCTTGACGGCCTTGACGAGCACGGTGACCTGGGCATCGGCGCCGGCGTGCTCACCACCGGCGAGCTTGGTCTCGAAGATCGCGGTCTCGTCCGTGGACAGCCCGGTGACGGCCTCGTCCATGCCCTCGAGCATCGTGCCGGAGCCGATCTGGTAGGACAGGTCCTGCGCCGAGTCGACCTCTTCGCCGTCGACCGCTGCGGTCAGGTCGATCGTGAGGAAGTCGCCGTCCTTGGCGGGGCGGTCGACGGCGGCCAGGGTGCCGAAGCGCCCACGCAGCTCGTCCATCGCCTTCTCGATGTCCTCGTCCGACGCCTCGACGGGTTCGACGGTGACTTCGATGCCCTTGTAGTCGGGCAGCTCGATCTCAGGACGGACATCCAGTTCCACGGTGAAGGTGAGCTGGCCGTCCTTCTTCGCAGGATCGGGGACCTCGGTGATCTCGACCTCGGGGCGGCTGAGGGGACGGATTCCCGTCTCCTGCACGGCGCTCTGGTAGAAGCCGTTCAGGCCGTCGTTGATGGCGGTCTCGATCACGTAGCCGCGGCCGACACGCTGGTCGATGAGCTGCTGCGGAACCTTGCCCTTGCGGAACCCTGGAACCTGGACCTGGGTGGCGATGGTCTTGTAGGCCTCGTCGATGCTGGGCTTCAGTTCCTCGAAGGGAACCTCGACGTTCAGCTTCACCCGGGTGGGGGAAAGGGTTTCAACAGCGCTCTTCACAGCGTAGGACTCCTGAGATGATTGGGATTGGTTCTGCAGCGGAGGCACTTTCCTCATCACACGACAGAGTCGGGGTGACAGGAGTTGAACCTGCGACTTCCTGCTCCCAAAGCAGGCGCTCTACCAAGCTGAGCTACACCCCGTAAGTGCGAGTGCCAGTCTACGCACCTTTACGTCCACCGCGCACATTTGGCGATCGCGCGGCAGCTGTGGTGTAGTTATATGCGTTCCACGGGGTCCCGAAAGGGGCCCGTTGCGGGGATGTAGCTTAATGGTAAAGCCTCAGTCTTCCAAACTGATTACGCGGGTTCGATTCCCGTCATCCCCTCTCCTTCCGCTGTAAAGCGGCCCACCCGGACTCCTCGTCCGGGTGTTCCTGTTTAAGTACACCGCTTCGAGCACACCGCCCGGCGGCCGCGGGGGCGTCAGTCCGGCTGGCAGGACGGGCACCAGTAGACGGTGCGCGCGGCCATCTCCGCACTGAGGACCGTGGTCCCGCACCGGCGGCAGGGTTCGCCCGTCCTCTTGTAGACGTAGTTGGGAGCCGATCGCTTCGGCCTCCCGTTACGGGCCTCGACCGTCGTCGTGATGATGCGGCCCTCGCGCACGCCGTCCCTCATCAGCCGGACGGTGTCGGCCCAGATCCCCAGCGCTTCGTCCTCCCTCAGCTGCTTCCCCGGGCGCCAGGGGTTGATGCCCTGCAGGAACAGCACCTCGGCGCGGTAGATGTTGCCGATCCCCGCGATGACCGCCTGGTTCATGAGCTGGATCCCGACGGGCGTGATGCTCGACAGGACCTTCGCGACGAAGGCCGACCCGTCCGGCCGGGGCTGGAGCGGATCCGGGCCGAGCTTCGCGCGGGCCGTCGTCTCGTCAGCGGTCGTGATCACCTCGCAGGCGGTCGGCCCGCGGAGGTCGGCCCAGCCGTGCTCGGACACGAACCGGACACGCACAGCGCCCACGGGTTCCGGTGGTCCCGCATACGCCGTCGGACCGCCCTCCGACGGCTGCTCGGACTCCCCCACGCGGCGGGGCGCTCCGATGCTCGAGGCCCCACGGAACGTGGCGTCCCCGCCGAAGGTCCACGCGCCGTACAGCCCGAGGTGCACGCGCAGCACGCGGCCGTTGTCGAAGCGCAGGAACAGCTGCTTCCCGTGGGCGAGGGCGCTGAGCAGGGTGCCGCCGTCGAGTTGCGCCGCGCCCGCGGCGAAGCGGCCCTGCGGACTGGACACGGCCAGCGTCTCGCCGACGAAGACGGACGAGAACTGTTGCGCCAGCCGGTGGACCGAGTGGCCCTCAGGCAACGCTGCCCGTCTCCTCGTAGCGCGCGATCTGGCCGATCCGGCGGCTGTGCCGTTCGGCGCCGCTGAACGGCTCGGCGAGGAAGGCCTCGATGATCCCGGTGGCTTCCTCCACGGAGTGCTGACGGCCGCCGACGGCGATGACGTTCGCGTCGTTGTGCTGGCGTGCGAGGCGCGCCGTGTCGAGGTTCCAGGCGAGTGCCGCCCGGACCCCGCGTACCTTGTTCGCTGCGATCTGCTCACCGTTGCCCGAGCCGCCGAGCACGATCCCGAGCGCCTCGGTCCCCGCTGCGCGATCATCGACGACGGCCTGCGCGGCGTCGATGCAGAAGGAGGGGTAGTCGTCCTCGGGATCGTAGGACGTCGGACCGTGGTCGACGACGTCGTGGCCGGCCGCCGTGAGGTGGGAGAGCAGGTGGGCGCTCAGCTCCATGCCGGCGTGGTCGGTGGCGAGGTGGACGCGCATGGCGATCGGTTCCTTCTCGTGGCGCCGGGAAGAGCCGGCGGTGGCTGCGGGATACGTCCGCCCAGCGTGGCAGGACCCTTCCAGCCTAGTCCGGACCCGCTGCGCACCGGGCCATCCTCACGCCGGCGCCCGGTGGAGTGAGAGAATACGAAACGCCGCGGTCACCTGCGAGCACCCGCACACCACCCTGGAGGCGATCCTTGCCCGGTCTGAACCTGACGCGCGACGAAGCACGTACACGCGCCGATCTGCTCACTGTCCACTCCTACGAGATCACCCTCGACCTGACCCGCGGCGACCGCGTGTTCGGATCGACGACGGTGATCTCCTTCGACGCGCAGCAGGGCGCCTCGACGTTCATCGACGCCGTGACGGACACGGTCCACCGCGTCGAGCTGAACGGCGTGGAACTGGACCCGGCGGAGGTCGCCGACGGTGTCCGGATCCAGCTGCCCGTCCTGGCCGCCACCAACAGGCTCGTCGTCGAGGCCGACATGCTCTACATGAACACGGGCGAGGGTCTCCACCGCTTCACGGACCCGGTGGACGGCGAGGTCTACCTCTACACCCAGTTCGAGGTCCCCGACTCCCGGCGGGTCTTCGCCGTGTTCGAGCAGCCGGACCTGAAGGCGACGTTCCGCTTCGCCGTCACGGCGCCGTCGCACTGGGACGTCATCTCGAACACCACCACGCCGGAACCGGTCCAGGCAGGGGCCGGCGCGGACGGCGGCGCCAGCGCGACGTGGTACTTCGAGCCCACGCCCGTCCTGTCGTCCTACGTCACGGCCCTCATCGCGGGCCCGTACCAGTCCGTGCGCAGCGAGCTGACGAGTTCCGACGGCAGGACCATCCCGCTCGGCGTCTTCGCCCGGAAGTCGCTCATGCAGTACATGGATGCCGAGAACATCTTCGCGCTGACGCGGCAGGGCTTCGCCTTCTTCGAGGAGCAGTTCGGCGCACCGTACCCGTTCGGGAAGTACGACCAGCTGTTCGTCCCCGAGTTCAACGCCGGCGCCATGGAGAATGCGGGCGCGGTCACGTTCGTCGAGACCTACGTCTTCCGCTCGCGGGTGCCCGATGCGACCGTCGAGCGGCGTGCCATCACGATCCTGCACGAACTCGCCCACATGTGGTTCGGCGACCTCGTCACGATGCGCTGGTGGAACGACCTCTGGCTGAACGAGTCCTTCGCCGAGTTCATGTCCACGCTGGCCGCGGCCAGGGCGACGGAGTTCGAGCAGGCCTGGACGACCTTCGCCATCCTCGAGAAGGGCTGGGCGTACCGCCAGGACCAGCTCCCCTCGACGCACCCGATCGTCGCGCAGATCAACGACCTCGAGGACGTCCAGGTGAACTTCGACGGCATCACCTATGCCAAGGGTGCCTCCGTCCTCAAGCAACTGGTCGCGTGGGTGGGGCAGGAGGAGTTCATGCAGGGCGTGCGGCAGTACTTCGCCAAGCACTCCTGGCAGAACACGGAACTGGCCGACCTCCTCTCGGAACTCGAGGCCGCCAGCGGCAGGGACCTCCAGGCGTGGTCGGCCCTCTGGCTCGAGACCGCCGGCGTCAACACCCTCCGCCCCGAGTTCGAGACGGACGACGACGGCACCATCACCTCGTTCGCCATCCTCCAGACGGCCATCGAGGCCTTCCCGACCATCCGCCCGCACAGGCTCGCCGTCGGTTTCTACGACCATGACGACGACGGCGCCCTGGTGCGCGTCCACCGCCTCGAGCTCGACGTCGACGGCGAGCGCACCGAGGTGCCCGAGCTCGTGGGCCTCGCGCGCCCGGCGCTCGTCCTGCTGAACGACGACGACCTCGCGTACGCGAAGATCCGCCTCGATCCCGCCTCCCTGAGGACCTCCGTGCGGCACGTGAAGGACTTCCGCGACTCCCTCCCCCGTACGCTCGTGCTCGCGTCGGCCTGGGACGCCGCCCGCGACGGCGAGACGGCCGCCCGCGACTACGTCGAACTGGTCCTGCAGAACATCGGGGCGGAGTCCGACTCCTCCGTGGTCCTGGTCCTGCTCCGGCAGCTCGCCTCCACCCTCGCGTTCTACGTCAACCCCGACGACCGCGAGGCGATGGGCGACGCTGCCGCGGACAGCCTCCTCGAGCTCGCCCTGGCCGCCGATGCCGGCTCCGACGCCCAGCTGCAGTTCACGAGGGCCTTCTCGGCGCACGCCCGCACGGCATCCCAGCTGGACACCGTGTCGGCGATGCTGACTGGCGAGCAGGTCCCCGAGGGCCTCACCGTGGACCAGGACCTGCGCTGGGAGCTGCTCACCAGCCTCGTGGTGGGCGGGCGCTCCGGCGAGGCCGGCATCGACGCGGAACTGCGCCGCGACTCGACGGCCACCGGGCAGCTCGCGGCAGCAGCGGCCCGGGCCGCACTGCCGACCCCGGAGGCGAAGGAAGCGGCCTGGGCGGCACTCGTCGACGCGACGGACCTGCCGAACGCCACCCAGCGCTCGATGATCTCCGGGTTTACGCGGGTCCATGACCGCTCCCTCCTCGAACCGTTCGTCGACCGGTACTTCGCGTCGATCCAGGAGGTCTGGGCCACCCGTACCCACGAGATCGCCCAGCAGATCGTCGTGGGGCTCTACCCCTCGCTGCTCACCACGCCGGCGACGCTCGATCGGACCGACGCCTTCCTGGCGGGACTCGGGACCGACTCGCCGTCGCTGCGGCGCCTGATCCTCGAGAGCCGGGACGGCGTCGTGCGCGCACTCGCGGCGCAGGCCGCGGACAGGTAGGCGGCCCCGGCACGGGGAGGACACCGGTCCTCCCCGTGTCCGGGCCCGCGCCGCGTACTAGGTTGGATCCATGAACCTGCAGGAACACCACTACTCGGCGCGGGTCCGCTGGACGGGCAACCTCGGCTCGGGGACCTCCGGCTACCGGTCCTACAGCCGTGACCACGAGATCGAGGTCGACGGGCCCGGATCCCTGGCCGGCACCGCGGATCCCACCTTCCACGGGTCGAAGGACCGGTGGAACCCCGAACAGCTGCTGCTCACCGCCGTGGCCCAGTGCCATCTGCTGTCCTACCTCCATGTCGCGGTGAAGGCCGGCGTCGTCGTGACCGGATACCGGGACGCAGCGACCGGTACGCTGCGCGTGAACAGCGACGGCAGCGGGGAGTTCACCGGCATCACGCTGCACCCGCACGTGGAGGTGGCCGACGCCGCCCAGACCGCCCTGGCCGATTCCCTGCACGCGGAGGCGAACCGGCTGTGCTTCATCGCGCGGTCCCTCGACTTCCCGGTGCACCACGAGCCGAGCTCGGCGGGCCCCTCGAGCAGCACCGCGGGCGCCTCGGGGTAGGGACGCACCACCTCGTGGGACCGCCCTGCCGTCGCTGTAGCCTGTTAAGGCGTCCCCGCGCCCCGGTCATCGACCGATGATCCCGAGCGGACCTCACCCGGGCGCCTGCACGAAAGCGACAACATGACATTCCTTCCCTCCCTCGGCTACGGCGGCCAGGTCATCGGCGCCGTCATCATCCTGATCGGCGCCCTCCTCCTGTGGCTCGTCGTCCGCTTCCTCATCGCACGGTCGGTCAAGCGTGTCCAGGACGGCTACAGCGTCTTCAAGAAGCCGCACTTCAAGTGGGCGCAGCCGGCCCTCCGCCCGTTCGACAGCGCGCGGCGCGTGCAGCGGGCCGAGACGATCGGCGGCCTGATGTCGAGCATCGCTGCCGGGACCATCGCCATCGTGGCCATCCTCATGGCCATCGAGACCCTCGGCTTCAACATCGGTCCCATCCTGGCCAGCGTCGGCATCGTCGGTATCGCGATCGGTTTCGGTGCCAGGGAGGTCATCCGTGACGCCTTCCTCGGCTTCTTCATCACCATCGAGGACCAGTACGGGATCGGCGACACCATCGAGGTGGGAGACACGGTGGGCGTCGTACAGTCCCTCGGCCTCCGGATCACCCGGATGGTCGATGCCGACGGAGCCATCTGGTACGTGCGCAACGGAGACATCACGAAGGTGGGCAACCGGTCGCAGGGGGACTACGTGGCACCGCCGGCCGAAGGGGCAGCGCCCGCTGCCGCTGCTACGGAGGGACAGGCATGAGCACCAGCGAGCACGACGGGGCAGCTTCCCCGGGCGAGAACAGGCCGCAGGGCGAGGTACCTCCCGCTCCCGGCCTCCCGCTCCCGGTCTCCGGGGTCCGTCCCCCGTTACCGGCCGAACGGCTCGTCGTGGCGGGGCAGCAGTTCAGCCAGCCGCAGTACACGGACAACTTCTACGAGGCGATCGGCGGCCATGCGACGTTCGTGACGCTCGTCGACGCGTTCTACGACGGCGTCGCCGGCGACGACGTCCTCCGGCCCATGTACCCGGAGGAGGATCTTGGGCCCGCGAAGGAGCGGCTCCTGCTGTTCCTCGAGCAGTACTGGGGCGGTCCGAAGACCTACGGGGAGCAGCGTGGACACCCCAGGCTGCGCATGCGGCACATGCCC
Organism: Arthrobacter sp. UYP4; assembly: GCF_057291175.1. Classification (NCBI taxonomy): domain Bacteria; kingdom Bacillati; phylum Actinomycetota; class Actinomycetes; order Micrococcales; family Micrococcaceae; genus Arthrobacter; species Arthrobacter sp. UYP4. The sequence goes on from NZ_JBXAVU010000001.1 coordinate 650,512, forward strand.
TTCCGGGTCGGGCCCGAGGCGCGGGACCGCTGGTTGCACCACATGCGTGCCGCCGTGGACGCCCTGGCTCTCGCTCCCCTGCACGAGGCCACGCTGTGGGACTACCTCGACCGCGCCGCACACTCGATGGTCAACGCGGCGGACTGAGTCCCCGTGCGCCGGGGACGGCACGCGCACGGAGTTTCGCGGCCGCGCCGGGGACGACGCAGGTGACCCCGTCCCGGGGACTCGAGCGCTGGTGGTCGTGGCCGGAGTCGTCCTGGGGCGCTCCCTAGAGGATGGCTGCCGCGCGGACCAGGATGTGCCCGCGACGGGTGCTCAGGCGGGACCAGCGGCCGTTCGTGTGCAGCGTCGCCGTCCCGCCCGGCTCCAGGAACCCGAGACTGAAGGCCCCGAAGGCGGCTCCCGCCGGTACCGCGCCGGCTGCACCTGCGAGGGCCCGGCCCCAGACGGCGGTCCGGGCGCTGCTCACGAGCGGGGCGCCCGCCCGGTCCGGCAGGCTGCGGGCCACTTCCCCGATGCCATCCCTCGCAGCCCGGTCGAGGGCATCGCAGCCGATGGTCCCGGCGTGCTCCCAGCCGGAGCGGGGCGGCAGGACGCCGGCCCAGTTCTCCGTCGTCGTGACCGTCGGCACGGCGAACTCGACGTCGGTGTCCCCCATCCGGGCGAGACGGTCGAGGACGGATCCCAGGGACACCGTGACATCCACGGCGGTCACGGCGCCCGCGTCCGCCGCGAGCGCCATGGTGCGCAGGCCGAGAACCGTGGGGACAGGCTCCCCCAGCACCGTGGGGCGGAGGGTGCAGACATAGGCTGCCAGGACCGGGCCCGCCGCGACGAGCCGCATGCCGCCGTCGTCGTTGGCCCTGGCGCGCGCGGTGAAGGTCCGGAAGTCGGCGACGGTCTGCGGGTCCGCGAGGCGCACGAAGGGGGAGGTCATCCGGGTGCTACTTGCTGCGCGCGCGGCGGAACGGGACGGCAGGGCCGGCCCAGGCGGAAAGGATGCGCTTCTGCGCCTCCGACAGGCGAACGGGTCGCCCGGTGCTCCGGCTGACCAGCACCATGGTGGTCGCAGCGATCGCGCTGATGGTGCTTCCCTCGCTCTCCACGCGGTCCCGCACGGCATAGCCCAGTTCGAAGCTGGAGCCGCCGACGGCGGTCACCCAGAGGTCGACGGCGGCGGGTGTGGTGCTGAAGTTCAGCGGGGCCCGGTATTCGATCTCCTGCCGGCCCACGAGCGTGAAGTGATCGGCATCGACCAGGTCCATGAACGACCCGCCGGGCCGGGGCTCGCTCATCAGCAGCACGCGCGCGTCCTCGAGGAACTGCAGGAAACGGACGTTGTTGACGTGGCCGTAGGAGTCCTCGTCGCCGAATCGCAGCTGGAGGGGGATGGTGTGCACGGGAGACATAGGGCCATACTCTCAAAAGCTGCTCGGCCGGAGCGATCCGCAGGTCCCGTTCAGACTCCGGTGTGAGCAACGCCATGCCGTCGTGCGACCGGCATGTTGAGCGCCGGTGGGACGGCGTCTACTGTCAGTAGATGCCCGGGACCGCCTCGCGCGGCCGCCGGGCTCCACTGCACCAGACGCCGCCCTACGAGGAGACACCGAACCATGGCAGAACACGCGCCCCCGGCTGAAGCACCGGCGGAGGGAGGACCGCGGAAGGATCCGACGGCGACGCTCCTGGACCTCCTCGACCTCAGCAGTGCGGAGGGCGCCCAGACGGACGAGGAGATCTTTGTCGGGACCTCGGTCCGGCAGCCGAGCCGCCGCGTCTTCGGGGGGCAGGTGCTCGCGCAGTCGCTCGTCGCGGCGATGCGCACCGTCGAGCCCAGCCGGGACGTGCACTCGATGCACGCCTACTTCCTTCGTGCCGGGGATGCGGACCAGCCGATCACGTTCGGGGTGCAGCGCCTGCGGGACGGGCGCTCGTTCTCGGCGCGCCGCACGCACGCCTACCAGAACGGCGTGCCCATCCTGTCTATGATCGCTTCCTTCCAGGAGCCGGATGACGGGATCGTCCACCAGGACACGATGCCGGCGGACGTGCCGGACCCCGAGAGCCTGCCCTCGACGGTCGATCTCCTCGGCGGTTTCGACCACCCCGTGGCCCGCGCCTGGGCCTTCGACCGTCCTTTCGACATCCGGCACATCGACGCTCCCCTGTACCTGTCCAACGAGGGGTCGCGGGAGCCACGGAACGCTGTGTGGATGCGCAGCCTCGGGCCGATGCCCGACGACCCCGACCTCCACCGCGCGGCCCTGGCGTACGCGAGCGACTACACCCTCCTGGAGTCCATCCTGAGGCCGCACGGGCTGAGCTGGATCCAGCCCGGCATGAGCGTGGCCAGCCTCGACCACGCGATGTGGTGGCATCGCCCGGTCCGCGTCGACGACTGGCTGCTCTACGTCCAGAGCTCCCCCAGCGCGTCGGGAGCCCGCGGGCTCGCTGCCGGACGCATCTACAACCGCAGCGGCGACCTCGTGGCCAGTGTGGCGCAGGAGGGCATGGTCAGGATTCCGTCCGCCTGAGGGATTCTGCCAGGTCCCGCCGGTGCCCGCGGGCTTGCAGGGCGCGGATCCGAGCGCATACCAGCGGACACGAAAGGAGGGACACGGCATGATGCCGTGTCCCTCCTTCGTGTCCGGTCGCGGTGCCCCTAGTCGCGGGTGAGGCGGCGGTGCGTGACGCGGTGCGGCTTCGCGGCGTCCGGTCCGAGCCGCTCCACCTTGTTCTGCTCGTACGCGTCGAAGTTGCCCTCGAACCAGTACCAGTTGTCCGGGTCGTCCTCGGTGCCCTCGTAGGACAGGATGTGCGTTGCCACCCGGTCGAGGAACCAGCGGTCGTGCGAGACGACGACGGCGCAGCCGGGGAACTCGAGCAGTGCGTTCTCGAGGCTCGAGAGCGTCTCGACGTCGAGGTCGTTGGTCGGCTCGTCGAGGAGCAGGAGGTTGCCACCCTGCTTGAGCGTCATCGCGAGGTTCAGGCGGTTGCGCTCACCGCCGGAGAGCACGCCCGCCTTCTTCTGCTGGTCGGGTCCCTTGAAGCCGAACGCCGAGACGTAGGCGCGGGACGGCATCTCGACCTGGCCCACCTGGATGAAGTCGAGTCCGTCGGACACGACCTCCCACAGCGACTTGTTGGGGTCGATGCCTCCACGCGACTGGTCGACGTAGGAGATCTTCACCGATTCGCCGATACGCAGTTCCCCGCCGTCGAGGGGCTCGAGGCCCACGATGGTCTTGAACAGCGTGGTCTTGCCGACGCCGTTGGGACCGATGACGCCGACGATGCCGTTGCGGGGCAGCGAGAAGGACAGTTCGTCGATGAGGACGCGGTCGTCGTACCCCTTGCGCAGGTTGCGCGCTTCGATGACCTGGCTGCCGAGCCTCGGGCCCGGCGGGATCTGGATCTCCTCGAAATCGAGCTTCCTCGTGCGCTCGGCCTCCGCTGCCATCTCCTCGTAGCGGTTCAGGCGTGCCTTGGACTTCGTCTGGCGGCCCTTGGCATTCGAGCGGACCCACTCGAGCTCCTCGGTGAGACGCTTCGACAGCTTCTGGTCCTTCTTGCCCTGGACCTCGAGGCGCGCGCGCTTCTTCTCGAGGTAGGTCGAGTAGTTGCCCTCGTAGGGGTAGAGGTGCCCCCGGTCCACCTCCGCGATCCATTCGGCCACGTGGTCGAGGAAGTACCGGTCGTGGGTGACGGCCAGGACGGCACCGGCATAGGACTTCAGGTGCTGCTCCAGCCAGAGGACGCTCTCGGCGTCGAGGTGGTTGGTGGGCTCGTCGAGGAGCAGGAGATCCGGCTTCTGCAGCAGGAGCTTGCACAGTGCCACACGGCGGCGCTCACCGCCGGACAGCACACGCACATCGGCCTCGGGCGGCGGGCAGCGCAGTGCATCCATGGCCTGCTCGAGCTGGGAGTCGAGGTCCCAGGCGTCGGCGGCATCGATCGCTTCCTGCAGCTTGCCCATCTCGTCGAGCAGCGTGTCGAAGTCGGCGTCGGGGCTTGCCATCTCCTCGGAGATCTCGTTGAACCGCTGGATCTTCCCGTAGATCTCGCCGACGCCCTCCTGGACGTTGCCGAGTACGGTCTTCTCCTCGTTCAGGGGCGGTTCCTGCAGGAGGATCCCTACGGTGTAGCCGGGGCTCAGGCGCGCTTCGCCGTTCGACGGGGTGTCGAGGCCCGCCATGATCTTCAGGATGGTCGACTTACCGGCACCGTTCGGTCCGACGACGCCGATCTTCGCTCCGGGGAAGAAGGACATGCTGACGTCGTCGAGGATGACTTTGTCGCCAACGGCCTTGCGGGCCTTGGTCATTGTGTAGATGAATTCCGCCATGCGTCTAAGGCTAGTGGTTGCCCACCGTGTTCTCCCATTCGGGGCGGCCTGCGACGCTAGAACGGCGCGGACGCCTCCTCCAGCACCTCGGTCCGGTTGACCGTGTCCGCTCCACCACCCGATCCGGCCGCCACCCCCTCCGCGAGCTGTCCTGCGTCGTCGTCCGAGGATGCTCTGGCGGCGGGAGCGCCGTACACCTCGCCGGTGGCGGCGTCGACTCCGTCGGGGACGCCGTCATCCCCCGGGATGTCCGCCGTCTGCTCGTCCCCGCCGACGCCGGGCTGCGCCTCGGAACGGTCCGCGGCTGTCCGCCGGAAGTTCGCGGTGCCCCACATCAGGTCGTGGCCGGCGGTGTCCGCATCGATCTCGACGGACGTGCCGGTCCGTCCTTCCGCGTTGATCCACGGGCGGATCTTCAGTCGCCCGGTGACGATCACGCGGTCGCCCTTCCTGATGCTCGCTCCGGCGTTGGTGGCGAGCTGACGGAACATCGAGACGGAATACCAGTTGGTGTGGCCATCGACCCACGCGTTGGTTTCCTTGTCGAACCGGCGTTCGGTGGAGCACATGCGGAATCCTGCGATGGGCAGCCCGCTCTGGGCCAGGGTGAGGCGCACGTCGGTCGCCACGTAGCCCCGCACAGTGATGATGTCGGTCATGATTCGTCCTTCCGGTGGTGTCGAGGGCGGCGGTACCTTCCCGCCCGGCTCAAGTCTCGAGGGGCCGACACCGGGGCGGAGGCCGGACCCGTCCTATGTGGACAACGCCTAGATCACCGGGGGGCGGAGCGGAAGCCCGGCAGGAGTACCAATTACTCCTTGAGGCGGTCGGACCGGGATTCCTAGCGTGGAGGTATGGACACCGCATCACCGCCCCAGGCCACAGCAACCCACCAGCGCATGATCGGCACGCTCCGCGAGCTGGTTGATCTCGTCCAGGGCTCGGAGACGGTGTACCTGCGTTATTCGTGCGGCTTCGAGGCCGACCGCGACTCGAACAGCAGGGACGGGGAGAGCGGACTCGCCCTGCCGGGCCTGTCCGTCAATCCGCTGACACCCGAGGAGTGGTGGACGCGGCCCCTGGAGGACTGGCTGGCACGGCAGATCTGCCAGTACCGGCATCTGGCGGAGGACGAGGAGCGCTTCCCCTGGGTGCTCACCGGATCGTGCGTGGGACGCGGCCCGGATTGCGAGCCCTTGCTCGCCGACGTGAAACCCCTCGGCAGGCTGCACGGGGACCTCCTGCAGGAGGCCGGACGCGTGTACGACGAGAACTTCGACACGGGCAACCGCCCCTAGGCAGGCGCCCGCCACCGAGCATCACAGGCGGGACGGGAAAGGGCCGGACACCATGGTGTCCGGCCCTTCTCCCGTGCCCCCGGCAGGATTCGAACCTGCGACCAGAGGATTAGAAGGCCCCTGCTCTATCCCCTGAGCTACGGAGGCAGTCCGTCCAGTTTACTATGGGCCGTTCCGGCCCGTCCCAGGCCCGCGGACGGCGGCCCTGGGGAACGCTATGCCTCGTCCTCGGCGAAGGCCACCCTCAGCTCGAGGCGATGCTGGCCGTCCGGATCCTGCGAGTAGATCGCCTTGCCCGAGATACCCCGGAGTCCCTCCGTCCCCGAGCCGGGGATGATGTGCCCCGAACTGGCCGCGTCGGCTCCTTCGGCGACACCCCAGTGCTGGACGGTCATCGAGCCGGTCCTGTCCCCCACCGTCCCGACGAACTGTTCGGACGCCACATAGCCTGCGCCGACGTCGTTCCCGGCCATCAGCAGTTCCGCGGTGCTCGTGCCGCTGATCTCCCCCTCGAACACCTTCGCGGCGCGCACGCGTGACAGTTCTCCGGTGCTGCCGGGCTCCGAGTAGGGTTCGGCGTCCCAGGCGGTGATCTCGAACTCGCCGCTGTACGTCGTCGTTCCTGTTTCAATCATCTGCATAGTATTGCCGCTCATCGCCCGTACCGCATGCCGGAATCCGACGGAGGGCGGTACGGCGGGTTCGCTGCGCGGGCAAGTCAGCGCAGTTGCCCGGGTGACAGCGGGCGGTAACGACGGCGGAACAGGACCTTCGTGCTGCGGTCCACGAAGACGAGGTAGAGCGCGAATCCGAGCGCGACGACGGCTGCCACCTGGCGTGCCATCATCAGGCTGAGGTCGAAGTACGGGAAGATGTCCAGCTGGTCCGTGATGGCATACACCATGAAGAAGGCCACCGTGAGGTAGAGGAACTTCACCTGCCAGTCGTTCCGGATCCCCGTGACCGCGAACAGCGGGATGAGCCACACCACGTACCAGGACTGGATCATCGGCGAGAGGACGACGACGGCCGCGAATGCTATGGCGAGCCGGCGGACCAGCCGGCTGTGGTCGCCGCGGAAGATCTGGAGCGCGATGATCACCAGCGAGCCCAGCCGCGCCAAGGTGTGGAACACGCCGGCGAGGTCCCAGCCGGGAAGGCCGACGGCGTCGCCGAGCGTCGCGATGACCAGCCCGATGAACCCGATCGGCGCGTACCAGATCCAGACGCTGCCGGGAGTGCTGAGCGCGCCCACCCAGCCGAACCCGAAGGTGTTCACGAGGCCCATGACCCACAGGATGCCGAGGGACAGTCCGGCCGTGAGGAACCAGTAGAGGAACCGCCTCGGCCAGGACGCACCCTTGCCCGCCCACATCAGCCCCACGAACGGCAGGAAGATCAGGGTGATCGGCTTGATGCCGACGGACAGGGTGATCAGCAGGATGCCCAGGAGCGGCCGCTTCGTCGCCGCGAGGTACAGCCCGGCGAGTGCGAGTCCGATCATCAGGGAATCGTTGTGGATGGCGGCGACGAAGTTGATCAGGAACAGCGGGTTGGCGACGGAGAGCCAGAGCGCGCGGTTCGGATTGATGGAGTGGAGCTCCGCGAGTTTCGGGACGATGTAGACGCAGAGGGCCACACCGATGAGGGCGACGACCCGGAACAGGATGATCGAGGTGTCCGGGTGCCCGCCCGTGATGCGGACGATCCCCTCCTCGATCCAGAGGAAGACCGGCCCGTAGGGCGTGGGGCTCTGCGCCCAGAGATCGTCGGCGCCGATCTGCAGATAGTTGGAGATCTGGGAGTAGCCGTCCACGTAGGGATTCAGCTTGGCCACCATGACCTGGCCCTGGGCGATGTAGGCGAAGACGTCCCGGCTGAACAGCGGCAGCGCGGCTGCGAGCGGGATCGTCCACGCGATGATCGCCCGGAGCAGGTACGGGCGGGTCTCATCCGACCAGCCGTTGAGCCGCTGGCCCAGCCGGAGCCACGCCCGGATCAGGAGCATGCCGCCCAGCGCCAGGAGCAGCACGGACAGCACGGCACCGGCCGGCTCGAAACGGAGCCAGATGATCACGGGGTTGCGGCGGAGCTCCGCCGAGGCGAGGGAGAGCCAGCCGACGCCGAGCGACCCCATCCACATCAGCAGGGATCCGATGAACCCCTGCACCACGGCGACATTGGGATGATGCGGGCCCGGCTGCGTCTCGACCTCGGTGAGCGGGACCTGGGCGGGCATCTGGGAAATCCAATCGTCGGCAAGCAGAAGGGGCGGGAACGCCCATGTCCTCAGGCCGTCAGCCGGGGGCTGGACGGCGGGCATACCGCAGAGCGGTGCCCTGGCCGGAAGCAGCAGGGTTACCCAGATCTCCCCGCAGCCCTGAGCGAACTGTTCGAATATTAGCACCGGCACCAGGGGCTGCCGGGGAAGGGCACAGGGCCCATCCCCGTCGACAGGGCCGCCGATGCGTGGGCCGACACGGGGGGGTCGACACGTGGGCCGACACCGCGGTTCCCGCCGCCGGGAAGCGTCCCTACCGGGCGGTACATTGGTCGGATGCCGATATCGAGTGAACACATCGTCTGGATCGACTGCGAGATGACGGGGCTGGACCTCGTGAACGACGCCCTGATCGAGGTCGCCGTCCTCGTCACCGACGCCGAACTCAACATCCTGGGCGACGGCGTGGACGTGGTGATCAAGCCCACGCCCGAGGCCCTGGCCCAGATGGGCGACTTCGTGCGGAACATGCACACGACGTCGGGCCTGCTCGAGGAGCTCGACGGCGGCATCCCCATGGCGGAGGCCGAGCAGCAGGTCCTCGACTACATCCGGACATGGGTGCCGGAGCCGCGCAAGGCCCAGCTCGCCGGTAATTCCGTGGGCACGGACCGGAACTTCCTCGTGCGTGACATGCCGAGCGTCGTCGACCACCTGCACTACCGGATCATCGATGTGTCGACCATCAAGGAACTGGCGCGCCGCTGGTACACCCGCGCCTACTTCCAGGCCCCGGCGAAGACCGGTGGGCACCGCGCCCTGGGCGACATCGAGGACTCGATCCGGGAGTTGCGCTACTACCGTGCCGCCGTCTTCGTTCCCGCGCCCGGACCCGATTCCGCGACCAGCAAGGCCATCGCCCGCACGATCGCTCCCTGACGCCCTGCGCTCCCCCGCTCCACCGGCGGTCCGGAGCACGGGAAAAAGTGTGTAAACTTGTATCCGCTGCCTTTCGCAGACAGCCTGGCCGGAGATCCTCGGTCTGGCTGGCGGCGAAGACACATGGTGGGTATAGCTCAGTTGGCAGAGCGCCTGGTTGTGGTCCAGGAGGTCGCGGGTTCAACCCCCGTTACTCACCCTCAGTTGCCAGGGAAGACCCTGGCCACCTATGCCGTCCCGGAGACCGTCCGGGACGGCATACGTATTTCCGGCCCAGCACGCCCGCCCCGGAGGGCAGCCATGACGGTCTGCGTGATCCTCCGGTCGACAGCAACGAAGGACCAAGAACGATGGAACGCACGGTGTTCGAAGAAGATCACGAGCTTTTCCGCGATGTCGCCCGCGAATTCAACGAACGCGCCGTCGCCCCCCACTACGCGGGCTGGGACCAGCAGCACATGATGGACCGGTCGGTGTGGACGGCGGCGGGAGAGCAGGGACTGCTCGGACTGGCCGTCCCCGAGGAGTTCGGCGGCGCAGGGATGCCGGACTACCGGTTCCGCGCCGTGCTCGACGAGGAATTCGCCCGCAGCAACCATCTCGCCGTCGGACTCGCCTTCCACCTGCATGACGACCTCGTCCTGCCGCACCTGCTGGCCCACGGCTCCGACGACCTCAAGGAGCGCTGGCTGCCGGGCATGGTCTCGGGCGAGATCGTGACGTCCTGCGCGTGGACCGAGCCCGGCGCCGGCAGCGACCTCCGCGGCATCCGCACCAAGGCGGTGCGTGACGGCGACGACTGGCTCATCACGGGGCAGAAGGTCTTCATCGGCAACGGCATCAGCGGTGATGCCTCACTCGTCCTCGCCCGCACGGACGGCAGCTCGGGTCGCGGCTCCAGCGACTCCTTCTCCCTATTCATGGTGCGCAGGGGCGAGGGGTACACCCCCGGCCGCCAACTGGACAAGATGGGGCTGCGGGCCTCCGACACCGCCGAGCTGTTCTTCGACAATGTGCGCGTGCCCGGCGCCGATCTCGTCGGTGAGGTGGGACAGGGTCTCCGCTACAGCCTCGAACAGATACCCCAGGGCCGCCTCGGCATCGCCGTCGCGGCCGCAGCCCTCGCACGTGCCACCTACGAGCAGACGGTGCGGTACGTGACCGACCGGAGTGCCTTCGGCGAGCGTGTGCTCGACTTCCAGGCCACGCGCCACGTCCTCGCCGATATCCTGACGGAGGTCGAGGTGACCGAGACCTTCGTCGACCGGGCGGTGCTGGCCTTCAACGCCGGATCGCTCACCCCCACGGCCGCCGCGCAGGCCAAGCTGTGGGCGAGCGAGCGGGCCAAGTCCATCACGGACCGGTGCCTGCAGTTGCACGGCGGCTACGGCTACATCCTCGAGTATCCGGTGTCGCAGGCCTTCCTGGCCGCGCGGCTGCTGACCATCTTCGGCGGCACGAGCGAGATCATGCGCGAGTCCATCGGGCGGTCGATCGCCGGCCGCCCCACGCAGAACAGGTAGGTCCCATGGCTGTCCACCCCATCACCATCACGGGCGAACCGGTCCTCCATCGGCGTGCCCAGCCGATCGAGGCCTTCGACGACGAGCTGCGCACGCTGATCGCCGACATGTTCGAGACCATGGACGTCGCCAACGGCGTGGGCCTCGCGGCGCCGCAGATCGGCGTGGGACTGCGCATCTTCGTCTACGGCATGGAGAACGACGACGGCGTCGCCCCGCGCGGCGTGCTCGTCAATCCGACGCTCGTGACCTCGAAGGTGCCCGGATCCGATCCGGACCCGGACGAGGAGTCCGAAGGTTGCCTCTCCGTCCCCGGGGAGGCGTTCCCGCTCAAGCGCGCCGACTGGGCACGGGTCTCCGGGTTCGACGGCGACGGAGCCCCGGTCGAGTTCGAGGCGACGGGCTGGTTCGCCCGGTGCATGCAGCACGAGTACGACCACCTGGACGGGAAGCTGTACGTCGACCGCCTCGACAACCGGCAGTCCAGGAAGGCCAAGAAAGCCCTCAAGAACCACGGGTGGGGCGTGCCCGGGCTCACCTGGATGCCCGGCGTCGATCCCGACCCGTTCGGCCACTAGGACACCGGTCCCGCGTGGGCCCGCTCATCCCGGTCAGGCGTTCTCGGACGCGCCGAGACGATCGGCGGTGTCGGCGGGCACGGGAGCCTCGGAGAGGTCCTCCAGCCGCCGGACACGGCGCAGCGGCCCGAGCAGGGCGACGAGCGGAGCGCCGCACGCGATGACGACGCCGATGAGGATCCCCTCGCGGATCCCGATGGTCTCCGCCAGGATGCCGGCGATCAGGCTCGCCAGTGCGAGCATCCCCCAGCTCACCGTCCGTGATGCGGCACCGAGGCGGCCCATCATCCCCGGCGGGCAGACCCGTTGCCGGAAGCTGGAGCCGACCACGATGTTCCAGGCGACACTCGCGCCCATCACGAACATCCCGATGATCCCCCACGTCATCCCCCACCCGGGTGTGAGGATCAGGAGCGAGGCATAGCCGAGGACGCCGGGGACCATCGACCAGCGCCAGAGCGGGCCGGAGCCGAAACGCTCCCCGAGCGCATTGGCGGTGACCCCGCCGACCGCTCCGCCGAGGGAGGCAGCCGCCAACAGGAGACCGAGCCACACCTCCGATTCCCCGATCGTCCTCAGCACCAGCAGGACCAGCAGGGAGGCCGCGATGTTGCCGCCGAGGTTCCACAGGGCGGCGTTGAAGAGGATGGCCCGCAGGGGGCCCGTGCTGAAGGTGTACCGCAGGCCGTCGTACATCTCCCGCAGGATCCTCCGGTCGCTCTGCGGCTGCACCACCTCCTTGACGTCGAGGCGCTGGACGGCGACGAGGGACACGATCGAGGTCGCCACCTGGACGAGCAGGGAGTTCGATGCCCCCGCCGAGCTCGTGAGCCACCCCGCGACGGAGCGACCCGCCGCGTCGGCCGCGGCCCCGGAACCGGTGATGAGCCCGTTGCCCTCCATCAGCTCATTCGGCGTCACGGCCTGCTGCACCAGGGCGGCGTCGGCCAGCTGGAAGAACACGGACGTCACTCCCACGACGAATGCCGTTCCGAACAGCAGCGGCACGCTGAGGAACCCCAGCCAGTACCCAAGGGGCAGGAGACCGAGCACGAGGACCCGCACGACGAGCGAGGCGAGCATCACCGGCTTCCGGGGCAGCCGGTCCACCCATACGCCGATGACGAGGCCGAGGAGGAGCCAGGGAAGGAAGGTCATCCCGGCGAGCGCCGCGACCTCGAAGTTGCCGGCCTGCAGTTCCACTGCGGCGATCACCGGCAGCGCGACGGCTGCCACGGCGTTCCCGAGCACGCCCGAGGTGCTCGAGACCATGAGGGCGCGGAAGTCGCGGTTGCGCACCAGCAGGTGTCTGTCTCCGGTACCGCCAGCGCTCATCCGATCACCCTAGTCGAGGCGGCGTGCCGTCTCCGGACGGAACGGTCCAATGCACGGCTCCACTTCGGCAGCTCTTGACCGCCGGAGGAGCACGACCGATAATAGTTCGTTTCGGCAATGACCATTCGGACTCCCATCGGAAAGTTCCCGATTCCTCCCTTGGCTTACCGGGGACCGATCCGATTACCGAGCCTCGACGGTAAGCGGAAAATGGAGCGTGGAGGCCGTCCCGCGGTCGTTCCCCAGCAATACCGCTGTGGATGACCTCCAGAGGCGGCTATAGACGCCGGGCGGTCCCCCTACCTCTTGAGACCGGGTACGGGGGACCGTTTTCCGCCCTGGCACAGCCGTTACCGAGGTGAACGGGCCAACCCCGAAGCCCCAGCAGTGGGCCGGCCCGTTCATACCGTCGCGTTTGCGTACGAGACCCACGGCGGTTCCCATAGAGTAGGCCGACATGCGGCGCGGAACAACGTGCGACGCGCCGGACGCTCGACTGTTGCCGATTCGGTATCCGCCGGCGGGTCGTGCCGTACGGGAGGGAGCGCGTCAGTACGACAGTTCGTCGGGTCCCGCGAGCACCACGAGGTTGTTCCTCAGCCGACGCACACATCGGGTGACGGCCATGACGCACTTCTTCAAGATCTCCATTGATCTCCGCATTTCCCTCGAGTTGCCGGGAGTAAGCCCCTCCCCTGTTTGTACGCCCGAATGCTGCGGAAAGAGCGAGTAGTCGCCACTGCAGTGTGGGAGGCCGGCACCCGCTTATCCGGCGCGGCTACTGCGCTGAGGTCAAGGAGTTGGACGCGCCGAAGCCAACGCCTCGGCGGGGCGGTGAGTTACAGCCACCGGTACCACGCCGCACGCGGCGAGCTTCGACGTGTTATTACCAGTGCCGCAGCCGGTGGTCCTTGTCGCAGGGCAGGACCTACTTGGACAGAACCTCCAAGGAGCCAATTGTGAGCGCATCCCCGGTCGTCTCGTTCCCCGCCTTATCTTTCAGGCCGGCCACGCGGATGTCCCAGGGCCCCGCGGCGCTGCCGCTCGGTATCTCAAGCTCCGCCTTCCAAGCACCGTCTTGGGCGCCTCCAGCGATCAGTGAGAACGATCCGTTCACCGACTCTCCGGACTCCGTGTGGATGAGCTGCACCCCGCTGCCATCCTCGATCCCGTCTTGGTCAGCGAGCTGCACCCGCACCTCGACGGTCGCGGCTGCTGTAGCGACGTCGACCTTCATTGGCGAAATGAACTTCCCCGTGATCGACGGAGCGGTGGCGTCGGGAGCGGCGGTCGCTGCATCCGCGGCGGCAGTCAAGCTTTGCGCATCTCCTGCGGCTGGTTCGGTAGTGCCGGCGCATGCTGTCAACAGCAGTGCTGCCACGGTCGATAGAGCTGCTGCTCGCTTCAACGGTTCCTCCATGTGGTGATGTTCTGGCCGAGATGATCCTAGTCAAGAGTGTCGCCAACGGTGGTTAGGCTCGGCCGAATAGAGGTGACAGAGGTGACAGAGGCGCACCGGCTGGCATGCGATCACACCCTCCCGGAATAGGTTAGTGCCGCCTGGGTGTCCTGCGGAGCCGGCGAAGGGCGTCCACCGCACAACCCAGAAGCACCGCTTATCTGTGCGGAATTCCCCTAGCTCTGGCAACGTCGTCCAGACCGTAAAGGGCTTCACGAAGAATTGAACTCGTGAATTCGTCGATGTGCGATGGGGGATACTCGATGGCTCGCATGGCGTGGCTGCCGGAGGTTAACTTTCGGCGCCGGCAGCTCCAGGACCGACGCTCTCGCCCGCAACGGGTGATGAAGCTCAGTGCCCTCAAGACCAAATCGTGACCGATCAACCCGGTTGCATGACTTTGCCCGACGGCACCGAGGACCTCGCCGTCAGCCAGTCGCAGATGTGCACCCGTATGAAGTCCGGTGGCTCGCCTGCGATTTAGATGGGCGGGTGAAGCTTAAGGCGGATAGATCGCGTGAAGCTCAAGGCCAGCGTCACCAGGATGTATGACCTGGCGGAGAACCAGCGCGGGAGACTAGCCCCCTGAAAGATTTGGCCGCCAGACCTGCAGCTGAAACAGCCAGAGACCTACCCAACCACCACCTCCCTGGACAGACGCAGGTTCGGTGGCGCTCGACCGGCTAGCCCTGCAGCTCGGCCTCGGTGAATTTTACTGACATGGTGACACCGGGCCCGACAAGCAGATGCATCATTTCCTTACCCTTTGGAACCTCGACGAACCCAGCGCCTCCCTTATTGAGGAAGCGGCTGCACTTCTCGAGCAAGGCCTCCGCAGTCGCTTTTTGGATCGTCCAAGACTCCCCGTTGTACTTGACCATGGCCATAATTCTCCCCCAACCCCCGGTGCACCTAGCGGTGCGGTTATAAACACCTCAACACTACCGGCCAGCGCGCAGGTCCAGGATGTAGCCCCTGTCAGCGTCCCTCGGCTTGAGTGTGCTGCGCTACAGTTCGAGCCACAGAAATTTAGGTGGGGCAACCCTGGTTCGATGGCATTGATGACAAACCCAAAGACCCAGCAGACACCGGGCCTCGACCCCATTGATGTCGCTCTCGTCATAGCGTTTACCACCCTCGACAGCCGCTTACCGTATGCACGGCAGTCCAGGAGGGTAAGAGCGTCCGAGCCACGGACGACTCCCGACCTGGGCGCTCACTCACAACCCGAACCTGCGTATGGAAATTGCGTCCTACGCGCAGAACCCGGCGAACAGGATCGGCCGGGGCATCCGCAACCGGATTGCCACGAGCGACGAAATCAACTTGAAGATCGCATCGAAGAACGAAGCCATGCGCTGATGAACCCTCGACGGCCACGAAGGCGGTGTTTTGTCCGTGGGCATCGGTGCCGAAGTGTCAGGCCACCCGGGGACATTCTCATCATCGTTGACCCAACGAAGAACCGCGAGGAAGCAGGCTCCGAAACGTACCGGAAGAACGTGTGGGACGGGTGGACCGACGCAGCGTCGGCCCGCCTCACATCGGGGCTCCGGTGATCATCATCCTCACCGTTGGCATCAGTGCGACGTCGCTGGCGTCCTGCTGGAGCAGGACAAGGAGGCGGGCCACGACGCCCCACAAACTCGTCCGGTCTCGGGCCGCACATTCAGGGACACCAAAAGCAGCGAATACGTCGTCAGGCAGGTGTGGCTCCGCGTTTTCGTGGACACCTAGCTGCTCGACTCGGTGCGAAAGCATCGGAACTTGACCAGTGCAGGTACGCTATCGAAGCCATGCTGGCCCGGTGGCCGCAGGCTGCCGCAAAATTCGTCCAGGCCAAGGCGAACGGGCCCGAAGTGATGAACGCGCTCGGGAAGAAGGCTATGGGGCTCATCCCCATCGAACCCGAGGGTTCCAAGTACGCCCGGGCATCCGCGATCAGCCCGCTCGCCGGGTCCGGGAACGTCACCCTGCCCGCCATCGAGATCCTCCCTGGCGTGGACGAGCTCATCGAAAAGACCCGGGCGTTTCCAAATAGGGCTCACGACGACATGAACGACGCAATGTCGCAGGCCGTCGACCGGCTGCTGCTGATGGCAATGGAGCATTGCCCGTTCGAGGGCACTGAGCCGATGATTGGCGAATGGAGGGGGAATCTCGCCCTATTGATCTTGCTTGTACCCCTGACATTCAGCCGCAAGCTTCTTCACGTCCGCCCGCTCGGGATACGAGCGGTCCGCTGTTCCGGTGCCCGCACTCAATCAGGCAGCGGAATTCCACACGCGTCGCCGAACGCGGGGCCTCCCGGCGCTACTTCCTCAGCGTGGGGATTCGGCTGACCAATGGAGCGAAAAAGTCAGCCCGCGCATAGTTCGTCGTCTCGTCCGACATGGCCCAACCGGCAACTGTCCACCCCGGCAATCCGTCCCTCACGGTCTCCATTCCCGCGCACTACGGCAGTAAAAAATCCCCGCTGCCGACGAGGGACTTAAACCAGCTTCCATTGATCTATAAAGGATTGAGCCAGCCCTCGGTTAGGGATCCCAAGCCATATCTCAGGGACGGAACCAGCATCAATCGCGACGCCGCCCCGTGACTTGATGACGTGACAGTAGTACTTGGCGAGGAGCCCTGCGGAAACGATGTACGGCATTCCCGGCACGGGGTCCAGACCATTCACGATCCGTTCGAACTCATTGGGATAGTGGAACGAGTTCTTTCGGTCGGCTGGCTTGAGGAAGACTGCTTGGCGGGGGATGGTGTGGTGCGTCACTTCACCAATACTTAACTTTTTCTGCAGCAGCGGACCCAACTCCGGATAGCTTGAAACGATGCCCACACGTTCCCTGCCGCCCAAGATCTTCGCGTAGTAGCCGAGCAAGTCACGATTCGTCCACGGAGAAATCATCGTCTGTCCCGGCTTGGCTAGGTCAGCAATCTTGAGTACCGCGGTGCGATTGCCGACCACGGCGCGCACGTCCAAGGCCTCGTCGTCGGTGTTGAAGCCTTTCACCAAGGAGGCTTCCGTAGGAACTCCAACGAAGTCAGCCGATTGCAACGCCGTCGTTATGTATTCGAAAAAGTTGTCCCTGGCGCGCAGCGCCACTGTCCCCTCCCCGAAGTGCATGTAAGAGATTCGGTGCAGGACGTACTCGCGGAGGGCGGGGTACTGGTCGTAGTTGAAGAGGCAATTCCCCTCGCCATCACTGATTCGAACCATGCTGAATCTGTTCCCATTTTCGACTGCCCGGATCAGCGCCGATGCTACGAAGGTGGGGCCGGGTGCGGTAGCCAGAGATCCCTTGAGGTTGTCAGGAGAAAAGAGGGCGAGGAGCTTATCCTGCGGGTAATCCTCCGTGAATCTTCGATAGTCAGCCGCGGCTTCCTTCGAGGGCGGTGACCATACCTTTCCGCCGAGAGCTGTCACTTAGCTACAACTTCATACTGGGACCTATTCGTAGCCATTAAATTCCCTGCAGTCGTCGGCGTGTCTAGATCATTATAGCTACGAGAGGCTTTCAGGCCCTAAATCGAGCACTCCGCTACGCGCCTAACTCCTCTGAGGAAAAACGCACGGATGCCGTATAAGGGCATACGCACCATACGGACAATCAAGAGACGAAACCGGTGCACTGAGCATGCATCCACCCCAGGTGCGGCCTCGGCGTCATGTGCCCCGCCGTTCGATGGATGCTACATCGACCATGGTGAACAAGGCATGGCGGGGCACGATCGTGACCGCCATGGCGAGCGTGACAATGGTCGGTGCACTCCTGAGCGTCGTCGGGCTGGTCATAACAGCGCAGCGTGGGAACACTTGGACCATCGGCCTGAGTATCGGAGTCGCCGGCATTGCACTTCTTCCCACCGGGCCTCTCACCAACTTCCTCGAACAAGCGCCCCGTCCGCGAAACCAGCGAGCGAGCAGCCCTCGCCGTGTTCAGTTACGCCCTGCTCGCTGCCCTCATCTGCTAACTCGTAGTGCTCCTCTCCTGGGCCCATGCGAGAAGGGCAGGCCGAGGGAAAGGGCATCTAGGTGCCCAAAAATTTCAGTCAAAAGCTAACTGGCGGCCAGCTCGCAGCCAAGATCATCGGCGCCTTCGCCGTCCTCATCAAGTTCGTCCTCGACAAGGTGCTTACGCCGGCAGATCAGAGTCGGAGACCGTGAACGTCTTTACGATCCCGTCCGGCACGATCAAGGACAATCGGGCCAACGAAGAAGCAATCTACGTCCGGTCAACAACGAAGTCGATTCCCAACGCCTGGCCCGCATGCGCGCCGTTCCCGGCGTGGTCGAGTGGACACGCAAGCACTTGTCGCTACTCTTACCCTGCGGCAATCCGCCCGGCCCCTCCAAGCCGTCTGACGATGACGCGCACCGACTCCGCATCGAGGGTGGAGCGCTTCCGTTCTTTCCTAGGTTGGACTGCCACTACTCTAGAGCTTTGAACACTTGGCACCTAGGAAAGCGACAGACGACATGCGCCTTAAAATGACCTCCATTCATGAGATGGTCGCTCGTGGAGAAGTTGGCGCAACGACGATATTTCCGCAGTGCAGTGTCGAGCGAATGAGCACGGTGGGATACACGAACATTCATAACTTAGACTTCCCCCGCAAGAAAGTTGTATTGAAGAACTATGCTCGCGGCACTGTAGATTACTCACCCACACTTCATGTAATCCTTCGTGACGCCTACATCATGGACGACGGGGTGATAATTCACGATGACTCCATTGTGGCGGAGACCGTCGAGGGCGACGTTCAGAGGAATCCTCGAAAGCACCGGCATCTAACACCGAACGAGGACGGGACTTGGGAAGTCGACCTGTCCTCAGCTGCAAGAAGCGACGACCGTCCTAAGTACTCGGTGGCGCGCTATGGCGTCGAATACTACGGTCATTGGCTGACCGAAGTGCTTCCCAGGCTCCGTGAATTGCGGTATTCCGCTGAGGTGTTTGGCGCAGATATGCTGCTCCCGAAGTCCGTCAACCCCACGACAAAGAGCGGCATGTGGGCGACGATGAGCGATTCGGCCGCCGCTATAGGCGTCGACCTCAGTAACGCGTCGGTGATTCCGGCTGAGGGCTTGTTCGTCGAAACTCTTCACTACATCAGCCCCATGGGCAATTGGGGGTCTATTCGACCAGAGGCATCCCGCACTTACCACGAGTTGCTTGAGCGCTGCCCAAAGCCGTCAGGAAAGAGACGGCTGTATGTGACCCGCAGCGACACCGGCAACAGACGCATTGATAACGAAGATGAGGTCTTCAACTTATTTCAGCGGTATGGCTTCGAAATGTTCGTTCCATCCGAGCACTCTTTCGCTGAGCAGGTAACTGCGTTTGCTTCCTGCGAAGCGATTGGGGGGCCACTCGGGTCAGCCCTTACAAACATCGTCTTCGCCCCGGATCGGACAATCGTAATTCCTCTCATACCGGAGTTCTGGGACGACGTTTTCTTCTTCGACCTAGCCAGCTCGAAGGGACAACCTTGGTTCGAATTGCGGGGCCCCACGGTCAGCAATTCCCAGCCCCTATATCAAAGAAACGACTTTCGGATCGACCCGGCGGCACTCGAAGTGCTGCTGGCCAGGATCTTCCTCTAACGAGCAACGCCCATCCTGCTTTTGAGGCTGGGCCCTGACATCTCAGGGCCCCAGCTGTCTAACTCTCTCCTAGATGCTCAGCGGTCGCAGTCAGTTCCTGCAGTTGATCCTTGAGGTACTCGAGCCTCATCTTCAGATGATCAGCCATCACGAGGTCCCCGACCTCAACATCGCCCGCCGCATCGGTAAGGCCTGGGCCTTCTGTCATGACGTCTACGTCGTTGATCTCTCTTTCGACTCTCTCGATGTCCTCTTTCACGAATCGGAGCTGTACCGCGTACCACTCGTCGTTGCGTTTGTGCTTTGTCACACTGTTCTCCTCACGTAACTCAAAAATCTGTTCCTATCACCCTGCCGTTTTGGGCATCGCTGCACGCTGGAAAGGCTAGAGCAGGCTCATCAGATATTGTCCGTACCCGCTCT
Organism: Arthrobacter sp. UYP4; assembly: GCF_057291175.1. Classification (NCBI taxonomy): domain Bacteria; kingdom Bacillati; phylum Actinomycetota; class Actinomycetes; order Micrococcales; family Micrococcaceae; genus Arthrobacter; species Arthrobacter sp. UYP4. Next base: position 670,247 of record NZ_JBXAVU010000001.1, read on the forward strand.
TCACTAAAGGTCTAGCCAGCTCCACAAGTTGGTCGTCAGTGAGGTTTCCAAGGCGCCAGCTGACTTCTTCCGGGCAACCAATAGACAGGCCCTGGCGCTTTTGAACCGTCCGGATGAATTCGGACGCCTCGTTGAGGGAGTCGAAGGTACCGGTGTCGAGCCAGGCCGTGCCTCGGGGTAGGATCTCGACCCGCAGCTGCCCCCGTTCGAGGTAGACCCGGTTGATGTCTGTGATCTCAAGCTCTCCTCGCGGTGACGGCTTCAGATCAGCGGCAATGTTGATGACGTCGTTGTCGTAGAAGTACAGGCCCGGTACGGCGAAGTGGCTTTTGGGACGTCGTGGCTTTTCTTCGAGCGACACTGCTCGCCCGTCGCGGTCGAACTCAACAACCCCGTACGCCGTGGGATCTGACACCCAGTAGCCGAAGACCGCTCCCCCTTGAATGTCAGAAAATCTTCGCAGTTGAGTGCCCAACCCTTGACCATAGAAGATGTTGTCGCCGAGGATGAGGGCAACTGATTCGCTACCGATGTGCTCCGCTCCCAATATGAACGCCTGAGCGAGTCCGTCCGGTGAAGACTGCTGGGTGTAGGTGAGGTTCACACCGAATCGGCTGCCATCGCCCAGCAGTCGCTCGAATTGGTCAGCGTCGTGCGGCGTAGTAATGATCAAGATGTCCGTGACCCCGGCGAGGATCAGCGTCGAAAGAGGGTAGTAGATCATCGGCTTGTCATAGACAGGAACAAGCTGCTTGCTCACCCCGAGCGTTATGGGGTGAAGTCTGGATCCGGTTCCACCGGCAAGGATTATTCCACGCATGATTGCAATCATCGCGGCGTCAAGCCTGGAACGCCAAACCAGATGTCTTAGCTCACCCAGGATCGCGGCGGTCCAGACCCTGCATCCGCGCCGTGACTTCAGACTCGTCGACAAGCGGTCCTGAGTGACCTGCTCAGTTACTGGTGCGAACTAGGATCCGCTACATTTATCGAGCCCCCGGTGAGGTTGGCACGGCGTCCGTCGTTGAGACAGTAAAGGGGTTCGCGACGGAGAGGACCCATGAGCTCGTACTGGTGCAGTGGGTGGAATACTCGATGACCCCCGCGGCGTGAGTGAATACGGACAAAATTGGCGCCGGGAACTCGAGAAACGCAGGCTTCACAAGGACGGCTAGTGCATCTCACGCTTTGACTGACGCCGAACGCTCGGGGCGATTGTACGGGGGACACAAAAGGTGATTCTGAATATGGAAGAGCCGCGACGCGTTAGCCTAAATTGTGCGAATCGAAGTGGGCTTTTAGCAAGGACACTTTGCGGCGTCGCCGGAAGCCCAGGTTTCGCACTAACAGGGCCGGGGGGGGGGGGGGGGGCCCCCCCCCCCCCCCCCCCCGGGGGGGCGGGGGCGGGGGGGGGGGGGGGCACCCCCCCCGCCGCCCCCCGCCGCGGCGGGCCGGGGGGCGTGGGCCCCACCGCCCGGCGGGGGCGCGGGGGGGGGGGCCCCGCCCCCCCCCCCCGCCCCCCGCCCCCCCCCCCCCCGCCGCCCCCCCCCCCCCCCCCCCCCCCCCGGGCGGGGGGCGGGGGGGGGGCCCCCCCCCCCCCCCCCCCCGGCCCTGCTGCGGTCAGAGCACCGGTTCTAGTTGCGCACGCCGGAGTTCGAGTACCCTATTTCGATCTTCGAGCCCGTCGGCAGGGGTCCAATAGCTTGATCCAGTACGACCTCGATCATGGTGACAGAGATACTAGTGGAGGTCTTGGTCACCTTGTGAAGTGTGACTTTGCCGAGGCCTGGTACCTGGAGCACTGTATTCGGTGCGACCGTGGCGTTGATGTTAGCCGAGCCCTTGATCTTGAGGTTCGTGAACGTCGAGGTATCGGTAAGGGTTACCGTGCCGCCCGAAGGGGCCCGAGTAGCCGAGGTTTCGGCCTTGATAGCGTCAACCGTGATCAGACCGCCAAGGACGTTCAACCCCGCCAGCTTGTCGGTCACGGTGACTTTGAGGGAGGGTGTCAGGACTCCAGAGGTCGTGGTGGTAGCGGCGCCTGCGCTCAGGAGACCAGGAATGGAAACTCCGGCGACGTTCGCCGCACTGGTCCCCCCTTCGCATTTGACCTGTGCCAGTGCTGTGGCTCCGGATCCCTCGAGACCGTTGAGCAGGGTCGCTTTGGTGCTGAAACCGGTACCCGTGAGAAAGCCCCCCTGTGGGGGAGTCAAACTGGCCGCACTGGTACCAATACGTATGTCCGTGCCGATATTGAGACCGGGCAGCCCTGCCTTGAGAATCTGGACCCGCAATGCGGTGGTGGAAACTTGGTACTTGCCGTTGACCAACTTCTTCTCTTGGCCGTTCAGCGTGACCTTTCCGATAGAGCCGAGCAAGGGGTCCTTAAGGTCAATAATTGTGTTTGGTGCAGGACTGACGCTGACGGGCAGCCCCAGCACTTTAAGGTCGGCGATTGACGTCTTGTTGGTGCCGGAGAACGTGCCGGCGGCACTCTTATCGGCTGTGCTCATGGATGTGATAGCGCCGGCGGTGATCAGACCGCCCAGCAGCTTCGTCCCTGCAACCGTCGAGGTAGCTTCTGTCCGCTTGCCGGTACTAGTCAGCAGTGTCTTGATGTCCGTGTTCGCCGCACCGACGGTGCCGACCAGCGGTACGTTCGCCGCGGCGACGTTGTTAGTGGCGGTCTTGCCGGTTGCCGAGGTGCATGTGATCGTCGAGGACCCGGTCGGACCAGATACGAGAGATTTGTCGTTGTTGACGATGTAGGACCCATAGGCGGAACTGGAGAAACCGGTCTGAACCTGCGCGGGCGTGATGGTGGGAACGATGGCTTGAGCGGAGGCGAGAGGCCCCGCCAGCACAAGCGAAAGCGCACCCAAGAGACCAACTATTGATTTTTTCATATTTTCCCCAGAAAAAAGAACAGGACCCCATATCCTGTTGTGTCCATAAGCTACGTCAGTAGCCGAGGCAGTGCAAGGCAAGAAGTAGGAAGTTGAGGGCTCGCGTAGGTGCACTGGGTTGAGTGCTCGACGGCGCCTTCGGCGATGGGAACAGCGAACAAGATCCGTTACCGGCAAATCGACGAATGCTGACACGATCGCGACGCGGATGGAATTTAGTGCCCTTAGGATCAGGCAATAACCGGTCAACCCCCGTTCCATGACGCTGCCCGACGTCGCCGAGGAACTCGCCGTCAGCCAGTTGCAGATGTACGCCCTCGTGAAGAATGGTGACCCCCCGGCCGTTCAGGTGGGCGGCCGGGTCAGTGCCGGGTGGAGCGCGTGAAGCTGGAGGAGTGCATCGCAAGACTGTACGAGCAGACGGAAAAGCAGTGCGGAAGGTTCGCCCCGGAAGATCTCCCTGTCGAGTAATTCGGGTGAGGCTAGGGTGCCGCCCGGGTGCTCGAGTGCCGATGGGGAGGCCTGCGTGTTCACTGATGATGAATACCGGCCACTTGTAAAGCGGTAAACCACCGATATTTGCGGAGAAGGCGCCGGAATCAGTGTCGTTCCGGGGCCGGTGCGGGATGGGTCGACCGATACGCCGGGTTCTGTCATCGTGCGACGTTACCGTCGCGCGAGTGGCGGCCATCCATCTACGAACGTCGTTACCGACGCCCTCCAGCGGCCTACCCGTGCACTCGGGCGGGCAGCCCTCGAACGCGCACTGTCTGGCCTTGCTCCGGGTGGGGTTTACCGAGCCATGCCGGTCACCCGGCATGCTGGTGGTCTCTTACACCGCCTTTTCACCCTTACTGACCGTGAGGACCGAAGCCCTCAGCGGTCAGCGGTCTCTTTTCTGTGGCACTGGCCTGCGGGTTACCCCGAGTGGGCGTTACCCACCACCCTGCCCTGCGGAGCCCGGACGTTCCTCGGTGGAGCGGTGCGGACACCGTCCAACGCGGCCGCCTGGTCGACCCATCCAGGAACCATTCTAGGCGGCCCGGCCGGGAGCCGGGTGCACGGGGCCAAGGGCTGCACGGGTTGGATACAGTGGATCGGTGCTGATCCTGCTTCCCCCGTCCGAAGGTAAGTCCGCCGCCCGCAGGGGCGGCCCGGTGCGGCTCGAGAACCTGCACTTCCCCGACCTGAATCCCGCCCGCCGGACGGTCCTCGCCGCCCTGAAGGACGCCAGCGGTGCGGACGACGCGCATGCGGTGCTCGGCGTCGGGGAATCCCTGGCCGCCGATGTGGCGCGGAATCTGGTGCTCGAGGTCGCCCCCGCCGCACCGGCCCACGACGTTTACGCAGGAGTCCTCTACGACGCCCTCGGGTACGCCGGTTTGACGCCGGTGCAGAAGCGCAAGGCCCGCGAGTGGTGCGTCGTCGTCTCCGCACTGTGGGGCGCCATCGGGTTCGGCGACCCGATCCCTGCGTACCGCCTGTCGATGTCGGTGGACCTGCCGGGCACGGGGCGGCTCGCAGGCTACTGGCGGAAGCACCTCGGTGACGCCCTGGCGCAGCACGCGGGAACCGGGCTGGTCGTCGACTGCCGGTCGAGCACCTACGCGGCGGCCTGGGCTCCCCCACCGCTGCAGAGTGCCGCGGTCAACGTGTTCCAGGTGCGCGGCGGCAAGCGCACGGTCGTCTCACACTTCGCGAAGCACACGCGCGGCGAACTCGCCCGCCACCTGCTGACGCGGCGGGGAGCGGTACCGGCGACGCCCGAGGCCCTGCTCCGGGCAGCCCGCGAGAAGTGGACGGCGGAGCTCGTACCGGCGACCGCGCGCAGACCGGCCCAGCTCGACATCGTGCTCGACTGAGCCTCAGTCCGCGACCAGCTCCACTTCGAAGCCCTCGGCGTTCTCGAGGTAGGCCGCGTAGTGGTCCGGTCCGCCGGCGAACGGGTGCCGGTCCGCGAATATCAGCGACCACCCGTGGCTTGCCGCGCGGCGCGCCAGCAGGTCGACGTCGGCCCTGGACCCGGCACGGAACGCGAGGTGGTTCACCCCGGGACGACGGCGGTCGGAACCGCCCGGCACCACGTCGGGTCCGCTCTCCAGGACGACGTAGAACTCGTCGGAGCCATAGCGGACACCGTCCTTCCAGGCTTCCCCGCGCGGGAAGCCCAGCCGTTCGAGCAGCCAGCCCAGGCTCTTCTCCGCGGAAGCGAGATCCTGGGTCCACACCTCGAGGTGGTGGAGCCTGCCCGCCGGTCGCGGCAGCTCCTCCGACGCGGCGGCCTCCGGTTCCGCGGCGGGTCTCGCCGCAGCGCGCGGCTTCCACTCGACGCCGGCCATGCCGGCGTCCATCGCCTCGTTGGAAAGCCGGTCGGCGTCCTTGTTGCGTTCGCGCGGGATCCATTCGTAGGTCACCCGGCGGGGATCCAGGACCTTCCGCGCCTTGGCGGCGAGCACGCGCATGTCGGCGTGCTTGATCTGCCACCGCCCGGACATCTGCTCGACCACGAGCTTGGAGTCCATTTTCACGTGCACGGACGCGCCGGGGTTGATCTCGCGTGCCAGTTCCAGTCCCGAGACGAGGCCGGAGTACTCGGCGACGTTGTTGGAGGCCTTGCCGATGTAGGCGGCCTTCTCGACGAGGATCCGGCCGGTGTCGGGATCGCGGACAAGGGCGCCGTACCCGGCGTGCCCGGGATTGCCACGGGACCCGCCGTCCGCCTCGACGACGAGCCGCGTGGGCGCACCCGCCGTCGCCTGGTCGTCGCGCGCATGGGGGTCGAACAACTGCTGTTCCGTCACGGCTACTGGTTCCCCCAGTCGCCGGAACGGACCAGGATGCACCCGGAGTCGGGGCAGAGCACGACGTCGTCGGGTGCCGCACTCGAGATGTCGGCGAGGTCACCCGGACTCAGCTGCATCCCGGACCCCTCGGACTTGCCGTGGAACAGGCGGGCGGCACCGACGCCGCGCTTGGCGAGGATCCGCTCATAGATGGCCAGGAGCCCGGAGTCGAACGTCGAGGCGAGCTCGTTGCGGCGTGCCTGCACGTCGACCCGCTGCAGCTCGATGTCGGCGAGCTCGATGTCGCGTGCCTCCTCGAGGGCGCGGAGCTCGGCACGGACCGCATCCGTGCGGCCCTGCACCTCGGCCTGCGTGGTGCGTGCCGCCTCCACCCGTTCCATGACGTCCAGCTCGACGTCCTCGAGGTCCGAGCGCCGCTTCGTCAGGGACGCGACCTCGTGCTGCAGCGCCGTCAGGTCCTTCGAGGTGCCGGTACCGCTGTTCAGCCGCTTCTCGTCACGCTCCAGCCGGTTCACGACCGACTGCACCTCGTCCTCCGCACGCGTCAGTTCGCGCTGGAGGTCGCCCAGCTCGGTGGTGGCGCGCACGAGCTCGCCGTCGACCTCACTGACCCGGGCGGCGACGACGCCGAGCTCGGGATTGCCGCGCGCAGCACCGGCCTGCCGTGTGAGTTTGTTGAGGGTCGAATCGAGGGCCTGCAGGTCGAGCAGGCGGAGTTGTTCCTCGGGTGCAGCCTTGGCCACGGTTAACCTCCAGATGGGACGGACGGGGCACGACGAGCGGGCGTGGGCGTCGTCCCAGCCTAGGCCACGGCGCCCTTCCCGGTCGTCAGTGACCGGGAGTGAGGACGAAGTCCCACGGGTCGGTGTTGACCCCGCTGACCCGGATGTCGGTCGCGAAGCCCTGGTCGGAGAGCATCGTGCCCAGGGCGTCGGCGGCGGGCGTGAGCCACAGCCATTCACTGCCGAAGTGGGAGACGTCCACGAGGTAGGGGGTACCGCCGGCGGCCGCCTCCCTCACTTCGGAGGCAGGATGGTGCCTCAGGTCGGCCGTCACGTAGACGTCGGCATGGCTGGCCCGGACGTGCTCGAACAGGGAGTCTCCCGCGCCTCCGCACACCGCGATCCGGCGGACCAGCGCGTCCTTGTCCCCGGCGACCCGCACGCCACCGGCGACGGCCGGCAGGATGGAGAAGACCGCCTCCGCGAAGGCCCCGAGCGCTACCGGTACCTCGAGGTCCCCGACGCGCCCGATTCCTTCCTCGGGCAGCCCGTCCGCAGCGGGAACCAGTGGCTCGACATCACGCAGCCCGAGGGCGTCGGCCAGGACGTCGGACACGCCGCCGACGGCGCTGTCCCCGTTGGTGTGGACGGTGACCAGGGCGCATCCTGCCTCGATCAGGCGATGGACCGCCTCGCCCTTGAAGCCGGACGCGGCAACGGAGGAGACGGGCGTCAGCAGGAGGGGATGGTGGGAGACGATCATCGTGGCTCCCCAGCCCAGCGCCTCGTCCAGGACGGCAGCGGTGGGATCGACGGTGAACAGGATCTTCGCCGCCCGGTTCCCCGACCGGCCCGCGACGAGCCCGACCGCGTCCCAGCCCTCGGCGAGGCTCTCCGGCCACAGCTCCTCGATGGCACGGAGGACGTCTCCCACGGTCGGCGCCGGGACTCCCTGCGCGGCACCGTCGCCCTTGCGGGAGGCCCACGCGGTGCCGGACGGAGCGACACCGCGGCCGTGCTCGTGCTGTTCCATGACACCAGTAATACCCGCCGCCGGCGGCCCCTCCAACTCAGCACCGTCCGCCGGGGGCTGATCGGCACCGGGAATCATCGGAGCGTGCCACGCATTGACAAGGACATGAAGACTTTCGTGCTTGGAGGGGGCTGTTTCTGGTGCCTCGATGCTCTTTACCAGAAGACCCGCGGTGTCACCGAAGTGGTGTCCGGCTACACGGGAGGCCACACGAAGCACCCCGATTACGACTCCGTCTGCTCCGGCATGACCGGTCACGCCGAGGTGGTCGCGGTGGCGTTCGACGAGTCCGTGATCCCGGAGGACGTCATCCTCGACATGTTCTTCGTGTCCCATGACCCCACCACGCTGAACCGGCAGGGCTACGACGTCGGCACGCAGTACCGCAGCGTCATGTACTACCAGGACGCCGAGCAGAAGGCACTGTTCGAGGACGCGATCAGCCGCAACCAGCAGAACTGGAAGAACCCGATCGTGACCGAGGTCAGCAGGCTCCCGGAGTTCCACGTGGCGGAGGACTGGCACCAGAACTACTACGCGAAGCACCCCGAGCAGGGCTACTGCCAGGTGATCATCAACCCCAAGCTGTCGAAGGCCCGGAAATATTACGCCCAGTGGCTCGCCGCGTAGGCGCACCGGACCCCACCCGTTAAGCTGACCGCCGTCGGTCCCGGGCAGTCCCTGACAATGCCCCGGCCGACGCCGCATCCCTCCACCCCCGAACAGGCAGGCTCCCGCGCATGGCAAAGATCTACGACGACGTCACCCAGTTGGTGGGACGGACCCCCCTCGTCCGCCTCAACCGCCTGACCGAAGGGCTGGATGCGCAGGTAGCCGTCAAGCTCGAGTTCTACAACCCTGCCAACAGCGTCAAGGACCGCATCGGCGTGGCCATCATCGACGCGGCGGAGAAGGCCGGCGCGCTTCGCCCGGGTGGCACGATCGTCGAGGGGACCTCGGGGAACACCGGCATCGCCCTCGCCATGGTCGGTGCCGCACGCGGCTACAAGGTCGTGCTGACCATGCCGGAGACCATGTCCACCGAACGCCGTGTGATGCTGCGGGCCTACGGCGCCGAGATCGTCCTGACGCCGGGCTCCGAAGGGATGCGCGGCGCCGTCGAGCGCGCGAAGGACATCGTCGCGACGACGGAGAACGCCATCTGGGCACAGCAGTTCGCCAATGCCGCGAACCCGGCCATCCACCGTGCCACCACGGCCGAGGAGGTCTGGGAGGACACCGACGGCGAGGTGGACATCTTCGTCGCGGGCGTCGGCACCGGTGGCACCATCACCGGCGTGGGCCAGGTGCTGAAGGAGCGCAAGCCCGGCGTGCAGATCGTCGTCGTCGAGCCCGCCGACTCCCCCATCCTCAACGGTGGCGCACCGGGTCCCCACAAAATCCAGGGCCTCGGCGCGAACTTCGTCCCCGAGAACCTCGACCGCGACATCTACGACGAGGTGCTCGACGCGACCGTCGAGGACTCCGTGCGGGTGGCACGCGCGCTCGGCACCCAGGAGGGCATCCTCGGCGGCATCTCGTCGGGGGCGATCGTCTGGGCCGCCCTCGAACTCGCGAAGCGCCCGGAGAACGCCGGTAAACTCATCGTGGCTGTTGTCTGCGACTTCGGCGAGCGCTACATCTCCACGGTGCTCTTCGACGACATCCGCGGCTGATCCCGCCGCGGAGGACCCTCCCACACTGCTGAACCCCATGACACCCCCACGAGAAGGTAGCCGGTGAGCTTTCTAGAACGACTGCGCGAGGACCTCGAGACCGCGCGCACCCACGATCCGGCTGCCCGCGGTTCCTTCGAGAACACCGTCGTGTACTCCGGGCTCCACGCCATTTGGATGCACCGCCTCACCCACCGCATGTGGCGGAACGAGAAGCTGCGCTTCCCGGCGCGTGCCCTGGCGCAGCTCGCACGCGCCCTCACCGGGGTCGAGATCCACCCGGCGGCCACCATCGGGCGCCGGTTCTTCATCGACCACGGCATGGGGATCGTGATCGGCGGCACCGCGGAGATCGGCGACGACGTCATGCTCTACCAGGGTGTGACCCTCGGCGGACGCTCGCTCGAGAAGGTGAAGCGCCATCCCACGATCGGGGACCGCGTCACCATCGGTGCGGGCGCGAAGGTGCTGGGTCCGATCACCATCGGTGCCGGCAGCGCTGTCGGCGCGAACGCCGTCGTCGTGAAGGACACTCCGCCCGACTCGATCGTGACGGGCATCCCGGCGACGTTCCGCCACCGCGATTCGCGGCGCGAGACGCAGCCGGCGGTCGACCCCGCGGAGTACGTGGACCCCGCCATCTACATCTGACCCGAACGCAGGGAAGCCCCGGACCACGGTCCGGGGCTTCCCTGCGTTCGGGGTGCCGTCAGTGGGTGTCGACGGCTTCGATCTCGGACTTGTCCTCGCCCCACAGGGTGTGGAACGTGCCCTCGGTGTCGACGCGGTTGTAGGTGTGCGCGCCGAAGAGGTCGCGCAGGCCCTGGGTGAGCGCGGCCGGCAGGCGCGTGCGGCGCAGGCCGTCGTAGTAGGCCAGCGACGCGGAGAAGACCGGAACGGGGATGCCCAGCTGCACGGCGGTCGCGACCACCCGGCGCCAGGCCGGGACCGCGCCGGCGATGGCCTCGGTGAACGCCGGTGCGAGCAGGAGGTTGGCGGGACGCTCGTCGGCCACTGCATAGGCCTTCATGATGTCGTCGAGCAGTTCTGCGCGGATGATGCAACCGGCACGCCACAGCGAGGCGATCTCGTCGAGCTTGAGCTCCCAGCCGTACTCCTTCGCCGCGGACGTGAGCATGTCGATGCCCTGGGCGTAGCTCACGAGCTTCGAGGCGTAGAGGGCGAGCCGGACGTCCTCGACGAACGTGTCGGGCAGCTCGACGGTGTCCTCGTGGCCCTGCAGGAGGTCCTGGGCCAGCACGCGCTGGTCCTTCTGCGAGGACAGTGCCCGGGCGAACACCGATTCAGCGATGCCCGACGTCGGGCTGCCCAGTTCCAGCGCGGAGACCACGGTCCACCGGCCGGTCCCCTTCTGCCCTGCCGCGTCGACGACGACGTCGACGAAGGGCTTGCCGGTCCGCTCGTCCGTGTGGCCCAGCACTTCGGCGGTGATCTCGATCAGGAAGGAGGACAGCGTGCCGGAGTTCCAGTCGCTGAAGATCTTCGCCTGCTCGGCAGGCTCGATCCCCGCACCCGAGCGCAGCAGGTCGAAGGCCTCGCCGATGACCTGCATGTCCGCGTACTCGATGCCGTTGTGCACCATCTTCACGAAGTGACCGGCGCCGTCCGTGCCGATCCAGCGACAGCAGGGCTCGCCGTTGTACTTGGCGGAGATCTTCTCGAGCATCGGCCCGAGCGAATCGTAGGACTCACGGGAGCCACCGGGCATGATCGACGGGCCCAGGAGCGCGCCCTCCTCGCCGCCGGAGACGCCGACGCCGACGAAGTGGAGGTCCTGCTTCGACAGCGCGGCCTCACGGCGGCGCGTGTCCTCGTAGTGCGAGTTTCCGCCGTCGATCACGATGTCACCCGGCTCCAGCAGCGGAGTGAGCTGATCGATCACCGAGTCCACCGGCTTGCCGGCCTTCACCATGATCAGCACCCGGCGGGGCTTCTCGAGGGAGTCCACCAGTTCCTGCAGGGACTCCGTGCGAATGAACTCACCGTCGGCGCCGTGCTTCTCCAGCAGCGAGTCGGTCTTCTCGATGGACCTGTTGTGCAGGGCCACGGTGTAGCCGTTGCGGGCCAGGTTCCGGGCGAGATTCGCTCCCATGACTGCCAGGCCTGTGACGCCGATCTGTGCGCTCAATGTGTTCTCCGTCGTTTGTCAGCTGCATGCATAGCACTGCATGTGCCGGTGCTTCCGGCGCGTTTCCGCGCGGGCCATCCGATCGCTTTCACACTATTACCGACGTATCGCCCGCCGCCACACCGACCGCCCTCGGCGCCGTCATGTTTCGGCCGCTTCCAGCCACCGGACGTGTCGCGGCCGACACGCCGTCGACTGGGCCGCTGGTGCCATCCGTGAAAGAATGGTAGTGATGTCCGACGCTACCGTTACCCCCGTTGCCCCCGCTCCCGTCTCCTCGCGCCCCCAGGTGCGCCCTGAGGTCGAGGGCGCCGAGCCGATCGTGTCCAGCGACGGCCGGCCGCTGCTTCAGTTCAAGTCCCCCCGGGTCAGCCAGCCGCCGGTGCACCTCGCCGACCTCACACTGGCCGAGCGGCAGGACCGGCTGAAGGAGCTGGGACACCCGGGTTTCCGCGCCAAGCAGCTGTCGAAGCACTACTTCTCGCACTACACCACGGATCCCGCGGCGATGAGCGATCTCCCGAAGGCCGGGCGGGAGGAGCTCGTCTCGGCGATGTTCCCGCCGCTCCTGACCGAGGTGAAGCGGCTGACCACGGACAACGGCGACACCGTCAAGTTCCTGTGGCGGCTGTTCGACGGCGCCCTCGTGGAATCGGTCCTGATGCGCTACCCGGGCCGCGTGACCCTGTGCGTCTCCTCCCAGGCCGGCTGCGGCATGAACTGCCCGTTCTGCGCCACCGGCCAGGCGGGCCTGACCCGCAACATGTCGACGGCGGAGATCGTGGACCAGGTGGTCGCCGCGAACCGCGCCCTCGCGGAAGGCGCCCTGGGCGACCTGCGCACCGATGGCGGGCACGACGCCGACCGCGTCACGAACATCGTCTTCATGGGCATGGGTGAGCCGCTGGCCAACTACAAGCGCGTGATGGCGGCACTGCACCGCTTCGTCGACGACTCCCCCGAGGGCCTCGGCATGTCCGCCCGCAACATCACCGTCTCCACGGTGGGGCTCGTGCCGGCCATCAACAAGCTGGCCGCCGAGTCGCTGCCCGTCACCTTCGCGCTGTCCCTCCACGCACCCGACGACGAACTCCGCGACGAGCTGATCCCCGTCAACACGCGCTGGAAGGTCGACGAGGCCCTCGACGCGGCCTACAACTACTACCGGACCACGGGGCGCCGCGTGAGCATCGAGTACGCACTGATCAAGGACATGAACGACCACGCCTGGCGTGCGGACCTACTGGCGAAGAAACTGAACCAGCGCGGCCGTGGCTGGGTGCACGTCAACCCGATCCCGCTCAACCCGACGCCGGGCTCCATCTGGACGGCGTCGGAGAAGAGCGTCTCGACGGAGTTCATCAACCGCCTCCGCGCCGCCGGTATCCCCACGACCCTCAGGGACACCCGTGGCAAGGAGATCGACGGCGCCTGCGGGCAGCTCGCGGCCGGCGAATAGCGCCACCCGGATTGGTGCGATCCTGCGGCAAGCCGGTATAGTCAATCCTTGTGATGGCGCCCGATCGGCAGGAGCCGGTGGCGGCATCACAGGACGAGGGTCTTTAGCTCAGCTGGTAGAGCGCCACGTTTACACCGTGGATGTCATCGGTTCGATCCCGGTAGGACCCACCACAGAAAACCCCGCCGCTCCAAGGGCCAAAGCCCGGAACGGCGGGGTTCTGTCGTCGAGGGGTTGGCTGCGGCCCTTCAGCGCTTCCGCAGGATCGCGACCAGCCGCTCGACCAGGACCACCAGCACGAGTGCTGCCCCGATGATGAACAGCAGCGCCAGCCAGAGGGACGGCCCGGAACCGGCTTCACCGACGCCGATACCCAGCCTGCGGGCCGCAACGCACAGTGCGAGCATGGCGGCACCGGCCACGAGCATTCCGGTTCGGCGGTCCCATCGGCGTCGGTTCCTCATGGTTCCAGTCTAGGCAGCGCCCACTGGCGTCCTGACCGCACGGACTACTGCTGCGCCTCCATCACCCCCACGGGCTTCCCGTCCGAGAAGGTGACCACGTACTCCTGACCCATGATCGTGACGGTGCACTGGAGCGCTCCGATGGTGCGGCAGTCATCACCGGGGCCGGGCGGGGTGCCGGGCTCCTCGAAGATCGGCTCGAGGAGCCCGGGGTCGATGCCCGGCGGCGTCGGCTCGTGGAAGGGCACGGACCCGGGCGGGAGGCACGTGTACGGGTCCGCCGGGTCGGTCCACCATGCCCCGGCGTCGGTGACAGGGCACTGCGGGTACGGCGGGAGGGGCAGCAGTTCCGGCGCGAGGTCGCCGCCCATCCCGCTCCCGGTCGCGCCGGGGGGAGTGCTCGGACCGGAAGCCGGCGAGGGGGCGACGGCGGTGTCCCCGGCAACGGGCTCCTGCACGTCCCCCGCCGGGACGGCGCTGCTGCCGGCAGACACGTCGGTGACCTTCGACAGCGTCGGAGTGGTGTCCACCACAGCCACCGCGTGTTCGTCCGACGCCTGTCCGCCCTGGTCGAGTGCGAGAGGGACGACGGCGACCGCTGCCGCCGTGCCGAAAGCGATGAGAAGAGACCTGGTTGAAGAACGCATTATTTCACCCCACGTGAGAGACCTATGAGATGAACCTATGGCGATAGAGGGAGCAGAGCGACAGTAATCAATACTCGCTTTCGGACCGGACTACCTGTATGAACCGGGTAGAAACCACCTACTGCGGAGGAAGGTCCGGGAGACGCTCGGCAAGATAGGTGAGCGCCTCCGAGACGCCGGTCTCGATCTTCAGCGAGGCGAACTCGTCCCCGCGTGTCCATCCTCGGTTGATGATGACGACGGGCTTGCCCGCTTTGAAGGCGTGCCGCACGAACCGCAACCCGCTCATGACCGTCAGCGAGGAGCCGGCCACCAGGAGCGCCCCCGCAGCGTCCACCATGGCGTAGGCCTCGGCGACGCGGGCCTTCGGCACGTTCTCGCCGAAATAGACGAAGTCGGGTTTCAGCATGCCCCCGCAGACCGGGCACGGCGCCATCTGAAAGTCCCCGGTGTCGTCGACGTCCGCATCGGCATCCGGCGCGACGTCCCCGGCGTCGGACGCGCGCTCGAGGTAGCCCGGGTTCAGGTCCTCGAGGATCTCGGCGATGCGCGATCTCGGGAAGACCGATGCACACTGCAGGCACACCACGCGGTCGAAGGTGCCGTGCAGGTCGATCACGTTCACACTGCCCGCCGACGAGTGCAGCTTGTCCACGTTCTGCGTGATCAGTCCGGTCAGCAGCCCACGCTGCTCCAACGTCGCGACGGCGGCATGGCCGGCGTTCGGATCGGCACGGCGCAGGTGACGCCAACCCACATGGTTCCGAGCCCAGTAGCGCCGGCGCAGCGCTTCGTCGCCCACGAACTGCTGGTAGGTCATGGGATTCCGCGGCACGGACTGCGGACCCCGGTAGTCCGGGATGCCGGAGTCGGTGCTCAGACCCGCACCGGTCAGCACAGCGAGCCGGAGACCCGCGAGGACGGCGACGGCCTGATCGAGGAGCTCCCGGTCCTCGGGCCCCAGCGCAGCGAGGCCGGACGCCGGGGTGTCGCTCACGAAGCCGGTGAGGCCGAGCCGGGGGTTGGACTCGGGCCCGGGAAGATCCCGTTCGCGCCGACCGTCCTCCGCTCGGGTCACAGTGCAGCTTCGACGGAACCCACTGCCCGTGCGTAGTCGGCGATCGGCCTGCCCTGGCCGTGCGGGGAGGACACCACGGCGCGCACCGTCCCGGAACCGTCCAGGACGTAACTGACCCGCTCCGCGTAACCGTGGACCTCGTCGAACGCGTCGAAAGCCCGGGTCACGGAACCGTGCGGCCAGAAGTCCGCCAGGAGGTCGAAGGAGATGTCGTTCGCATCCGCGAAGGCGCGCAGCGTGTACTTGTGGTCGACGGACACGGCGACGAGCGAGACACCCGCGGCGTCGAACAGTTCGAGGTTGTCCCGGAGCTGGCCGAGTTCGTCCGTGCACACGCGGGAGAAGGCGAAGGGGAAGAACACGACCACCGATCCCCCGACGAGTGATGTGTTCGCGACGGTCTCGCCGAACTGGTTCGCCAGGGCGAACGAAGGGGCTACCGACCCCACCTCGAGCGGCAAGGCTACTGCTTCCGCCGGCTGACGAGCCGGGTCGCGGCCCATTCCTTGGAGACGCCGGCCGACGACGTCGAGTGGAGTCCGGCGGTCGGTGCCGATTCCTGGACGTCGGCGGGCGCCACGTAGCCCGGGCGACCGGACTTGGGGGTGAGGAGCCAGACGACGCCGCCAGCACCGAGCGAGGTCAACGCGTCGACGAGGGCGTCGACGAGATCCCCGTCGCCGCTGCGCCACCACAGGATCACGCCGTCGACGACGTCCTGGTCGTCCTCCGTGAGCAGTTCGGACCCGACGCCGTCCTCCAGGGCCTCCCGGAAGTCGAAGTCGACGTCGTCGTCGTAACCGAGCTCCTGAACAAGGTCTCCATCCTTGAAACCCAACTTGCCTGCCACGTCGACCGCAGTGGCGGCTTCAGCCTCGCTCACTTAGCTCCTCCTGGAAAGACGGGACTGTCGCCTGACGCGCCCCCGTGTAGATATGCATGGCTACCAGCCAACACCTTTATACGCCAAGCATCAAGCCGATGCGGTGATTTGGCGCCCGGCGGCGGACCGGTCCCGGACATCCGGCGGGAGCAGGACCGGAGGCACGCCCTCGGCGTAATCTGTCCCGCCGCCCCGATCCCGCTACGCATCGGCGGCATGGCGGCGATAGAGTGAATCGGTATATGGCCGCGGCGCTAACGCCCATCGGCCGAGCATGCATCTCTGCGCGGGCCCACGAGTCGTGCGCAGGCATAAAGCGACACAGACAAGATCTGTGGAAGTGGAGAGATATCGCGTGGCTGCAGAACAAGGTACGGCGGATATTCTGAGCGGTCTGACCGTCGGCAAGCCCGATGGGGATCCCGAGGAGACCGCGGAGTGGATCGAATCCCTCGATGAGCTGATTCGCACCCAGGGCACCGAGCGCGCGCAGTACATCATGCGTTCGCTCCTCCAGCGTGCCGGTGCACAGTCCGTGGGCGTGCCCATGGTCACCACGACGGACTACGTCAACACGATCCCGGCGGACCAGGAACCGGAGTTCCCGGGCGACGAGGAGATCGAGCGGAAGTACCGCGCATGGATGCGCTGGAACGCCGCGGTCATGGTCCACCGCGCGCAGCGCCCGGAGATCGGGGTCGGTGGCCACATCTCGACCTACGCCGGCGCGGCGACGCTCTACGAGGTGGGCTTCAACCACTTCTTCAAGGGCAAGGACCACCCCAGCGGAGGCGACCAGGTCTTCTTCCAGGGGCACGCCTCCCCCGGGATGTACGCCCGCGCCTACCTCGAGGGGCGCCTCACGGAGGCCGACCTCGACGGGTTCCGCCAGGAGAAGTCCAAGGAGGGCAATGCACTGTCCTCCTACCCGCATCCCCGCCTGATGCCGGACTTCTGGGAGTTCCCCACGGTCTCGATGGGCATCGGCCCCATGAATGCGATCTACCAGGCGCAGGCCAACCGCTACCTGCACAACCGTGGCCTGAAGGACACCTCCGGGCAGCAGGTCTGGGCGTTCCTCGGTGACGGTGAGATGGACGAGCCCGAATCGCGCGGCCTGCTCCAGCTCGCGGCGAACGAGAAGCTGGACAACCTGAACTTCGTCATCAACTGCAACCTGCAGCGCCTGGACGGGCCGGTGCGCGGCAACGGCAAGATCATGCAGGAACTCGAGGCGTTCTTCCGCGGCGCGGGCTGGAACGTCATCAAGGTCGTCTGGGGGCGCGAGTGGGACTCGCTGCTCGAGAAGGACAAGGACGGCGCGCTGGTGGACATCATGAACCAGACCCCGGACGGCGACTACCAGACGTACAAGGCCGAGTCCGGCGGATTCGTCCGAGACCACTTCTTCGGGAAGTCACCCGAGACCAAGGCCATGGTCGAGGACCTCTCGGATGCCGAGATCTGGAACCTCAAGCGCGGCGGGCACGACTACCGCAAGGTCTTCGCGGCGTACAAGGCGGCCACGGAGTTCAAGGGCAAGCCGACCGTCATCCTCGCGAAGACCGTCAAGGGCTACGGCCTTGGCCCGCACTTCGAGGGCCGCAACGCGACCCACCAGATGAAGAAGCTGACCAACGCCGACCTCAAGGCGTTCCGCGACCACCTGCGCATCCCGGTCACCGACGAGCAGATCGACGACGACCTCTACAACGCCCCGTACTACCACCCGGGCGCGGATTCCCCGGAGATCAAGTACCTGCTGGAGCGCCGCCGCGAACTCGGCGGCTTCGTGCCGGAGCGCCGCACCAAGCACGCCGAGGTCGTCCTGCCGGGCGACAAGGCGTACGAGATGGGAAAGCGTGGGTCCGGCAAGCAGCAGGCCGCCACCACGATGGCGTTCGTGCGCATCCTGAAGGACCTCATGCGGGACAAGGAGTTCGGCAAGCGCATCGCGCCGATCATCCCCGACGAGGCACGCACCTTCGGCATGGACTCGTTCTTCCCCACGGCGAAGATCTACAACCCCAACGGGCAGAACTACCTCTCCGTGGACCGCGACCTGGTCCTGGCGTACAAGGAGTCCGTCGAGGGTCAGATCCTCCATGCAGGCATCAACGAGGCCGGTTCGATGGCCGCCTTCACGGCGACGGGCACGGCCTACGCCACGCAGGGGGAGCCGCTGATCCCGATCTACGTCTTCTACTCGATGTTCGGGTTCCAGCGCACCGGTGACTCCATTTGGGCCGCCGCGGACCAGATGGCGCGCGGCTTCATCATCGGGGCCACCGCCGGGCGCACCACCCTGACCGGTGAGGGCCTGCAGCACGCCGACGGGCACTCGCCGATCCTGGCCTCCACCAACCCGGCCGTGGTGACCTACGACCCGGCGTTCGGCTACGAGATCGGGCACATCCTCCGCGACGGTCTGAACCGGATGTACGGGGACATCGGCGACAAGCCCGAGTCCTTCCGCAACGTCATGTACTACATCACCGTGTACAACGAGCCGTTCGTGCAGCCCGCCGAGCCCGAGGAACTGGACGTCGAGGGCCTGCTCAAGGGCATCTACCTGCTCAAGCCCGCGAAGGTCGACGGGCCCCGCACGCAGCTGCTCGCCTCCGGCGTCGCTGTGCCGTGGGCGCTCGAGGCACAGAAGATCCTCGCGAAGGACTGGGGCGTCTCCGCGGACGTCTGGTCCGTGACGTCCTGGAACGAACTGCGCCGCGACGGCCTCGACGCCGAGGAGGAAGCCTTCCTCAACCCGGGAGCCGACGCGCGCAAGCCGTTCGTCACGCAGCAGCTCGAGGGAGCCACGGGCCCGATCGTCGCGGTCTCGGACTTCATGAAGGCCGTCCCGGACCAGATCCGCCAGTTCCTGCCCAACGAGTTCGCGACCCTCGGAGCCGACGGCTTCGGATTCTCCGACACACGCGCGGCAGCACGACGGTTCTTCAAGATCGACAGCCACTCCGTCGTCGTCCGCGCCCTGGAGATGCTCGCCCGCCGTGGCGAGGTCGACGCGAACGCGCCGAAGGAAGCCATCGAGAAGTACCGCCTGCTCGACGTCAACGCCGGAACCACCGGCAACGCCGGCGGCGAATCCTGACCCCACCCGCCCGGTAGGGGGGGGCGACGGCGGAAGCAGCATCAGCGCTGCTCCCGCCGTCGCCCTTTTTGTAGCCTCCCCACAAATGGAAGCGCGCAGCACCGAGACCGTATGCTCGGAGGATGCCGCAGCCCGCAGAAGCCCCGACCGGTGCCGGAAGCGCACCCGGAGCGACGAACGCAGGGATCGCTCCCCCGGACCCCGCCACCGTCGAGAAGCTGCGCGCGACGATCGGGTCGCTGTCCACCGCGACCCTGAAGCAGCTCGACGCCGACCTGCCGTGGTACCGCGGACTCCGCCCCGACGAACGGTCCGCGCTCGGCATGGTGGCCCAGAAGGGCATCGCGTCCTTCGTCAACTGGTACCAGAAGCCCGTCTCCCCGGCATGGGTGCTGAGCGACGTCTTCGGCACCGCACCCACCGAACTCACGCGGTCCATCAGCCTGCAGAAGGCCCTCCAGCTCATCCGCGTGGTGGTGCAGGTCGTCGAGGACCATGTGCCGTTCCTCGCCCCCGCCGCGGACCAGGGTCCGCTGCGGGAAGCCGTCCTGCGGTACTCGCGCGAGGTGGCGTTCGCGGCAGCGGATGTCTACGCCCGCGCGGCGGAGACCCGCGGATCGTGGGACACGCGCCTCGAAGCACTCGTGGTCGATGCGATCCTCCGCGGGGAGAGCTCCGACGCCCTCCGCTCGCGCATCGCCGCGGTCGGCTGGAAATCCCAGGCGCGCATCACCGTCATGGTCGGCAGCGCCCCGCAGGAACCGAACGTCGGATTCCTCAACGAACTCCGCCGCGTCACCGGACGCCTCGCCGAGGACGTCCTGGTCGGCATCCAGGGCGAGCGGCTCATCCTCGTCCTAGGCGGCGTGCGGGATGCCGCGAAGGCCTACCCGCGCATCAGCGAGCTCTTCGGGGAGGGCGCCGTCGTGTTCGGGCCGGAGGCGGAATCGCTCGTCGCGGCCAGCAGTTCCGCACAGGCCGCCTTCGCGGGACTCACGGCCGCGCGCGCCTGGCCGGCAGCGCCGCGCCCCGTCTCCTCCGAGGACCTGTGGCCCGAACGGGTGATGTCCGGCGACGACACGGCCCGCCGGGCTCTCGTGCGCACCATCTACCGGCCGCTCCTCGCCGCCGCCAACGGCCTCGAGCCGACACTGTCCGCCTACCTGACCCTCGGGCACTCACTGGAGGCGACCTCGCGGTCGCTCTTCGTGCACGCCAACACCGTGCGGTACCGCCTCCGGCGCGTCTGCGACGTCACGGGCTGGGACCCGCTCATCCCCCGCGAGGCCTACGTCCTGCAGACCGCCCTGGTGGTCGGACGCCTGTCGGCGATGCCCTCCGCCTCTGCCGCCGGCACCGGGGGTGCGGGCGCGGGCAATGGTCGGACGCCCCGGGTCGCGGCCTCCGAGAGGGGCGCTTCCGCGACGGCAGGGAAGACAGCCGCCTTGTAGACTTCCTACAACGAGGCGCAGCCAGCTTGGTTCAGCCGAACACCCGATAATGCTCCGCCGATTTGGAAAGCTGGAAGAGTGCTTGCAATCGCCTGCCCCGGACAGGGCTCACAGACCCCGGGCTTCCTGAGCCCCTGGCTCGACCTACCGGGAGTACGGGAGCACTTCGAACAGCTCAGTGACCGTGCCGGTACCGACCTGGTGAAGCACGGCACCGTCTCCGACGAGGAGACCATCAAGGACACAGCCGTCGCCCAGCCGCTCATCGTCGCCGCGGGCCTCGTGACAGCGCGGCTCCTCCTCGAAGGCCACACGCTGACCGCAGCCACGGTCGTGGCGGGTCACTCGGTGGGTGAGCTGACGGCGTCCGCGGTCGCGGGCGCACTTACCGAGGAGGACGCCGTCGCCTTCGTACGGGTCCGCGCCAACGCCATGGCGTCAGCCGCCGCCACCACGCCGACCGGCATGAGCGCCGTCCTCGGTGGCGACCCGGACGAGGTTGCCGCCCGCCTCGCGGAACTGGGCCTCACGGCCGCGAACGCCAACGGCGGCGGCCAGGTGGTCGCTGCAGGAACGCTGGAGCAGCTCGCCGCCCTCACGGCCGATCCACCGGCGAAGGCCCGCGTCATCGCCCTCAAGGTGGCCGGAGCATTCCACACCACCCACATGGCTCCCGCCGTCACGGCACTCGAGGAGCTGAGGACGTCGCTGGCGCCGACGGATCCGGTGGCCACCCTGATGTCGAACCATGACGGCCTGCCCGTCGCCTCCGGCGAGGGCAACCTCGACAGCCTGATCGCGCAGGTGTCGCGGCCCGTCCGCTGGGACCTGTGCATGGACACCATGCAGGGCATGGGCGTCACCGGACTGGTCGAACTCTCTCCCGCCGGGACGCTCACGGGCCTCGCCCGGCGCGGAATGCGCGGTACGGCCACGCTCGCCGTAAAATCGCCCGAGGACCTGGACGCCGCCCGCGGCTTCATCCTGGAGCACTCGCGGACCACGGACCTCGATCCGTCCCTTACCCCCGAAGGACCTCAGTGAGCATCACCGCCCTCCAGCAAGCCCCCCTCCGCGAACACACGCGCATCCTCGGCGTCGGCGCCTATCGACCCGAGATCATCGTCACCAACGACGACGTGTGCCAGTGGATCGACTCCTCGGACGAGTGGATCCGGCAGCGGACAGGCATCGTCACGCGCCACCGTGCACCGCGCGACGTGAGCGTCATCGACATGGCGGAAGCAGCGTCGAGGGAGGCCCTCGTCGCTGCGGGCATCGACGCGTCCCAGCTCGACGCCGTCCTGGTCTCGACCGTGACCCACCCCCACGCCACACCGTCCGCCGCCGCACAGCTCACCGACCGCCTCGGCGCGACGCCGGCCCCGGCCTACGACATCTCGGCGGCCTGCGCGGGCTACTGCTACGGCATAGCCCAGGCCGACGCACTGGTCCACGCCGGCACGGCGGAGTACGTCCTGGTGGTCGGCGTCGAGAAGCTCTCCGACTTCATCGACAACTCCGACCGCACCATCTCCTTCCTCCTCGGCGACGGCGCGGGCGCCGTGGTCGTCGGTCCCGGTGACGCCGCGGGTATCGGGCCGTCCGTGTGGGGCTCCGACGGCAGCAAGCACGAGGCGATCCGCATGACCCGCCCGCTCACCGACATCCGCGACTACGCGATCGGCGCGGTCGCCTCCGACACCGAGCGGGAGCAGGATGTCGATGCAGGTCGGGAGAGTCTCTGGCCGACGATGCGCCAGGACGGGCCGACGGTCTTCCGCTGGGCCGTCTGGGAGATGGCGAAGGTCGCGCAGCGGGCGCTCGACGCGGCAGGTATCTCCGCCGAGGATCTCGCCGCGTTCCTCCCCCATCAGGCCAACATCCGTATCATCGATGAGATGGTGAAGCAGCTGAAGCTCCCCGAGCACGTCTACGTGGCCCGGGACATCGTGGATGCCGGCAACACCTCGGCAGCCTCCATCCCGCTGGCGATGCACCGCACGCTCAAGGAGCAGCCGTCCCTCAGCGGCAAACTCGCCCTGCAGATCGGTTTCGGCGCGGGCCTCGTCTTCGGAGCCCAGGTAGTGGTGCTCCCCTAGTTTTCAAGCCCAGACCGCGACTGCGCGGTTTGACCATCCCCGCCGGTGCACCGGCAAGAACAGAAAAGGAGCCACCATGGCTAACAACGAAGAAATCCTGGCCGGCCTGGCCGAGATCGTCAACGAAGAGACGGGCCTCGCCCCCGAGTCCGTCGAGATGGACAAGTCCTTCACCGACGACCTCGACATCGACTCGATCTCGATGATGACCATCGTCGTCAACGCCGAAGAGAAGTTCGGCGTCCGCATCCCCGACGAAGAGGTCAAGAACCTCAAGACCGTCGGTGACGCCGTCAACTTCATCTCGGGCGCACAGGCCTAGTTCCTGCATTCCCAGCGCTGCGGCCGCTCCCGGTGTTCCCGCCGTGGGCGGCCGTAGTCGTCATCCTCCCGCCCCGGTCCTGCCGGCGCACTCCAGCTTCGAAAGAGTGACCATGCCACGCAAAGTCGTCATCACCGGACTCGGTGCAACCACCCCCATCGGCGGAGACGTCCCGACCATGTGGGCCAACTCCCTCAAGGGAGTCTCGGGCGCCCGGACCATCGAGGCCGACTGGGTCCAGAAGTACGAACTGCCCGTGACCTTCGCCGCCCAGATCGCCACTCCGGCCTCGGAGGTCCTCTCGCGCGTGGAGGCCAAGCGCATGGATCCCTCGACGCAGTTCGCCGTCGTGGCCTCGCGCGAGGCATGGCGGGACTCCGGCATCGAGGACGTGGACAAGGACCGCCTGGCGGTGGCTTTCGCCACCGGCATCGGCGGGGTCTGGACCCTCCTGGACGCCTGGGACACTCTCCGGGAGAAGGGCCCCCGGCGCGTGCTGCCCATGACGGTGCCGATGCTGATGCCCAACGGCCCCGCTGCCGCTGTGAGCCTCGACCTCGGAGCGCGGGCAGGAGCCCATACTCCGGTGTCCGCCTGCGCCTCCGGAACCGAGGCCCTGCACCAGGGACTCGAACTGATCCGGTCGGGCAAGGCCGACGTCGTCGTCTGCGGCGGCGCCGAGGCCGCCATCCACCCGATGCCCATCGCGGCCTTCGCCTCCATGCACGCGCTGTCGCGCCGGAACGATGAGCCCGAGCTCGCCTCGCGTCCGTACGACACGAACCGCGACGGGTTCGTCATGGGAGAGGGCGCCGGTGCCCTGGTCATCGAGGCCGAGGAGCACGCGCTCGCCCGCGGAGCCCGCATCTACGCCGAGCTCGGCGGCACGTCCGTTACCGCCGACGCGTACCACATCACGGCGCCGGACCCCGAGGGACTCGGCGCGACCCGCGCCCTGAAGGCTGCGCTGTTCGATGCCCGCGCCCAGGCCGAGGACGTCGTACACGTGAACGCCCACGCGACGTCGACCCCGGTGGGCGACAAGCCGGAGTACACCGCGCTGAAGGCGGCCCTGGGGTCCCACGTGGACCAGGTGGCCGTGTCGGCGACCAAGTCCCAGACCGGTCACCTGCTCGGAGCGTCCGGCGCCGTCGAGGCGGTGATGACCGTGCTGGCCATCCACGAACGGAAGGCCCCGGTGACGATCAACCTCGACGACCAGGACCCGGAGATCCCACTGGACGTCGTCACGACCGCCCGGGACCTGCCGTCGGGCGACATCGTGGCGCTGAGCAATTCCTTCGGATTCGGCGGCCACAATGCGGTCATCGTGCTCCGCAGCGTCTGACCGCCCCGATCCGGCACCGACAGGAAAGGCGCCACCCTCGGGTGGCGCCTTTCCTGTGTGCTGAGCCGCTCGCTCGGAACCTGCTATGGGTGGCCCCGATCAGGGCCGGCGTTCCGCGCGGTGGGGGTCAGCCGACCTGGTGCAGCCAGCGCACGGGGGCGCCTTCGGCTGCGTGGCGGAAGGGCTCCAGTTCCTCGTCCCAGGACTCCCCGAGCGCGAGGGAGAGTTCGTGGTAGACGGCGGCGGGATCGCCGGCGCCTGCCTCGTAGGCGTAGCGGATGCGGTCCTCGGTCACCATGATGTTGCCGTGGACGTCGGTCGTGGCGTGGAAGATCCCGAGCTCGGGGGTGTGCGACCAGCGGCCACCATCAGCGCCGGGGCTCTGTTCCTCGGTGACCTCGTAGCGCAGGTGGGCCCAGCCCCGCAGTGCCGACGCGAGCTGCGCGCCGGAGCCCTGTAGGCCGACCCAGGAGAGCTCGGCGCGAAGCATTCCGGGCGCGGCAGGCTGCGCTGTCCACTCCATGTCGATGCGCTTGTCCAGCACGGAGCCGATGGCCCATTCGACATGAGGGCACAACGCGGTAGGGGCAGAGTGCACGTACAAGACACCGCGCGCCATCACAACAGACATTCCATCCTCCATAGCTGTAGGTACGTCTTCCCCAACGACCTTCAGTGGCTGATGAAACTGCTTCGGATGTGCCAGAACTTCCCGAGACCCACCCACACATATCATGCAGGTTCGATTGAACTACTGCTCATTGTGCCCGAGATAGGTGAATTTCGCCACTGTGGCGACCCGCTGTGGGCCACGCGACGTCACCCTGGCATACCCGGGAGCCGCTCAGGCGCGGGGGTGGGCCTGCTCGTAGCTGCGCCGGAGGCGATCCACCGAGACGTGGGTGTAGAGCTGGGTGGTGGCGAGGCTGGAGTGGCCGAGGATCTCCTGCACCGCCCGGAGATCCGCCCCGCCGTCGAGCAGGTGGGTCGCCGCGCTGTGGCGCAGGGCGTGGGGACCACGAGCCGCCGTGTCGCCCAGAGCCTCGAGGGCGTCCCTCACCTGGGTGCGGACCGTGCGCTGGTCGATGCGCCCGCCGCGGCGGCCGAGGAACAGGGCCGACCCGCTGCGCTCCGAGACCCAGCGGGGCCGCCCGCGCCGGAGCCAGTCGTCGATGGCATGCGCCGCCGGCACCCCGTACGGGACAGTGCGTTCCTTCGAGCCCTTGCCCAGGACGAGCAGCGTGCGGCGCTCCATGTCGACGTCGTCGATGTCGAGGCCGACCAGCTCACCGACGCGGACGCCGGTCGCGTACAGCAGTTCGAGCATCGCCCACCGCTGGAGCTCGTAGGGGTCGCCCTGCCTCGCGCTCTCGTCGAGACCCTCGAGAAGAGTGGCGGCCTGCGGCTGGTTGAGGACGGCCGGCAGGCTGCTCGTCCTCTTGGGGGCCCGGAGGCGCAGCGCCGGGTTGGCAGGGACCAGCTCCTCGCGCACGGCCCAGTCCATGAAGGTGCGTACCGTCGATGCGCGTCGTGCGACCGTCGCACGGGACAGGCCGGCCTCGTTCAGTGCGCCGAGCCACGCCCGGAAGTGCCGGAGTTCGAGCTGACCCAACGACGCCGCACCGGCGCGAGACGCGTGCGAGAGGAAGAGCGCAATGTCCTTCTCGTACGCCCGCACGGTGTGCGCGGAGCGGTTGCGTTCCCTGAGGAGGTAGTCCACGAAGGCCTGAAGGGCGGCGTCGACGTCGGGGTGCAGCCCGTTGCTGCCTCGTGTCATGGCCACCTCCCCTACCAGTATCCACGCTCCTCACCCCTGCAAGGGCAGCCCGCAGGACACGATCTTCTCCAGCTCGAGGAGGGTGGTCTTGGCCTCGGGGCCCGCGGCGTACCCCACCACGGATCCGGTGCTGCTGACGACCCGGTGACCCGGCACCATGATCGAGAGCGGATTGGCCCGGACGGCCGCCCCGATCGCCCGGCCCATGCGCGGATTGCCCAGCTGCTCCGCGATGTCCCGGTAGCTGCGACGTCCCCCGTACGGGATCCGGGCAAGTGCACCCCAGACGCTGAGCTGGAACGGGGTGCCCCGCAGACTGGTCGGGACCTCGAAGACGAGCCGCGACCCGTCGAAGTACTCACCCAGCTCCCGGGCCGCCGTGCCGAGGAGGTCGGCCGTCGCAGCCGGAGGGAACGGGCCGCCCGGAGGGACCACTACCTGCCGTGCGCCCTCGGGTGTGCCGCCCTGCTCCCCCACCGCCCGTCCGAGGAGCAGGGGGGACGGTGGTGGATGGTGTTCGCCGTGATACACGCCGACGACTGCCGACCGATGGGCGACGACGCGCAGCGGTCCGACGGGTGATGGGAGTTCGACGAAGAACCGTTCCTCCTCGAAGTGCTGATCGATGGTGGTCACAGGAGTTCTCCCTCGTGTCTCGGTGGGTTCGGCCGTTCGGGTGGTCCGGCGCTCCCGGTGTCGGGTGGACCCGCCGTATGCGCGGGTGAGCGCTTCGCACGGTGCCAGCCGTCACCGGTCCGCTGCGCCAGGCCTGCGAGCTCGAGGCGGGCCAGCCCGCTGATGACGTCGCGCGGGGCGAGCCCCGCGACACGCGACAGCTTGTCCACCGTGGTCGCCGACCGGACGGGTAGCCCGTCGAGGAGCAGCAGGTCGGGGACGGTCAGGCCGTCCTGGTCCCGTCCCGGAGCGGCCTCCTCCCTGACTCGATCCCCGAAGGGGACCGCGCCCAGCGGCCCGGCCAGTTCCGCGATGTCGGCTGCATCGGTGACGCAGACGGCGCTTCCGTCCCGGAGCAGCCGATGGCAGCCCGCCGAGTTGGCGGAATGGACAGACCCGGGGACGGCACCGACGGCCCTGCCGAGCCCGGCCGCGTGATGGGCCGTATTGAGCGCCCCTGACCGCCACCGGGCCTCGACGACCACCGTGACAGCACTGAGGGCCGCGATGAGCCTGTTGCGTTGCAGGAACCGCCACCGCGTGGGTGAACTGCCGGGCGGGACCTCGGAGATCAGCAGCCCCCGGTCCGCGATTCCGCGCTGCAGCTCCTCGTTGCCCGCCGGATAGTACCGGTCGACACCACAGGCGAGGATGGCGAGGGTCGCCGGCCGCTCGTCGACCGCGGACGTCGCGAGGGCTGCCCGATGCGCCTGCGCATCGATGCCGTACGCGCCACCCGACACGATGCAGAAGCCCTGCGTGGTCAACCCGGCGGCGAGGTCCGTCGTCACCGACGAACCGTAGGGCGTGTTGTCCCGCGACCCCACGAGGGCGACCAGTTCGCCGAGGTCGGGAATCGGGTGCCTGCCCCGCACCCACAGGCAGAGCGGAGCAGCACCCTGCAGGTCGTCCAGCGCTGAGGGCCATTCCTCGGACTCCGGCACGACGAGACGCCCTCGCAGACGGTGCAGGGTCGCCAGATCGCGCTCGGGAGCGAGATCGCGAAGGCGCGGCGACCAGCGGGCCAGTCCCTCCGGCAGGAGGTCCCGGCGCCCCGCGGGGACGTCGAGGACCCGGCACAGCTCGTCCGTCACCGCCGGTCCCGGGGTGATCTCCCTGCGGGCGATACGCAATGCGTCGACAGGCCCGACGACGGACACCAGCCCCAGGCCGAGGGTGTCGGACGCTTCGAACACCCTCGAGAGCGCTGCCCGGGCCAGAGCGGTCCCGCTGATCGGCGCCGTCACGCCGCACTCTCCTGCAGTCGGAAACCGAGCGCGGTGACGACGTCGTCGGCGTCGGGCCGGAGCCGGCCGGCGAGATCGGATATCGTCCAGGCGACGCGCAGGACCCTGTCCCACCCACGCGCACTGACAAGGTTCCGATCCAGGGCCTTGTCGAGGGAGGCCGTGACGGTGCGTGGCAGGGCGAGCTCACCGCGCAGGACCCTGCCCTGCACCTCCGCGTTCGTCGCGTAGTTCCAGGGGCGCAGCCGCTCACGCTGCGCGTCCCGTGCGGCGGCGACACGGAGGGCGACAGCAGCGGACGCTTCGGCGCTCGCTCCGCCGGCGTAGTCGGCGAGACCGACCCGTTGGACCGCCACCTGCAGGTCGACGCGGTCGAGCAGGGGCCCGGAGAGCCGGTTGAAGTACCGGCGGCGCTGCTGCGCCGTGCAGAGGCAATCGATCCCCTTGCCGCTGGCGAGGCCACAGGGGCAGGGGTTGAGCGCCAGGACGAGTTGGAACCTCGCAGGATACGAAGCTGTCCCCGAGGCCCGGTGCAGGACCAGGCGACCGCTCTCCAGCGGCTCACGCAGAGCCTCGAGCACCCGGCGCTCGTACTCGGGTGCCTCATCGAGGAACAGGATGCCCCGATGTGCCCTGGACGCCGCACCGGGCCGGGGTATCCCGCTGCCACCGCCGATGATCGAGGCAGGAGTCGCGGTATGGTGCGGGCTCTCGAAGGGCGGCTGCCGGACCAGCGCGGTGCAGTATCGGTCCCCACTCAGGCTGTGGATCGCGGTCACCTCCATCGCGTGATCGTCGTCGAGGTCGGGAAGGATCCCGGACAGCCGCTCCGCCAGCATCGTCTTTCCGGCTCCGGGCGGTCCGATCATGAGGAGGTGATGGGCGCCCGCTGCGGCGATCTCGAGCGCATACCTCGCCTCGTACTGGCCGGCGATGTCGGACAGGTCGAGCACCGGGGTTCGCTGAGCGGCGGGCGCCGGCAATTTCTGCCGGGTTGCCGGATCGGGTAGTTTCACCTGCGCCGCGTCCGCGCCGAAGGCAAGGGCCACCTCGGCCAGCGTCCGGAAGGAGCGCACCTCCACGGTGGCTACCAGTGCGGCCTCGGCCGCATTCTCCTCGGCGACCACCACCCGGTGGTGTCCTGCCCCCGCGGCGGCCATCACGGCGGGCAGCACGCCGCGGACGGGTCGGAGCTGTCCGTCGAGCCCCAGTTCGGCGAGGAAGACGGTCGAGCCGCAGCTCCTGACGTCACCGGCCGCCGCCAGTGCGGACATGACGATCGCGAGGTCGAAGGCCGACCCGCGTTTGGGCAGCGATGCCGGGATGAGGTTCACGGTGATCTTCCGGCGGCTCAGGGGCACTCCAGCGTTCCGGGCTGCCGCGCGGATGCGGTCCTTGGCCTCGTTGAGGGATGCATCCGGCAGGCCGAGCAGGACGAAGGCCGGCAGGGTCTGCCCGATGTCCGCCTCCACCTCGATGACGTGTCCGTTCATACCGATGAGCGACACGGCGTAGGTCCGACCGAGCGCCATCAGATGACCGCCCGCACGTGCTCGATCCGCGGAGTGCCGGAACCGTCGTCCAGGACGCCCACGGCGTCGATCCGGAAGCCGCTGAACCTCAGGTCGTGGGCGCGGGCCCATCTGGACGCGAGCAGGTACAGCCGCTCGAGCTTGCTCGCCGTGATGGCCTCCAGCGGCTGTCCGAAGTCGTCGGAGCTGCGCGTCTTCACCTCGACGATCACGAGCGTGGATCCGTCGACCGCGACGAGGTCGATCTCCCCGACCGGGCACCGCCAGTTCCGGTCGACGATCCTCAGGCCCGCCTGCTCCAGGAAGACCGCCGCCGTCGTTTCCCCGCGACGCCCGAGCTGTTCCTTTGCCACCATGGCTTCCACCTCCTCCCCCAGCGTCGGGGAAGCGGCGCACATTCATCGTGGGGGGAGGGGCTATGTGGACAACGGGTGGTGCCGGGCGCCGGGGACCCGCGGAAGAAAGCTGTGGCAGAGGCTCCCCGCCCCTCGTACCGTGGACGGAGAAGCGATGTCGTCCATCCGGCGTCGCCCCGGATGCAGAACGGAGGACACCATGTCAGAGTCGAGCGACATCCTGCCAGGCGGATCCGAGGCGGACCGGCAGGAGCAGGGGGCACCCGTCCGAGCCGGCGCGGGCGCGGATCGCACCGGGACGGGGACAGGCGGCTCGGAGGCGGACCTCCAGGAACAGGGCATATCAGCCTCGTCGGGTGACGACGTCTCCGGCGGCGGCATCGCCGGTGAGGGCACCGGCGGATCGGAGGCTGACCGGCTCGAACAGGCGGCCGACGTCCCGCTGGACGGCGAGGACGCCTTCCCCCACGGCGGAACGGACGACGACCCGACCGCGTGAGCGGCCGGCACTCCGGTCAGCCCAGCGTGCCGTCCTTGGGCAGCGCGATGTCGTCGGACTTCGACAGCTCCTCGACGTTGACGTCCTTGAACGTGATGACGCGGACGTTCTTGACGAACCGCGCCGAACGGTACACGTCCCACACCCAGGCATCCTGCAGCGTCAGGTCGAAGTAGACCTCGCCGTCGGCCGAGCGCGCCTGCAGGTCGACGTTGTTGGCCAGGTAGAACCGGCGCTCGGTCTCCACGACATAGCTGAACAACCCGACGACGTCCCGGTACTCGCGGTAGAGCTGCAGTTCCATGTCGGTTTCGTAGTTCTCAAGATCCTCGGCACTCATTCGACAATCATCCCCCACTTTCGACGCGTGGCATGCCGGGTCCCGCCGAGGTTCCCAGGCGCCACGTCTTCCGGTGATACTCGCTCGCTCCGACGGCGTCGATGGCCGAGCGGTGGCCCTCGGTGGCGTACCCCTTGTTCCCGTCCCAGCCGAACGCCGGATGGTCCCCCGCGAGTGCGACCATCAGGGCGTCGCGCTCCACCTTCGCCAGCACGCTCGCCGCAGCGACGCTCAGGCACTTCAGGTCCGCCTTGATCCTGGTGTGGACGGGCGCCGTGCAACCGACCGACTCGACCGGCGCCGTTCGGCCGTCCGTGTCGAAGAGCGCGCCCTGCGACCGGGCGGACAGCCAGTCGTGGTTGCCGTCGAGGATGACCGCGTCGGGCGTCACGACCTCCGTCACCGTCGCCCAGGCGCGGCTCCCAGCGGCGCGCAGGGCGGCCATCAGGCCGAATGCGTCGATCTCGGCCGCCGTCGCGTGCCCGACGGCGGACGCGACGGACCAGCGGCGGATGCGCGGGACCAGCGCCTCACGCTCCGCGGGCTGGAGCAGCTTGCTGTCGCGGACCCCGCGCAGGCCCGTGGCGGCAGCCAGGTCGACGACGACGATGCCGACGGACACGGGACCGGCCAGCGCTCCCCTGCCCACTTCGTCGCATCCAGCGATGTAACGGTGCCCGTCGACGGCGAAGGACTTCTCGACGCCGAGGTTCGGGGCGCTGGACCGTTTCTTACGGAGGGGGGTCATGGTCCTGCAGGGGTGGGCTGTGCCGCGGGCTCGGGATCGGGGACACCGCCGAACACGTCGGGGTGGTTGCCCAGAAATCCGATGCGGGTCAGCGGCCAGGCGATCACGGCCGCCTTGCCCTCGATGTTTTCGATCGCGACGAAGCCCTCCCCGGGCTTGTCCCGGTTCGCCCGCGAATCGGCGGAGGCGTTGCGGTGGTCACCCATCACCCAGACCTTCCCCTCGGGTACGACGACGTCGAACGGAAGGTCGGAGGGATTGGCGCCGGGGAAGAGGTAGGGCTCGTCGAGGGGCTCACCGTTGACCGTGAGCCTGCCCTCGGCATCGCAGCAGATGACGTGGTCGCCGGGCAGCCCGATGACGCGCTTCACGAGGTGCTGCTGTGATTCGTCGGGAGCGAGCCCGATGAAGATGAGCGCTTCCTTCAGCCAGCTCACCTGGACCGCGGCCTGGGGCGGCAGCCAACCCTCGGTGTCGCGGAAGACGACGATGTCGCCGCGCTGCAGGTCGAAGGGCTGCGGCACGAGCTGGTTCACGAAGATGCGGTCGTCGATCTCGAGGGTCTCCTCCATGGAGCCCGACGGGATGAAGAACGCACGGAACAGGAACGTCTTGATGAGGAAGGACAGCACGAGCGCGATGACCACGATCGTCGCGATCTCCTTCAGCCACGCGCCGAAACCGTGGTCGGCGTCCTTCTTGCGGCGCTTCGAGGGCCTCCCGGTGTCGCCTGCGTCGTCGGCAGCGGTCCCCGGGGCGCTCTCCGTGTCCGGATCGGGTGCATTGGTCGCGGGGGCCTCTGCGCCCGAGGGTGACTTCCTGCGGAAGCTCCGTGCCATGTGCTGGTGTCCTCTGTGGTCGGAATACCCGGCGGCCACCCACCGGAGGAAGTTCTACGAGATCGCCGGTCCGGCCTCCCGGATCAGCCGGCAGGGCGCTCGATCGGCGCGAACCGGTCAAGGGGCCAGACTAGCTGAAAGGCACGCCCGATGATCCGATCCTCCGCGATCAGCCCGCCTCCCGGCGCGCCGAGGAGGGACCGGGAATCCATCGAGGCCGAACGGTGGTCGCCGAGGAGCCAGACGCGGCCCTCGGGCACCACGACGTCGAACGGGTTCTCACTCGCCGCGTCACCCGGATGGAGGTACGGCTCGTCCAGCCCGTCCCCGTTGACGGTCAGGCGACCGTCCACAGAGCAGCACACCACGTGGTCACCGCCGACACCCACGACACGCTTCACGTACACGGTGTCGCTGCCGCTGAGACCCAGCCACTGCCCCGTCCCGGCGACGATCCGTTCGGGGAGACTGCGCGGATCGGTGATCGGGTCGAAGGACCCCCGGCCGTCGAAGACGACGACGTCGCCGCGCCGCACGCTGCCACGCGTGTCCTCGAACTTGCTGACGAGCACCCGGTCACCCTCGGTGAGCAGGGGTTCCATCGACGCGGACGGGATGAAGTAGACGTCGATGAGGAAGCCGCGCACGAGGCCCGTGAGCAGGGCCGCGACGAGGACGGCGGAGAACACGAAACGCCAGCCCGTACAGCGGGACCGGCGTTTCGTGTGCTCTCCGACCGGAGACCGGGAAGCGGGGGTTTCGTGCACCTTCAGGAGGTTACTTGACCGTCTTGGGGTCGCGCTTCTCCTTGATCTTGGCTGCCTTGCCGCGCAGTTCGCGCATGTAGTACAGCTTGGCGCGGCGCACGTCGCCCTTGGAGACGACCTCGATCTTGTCGAGCACCGGGCTGTGGACGGGGAACGTACGCTCCACGCCGACTCCGAAGCTCACCTTGCGCACCGTGAAGGTCTCGCGGATGCCATCGCCCTGGCGGCCGACGACGAAGCCCTTGAAGATCTGAACACGGGTGTTCTTGCCTTCGATGATGTTGACGTGGACGTTGACGGTGTCGCCGGCGCGGAAGTCGGGGACGTTGTCGCGGAACGATCCGGCGTCAACGGAATCGAGAATATGCATGTTGATGCTCCTGGTGAACGCCACAGGTCATTCACGTTGGTCACGACGGTCAAGGACCGGGCGTGGACCCGGGCAATGCCGTCGAAGAAAGGATTCCCGGTCGGTCCGGAGGTCCGGCGGCCGGTGTGTGGAACTGTTGGCTGGACTCCCCCTGTGGCAGGGTCCCGCCCAGTGGACACAATCTACGATTATTCCACAGGGGCGGCGCAGACTGCTAATGCTCCGGCCGGATCAGCCTGCCGTCGACGACGTCGAATCCCGCTGCGCGCAGGGCCTTGAGGTCCACCTTCGTCAGTGCCCCGGTGTCGACGCCTGCCAGGAGGTCCGGGCGCCGTTCGGCCGTCCGGTGGAACTGCTCGAGGCGCCGCCACTCGGCGATCTTCGCGTGGTTCCCGCTGAGGAGGACCTCGGGGATGTCCCGGCCCCGCCAGGACGAGGGTTTCGTGTACACCGGGTATTCGAGCAGGCCGTCGGAGTGGGACTCCTCGACGAGCGACTCCGGGTTGCCGACGACGCCGGGGATCAGGCGCCCCACGGCCTCGACCATGGCGAGGACGGCCACCTCCCCGCCGTTGAGGACGTAGTCGCCGAGCGAGACGGGCCGGACGTCGAAGTCCCCGCGCGCCCAGTCGATCGCCCGCTCGTCGATGCCCTCGTAGCGGCCGCAGGCGAACACCAGGTGATCGAGTTCGGCGAGCTCGTACGCCATGGCCTGGTCGAACACCGCGCCGGCGGGCGAGGGGACGATCAGGGTGGGGCGCCGCTCCGCCGCGGGGGCTCCGTCGAGGACGGATTCGAGGGCCTGCGCCCAGGGCTCGGCCTTCATGACCATGCCCGCCCCGCCCCCGTAGGGCGTGTCGTCGACGGTCCGGTGCCGGTCCGTCGTGAAGGAGCGGAGGTCGTGCACGCGTACGTCGAGGACGCCGTCCTGCCGCGCCTTGCCGATGAGCGACAGGTCGAGGGCGGCGAGGTACTCCGGGAAGATGGAGACGACGTCGATCCGCACTAGCCGCGCGCCCCGCCCTCGGGTGCTGCGACGTCGTCGCCGTCGTCGGGCGCCTGATTGGAGCCCGGGGTGTTGAGGTCGAAGAGCCCGGCCGGCGGCACGATGGTCACGAAGCCGGCCTCGGGATCGACGTCGGGGACGATCTCGCCGACGAACGGGACGAGCGCCTCATGGCCGGTGGTGAGTTCGACGACGAGGAGGTCCTGGACGGCCATGGTCCGCAGGCCCGTCACCTTGCCCACGGATTCGCCGTCGACCCGGACGTCCAGTCCCACGAGCTCGTGCTCGTACCAGGCGTCGTCGTCCGCGTCCTCCGATCCGGCGGTATCGAGGAAGAGCTTCGCCTCGCGCAGCGTCTCGGCCTGGTTGCGGTCGGGGACCTGCTCGAAACCGACGATCAGGATGTCCTTGTTCCAGCGCGCCTTGACCACGGTCAGCTCGGTCACCGCGGCGTCCTCGACCCGGAAGGTCTCGCCCGGTTCGAAACGGTCCTCGGGAGCGTCCGTGAAGAGCTGGACCGTCACCTCGCCCCGGATGCCGTGGGGCTTGCCGATCCTGGCTACCAGTACTTCCATCGCGCTGCTCCTGCTGGGTGTGGTCGGTGTACATGAGATCGGCCCCACCACCAGGTACTGGTAGTGGGGCCGATCGGAAGTTCGTGCCGTGAAAGCTCTGGCGGGGTCAGCCCCGGCGGCGGTCGGTGTCCACGACGTCGACCCGTACCGGCTCGCCGTCCGCGAGGGCGGCGACCACGGTGCGCAGCGCCCGGGCGGTGCGCCCCTGGCGGCCGATCACGCGGCCTAGGTCCTCCTGGTGGACGCGCACCTCGAGCGTCTCGCCGCGACGGTTGTTCTTCGCGGAGACCCGGACGTCGTCCGGGTTGTCGACGATGCCGCGGACGAGGTGCTCCAGAGCTTCGGCCAGCAACTTACTCTGCCTCGGTGGCTTCCGCGGCGGCGTCGTCGTTCTTCTTCGCCTTCGGCGTGATGGCCTCGGGGACGATCACCGAGCCCTTCTCGGGGGCGACGAACGACTCCTTGGCTGCCTTGGTCCTCAGGGTGCCTTCCTGGCCCTTGAGTCCCTTGAACTTCTGCCAGTCACCGGTGATCTTCAGCAGTACGGAGACCTGCTCGGTCGGCTGGGCGCCGACGCCGAGCCAGTACTGCGCACGCTCGGAGTTGATCTCGATGAACGAGGGCTCCTCGGTGGGGTTGTACTTACCGATCTCTTCGAGGGCACGGCCATCACGCTTGGAGCGTGCATCCATGACGACGACACGGTAGAAAGGTGCGCGGATCTTGCCCATGCGCTTGAGGCGAATCTTTACGGCCACTTGTGTGGTCACTCCTTGTAAATGAAAAGGGGCGAACCCGTCGTCCTGCTCCCGTGGGGCGGGCCATTTCGAGGGGTTCAAAGGACACAATTCACGCACAGAGAGAGGGGCTGCACGGATCGAGTACGAGTCCATTGTGCCAGACGGCGGGAAATTAGGCGATTCCGCCGCCCTGGCCGGGGACGGCCACGCGCAGCCGGTTGCGCCAGGGATCCTCGAAGCGCAGCTCGGCCCCCGTGGAGTGGTTCGCGACGCCCGCGGAGGACAGCCGGTCGGCCAGGGCGCCCACCTCGTCGGCGGACGGCACGCTGATCAGGACCTCGCCCAGGCCGAGCGTGTCCTTGCGGGGTCCGGCTCCCCTGCTGTTCCAGACGTTCATGGCCATGTGGTGGTGGTATCCGCCGGCAGACACGAACAGTGCCTGGTCGTGCCAGCCCGCAGTCCGCTCGAAGCCGAGCACGTCCACGTAGAACCGGCGCGCGGTGTCGACGTCGCCCACCTGCAGGTGCACGTGGCCCACGTCCGCGCTCCTCGATGCGGCGTCGGACACGGCCGCCTCGGTGAGGTGCTCGTCGATGTACGCCTGCGGGGACAGGGGCAGGCTGTCCATGACGACCGAACGGTTCCCCCGCGCGTCCTGCGACCAGTCCCAGGTGTCCCTCGGGCGGTCGAAGTACAGCTCGATACCGTTGCCCTCCGGGTCGGTGAAGTAGAACGCCTCGCTGACGAGGTGGTCGGCGCTGCCGACGAAGGAGCTGAGCGGATGCCGGGCGGCCGAGGCGACGGCCGCTGCGAGGTCGGAACGGTCGGCGAACAGGAGCGCCGTGTGGAACAGTCCGGCCTCCCCGCGCGGCGGGAGATGCAGGTGCCGGGCCTCCTCGAGGCGGACCGCGGCCTTCCCCCGGCGCCCGAGGACGACTGCGTCGGCGCCGTCCTCGAGCACCTGGAGGCCGAGAGCCGTGGCGTAGTAGGTGGACAGGAGGGCGAGGTCGCCGACCTTGAGGGTCAGCGTCCCCATGGTGGTGTCGGTGGGCAACAGGTCCTGCGGGTGCATTGCGGCTCCTCGGGCGGTCGACGGTCGGTCACCCCGTACAACTAATTGAAGCTTCAAGTTATTCCGCTGCCGCGGTCCGCACAACGGCTCCGCGCAGGACGACGGCCCGGAGGGAGGCGAGGGTGCCGATGTCCTGGCGGGGATCGGAGGAGCACACCACGGCGTCGGCGCTCGCACCCTCCTCGATGCCGGGGAAACCGAGCCAGCGCCGCGCCGCCCAGCAGCCGGCGTCGAGCGCCGCCGACGCGCCGAGACCCGCGGCGGCGAGCGCGGCGATCTCGTCGGGGAGCCGGCCGTGCGCGATCACGCTGCCGGCGTCGGTTCCCGCGTAGACCGGGATGCCGGCGTCGTAGGCACGGCGCACCATCTCCTCCCGCCCACCCCACAGGCGCCGCATGTGCGCCGCGTAGTCGGGGAACTTCTGCTGCGCGCCGTCGGCGATGACCGGGAACGTGTCGATATTGACGAGCGTGGGCACGATCGCCACACCCTGCTCCACGAAACGGGGAACGTGCCGGGGCAGCATGCCCGTGGCGTGCTCGATGCAGTCGATCCCGGCGTCGAGCATGCCGTCGAGCGTCGCGGCGGCGAAGCAGTGGGCGGTGACGCGCGCCCCCTCGGCGTGGGCGGCGTCGACGGCGTCCCTGAGCGCGGCGGGCGGGAAGGCGGGGACGAGGTCTCCGACGGACCGGTCGATCCAGTCCCCCACGATCTTCACCCAGCCGTCCCCGAGCCTCGCCTGGTCGGCCACGGCGCCGGCCAGCTGCGCGGGTTCCACCTCGACGGCATAGTCGCGGAAGTAGCGCCGGGTACGGGCGACGTGCCGGCCGGCCCGCACCAGGCGCGGCAGGTCCGCGCGGCGCTGCACCCACCGGGTGTCGTTGACGACGCCGGCGTCGCGGACGAGGAGCGTCCCCGCGTCCCGGTCCTGCAGGGCCTGCTGCTCGGCCAGGGCGTCCGGCACACGGCCCCGCCGGTCGAGCCCGATATGGCAGTGCGCGTCGACGAGGCCGGGCAGCACCCAGCCCGAGAGGGTCTGCACGGGGGTGCCGGGCGGCCTCGCGAAGGTGAACCGGCCGTGCTGCACGTAGACGTCGGGCACCGTGCGCGTCGGCGACAGCAGCACCGTACCGGTGAGGTGGAGGAACCCCTCGGGATGCGTCACGGCGCCCGGCGGGCCGGGACGGCGGTCACGCCGCCGCCCGCACGGTACCGGCGCGCAGGAAGGCCCGGATCAGTGCGTCCCCCTGCGGCGTGTCGTGGGGGCGGTGGCCGCCGGGGACGACGCGGTGCACGGCCCCGGTCCCGGCGAGGTACTCGGCGACCTCCTCGTAGAGCGGCTCCCAGCCCCCGGTGAGGACCAGGGTCGGCACCCCGGGCACGATCGACAGCGGCGCCTCCCACGGCGGGCTCTGCAGCCGCAGCCTCGCGGCATCCCGACGCTCCTCCCCCGAGGTGGCCGGCCGCGCGTCCGCGGAGAACATGCGGCGCACGAACGCGCGGAGGAACTCCTCGTCGGACAGGGCGTGGCGCTCGGCGAACAGCGGCGCCATCAGCTCGATGTGGGCACGGGTGGCAGGGAGGTCCGCCGTCAGGGAGAGGCACGCCGGCTCGACGAGGGTGAGGGAGCGCACGAGGTCCGGGCGTTCGACGGCGAGCATCATCGCGGAGACCGCGCCCTGCGAGTGGGCGACGACGTGTCCGCCGTCGCCCAGAGCCTCGGCGACGATCTCCTGGTCACGGCCGTGGTCGGTCGGCAGCGGATCCGCCTCCGGGGCGAACCCGTGCCGCCGCAGGTACAGGCAGTCGAAGTCGAGCGACAGTCCGTGCTGCTTCGGCCAGGCCGCGGCGCCGAAGCTGCCGCTGCCGTGGACGAAGACGACCCGCTCGAGGTTCGGCACCGCCCGCGCTACTTCCCGAGGAACTTCTCGAAGCCCTTCGGGAGGTTCATGGCCGACGGGTCGAAGTCCGGCTGCCCGCCGCCGAACGCGGCCCCGGTGGGTGCCGCGGTACGGGCGGCGGAACGGCGTGCCTCGGCGTCCTGCAGCTCCTGGGCCGCCTTCGCGGGATTGCCCGAGCGGGGCTTCTTCTTGCCCTTGGCCGCAGCCGCCTTCGTCTTGCGGGGGCCGCCGAACCCGCCGGGGCCCGCCATGCCGGGCATCCCGGGGATGCCGCCTCCGGAAGCCATCTTCTTCATCATCTTCTGGGCCTGCGTGAAGCGTTCCAGCAGGCCGTTCACCTCGGACACGTGCACGCCCGAGCCACGGGCGATCCTCGCGCGGCGGGACCCGTTGATGATCTTGGGTGCGACGCGCTCGTGCGGTGTCATCGAGCGGACGATCGCCTCGACGCGGTCGATCTCCCGCTCGTCGAAGTTCTCCAGCTGCTCGCGCATGTTGGCGGCACCGGGCATCATCATGAGCATCTTCTTCATGGACCCCATGTTGCGGATCTGCTGCATCTGCGCCAGGAAGTCGTCGAGCGTGAAGTCCTCCTGGTCGGCGAACTTCTTCGCCATCCGGGCCGCTTCGTCCTTGTCCCAGGACTGCTCCGCCTGCTCGATCAGGGTCAGGATGTCGCCCATGTCCAGGATGCGCGAGGCCATCCGGTCCGGGTGGAACAGCTCGAAGTCGTTCAGTCCCTCACCCGTGGAGGCGAACATGACCGGCTTGCCGGTCACGGACGCGACCGAGAGCGCCGCACCACCGCGGGCGTCGCCGTCGAGCTTCGTCAGGACGACGCCGGTGAAGTCCACGCCCTCGTTGAACGCGAGGGCCGTGTTGACGGCGTCCTGGCCGATCATCGCGTCGATGACGAACAGGACCTCGTCGGGGCTGATGGCCGCGCGGATGTCCGCGGCCTGCTGCATCAGTTCGGCGTCCACGCCCAGGCGGCCGGCCGTGTCGACGATGACGACGTCGTGCAGGCGGGCGCGCGCCTCGGCGACACCCTGGCGGGCCACGGCGACGGGGTCGCCCGTCGCGGCCTCGAAGTCGGAGCTGACACCCGGGTGGGGGGCGTAGACGGGAACACCGGCGCGCTCACCGTTGACCTGGAGCTGGCGCACGGCGTTGGGGCGCTGGAGGTCGCAGGCGACGAGCAGGGGGCTGTGCCCCTGGCCCTTGAGCCACTTGGACAGCTTGCCCGCGAGCGTGGTCTTGCCCGCGCCCTGGAGGCCGGCCAGCATGATGACGGTCGGCGGGTTCTTCGCGAGCTTGATGCGCCGGGTCTCGCCGCCGAGGATCCCCACGAGTTCCTCGTTGACGATCTTGACGACCTGCTGGCCCGGGTTCAGGGCCTGGGACACCTCGAGGCCGAGTGCGCGTTCCTTGACGGCGGCCGTGAAGGCCCGGACCACGGGGACTGCGACGTCGGCGTCGAGCAGGGCACGCCGAATCTCGCGGACGGTGGCATCGATGTCCGCCTCGGTGAGGCGGCCCTTGCCGCGGAGGTTCTTGAAGGTCGCAGTCAGCCGGTCGGAGAGTGAATTGAACACGTGCCGTGAACTACTTTCATCGGGAGATTTGGAGATCCAACTCCCAAGCCTACCAACTGGGGTCCACCGAGGGGTGTCCTTCCGGCGGCAGGCGGCGGTGCACCACGTCCCGGGAGCGCAACCGGCGACGCATTGCCCGAGTGCGGGACAGGCACAGGGATAAGTGGCAAGGTGAAGAGGTGGATACTCACTCTCTCGCAGAACATGACACCATTCCCGCCGAGGCCGACACCCGGGTCAAGACACTCCTCATCCTGGGGGCGTCCGGGGACCTCACGGGGCGCCTGCTGCTCCCGGGTCTGGCACGGCTCATCCGGCTCGGGCGCGCCGACGGGCTGAAGCTCGTGGGCGCGGGATCCGACGACTGGACGGACGAGCAATGGCGCGAACGCGTCGACGGGGCGTTCGCCGCGGCCCTGGAGAAGGCCGACGACGCCGGTCGGGCGTCGCTCAAGCAGGTGCGGGACAACAGCTCGTACCATCTAATCGACGTCACCCAGGACGGCCTGGCCGACCTGGTGCAGACGCTGGAGGGGCCGGTGGCGCTGTACTTCGCCCTGCCCCCGGCCATCAGCCAGAAGGCCTGCAGCGCCCTGGGGCCGGACTCGCTGCCGAAGAGCACGCGCCTCGTCATGGAGAAGCCCTTCGGGACGGACCAGGCGTCGGCGCACAGCCTCAACGACAAGCTAGCCGGACTCGTCCCGGAGCAGAACATCCACCGCGTGGACCACTTCCTCGGCAAGGCGACGGTCTTCAACATCCTCGGGCTGCGCTTCGCCAACCGGATCCTCGAACCCGTCTGGAACAACCTGCACATCGAGAAGGTCGAGGTGATCTTCGACGAGGATCTCGCGCTCGAGAACCGCGCGCGCTACTACGACGGCGCGGGTGCCCTGCGGGACATGATCCAGAGCCACCTGCTGCACGTCATGGCCCTCCTGGCGCTCAACGCGCCGTCGACCCTGCACGAACGCGACCTGCGGGACCATATCGGCTCGATCCTCCGGGCGAGTTCGGTGGACCTCGACAGCTCGGGCAGCAGCCGTCGCGCCCGGTACACCGCCGGCACCATCGGCGACCGGCAGATCCCCGACTACGCCGCGGAACCCGGCGTCGATCCGTCGCGGGGCACCGAGACCCTCGCGGAGGTCACCGTGTCGATCAACAACGAACGCTGGTCGGGCGTCCCGTTCGTGCTCCGCTCCGGCAAGGCCCTCGGCGTCAAGCGCAAGGAGGCGGTCATCACGTTCCGGCCCGTCAGCCACCTCCCCGTCGGCTTCACCGGGCAGGACGCACCGACGAAGCTGCGCATCGGCTTCGGCCCCGACACCCTGCAGCTCGAACTCGACGTCAACGGACCGGGCGACATCTTCTCGCTCGACCGGGCGACCCTCAGTGCGGACCTCAACGAGACCGACCTGCTCCCCTACGGCGAGGTGCTCGACGGCGTGCTCGCGGGAGATCCGACCCTCTCCGTCCGTGGTGACACCGCCGAGGACTGCTGGCGCATCGTGGAACCGGTCCTGCGCGCCTGGTCGGAGGACCGGGTGCCGCTCGAGGAGTACCCGGCAGGGTCGGGCGGGCCCGAGTCCTGGCCGTCCTCGCACGGCCGGGCCTAGCCGCCGGCCCGACGCATACACAAAGGAAGGGCTGCCACATCGTGGCAGCCCTTCCTTGTGTATGACCGGCGTCCCGGTGTTGCCCCGTCCCTAGAGTGCGGCCTCTCCGCGCTCACCCGTGCGGACGCGGACCGCTTCCTCCACGGGGATCACCCATACCTTGCCGTCGCCGGCCCGGCCCGTGTTGGCCGTGGAGACCAGGACGTCGACGATGTCGGTGACCCAGGCGTCGGCGACGAGGACCTCGACGCGCGCCTTCTGCAGGAGGTCCACCGTGTACTCGGCCCCGCGGTACACCTCGGTGTGGCCGCGCTGGCGGCCGTACCCGCTGGCCTGGCTGACCGTGAGGCCCTGCACGCCGTAGTTCTCCAGGGCGCCCCTGACGCCGTCGAGCTTGTCGGGACGAACGATCGCTGTCACCAGTTTCATGAATGTATGCCCTCCGTGACGTTCTGCTGGGTGGTCTGTGGCTGCGCGGTCTTCTGCTGAGACAGCGCCTGCTCGGCGAAGGGGTGGAAGGATCCGCCCACTCCCAGGCCGCCGAATTCGTAGGCGGTCTCGGCGTGCTCCGAGAGGTCGATGCCGGACACCTCGTTGTCGGAGCTGACGCGGAACCCGATGGTCTTGTGGATCGCGAGTCCGATGATCGCGGTCATGATCGCGGACAGTGCGATGGCGATGGCCGCCGCGACGATCTGGGCGACGAGCTGGCCGACGCCACCGCCGTAGAAGAGTCCGCCACCCGCGCCCTCGACGGGCAGTGCGATGAACCCGAGGGACAGCGTGCCGACGATACCGGCGACGAGGTGGACGGCGACGACGTCGAGCGAGTCGTCGAAACCGAGGCGGTACTTGATGCCGACGGCGAGGGCGCAGACCGCTCCCGAGACGATCCCGAGGCCCACGGCGCCGATCGGGCTGACGTTGGCGCAGGCCGGGGTGATGGCGACGAGTCCGGCCACGATCCCCGATGCGGCACCGAGGGAGGTGGGGCGGCCGTCGCGGATGCGTTCGGTCATGAGCCAGCCGACCATCGCGGCCGCGGGGGCCGCCATGGTGTTGACCCAGATGAGGCCGGCCTCCTCGGCCGTGCCCGCGGCGCCTCCGTTGAAGCCGAACCAGCCGAACCACAGGAGTGCGGCGCCGAGCATGACGAACGGGATGTTGTGGGGGCGCTGCGCGGGGTCCTTGCCGAAGCCCTGCCGCTTGCCGAGGATCAGCGCGAGGACCAGAGCGGCGACGCCGGCACTGATGTGGACGACCGTGCCACCCGCGAAGTCGATGGCCTCACCGACGGCACCACCGACGGCGCCGTCGGCGCTGAGGAGTCCGCCACCCCAGACCATGAAGGCGAGGGGGCAGTAGACCAGGGTGACCCAGATCGGCACGAACAGTGTCCAGGCGCCGAACTTCGCGCGGTCGGCGATCGCCCCGCTGATGAGCGCCACCGTGATGATGGCGAAGGTGGCCCCGTAGCCGGCGCCGATGAGGTCCTCGGTCCCGATCAGGCTGGTCAGCCCGAAGGAGGCGAAGGGGTTGCCGAAGAGCTGTGCGACGCCGTCCCCGCCGGTCATCGAGTAGCCCCAGAGGACCCAGACGACTCCCACGAGCCCGACGGCGACGAAGCTCATCATCATCATGTTCAGTGCGGCCTTGGCGCGCGTCATCCCGCCGTAGAAGAAGGCGAGGCCGGGGGTCATGAGGAGTACGAGGGCGGCTGAGATCATCACCCAGACGTGACCTGCTGTCAGATCCATCAAACACGATCCTTCCAAAGGGGCGGGGACTTCCCGCTCCTCCAGAATGCGATGATCGTGTTTCCGTCCCTGGGGCATCACATTGCCGGCAAGTTACAACACTCTCACCGACGTAAAAGACGCGTGACACCGATGTTTCCGGCAGGTTTCCCTTGTGTCGGATCGCTGCCGGCGTCCGATCGGGGACCGGGCGCCCCGCCCGGGCTCAGTTCAGCAGTGCGTCGACGAAGCTCTCGGCGTCGAAGGGTGCGAGGTCGTCAGCACCCTCGCCCAGTCCGATCAGCTTCA
Source organism: Arthrobacter sp. UYP4 (assembly GCF_057291175.1). Lineage (NCBI taxonomy): Bacteria > Bacillati > Actinomycetota > Actinomycetes > Micrococcales > Micrococcaceae > Arthrobacter > Arthrobacter sp. UYP4. The sequence continues at coordinate 714,103 of NZ_JBXAVU010000001.1, forward strand.
CGGGCACCCCGAGGCTGCGCTGGATGGCCACCACGATGCCGCCCTTCGCGGTGCCGTCCAGCTTGGTCAGGACGATACCGCTGATGTTGACGACCTCGGCGAACACCCGCGCCTGGTTGAGCCCGTTCTGCCCTGTGGTGGCATCCAGGACCAGCAGGACCTCGTCGACGGTGCCCTGCTTCTCGACCACGCGCTTGACCTTGCCCAGTTCGTCCATGAGGCCGACCTTGTTCTGCAGCCGTCCCGCCGTGTCGATGAGGACGACGTCCACCTCCTGCTCGATGCCCGCCTTCACGGCCTCGAAGGCGACCGAGGCCGGATCGGCGCCGTCGACGTCGGACTTGACCGTGGGCACACCGACCCGGGCACCCCACGTGGCCAGCTGCTCGGCGGCGGCTGCACGGAAGGTGTCCGCCGCCCCCAGAAGCACATCCTTGTCATCGGCCACCAGCACGCGTGCGAGCTTGCCGACGGTGGTGGTCTTGCCGACACCGTTGACGCCCACCACCATCACGATCGCGGGGCGGTCGGCATGGCGCTGCGTGGCGAGGGAACGGTCCATCGACGGGTCCACGAGCTTCACCAGTTCCTCGCGGAGCATGTCCTTGACCTCGGCCGGGTTGCGGCTGCCGGCCACCTTCACCCGCTCGCGCAGGGCATCGACCAGTTCCAGGGTCGGCTCGGTGCCGAGGTCTGCGAGGAGGAGCGTCTCCTCGACCTCGTCCCAGACGTCCTCGTCGATCCTGTCCCTGGACAGCAGGGCGAGGAGGCCCTTGCCGAGGGCGTTGTTCGACCGCACCAGGCGGGCACGCAGTCGCGCCAGCCGGCCCTGGACCGGGTCCACGGTGTCGAGGCGCTCGGCGGGAGGAGCCTCCTCGAGGCCGCTGAGGTCGTCGGGCACCAGGACATCCGTGGTGACACCGTCCGGTTGGTCGAGGACATCCAGCGACGTGGCGCCGTGGGCAGGGCCCGCCACCTGGTCGTCGGCGTCGCGCGGTGAGGAGTAGAGCCCCGGCGGCGTGCGCCTGCCGCGCACCAGGAGGATCGCGAGCGACCCGATCACGGCGATCGCGAGGATGACGAAGATGACAGGCAGAAGGATGTCGTTCACTGATCCACCTTCTCATACGGGCCGATTGAGGATCCTGTCGACGCAGTGGCAGAATGCGAGGACCATGGCCGGACTCCCTCGCGCGCGCAAGCACTCCCCCTTCCGGTTCCTCCCCGGGAGCCGTCGGGTCCCGCGGACGCAGGAACCCGCCCCGGTGCGCGAGAGCATCCCCCGCGAGATCCGTGTCCTCATCGCCGCGGCCTTCGTGATCGCCATCGGCTTCGGGCTCGTGGCCCCGGTCCTCCCGCAGTTCGCGCAGAGTTTCGACGTCGGCGTGACCGCGGCGTCCGTGATCGTCAGCGCCTTCGCGCTCACCCGGCTGCTCTTCGCACCGGCGGGCGGCTGGCTCGTCGAGAGGCTCGGCGAGCGCCCGGTCTACATCCTCGGGCTGCTCATCGTCGCCCTGTCCACGGCCGCGTGCGCCTTCGCCGCCGACTACTGGCAGTTGATGGTGTTCCGCGGACTGGGCGGTATCGGGTCGACGATGTTCACCGTCTCGGCCATGGGCCTGATCGTCCGGCTGGCCCCACCCGCCATCCGCGGCCGCGTCTCCGGTGCCTACGCCACCGCTTTCCTGCTCGGCAGCATCGGCGGTCCCATCCTCGGAGGCCTGCTGGCGGGTCTCGGTCTCCGCGTGCCGTTCCTCGTCTACGCCGGTGCCCTGCTCGTCGCTTCCGCCGTCGTCTTCTTCCAGCTCCAGGGGACGTCCCTGGCCGACCGCCAGGCCGCGCGCGACCAGGCTCCGCTGACGGTCCGCGAGGCGCTCCGCGACTCCGCCTACCGGGCGTCGCTCGTGTCGAGCTTCGCGAACGGGTGGTCCTCGTTCGGCATCCGCATGGCGCTGGTGCCGCTCTTCGCGACGGCGGTCCTGAGCGCTGGGCCGGGGATCGCCGGCATCTCCCTGGCGTTCTTCGCGGCGGGCACCGCACTGGCCCTGACGGTGTCGGGGCGGCTCGCCGACACCGTCGGCAGGAAGCCGCTGGTGGTCGCCGGGCTCCTGGTGAACGGCGCCGCCATGGCCGCCCTGGGATTCTCCGGCAACGTCGTCGTGTTCCTGGCGATCTGCGTGCTCGGTGGAGTGGGCACCGGCCTCCTGAACCCGGCCCAGCAAGCCGCCGTCGCGGATGTGATCGGCAACGGTCGCAGCGGCGGCAAGGTCCTGGCCGGCTTCCAGATGAGCTCCGACCTCGGTGCGATCTTCGGGCCGATCGTCGCCGGCGTGATCATCGACCGCCTGTTCGTGGGGTCCTACGACCTGGCCTTCGTGGTCACCGGCGCCCTGGCGGCCGTCGCCGCCGCCGTCTGGCTGGCGTCCCGGGAGACGCTCCCCCGCGTACCCCTCGGCGACCCGACCGCAGCCCGGCCGGGTGCCGACCGGACGGGAACCGCTCCGCCGCGGCGACCGTAGCCGGTCCCGCCGGCGAGCCCCTGTGCGGGCGGAACGGGCGGTACGGCTAGGTGAGGACCTGCTCGACCTCGGCCGCGAGGCGCTGGCTGATGACGGTGGACACGCCGTCGCCGCGCATCGTGACTCCGTAGAGCGCGTCGGCCACCTCCATCGTCCGTTTCTGGTGCGTGATGATGATCAGCTGGCTCGACTCCCGGAGCTCCCGGAAGATCGTGATCAGGCGGCCGAGGTTGGTGTCGTCGAGGGCGGCTTCCACCTCGTCCATGACGTAGAACGGCGATGGCCGTGCCTTGAAGATCGCCACGAGGAGCGCCACGGCGGTCAGCGACCGCTCGCCGCCGGACAGCAGCGACAGCCGCTTGATCTTCTTGCCCGCGGGCCGGGCCTCGACCTCGATGCCGGTGGTGAGCATGTCGGAGGGATCCGTGAGCACGAGCCTGCCTTCGCCGCCCGGGAACAGGGTCGCGAACACGCGCTCGAACTGCTCCGCCGTGTCGCGGTAAGCGGCCGTGAACACCTGCTCCACGCGCTCGTCGACCTCCCGGATGATGTCCAGCAGGTCCTTGCGGGTCGCCTTGAGGTCCGCCAGCTGGGTGCTGAGGAACTGGTGGCGTTCCTCGAGCGCCGCGAATTCCTCGAGGGCGAGCGGATTGACCTTGCCCAGCGCCGCGAGGTCGCGTTCGGCACGCTTCAGCCGCTTCTCCTGCTGCTCGCGGACGAACGGGACGCCCTGCGGCACCGGATTGCCGTCGTCGTCGACTGGTGCCCGCAGTGCAGCCCACTTGTCACCGCCGGCGGAGTCCTCCGGCACCGGCAGGTGCGGACCGAACTCGTCGACGAGGTGGTCCGGCGTCAGGCCGAGCTCCTCGATGGACCGGTTCTCGAGCGCTTCGATACGGAGCCTCTGCTGCGTGCGTGCAAGCTCGTCGCGGTGCACGGAGTCGGTCAGGCGGGCGAGCTCGACGCCGAGGTCGGCGTTCGTCGCGCGGACCTCCTGCAGCTCCGCGTCCTGCTGCTCACGCAGGCGCTCCGCGGCGTCCCGCTGCTGCACGGCGACCTCGACCGATCCTGCGGCGAGCCGTTCGGCGTGGCGGGCGGCCCGCGCGACGGCGGCGGCCTTGAGTGCCTGGGCCCGCCGGATCCTCGCCTTCTCCGCGGCCTGCTCCCGCGCGCGGCGCTCGGACTGCGCCGCGCGCTCCAGCGATGCCGCCCGGTTGGCGAGCGCGGACAGCTGCTCCTCGCGGCTGCGCAGGGCGAGGCGGGCCTCCAGCTCGGCCTGGCGCGCGTCGACCGCTGCACGGTGCAGGGCGTCGCGCTGCCCGGTGGAGGGTTCGGCCTCGACGGGCTGCTCCTGCAGCTCCCGGAGTCGCCGCGCCGCATCCTCGAGTCGTGTCTCCTCCTGGGCGAGGTTCGCCTCGGCTGCGTGCATCAGGGCCGTCAGTCGTTCGGCCTCCCCGGAGGCCGACCGCAGGCCCGCGTTGAGCCGGCCGAGCCTCTCGGCGACGGCGGCCATCCGCGCGTCTGATTCGTGGAGTCGCTCGAGCGCGGCGTCCACCCGCTGCTGCGCGGCGTCCCGTTCGGTCCTCGCCCCCGAGAGCCGGAAGCGCAGGCGCTCGGTCGAGGCGACCGCCTGCGCGAGCCGTTCCTCCGTCTCCTCGGCGGCCGCGCGGAGTTCGAGATAGCCCGCCGCGCCGGGGGTGCCGCCCGTTGCGGAATACCGGGACAGGACGTCCCCGTCGCGCGTGACGGCGACCGGGGTGCTGCCGTCCTCGATCACAGCCCGGGCGTGGGCGAGGTCCGTGACCACGACGACGCCGTCCAGCAGGCTCTCGAGCGCGGCCCGGAGCGGCGGCGGAACGGTCACGACGGACAGCACGGGGACGGGGTCGTCGGAATCCCGGAGCGCCGGCCCGAACTCCGCCTTCGCCTGGAGCCCGCCCTCCACCGCGCCGGTGGCGACGACGAGCGAGACCTGGCCGGCGTCCTCGGTCTTCAGGAGCTGCAGGGCGTCGACGGCAGCGGCGATGCCCTCCACCGTCACGGCGTCGGCCCGCGCACCGAGGGCAGCGGCGACGGCCTTCTCGAAGCCCGGAGCGACCTGCAGCAGCTGGGCGAGCGGCATGGACACGCCGTCGAGCCCGGCGGCCAGGAGGGCACCGGACCCGTCACGCTGCTGCAGGCCTTCGCGCTGCGCCTCCAGCCGCGCGGCCAGTGCGCCGCGGTCCCGCTCCGCGGAGCGTTCCTCATCGACGAGGATCCGCAGCCCGTCCGTGATGGACGCGAGGACGGCCGATGCCTCCTCGTACTCGGCGTCGAGGCCCTCCTCGCCCTCCTCGTCCCCGGCCACCTGGCTCTCGAGCGCCGTGAAGTCACGCTCGGCGGTGCTGCGACGCTCCTCGGCAGCAGCGATGGACGCGCGGAGGCGGCCGAGTTCGGCGACGGCTGCCTCGACGCGGGAGCGTGCGGCTCCCACCGTGCCCGCGAGCCGCGCATCGCCCTCGCGCCGGTCGGCCGCGGCGCGGAGCAGCCGGGCGAGCCGGGCATCCTCGGCCGATGCGGCGTCCTCGGCGACGCGGCGGGCAGTGAGTGTCTCCTCGAGCACGCGTCCCAGCGACGCCACCTCGTCCTGCAGCGCGGCCACCTCGGTACGGACACGCTCGGCCTGCCGGTCGAGGGAGTCGGGGTCACGCCCCGACTCGGGTTCCGTGCCCCCCTGGCCGAGGAGGTGCCCCCGGTCCTCTGCGCGGGCGGCGAGCGCGGAGAGCCTCTCGCGCGCACTCGACAGGGCGTACCAGGTCTCCCGCGCCCTGTTCAGGGCCGGGACGGACGCCGCCGCGGCCCGCTCGAGGTCCGCCTGGCGTTCCTGCCCGGCGCCGAGGGTCTTCTCGACCTCCTCGCGACGCGCCTGGAGCGCCGCCTCCGCGGCGACGTCCCGCTCGAAACCGGACCGGAGGGTCACCAGCTCGTCCGCGAGCAGCCGGGATCGCGCGTCGCGGACCGCGAACTGCACCTGCTGCGCCCGGCGGGCGACCTCGGCCTGCTTCCCCAGCGGGGTCAGTTGCCGTCGCAGTTCGGCCGTGAGGTCGGACAGCCGCGCGAGGTTGGCCTGCATTGCGTCCAGCTTCCGCACGGTCTTCTCCCGGCGGCGGCGGTGCTTCAGGATGCCGGCGGCCTCCTCGATGAAGCCCCTGCGCTCCTCGGGTGTCGCGTGCAGCACCTTGTCGAGCTGGCCCTGGCCCACGATCACGTGCATCTCGCGACCGAGCCCCGAGTCCGAGAGGAGTTCCTGGATGTCGAGCAGGCGGCAGTTCTTGCCGTTGATGGCGTACTCGGACCCGCCGGCGCGGAAGAGGGTGCGGGAGATGGTCACTTCGGAGTACTCGATCGGCAGGGCGCCGTCCGCGTTGTCGATGGTGAGCGAGACGTGGGCCCGTCCCAGCGGGGCACGGCCGGACGTCCCGGCGAAGATGACGTCCTCCATCTTGCCGCCGCGCAGGGTCTTTGCGCCCTGCTCCCCCATCACCCAGGCGAGGGCGTCGACCACGTTGGACTTGCCCGAGCCGTTCGGACCGACGACGGCGGTGACGCCGGGCTCGAAGTCGAAGGTGGTCGCCGAGGCGAAAGACTTGAACCCCCGCACGGTTAGACTCTTCAGATGCACAGTGTCAGGATCTCCAGGTGGAATGGGACCTCCCCAATCTACTGGAACGCACCGACTGTGCGGAGTATTGGGCAGGCAACACCATGGACGCGCACGATTTCGGCGTGACCGCCCGATGCAATCAGAAGTAGGCTTACAAAAGTTTCAGCAGTATCCAGTATTCAGAGGCGTCCGGGCCGATCCATTCGTGGGTCCCTCACGGCCAACCACCGGCGCTGACCAGTTGACGAGGCAGGAAATTTGACCGGTAACGCGACGTTTCGACATGAAAACACGGCCTTGCTCGCCGTCACGAGTGTGGAGGCGCCGGTAGTCGTCAGTTCCGCCGAGTTCGACGAACGACTGGCCCCCAGCCTGAAGAGGCTCCGCCTCTCGAAGCGGCTCCTCGAACGCGTGGCCGGGGTGACGGAACGGCGTTGGTGGTCTCCCGGGTCCGATTTCGACGACGCCGCGATCGAGGCGGGGGCCAAGGCCATGGCCGAGGCCGGTATCGAGCCGGGCGACGTCGGGCTGCTCATCAACACGTCGGTGACCCGCCGCAACCTCGAACCCTCGGTCGCCGTGAAGATCCACCACTCGCTGGGGCTGCCCTCGTCCGCGATGAACTTCGACCTGGCCAACGCCTGCCTCGGGTTCGTCAACGGGATGACCCTCGCCGCGAACATGATCGATTCCGGCCAGATCAAGTACGCCCTGATCGTCGCCGGCGAGGACGCCCAGCGGACCCAGGAGGCCACCTTCAAGCGCCTCAACCGCGAGGACTCGACGCGCGAGGATTTCCTGAGCGAGTTCGCGACCCTCACGCTCGGCTCCGGCGCGGCCGCCGCGGTCATCGGCCCGGCCGACGCCCACCCCGGGTCCCACCGCATCCTCGGCGGCGTCTCCCGTGCGGGGACGCAGCACCACGAGCTGTGCGTCGGCGGCATCGACGGGATGTACACCGACACGAAGGGACTGCTCGACGGCGGCCTGGAGCTCGTCGTCACGGCGTGGCACGAGGCGCAGGCGGACGGCTGGGCGTGGGACGCGATGGACCGCTACGTCACCCACCAGGTCTCCAACTCCTACACCAACGCCATCATCAAGGCCGTCGACCTCGAGCGTGAGCGCGTCCCGATCACCTTCCCGCACTGGGGCAACGTGGGGCCGGCCTCCCTGCCGATGACCCTCGCCCAGGAGTCGCAGTCCCTCACCCCCGGGGACCGGGTGCTGTGCCTGGGCGTCGGCTCGGGCCTGAACACCTCCATGATGGAGATTGCGTGGTAGAACTCCCCGGCGTCGACCCCTCGTGGTCGGCGTACATCGACGTGCCCTCGACCAGCGGGGCCGACGCCCCGGGAACCAGCCACCGCTGGCACTACCTCGACAACGGGCTCGGCGCAGGTGCCGATGACGAGGTCACGGGAACGCTCCTGTGCGTCCACGGCAATCCCACCTGGTCCTACCTGTGGCGGAGCTACCTCGCTGCCGGTCGCACGGCCGGCTGGCGCGTAATCGCGGTGGACCAGCTCGACATGGGCTACTCCGACCGCACCGGCGCGTTCCGGCGCCTCGAACACCGCATCACCGACCTCGAGGATTTCGTCGCCGCCGTCGGCCTCGCGGGTCCCGTGGTCACGGTGGGGCACGACTGGGGCGGCGTCGTCAGCCTCGGCTACGCCGACCGCAACCGCAGGGACCTGGCGGGCGTGATCCTGACCAACACGGCCATCCACCAGGATCCGGCCCGGCCCATCCCGGCACCCCTGCGGCTCGCCCTGGCACCCGGCGTGCACGGCCTGGGCACGAGGACCAGCACGGCCTTCCTCGACGTGACCCTCTCCCTCGCCCGGCCGGCGCTGGAGCGTGGGGTCCGCCGCGCGTTCCGCGACCCGTACCGTACGTCGGCAGCCCGCGAGGGCATCGCCAATTTCGTCTCCGACATCCCCGCCGACCCGTCCCACCCGAGCTTCGCCGCCCTCACCGCGGTCGCGGAGGGCATCCGCAGCCTGGCCGTGCCCGTGCTGATGATGTGGGGCCCGCACGACCCGATCTTCTCGGACCCCTACCTCGAGGACCTCGCCCGCCGCCTCCCCGCCGCGGACATCCATCGTTTCGAGCAGGCCGGCCACCTGGTGCAGGAGGACGCCGACACGGCGTCGACCGCCATGGAGTGGCTCGGCATCCGGTCCGTGGGCGTGCCCCGACCGGACCGGTCCGGCGACAGCGCCCCGGAGGACCGTCCCTACACCCCGCTGGGCCGGCGGATCACCGAGCTCGCCGCCGGTCCCGAGGCAGGGACGACGGCGGTCGCCGAGATGGCTCCCGCGGGCACGCCGCGGACGCTGACCTGGCGCGAGCTCTCCGACGACGTCGACGCCGTGGCCGCCGGCCTCACCGCGCTCGGCTACGGTGCGGGCAGCAGGGTCAGCCTGCTCGTCCCGCCCGGAGTGGACCTCACCGTCCTGATCTACGCCTGCCTGCAGATCGGCGCCGTGATCGTCGTCGCCGATGCCGGCCTCGGCGCGCGCGGCCTCAACCGTGCCGTCAAGGGGTCCGCACCCGACGTCGTGATCGGCATCGAACACGCCCTCCTCGCAGCCCGGGCCTTCGGCTGGCCGGGTCGGCGGATCAGTGCCGCTCCCCTGCCTGCCGCTAAGAAGAAGGCGCTGCGCGTCGAGGCGTCCTTGAACGACCTCCGTGCCGCCCGGCCGGTCGCCGGAGCACCGCGCGCCGCGCCCGCGCCGGACACCGACGCCGCCATCCTCTTCACCTCCGGGTCCACCGGTCCGGCCAAGGGCGTGGTGTACACGCACCGCCGGCTCTCGGCCATGCGCGACGCCGTGGAATCCACCCTCGGGCTGGGACCGGGCGCCTCTCTCGTCGCAGGATTCGCACCCTTCGCCCTGCTCGGCCCGGCCCTCGGCGCGACGTCGGTGACCCCGGCCATGGACGTCACCGCCCCGCGGACCCTGACGGCGCGGGCACTGGCCGATGCCGCGGCCGCGATCGACGCCACCGTCGTCTTCGCGTCGCCGGCGGCGCTGCGCAACGTCCTGGCGACGTCGGCCGACCTCCCTGCGGCCGGCCGGTCGGCTCTGGAGCGGATTACCCTGATGCTCTCCGCCGGGGCGCCGATCCCGGTACCGCTGCTCGAGGAGGTCCAGGCACTCGTCCCGTCCGCGGCCCTCCACACGCCCTACGGCATGACCGAGTCCCTCCTCGTCGCCGATATCGACCTCGACGGCATCCGGGCCGCCGCGACGGCGGCCGAGGCGGGACTGGACGGCGCCGGCAACGGCGTGTGCGTGGGTCTCCCGGTGCACGGCGCACGCGTCGCGGTCAGCCCGCTCGACGGCACGGGTGAGGCAACCGGCGAAGCCACCGGGACTCCCGGCGTGACGGGCGAGATCCTCGTCGACGCTCCGCACGTCAAGGATCGCTACTTCCGCCTCTGGCGCACCCAGGAGGACTCGGCACGGACGCGCCCGTGGCATCGCACCGGCGATGTCGGCCACTTCGACGCCGACGGCCGCCTCTGGGTCGAAGGACGGCTCGGCCACGTCATCACCGCACCGGGAGGGGTGGTGACCCCGGTGGGACTCGAGCAGTCGCTGGAGGCACTCGACGGCGTCCGCCTCGCCGCTGTCGTCGGCGTCGGCCCCTCCGGCGCGCAGGCTGTGGTGGCGGTCGTCGAGACGACGACGCCGGGTCGTCGTCGCCCCCGGCTCGCTGATGCGTCGCTCGCCGCTGCCGCCCGCGATGCGGCCGGCGCGCGCGGCGTGGACCTCGCTGCGGTCGTCTCGGTCCCCGCGCTGCCGGTGGACATCCGGCACAATGCGAAGATCGACCGCGCACGGGTCGCGGCCTGGAGCGGACGGTTCCTCGCCGGCGGGCGGGCCGGCTCCCTGTGACCGTCCTCGTGACGGGCGCCAGCGGGATGCTCGGCCGCGCGGTCGCCGGACAGCTCCTCGCCGACGGCCACGACGTTCGGTGCTTCCAGCGCCGCCCGTCGGGTGTCGTCGGTGCCGCCGACGTACTGGGCTCCATCGAGGACGACGCGGCGGTGACCGCCGCGGTCCGGGGGTGCGACGCCGTGATCCACCTCGCGGCGAAGGTCTCCTTCACCGGCCGCGCCGCCGACTTCGACAGGACCAACGTGGACGGGACCCGGCGCCTGCTCGATGCCGCCCGGCGCGCCGGCATCCCCGACGTCGTCCACGTCTCCTCGCCCTCCGTGGCGCACGACGGCACGTCCCTGGTCGGCGCGTCCGCCGGTCCCGCGGACCCGGGGACCGCACGAGGCGACTACGCCCGGACCAAGGCCGCGGCGGAGGTGCTGGCGCTGCGACGCTCCACGGCGTCGTTCCGCGTCGCCGCGGTGCGCCCGCACATCGTCTGGGGACCCGGTGACACGCAGCTCGTCGAGCGCGTCGTCGACCGGGCCCGGCGGGGACGGCTGCCGCTGCTCGACGGTGGCACCGCACTGATCGACACCACCTACGTGGACAACGCGGCGTCGGCGATCGTCGCCTGCCTCGCCCGTATCGGCGAGGCGCAGGGCCAGGCCTTCGTCGTGACCAACGGTGAGCCGCGGCCCATCGCGGAGCTGCTCGCAGGGATCTGCCGCGCCGCCGGCGTCCGCCCACCGGCATGGTCGGTGCCCGGATCGGTAGCACGGGCGGCGGGGACGGTCATCGAACGCGCCTGGCTGGCGCTCGGCCGCGCCGAGGAGCCGCCCATGACCCGCTTCCTGGCCGAACAGCTGTCCACCGCACACTGGTTCGACCAGCGGCGGACCCGGGCCGTGCTCGACTGGACGCCGGGGGTCAGCATCGACCAGGGGTTCCAGCGCCTCGCGGCGCACTACGGCGGCTGAGGACGCGGGCCCGGGCGGGAACGCGCCGCCACGGCCTCTCGCCGGGTACGCGGAAGGGCGGGATGCCCCGCATCCCGCCCTTCTGCGTACCTGTACCTGGGACGACCGGCTGACGCCGGTCGCGATTCCTAGCGGGTGTAGTACCCGTCCACCGACATGGCGTTGACCGAGTGCACCAGCGTGCCCTGCGAGGGGTTCAGGGCGCTGACCATCTGGCCGTTGCCGAGGTAGATACCGACGTGGCTTCCACCGTTCTGGCTCACCAGGTCGCCCGGCTGCGGGTTGCTGGTGGGGGTGAGAGCAGCGAACTGCGACCAAGTGGTGCGCGGCAGGCTGATGCCGTTCTGCGCGTAGACCCACTGCACGAAGCCGGAGCAGTCCCAGCCGCCGAACGAGGTTCCGCCGTACACGTAGCCCGAGCCGATGCCCTGCATGGCCGTGCCGACGATGCCTCCGCCGGCGGGGCTGATCGAGGCGGACTGCGTGCTGAGTCCGGTGGTGTTCCCCGAGAAGACTGCGGGTGCTGCCACGGGTGCGGGTGCCGCCACGGGTGCCGGTGCCGCGATCGCTGCGGGGGCAGCGACGATCGTTGCGGACTGGGCGGAGTACTGCTGGGGAGCGGCAGTACCGGTGAGCGCGAGGGCCTGACCCGGGTAGATGACCGAGCTGTAGCCGAGTCCGTTGGCCGTGAACAGCGTGTCGAGGCCGACGCCGTGCGAGGCAGCGATGCTGCCCAGCGTGTCGCCGGCCTGGACGGTGTAGGTGCCCGCCGCGACGGTGGACGCCGCGACCTGCTCGGGTGCGGCCTGCAGGGTGATCTCGCCTGCGGCACTCGCGGGGAGCGCTGCGCCGAACATGATCCCGGATGCTGCGACGACGACGGCGGCGGGCTTGCCGGCCACCGAGGCACTCGCGGAGATCGCGCGGGAGGCGGTGAGAAGGGGGTTGGTGCGCGTGGGGACGGCCCGGTGGCGCGCTGAAGTGCTCTTGGACATGATCATGCCTTTCCCAATGCCTGCGAAGTTAGCTGTCGGGTTCGGATGGGACATCCGGACGTGCTGTTCTCGTTCCAGCGAACATGCGCTGGTCGACACGCGTCTTTACCCCTAGGACTCAGGACTGAGTCCGCTATCGGTTCCCCCGCCCCTGTCGAATGTGTAGTGCGAACGGTCCGTCCTCATCGACAGGGTTAGGCAGAGTGAGGAGGGGCGCCCCTCCGTTGTGGAGCGGGCGCGGGGTCAACGGTACCCGTTGAGCTTCCGGTTGTCACGTTTGGGTTACGGCGCCGACGGTGCCATAATCCCCCCGCGCCGACTAGGCCCGAGCGTTCCGCGGCCTCGGCTGGCAGTACGGGCAGAGGGACGATGACCTGTTCATGAAGGCTTCGCGCCGGATGAGGGTCGAGCGCCCTTCGGCTGCGCAGCGACGGCAGGGTTGCCCGGCACGGCCGTAGGCTTCGAGGTCGCGGGCGAAGTAGCCCGACGCGCCGTTGACGTTGACGTACAGCGCGTCGAAACTCGTGCCACCGGCGTCCAGGGCCCGGGTCATGACCGTGGTGACCGCCTCGACGATACGGAGGGTGTCGGGACGGCGCAGAGTGTCCGTGGGGCGCGCGTAGTGGAGTCTCGCCGCCCACAGCGCCTCGTCCGCGTAGATGTTGCCGATCCCCGAGATGAGGCCCTGGTCGAGGAGGGCACGCTTGAGGCCCGTCCTCCGCTCGCGGAGACGCCGGTGGAAGGATTCGACGGAGAACGCGGGATCGAGCGGGTCACGCGCGATGTGCGCGGCCTGGTGCGGGATGAGAGGCAGATCCGTGTCTCCGCGACCACCCGGCGCGCCGTCGGCGGTGGGCTCGAGATCGGCGACGAACATGCCCCCGAAGATCCTCTGGTCGACGAACCGGAGGTCGGCGGGGAGCGGGGCACCCTCGTCGTCGACGGCGGTGGAGAGCCGAAGGCGCACCTTCAGGTGTTTCTCGAGGGGGGCCTCCAACTCCTCGATGAGCAGCTGACCGCTCATGCCGAGGTGCGCCATCAGTGCGACGTGCGGGACGTCACGGGGGGCGTCCGGGTCCTGGAGGGTCATCCAGAGGAACTTCCCGCGCCGCACCACGTCCGTGACGCGTGCTCCGGTGACGTTGCCGCGGAAGTCCTCGACGCCTGCGACGTGGCGTCGCAGCGACCGCGGGTCCACCACCTCGACGGCCTCGACGGTGCGGCCCGTGACCCAGCGCGCCAGCCCACGCCGTACCACCTCGACCTCGGGCAGTTCAGGCACTCAGGGTCCGGGGGGCGCTGCGGGCGCGTCGTGCGGTTCGCCGTCGGGCGTCGTCCCGGGCCCGGGTGCGAGCAGCTTCCAGGAGGCGGCAGCAGCCTCCTGCTCCGCCTCCTTCTTCGAGTGGCCGCACCCGGAGCCGTACTCGACGCCGCCGATCACGAGGCGCGCGGTGAACGTACGGGCGTGGTCGGGACCGGCGCCCACCACCTGGTAGTCGATCAGGCCGAGCCGGCGGGCGGCCGCGGTCTCCTGGATGCGGGTCTTCCAGTCCGTGCCTTCGCCGAGGACAGCGGAGTCGCGCAGGAGCGGCCCGATGAGCCTCATGACCATGGCCCTCGCGATCTCGATCCCGTGGCTCAGGTAGGCAGCACCGATGACGGCCTCCATGGTGTCCGCGAGGATGGATGCCTTGTCCCGGCCGTTGGTGAGCTTCTCGCCCTGTCCGAGCAGCACGTGACTGCCGAGGTCGAGCGTGCGGGCCACTCCGGCGAGCGCCCTGGTGCTGACGACGGCGGACCGCCGCTTGGCGAGCTCACCCTCGGAGAGGTCGGGGTTGTCCCGGTACAGGGCGTCGGTCACCGAGAGGCCGAGCACCGAGTCGCCCAGGAATTCGAGCCGCTCGTTGGTGGGGATCCCGCCCTTCTCATAGGCGTAGGACCGGTGCGTCAGGGCAAGACGAAGCGTCTCGGTGTCGATATCGACACCGAGACGCCTCGTGAGTTCTTCTGTATTCTTCACAACCGCATCAGCTGATCCAGCATCGAACGGGTGCCCACTGCAGCACCGGGCATGCAGCGGGCCGCACCCCGTTGTCAGACGTCGGCTACCTTGCGGCCCTTGTACTCGAGGAACAGCGGGGTACCGGCTGAATCGGTGACAACCTTGGCCTGGTGGGCGAGGCTGTAGGTGACGCGACCGTTCTCGAGGGTCTTGACCAGCTTGGGGGCGGTTGCCTTCCACTGGGACCGGCGTGCACGGGTATTCGCGCGGGACATCTTCCGCTTCGGGACAGCCACGGCTAACTCTCTTCTCTCTCGTCTGACTCTGACTTGGTTGCCGCGTCGTTACCGGCGGCGGTGCCCGTCAGCCCTGCGAGGGCTGACCAGCGAGGGTCCAAAACTTCATGGTGGTGGTCCGGATCGTCATTGAGCTGCGCTCCGCATTCGGAGCACAGACCCTTGCAATCCTCCCGGCACACCGGCTGGAATGGCAGCGACGTAACCACTGCATCCCTCAGCACGGGTTCCAGATCGACCGAATCGTTCTCCACCCTGTGCTGATCTTCTTCCTCTTCCACCGACAGCGACTCGGAGTCGCTGTAGAAGAAGAGCTCCTGGACGTCCACCTCACGGTCGAACCGCAGGGGCTCCAGGCAACGGCCGCACTCGCCGGTTACCTCGACGTTTGCCGTACCCGACACCAGGATTCCCTCGTGCACCGATTCGAAACGCAGGTCCAGTTCCATCTCGGAACCCTCCTGCACGCCGATCAGCGCAACGCCGAAATCCTTCGGTGCCGGTACATGTTCTTCCACTGTCCGCATGCTTCCCGGACTGCGTCCGAGATCCTTGACGCTGAAAGTCAAAGGCGAACTGAGATCGCTGTTGATGATGACTCCTGTAGAACATATGACCGACGTACCATCCTAGCCCGATGAGGCGGGCAGTCCCAAAACGGGCGGACCCGTCTACGCTCGGACGATGACGTCCGATCCCCGCCCGGCACCGGCTGACCCGCGTCGCCGTCGGGCGGTCCGCGCCCTGCGGACAGCGGCCGGGATCGCCACCGCCTGTCTCCTCGCGTGGCTGATCCTCGCCTATGTGCTGTTCTACAACCCTCCGCTGCGGACGGTCGGGACGGCCGATGCGGTGGTGGTGCTGGCCGGAGCCGCGGGCGAGAGGCTGCCCGCGGGCCAGCGGCTGATCGAGCGCGGCGTCGCCGACGAACTCGTGCTCTCCTCGACGGGGCTGCCGGGCAACTCCGCGGCCGATGCCCTGTGCGCCGCGGAGTTACCAGGCACGACCTGCTTCCGTTCGGATCCCCTGACCACGAGGGGCGAGGCGCGTGCGATCGCCGCGCTCGCCCGCGACCGCGGCTGGGACAGGATCGTCGTCGTCACCTCGACCTACCACGTGACTCGCGCCTCCACGAACATCTCCCAGTGCTCCGAGGCCGACGTCACCATGGCCGAATCGACGCCGGACCTCGACGCCCTGGAGTGGCTCGGACGGTTCGTCGAGGAGACCACGGCACTGGCCGCCGCCCTGGCCCGCCCGGCGTGCGCTCGACCGGTCTGAGGCCCCGCCGGATCAGTGCAGGGAACGGTAGACGGCGTCCGGAACGAACGGACGGACGTCGCCGCCCAGGGACGCGACCTCCTTCAGCAGCGTGGAGGAGACATGGGCGAACGTCGTACCGGTGGGGACGAAGACGGTCTCGACGTCGGTCAGGTGGCGGTTCATGGTCGCCATGGGGAGTTCGTAGTCGAAGTCGAGCCCTGATCGCAGCCCTTTGACGAGTGCCGCCGCGCCGTGCTCCCTGCAGAAGTCGGCGACGAGGCCGGGGCCCATGGGCAGCACTGTCACGCCGGGCAGGTGCGCGAGGCCGTCGCGGCAGAAGGCGATGCGCTCGTCGACGTCGAACCGGTACTTCTTGGCGTAGTTGGTCGACACGGCGACAATCACCTCGTCGAACAACCGGGCGGCACGACCGATGACCTCGATGTGTCCGTTGTGGAGGGGGTCGAACGATCCGGGGCAGACGGCGCGGCTCATGCCCCCACGGTACCCAGTCCTCCCCACCTGCGCGCACACCCCGCCCCCCGGCATACCGCGGAGGGCACGGCGGTCTGCGGCCGGACGCGCGGGACCGGCGATACTGGTGTCATGACCACAGACGCGCGGGCGGCAGCCATTCCGACCAGCAGTACGGCACCCTGGACGAGGGCCGCGCGCGGTGCGAACCTGCTCGGCGGCGACGGCACCCTCGGCATCACCATCTTCGAGGAGGTGACGGCGCTCGCCCAGCAGCACTCGGCGATCAACCTCGGACAGGGGTTCCCGGACGAGGACGGTCCACGCGAGATCCTCGACGCGGCCCGTGCCGCGATCGCCGACGGCGCCAACCAGTACGCACCCGGTCAGGGCCTCGCCGTCCTGCGCCATGCCATCGCCGCACACCAGGAACGCTTCTACGGACTGCACATCGATCCGCAGACCGAGGTGATCGTCAGCACGGGCGCCACGGAGTCGATCGCGGCGGCGATCCTCGCCTTCGCCGGTCCGGGCGACGAGGTGCTGACCTTCGAACCCTTCTACGACTCCTACGGGGCCGTCATCGGGCTCTCGGGCGCCACCCACACCACCGCTCCGCTGAACGCTCCGGACTTCCAGCCGGACGCGGCAAGCCTGGAGGCCGCGTTCAACGAGCGCACGCGGATCGTCGTGGTGAACAATCCGCACAACCCGACCGGCAGCGTCCTCGCCCGGCCGGCGCTCGAGCTCATCGTGCGGCTGGCGGAACGCCACGGTGCCATCATCGTGACGGACGAGGTGTACGAGCACCTGACCTTCGGTGTGCCGCACGTCCCCATCGCCTCGCTGCCCGGGGCGGCGGAACGCACCCTCACGATCTCCTCCGCGGGCAAGACCTTCTCGGTCACGGGCTGGAAGGTGGGCTGGCTCAGCGGACCCGCCGACCTCGTGGCGCAGGTCCGTACCGTGAAGACCTTCCTGACCTACACCTCGGGAACACCGTTCCAGGGAGCCGTCGCCCTCGGGCTGGGGCTGCCCGAGGAGTTCTTCACCTCCGCCGCGGCCATGCTGCGGAAGAAGCGGGACCTGCTCGGCGAGGGCCTCCGTGCCGCCGGGTTCGAGGTCTTCGAGCCGGAGGGCACGTTCTTCACGATGGTCGACGTCGCGCCGCTGGGTATCGACGACGCCACGGACCTGGCACGGCGCCTGCCGTCCCTGATCGGGGTCGCGGCGATCCCCGTGGCGATGTTCTGCCACGAGGAGGGTGCCCGGCGTACGCGCTCGATGCTGCGGTTCGCGTTCTGCAAGCGGTTCGACGTCATCGAGGAGGGCGCACTGCGCCTCGCGACCCTGCGGGAGCGCGTGTGAGCACGGCTCCCGGCACGGACGAAGAGTTCGAGGTCCCCACGCGCTGGCTTCCCGGCGCGGGTGCCTACGCCGAGATCGACGAGGACGCATACATCGACGGCGCGCTCATCCTCAGCATCGGAGGGGCGCAGCAGTCGCATGTCGACGTGCACCACCCGGAACGGGTGTTCTACGAGTACCTGCGTCGCGTGGCGGCGGTTCTCGACCTGGTCAAGCCACCGGGCGCTCCGCTGCGGATCCTGCACCTGGGCGCGGGAGCCCTGACCCTCGTCCGGTACGTCCAGGCGACGCGTCCGGGATCCGTGCAGGTCGCCGTCGACCTGGAAGCAGAACTGGTCGACTTCGTCCTCGATGCCATGCCGCTGGCCGAGGGCACGGTGTGCGAGGTCGTCGTCGGCGACGCCGCCGACGCCGTGCTCGAGCAGCCGGATGCGGCCTTCGACGCCGTGGTGCTGGACATCTTCGCGGGGGCCGACGCCCCCGCCCATCTCACCAGCCCGGATTTCGCCGCGCACCTCCTGAGGGTCTGCGCCGACGACGGCGTGGTCCTCGTCAACGTCGGCGACGACCCGCCGCTCGCCTTCGCCCGCGCGCAGAGCAGGCAGCTCTCCGCCCTGGCCACCGCGACGGCCGTCCTCACCGAGGCGGGCATGGTCGGCGGTGCGAGCGCCGGGAACGTCATCATCGCGGCACGCAGGACGCCGTGGCCGGAGTCCTGGACCTCGGCCCTGCGTGCCGCGGGTCCGCACCCCGCCGCCGTCCTCGTCGACGCCGAGCGGGCGGCGTTCGAGCAGCCGATGGGCCGGTAGCTCCGCCCCGACCCTTCCGACCCTGGTGTTCAGCACGCCATGGTCGCCCGGCGCAGTGCTTGTCAAGCACCATTCTTCCGCGCCCGGGTCCGACAGCTCCTCCTAGCCTTAAAGGGCTTGAGCAGCCGGGCATCGAGGACCGCTCTTCGGAGGACCTGGGCCATGAGCCACACATTGCGCATCACCGTCCGCCTGGACATCGACCTCCGCTGGGCACGCATGGAAGTGCGAGGGTGCCTCACGGAGGAGAACTGCCGGGCTCTCCTGCCCATCGTCCGCCGTAGCTTCCGCATCCTGCAGGAGCCGAACGTCGTGATCGATGCGAGCAGCGCGCAGCACATCGAGATCGCGGGAATCGAGGCGCTCGAACGCCTCGGGATCAGCGGCCTGGAAGCCCAGCCCGTCGTCGGCGATTCCGCCGGCTCGTGCTCGCTGATCGTGCCCGAGGTCCTCCCCTCGTGCCCCTCCCGGTTCCCGCGCCCGCACGGGAGCCACCGCTTCGCCGCATGAACCTCCCCCATCCCTACCCGGCAGGAGCGGACCGTGACCGCTGAATACGCAGATTCGACCCTTGCAGCGACGCCGGCGGCAACGCCCGGAACCCGGTCCCCCGGCCGGATCTTCCTCGAGTGGATGACGACCACCGACCACAAGACGATCGGCTACCTCTACATCATCACGTCGTTCGTGTGGTTCTCCCTGAGCGGCGTCGAGGCCCTGCTGATCCGGGCGGAACTCTTCGCACCGGGCATGCAGATCCTGCAGACCAAGGAGCAGTACAACCAGCTGTTCACGATGCACGGCACGATCATGCTGCTCCTCTTCGCGACACCGCTGTTCGCAGGCTTCGCGAACGTCATCATGCCGCTGCAGATCGGCGCACCCGATGTCGCCTTCCCCCGGCTCAACGCCCTGGCCTACTACTTCTACCTCTTCGGCGGGATCATCGTCGGTCTCGGCATCTTCACCCCGCAGGGCAGCGCAGGGTTCGGCTGGACCGCCTACCCGCCCCTCGCGAACGTCAGCTTCTCCCCCAGCATCGGTGGGGACCTGTGGGTCTTCGGGCTCGCCCTGGCCGGCTTCGGCACCATCCTCGGCTCGGTCAACTTCGTCACGACGATCATCTGCATGCGCGTCCCTGGCATGACCATGTGGCGCATGCCGATCTTCACCTGGAACACCCTGATCACCTCGATCCTCGTCCTGATGGCCTTCCCCGTCCTGGCCGCCGCCCTGTTCGCCCTCGGCGCGGACCGCCGCTTCGGCGCGCACATCTTCGACCCGGAGAACGGCGGGGCGATCATGTGGCAGCACCTCTTCTGGTTCTTCGGCCATCCCGAGGTGTACATCATCGCGCTGCCGTTCTTCGGCATCGTCTCGGAGATCTTCCCGGTGTTCAGCCGCAAGCCGATCTTCGGCTACAAGGGCCTGGTCTTCGCGACGATCGCGATCGCCGCGCTCTCCGTGACGGTCTGGGCACACCACATGTACGTCACCGGAGCCGTCCTGCTGCCGTTCTTCGCCTTCACGACCATGCTCATCGCCGTTCCGACGGGCGTGAAGGTCTTCAACTGGATCGGCACCATGTGGCGGGGATCGCTGACCTTCGAGACGCCGATGCTCTGGAGCCTCGGCTTCCTCGTGACCTTCATCTTCGGCGGTCTGACCGGCGTGATCCTGGCCTCGCCGCCGCTGGACTTCCACGTCTCGGACACCTACTTCGTGGTCGCGCACTTCCACTACGTGGTCTTCGGCACCGTGGTGTTCGCGATGTTCGCCGGCTTCTACTTCTGGTGGCCCAAGTTCACCGGGACCATGCTCAACGAGCGGTGGGGGAAGATCCACTTCTGGATGCTGTTCCTCGGCTTCCACGCCACGTTCCTCATCCAGCACTGGCTCGGCGTCCAGGGCATGCCCCGCCGGTACGCAGACTACCTGCCCGAGGACAGCTTCACGGGCATGCACCAGTTCTCCACCATCGGCTCCTTCCTCCTCGGCGCGTCCATCATCCCGTTCTTCTGGAACGTGTACATCACCTGGCGTAAGGGCAAGAAGGTCGACGTCGACGATCCGTGGGGCTTCGGTGCCTCGCTGGAGTGGGCGACCTCCTGCCCGCCGCCGCGCCACAACTTCACCTCCATCCCCCGGATCCGCTCGGAGCGTCCCGCCCTGGATCTCCACCACCCCGAACTGGTGGCGCGATTCAACGAGACCAGCCACTCACCTGCCGCCGGCGCGCTCGGTGCGGCGGACATGGGCGAGCAGGATCCCCGCCAGCCGAACCCGAAGAACTAGGAGGAGCGCAGCGGCTCCCGTGCCCATCCACGGGACCGCCCCGCGCGAAGTACTGGCATGGAAGCCGGCGTGTCGACGGTAGCCTGAGATGGAGCCGCTGAATCCAGCGCGGCTTCCACGACTGCGCGGAGCGACGGGAAGGAGGGACGGGTGCCTGCAACGAGCCTGACCTACGTCCGGTCCGTGATCCTCGTCTCGCTGATCCTCTCGGTCTCCTCGGCGTCCCACGTCCTGGCGTCGGGGCACCTGCCCGCCCCCGGGGTGATGCTGCTGCTCGCAGTCCTCCTCCTCGCGCCCGCGACGCTGCTCGCCCGGCGGGCGCTCTCCGTCCGGCCCGCCCTCCTGGCGATGGGAGGCGGGCAGTTCCTGCTGCACCACGTCTTCGCGCTGACCTCCGTCCCGGCGGTCTGCCAGAGCTCCTCGACGATGCCGGACCACCACGCCGCCTTCGAGCTCGCCTGCTCCACGGTGGCGCCGACCGGAATGGCCGGTGCGGTCGGCACTCCCGCCATGGTCGTCCTGCACGCGATAGCCACCGTGGTCCTGGCCCTCGCGGTCGCGCGGAGCGACCGGGCGGTCACGCTCCTCCTGGCCTGGCTACGGCCCCTGCTGACCCTGCCCTCCGTCACTTCCCCGGTGCCGGCGACGCCCCGTGCCGTGACCGACGTGCCGCATCCCGTCGCGCCGCTGTCCGTGCACGCCTCCGTGCCGACCCTGCGCGGTCCGCCGCGTCCGTCGCCGCTGCCCGCCTGAACCGGCCCGTCCTGACAGGGACCGGGGTACGTTGGCGGGCCTTCCCGATGCACCCTTCCCACTTCCCTGCTGCCCCGCGCGATCCCGCTGTCGCGGACGTGGAGCAGCATCCCCGAAAGGCATTTCCATGACTTCCCACCCCAGGCGTACCGTCACCACCGGAGCCGTCGCCCTCACCACTGCCGGTCTGATGGCCCTCGGCCTCGGCGCGGCGAGCGCCCACGTGACCGTGGCGCCGGCGTCCACCACGGAGAACGGCTATGCGCAGCTCACCTTCAGCGTGCCCAACGAATCGGAGACCGCGGCGACGAACAAGCTCGAGGTGCAGCTGCCCACCGACGAGCCCTTCACGTCCGTGCGCGTCAAGCCGGTCGAGGGGTGGACGGCGGAGGTGGTGACCGGCGCCCTGCCGGAGCCGGTGACCACCTCCGACGGCGCGACCATCACGGAGGCTCCCCTGTCCGTCGTGTGGACGGCGGAGGCGGGCGCCGAGATCTCGCAGCAGGAGTACCAGACGTTCTCGATCTCGGTGGGGCGCCTGCCCGAGGCGGGATCCACGGTGCTGCTCCCGACCTCCCAGTCCTACACGGACGGTGACGTCGTCGCATGGGACCAGGAGACCGTCGAGGGCGCCGAGGAACCCGACAAGCCGGCGCCCTCGTTCGTGACCACAGCCGCCGTCGAGGGTGACGCCCACGGCGGGTCCCACAATGCGGCCGAGGTGACCCCGGAGGCGTCCGCCGAGGCGATCGACGCGGAGCAGACGGCGTCCAGCACGCCGGGGTCGACGTCGGCCGTCGGCTGGGCGGGCCTCATCGCCGGCCTGCTCGGACTCGCCGCCGGCGTCACCGCCCTGCTGAGGACACGACGCCGGGCCTAGCCCACGGCAGAAGGCGCCGTGCCGGAGGACCGGCACGGCGCCTTCTGCGCTCTGCGCCTTTCTGCGCCCGGCACTATCTGCGCCCGCGCGAGGGAGAGCTGCTAGTCGGCGGAGGCTTCCCCGGCGGAGTCGCCATCCGACTCCACCTCGGACTCCACGACGGGCTCCAGGAACCACAGGCGTGTCTCCCCGTACTTCTTGTCCGAGAAGCGTTCGAGCCACGCGGGCCACGCCGGTTCCGGGGTCCGCGCCGATCGCTCGACGACGACGACGGCACCCTCCGCAAGGCGCGTCTCGAGGGCAGCGAGGACGGCGACCACGCCGTCCTCACGCACCGTGTAGGGCGGATCCATCAGGACGAGGTCCCAGGTCAGTTCGGGGGCCACCCGATCGAGGTAGGTCTCGACCTTCGTGCGGTGCACGCGGACGGCCGTCCAGCCGAGGACGCGGTTCACGAGGTCGGCGTTCCGCTGGGCGACCGCGGCGGCCCGGTCGGCGGATTCGACGAGGTCCACGGAGGCGGCGCCGCGGCTCGCACTCTCCACCCCGAGCGAGCCCGAACCGGCATAGAGGTCCAGGACGTGCGCCCCGTGCACCACGCCGTAGGACTCGAGGCTCGAGAACAGCGCTTCCTTCACGCGGTCCGTCGTCGGCCGCGTGCCGTTTCCGTCGACGCTGGTGAGCGTCGTGCCGCCTGCGGCTCCTGAGATGATGCGCGTCATGCCTCCGACTCTATCGCCGGTCGGGGCACGGCGCGGACCGCCGTCCTACACCGGATAGACGGTTGCGTCCTCATGCCGGAAGCCGAGGAACACCGGCACGCCGGGGGCCATGCCGAGTGCCACGACGGCGGCGGGGGCGACGTCGGCCGCCAGCCCGGCGGCGTGCACGCGCACGTGGTCGCCGCGGTGCTCGACGTCGTCGATCTCCGCTCCGACGGAGCTGAAGCCCTGCCCGCTCTCCGCCCTGCGGGACACGGCCACATCCGCCGGACGGACCGTGAGGGCGAGGCGCGCCCCGACCGGTGCGTGTTCGGCCAGCGGCACCTCCAGCCCGTTGGCCGCCCTGAATCCCGCGGGAGTCGCCTGTCCTTCCACGAGGTTCAGTCCGGCCAGCCGGGCACCGAAGGGCGTGACGGGTCGCGTGAGCACGTGCGCCGTGGCGCCGGCTTCGACGATCCTGCCGTCCTCGAGGATGAGCACGCGGTCGGCGAGCAGGAAGGCGTCGAGCGGATCGTGGGTCACGATGATCGCGGAGCGGTCCGCGAGGACGTCCCGCAGGAGGGTGCGGAGGGCGGGGGCCACGGTGACGTCGAGGGCGGCGAGCGGCTCGTCCAGCAGGAGGAGCGACGGATCGGCGGCGAGCGCACGCGCGACGGCGACGCGTTGTGCCTGTCCACCGGACAGCTGGGACGGCCTGCGGGACGCGAGCTCGCCCATCCCGACGCGGTCGAGCCAGTCCCGGGCCGTGGACCGGGCCGCCGCCCGGTGCTGTCCGCGGCTGCGCGGACCGAAGGCCACGTTCTCCAGTGCCGTGAGGTGGGGGAACAGCAGGGCCTCCTGCGCGAGGAGTGAGACGCCACGGTGGCGGGGTTCGGTGAGGACGCTCCGGCGGGCGGTGACGTCGAAGAGGACCTTCCCGTCGAGCTCCGCGCGGCCCTCCGCCGGCGCCAGGAGCCCCGCGACGAGCGTGAGCAGCGTCGACTTCCCCGCCCCGTTGGGCCCGAGGACGGCGAGGGTCTCCCCCGGGGCGAGGTCGAAGGCGACGTCGAAACTGCGCTCCGGGAGCAGGGCCCTGAAGGTGAGGCTCATGGCCGTGCCGTGGCCGGTGCGCGGAAGGGCAACGGTCCTGCCGCCCCGTCGAGGGGCCTCACACGGTGCGCGACACCCACCACGGCGACGGCGACGAGCACGAGGATGAGGGAGAGCGCGACGGCGGCGTCCGGGTCCGTCTCACGCTGTAGGTAGACCTCCAGCGGCAGCGTCCTCGTGGTCCCCTGGAGGCTGCCCGCGAAGGTCAGCGTCGCTCCGAACTCTCCGAGCGCCCGCGCGAAGGACAGCACGGACCCCGAGATCAGTGCGGGCAGCACGAGGGGCAGCGTGATCCGCCGGAGCACCGTCCACCGTCCGGCGCCGAGGGTCGCTCCGACGGCCTCGTAGCGCGTACCGACCGAGCGGAGCGCCCCCTCGAGGCTGAGGACGAGGAACGGCAGGGCCACGAAGGCCTGCGACATCACGACCGCCGTCGTCGAGAAGGCGACGTCGATCCCGAGGACGTCCAGGCTGCTCCCGAGCAGCCCGCGCCGGCCGAAGGTGTACAGCAGGGCGATGCCGCCGACGACCGGTGGGAGGACCAGGGGCAGCAGCACGAGGGACCGGAGGACCTGCTGTCCGCGGAACGAGGTCCGGGCGAGGACGAGCGCCATCGGCACGCCGAAGACGATGCACAGGGCCGTCGCGGTGAGGGAGGTCCGCAGGCTGAGCAGCAGGGCCGCCTCGGCGCTCTCGGAGGTGACGAGGGGGATGAACCGGGGCCAGTCGACCCGGAGCGCCATGGCCGCGAGCGGGACGACGACGAACAGACCGCCGATGACAGCGATCAGCACCACCCAGCGGGGAAGGGCCGCCGTCGTCCTCACCACTGTGCCTCCCATGGCTGGACCGACAGCGAATCAGGGGGCGGGTCAGGGCGCACCGAAACCCGCTGCCCCGAGGACGGCCCGGCCGTCCGGACCGGCCACGAAGTCGACGAACGCCTGCGCCGTCGCGGGGTCCGCCGCATCGGAGAGGGCCGCGACGGGATAGGTGGTGATGGCGTCGGAGGCCTCGGGGACGTCGATGCCGAGGACCGTGTCTCCTGCCGCCCGGATGTCGGTGGCATAGACGAGGCCGGCGTCCGCCTCACCGGAGGCCACCTTCCCGAGGACGTCCGTGACGGACGATTCCTCGCTGACAGGGTCCAGGTCGATGCCTGCGGCCTCCTCGATCCTTGCCGCAGCCGCTCCGCACGGGACCTGTTCCGCGCAGACGACCGTCTTCACGCCCGGGCGGGCTGCGTCGGCGAGCGAGGCGATGTCGGCGGGGTTGTCGGACGGGACGGCCAGCCGGAGCGTGTTGGTGGCGATATCGACCGCCGTCCCGCGCAGCAGGCCCGCGGCCTCGACCCGGTCCATGCTCGCGGTGTCGGCCGGGGCGAAGACGTCCGCGGGAGCACCCTCGATGATCTGCGTGACGAGATCGGACGAACCGGCGACGTTGAGCCGGACGTCCGCGCCCGGGTGCGCCTCCTCGAACCGGGCCGCGAGGTCGGTGAAGGACGCCCGCAACGAGGCTGCGGCGAAGACCGTCACGCTGCCGTCGGCCGCTCCGTCCGGTCCCCCGGCATCCCCGGCCGGCGCGCCGGACGAGCCGCAGGCGGCGGTGAACAGGAGGACGGCGACCGGCACGACGGCGGATCGGGCGACGGATCGCGGGGCGGCGCGCCGGCGCGGGGCCGGGGCCGGTCGCGGCATCATCAGGCCTTCCCGCCAGGGGTCTCGATGATCACGGTGGTGGCCTTGACCACGGCGATGGCGATGGAGCCCTGCTCCAGTCCGAGGTCGCGGACGGCCTCGCTGCTCATCAGCGACACCACGCGGTGCTGCCCGCACTGGAGCTCCACCTGCGCCATGACGGTGTCCATCACGATGTCGGTGACGATGCCGACGAACCGGTTGCGGGCGGAACGCCCGATGTCCGAGGGGTCCCCGGGCAGGACGGCGTTCCGGCGTGCGAGCCGGGCCAGTTCCAGCGCGTCGACCACGGCCCTTCCCGAGGAGTCCCTGGCGCTTCCGAGGATGCCGCCGTCGATCCATCGGCGGACGGTGTCGTCGCTGACGCCCAGGAAGCGAGCGGCGTCACCGATCCGTATCTGCGTCATGGAAAGGATGCTACATCCTCAGGTGCGGAGAAGAAATCCTCAGCCCTTCTCGAGGAATGCTTCCTTCTCGGGGTTCAGGTAGAGGTCGATCGCGAGGGCGAGACCCGGGTAGTCGCGCAGGTCCGGGTCCCCCGCCACGATCTCCTGGGCATCCGCGCGCGCCTTCTCGATGACCTTCCCGTGCTGCGTGATCTTGAGGAACCGCAGGGCCGACCGGCCACCGGACTGCGAGGCGCCGAGGATGTCGCCCTCCCGCCGGAGTTCGAGGTCCTTCTGGGAGAGCTCGAAGCCGTCGGTCGTGGAGGCGACGGCGGCGAGGCGCTCACGGCTCGGGTGGTCGGGCTCGAGCTTGGTCACGAG
This sequence comes from Arthrobacter sp. UYP4, assembly GCF_057291175.1. Classification (NCBI taxonomy): domain Bacteria; kingdom Bacillati; phylum Actinomycetota; class Actinomycetes; order Micrococcales; family Micrococcaceae; genus Arthrobacter; species Arthrobacter sp. UYP4. The sequence continues at coordinate 740,554 of NZ_JBXAVU010000001.1, forward strand.
GAGGCACGTGCCCGCGTGCCCGCCGCGACCGATGCGCCCGCGCAACTGGTGGAGCTGGGAGATGCCGAAGCGGTCTGCGTCCATGATGACCATGAGGGTGGCGTTCGGGACGTCGACGCCGACCTCGATCACCGTCGTGGCGATCAGCAGCTGCACGGCGCCGTCGGCGAAGCGCGCCATGACCTCCGACTTCTCCTGCGGGTCCATGCGCCCGTGGAGCATCCCGCTGGAGACGCCCTGGAGCTGCGGGACCCCGGCCAGCGACCCGAAGAGCCCGACGACGCTCGTGAGTTCCTGCGGGCCTCCGGACTTCCGCTCGGCGCCGGGCTCCGCGTAGAGCGCCTCCGCGGCATCCTCCTCCGCCTTCCCGTCGTCGCCGATCTTCGGGCACACCACATACACCTGCCGGCCCGCGTCGATCTCCTCGCGCGCCCGAGACCAGACGCGGTCGATCCAGGCCGGGTGCTCGGTGAGGCCGACCTCGTGGGTGGAGATCGGCGAGCGGCCCGCGGGCAGCTCCGACAGCGTGGAGGTCTCGAGATCCCCGAACACGGTCATGGCAACCGTCCGCGGGATGGGCGTCGCCGTCATGACCAGCACGTGCGGGGAGGTGCGGGCCTTGGTGCGCAGCACGTCCCGCTGCTCCACCCCGAACCGGTGCTGCTCGTCCACGACGATCAGGCCGAGGTCGAAGAACTCCACGTTGTCGGACAGGAGGGCGTGCGTCCCGATGACGATGCCGGCGTCTCCGGACGCGGCGTCGAGGAGGGATCTCTTCCGCTGCGCTGTGGACATCGATCCGGTGAGCAGGACCACGCGCGTGCCGTCCGCGGCACCGCCGAGCATCCCGCCCTCGGCGAGCGGGCCGAGGGTCCGGGTGATGGACTGGAGGTGCTGGGCGGCCAGGACCTCGGTGGGTGCGAGGAGTGCCGCCTGTCCGCCGGCATCGATGACCTGCAGCATGGCGCGCAGTGCCACGAGGGTCTTACCCGAGCCGACCTCCCCCTGCAGCAGCCGGTTCATCGGGTGGTCGCGGGCGAGGTCCTCGGCGAGTGTCCGCCCGACGTCGAGCTGCCCCTGCGTGAGGGTGAAGGGCAGGCGCGCGTCGAACTGGTCCAGCAGGCCCCCCGCGTGCGGCGGCCGTGCGGTGGCCTCCTCACGGGCCGCCAGTGCCCGACGGCGCGCCAGGGCCGCCTGGAGGACGAAGGCCTCCTGGTACCGGAAGCGGTGCTGGGCGCGGTAGGCGTCTTCCACCTGGGGCGGCCGGTGCACGAGTTCGTAGGCCGTGGCGAGGCTCATGAGCTTGTCGCGGCGCGCGATCGAGGCGGGCACCGGATCGTCGAGGTCCGAGAGCTGCAGGGTGTCGAGGATGGTGCCGACCGCGACGGCGATCTGGTCGCTGGCGAGTTTCTCCACCGCCGGATAGACGGGGATGGGCCGGTTGAGGTACTCGGGGTCGTCGTCGCCCTCGTCGAGGAGGACGTAGCGCGGATTGGTGAGCGATAGCCTCCCCCGGTACACCGTCACCTTGCCGGAGAACGTGGCGCGGACGCCGGGGCGCAGTTCGCGCTCCGCGGCATAACCGTTGAAGAACGTCAGGTTCATGCCGCCGATGCCGCCGTCGGCGTCGTCGGTGATGATGACCTCCAGCAGCATCCCCTTGCGCGTGTGCATCCTGCGCGAGTTCGCCGACTGCACGCGGGCGATCAGGGTCACCTCCTCGTCCACCGGGACATCCGCGATGGGGGTCAGCTCGCCCCGCTTGAGGTAGGTGCGCGGGAAATGGTTTAGCAGTTCGCCGACGGTGGAGATGGAGAAGTGCTTGGCCAGCTGCTTCGCAACCGGCCCGAGGTGACGGTCGAGCGGCGCGTCGAGCTCGGAGGCGGCCACCGACCGCACCGTGTCAGGAGTCACCGGCCTCGGCTCCTACGGGGGGCGAGGCGAGCTGGGTCACCGTGATGTTCACGGGGTTCCCGGCCTGGTGGATGAGCGCGAGGGCGGGGGCGGCGTCGGGCACGTGGACGTGGACGCGCCAGCGGTAGCCCTCCTCCACCGCGGTGACGGCGCTCATGATCACGGAGTCGCCCAGCTCGTCGAGGTGGAGGCGCAGCGTGGCCGCGTCGAGGGGACTGAGGTTAATCGTGCACATGACCTCGACGCCGTCGGCGTCCCCACCGTTGTGGATGTGCGGGGACTGGATGTCGTAGCCGTGGAGGCCGTCGAGCAATTCGTCCTGCAGCTCCTCGCCGAGGGCGGAGGCACGGAGCGCGTCGAGGATGAGAAGAAAGCCCACGCCTCCGGCGTCGACCACCTTCGCGTCGGTGAGCGGGCCCAGCTGGCTCTCGGTGCGTACGACCGCCCGGAGTGCGTGCTGCACGGAGGCCCTCAGCGTGAGGGCGAGGGCATGGTTGCTGTCGTCGGCGGTAAGGCCTGCGGCGGTCTCGGCCGATCCCCGCGCGCTCGCTTCGAGGACCGAGAGCATGGTGCCGGGGACGGGATCGCTCAACGCGGACCAGCTGCGGATCTGCGCACGGTGCAGGGAGGCCGCGAGGAGGGTGCAGGTCAGGCGGGTCGTTCCGTGGAGGGGCTCGGCGAAGGCGGTGAGGAAGACGGCGAACAGGGTCCCCGAATTGCCGAGGGCCTCCTCCATCGCTGCCCGGCCCGCGATGGTGAGCAGTTCCCCGAGGTCGGAGGTCTCGGCGTCGTGTGCTGCGCGGGCTGCGGAGCGGACCGTCAGGTACAGGTTGGTCCCCGTATCGCCATCCGCCACGGGGAAGATGTTGATGGCGTTGAGCCGGTCGCTGTGGTTGCCGAGCGACTCTTCGGCCCTGCCCAACCATCGCTTCATCGCAACAGCGTTAGCGGTGACCTTAGTGTGCAAAGTGATCCCATCCCCGGAGATTTGTCGGCCGTGACGCCAGTGTCACCAGCGGCTTGCCCGACACCATCGAGCCTACCGCAGTGAACCCGGGGGGCAGCAGGGCATTCCGCGGGAAGGCGGCGAGGAGCCCGTGGTCCTCGCCGCCGCCGAGCACCCAGTCCATCGGGTCCTCCCCCAGCTGCTCCGCTGCCGGTGCCAGCCGAGCTGCGTACTCCCGCAGTACCTCCGGGTCGAGGTCGAGCCCGGCGCCGCTCGCCGTCGCGATCCGCCCGGCGTCGCGAACGAGCCCGTCGGAGATGTCGAGCATCGCGCGCGCCCCGGCGGCCGCGGCTGCCGGTCCGGCGGCGAGCGGCGGGCAGGGCCGCAGTTGCGCGGCGACGAGCTCCTCGCCCAGCGGACCGAACTCCCCGACCGGCCGGCCGTCCTCGAGGATGGCGAGGCCCGCCGCGGCGCGGCCGAGTGTCCCCGCGACGGCGACGACATCCCCCTCCTGCGCTCCCGAGCGGAGCACGGGAGGCCTGCCTCCCAGTGTCCCGGTGACGGCCGCCGTGATGACGAGCTGCGCTCCGGCGCCGAGGTCACCGCCGACGACGGCGCAACCGGCGGCACCAAGATGGCGGATGGCGGCGGCGAGACCCCGGGCGCAGTCCTCGACCCAGTCCACAGGTGTCTGCGGCGGGAGGGTCAGGCTCACCACCAGGGAGGTCGCCGAGCCTCCCATGGCGTTGATGTCGCTCAAGTTCTGGGCCGCGGATTTCCATCCGACGTCGTACCCGGTGGTGCGGAAGCCGTTGGGCCGGAGCAGCCGGAAGTCGTGGTCCTCGACGAGGGTGTCCATGCTGATCACGGTCCTGCCGTCGGGGGACGCCACGATGGCGGCGTCGTCGCCGGGGCCGAGCAGGGCGGGCGCAGCGTGCGACTCCCGCATGACCAGTCGCGGGAGGATCCTTGAAAGGAGCTCACTTTCGGTGAGGTCGGCGACTGTCAGCGGCTGCTCCGGGCGGGACGAGGACTCTTGGGACACTCCACTACGCTACAACGAGGCTTGCCGGTGGCCCGGGCGCGGGCAAGCACAGCGGGTTGGCCAGGCAGCCGAGAAGCGCGGCTAGAATCAAGGTGACTCTCCGGGCGAGGTGGAAGGGAACTGTTGGGACCCTCCGAGCACCCCCCTCCCACGGGACCTCGCCATATGAGGGGCCAACGGTCCAAGCGAGTAACTCAGGTTGCCGGTGCTTTTGCTCCGGAGGCGGCCGAAGGACCGAAGATGTCATCCGAAGCACACGGTGTCAGCCATTGCTCCAAGCGGAAGATCGCCGGTGCGCTGGTGGTGCTCACCTTCCTGGCAATCGTCACCATGGTGGGGGCACTGGTGCTTGTGTTTTGAACGTCAACGGCAACCCGCCGTCGTCGTATGTTTCGCGATCTCTCACCTGGGGGTTCAGTGCCGGTCGTCATGCCAATCTTCGGGACGCGTCCAGAGGCCATCAAGATGGCCCCCATAGTCCTCGCTTTGCAGGAGTCCAGCGAGTTGGAGTGCGTGGTGACGGTCACCGGGCAGCACCGGGAAATGCTCGACCAGGTCAATCAGTTGTTCGGTATCGAGCCGGACCACGACCTCGACATTCTCCAGCCCGGCCAGAGCCTGGCCGACATCATGGCGAGAACCATCAGCGGGCTCGATGCCCTCTTTTCCACAGTGCACCCGGACGCTGTCGTGGTTCAGGGAGACACCACCACGTCGACAGCGGCAGCTATCGCAGCGTTCTACAGGGGCATCCCGGTCGTACACGTCGAGGCCGGCCTTCGTAGCGGTGACCTCTCCTCGCCTTTCCCCGAGGAAGGCAACCGTAAGATCACCAGCCAGATCGCCAGCCTCCACCTCGCTCCCACCGTGAATAGCCAGCAGAACCTCCTAGAAGAAGGCGTGGCGGCCGCGGACGTGGTGGTCACCGGCAACTCCGTTATCGACGCGCTGCTGGACACCGTCGAGAAACATGTGCACTTCACCGACGAACGCTTGGAGCACTTGACCACTTCTGTCCGCCGCATCCTGCTGGTGACGACGCACCGGCGTGAGAACCAGGGAGATGCGATGCGTGGAATGGGGCGAGCGCTCGCCCGGCTCGCGGACTCCGAGCCGAACCTCGTGATCGTCCTGCCGGTGCACAAGAACCCGGTGGTGCGGGAGGCCGTCCTGCCCGCTCTCGAGGGTAAAGCCAATGTGCTGGTGACAGAGCCGCTTGCCTACGGGGAATTCACCCGGCTTCTTTCTCTCGCGCATATCGTGCTCACGGATTCGGGCGGGGTTCAAGAAGAGGCGCCGAGCCTTGGAAAGCCAGTTCTGGTCATGCGTGACAACACGGAGCGACCGGAAGCCGTCGATGCCGGAACGGTGCGCCTGATCGGCACGGATGAAAAGCTCATCGTCGACGAGGTGCGTCAGTTGCTCCACCAGCCGGACCACTACGCGTCCATGGCCAATGCGGTGAACCCCTACGGTGACGGCAAAGCGGCCGATCGCACGGTGGCCGCGATCTCCGAGATGCTCGGACTGGGCCGGCGCATCGCTGAGTTCGAGTATTTCGGCCAGTAGCGAGCGCCGCAGTGATTCCGCCGTCGCTCTCAGTCCTCCTTGGCCTGGCGCAACCGGTCCCGGATCACTCACCGCAGTCCACAGCCAGATTTCTAATGAACATATTGAACCGCTCGGCGCTCCTAGCCCCTTCCCGTCAGCGTATCCGGCCCAGGCGCGGTAGAACGGAGCTTCACGGTGGACAAGTCCTCAGCAGACTCCAGCGAAGTGTCAGTGACCGGTTCGGAGCCGGCAAGTAGTGACCCACAGGATAGTGTGGAGTGGCCAATGGCCTGCCTGAAAGAGTGACGATTTCTTGATGCGCACGGCCCGGCGAGTGAATGAATGTCCGAAGACGGGACCATTCGGGCTGAGGCACCGTAGCCCCACGCGGTTCGAAAACTGGTCTTCGCCCGTACATTCGGGAAGGATCACCCCATAGAAGAACCAGTCGCTGGAAAACGTCAGGACGAAGAAGCCGCGCAATGCCTCAGGAACCAGGGCATTCAAGGTCTCCAGCACGGGGAAACGTGAAACACTCGCATGCTTGGGCTCTCGACAACGTAGATGGGGAACTGCCTTCTGTGCAAAATCCTGCCGCGGCTCGTCCCTTTTTGACAGAATTCACCGCGACAAATCTACGGGACGACGCGGCTTTGATCGATCGAACTTATTGCATTCATTCCACCGGCGCTCTTTTCAACATCGCCTGATCATGCGCGTCGTCTGCGACCCTGCGTCTAGCGCCGACCTGCGGCGGACAAAGTGGTCTTGACAGCGTAGGGGGCTTACCAGTCGGTCAGGGAACCGTGAGAACATATCAGGTGGCTCCCGTGGACCGAGCGGCGAGTAGGAAGTCCAGGAGGGATCGATGGACCGGCGAGTATTCCTCCGCAACGCGCTCTTGTCTGCTGCTGCAGCGCCCGTCCTGGTAGCTTGCAGGCCGACGGTGCCCCCGCCGTCACCCGCGCCATTTCCCGAAGGAGTCACTAGGCGCTCAATCGGACGGAAGGGCATCGGCTTGGGGATTGGTAAGAAGTATGGAGTCGGACAGCTCAACTCTCTGAAAGTCGATTGGTTCTACTCGTGGGGGTCGTCCTACCCGTCGGCCCAGCCATTGCCGGACTTCGTACCTATGATTTGGGGGCGTAGGAGCGTACAGACCGGCTCCGTAGAAAAAGTGCTGGCGGAACTACCGCGCTCCCGCACCGCAGAACTCCTAGGATTCAACGAACCTGACCATTCTGGACAGTCCGACATGAGCGTGACGAGGGCAATCCGGTTATGGCCCCGGCTGCAAGAGTCGGGTCTGCGCCTCGGTTCGCCAGCTCCGATCGATCCTCTGAATGATTGGCTGAAAGAATTCATGGAAAGGGCCTCCTCCGAGGATTTGAAGGTCGACTTCATCGCGATCCACTCCTATCGCTCACCTGACCCTGATGCATTTCTTCAGCATGTCACAGAAGTGCATGATTTCTACGGCAAACCGGTGTGGATCACCGAATATGCTGTGGCGGATTGGGAAGCCACCCCACGATTCCCAAGCCGGTATTCGGAGAAACAAATTCTGTCCTTCATGGAAGCGACAGCCGTAGGGCTGAGGGGTATGCCATTTGTGGAGCGGTTCGCATGGAAGACCCGCGCCGAGAATGATCCGATTATGGGCGCCTCAGCCCTGTTCCGCGATGACGGGTCACTGACGCAGACAGGCGAGCTGTACCAGTCGCTGTAGTTCCCCGACGCCTACGAAGCCTGGGCTCAGGGGCAAAAATTGGGAGTATCCTGCGAAAAAAGCGGCGTGGAGCTTGTGTTTCCCTCGGTAGGATCAGGTTATTACCTTTTGATTTCCCCGATTTCTCGCGTCCGAAAGGAATTCCATGGAGCGCCGCGACTTTCTCAAGCTACCGCTGGTAGCTGCTGCATCGAGCGCCCTGCTGGCGGCGACCGCGCAGACCACACAAGCGTCACCCAGTCTCCTATCCGTCCCTGCTGCCACAACTCCTCCACCCGCGCTGAAGGGCTTCGGCCACTCGGGAAAGGACGCTCTGGCGCTTCAGCAGATCAAGAACTTGAACCTGAAGTGGCACTACTCCTGGGGCTCCCGAGCCAACGTTTTCACTCCGCCGTTCGTGCCCATGATCCGAAATGCCGCAGTACTGGATCAGGACGCCATTGGCATCGTTACTCGTCAACTGGCGCAAACACGAACTACACACCTGCTGGGATTCAACGAGCCCGATGTGACCGCACAGGCGAATATGAGCGTGGATAAGGCCATCAACTTGTGGCCGCGGCTCCAAGCCACCGGGCTCCGTTTGGGCTCTCCGGCCACAGTGAGCCCGAGCAGCCCGTGGCTTGCCGACTTCATGGCGAAGGCGAAGAACAAGGGGCTTCGCGTCGACTTCATCACGATGCACATCTACGCTTGGCCGAATGCGACAGACTTCCTCAACAAGTTGGCCAGACTACACGACATGTACAAAAAGCCTATCTGGGTGACGGAATACGCCGTTGCCGACTGGGGCGCTACCGCGTCCAACCCGTGCAAGTACAGTCGGGCTGAGACAGAGAACTTCATGCGCGCAACGGTTGCAGGAATGCGTGCGATGCCCTTCGTGGAGCGATTTGCCTGGAAGACCCGCGCTCCAGGAGACATAAAAATGGGGTGCTCCACCATCTTCAAGAGCGATGGAACGCTTACGAGCACCGGAAAACTATACGCCTCGCTCTAACACAACTCACCCGAGAACCGGCGTTCACAGGAAGCTAGTTCCTGCGAACGCCGGTTCCTCGCCTACCTTGCGGTCGTAGCCTGCAAAAGGTGACTCTTGTGGCCCAGCGACACGATGTCCCAACCCGCTGCGTTCCACGTGTCATGGTTCAGTACGTTTCTGCCATCGAAGATCCGCTTATGTGATACCGACTGCCCCAATTCTACCGGATCTACCCGAACGAGTTCCGACCACTCGGTCAGCAGCATGACGAGATCCGCGCTCTCGACCGCCGCTGCCATCGAATCGACATAGGCGAGGCGCGGGTAACGTTTAGCCGCGTTGGCATTCGCTGCCGGATCGTAGACGCTCACGTCCGCTCCGCTGTTGAAGAGCCTGGCCGCGACGTCCAGCGCCGGCGAGTCACGCACGTCATCACTGTTGGGTTTGAAGGCGACTCCCAGAATGGCGATCCGCTTGCCCTCAGCGCCGCCCAGCAAAGTCTCGGCGACATGGACCGCTCGGTCACGCCTGCGGAGGTTCACCTCGTCCACCTCGTTCAGGAAGCGCATCGTGGAATCCAGGCCCAGCTCGGACACCCGCGCCTGTAGGGCGCGGATGTCCTTCGGCAAGCAACCGCCGCCGAAGCCAATCCCGGCGTTCAGGAACCTCCGCCCGATGCGAGTGTCGAGGCCGATGGCATCCGCGAGCGTCCGGATGTCACCACCCACCGTCTCTGTCACTTCTGAGAAAGCGTTGATGAATGAGATTTTCGTCGCCAGGAACGCGTTGGCCGCAACCTTGACGAGTTCGGCAGTCTCGAAGTCGGTGGCGATGAAGGGCGTCTCTCGGCCGAGCGCGTCCTCGTACACTTCCCGCAGCACAGCAACCGCGGCTTCCGAATCGGACCCGACGACCAAACGGTCGGGGCGCAGAGTGTCCTCGACCGCGAACCCTTCGCGGAGGAACTCGGGGTTCCAGGCGAAATCGACGGTGATACCCTCCGCTGCTTCCTCAGCCGCCATGGCCTTGAGCCTCCGGGCAGATCCGACGGGGACGGTGGATTTACCGACGATCAAGGAGTCCTTGCTCGCGGCCCGAGCGATGGCAGCAACGGAGGCGTCTACATACGTCATGTCCGCCGCATGTTCGCCGGCACGTTGCGGTGTTCCGACAGCGATGAAGTGGACGTCGCCGAAGGCTCCCGCCTCCTCGAAGGAAGTGGTGAAGCGAAGGCGACCGGACTCGGTGTGCTTCCGCAGGAGCTCGGGAAGGCCTGGCTCGTGGATGGGCAGCTCACCTCGGCTGAGGCTGTCGATCTTCTCCTTATCGACGTCGACGCCCAGGACGTCGAATCCCAACTCCGCCATGCAGGCCGCATGGGTAGCGCCGAGATATCCCGTCCCGATCACGGTGAGTTTCAGTGTCACTAGTCCCCCAGTTAATCGAATGTGTGGAGTTCGATGGCACGCATTGAGACCAGACGTGCCACAACAAACGCTCCTGATCATATCGCGACCCGGCGGGGCCCTCGCAGCGGCTCCGAGACATGGGGACCGCCGGCAAGGGGCAGGATGGCCCAGCAACTACAACCGCCGCCCAACCCATGATGCCTGTCCCGGTCCGCCGGATCCTGATCCCAGACCCGTGTCGTGACGGAGAGCTTGCGATCGTCCTCAGGATGTAACTCGACCGTCCGTGCAGGGAGATCACGGAGGACCGATTACGAGCTAGGATTTCCCCGCGCGTTCTAGGTGTCTATTCGGACAGGAGTCACGACAGTCTATCGACCGTCCATCGATCGCCGTGAAGCGAAGTGCGGCACCTAACGGTTCTCCGCCAATGAGATCGTCGCCCGCACCAGATCCAGCGGCGCATGCCAACCATTCGTAGATTGCCCCCGACCATCATCCGCAAATAGATCGAGCCATGCCCGGATCCCCGAAGTCTTGCAGAGCGAGAGAGGCCCGGCATTTGGATAACTGGATTGCCCAAGCTCGACATAAGCTGCGTCGGCTTGTGCGAAGAGGACGTTGGTCGAACCAGCACCGTGAGGCGCAACGATAAGGGAGGCTCTCCCGAATATCTGGATCTGCTCACGGAGGGTCAGGTCGCCTCCGGACACGATGCGGTAGCCATCGGCTGCCAGACTGCGGTGCAATTCGTCCTCGTTCAGGAGCAAACGTTTTTTAGTATCTTGGCGGGATATGGCGATCTTGCCGTCGGGAGCATCTCCGTGGTCGGCCCATTGTAGGAAGACCTTGCGAATTCGGGATCTGTATTCGTTCGCTGAGAAGACTGAGGCGCCGGAAAGGTATGAGCTGTAGATAAGCTTCTTCGCCTCGGCACTCTGGAACTGATTAATCTCCACGACTTTACCGAGCGGGATCCCGAGAACGTCCAGACTTTCTTTCTGCCACGGCTTGAGCGGCCCGCAGACGACACCGATGTTCGTCTCCCCGATGGACGACCCGAAATCCCTGCCATGCAGGAGCGCCGGCAGGACCTGCGCGAACCAATGCCAGTAATTGTGCAAGGAAGATGCATTCCCAGCAACTATCCAAGCGATGGAATCATCGAGTTCGATCGGTGCATCGCGCAGGGAGAGTTCGACACGCCGCGGCAGGTTGTTCGCCAGATACCGTGTCTCCCACACTCGTCCTGCTGCCGTGTACACCACGAATCCATTACCAAGAATATGAGCATCCCGAAACATGAACGCGTGGTCCGGATTCACCGGCGAGGACAACACCTTTCGGATGCGCTCATACTCGAGGACGCTGCCCAGTTCTATGGATGCGCCTTGGCTCAGGAAATCTCCGCTACCGCCGTTCGTACTCGGTAAGCCGAGCGCGAACGACAGGGAGCTTGCGCTGCGCCACTCGGCGTCGAGGATGTTCTCAAGGGTGTCCACTTTATTCAATGTCCTTCAGGTGCTGGTTCGGGCAGCTTCGGTCGACCTGCACCGGGCAGGTTGTTCCATTGCCGGCGTGGACGCGCTCTTCGGGTCGCTGCGGTGACCGCGCGGAAGCCCGGGCGGTGACATGCAATTCCTGCACGACCTACTGTTCCTTCTGAGTGACGGCCGCAAGCAGGGTAGCGGCACGCCTGTCGAAGCTGTGCTCGTCTCGGATCTCCTTGCTGATGCTGGCCATCCGGGAATCATCAGGGAACCCGCCCGGGTCCGATAGTACGTCCCGGAGCTCTTCGAGCGACGAGTAGGTCCGCACCGCGCCTTTGAAAATATCTGAGATTCCGGCCACCTCGTCGCTGATCACTCGGGCGCCGGAGGCAACTGCATCATAGAGACGGTTGTTGGCGAAGCCCCAGCGCGCCATGTCCTCGAAGTGGTCGTTGAGTACAATCCTCGAGGACCCATACAGGGCTCCCAAATCATCGTTGCTGACGAAGTCGTCGATGACCATCTCCGCCGGGATGAATTGCTCCCACCGCGGGCCCCACACACTCAGGTTCTCACCAAGCTCCACGCAATCGGCGACGATCTTGCGCCCGACCGGCTTCCGCGGCCCGCCGACAAAGGTCAGGTCGTACCGCGGAGCATCAGCTGTCGCAGCACCAGGGTAGAACCGGCGGGGGTTGGTCGCCTGCGGCAGGTAGCGAGCGTTGATTCCCCACTCGTTGGCGACATAGTCACACCAGATCTGCGATCCCCCGAAGACCAGATCGAACCCGAGCAGCTCGTTCCTGGTGATGAGGTCGGGCCTGCTGATCGCCCACAGGACGTTGACCTTACCCGGTTGCGGTTCACATCGGACGAGGCCCCTGATGACCAGCACGACATCATCGAGGTGGTTGGAGGGTCGAGAGAAGGCTCCGGCCCGGTCCACCACGACCTCCTGGCCCACCCTGCGGAGCGCTTCAGCCAGATCCGCCGCATACGGCACGTCCCCCCAGCGGTCCCCGCCTACACTGAAGTCTGCCCCGATCTTTATCGCCCAGCGCAGGCCCTGCTCGGCTGAAGCAGGACGACCCAAGCGTGAAACGATGGGAGACGCGGGCTGGAGCCTGGGGAGCCTCGGCGCCACAAGGGCATGGATGCGAAGCCCGAGGTCGGCATAGTGCTGCTCCAGTTGCCTGACCGGCGTTCCGCCGGAACTCAGCCACTCCGCGTCAGCAGCGGCGAAGGCAGGCTCCTCCAAGAAGGCGTCAGCGATGTGATCCACAGCCACGGCAGCGCTGACTGTCACGAACTCCTGGTCCGAGCCGTCCTTGAGTCGCCGCAGGAAATCGACGAGTGCGGCATCACCGGAAAACAGGTTCGTGAACCGGCCCAATCGGTGGAAGTCATCGGTCCGGACGCAGAAGACCGCCGGCGCGAGCTCGTCCAGAGCCCGACCGTTATGGCGCCTCGCATCGTCGGCGGACAGTCCTTTGAAGAGTGGGACGGCTTGGCTGTTGGGATGCCCAACAGCTCCGGCAGACACCACCACGCCTACTGGATCGGTTACTAGCGGCTGCGCTCCGAGTACCGACGCGTCGGTCAACTGCTGCGAGAGCTTGTGCACCGCGCCGGCACGGAGTTCGACGCTCTCCCTCAGGAACATGAGTGCCGGGCCCGAGGCATGTTCCGAGGCGAGGTTGTACGCGATGGCAGGGGTGTATCGCCGGGGAAGCTTGATGTATTTGAGACTCGAAAGGCCTGCGAGCGCCGCCCGCAGTCGAAGTGAGGCACGGAATCCCGCGACCTCGTCGACGATGATCAGCTCCACTGACTCCGCACCGTCGGACTCCACAAACTGTCTGATGTTCCGAATGGCCAGATCGATGGTGTCGGTGACCCGGATGATGATCGACAAGGTCGGGCGATCTTCCCGGTCGACCACCCTGTCGGGGACGAACCGGTTCTGCAGATTTTTGCCGAGGACGGCGAACTCCCAATTAGCCGACTCCCTGCGCGTGATCCGATCCCCATTGTGGTCGTCCACGTAGTCGCACCCTATGAACGGGAAGTATTGGATGGTGGCGATCTCGGAGATACGGAGCACCAGATCGTAGTCCACCCAGCGGCGCAGGGAGACGTCAAAGCCCCCGATGTCCCTGATGAGTGCGGTTCGCGCCACGAGCACATTCAGATCCACGTAATTGCGCATGAGGAGGTTCTCGGCCGTGACAGCCTGTCCTGTGTACTCTTCCCGGTCATTGAGCATCCGGACAGCTGAATAGGCGGCAAGGCTCCCGGTCGATGACAGGCCTGCGTGCATGTTGCGCAGGAAGTCCGGTCGCCAAGTGTTGTCCGAGTCGAGAAAGGCAAGAAACTCTCCCCGCGCTTCGTCGATGCCCCGGTTCCGCGCGGCACAGACTCCGAGGTGGTCCGCTTCGATCAGGCGGATTCTCGGGTCGGCCTGGGCCGACGCTCGGACGACTGAGCGTGTGTCGTCCGTGCTGCCATCATCCACCACGATCAATTCCCAGGCGCCGAGGCTTTGGGAACGCACGGACTCGATGGCCTCTTCGATCACCAGTGCCCTGTTCCACGCTGGCATGACGATGCTGATGACCGGTGCGTCGGGTTCGGCCGGGACCGAGACATCGTTAATTCCCGCTAGCCACACGCTTTCTTCGATTTCCGACCACGAGGTGCGCCGTAGCGGCTTCTTGGCGAGCTCGATCTGCTTGGCGCTCCTGGCGTGGGCAATGAGCAGGGCCCGAGCGTCGAGCCAATTCGGCGCCCGACCGATCAGCTTCAACGATTCCGGTAGATCCCGATCCTTACCGGCACGGTAGCGCGAGAGTAGCACCGAACCTTCGACAGCGTCATGGTCGAGCGACGAAGGGTCGAACAGCCACGACCAGCGGTGCTCGCGGGATCGTGAACTTCTCAGGTAGGAGAGTAGCGCTTCGACATTCCCCGTTTTGTAAACTTCCCGGACGTCCAGAGGGAACATGCCGAGGTCGAACAGGGGGTGGAAGCTGAGACCCGCCTTCATGCCGAACTGGACGAAGTGCCGAGCCGCCGCCCGTTTTGAATCGAAGTCGCGGCCGCTCTCGGCGGCATAGTACTCCGCATCGAAGACCAGGGTGTCCAGGAGGCGCTGCCCTCGTTCAGCGATTGGGGCCAAGCCTTTGTTGTGAATGTTCACGTGATGCAATTCCTTCTGTCCGGCCGTACTTCTTGTTTCGGGCGAATCGTCGTGACTACTGAAGGCCTTGGAGTTTCGGCGCGAGGGTGAGAGTAGCCGACTCGAACGCAGCCCGGGAACGTCGGTCGGAGTCGCTGAGGCCCATGAACAGCGAGAAGAGATTGCGGGAGTTGTAACCCACCATGGAGGGCATGGCGAGGTCTGCCTCCGTCAGTGAGACGCTCCCCCATGTTCCCATCCGATGTTCCCAGTAGAAGATGTCGTTGGGATCATGGCCCTTCAGGGCGGAACTCGTGAACTGAGTCCTGTCCATCATCTCCCCGAACAGGCGTCGGGTGATATTCGAGCCCGAGTTGACGTCGTAGGTGTTGGAGAGCTGGCGAACGCTGACCTCCTCGATCCTCCTGCTCATGGTCTGATAGAAGCCGCGCATGACTTCGCCGCCGAAACCCCGCACGAACTTGCCATGTGACAGTCCGCTATTGAGCTTTGCAAGCGTTTTCAACCAGGCCGAACCTGTCCCGCGGTAATAGCCGGTCGCGAGTCGATAGGCATAGGAAAAGTCATCGTCCGCGTCATTGAGGGTCAGCCGATTGGGAATTGGCCACGCGTGGGCCTGAAGCGAGTATTTCCCTGCAATATCCGCTGCCGCCCGGGCATCTAGCGAATTGACCGCATCGCCTGTCTCGCTGCGCACGTAGGTGAAGATATAGGGATCAAGGCCCTTGACTGCTGCGAACACTCCACGGCTGTCGGTTCCTGCTGTCAGGCCAATGACGGGACGAAGCACGTGATGCTGGAGCGAGGTCGCGAGCCCCTCCAGATGGAGGACGAGGGCAGCGGCAGCGGTCTCATTACTGACTCCGCGCTTCAGCGTCTCACGCGGCCAAAACCGTTCGATCATCTGTTGCGGCATGAGGAGCTTGGTATTCGGAGTCAGTTGTAGGACATGCTCGTAAGCTGAGGCAACGCCCGGCAGGTACTTCACGTCCCTCCGGATATAGTTCCTGGACGTGACGAAGGGGACGAAGAAATCGGCAAACTGCGTCCCGATCGCTGCCCTCACCAGTTCGGCATGAGACGCTGCCACTGCCGGTCCTGCCGTTGAGTAGAAGACGGATCGCGACCCCATAGCATCCTGGTAGACCTCGGTGCCCGATACCGAATGGACAACCACGGCGAACCGTCCGGCCAGACGGTCCAGCGTCTCGTACAGTGCATCCTGGTTCCGGCTGTCGGCGAGCAGCCGAGCAAGAACACCCGCTTCCGTGTATATCTCATGCTCAGGATCGAAGGCCAAGCCGATCAGTGCAACGTGGATCCCCTCTTCGGTCCCCGCGACGATCGACGTTTCGGGGTGGGTCGCTATATTTAGCGCTCCGACCGCGCGCCGACCCCAGCCCTTCGGAATCTCCAATTCCATGCCCGATTCTGAGATGACGAAGCCGTTGCGGAAGAATACGGCGGAGGAAACGTTCGGTGAGTGTGACTCTGACATCACAGACCCCCTATCTGCTCTTCGAGAGTCTTGTCCGGTGGGAGTAGTCGCAACCCGACTCCGTAATACTGTCGATGTGCCTCTTCGATATTCCGCAGAAAACTTCCTCGCGATGGAGGTGCATGGCCGTTCTCCTGGCTCTCGAGATGGAAGCTGGCCTGCCGGCCAAGCGCAGACCCTCCGCGCTCCGGGTCGACGCCGAATACCAGAGCGAACGGCGCGTAATGTGCTTCGAAATGGAACCTGTCGCGGGTGTTCTGTACGTAATGGACATAATTCCGATCGTCGGACTCCTGGTAGAGCTTCCGCAGGTTCACCCGATGCCCAAAGTCCGCTTCGATATTCGCGAACGACGTATACCCCTTGAATGAAGCGGCCGAGAGAGCTTTTCGGTGAAGCTCCTTGTATCCAGCGATGGTAACCTGCGGCGAGAATGCGACAGCCACCGAGCCCGGCACGCGCCGGGAAAGGGCCATGGCACCGAAGCCACCAGCACTGCTACCGACACATACGACGCGCGTGTAGCCCCCGCTGACCGCAATCGAGCGAACCAACGCGGCGTACTCGGCAACAAGATCCTGTCCGGCCGTACCGATGTACCACCCGATCTCGATTGAACCGTTCAGTTCCAGGGTGCTGTCGGACAGGTAGAGCTGAGCACAATCCACGCGGCTGAGGGTGCGGCGCCACTCGAATCGGGGCATACCGTACTTGCGCCGGTTCAGCGCCCCGTGCATTGAAACGACCAGCGTCTTACTGATGGAGGGCAGGTAAAGCATCCGCCGTGCAAGGGGACCCGACTCACCGGGCTCGACCACCAGGTGCACGGGCCGGTCGGGCAGGTGCTGAAGTGGGGCATCGGACGTCCAGGTGAGCCGTGGGACGTTGTACACGCTGTCCCAGTCGGGCGCCTCGTGCTCGGTCGTCGGTCGAGTTCCAGGATCCGACGTCATGCAGGTACTGCCTTCTCGTCCACCGGAGTGGGTTGCTCCAGTTCGTCCACGGGCTCGCTCTGTGAGACGAGCTCGAGGTCCGACGCCCTCGCCAGGTTCCTGCCGATCGCTTCGAAGACCTTCGGCTCCGAGGTCGTCCACCGGACCGGTCCGCCGAAGAGAGTTACCAGGTTGCGTGAAACGGTAGCGACCGAATAGCGCTGCTCCCGCGTCGCCCGCTCGTACGGTGAGGAGCTCGCATGGACGACGACCTGGTCCGTGACCTGGTCGCCGCGCAGTTCCCTCAGGAACTCGAAAGCAGTCGGATCGAAGACGTGCGTCTCCTTCGAGCACACGGAGTCCGTGATTTCTATCCTCATCAAGGCACCCCTCTCGAACTCGTCCAGTGCAGAAACCCCGTAGGAAGCGTCGATGGACACCGTGTTGATGATACTGGGAACGTGCAGGAGGCCCACGCTCAGGTCCTGCGCCCGGGCGTCCTCGACGGTCTTCCACATCTGGGCGGCGGTCGAACTCCTCGCGGCAAAGTCGCCCACCACCACGACATCCACGTCGATCCGCGCAGTGCGCACGGGAAGGAACCGGGCGGGCGCGGGGAAGCATCTGGTGTCCGCTTCGAAAGGCAGGTATCCGCTGTGTTCGCCGCGTTCGATCTTGCTGTGCCAGTGTTCGTAGGCGTCTCGGTACGCCACGCGGTCCGGTGATCGGTAGCCCAGGCGGAAATCGTCCATCGACAGGTTGGTGGAGCTCACGAGCGACAGCGTGAGGGGCACGTTGGTCACTTCCAGTGGCTCCTCGCTGTTGACCAGCAGCCGGTAGCGGAGGATGAACTCGGTGTCAGCTGCCTTGCGAACGCTGTCCCAGAACCCCAGTTTCTCCCGAATGACGTCGACTGGGAACATGGTGGAGACGTGGGCCGGCGTCACGTAGGCTCCGCGCCACCCCCGGTAGTGGAACATCAGATCGACGTCCGTGCGCGACCACGGAGCCGAGACGAGGCGGTGATCGTCCTGCTCGACTGCGGCCTCGACCAGCTTCTCGATCTTCTGTGGGTGCTGCCAGTCGTCTCCGTCGAAGATGGTGAGGAACTGCCCGGTTGCAAGGGAGTACCCGATATTGCGGGAGGTGTACGCGCCGGAGTTGGGCGTGTTCCTGATCACCCTGATGCGCGGATCCGCAGCCTCCCACGTGTCGAGCCGGCTGGTGTAGGGCTCGCCGGACCCGTCATCGACGATGATGATCTCCAGGTTGCGGTAGCTCTGGTCGATCGCCGACTGGATGGCGAGGTCGGTGTACTCGTCGGGCCTGAACACGGGCATGACGACCGTGACGAGGGGTCCCGCGTCCACGCCGGGCACGGGATCCGTGAAGAGCCGCGCGAAGGCGGGACCAGCACCGGTACGAAGCCGGATGGCCGCCAGGCCCGCCGCTTCGTACACGGCGTTGATCTCCGCAAGCCATTCCTCGCCGGTATGGCTCTGGTGACGGAAGGGATTCTTCGCGTTCGCCCGGAACAGGTGGAGGTCGTTCGGGTTCAGTTTCTCCGCATCGTAGAGCCCCTGGAACTTGAGGGTCTGATCGCCCCTCCCCGTCTGCGACAGGGCATCGAGGTAGAACTCGCCGCGCTTCTTCCCGACGAACGGCGAGGCGCCCATCTTCTGGTAGACGTAGCGGTAGATGGTGGCGGCGTTGAGCATGTCCTCGGGCCTCAGGTTCTGCCGGTAGCACAGGTCCGCGACCAGCAGGAGCCTCGTCTTGACCGTCGCGTCGAGGACCTGGCTCACGCCCTTGCGGGCCGACCCGCCCAGTCGGTACATGTCCAGGGCCGTCTCCAGATCCTTCCAGTCCCACTCGCCGTTGGTCACTTTCCTCACCAGGATGTCGCGGCCGTCGAGGGAGCGGAGCTTGGTCAGTCGTTGCACCAGTTTTGCCGGTGTGAGGTCGTCGTTCGAAGCCCAGGAACTCGCGGTCCCGAGCGCGACCTGCGTCCCACGCGGCGTGCCGGCCGGAACGGCCTGCAGCAGCTGTGTGCTCGCTTTCAGGGAGGCACGGGCACTCTTCAGGAGGTCGTCCAGTTTGAGGGCGGCCAGGGCCCCACCCACGACCAGCAGGATGAGTGCGGGGACGAGCACGACGGGCATGCGGTAGTAGGCGGACACGATGGCCACCAGGAACACGACGATCGCCGCAGCGAGCACCAGTTTCTTGCGTGCGGAGGTCTTGGCGACCCTGCGCACGAGGCGACGGATCGAGATCTCGGGCTTCGCCGGTGTGGTGGTCCCGCGAGGAAGAGTGCTTGTCATTGCTTGAGTCCAGTTCTGAAGTAACTTGAGAGATCACTGCTACGGCCCGTGACGGCCGGGGTGGCACCGCGGATCTGTGGGGGTGGAACGAACCCGTCCCACTGTTCGGACACGCTCTGCAGGAAGACGCTGTCCTCCGGATTCCAGGTATGGCCGCCGTGGGAATCCTCGGCAGAACGGCGATGCATGAGGTAATTCTGTCCGTGGGAGCGGTAGATCAGCCCGCCTGCGGCCTGGACCGACTGGAGCAGGCAACGGTCGACCGCCCGGTGGACGGGGCGCCACCCGCCCAGTCGCCGCAGGTCGTCGCGGCGCAGCAGCATCGTGCCGCCTGCCACGTGGTCGGAATACCGCTCGCCGTGGTGCGGGCGGCGCGTGGTGATGTCGATGCTTTCGAGGTAGACGAATTCGACCTGGGACCCGACGAGCTGCGCTCCGCTGTACTCCGCTGCGCGGACCAGGTCCCTGACATGGTGCGGCCCGTACCAGTCGTCGTCGTCCATCTTGGTGAGGTAATCGCCGCCGGCCACTCTCGTGCCCTCGTTGAGGGCAGCGCCGAACACCGTCTGCGCCGGCACCGCCACCACGGTGAGTGGGCCGGTGTAGGCATCGATGGCCTGCCGCACCGCCGGAGCGTCCGGGTCGATCCCGTGCAGCACGAGGACCACCTCGATCCTGTCCCAGGACTGCAGTGCCACCTGGGCGAGAGCCGAGCCCACCTTGTCCGGCCGCCGGGTGGCGAGCAGTATGCTCACCGTCGGCGAGGGTACCGGAACCTGGTGCAGATCACGCAGGATGGCGTTCCACCGCTGGGCCGGTCCGAACCGTTCGAGGGCGGCACGCCGGAGGTCGATCGATTTCGACTCCCGCTGCACGGGCGCATCCACGGGATCGAAGGCACCGATGAGTTCGACCAGGGGCTGCTTGAGCATCGCCTGCACTCCGGCCGGGAGGTTCGAGGCCAGCAGCGGGACCCCTGCGACGCTGAGCTGCGCCAGGCGCCACGCCAACTGCCGTTCGAGGGATGCGAAGCGCGACCCGTCGACGGCCACGTAACCGGCGCCTCGCAGTGCTGCGAGTTCACCCTCGGGAAGGCGACCATCGGCGGAGACGTCCTCCGGCCGCAGCTCCACGATCGATTCGCCGGTATCGGGCAGGAAGCCGCGGGGGCTGATCACGGCGGTGTCCACGGGGGGCAGGTCCTGCGGCCCGGGTGTCCAGACCGGCGGCGTGACCCGGCCCTCGACGCGAGGCAGCGGCAGGGGTGGCTGCCCCACGATCACGTCCACCGCGTAGATGTCGTCATCCTCCGGGTGCAACAGCTCGGGCGTCATCAGGCTCGCCAGCGTGTCCCCTGCAGCCCAGTTCCGTGTCCGCGGCTCGACGAATCCTGCACGGAGGCCGCCGAGCACCGGGGCGGCTCCTGTCTCGAGGGCGGTTGCCAGGGCGGCAAGGGCTGCAGCATGGACGGGAACCCATTTCCCGCCTTCGATGGTCGAGGCAAAGCCGAGGCCCGGGATGATCGACGCGACGGCGGCCGCCCTGTCGCCCAGGTGGCGGCTCGTCCATGCCTCGGCGGCCTGGTGAGGCACATGGCCGTCGATGACCAGGACGAATCGCTGCGCCTTGCCTTCGCCCCGGAGGAGGGGCAGGATGCTGCGGGCCTCGACCAGGGAGTCGGCGCGGACGAGGTAGGTACCCCACCACCGCCCATCCGGAGGAGTGTCGTGGTGCCACCCGGCGACGTCGTCGGAGGAACGCCTCTCCCAGGGGGTCGCGGCATAGTCGAGGCTGAGCGCCGTCATGACCGGCGCGATGGGTTCGGTGTCGAATCCGACGGCAACACTCGTCAGTCTCATCGGCTTCCTCCCCTGCGCAGGATGGTGGCGGCCCGGGCTGTCACATAGCCGGGGCCCCGACGGGCAGCAGCAGCCAGACGCGCAACACCACGTTTCGGAGGAAGACCTGCCTCGAGGCGCCGGCGCGCCTTCTCGGATCTCGCCAGTCGGGCCTCAAGGTGGCGGAGTCGCTCCTCGTAATCGGCGCGCACGTCGCGGTCCGCTGCGTCCCGCACCACGATGGTCAGGTCGTGGCGGCCGGCCGCCCCCTTGCGCAGGTGGATGCGCGGAGCCAGCTGCCGGTAATCGTGCAGTCCCACCGAACTGCCTGCGATCCAGCGCTCCGCTCCTGCCGCGCGTACGGCCTTCTCCGGATCGCCGGACGCCCTGTGCTTCGACAGGACGTCGCTCACCCAGAACTCGGCCGCACTCGTTCGCCCATCGACCAGGGCACGCACCAGCGTGGCGCCGGTGGACAGGGCCACGTCGACCAGCGCTTCGAGGGAATAGGTGCCCACCCTCGTTCCCGGGTGCAGGACCAGCGTGAACCGCGACGCCATGGGCAGTCCCTCGGAGTCGGGAACCCAGCGGAATCTGGCGTCGGGCAACAGCCAGGCCCTGGCCCTGGCGGTGGTCGCTTCCGACGTACCGACGATGTGCACCGTGAAGTCCTGACAGGCCGAGGCCAGAAGGGCTGCGGCGGTGGCCGCCACCTCGATCTCTGTCGCGGTATCGGCGGGGACGACGACACTGATCAGGCTGACTGCTCCGCGCGGGCCGTGAACGGGCTTCAGCTGGATGCCCAGTGCGGCGAGGTCCTCGGGAATGGTCGTGGTCACGCTGCCCTAGCCCGCTGATTCTGAAGCTGCGAGGACGGATGCGGGGGCTGCCCGATCCGCCTGCCGGTCGTTCCAGATGCCCTTCGTGTCGATGATCGTCTTGCCGCGGAGGTCCTCGTCGGCGACGTCGACGAACTGGTCGTGGTCGACCAGGAGCAGGACGGCATCGGCCGCGGCCAGGGCGGAGTCCAACGCATACATGCGACCGATCCCGGCGGCCCTCAGCACGGCGGGGACCTCGTCCACATGCGGGTCCACCGGAAGGAGCGTCGCCTGGGGCAGCTGCCGTACGAGCTCCTGGACGATGGTCATGGACGGGGATTCCCGGACGTCGTCGATGTTCGCCTTGAAGGCCAGGCCCAGCACGGCCACGGTGGCGTCCGGCCTGTCACGAAGCAGTTCCTTGACGCGGCTCACAACGTGGTGGGGTTTCGCGTCGTTGACCTCGCGGGCCGTACGGATCAGCCCGGATTCAGCCGGCGCGGCATCGACGATGAACCACGGATCCACGGCGATGCAGTGCCCGCCGACACCGGGCCCCGGACGCAGGACGTCCACACGCGGGTGGTGGTTGGCGAGTTCGATGAGCCGCCACACGTCGATGCCCAGCCTGTCGCAGATCACGGACAGCTCGTTGGCGAAGGCGATGTTGACGTCGCGGAACGTGTTCTCCACGAGCTTGGTCATCTCCGCGGTGGTCGCATCCGTGAGGTGGATCTCGCCCTGGCAGATCACCTCGTACAGTTTCTTCGCCAGTTGGGCGCCTTCGTCGGTGAGGCCGCCGATCACGCGGTCGTTCGTCGCCATCTCGATCATGATCCGGCCGGGAAGAACGCGTTCAGGCGAGTGCACGACGTGCACCGGTCCGGCCCCCTGCGCTCCATCCGACCACAAATCCGGCCGCACCTCCTTCAGGTGCGCGGCCAGGCGCTCGGTCGTTCCGGGGGGCGAGGTCGATTCCAGGATCACCAGCTCACCACCGCGCAGTTTCGGTGCCAGTGCCTGGAGGGCACTGGTGAGGTACGACATGTCCGCCCCCTTGCCGTCGGCCAGCGGGGTGGGTACGGCGATGATGTAGGCGTCGGCGTGCGGCACCTCCGTCATGGCGACGAGATTTCCCAGGCTCACGGCACCGGAGACCACCACCCCCATGTCGGGCTCCACGAAGGGCACCTCACCCCGGTTGACGGCGTCGACGGTGGACTGCTTGACGTCCACACCCGCTACCCGCTTCCCCTTGGCGGCGAAGATGGCCGCGGTGGGCAGGCCGATGTAGCCGAGGCCGATCACGGCGAGGTCGAAAACGGTCGTCTTCATGGTTCCCCTATACGACGATGTGGTCTTCGGGCGAGCCGAAGAACTGGATCTTGGATGACGCCATCAGCTGCTCGTTGGTGATGGCCCACGTGTGCGAGGCGGCGTCGCGCCCTCGCATCTGGCAGTAGTTGAACCGGTCGGTGGAGTAGATTCGTGCACCCGCCCGCACCGCGTCCTGAAGGAACCGGGTATCCTCGCCGGTCGTCACCGCCTGGAACGGCAGGTCCATGAACGTCTGGGTGGACGCGAAGATCGTGGGGCCGGATACGGCAGTGACGAACCGATGCTCGAGGTGCGGGTTGCGCAGGATGGTCGCGTCGGGGCCGGCGAGGTGCATGTAGTGCGCCCGCTTCCCCACGATGTCCGCCTCCGAGTACATGGTGGCATGAGCCAGGTCGCCCAGGTACAGGGGCGCATAGAGGTCGTCGTCGTCCCACTTGGTCGACAGGTCGCCGTCAGCACTGCGCACCAGGGCGTTGAGGCACTCCCCCAGGGGTGTGGCTGCCGGCTCGTGCAGGAGGACGGCGTCCGCGAGTCCCGCTTCGCGGCAACGCTCCCGGAAGAGCCTCTCATCGACGTCGAACCCGTGCGCCAGGTACACGAGTTGAACGTCGACGCCCTGCTGGCCGGCGATGGACTCGATGACGTGCTGCATCTGGTGGGGGCGGAAGCTCGCCACCAGCGCGGAGATGCGCGGGCGCCCGCCCGCAGCAGCCGCCTGGGGCCGGACAGTGCCCGCAATGGTGGCTGCCCGGTGGCTGAAGGTGTGGTCCGACCAGATCAGTCGCTGGGCCCTGTGCACCTGCCGCTCCGAATACTCGGGATTGGCGGTGACGGCCCTCAGCAGGTGGGAAGCCTCGTCCCGGGAGGAGGCGGTGAGGATCTCACCGTTCGGGAAGAACCTGCTGATGGCTGCACTGGGCGTGGAGACGACGCAGCTCCCCGCCGCAGTGATCTCGAAGATCCGTCGTGCACACATGGACGGCGATTCGGTGACGGAATTGACGTTCAGGAAGACCTTGTAGGCCTTGTACGCGGTGAGCATCTGTCCGTAGCTGAGCGAACCCACCACATGCCGGGCGAGGACTCCAGGGAACTGGTACTGCTGCTCCTTGCCCAGCTGGCGGGAGAAGATCTCGAAGCCGTCCTTGAATCCGGTCGTCGCGTCGACGGCCGCGCCCAGCAGGAGATCCATCTGCCGTCGGCGATCCTCGTACTTGTGGGCGAAGTACATCCCGGCGAAGGCGATGTTGCGGGCATGCCACCCGTGGCGCGGCCGCACCGGATTGTGGATCCGCGGCTGCGCTGCGAAGGGCAGCACGGAGACCCGGTCATGACCGAGGTCCCTGCGGTAGCTGGGGAGCCTGTCGACGTCGGTGGTGAAGACGTGGTCGAAGAGTCGGGCCGCGGGAAGGAAGTCGTCGTAGTGCGGAGGGTCCTCCTTGTTCCAGAAGACGGACGGGATGCCCGCCGCCCGACAGCCGGCAGCGAACTGTTCGAGCACCCGCGCAGGCCCGTGCGGCCCGGCGATCTTGCCACGCCATGCCCCGCCGTTGCCGGCCCACGCCGACTCCACCACCACGAAGTCGAGGTCGTGGTCCCGGAGCTGGGCTTCCCAGTCGTGCGGGCTGATGGCCAGCACGGTCCACTCGAACGCGAAGGCCGCAGCGGAGAAGTCATCCATGATGATCCCGACCCGCACGTCGGGGCGACGGGGAGCGACCGCCGTCGTGGTGGTTTCCCGGAAGACCAGCCGGCGGTTGCGGCCGAATCCCCTCCAGGCCCCCTCCGCTCCCCGGACGCCGGCGAGGCTCGCCTCGTCCCGTTCGGGCGAGCTCCGGTGCAGGTAGCTGCGCACCTGCTGCACACCGCCCTGGCGGGCGTGCCACAGCGCACGGCGCCAGTAGGCGACCCAATCACGTGCTCCCATTGCTACCGTGACCGCTTCCAGCCGTTGGGCAGGAGTGTCGTCTGCATGGCGGGCAGGCCGGCCATGAGCTCGGCGCGGATCTTCCGGCCGTAATCGGCGTTGCCTTCATTGATGCGCCAGATGAAGTTCTTGTATTCCTTGGCCACGTCATCGGGCGCACCGTCCATGATGAAGTCGCCCTTGTCGATCCAGAAGGCGCGATTGCAGGTCGACTTGATCGTGTCCAGGCTGTGGCTGACGATGAACACCGTGCCGGCCTGGCTCGTGACCTGCTTCATCCGCTCCTTCGAACGCTCCTTGAACTGGGCGTCACCGGTGTTGAGCGCCTCATCGACCAGCAGGATCTCGGGATCCACCGCAGCGGCGATGGCGAAGCGGAGGCGTGCGCCCATTCCTGAGGAGTAGGAATTCATGGGGTGGTAGATCTCGTCCTCCAACCCCGACATCGCGACGATGTCGTTGAACTTCGCGTCGATCTGCGTATGGCTCATCCCCATGGCGAGACAGCCCAGACGGATGTTCTGGGCGCCCGACATGGAGCTGATCAGCGCGGCATTGACGCCCAGGAGGATGGGGTTGCTCGCCGCATACACCGTCCCGGCATCGGGGATGATCAGGCCTGCCAGCACCTTCATGAGGGTGCTCTTGCCGGACCCGTTGCGGCCGATGACTCCGATCGAATCCCCCTGGTTGGCCACGAAGGATACGTTCTTTAAGGCGGTGGTCCGGACCGTTCCGCCGGTCACTTTCCCTTTCCGGAGGCCGCCGAGGACCGACGGCCGCGACGTCGTCCTGCCGGGGGACTGCTGCCTGGTGCGGTACACGACGGAGATCCCGTCCACCACGACCGTCGGTTCGGACACGACCGTACCGTGCTCGCTAGACCCGTCCATAGGATTCCTCTCCACGCCAGAACACCAGGAGCCCGGCGCCGACGGTCACCAGCGCGAACAGGGTTAGCACGGTCCAGTCGCGCAGGGACGGGGTGGTGGCATACAGGACCGAGTCGCGGATGGCCTTGATGACCAGGTAGATGGGATTGAAGTCCATGATGGTGCGGATGACGGGGAATTCGTCGAAGCGGTGATCGGAGAAGAAGACCGCAGAGGCGTACATCCAGAGCCGCATGACGAAGGAGAGCAGCATGCTGAAGTCAGGAATCTTCAGCACCAGTGGTGCCAGCAGCATCCCGACACCGAGGTTGAACAGGAACTGCAGGAAGATGGCGGGCAGGATCAGGAACCACCGCCAGGTGATCTCCTCCGCGGGATCGAGCAGGATGACGAACAGGAGCATCACGATGGTGACCGGGACGTTCGACAGCAGTTCCCGCACGTTGATCGCGATGGGAAGCGATGCCCGCGGGAACTGGAACGCCCGGATCATCGCCGTGTTGCCGGTGAGGGACCCCGCCCCGCCGGTGATGGCTCGTGTGCTCATCTGGAAGGTGAACACACCGATGATCAGGTAGCCGATGAAATTCTCGATGCCTTTGCTGGTGTCCAGGAGCAGGCCGAAGATCAGGTAGAACGACAGGCCGGAGAGGACGGGGGTGAGGACGAGCCAGGCACTGCCGAGGATGTTCTTCTCGTTGCCGCTCTGCACCCTCGCCCGCGCGTCGAAGAAGATGAAGCTCCTCCGGTCCCACAGTTGAACCAGGTAATCGAGGAAATCCGGGCGCTGGCCGATCCTCTTGAGTCGCTTGAGGTTGACGGGGACCGTGACCGCCGGCGTCCCCGTCCTTTCTTCAATGCTCATCCGTTGGTGACTCCCAGTTTTTCCAGCTCATTCGCCAGGGCGGCCGCGTTGGCTGCCCATGTTCGTTCATGCAGCATGCGTTCCCGTCCGGCTCGACCCAGTTCCGCCGCCAGCACCGGGTTCGCGAGAAGGACAGAAAGCCCGTCTGCAAGCGCGTTCGCACTTCCGGACTTAGTAAGGATACCGGTGACGCCCGGTTCCACGATCTCCCGAAGCGCGGGAAGATCCGCCGCCACTACCGGCCTGGCGCAGGCTAGGGCCTCGACGGGCTTGAGTGGCGTGACGTCACGAGTCACCTCGAGGTCCTCCCGAGGGACTGCGAAGACGTCCAGCGCTTGATGGTATCGGACAGCTAGCCGCCGAGGGACGCGACCGGTGAAGATGATGCGGTCCTTGTACGCACTCTGCTCGGCTTGGGCGCGCAGGGATGGCATGGAGACACCGTCGCCGACGATGAGCAGCCTGAGGTCGGGATGATCAGTTGCCAACAGTCCAAAAGCCTGGATGAGGTATCGAATTCCCTCATAGGGTACGAGGCTGGAGACGGTTCCGATGTACTGCCCTGACGCGGACAGCCCCACCTCCCGGCGGGCATCGACCTGAGTCAGTGGTTCGTCGAGGAAGTCACCTCCCACAGCATTCGGCATCAGCAGCACCTTGGTCTCCGGCACACCCACGGCCAGAATATTCGCCTTCATCGCGTGACCAAGGGTGACCACCAGACCGGCGTCGAGCATCACCTCCTTTTCCCGCTTCTGGAACTGAAGATACTTCTCACTGTGGCGTGCATCGGCGCCTCGGACCGACGCCCACGTATCGGCTAATTGCCCACGTACCTCGTATACCCAGGGAATTCCGAGCACACGCGCAACCTCACGCACGACGAGCCCGTTGATGAAGTGGGTGGTGGTATGAAGTACGGCCGGACGCACCTCGAGCGCGAGCTTCAGGAGGAGTTCCGCCTGCAACTGGAGTCGCTCGTCGAACCCTCCGGGCAGACGCGCCGTCAGTAGCCGGTGGTAGGTGACGTCCTCCACGTCGTCCTGGTCGCGGGCGAACAGTTTGCCGATCTGAACCGGGTAGCCGACCCTGGTAGCAGCATGGACATCCCAGCCGAGGGCCGCCTGCGCCTGAAGGATCGAATGGGAGCGCTGGGCGTAGCCACTGCCGGTGTGCGGCAGGGAGTTGGTCAACAGATGGAGGACCGTTCCGGCCTTCGGCGCATAAGACTCCACGGGACCGAGCGTCGGCTGCCAGTCCTGGTACACGCGCAGTTCGCTCTGCAGTCGTTCTGCTTTCCGTCGCATGCCTGCAGTCCTCAGAACGGCAATGGCACCTGTCATATCACCGGCATGCCAGCGCCGTCGCGCGCGCGTCGCCGCGGCCGCGCCCGCGCGGGCGAGCAGGGAGTCTGCCCGTTCGACGTCATTGGCCGTAAGCGCTACCTCGGCGAGCCGCGCTGCCGATCGGCCCCCGATTCGGCCGGCGAGCGCGCCGTCGATCACCTGATCCCGCGAGTGGCCGTCGCCGGCCAGATGAGCGCCGAGGGCACGTGTGCTGAATGTCGGCACGGAGCCCAGCACACGTGCTGCCCCAGGACCGAGGGCCGCGGGCAGCCTGCGAACGATCTGCGCCACCAGGAGCACGGGGTCATCCCCGAGGTGCGTCGCTGCTGTTATCGAAGCGAGCAGCACGTTGTGCAGCACGGTCACCGCGACGAAACTCCGCGGGCGACTTCTCGAAGCAGCTCGATGTATGCCTGACCGAGTGCCGCGACGTCGGCATTGCGCTGGACCCACTGCCGGCCGGCGCCGTTGACGCGGAGTTGCCCCCGATCTGCGGCGAGGGACAACCACAGGTCGGCAAGCGCGCGAGGGTTCGCGGCGACGACGTGACCCGCTTCTGCTTCCTCGAGGATCTTGCGTGCCTCACCGAGCACGATCCCGGTGACGTGTCGCCCGATCGACAGGACTTCATAGGTCTTCGACGGGATAGTGGTCTCGAAGGACTTCCAGTCGTCACGTAATGCCACAATGCAGCTGTCGGCCTTCGCGTAGTAGTCCATGACGCTTGGCCCGTAGGCGGGATCGTCGAAGTCGACGGGGGCGTCGAGGGCCGCCGCCAGGGACTTGAGGTCCTTGCGTCGGACCCCGTGTCCGACCATCGTCAGGCGCATGCGCTCCCCGACGAGTGCCGCGGCCTTGATGGGGACCTCCAGGTGCTGGCTCTCCCCATGATTTCCGAGGTACAGGACGTCCAGCCTCTCCTTATCGAGAGGCACCGGATCAAGTGTCCGCAACTGGTCGACATCGACACCGTTGGTCACAGTCGCAACATTTTTCAGGCCCCGCTCCCTCAGCGTCCGGGCGAAGCCGTACGTCACCGTGACGACGAGTTCGGCACGGTCCTGGATTGCGATGATGGCACGCTCGGCGAGACCCTTCGCACTGCCCTGGACGATGCGCGCATCACGGGCGATATCCGGCCAGGCATCCCGCATGTCGACCACGAGCGGCCGCTTCAGCAGGCGCGACACCACGAAACCCGCACCGAGGATCGGCAGACTCGGCACCGTCACGATCACGACGTCGGGCCGTGGAGCGAGCAACGCGATCGGAACGGACATGCCCGCAGAGAAGAGGTGATTCAGGAGGCGCCCCATGCGGGTGGTTCCGTGCCGCAGGTATGGTACGCGGCGGATCCGCTCCCCGTGACCGCCGACATCCGTGCGGAAGGCGCGGCCCGCAATGCGCCTAGGAAGAGTCCTCCGCCCGTGGGGCGCATGGGCCACCGGGGTGACGACATCGACCGACCACCCTTCCGAGACGAACGAACGAATGAACCCCGTCCAACGACGCTGGGGAGGGCTGTGTTCGGGTGCATAGGAGTGCGTGAGCAGCATGACCCGCATTGAAGAACCCCCAGAGCTCAGCCGAGACCAAATTATCGCGCTAAGCCTAGCGCTGATCCGGGAGAATCCCGCTATTTGGTGGTTCTACCGCCTGGGCGGAGCCTTGCGTAGTAGAGAACCCCGAGACCCACGAGCAGGAGGACGACGAGGGCACGCGTAACAGGATGCTCCCCGATCGGCACGCGGGTCCCCGCCTGCTCCGCCCCGGTTGCGATTCCGGAGGGCTCCGCCGAGGGCGACGGTCGTGAGGTAGCTGACGGGTAAGCCGTTGCGCTCGGCGATGCCGTTGCAGTCGGCGTCGGCGTGGCGGTGCCCTTCGTTGGTTCAGCAGACGCCGAGGGAGTCGACTCCTCCTCCTGGACGTTCTCGACGAGGCCCGTGAGCGGGTCCCATCTGAAGGTCGTGTACTCGAGCGAGCCAGGAATTACCAGAACGGACGTTCCGGGCTCGATGAGGTATCCCGTGGGTGGATGGATGAGCCAACCGGTCGCAGGATCGATCGCGAAACCTGTGGCTGGATCGACATCGCTGGCGGGTTCTTCTGACGGCGAGGGTTCTTGGGTCGGCGCAGGGGAAGGCGACGGCGCAGGCGGTGCTGGAGCGGGTACGGGAGCCGGAGCCGGTGCCGGGGCGGGAGCCGGCACCGGGGCGGGAGCCGGCACCGGGGCGGGAGCCGGAGTCGGAGGTGTTGTCGGAGGCGTTGCCGGAGCCGTTGTCGGAACAGTTGGCGTCGTCGGCAGCGCAGGGGGAGCCGTCGTTTGCTCGGGCCCCGGCACGACCGCAGTATCGTCAGCCGCGGCAGGCACCAGCGGCACGGCGACGAGAAGGGACAGCCCGAGCAGCGCGGACCCTGCTGTCCGCCGCGCAGCCCTTCCGAGTGTCACGATCCGGCTTCCGGGTTGGCGGTCAGGTAGTCGGCCAGGGTGTCGCCCTGCAGCGCCTCCGCAATCTGCGCGATGGCGGCGTCGTCCTTGATCACGATCGACTGCCCGTCCGCCGACGTCCCGGTCCCGAGGTTGGGCAGCGTGAAGAAGTCGATATCGCCGCTCCGCACGCCTCGGAGCGACACGGCCAGCGATCCGACGGCCCCGGCGTCGAGGGATGAGTCCACGGCCACGAACGGCGACACCTGATCGACGACCTCGTAGACCTTCTGCGGATTGGTCAAGGTGTCCGCAGTGAGTACCTTGCTGATGACCGACTTGACGAACAGCTGCTGGTTCTTCACCCGCTGGTAGTCGCCGTCGCTGAACGCATAGCGTTCGCGGACGAACTTCAACGCCGACTCGCCCTGCAGGGTGATCGGTCCCGCTGCGAAGGACTCACCCTCGCTGCCTCGGGACTGGAACGCGACAGGATTGTCCACCTGCACCCCGCCGAGCGCATCGGTGAGGCCCTTGAACCCTTCGAAGTCGATACTCGCCACGTGGTCGATGCGCGTGCCGAACAGGCCTTCGACGGTCTGCACCACGAGCGGTACGCCACCGAGCGCCATGGCGGCGTTGACCTTGGCCTCACCGTGCCCCGGGATGTCCGTCCAGGTGTCGCGCATGATGGACATGACCTGGATGTCCTGGCGGTCCGCGGGGACGTGCATCAGCATCATGGTGTCCGCACGGCTGTCCGAAGGATCGGTGGACGCCGTGTCGCCCAGCTCTTCCGGCGTCGCCCGTGAATCGCTGCCGAGCAGCAGGATGTTGACCGCACCCTCGGCCTCGGGAGCCACCGTGGGCCGCGATTCCTCCGCGGGGAAGGCCGTCTCGATCGTCTCGGACCCTGCATCGAAGGATCGCGCGAGCGAGAACAGGTAGCCGCCGGCCACGAGGGCGGCGACGACGACGATGGCACCGAAGACCAGCAGGGTGGTGCGCACGGGATGGCGCTGACGCCTTCGTTTCACGGGCGCGTCGGTGTCGTTCAGTGCCATCGGGGTCCCCAGTCGAAGAGCAGTGGTCGGGTCGGATTCGGGTCAATGATACGGGGCCGGGCTGAGAGGACCGCCCAGCCCGCCGGAGATCCTAGCCGGTGAGCGCGCGGACATAGGCGCCGAGTCGCTGTGAAGCCGGAGCCGGCGCGAAGCCCGATGCCTTGATCCTGGACAGGTCGAGCGTGCTCTGGAGGGGCCGCGGCGCAGCCTCCTTGCCCGCGAAGTACTCCGCCGTGCTGACGCCCGTGACGTCGGCGCGATCCCTGCCGGCGAGCGCGTACACCTCGGCCGCGATGTCCGCCCAGCTCTGCACGTCACCGTCGTTGGTCACGTTGTAGGTGCCGTACGGCGCTCCCGTGCCGAGCAGGTGCAGGATGGCACCGGCGATGTCCTCGGTGAAGGTGAGGCGGCCGATCTGGTCGTTCACCACGCTCGGCGAGATGCCCCGGCCTGCGAGGCCCGCCATCGTCCGGACGAAGTTGCTGCCCTCCCCGATGACCCAGCTGGTGCGGAGGATGTAGTATCGCGGCACTGTCGCGACGATCGCGTCCCCTGCCGCCTTCGTCTGTCCGTAGACACCGAGTGGGCTGAAGGGCTCCCCCTCGTCGTGGAGCTCCCGCGATCCGTCGAACACGTAGTCGCTCGAGATATGGACGAGGGTCAGGCGGTGGGCCGCGGCCACCCGGGCGAGTGCTGCCACGCCGGAGACATTGACGGCCCAGGCGGCCGCGCGGCCCTCCGGCGTCTCGGCGGCGTCGACGGCTGTGTACGCGGCCGCGTTGATGATGGTGTCGTAGGCCGCCCAGGGTCGGACGCCGTCGAGGTCGCCAGCGAGGAGGTCGAACTCGGCGCGCCCGGCGAATTCGACGGAGGGATGGTCCGCGAGGGCACTGCGGAGTGCCCTGCCGAGCTGCCCGTCGGCACCGACGACGAGCGTCCTGCGCGGGGCGAGCGGCGTGACCTCGGCAAGGCGCGGGTGCTTCCGGTCCTTCTCGGACAGTTCCGCATCGACAAGCGGGATGGGCCAGTCGATGGCGGCCGTCTCGTCGGCGAGGTTGAGGAATACGTACTGGTCCTGCGCGTCGGCCGACCAGTGGTCGTTGACCAGGTAGGTGTAGGCCGTCCCGTCCTCGAGGGTCTGGAACGCGTTGCCGACGCCGCGCGGGATGAAGATCGCCGTCGACGGATCCAGCTCGGCCGTGAAGACCGCACCGAAGGACGGCCCCTCGCGCAGGTCCACCCAGGCGCCGAAGACCCGGCCCGTGGCGACCGAAATGAACTTGTCCCACGGCTCGGCATGGATACCGCGGGTGGTGCCCGCGGTCTCGTTGAACGAGATGTTGTTCTGCACCGGACCGAAGTCGGCGAGGCCGGCGCCGGTCATCTTGGCGCGCTGCCAGTTCTCCTTGAACCAGCCCCGGTTGTCGCCGTGCACGGGGAGGTCGAAGAGGACGACGCCGGGGATCGGTGTTTCGCGGGCTGCCAGCGGCTTCGAGAAGTCGGGTCCCATGGCCTTACTGCCCCAGCTCGGTGTACTTGGACTCCGTCACGGCTTTCTGCGGGCGCCACCAGTCCTCGTTGTCCCGGTACCAGGCGATGGTGTCGCGCAGGCCCTGCTCGAAGTGGTGGAACTCCGGCGTCCAGCCGAGTTCGGTGCGCAGCTTCGTCGAGTCGATGGCATAGCGCAGGTCATGGCCGGCGCGGTCTACCACGTGGTCGTACGCGTCGGCGGACAGGCCCATCTCCGTCAGGATCAGCTCCACGACGTCCTTGTTGTTCCGCTCGCCGTCGGCCCCGATCAGGTAGGTCTGCCCGATCTCGCCCCGGTCGAGGATCGTCCATACGGCCGAGGAGTGGTCGTTCGCGTGGATCCAGTCGCGCACGTTCAGGCCCTCGCCGTAGAGCTTGGGACGGACGCCGTCGATCACGTTGGTGATCTGGCGCGGGATGAACTTCTCCACGTGCTGGTACGGCCCGTAGTTGTTGGAGCAATTGCTGATGGTCGCCCGGACGCCGAAGGAGCGGACCCAGGCGCGCACCAGCAGGTCCGAGCCGGCCTTCGTCGACGAGTACGGGCTCGAGGGGTTGTAGGGCGTGCTCTCGATAAAGCGTGCGGGATCGTCGAGCTCGAGGTCGCCGTACACCTCGTCGGTGCTGATGTGGTGGAACCTCGTGCCGAACCTGCGCGCGGCCTCGAGCAGCGTGTAGGTGCCGATGATGTTCGTGTCCAGGAAGGGCCGGGGGTCGTGCAGCGAGTTGTCGTTGTGCGACTCCGCCGCATAGTGCACGACGGCGTCGGCCCGTTCGGTCAGCGGATTCACCACGGCGGCGTCCGCGATGTCCCCGACCACCAGTTCGAAGCGGTCGGCGGGCAGTCCTTCGAGCGAGGCGTGGTTGCCTGCGTAGGTCATCTTGTCCACCACCGTGACGGACACGTCCGTATGCTCCATCAGGTAGTGGACGAAATTGGACCCGATGAAGCCGGCGCCGCCGGTGACCAGAAGATTTTTCACATCTTGCACCTTACCGGCCGCGCTCGGGCGTCAGGACTGGTGGCGTCCGCGTCGGCGCGCGGCCAGCACACCGATGACGGCGAGCGCGACGGCGACGACGCCGGCACCGATCCAGGCGGCGGGCGCCAGGGACGACATGCGCTCCTCCTCGACCGCGGCCTCCGGGCTGCTCGAGGGCGTGCGGGTGCTCGACCGGCTGGGCCGGGGGGTCGGACTGGCCGAGGCGGTCACCACGGGAGCGATCGACGTCGCGACGGGGACGGGAGCGACCGTGGGAGTGGGTGTGACCGTGGCGGGTGCGGAGGCCGACGCGGTGGCGGAGGGCGCGGACGACGCCGTCGCCGTCGGACCACCTGCACCGGGTTCCGGTGCTGCCGTCCCGCCGGCGGGATCGACGACCTGCCCTGTCTCGGCGTCGTAGCGCAGGTTCGTGTAGATGAGCGTGTCGGCGAACAGGAGCTGCCCGGTTCCGGGTTCGATCAGGTGGCCGGTGGGCGGGTGGACCAGGAACCCGGTGCGGGTGTTGATGGCGAATCCCGTGACCGGGTCTATCCCGCTCGTCGCCGTCGGATCGGGCACCACCGGGGCCGGCTCGACGAAGGTCGACTCCGGCTGCGGCTGCTCGACGACGGCGGGCTCCTGCTGCGCAACCACGGCGGGGATGATCGCGGGTGACAGCGGGAGCGCGACGGCGGCTGTCGGCGCGGCGAGGACGGCGGCAGCGAGGAGCGCGCCGGCGGCTCCGGTGAGGGTCCTCGTGAGGGCGGGTGCGGGCAGGGGGCGGCGGTGGGGCGCGGTCATGGTTCCTCGGATCGGGCTCTCGCACGCGGCCCGCCGGAAAGCGGCACCGCGGTGCGGGGGTGGTACCGGCAGCTGAGACGGACTGCGGCTCCTGAAGTTTACGGGCGGCCGGTTCCCGCTCCCGGTTCCTGCCGTGCACGGGTCTTCCGTGTCGTGCTCGACTGCTCCGTGTCGCGCTCTCGCGCACGGCGGTCCCACCCGGCGTCGGGCCACCTACTAGGGTGGAACCATGCCTGCCCTCCCCCGCGCCGCAATGCTCCTGGTGCCCGCCGCGGCCCTCCTGATGGGGATGGCGGGCTGCGCGTCCGTGGTGGATGTCGACCCGGCGCAGGACGCCGCAAATGTTCGGTGCGCCGAGGTGATGATCGCGCTGCCTCCGACGGTCGCCGAGAACGAACAGCGCGACACGAACAGCCAGGCCACGTCCGCCTGGGGGGACCCGTCCAAGGTGGTCCTGCGGTGCGGTGTGGACGTCCCCGGCCCCACCACCGATCCGTGCGTCACGGTGAACGACGTCGACTGGGTGGTCCGCGAGGGGGATCCGGCCTGGACCGCCACCACCTACGGACGCGACCCCGCCGTCGAGGTCCTCTTCGACCCGGACGACGTCGCCTCGAGCACCGTCCTCGTCGAGCTCGGCGACGCCGTGGCGCGGGTCGAGCAGACCCGCGCGTGTGTCGGCCTGGCCGATGCGACCCCGGCTCCATCGGGCGGCTGACGCCGTCCCCAGTTCCAGAAGGCATCCGCACCACTACAGGAGGCACTGTGAAGGCCGAGCAAATCTCCGACGTCTGCACCTTCCACGGCGAAGGCCCCTACTGGGATCCGCGCCGGAACGAGCTCCTGCTCGTGGACATGATGGAGGGCGACGTCCTGGTCCGCCACGACGACGGCAGCATCGACAGGCACGACGTGCATCCGCGCCTGGCGGGTGTCATCCGCGGCCGTGCGTCAGGGGGCTACGTGATCGGGGTGGAACGGGGTTTCCTGTTCGCCGACGAGTCGTTCTCCATCCTCGAGGAGGGGCCGGCTGCGTTCAGCGACCCGGCCGTCCGCATGAACGACGGTGGCTGCGACACCGCCGGCCGCTTCCTCTGCGGGTCGATGGGGTGGGAGGGCGGCTTCGGCGCCGGCACCCTGTACTCCCTCGGGACGGACCACTCGGTGTCCACCGTGCTGACGGGAGGCACCATCTCGAACGGACTCCACTTCTCCCCGTCGGGCGATACCGCCTTCTACAGCGACACCCCGACAGGACGCATCGACGCCCTCGCCTACGACGTCGACAGCGGCCGCTTCACCGACCGGCGCACCTTCGCCGTCGTCGAGCCGGCACTCGGCATGCCCGACGGCATGGCCATCGACGCGGAGGGCGGCATCTGGACGGCGCTGTACGGGGGCGCCGCGATCGCCCGGTACGACGCCTGTGGGAAACTCTCGGAGCTCATCCACCTCCCGGTCACCAATGTGACGGCCTGCGCGTTCGGCGGGGCGGACCTGTCGACGCTGTTCATCACGACCACGCAGGAGAACGTCCCGGAGGGGTCCGAACCGCAGGCGGGCGCCCTGTTCGCCGTCGAGCCAGGAATTGCGGGTGCTCCCCTGCCGATGTTCAGGGGGTAGGGGCCTGAGCCTTCCACGGACCGCCGCTGCGAAGCGTCCGTGGAAGGCGAATCGGTCGATCAGAGGATCGGCTGGCCTCCGGTCACGGCGATGCGGGCGCCGGACACGTAGCTGGCCTCGTCGGAGGCGAGCAGCACGTAGACCGGAGCCAGTTCGGCGGGCTGCCCGGCCCGCTGGAGGGGTACCTGCTGGCCGAAGCTCTCGACCTGGTCCTCCGGCATCGTGGCAGGGATGAGTGGTGTCCAGATGGGGCCGGGAGCCACCGAGTTGGCGCGGATGCCGCGTTCCGCGAGGAGCTGCGCCATGGACGCCGTCATATTGGCGATGCCGGCCTTCGTCGCCGAGTAGGGCAGCAGGGTGGGCACGGGGTTGTCGGAGTTCACCGAACTGGACCCGATGATCGAGCCCCCCGCCCCCATGTGCGGCAGCACGGCCTTCGTGAGGTGGAAGAAGGCGCTGAGGTTGGTGGCGATCGTGTGGTCCCACTCCTCGTCGGGGATCTCCTCGATGCTCTCGTGGGTCATCTGAAAGGCGGCGTTGCTGACGAGGATGTCCACCCTGCCGAACTCCTCCACGGCCTTATGGATCACGGCCCGGCACGTCGCCGGGTCGGCGAGGTCTCCGGGGAACAGGACGGCCTGCCGTCCCGCCTCCTCCACCCAGCGGGCCGTCTCCCGCGCGTCGTCGTCCTCGTCCAGGTAGCTGATGAGCACATCCGCACCCTCACGTGCATAGGCGATCGCGACAGCGCGGCCGATCCCGCTGTCGCCACCGGTGATCACCGCCTTCTTGCCGAGAAGCCTGCCCGTGCCGCGATAGGACTGCTCACCGTGGTCGGGAGTCGGCTCCATGGCGTCGGTGGTGCCGGGTGGTTCCTGCTGCAGCGCTGGCTGCGTCACTGTTCCTCCTGGTGTCTACGGGCAATCCGGCAAGTGGGTTCCTTGCGGCCCCACCGTAAGCACCCTTAGTAATTGAAGGGAAGCGGACAGCCGGTCCGGAAACCCGTTGCACGAGGAGCATGCCGACCTCCCATGCGCTACGCAGCCGAATACATCCTGCCGTTGAAGTGGACGGACGAGGGCCCGGTGGCCGAGCTGGCCCTGTACCTGCGGGACCTGGTGCGCTGGATCGATGTCACGGTGGTCGACGGCTCGGCGGACCCCTGCTTCGACCGGCACGCCCGCGCCTTCCCGCCGGACGTCCGCCACCTCCGGCCCGATCCGGAGCGGGTCCGGCAGGGCGGCAACGGGAAGGTGCAGGGCGTCCTGACCGGGCTGGCCGAGGCACGGCACGAGCTCGTCGTCCTGGCGGACGACGACGTCCGCTACCGGCGCACCGATCTGCAGCGCATCCTCGAGCTCCTCTGGACCGCGGACGTCGTGCGGCCGCAGAACTATTTCGCCCGCCTGCCGTGGCATGCGCAGTGGGACACCGGGCGGACCCTGCTCAACCGCGCACTGGCCTCCGACTACTCGGGGACGCTGGCGGTACGGCGCAGCACCCTGCGCGCGACGGGCGGCTACTGCGCCGACGCCCTGTTCGAGAACCTCGAGCTCATCCGCACGGTGCGTGCCGCCGGCGGCGTCGAGGCGCGCGCCGACGATCTCTTCGTGGCCCGGCTCCCGTGCTCGTCGCGGCACTTCCTCGGACAGCGCGTCCGGCAGGCCTATGACAGCTTCGCGCAGCCCGCGAGGCTCGCCGTCGAACTGAGCCTGCTGCCGGCGCTCGTCCTGGCCCGGCCGGCGGCGCAGCACCTGGCCGCGGCGGGCATCGGCGTCGTCGCGCTCGCGGAACTGGGCCGACGACGGCGGGGCGGACGGCAGGTGTTCAGCCCGACCGCCGCCCTGTGGGCGCCGGCCTGGCTCCTCGAGCGGTCGGTGTGCAGCTGGCTCGCCGTCGCCAGCAGGGCCCGCGGTGGCGTGCCGTACGCCGGAGGCAGGATGCGCCTCGCCGCGCACTCGGAGCGCCGGCTGCGGCAGCGGGGCGTGGAGCTCCCCGGAAACTAAGTACACTGATGGCTCACGCTGGAAACGAGCGAAGAGGAACCGATATGGCAGACACACTGGGAAGTCCGACGTCCGAGCCCGAGGGTGGATTCGAACGGGATCCCTCCGACTGGGTCACCGGCGACGAGCCGATGACCGCAGCACAGCGCAGCTACCTGGACACCCTCGCACGCGAGGCGGGCGAGGAGATCCCTGCGGACATCAACAAGGCCGAGGCGTCCGAACACATCGATCGACTGCAGGGCAAGAGCAAGCGGCTGAGCGACGACTCCTGAGGGGCGCCACGTCATTATCTAAGCGTTGCGACGATCGCTGATGCACTCGCTCGGAGCCCTGGGCCGACTTGAACCCTCGCTGGAACGAGCGGCCCAGGGTAAGGAAATCGAGTGTGTAGAAGCGTGTGGATGACCTCCTCCATCGGAGCCGGACACGCTAGCACGTTCTACGTAGGACAAACTTGGCAGGGAAGGGCAATCCAGTCCATCGACGTCGTCGGTCCCGCGCTTGCAGATGTCGCCATTAGGCCGACTCTGCTTCAGGTAGGTCTGAACAGGTAGTAGCGTATTTCGATCCGGCACGACGCCTGACAGTAGCCAGACGGGACAGCAAGCGTGATCCTTGGAATTTCGTACGAATGGATCCCTTGTGAGGTGGGACAGTCACAACGACATCGACCTCGGCATGGATTGTCCCGGCCGCCTGCACATCGCTGGCAACATGCACGCATCACCTTTGAAGTACTGGGTTTTGGACATGCACGATTCCCACAAGGGAGCTCGTCAACTGCCGATTCTCTGCGAGGAGGCGCAGGAAAAGCGAGTCACTTACCCGAGATTCCTGCGGGACAAAGTGGGTGGCCTGCTTTTCACGTGTCGCATCGGGACTAGTGGTGATGGCAGCTTCGTCTGCCTTGTTTGGAATGAGGAGACCGGGCGGCATAAGGCCCTGTCGATCCACCCGCTCATCGATGGCGGTGGTCGTCGGAATCCGTACCTCGACACTGATGCGCCGATCCTCGGACAAGACCGGGCATGGCACATGCTATCGGTATGGCGCGACTCGCCGGAGGCAGAGTCGACACACACCGTAATTACGCCACGAGCGAGGACCTCACATAATGGCGAGCGTCGAACAGCACGGCGCTCGACCGCCCGATCACGGATGATGCGAGCGTGGTAGTGGATCCGGCCCCCCTCGACACGGCCTCATCACCAACAACGTGCGGCTGGGATTCCTACCTGGCCGGCAACCGATCGCTGTTTGCCATAAGTACGATGAATCAGGCTTTCAGCAAGTATGGGCAGCTACGCCAGTTGGCAACCGATGGATCAGACGGCAACTGACGACCTCGGATATCCGCTGGGACTTCGCAGGAAGAGGGTCCCTCGAATTCCAGATTGAGATCGGGGCCCCTTCGACAACCGAGAAGGGGATTTCCGTCGTCGTTCGGCAGGGCCAACGTATTGACAGCTTCAGCGTCGATCGCGAGCTCCACGTCCTCGAGGTGCACGACGCACCGCCCTGGGGCACCCTGCGCAGATCGACGCGCAACGACGGACGTTACGAACGCACGACGTGGGATCGAGTCTGGGCTCAGCGGAATCCGATGAGGAGTGGTGTCTGACGGACTCCTCGATGCCAGAGCAAAGGGACCAGGAGCCGACCGAGTACGCGCCGGCGCCGCAACCGCTCAGCATCATGAGGATCGCATGATTGGCGGGGAGAGACCAACCAGATTTCCAGGTTCACCCGGCCCTCAACCGACCAAAGATCGATTCGTTTCGTCTTCAGTACTACGTTGTGCCGGCTCATCCTGCTCGTTCCAGGGAGCGACCGACTCGATGAGACTGATGTACCGCTGCTGATGGGGTGATGGATGGCGTCGCAACTCACGGGGCCGGAATTTTTCGTCCTCCGCGCTCCATGAAGCGAACTCGAGCCGCACGTTCTCCACGAATTCGATCTGCGACGGACAGATAGCTACAGCTTCTACGTCAGGATCAATTCCCTCCACGTGTGTGGCTACAACCGGCACACCAACAGCTCGATACATATGCAGCTTCATCGGATTCATGTACGTTGACACGTCGTCGTGTAGATGAGGCATCACTGCCAGTTGTGAATTGGCAAGCAACGCGAGCGAAAAGCGCTCAGTCTGAGGCCCGTGGTAGAGCACGTTCGGCATTTTCAACAAGTCAAAGAAGCTATCGGGAGCGCGATCGGCTGCGCCGACGAGATGAAGGACTAGAGCCTCGCCGAGGTCCGCTATCGAACCCAGGATGTTCCAGTTGATCCGGTCATTCATGTTGCCGCTATAGACGACGTTGAAGGATTTTTCGGTTTCGCTGTCCGTGATCCCACCGAGTGGCTCTATTCCTGCCGGAGGAAGATACCAGTTCGGAATTACGTGCGTGACATCATCGACGACGATGTGCGCATCCAGGAAGTACTGTCTATTAACGCTTGAGTTGAAAACTGCCGCTTTGACATCAGACAACATGGTGTTGTACTGCAGCGCGATGTCTCGGCTCCGTTCGCGATTCGACTTGGACCAAGACAACTGGTTGTCCACGACATCGACGATCTTCGAGTAGGCCGACAGGAGATCCTGGATTTTGTCGTAGAACTGGATGAACGGAAACAGGACCACGACCGAGTTGGTAGGCAGGATCGACCTATTCGTCAGATATTCGAACATCAGATTCTCCAGGTCCGCACTGGACCTAAAACGAATCATGTCATAATCGACGCCGTCTAGATCCACATACGAAGAATCAAGCTTCTGACTAGCGCACGAGAGGACGTTTCGGGCATCCGATAAATGACTTGCGGAACGCCGGGTGTATGCTTCTTCCTGCTTCTCGTGCCACAGTTCCAGAATCTTGACGTCGTGTCCGGGGTACCGCTCCTTGTATGCTCGGGCAAGTTGATCGACCCGCCGGCCATAAATTCCTGCATCGTGCTGCTTCCACAGGAGGAGCAGAGTTGGGCGGACCGTGCTGTTGACGTCTCGCTCCTGCCAAAGGACGGAGTTTGCGAACACCACAGATGCCGGTGGGTTGGTTGATGCCTCCGTTTCTGCCGATTCGAATCCCTCGTACGCTCCTTCAAAGGTGAATTGGGCCGGCAGTGCGATATCGTCCCGAAAACGCAGGGCGTCGACAACCTTCTGCGAAAAGTTGCCCTCATCGAAGAGGAAGACGCCCTGGGTTCCCTCCAGATCTGCCACGCTCGGGCCGAATGGAACGAGCACCGGGCGCTTCACGGCCAGACCGTCTCCGATCTTGGAGGTTATCTGATACTTCGTTACTTCTTCATCCTGTTCCTCAAGCGAGGGGAAGCCAGTCAGGATTGCATCCATTTTCGCAAGCTTCGAATACAGCTCGTGGGCCGGAACAATGCCACCTAATTCGACACCATGAGCCACCAACTCTTTTCGAAGCGACTCCGGTTGAACGTCGCCGTACACATGGAAGCGAATGTTCTGCTTGTGGCGCCAGTTCGTCACGGCGATCGCTTTTGCCGCGGTGAGAATATTCTTATGAGGACGCACCGTCCCGATGAAACCAATATGCGTTCCTACGCCATCGGACGACCCCGGGTGAACCGAGTCGTCCGGCGCTTGCGACCGGGCGTGACGGACCACCTCGCCACCAAAGGTCTGACGAAGAGTCGTGCTTGCAACCGTTCTTGCGGAGATTCGGTTCCGGTAGTACTTGCTCTGCCCGAGCCCGGCCAACCCGTAGACCTTCGTGCGAGACGGAGGAGACTCGGAGAAATGGTCGTCGTTGTCATCCAGATCGAGGATAAGTTTGGCGTCTGGCGAGGCTACCTGCGCGGCCAACTCGAAGTTGGGAAGCCTCGGTTTAGCGATCCAAACTGTGTCAAAGTTTACGTTCATCTGACGCAGCATTTTATGATAGCGAGCGCGATCCTCCCATGGAATGGTCAGTAGTGCGATGTCACTTTCTGCTAAAGGCTCCCATAGCTTCCCTCCGAACTCACGGAACAAGTACGTGATGATCGCAGCTGGGCGCCTATGGACAGCAATGTCGTAGAGCACCTTCGCCCTGCCGATCGGGTTGTGCGCGCCGTCCCACGAGGTGACCGCTACCGCGTCGCTATGGCGAGAGATGGTGGCTATGCGCTCGAGTTGACGGAACGGATTCGAATCCGAAACGGGCTCGTGTATGCGACGCGAGCTGACCGGGTACAGCTGCTGCTTGCTCAGGGCGAAAAGCTGGATCGCTGCTCCCGATGCCGCTCCGTTGATTCGGAACTCGAATCCTGTGGCGTCGTTGATCCCCAGGGTCTTGGATACATCACCCCGTGCCAGCGGCCACTTGACGAGGGTCGCCGGCCTCCCGTCAACGAAGAGTACCGGGGTGACTTCCCGTGTGGGTGAGTAGAGCCACCCCGTGATACTCCGACCGGCGATCTTGTTGATGTCACCGTGTGCTACTGGCGATCCCATTAGCGCTTTGCGTGCATCGAACGAGACCTGATTCTCCGTGTACGGCGACATGTACTACCTGCTCTATAGCCGGGCTACTTGCCTTCATGTTATCAATGGGACTCCTGACCCCTGACCGCTGGCGGTCGCTGAAGCGCGGGACCTCTCGTTCGCTGCCTTCGAGTTGCTCGGGCTTTGCGCCCACGTCGTGCGGCAAGCGATTCGTTCACGAGTGCTCGCAAGGGGCTCCACAAATAGTAGGAGGGCGCGGAGCGGTTACCTTGGGGATTCTGATATGAGTGCCTATCATGCAGCATTGCACAAGCGCACCAGCGCACCAGCGCACCAGCGCACCAGCGCACCGATCCACCGATCCATTGCTTAGGGTCGATCGATAACTGACCTTATAGGCCACACCCGTCGGTTCAGGGTCAGATCTGAGCCGTCCTACCGCACCGCGGCGAAGTTGAACTCCGTGCAGATGTCCTGACCGAAGACGAAGCGCCGCACCGGCGCAGTCCGCGCTTCGGCCAGGGCATCCGAGCCCGAGAAGCGGATACCGGGCACGCCGTCGCCCACCAGCACAGGAGCAGTGGTCAGGTACAGCCGGTCGAGCAGGCCGGCGTCGAGGAACCGCGAGACGGTGTTGCCCCCGCCCTCGACGAGCACTTTCTGCAGACCCCGCGTGGCGAGGATCTCCAGCACACGCCGCGGAGCGAAGTCCTCCGCGGGCAGCCGCACCACTTCCACCGAGGCCGGCAGGGCCTCCGGCACCGCGGCGTCGCGCGCGATGATCCAGAGGGTCGGGACGCCGTCGTCGGCCAGGACGCGCGCGCCGGCGTCCACCCGTGCCGCTGCATCGAGCACGACGCGCACGGGGCTGCTGCCGGGTACGTCGTCGACCGAGAGTGAGCAGTCCTCCGCGAGCACCGTGGACGCGCCGACGACGACGGCGTCCGCCAGGGCCCGCAGCCGCTGGAGGTGCCCGTGGTCGCCGCGATCCTCATGGAAGCCGGCGTCGCCGGACCGCGAGGCGATGAAGCCGTCGAGACTCTGGCGCAGCTGTCCGACGACGATCTGCCCGGTCGCGGCCGCGAGGTACCCGTAGCGGTGCGTGAGCTCCTCCGCCTCGCCCGGTGCGGGGGCCGCCGGGACGGTGCCGTCGAGGAGCGAGGCCCAGGCGTCGTCGGCCGGCGCCGCGTCGTGGCGCATGCGTGCACGCTTGGTCGCCAGGTATGCCGCGTTCTCCGACCGCTCCGACAC
This sequence comes from Arthrobacter sp. UYP4, assembly GCF_057291175.1. Lineage (NCBI taxonomy): Bacteria > Bacillati > Actinomycetota > Actinomycetes > Micrococcales > Micrococcaceae > Arthrobacter > Arthrobacter sp. UYP4. The sequence goes on from NZ_JBXAVU010000001.1 coordinate 784,752, forward strand.
AGGCAGTCCGCGGCGCTCGAGGACACTGATCCCCAGGTCCTCCAGCGCTTCCTCCTTCGCGGGATTCCCCGAGAGCAGCCGCACGGCGCTGATGCCGAGGTCCTGGAGGATCTCGGCCGCCTGGTCGTAGCGGCGGGCATCCACGGGCAGTCCGAGGGCGGTGTTCGCATCCACCGTGTCCACGCCCTCGTCCTGCAGCGCGTACGCCTTCAGTTTGGCGAGCAGCCCGATCCCGCGTCCCTCGTGTCCGCGCACGTAGACCACGACGCCGCGGCCCTCCTCCGAGATGGCCGCGAGCGCGGCGTCGAGCTGTTCCCCGCAGTCGCAGCGCCATGAACCGAACGCGTCGCCCGTGAGGCACTCGCTGTGGACGCGGACGAGGGGTGCCGCGTGGGCGGTACCCCGGGCGTCGTCGTCGATCCCCTGCGCCAGCGCGACGTGCTCCGTCCCGCCGTTGTCACGGTAGCCGACCATGCGGAATGTCCCGTGCCGGGTGGGGAGGACGGTCTCCACGACCCTCTCGATGGTGGCAGGCACGGAGGCGGACCCGAGCTGCGTGGACTGGATGGACATGGAACAACCTTAGAAGCGAGGCGGGGCGACACGAAAACATGCGTCTCAGGGCTTAACGGGTCCTGCGTGCCGTTTATTGCGCCTGCTGCGGAGGACGCACGCCGGCCGCGGCGTGCCCGAGGACCTCTCGGACGGCCAGGACCGCGGGCCTCCGGGCGCCGGCCGTGCGCGCGGAGGTGAAGATGGAGCGCCGGGGGCTGTCGTCGAGGTCGAGGAGCTGCACCGGCACGCTCCGTCCGGTCCACACGAGGTCCGGCATGAGGGCGACGGCGTTGCCCGATTCGATGAGCCGGATCTGCGCCTGGAGATCCGCCGTCTCGTAGCGGACGTCGGGCTCGAAGCCGGCCCGCCGGCACGCCTGTTCCGCCCAGTGCCGGGACGCCGCTCCGCGCGGTTCCATGACCCAGGCGGCACCCGACGCCTCCGCGACGGAGGAGATCCCGGCGTAGTCCAGGCCGGGCGGCGGGACGGCGAGCCGGATGGCATCCTCGGTCAGGGGGATGTGGTCGAGCTCCGCGTGCCGCGGCGCCGCATGGCCCGGATACTGCTCGGCGATCACGAGGTCGAAGTCGCGGGCGAACGTCTCGTACAGCGCGGTCTCCGGTTCGCGCTGCACCATCTCCACGCGCACGTCCGGATAGTCCCGCTTCATGGCCGTCAATGCCTCCGGCATGAGCGCCAGGGCCGCGGACTGGAAGACCGCCACGCGGACCGAACCGGACACCGTGGTCAGGGAGGCGGCGAGATCCGACTCGGCCCGCTCCAGGGTCTCGAGGAGTTCCGCGGTGTGTCCCACGAGGACCTCCGCCTGCGGGGTCAGGACCACCCTGCGGCCGGACTTCCGCAGCAGCTCCACCCCCACTTCCTTCTCCAGGAGGGCGAGCTGCTGCGAGACCGAGGACGGGCTGTAGCTCAGGGCCGCGGCGACGTCCGCGAGGGTGCCGCGGATCGCCAGTTCGCGCAGCAGGCGCAGTCGGCGCAGATCGAGCATTGGGCACTCCGTCGATTCGATTCTTCCAACGAATACCGTTCGGTAATCATCGCTTTTCCTAATCCTACGGGTCCGCGGATACTGGACGTGAAGTAGCTGCTTCATCCTGTGCCCGGCGCAAGCCGTCCAACCGAAAGCCGTTGCCATGACAACCCAGATACCGCCCCTCGAGGGCATCGCCGGCACCCCGGCGCCCCTGGTCCCGTCCACCGCCTCCCACCCCGAGCGCGACGACGAGACCCCCCGGTTCTCCGGCGGCGCCGACGGAACCACCGAGATCCCGGCGACGCTGCCGGACGCATCGATCGCCCTCGTCCGGCACTGGCTGACCGAGGCGTCCAAGGTGCCCGTCGACTCCTCGGCCAAGCAGCTCGCCGGCGTCCTCAAGGACCCCGACGGGCTCGCCTTCACCGTCGGCTTCGTCGACGGCGTCATCCGACCCGAGGACCTCTCGGTCGCGGCCCGCAACCTCGGCGCCATCGCCCCGAAGGTGCCCGGCTTCCTCCCCTGGTACATGCGCTCGGCCGTGAAGGTCGGCGCCGCCGTCGCCCCGGTGCTGCCGCAGGTGGTCATTCCCATCGCCCGCCGCGTGCTGCGCGAGATGGTGGGACACCTCATCATCGATGCCTCCGACGCGAAGCTGGGCAGGTCGATCGGCAGGATCAAGCGCGAGGGCATCCGCCTGAACGTCAACCTGCTCGGCGAAGCGGTGCTCGGCGACCACGAGGCCGAGCGCCGCCTCGACGGCACCGTCCGGCTCCTCGAACGGCCGGACGTCGACTACGTCTCCATCAAGGTGTCCTCCACCGTCGCGCCGCACCCGGCGTGGGCCTTCGAGGAAGCCGTGCAGCACGTCGCCGAGAAGCTCGCTCCCCTCTACGCCCTCGCCGCCCGGTCCGAGAAGCCGAAGTTCATCAACCTCGACATGGAGGAGTACAAGGACCTCGACCTCACGATCGCGGTGTTCATGGAGATCCTGGGACGCCCCGAGTTCCTGGACCTCGAAGCCGGGATCGTGCTGCAGGCCTACCTCCCCGATTCCCTCGCCGCGATGATCCGCCTCCAGGAGTGGGCCGCCGCCCGGCGGGCCCGGGGCGGCGCCGGCATCAAGGTCCGCGTGGTCAAGGGCGCCAACCTCCCGATGGAACAGGTCGAGGCATCCCTCCACGACTGGCCGCTCGCCACGTGGGGCTCGAAGCAGGACTCGGACACCCACTACAAGCGCGTCCTCAACTACGCGCTGCAGCCCGGCCGCATCGACAACGTCCGCATCGGCGTCGCCGGCCACAACCTCTTCGACCTCGCCTTCGCCTGGCTGCTCGCCGGCGAACGCGGCGTCCGCTCCGGCATCGAGTTCGAGATGCTCCTCGGCATGGCGCAGGGACAGGCGGAGGCCGTCAAGCGCGACGTCGGCTCGCTGCTCCTCTACACGCCCGTCGTGCACCCGAGCGAGTTCGACGTCGCGATCGCGTACCTCATCCGCCGCCTCGAGGAGGGAGCGAGCCAGGACAACTTCATGTCCGCCGTCTTCGAACTCTCCGACAACGAGGCCCTCTTCGAGCGCGAGAAGAACCGCTTCCTCGCATCACTCGGACAGCTCGACGATTCCGTCCCCGCCCCGAACCGCCGCCAGGACCGCACCGTCCCGGCAGCGCCCCATCCGGGCACCGGCTTCGAGAACACACCCGACACGGATCCCTCCCTTCCGGCCAACCGGAACTGGGGACGGGCGATCCTCGAGCGCGTCGCCGGCTCCGACCTCGGCAAGGACACCGTCGCCGCCACCACGCTCACACAGGTCGCCGACCTCGAGGACACCGTCGCCGGTGCCGTGGAGGCGGCCGGGTCCTGGGGTTCCCTGACGGGGGCGGAGCGCGCGGAGATCCTGCACCGCGCCGGTGACGCCCTCGAGGCCCGCCGGGCGGACCTCATGGAGGTGATGGCCGCAGAGACCGGCAAGACCCTCGACCAGTCCGACCCCGAGATCTCCGAGGCCGTGGACTTCGCGCACTACTACGCCGAGCGCGCACGGGACCTCGACGACGTCGACGGCGCCTCGTTCTCGCCTGTCCGGCTCACGGTCGTGACACCGCCGTGGAACTTCCCGGTCGCCATCCCCGCCGGCTCCACCCTCGCCGCACTCGCCGCCGGGTCCTCCGTGATCATCAAGCCCGCATCACAGGCGCGCCGCTCCGGCTCCGTCATGGTGGAGGCGCTCTGGGCCGCGGGCGTGCCGCGCGAGGTCCTGCGCCTGGTCCAGGTCGACGAGCGCGACCTCGGACGCCGGCTCATCTCCGACCCGCGGGTGGACCGCGTCATCCTGACCGGTGGCTACGAGACGGCGGAGCTGTTCCGCTCCTTCAGGACGGACCTCCCGCTGCTCGCCGAGACGTCGGGCAAGAACGCGATCATCGTCACGCCCAGTGCCGACCTCGACCTCGCCGCGAAGGACGTGGCACAGTCCGCGTTCGGTCACGCCGGCCAGAAGTGCTCCGCCGCGTCCCTCGTGATCCTCGTGGGCAGCGTCAGCACGTCGCAGCGCTTCCGCAACCAGCTCCTCGACGCCGTCACGTCGCTGACCGTCGGCTACCCGTCGGATCCCGCCACGCAGATGGGTCCGGTCATCGAACCGGCCGCCGGAAAGCTCCTCGACGGCCTGACGACGCTCGGTGAGGGCGAGTCCTGGCTGGTGCAGCCGCAGCAGCTCGACGAGTCCGGCCGCCTCTGGAGCCCCGGCGTGCGGGACGGCGTGAAGCGCGGATCGACGTACCACCTGACGGAGTACTTCGGCCCGATCCTCGGCATCATGACCGCCGCGACGCTCGAGGAGGCCATCACCCTGCAGAACGACATCGACTACGGGCTGACGTCAGGCATCCACTCGCTCGACAGCCGGGAGATCGACACCTGGATCGAGGGCGTCCAGGCGGGCAACCTCTACATCAACCGGGGCATCACCGGCGCGATCGTCCAGCGCCAGCCCTTCGGCGGCTGGAAGAAGTCGGCGGTGGGAGCGGGCACGAAGGCGGGCGGCCCGAACTACCTCGTGGGCCTCGGTTCCTGGTCCCCGCGGCAGTCGACCGCCACTGACGCTCCCCTCCCCGGAGCCGCTCCCCTGCTCACCGCGGCCCGCGCCGCCGGCCTGAGCGGGACGGACCTCGCCCGCCTCGAACGCTCCGCGGCGTCGGATGCCGCGAGCTGGAACAGCGAGTTCGGGCAGGTGAAGGACATCTCGGCGCTGGCGGTGGAACGGAACCTCTTCCGCTACCTCGCCCACCCCGTGACCATCCGCCTGGCCGAGGGTGCACCCATCGCCGACCTCGTGCGGGTCCTCCTCGCCGCCCGCGCCGCCGATGCACCGATCGCGGTATCGAGCGCCGCCGAGCTTCCCGACGCGCTCCGCACCGTGGTCGAGGCCCAGGCCGAGAGCGTCACGACCGAGGACGACGGCGCCTGGCTGGCCCGGGCGGCCTCGCTCCCCGTACGGCGCGTCCGGCTGATCGGCCAGGACCCGGCACCGCTGGCCGCCGCGACCGGTGGCCGACCCGATCTGGCGATCTATGCGCAGCCCGTCACCGAGTCGGGCCGCGTGGAGCTGCTGCCGTTCGTGCAGGAACAGGCGATCAGCATCACGGCCCACCGGTTCGGCACACCCAATGCGCTGACGGACACCATCATCTGACGGCCGTCGCAAGAGGCCGCCGCCGGCCGGGGAGGGAGTCCTTCCTCTGGCACAATCGATCCGGACAGCACCACGCCGCCTCCGGGCGGCCGGAAGGATCGACCCCCGGATGAGCAGCCGCAGCACCACCCCGGAGACCCGGGACCCACAGCTTCGGGCGTGGGTCCCGGGTCTTCTCGTCATGGCCGCCGGTGTGGCCGCGTCCCTGGTGCTGTCGAGCGTCCAGACCGTGCTCGGTGCCCTGGTCATCGCCCTGGTGCTCGGGATCCTGCTGGGCAACTCAGGGTTCTACGGGGCGACGCTCCGCACGGGCATCGGCGGGGGGACCAAGCGCCTGCTCCGCGCCGGCGTCGTGCTGCTGGGGCTCCAGCTGGCCCTTCCGGACATCCTGGCCCTGGGCCCCCAGGTCATCCTGCTGATCGTCGCGTGCGTCGCCGGCAGCTTCTACACCACACAGTGGGTGGGCCAACGGCTCGGCCTCAGCCGCGCCGGCGCACTGCTCATGGCAGCAGGCTTCTCGATCTGCGGCGCGTCCGCCGTGGCGGGGATGCAGGGCATCGTGGACGCCGACGACGACGAGGTGGCCTCCGCCGTCGCGATGGTCACGCTCTACGGGTCCCTCATGATCCTCGTCCTGCCGCTGCTCAACGCGGTCCTCGGCCTCGATGCGACGGAGTTCGGGATCTGGTCGGGGCTCGCCGTCCACGAGGTGGCGCAGGTGGTGGCCGTAGCCAGCACCGCCGGGGCCACCGCGCTCGCAGCGGCGACGGTGGTCAAGCTCGGCCGGGTCCTGTTGCTGGCACCGGTCGCGGCGGTGGCGAGCATCGGCGAACGACGGCGGGTGACCGCGGCCGCGGCGGCCGGGACCGAGGGGACCGACGATGGGAAGCGCTCCCTGCGTCCGGCCACACCCCTCGTGCCCCTGTTCGTCGTCGGGTTCCTCGCCATGGTCCTCGTGCGGTCGCTCGGCGTCCTGCCCGGACCCGTCCTCGACACCGGCCGCACACTGACCACGATCCTGCTGGCCGCGGGGATGTTCGGTCTCGGGGCCGGCATCGACGTCCGGCGCCTGCTCCGCACGGGCGGGCGCTTCGCAGCTGTGGGGGCGGTGTCGACGCTGTTCCTGACGGGCGTCTCGCTCCTCGGCGTCCTGGCGCTGGCCTAGGCACTCCGTCCGGATGCCGCTCGGGCACCCCATCAGGGACCCGGACGGCCCGCCGTCAGCGCAGTCCGGTACCGCGGTCGAGCGCCAGGCCGATCAGTTCGTCGATGAGTTCCGTGTACCCGAGTCCGGATTTCGCCCACATCTGCGGGTACATGCTGATCGGCGTGAACCCGGGCATGGTGTTGATCTCGTTGATGACCAGGCGGCCGTCGGGCGTGTAGAAGAAGTCCACGCGGGACAGCCCCTCGCCGCCGATCGCGTCGAAGGCCTCGCCGGCGAGCCGCCGCACGCGGTCGATCACCTCGGGCGGGAGGTCCGCGGGGCAGGACAGCTCCGCGGCGGCTCCGTCGACGTACTTCGCTTCGAAGTCGTACCACGCGTGGTCGCCGGGTTGCATCGCGATCTCGCCCGGAAGGGATGTGCGCGGTGCGTCGAGGCCACGGCCCTGCAGGACGGCCACCTCGATCTCCCGTCCCTCGATGCCGGCCTCGATGACGACCTTGGGATCGAAGACCCGCGCGGCCTCGATGGCGGCCCCGAGATCCCCGATCCCCTCGACCCGGCTGATGCCCATGGAGGACCCTGCCCGGGCCGGCTTGACGAACACCGGGAAGCCGAGGGCGGCGGCGCGCTGGAGGGCGGCTTCGGCGTCGGTGCGCCACTGGCGGTCCGTCACCACCTCGTACGGGCCGACCTCGAGGCCGGCCGCCGAGAAGACGACCTTCATGTAGTGCTTGTCCATCCCGACCGCGGACGCCAGCACGCCGGCACCGACGTACCGCATGTCGGCCATCTCCAGCATGCCCTGCAGCGTACCGTCCTCGCCGAACGGACCATGCAGGAGGGGAAGCACGACGTCGACACCGCCCATGCTGCGCGGCACCGCCCCGGGGGCGGCGACCAGCAGTTCCTGGCCCGCGCTGCCGTCGGCCGCCGTTCCCATCACCACGGCGTGCCCTGTGGTGGGAACCTCGGGCAGGACGTCGGAGCGCAGCGACCACGTGGACGGGTCGGCGGAGACGAGGGACCACTGCCCCGACTTGGCGATGCCCACCGGCACCACGTCGTAGCGCGTGCGGTCGATGGCCTCCAGCACACCGGCGGCGGTCACGCAGCTCACGGCGTGCTCGCTCGACCGTCCGCCGAACAGGACGAGCACGCGCGGCTTGCGGGAGGAGGCGGGGGTCTCGGTGGTCACGGTGGTCACGGTGCGGAATCGCCTTCCGGCTTGAGGTTGCGGGCCAGCAGGCGTGGCCCGAGGTCGTTGACGGACAGGTGCCCCTGGAGGACGGATACCACGCTGCCGGTGATGGGCATGTCGACGCCGAGCTGGGTGGCCAGGTCGAGCACGGCCTGGGCCGACTTGATGCCCTCCGCCGTCTGGTTCATCCGCACCGTCACCTGCTCGAGGGTCAGTCCCTGGCCCAGCAGGTGCCCGGCGGTGTGGTTGCGCGAGAGCGCCGAGGAACAGGTGGCGATGAGGTCGCCCATGCCCGCGAGGCCTGCCATCGTCTCGGGCTTGCCGCCCAGCGCCACGGCCAGGCGTGTGGTCTCGGCGAGTCCGCGCGTGATCACGGAGGCCTTGGTGTTGTCGCCCATGCGGCGCCCCTCGCAGATCCCCACGGCCAGGGCGATGACGTTCTTCACGATCCCGCCGATCTCCACCCCGATCACGTCCGTGGACGTGTAGGGCCGGAAGTAGGAGGCCGTGCTCGCGGCCGCGATCCACGTCGCCGTGTCGTGGTCGGGACACGCGACGACGGAAGCCGTCGGCTCCTCACGGGCTATCTCCATGGCGAGGTTGGGTCCGGACACGACGGCGATCCGCTCCGCCGGCAGCGCGAGCTCCTCGGCGATCACCTCGCTCATGCGGGCATCGGTGCCCACCTCCAGGCCCTTCATCAGGGACACGACGACGGCGTGGGCCGGGATGAGCGGGCGCCACGCCGGGAGCTGGGCTCGCAGGGTCTGCGCGGGTACGGCGAGGACCACGAGGTCGCTCCCGGCCAGGACGGCCTCCGCGTCGGCCGAGGCCGTGACGTTCCCGGGCAGCAGGGTGTCCCCGAGGTACCGGGAGTTCCGGTGGTCGTCGGTGATCTCGTCGGCCACCTCCGAACGGCGGGCCCAGAGCATGACGGCGGTCGACGCGGACGCGTCGGCCAGTACCTTGGCGAACGTGGTCCCCCAGCTGCCGGACCCGAGCACCGCGATCTTCGCAGGCGGCGTCGCGCGGACGTCGGTTCGGATCGTCACGGTGTCCCTTCGTCCATCGGCGCGCCGGGCTGCCCGTCGCCGTCCTGTGCCTCGAAATCGCGCCCGGTCCGCTTCTGCTGCTTTCGCGCGGGATCCCAGCGCTCCGTCGGCGGTTCCTCTCCGCGCAGCTCCGCGAGCAGCTCCGTGATCGCATCGATGATGCGGTCCGTCGCCGCGTCGAGCGTCGTCTTCGTCAGCGGGGCGTCCCGGAACTCGGAGAGGTCCACGGGTTCGCCGACCAGCACGCGGGACCGCTTGCGCGGGAAGAGGTAGAAGCGCTTGGCATAGCGGGGGAAGACCTCGTGCGCGCCCCAGTGTGCCATGGGCACCACCGGCGCCCCCGTCTGCAGGGCGAGGCGGGCCGCTCCGGTGCGGCCCTTCATGGGCCACATGCCGGGATCCCGGGTGAGGGTACCCTCCGGGTAGATGATGATCCCGCCGCCGTCGGCCAGCGCGTCCCGCGCCGCTTCGAGGGAGCGGTTGGCGCCGGCGGAGCTGCGCTCCACGGGTACCTGCTTGATGGACCGCAGGAGGAACCCCACCACGGGCACGTCGAACAGTGACGCCTTCGCGAGGAAGTGCGGCATGATCCCCTGGTTGTACAGGAAGTGACCCACGACCACCGGGTCGATCTCGGTGACGTGGTTCGGGCAGACGATCATGCCCGTCCCGCGGGGCAGCTTTTCCTGCCCCTGCCATTCCTTGTCCATCAGTGCGTTCATGACCGGCCTCACCCAGGAGGCGAGGAACGTGAACATGGCGCGCGAGCCCCGTGACTCCCCCATGTGCCGGGTCGCCTAGGAGAGAGCCACGGCGGCAGCCGGGGCGTCCTCCGTGATGTCGAAGTCGGCGCCCAGGCCCTCGAGCTTGTCCTGGAAGCGCTCGTAGCCGCGGTTGATGAGCTCGATGCCGGTGACCCGGGAGACCCCCTCGGCCGCGAGGGCCGCGATCAGGTGGCTGAAGCCTCCGCGCAGGTCGGGCACGTCGATGTCGGCGCCGTGGAGCTGGGTGGGCCCGGAGATCACCGCGGAGTGGAGGAAGTTGCGCTGGCCGAAGCGGCACGGCACGCTGCCGAGGCACTCACGGTGCACCTGGATGTTGGCGCCCATGCGGATCAGCGCCTCCGTGAAGCCGAAGCGGTTCTCGTAGACCGTCTCGTGCACGATGGACACGCCGGTGGCCTGGGTCAGGGCCACGACGAGGGGCTGCTGCCAGTCCGTCATGAAGCCGGGGTGCACGTCCGTCTCGAGCACCAGCGGCTTCAGCGCGCCGCCCGGGTGGTAGAAGCGGATGCCGTCGTCGTCGACGTCGAAGGCGCCGCCGATCTTCCGGTAGGTGTTGAGGAAGGCCGTGAGGTCGAGCTGGCGCGCGCCCTCCACGTAGATGTCTCCCCGGGTGACCAGAGCGGCAGAGGCCCACGACGCCGTTTCGTTGCGGTCGGAGATGGCCTTGTGGTTGTAGCCGGTCAGCTCCTTCACGCCCTCGATGCGGATGACGCGGTCCGTCTGCACCGTGATGATCGCGCCCATCTTCTGCAGGACGGCGATGAGGTCCATGATCTCCGGCTCGACGGCGGCACCCGACAGCTCGGTGATGCCCTCGGCGCGGATGGCGGTCAGGAGCACCTGCTCGGTGGCACCGACGCTCGGGTACGGCAGCGTGAGCTTCGCGCCGTGCAGACCCTTGGGGGCGGAGATGGAGATGCCTCCGGGACGCTTGTCCACGACGGCGCCGAAGTTCCGGAGGACTTCGAGGTGGTAGTCGATCGGGCGGTCGCCGATCTTGCAGCCGCCCAGGTCCGGGATGAAGGCCTCGCCGATGCTGTGCATCAGGGGCCCGCAGAAGAGGATGGGGATGCGGGAGTCGCCGGCGTGGGCGTCGATGTCCTTGGAGCGTGCCATCTTGGCGTCGCTGGGGTCCATGGTGAGGTCGCCCGTCACAGGATCCTTGGTCACTGTCACGCCGTGCAGCTGCAGCAGGCTGGTGACGACGTCGACGTCCTTGATCTCCGGGACGTTGCGCAGCACCGACGGCGTGTTGCCGAGCAGGGAGGCGACCATGGCCTTCGGGACCAGGTTCTTCGCACCGCGGACGGATACCTTGCCGGTCAGCGGGATGCCGCCGCGGATGGTCAGAACGCTACCCATGAATACCTATTTTCCTTCTACGTTGAACCCCTGCGGACTCGAAAATGCTCGTTCCAAGCATAGGAGAACCACGGAGCAGACAGAAATACAAGGGTACTTCGTGCACTCCCTGTTTCCAGAGAGGAACCAGCGCGGGTGCGTCGCCATTCCTCGCGGACGGGTCCCGGCGGCGTGATCTGCACGACAGCGGCTCCCGCCGGGTCCGGCTGCTCCCGGCGCGCAGCGCCTACGTGCGAGCCGGGAGCGTCGTCGGCTTCCAGCGGGGGCGGCTGGCCTCGAAGGCGGTGATGTGCTCCTCCTGCCGCAGGGTGAGCCCGATGTCGTCCAGACCCTCGAGCAGCCGCCAGCGCGTGTAGTCGTCGAGCTGGAAGGGTGCGCTCACGGACCCGCAGTGCACCATCCGCGACTCGAGGTCCACCGTGACCGTGGCCCCCGGCTCGTTCTCGAGGATCTTCCAGATGAGCTCGATGTCGTCCTGCGCGACCTGCGCGGCGACGAGGCCCTGCTTGCCCGAGTTACCGCGGAAGATGTCCGCGAAGCGCGAGGACAGGACGGCCTTGAAGCCGTAGTCCTTCAGTGCCCAGACGGCGTGCTCACGGGACGAACCGGTCCCGAAATCCGGCCCGGCCACGAGGACGGAACCGCGCGAGTACGGCTCCCGGTTGAGGATGAAGTCCTCGTCCTTGCGCCAGCCGGCGAAGAGGGCGTCCTCGAACCCCGTCCGCGTGATGCGCTTGAGGTACACGGCGGGGATGATCTGGTCGGTGTCGATGTTGCTCTGGCGCAGCGGGACGCCGATGCCGGTGTGCGTGGTGATCTTCTCCATGGCGCTCTCCTAGGCTGCTGGAACGGTGGACTCGGCGGCATGCGCACCGGTACCGGGACGCGGCACCAGGTCCGACGGCGAGCTGAGGGTGCCGCGGACCGCGGTCGCGGCGGCGACCACGGGCGAGACGAGGTGGGTGCGACCGCCCTTGCCCTGGCGTCCCTCGAAGTTCCGGTTCGACGTCGACGCACAGCGCTCCCCCGGTGCCAGCTGGTCGGGGTTCATGCCGAGGCACATCGAGCAGCCGGCGAAGCGCCACTCGGCGCCGAAGTCCTTGAACACACGATCCAGTCCCTCGGCCTCGGCCTGCAGGCGCACGCGCGCGGAGCCCGGGACCACCATCATGCGCACGGCGGGATCCTTCTCCCGGCCGCGGATGATGTCCGCCGCGATCCGGAGGTCCTCGATGCGGCTGTTGGTGCACGAGCCGAGGAAGATGGTGTCCACCCGGATGTCCTTCATCGGGGTGCCCGGTTCCAGGGCCATGTAGTCCAGCGCCCGGCTGCACGCGGCCTTGTCGTTCTCGTCGGCGAAGTCGTCGGGTGAGGGCACGGCCTGCGAGAGGGAGACGCCCTGGCCGGGGTTGGTCCCCCAGGTCACAAAGGGCTCGAGGTCGTCCGCGTCGAGGAAGACCTCGGCGTCGAAGACGGCGTCGTCGTCGGTGCGCAGGTTCCGCCAGTCGGCGACGGCGGCGTCCCAGTCGGCACCCTGCGGCGCATGCGGCCGGCCCTGCAAGTAGTCGAAGGTGGTCTCGTCCGGCGCGACCATGCCGGCCCGCGCCCCCGCCTCGATCGACATGTTGCAGATGGTCATGCGGGCTTCCATCGACAGGGACCGGATCGCCGAGCCGCGGTATTCGAGCACGTAGCCCTGCCCGCCGCCGGTGCCGATCTTCGCGATGATCGCCAGGATGATGTCCTTGGACGTGACGCCGGGCTTGAGGGTGCCCTCGACCGTGATGCCCATGGTCCTGAAGGGCTTGAGTGAGAGCGTCTGGGTGGCCATCACGTGCTCCACCTCGGAGGTGCCGATGCCCATGGCGAGTGCTCCGAACGCACCGTGCGTGGAGGTGTGGGAGTCGCCGCAGACCACGGTCAGTCCGGGCTGCGTCAGACCGAGCTGGGGGCCCACGACGTGCACGATGCCCTGTTCTGCGTCGCCGAGCGAATGCAGCCGGACACCGAACTCGCGGCAGTTCGCGCGCAGCGTCTCGATCTGCGTACGGCTGGTGAGATCGGCGATGGGCTTGTCGATGTCGAGGGTCGGCGTGTTGTGGTCCTCGGTGGCGATCGTCAGGTCCGGACGGCGCAGGGGCCGGTTCGCCAGGCGGAGGCCCTCGAACGCCTGCGGCGAGGTCACCTCGTGGATCAGGTGCAGGTCGATGTAGAGGAGATCGGGCTGCGCTTCCGCGCCGACGACCTCGCCCTTGCGGACGACGTGCGCGTCCCAGACCTTCTCTGCCAGTGTCTTGCCCATACGATCGTCCTTCTCTGTTCCGGTGGACCACGGCGGCGGGGTGTCCGCCGTCCCGACCCTTGGTGCATCAACTCAACCAGCCACGCGTCGGCGAGTGCCAGTCCGACGGCTTGCGTCTCAGATTATGAGACGGCAATATCATCCTATGGACAATTCTAGCGGCGTCGGAGTCATCGACAAGGCCGCCCTCGTGCTCGACGCCCTCGAGGCCGGACCCACCACCCTCGCGCAACTGGTCGCTTCGACGGGCCTCGCCCGACCGACCGTGCACCGGCTCGCCCTCGCCCTCGCCCATCACCGCCTCGTGGGCCGTGACATCCAGGGTCGCTTCGTGCTCGGCAGCCGGCTCGTGGAACTGGCCTCCGCTGCGGGCGAGGACCGGCTCATCGCGGCAGCAGGGCCCGTCCTCCTGAGCCTGCGCGACGCCACCGGCGAGAGCGCCCAGCTCTTCCGGCGGCAGGGCGACTGGCGCGTCTGCGTCGCGTCCGCGGAGCGCCCCGTGGGCCTGCGCGACACCATCCCGGTGGGCACCCAGCTGTCCATGAAGGCCGGCTCGGCGGCGCAGTGCCTCCTGGCGTGGGAGGACCACGACCGGCTGCTCAAGGGACTGCAGAACGCACGCTTCACCCCGACGGTCCTCGCCGGCGTCCGCCGGCGGGGCTGGGCGCAGAGCCTCGGGGAGCGTGAGGCGGGCGTGGCATCGGTGTCGGCACCGGTCCGCGGCCCGTCCGGGCGCGTCATCGCCGCGGTCTCGATCTCCGGGCCCATGGAACGCCTCACGCGGCAGCCCGGACGGATCCACGCGGAAGTCGTCTCCGACGCCGCGCGCCAGCTGACCCTCGCGGTCGCGAAGGCGGCGGACTGACATGGCAGAACCCGCTGCGGGGTTCCGGTACGCCGTCTTCCTCCGCGGGGTGAACGTCGGAGGGGTCACCCTGAGAATGGCCGACGTCCGCGACGAACTCACCGGTCTTCCCGTCACGGAGGTGGCCACGGTGCTGGCCAGCGGCAATGTGACCTGTTCCTCCTCCCTGGCGCCCGCCGATCTCAAGGAGCGCGTCGAGGAGGCGCTGCGTCGCCGTTTCGGCTACGAGGCCTGGGTGGTCGTCGTCGAGCGCGCCGGCCTGGTGGACATCGCCGCCGCGGTCCCCGAGCCGCCGGGACCGCCGGGACCGCCGGGACCGCCGGGAGGAGTCCACACCTACGTGACCTTCTTCACCGGTCGCGCCGAACGGGACGGGTTCCTCGGTGACGCCGCGGCGCTGGCCGCTCAGCCCACGGTGCTCCCGGGCGGCACGGCGATCAGCTGGTTCTCCCCCAAGGGTCAGTCGACGGAGGTGCCCGTGGCGAAGCTCCTCACCCGCGCCCGGTATGCGTCGACGTCCACGACGCGGAACATCAACACCGTGGACAAGGTGCTGCGCCTCCTCGCCTGAGCACGGGAGTGCCGGGCACGGGACTGCGTTGATAGTGTTCGTGCAGCCCCAGGACCAGCCGAAGGATACCCATGCGCCTCATCGCCCAGGATTGCTACCAGCTCGAACACCAGAAGGGTTCGCACGGGTTCGTCGTGGCGGGAGCCGGTCGCGCGGCGGTCATCGACCCGGGGATGTCCTCCGGGTTCGACGGCATCGTCGCCGAACTGCGCGCCGGAGAGTCGACGACCGGGCCGATCACGGACATCGTCCTCACCCACTACGACGCCGACCACGCGCAGGTCGCGCAGCGGTTGCAGGAGACGCTCGGGGCCACGGTATGGATCGGCGCCGCCGATGCCGACATCCTTCGCGGCAGGGTCGAGCCGAGGACGGTCTTCCGGAAGGTCCTGAAGAAGGTGGCGCGCGTCCCCTTCCCCGAGGGTGCCCAAGAGCTGGACGGGTCGGGCGAGATCTTCTCCGGACTCGAGTACTTCCCGACGCCGGGGCACACGCCCGGCCACTACGCGTACCAGTGGCGTGGGGTGCTCTTCACCGGCGACGCCGCGAAGGTGTCGGCGGACGGCACCGTCAGCGACTTCTACGCGATCGTCATCAATGACAAGCCTGTGGCCGCACGCACCGTCCAGCTGCTCGCCGAGCGCATCCGCACGGGCTCCGTCGACTGGATCTGCTCGGGCCACAACGCGGTGGCACGGACGAGCGCGCTGACGCCATGACCCGCCTCGACGGCCGGCCCCCTACCCGGCGTGGCACCGCCTGCTGCACGAGGGCCTGACGGCCGGATTCGGCCACCGCAGTAGGACGGACCGGGCCGGACAGCCGCTAGGTCCGCCGGAGTACCCCGAGGACCGCTGCCCGGAAGTCGTTGCAGCGCCCCACCTCGCCCTCCACGGGCCGCATCACAATGTCCCGGGCAGCGCGGGAGCACGATGCCAGGAGTCGCCGGCGCACCCGTGTCGCGCGCCGGGCGGCTCCCCACCGCGCGAGCAGCGCGGCGAGTATCCCCAGCAGGATGCCGGCCGCGCCGCCTGCCAGGATCAGGAGCGTGGGAACCGGGAACCCCTCGACGCGGGGCACGTCGACAGCGGGCAGCTGCAGGAACCCGAGGACGGCGAGGACGCCGAGCCACACCAGTCCGGCGACGAGCGCCGCGAAGGCGACCCACTGCAGGACACCGAAGACCCCCCACCACCAGCGTCGATCCGTCTCGAGGTCCGTGCCGGTGACGGCGGCATCGAGGGCATCCGTGAGCTCCCCCGCCGTCCCGCGGGCCGCGTCCCTGATCGAGGTGTGCCAGGGCTCGGGTGCGCCCTGCGCCGATGCATCGCCGAACACCCGCAGTGCGTGGTCCACGCGTGCGCGCTGGGCAGGCTGCCCGAGCGGTAGCGACGACCGGCGCACCTCGGGGACGACATCCTGGCTCCGGAGGTTGAGGCGTCGCAGGGGGTCGGGACGGAGCCTCGCCAGCCAGCGCGTCACGGGCCAGCCCGCGGCGGCGTGCGCGTCCCGGCGATAGGCGGCCCGCACCGCGTCGACGACCACCGGGACACCGGCGGCGACACCGAGTTCGTCCGACAGCGCGGACTCCGCGTCCGCTGCGGGCAGCGGCACCGGTTCCTCCGCGACGAAGGGCAGGAGCTCGGTGGCCGCTCCCGCGGCGTCGGCGGACAGCCGTCTCGTGGCGGCGGCGCGGCTCTCGGCATGGGCCCTGATCGCCGCGGCGAGCGCGTCGAGGCCCGTTCCCGTGCGTGCGGACACCGGCAGGACGGCCACGCCGGGGAGCCCCTCCCCCGCGAGGATCCCGGCCAGCGATGACGTGACGGCGTCGAGGTCCGCCGGCTCCAACCGGTCCGCCTGGTTGAGCGCGACCAGGGTCACGGCCTCGTGGGACGCCAGTCCACGGAGGAAACCGTGATGGAGCGCCGCATCGGCGTACTTCTGGGGATCGACGACCCACAGCAGGACGTCCACCTGCCGGGCGAGCCGTTCCACGACGTCGCGATGCGCCGCGGCGGTGGAGTCGAAATCCGGGAGGTCCAGCAGGATCAAACCTGCGGCGTCAGCTGCCGCCCCTGGCGCCGCGGATCCGGAGGGATCGTCCCGTCGGGACGGCACCGCGCCCCTGCGCCGCCGGCCGAAGATCCTGCGCAGGACTCCGCGGGACTCCTTCGCCGGTCCCCGTCCCGTGTCGCCCGCGCCTCGCGCACCGTCCGGTTCCTCCCGCAGGAGGGCGGACGGCGTGGACGCTCCGGCGTCCGGGGTACCGCCGTCGTGTCCCGGCAGGTCGAGTCCCCGGAGGAGCGGCGCCCCGGCCGGCAGTTCCACGCGCTGGCCGACGCCCAGCCAGTCGAGCAACTCGCCGCTTCCCGCGCTCTCCCAGACCAGGGCGAGCGGTTCAGACGTCGTCGGCCGCCGCACTGCCACCCGTGCAGCGTCCGTCCCGCTCAGGGCGTTCACGAGGGAGGACTTCCCGCTGCCGGTGGGCCCGAAGACGCCGACGACCGTGTGGTTCCCGGACAGCGATCGCCGGGAGCCGGCGCGGTCGAGTGTGGCGTGCAGCCTCTCCAGCCGTTCCGGCGGCAACCGGTCCACACCGAGGTCGTGGGCCGTCCCCAACCGGCCGAGGGCGTCCGTGAGCGATGACGCGAGCGGTGTCTGGACCGCCGCGTCCCCCGGTCGGCTCATGCGTCGTCCTCGATAGTCGTCGGCTGCTGCCCGCCCGGCAGTGCTGTCCGCAGCTGCCGGGCCAGTACCCGCAGCGTCTCCGCCGGCGTCTGGTGTGCCAGCGGGTCGAGGCAGCGGTCGAAACTGATGCGTTCCTGGCGGAACAGTCCTTCGACGCGCTGCGACAGGTTCCTGCGTGCCGTGACGGTCAGGCGCCGCACGGCGTCGTCACCGAAGACTGCTTCGAGGAGCTTCTGTCCGGCGATCGCCGATGCGCCCGCGATGCCCAGCTCGCCTCCCGTGAGTCCGCCGGTGGACGCGAACACCACCACCATCAGGGCCACGGCGATCCCGTTGACGCCGAAGGACAGCATGCGTGCCGTGAACCGCTTGTCCGCTCCTTCGGCCTGGACGAGCTGCAGCAGGTCCTGCTGCCATGCCCGGATCTCGCGGGCCACCGCGGTGGAGAAGTCCTCGGCACGCCAGGAGGGCACGCCGGCGAGCAGCGCGGTCCCGGCCTGCTCCGCCCGCCAGCGTCGCCTCGCCACCTCGTCGGCCCGGGCCGCCTGCTCCACGATGACCGTCTGCAGGCCGCTCCCGATGGCTTCGGCCACGGTCGCCGCAGGAGCCGGCCTTCCCGTGAAGAAGGCACTGACGCGATCACGCGCGCGTCCGATCCTCGACTCGAGCCCTCGCATGAATTCGCCCGTGCCGACGAAATCCTGCCAGCGGGCGAGGACCTCGCCGCGCAGCAGCCTGCCGTCCTCGGTCGCCGCGAGGACGTCCGCCAACGCGTCACGGTACGCACCGTCCACCGCCGCGCGTAGTACATCCCCGGCGGCCTGTTCCTGCGCGGCTGCAGCGGCGATCGAGTCGATGCGCCCGGCCAGCGCGCGCATCGCACCGCCCACCGTCCGCCGTGCGATGTCCCGCCTCCCCTCCGCGTCGGCGGCCAGGGCCTGGAGCCAGCGGGTGATGGGCTCGACGGCGCCGGCGGGCAGCATCTTCGCCGGGGCCACGAGGGGCGTCTCCGGGACCACGAAGATGGGTGCGTGCCCGAGGTTCTCGGCGGACAGGAGTGTCAGCAGGTCGCTCCTGACCTCCTCCTCCACCCCGGGCGGGACGCGGTCCAGGACGATCGCCACCAGGACGTCGCGCCTGCCCGCCTCGGCCAGCAGTTTCCAGGGCACGGCGTCCGCGTAGCGGTTGGCGGTGGTGACGAAGAGCCAGAGGTCCGCAGCTGCCAGGAGTTGTCCGGCGAGCCTGCGGTTCTCGTCGGCGATGGAATCGACGTCCGGGGCATCGAGCAGGGCGAGCCCTACCGGCAGGGACCGCGTGGGGCGCAGCAATAGCGTGTTCGCGTCGGCTGCCTGCCCGATGCGTGCAGGCAGGGTCGAGGGCCCGTCCGGATCCTGGTCGGCACCGTCGTCGTCCGCGATCCGCACGCGGCTCAGGGTCGGCAGCACGCGTGTGTCGTCGAACCACGCGCCGTCCTCGGGATGGTGGAGCAGGAGGGGCTGGCGCGTGGTGGGCCGCACGGCACCCGTCACCGAGACGGGCCGCCCGACGAGGGCGTTCACCAGGGTGGACTTCCCAGCACCGGTGGATCCCCCGACGACGGCGATGAGCGGCGCGTCGAGGCTGGCGAGGCGCGGGAGGATGTAGTCGTTCAGTTGGGCCCGGGCTGCGGTGGCCGCTTCGCGTGCCTCCACGGAACCGGGCAGGGCGAGGGGGAACACGAGGCCCTCGAGCGCGGCGCGCACCTCCCGCAGCAGCGGTGACAGCCCGCGGGGCTCGCCGGCGGTGATCGGTGCACTCATGGCTCCATCATGCCAGCCGCCCGGAGACGCACCCCACCAACGAAGAAGTCCCGGACATCGTGTTGATGTCCGGGACTTCCCGTCGTGTCCTTGCGGACCGTTGTGACCCCAGCGGGATTCGAACCCGCGTTACCGCCGTGAGAGGGCAGCGTACTAGGCCGCTATACGATGGGGCCAGTACTTTTCATCCTACTACTGTTTTTCTACTGCTTGTGCCATCCCGTCCGCGAGGACCGGAGTGCGCTGGGGTACCAGGACTCGAACCTAGAATGTTGGTACCAGAAACCAGTGTGTTGCCAATTACACCATACCCCAATGGCACTTCCCGAAGCCCCGATGGTGCTGGGTTTCGATCGCGTAACCGCTCCGCGCCGAGATATAACTTTACCGGACAGAGGGCAGGAACTGCAAAACGGCCGCCAGCCCGGTGATCCGCGGCACCTCCAGGGCGTCCTCCGCCGAGCCCCGGCCCGGTACCGGGACTCCCCCGGACGACCCGTCCGCCGCGGCGCCCGCCCCGGAATCGGTCCCGGATTCCCGCCCCGTCCCGGCGCGGTCCAGCCAGACCCCCACCAGTCCGGCCGACCGTGCACCCACGGCATCGACCAGCCGGTTGTCGCCGACGTAGAGGGTGCGGGCCGGCGTCGTGCCGATCCGTCGTGCGCCCTCGAGGTAGATGCCGGGCTCGGGCTTGGCCACGCCGACGGTGTCGATGCCCACGAGCACCTCGACGCGGGACAGCCCCGCCCGGTCCAGCTTCGCCCGCTGGTAGTCGTGGACGTTGTTGCTCACCGCTCCGTAGGGGATCCCGCGCGCGTCGAGCTCGTCGAGCAGCGGCCCGACGTCGTCGTACGCCCGGAAATGCAGCGGCAGGGTGCGCTCGTACTCATGGACCCACTCGTCCGCCACCCGGCCGAGGAAGGGTTCCGGGGTGAATGCGGAGCGTGCGTGGCGCACGCGGTGGACGCGCTGCTCCTCGAACGTCAGTTCCCCCGCGAGGAAGCGGTCGTAGTGCCTGTGCGGGTCGCCGGTGTACAGGGCCTTGTAGCGCGCCCAGTCGTCATCGGTGAGGTGGCTGAGCGCAGGATCGGGAATCGCCTGGAGCGTCCGCCCCATAGCCTGTTCGAGGTCCACGAGGGTGTCATCGATGTCGAAGAGCACGCCGTCGACCCCGGGGCCGATGCCCCCCGCCGCCTCGGCTGCCGGATCGGGCACGGGTCAGTCCACCGTGGCGCGCAGCGCACGCACGCGCGCGACCGAGGACTCGCGGCCGAGGATCACCATCGACTCGAAGAGCGGCGGGGAGATCCTGCGTCCGGAGATCGCCGTGCGGACCGGTCCGAACGCGAGCCTCGGCTTGAGTCCGAGCGTGTCGACCAGGGCACCCCGGAGCGCGGCCTGCAGCGCTTCGGCGTCCCAGGATTCGCAGCCCTCGAGGGCCTCCAGCGTGACGTCGAGCACCTCGCCGAGGTTGTCCGGCAGGCCCTTGCGGGCGTCGTCGGCGACGTCCACGGCGTCGTCGGCCTTGAACAGGAAGGCCAGCATCTCGGGAGCCTCGCCGAGGAGCGTGATGCGCTCCTGGATGAGCGGGGCGGCCTCGGCGATGATGCGCAGCTCCTCCTCGGAGGGCTCGGCGGCGATCAGCCCGGCGGAGGCGAGGTAGGGCAGGAGCCGGGAGCGGAACTCGGCGGGATCGAGGAGCCGCACGTGCGTCCCGTTGATCGCCTCTGCCTTCTTGAGGTCGAAGCGCGCGGGGTTGGCGAGCACGTCGCGCACGTCGAACTTCTCGACGAGCTGCTCCACGGAGAAGATGTCCTCGTCGGCCGACAGGCTCCAGCCCAGCAGCGACAGGTAGTTGAGCAGCCCCTCGCGGATGAAGCCGCGCTCACGGTGCAGGAAGAGGTTGGACTCGGGATCCCGCTTGGACAGCTTCTTGTTGCCCTGGCCCATGACATAGGGCAGGTGTCCGAACAGCGGCATGTAGCGGGCCACGCCGATGTCGATCAGTGCACGGTAGAGCGCGACCTGGCGCGGCGTCGAGGACAGCAGGTCCTCTCCGCGCAGGACATGCGTGATGCCCATCAGCGCGTCGTCCACCGGGTTCACGAGCGTGTAGAGCGGCGCCCCGTTGGCACGCACGACGGCGAAGTCGGGCACGCTGCCGGCGCGGAACGTGATGTCGCCTCGGACGAGGTCGGTGAAGGTGATGTCCTCGTCCGGCATGCGCAGGCGGAGGACGGCGGGCCGCCCGGCGGACCGGAATGCGTCCTTCTGCTCGTCGGTCAGGTCACGATCGTGGTTGTCGTAGCCGAGCTTGACGTCACGGCCGGCTGCGCGGTGGCGCTCCTCCACCTCCTCCGGCGTGGAGAAGGACTCGTAGAGGTGCCCCGCGGCGACGAGCCGTTCGATGACGTCCTGGTACAGCTCGCCGCGCTGCGACTGGCGGTAGGGGGCATGCGGTCCGCCGACCTCCACGCCTTCGTCCCAGTCGATGCCCAGCCACCTCATGGCCTCGAGGAGCTGCTGGTAGCTCTCCTCGCTGTCCCGAGCGGCGTCGGTGTCCTCGATGCGGAAGACGAGCTTGCCACCGGTGTGGCGCGCGTAGGCCCAGTTGAAGAGGGCGGTCCGGATCAGCCCGACGTGGGGCGTACCCGTCGGCGACGGGCAGAATCGGACGCGGACGGACGTGGCATCGGTGACGGTGGGGATCTCTGCGGCAGTAGTCATGATGATCCCAGTCTAGGTGGGTCCATCAGGCGCCGCGCGAGCCGCGGGTCCGTCGTCGGGCCTGACAGTGAGGGGCCGACGACGGACCAGGAGGCGCGGAGCGGTCAGGCGGAACCGTCAGCGGCGGGCCGGATTGGAGAGGCGGCCGATGCCCTCGATCTCGACGTCGTACCGCTGGCCGTCCGTGATCAGACCGACGCCGGCAGGCGTCCCGGTCAGGATGACGTCTCCGGGAAGGAGGGTGAACGCCTGCGAGACGTAGGCGACGAGTTCCCGCGCGCCCCAGATCATGTCGCTCGTGGAGCCGTCCTGGCGGAGTTCGCCGTCGAGCGATCCGCGGACGGTGAGGTTCTCGGGGTCGAGGTCGGTCTCGATCCACGGACCGATCGGGCAGGACGTGTCGAAGCCCTTCGCCCGTGCCCACTGGTCGTCCGTCTTCTGCACGTCACGCGCCGTCAGGTCGTTGGCGCACGTGTACCCGAAGACGACGTCGTCGACCCGCTCGAGCGGGACGTCCTTGCAGATCCTGCCGATCACGACGGCCAGTTCCGCCTCGTACGAGATCTGGTCGGAGAAGGACGGGAGCATGACCGGGTCGCCGGGACCGATGACCGACGTGTTGGGCTTGAGGAACATCAGCGGTGCGGCAGGCGTCTCACTGCCCATCTCCTGGATGTGGTCCGCATAGTTCCTGCCGATTCCCACCACCTTGCTGCGGGGGATCACGGGGGCCAGGAGCCGGACGTCCTCCAGCGCATGGCGGACGCCGGTCAGCTGGACGCCGGCGTAGAAGGGGTCGCCCTGGATGACGGCCACCTCCTCGCTTCCCGCCGCACCTTCCACGACGCCGAACAGTGGGTCATCATTTACGACAAAGCGTGCAATTCGCATGCGGCCAAGCCTAGCGTGAGGCACCGGCGCCCGGCGCGGCGCCTGCCGCTGCCATCATCGGCACACGAGCGGGGCCGAGGACGCCCGGCGGAACGCTTAAAAGGAGATACCGCGGGCACTCCCTCCCCAGCGTCGAGGGTGCCCGCGGTATCAGTACTGCATTTCAAGCCCTACTGGTGCTGTCCGCCTAACGGATGGCGGTGTACAGCCGAGAGTGGATCAGAACGGCCAGTTGCCGACGCGATCGGGCGAGGTGACAGTGGTGCCGGTGCCGGACTTGGCGGGGGCGGCGTTGGCCGCTGCTGCACCGCCGGTGACGAGGAGGCTTGCGAGGAGCAGTGCGGAGGTGAGGCGCTTCATAACGGTGGTCCTTTGGCTTGATCAACAGTGGTGGTGGAGAACCGCTTCACTACCACAAGCGGCTCGATAATTATCGTAAGCCACTCCAGTCACTTTAGTAACATTTTCCGACTACTTTTTTTGAAGTATTTTCCAGCGGATGGTTCTTGGACCTCGTGCACCGAATAATGGGATGAGCAGCCCGACCACACGGAAAGCCGAAGGTACGCATGTCATTCAGGGAAGCTCCCGGCCAGCGACTGCTGCTCGAGCTCCAAGCGCGCGATGCCTGGAACCAACGCGACTACGTTGGAGCCCAGCACCTGGCCGAGGAACTCGCTACCACCGCGGAGCAGGATGGCGAGGAGGAGGCCTGGTGGAACGCGAAGTTCCTCGTTTCTGAATGCCTCCGCAAGCTCGGCTTCATGGCGGAGTCGCTGGAGGTCGCTGACGTCCTCTCGAGCCATGCGCTGACGCGCTCGTCGAATGCTCTGAGCGCTCGCGTCGCCACCCTGGTGGCTTTCGCGCTGCAGGGCAGCGGTGAATTGACGAGAGCCGTCGACGCGGCCCAACGAGCCGTGGACGCCGCCAGTTGCGCGCCGGACCACTCGAGCATCGAGATCGAAGCACGGAACGCCCTGATCGCTGCTCTTGCCGAGAGTGGTCAGCTCGAGGAGGCCTGGGAGCAGTGTGTCCTGCTCGCGGAACTGCTCAGCCGCGAGCCGGACAGCAAGTATGCCGGGCAGTCGTACTGGGCGATCGGCAATGTGGCCTTCCTTCTGAAGCGGATCACGGATGGCGTGAGCTATCACCAGCTCGCGGCGAAGAGCCTCTCCCCCACGAATGACCTGGACCTCTGGGCTCGGTTCAACCGGGCTTCAGCCTCGCTCCGACTGACAGCCGGCGTGATCGAGCCGGAGACACTGGAATGCATCGAGCGGGCGGAACTTGCCAGCTCGATCGTCGGGGGGACGGAACGGGACCGATTGGAACTGGGCCTGACGAGGGCGCAGTGGCTCGTGCTGACCGGACAATTCGAGACAGCGATCGAACAGCTCGACGGCATCATCGGGCGGAAACAGCTGCTCGCGACGCACACGGCCGCCGAGGCGCACTTCCTCCTGGGCCAGGCCCTGTCGGGGCAGGGCCTCAGCAGTGACGCGGTGGACAGCCTCGAGGCCAGCGAAGAGCTCTTCCTCCAGTCGGGAGCCGACGACAGGGCATCGGCAGTCCGGGCACTGATCCGGGACATCGGAGCGTCCCGGCCCTGAACCTGCTCCCGGTGCGATGTCAAGGAGTTCCTGACCCCGCCTCGGGACGTGCCCCCGACACTTCTGCCGTAGACTCGTCCGCAGGCCCCGGTCGGGCTGGGCGTTTCCCCCATTACTCCCACCCCGACCGGGGTTTCCTGCTGCCGGGGGACGAGTGGCCGGTGCTCGATGGATCGGCGTCCACCGCACGGCCGGGAAGTGTCGATGCACAGTGCTAACCTTTCCCCGTCACGTCGCGCCTCGGCACTGCGCTCCAGGTACACGCGACACAGGACACGCCGCCCATCCGGCCGGCGTGGACCACGTGATTCGACGGCGACGATTCGGGGGTATCGACATGGCTGGTTGTCGCCGTCCCCGCGCCCTGCGCCCGCTTCCGCCCCGCCGGGCTCCGCTCACGGGGAAGCTCCGCCTCCGGACTGTACGCTGGGACAAATGAGCGCTGACCACAAGGACCCCCGGCTGGCCATGCTGGTCGAGAGCATCGTCCGCCTGTCCCGTGGAGAACTCAGCAGCCGCATCGAGCCGTCGAGCGCACGGGACGAGGTCGACGCCGTCATCACCGGCGTGAACCTGCTCGCTGAGGAACTCGAACAGGTCTACGAGCAGTTCGAGAAGCGCGTCGAGAGCCGCACGGCGATGCTCCGCCAGGCGCACCTCGACATGATGAAGATGGCGATGTCCGACGCCCTGACCGGGCTCGCCAACCGTGTGGCACTCATGGACGGCATCGAGGAGGCGCTCACCCAGGCCGCCAACGGCGCCCCGCCACCGGCCCTCCTCCTCCTCGACCTCGACAGCTTCAAGAACGTCAACGACCGGTTCGGTCATGACGCGGGCGATCGCGTCCTCCAGGAAGTGGCCAACCGCCTCAACAGCGTGGTGCGCGAGACCGACCTCGTGGCACGGCTCGGCGGGGACGAGTTCGCGATCCTGCTGCCGGCCGCGACCATGGACATCGCCATGCAGGTCGCCCGGAGGGCCCTGGAGGTCCTCGGCGAGCAGATCCGCCTCGACTCCCTCTACGTCCACTCCCGCGCGAGTATCGGCGTCCGGCTCGGCACCGCCGACCAGACGGCCGAGGAACTGCTGCTGGACGCGGACACCGCCATGTATGCCGCGAAGCGCGAAGGCCGCAGCATCATCAAGGTCTTCGAACCCGTCATGCTGTACTCCCGGCAACTCCGCAGCCAGATGGCGACGGAACTGCGCGGCGCCATCAGCTCGGACGAACTCGTGCTGCACTACCAGCCCGTCGTCGAACTGGCGACCAACAGGATCCTCGGCGTCGAGGTCCTCGTGCGATGGCAGCACCCCCTGCGCGGACTCATCCCGCCGGACACGTTCATCCCCCTGGCCGAGGAGATCGGGGTCATCCACGACCTCGACCGATGGGTGATGTCCGCCTCGCTGCGGCAGCTCGCCCAGTGGCGCAGGGACTTCGTCCTCGACGACGACTTCCAGCTGCGCGTCAACCTCTCGGCCGTCGAACTGAAACAGCTCGACCTCGTGGACCACATCCGGACCCTGCTGCGCGAGCTCGACCTGCCCGCCCGCAACCTGGTCGTCGAGATCACGGAGACGGCGATCGTGACGCGGGGCGAGGTGGAGATGTACTCCCTGCTGAGCCTGCAGCAGCTCGGTGTCGGCATCGAGATCGATGACTTCGGTACCGGCTACTCCTCCATCAGCTACCTCCGGGAACTCCCCGTGAGCATGGTGAAGGTGGACCGCTCGCTCCTCGTCGAACTGAACACCCGGGCGGGGCAGCTGGAGTTCGTCGCGGCGATCCTCCAGCTCATCCGGGCCGCCGGACTCGAAGCGGTCTTCGAGGGCATCGAGACACGGGAGCAGGCGGACCAGCTGAGGGCACTGGGCTGCGCGAGCGGCCAGGGCTACTACTTCAGCCGCCCGATGCCTGCGGAGGAGACGGGCGCGCTCCTGTCCACCACGCGCTACCTGCGGGTCGGCGAAGGGGTCGACGGCCCGGAGACCGCGCCGTCGCGCTGATCCCTGCGCACGGACGGGGACGGAACCGGACCGCGTTCCCCCGCGACGGTCGTACCGCGACGTACGGGAACGGCGCCCGCCCACCCCTTCCGGGTGGAACGGACGCCGCCCGCGGTGGCTCCTAGACCAGGCGCGTGAGCCAGCCGTGCGTGTCCTCGACGGTCCCGGTCTGGATGCCCAGCAACTGGCTGCGGATCGACATGGTCACCTCTCCGGCGGGCGTGCCGGCGGCACCGATGAATTCGTCGCCGTCGCGCAGCTGTCCGATCGGCGTGATCACGGCCGCCGTACCGCAGGCGAAGACCTCCGTGATGTCGCCGCCGGCGACGCCGTCACGCCACTCGTCGAGCGTGATCTTGCGTTCGCTGACGGTGAGCCCCCGGTCGCGTCCGAGCTGGATGATCGAGGACCGGGTGATGCCCTCCAGGATGGTGCCGGACAGGGCAGGAGTGACGAGCGAACCGTCCCGGAAGACGAAGAAGACGTTCATGCCGCCGAGCTCCTCGACGGCGTTGTCGTTGAACTGGTCGAGGAACAGCACCTGCTTGCAGCCGTGCGCCTCGGCTTCGAGCTGGGCGGCGAGCGACGAGGCGTAGTTGCCGCCGGCCTTCGCTGCGCCGGTTCCGCCGCGCCCGGCCCGGGCGTAGTTGCGCGACACCCAGATGTCCACCGGCTTCACCTCGCCGCCGAAGTAGTTGCCCGCAGGTGATGCGATGACCCGGTAGGACACCTCGCGGGCGGGCCGGACCCCGAGGAACGCCTCGGTGGCGATCATGAACGGCCGGAGGTAGAGGCTCTCGCCGTCCCCGGAAGGGATCCAGTCGGCGTCCACCGAGACGAGCTGGCGTAGGGACTCGAGGAACAGCTCCTCGGGCAGCTGGGGCAGTGCCAGGCGGGCTGCGGAGCGGTTGAGGCGGGCGGCATTCGCATCGGCGCGGAACGTCCACACCGAACCGTCGGCATGCCGGTAGGCCTTCATCCCCTCGAAGATCTCCTGGCCGTAGTGCAGGACGGCGGCCGCCGGATCGAGCGCGATCGGACCGTAGGGCTCGAGTCGTGCATCGTGCCAGCCGCCGACGCCGGACTCGTCCACGCGGAAGTCGACGACGGCCGTGTGGTCGGTGAAGAAATTGCCGAAGCCCGGATTCGCCAGCACCGCCTCGCGCTCCTCGGCCGACGCCCGCTGCGTCGACAGGTGCTGGGCGAACTGGGTATCGGTGGCTGTCATGGTTCCTCCGCGCTGGAACGGACTGCACGTGCGGCGTGGCCGCCGTCGCCCGTCGGTGGTCAGTGCTCCGGCACTGGGTTAATGATGTGTAACCACCTTAGGACACGGCAGCGGCAATAGCATCGCCGACGGCCGACGTGCTGCGGGCCCCGGAACGGGCGGCGATGTCCTGCTCCACGGCCTGCTCGATCCGCTCCGCGGGAGCGTCGTGGCCGAGATGCCGGAGCAGGAGGGCCGCGGACAGGATCGCGGCCGTGGGATCGGCCACCTGTCGGCCGGCGATGTCCGGGGCCGATCCGTGGACGGGCTCGAACATGGACGGCGCGGTGCGGTCCATGTTGAGGTTCGCGGACGCGGCGAGGCCGATCCCTCCCGACACGGCGGCGGCGAGGTCGGTGACGATGTCACCGAACAGGTTGTCGGTGACGATGACGTCGAAGCGCGAAGGATCCGTGACGAGGAAGATCATCGCCGCGTCCACGTGCAGGTAGTCGTGGCTCACGTCGGGGAAGTCGGCGGCGACCGCCTCGACGGTGCGCTTCCAGAGGTGGCCCGCGTAGACGAGCACGTTGTGCTTGTGCACGAGCGTGAGCTTCTTCCGGCGTCCCGAGGCCCGCACGAAGGCATCCCGGACCACGCGCTCCACACCGTGGGCGGTGTTGAGGGAGACCTCGGTGGCCACCTCGTGCGGTGTTCCGCCCCGCAGCGTTCCGCCGTTGCCCGTATAGGGACCTTCCGTGCCCTCACGGACGACGACGAAATCGATGGTGCCGGGGGCGGCGAGCGGGCTGGGGACGCCCGGGTACAGCCTCGAGGGGCGCAGGTTCACGAAGTGGTCGAGCGAGAAGCGGAGCTTCAGCAGGAATTCCCGTTCGATCAGGCCCGAGGGGATGCGGGTGTCGCCCGGGGCGGCACCTACCGCCCCGAAGAGGATGGCGTCATGGCTCCGCAGTCGCTCGAGGGTGGCATCCGGCAGGGTCTCCCCCGTGGCGAGCCAGTGCTCGGCGCCGAGCTCGTACTCGGTCAGCGCGACATCGACGGCGTTCCCGACGGCCGCCAGCAGGACCTTCACCGCTTCGGCGGTCACTTCGGGTCCGATCCCGTCTCCGGGGATGACGGCGAGGTCGATGTGGTGCGCGGCATCAGTCATGCTCCCAGCGTAGGAAAGCGCCAGAACCCGCGACAATCCGTCCGCAGGGTGAGACGGCTCCACCCGTGGTCGGATGTACGACGGCGGGGCCCCACCTAGAGTTGGTCCCCATGGACATCCACCTGCGGCTGGCACGCTGGGTCCGAGCGCACCCCGGGACGATCGATGCATGGCTCGCGCTGGGGATCTTCGTCTTCCTCGTCCTGCCGTTCGCGCCGAGCGGCGTGGGGGGCATGAGCCCGACCGTCGTCGTGTCCGTGGCCCTGGTGCTCCCCCTCGCATGGCGCCGTTCGCGCGTGGTGCTCTCTGCCTCGGTCATCGCGGGCGTCTCCGTACTGCAGCTCGTCACCGGCATCGAACCGGTCCCCGCCCAGTTCGTCATCCTCGTCACGATCTACACCCTGGCGGCCTTCGGCCCGCGGTGGGCGAGCCTCGGGGGCCTCGGCCTCGCCATCGCCGGGGCCGCGATCGGCCTCGTCCGGTACGGCGACCTGCTGGGTGTGAGCGGAAGCGATTCCGTGCTGACGACGGTGCCCCTGTTTCTCATCCTGCTGTTCTTCGTGGAGTCCCTCGCGCTCCTCGCCTGGACGATGGGCGACCTCGCCCGGTCCCGGCGGCTCACGTACCGTGCGCTCGAGGACCGGAACCGGCGGCTCGAGGTCGAGCGGCAGCAGGAGCGCGACCTCGCCGCGGCCGACGAGCGCAGCCACATCGCCCGGGAGATGCACGACATCGTGGCGCACTCCCTGTCGGTGATCATCACGCAGGCCGACGGCGCACGGTATGCGAGCGCGCACGCGCCCGAAATCGCCGTCCGGACGCTCGGTACCATCGCCGACACCGGGCGGGATTCGCTGCGCGAGATGCGGCGGCTGCTCGGCGTCCTCCGCGGTGACGAGAGTGCGTCCACCCGGCCGCTCCCCACGCTCGACGACATCGATTCCCTCATCCAGTCGGTCCGCAGATCCGGTGTGCGGATCGACTGCCGCCGCATCGGCACGCCGCGCAGGCCCCTGCCGCTCGGAGCCGAGCTCACGGCGTACCGGGTGGTGCAGGAATCGCTCACGAACGTGCTCAAGCACGCGGGATCGGCCACGTCCACGGAGGTGTCGCTCGAGTACGGCCCGCGCGGACTGACCATCACGGTGGACGACGACGGGCGCGGGGCCGCTCCGGATCCTGCCACGGCGGGGGCGGGCCAGGGCATCATCGGCATGACCGAACGGGTCCGGCTCTACGACGGCACGGTCTCGGCCGCGCCGCGCACCGGGGGCGGCTACCGCGTGGAGGCATTCATCCCGTACACCCAGGCCTAGGCTGGGGAGACCGCCCAGCAGCCCACCCAGGACAGCACAGGAGAGCGACACCACCGTGGACAGCACCGCCAGCAGCACCGCCCCGTCCGGCATCCCGTCGGCCGTCGACGCCCCGTCTCCGATCCGCATCGCCATCGTGGACGACCAGCACCTGGTGCGGAGCGGCTTCGCCATGCTGATCAATTCGCAGCCCGACCTCGAGGTGGTGGCCGAGGCCGCGAACGGGGAGGAGGCGGTGAGTGCCCTGGCGATCACGCAAGCCGACGTCGTCCTGATGGATGTGCGCATGCCGGGCATGGACGGCATCGAGGCCACGCGCCGTATCCTCGCAGAGCACCTCCGCCGTCCACCCGCCGCGTCCACCCCGTCCGGCGGCGGGGACGCAGGCCCGCGCATCGTGGTCCTGACGACCTTCGACCTCGACGAGTACGCCCTGTCCGCGATCCACGCCGGGGCGAGCGGCTTCCTGCTCAAGGACGCCCCGCCCGAGGAACTGCTCGAGGCGGTCCGGACCGTACACCGGGGGGACGCCGTCATCGCCCCGTCCACCACGCGCCGGCTGCTCGACCACGTGGCGCCGCTCCTGCGCCTGCCCTCGGCCACGCAGGACGCGCATGCGGCAGCGGTGGCGCGGCTGACGACCCGCGAGCGCGAAGTGTTCGAACTCATCGCCCAGGGGCTCTCGAACCCGGAGATCGCCCTGAAGCTGTTCCTCTCCGAGGCCACGGTGAAGACGCACGTGGGCCACATCCTCGCCAAGCTCGAGGCGCGGGACCGCGTCCAGGCCGTCGTCATGGCCTACGAGACGGGCATCGTCCGCCCCTGACACCGCCCCGGACGGCAGGGTGCCTCCGGTACAGCCGGCGATACCGTCGGCACGGTCATAGGTCCCGGCCCGTCCTGCTCATCCCCCGGTATGAGGAGCTGCGCCACAACCCCGGACCTGGCGCCGATCCGCAGGGCCCGGAGCGTCCATAGCGTGGAGGCATGACTACTTCCTTGCATCCCGCCGGCTCGACGGCGATCCCCGGGGACGGCTCCCCCGCTCCGACAGCCGCCGTCTCCGCCAGGGGCGTCTCCAAGCGCTACGGCCGCGGCGAGACCGCCGTCCACGCACTCCGCGACGTCTCGGTCGACTTCGACCGGGGACGCTTCACGGCGATCATGGGTCCGTCCGGCTCCGGCAAGTCGACCCTCATGCACTGCCTCGCCGGCCTCGACAGCATCGATGCAGGACGGCTCTGGATCGGCGGGACCGACATCACCGGGCTGCCCGACACCGCGCTCACCCGACTGCGCCGTGAGCGCGTCGGCTTCGTGTTCCAGGCCTTCAACCTCGTGCCGACCCTGACCGCGGAACAGAACATCACCCTGCCGGTGGCCCTCGCCGGTGGCAGCGTGGACACCGCGTGGCTGCAGCAGATCTCGTCCTCCCTCGGACTGGCGGACCGGCTGTCCCATCGCCCCCACGAGCTCTCCGGCGGACAGCAGCAGAGGGTCGCCGTCGCCCGCGCCCTCCTGACGAGGCCCGACGTGATCTTCGGCGACGAGCCGACGGGCAATCTCGATTCGACGACGGGCGCGGAGGTCCTGTCCCTCCTGCGGCGGAGCTGCCGCGAGATGGGCCAGAGCATCATCATGGTCACCCACGACCCGGTCGCGGCCTCCTACGCCGACCGCGTGGTCCTCCTCGAGGACGGCGCGCTCGTCGGCGAACTCGAGCAGTCCACCCCCGAGGCCATCCTCGGTGCACTCGCGAAGCTGGGGGCATAACGTGCTGCAGGTAGCCCTGGCGCAGGTCCGCGTCCACGCACGGCGCTTTCTCGCCGTCGGCCTCGCCGTGATGCTCGGCGTGGCCTTCCTCGCCGCGACCCTCATGGTCGGTGCCACCACGAGGGCGAGCCTCGGCGAGAGCATCGGCGCCTCCTATGCCAAGGCTGACCTCGTGGTGTCCGGGCAGGAGGGCCCGGAGGTGCCCGCCGGGATCGTCGGGGAGCTCGCGTCCGTCCCCGGGGTGGACGTCGTCCACGGGCTCGAGCGCGCCTACACCCGGGTCACCACCGGGTCTGCCACCGCGCTCGCCGTCCTGACCGCGACGGCACCGGACCGGCTCGAGACCACGAGGGTGACGAAGGGCTCCTACCCTTCGGGACCGGGTGACGTGGCACTGGACGAGGCCTCGGCAGTGCGTCTGGGCGTCGTCCCCGGCGACACGCTCGCCGTCGACTCCGGAGCCGCGCCCACCTCCCCGGGCCATGCGCTCACCGTCACGGGACTCACCGCACCGAGTGCGGATCCCATGCTCGCCGGGGCTGCGCAGGTCCTCGCGCCTTCCTCCGTGGTGCGCGAGCTCAAGGAGGGTGAGGCGACCTACCGCTCCGTCCAGCTCGCGCTGTCGCCCGACGCCGATCCGGGGGCGGTCGCCTCGGCCGTCACCGCTTCCCTCGCCGCGTCATCGACCGACGGGGCCTCGGAGCTGGTGGTGCGGACCGCAGCCGAACAGACCCTCACGGATGTCGCGGCGCTCTCGGACGGCGGAGACTCGCTGACGGGGATCCTCCTCGCCTTCGCCGCCGTGGCCGTCCTCGTCGCCGGACTCGTCATCTCGAACACGTTCTCGGTGCTGGTGGCACAGCGGACGCGTGAACTGGCCCTGTTGCGCTGCATCGGCGCCGAGCGGCGTCAGGTCCGGGCATCGGTGCTGACCGAGGGCGCCCTCGTGGGCCTGGTCTCGTCGGTGCTCGGCGTCCTGCTCGCCGTCGGCGTCATGGCCGTCCTCGTGGGGCTCGCCCGCCGGACGGGCTTCGGGTCCTTCGCCGTCCTGGCCGTTCCGCCGTCGGCCGCGGTGATCGGCGTCTGCGTCGGGGTCCTGATGACGCTGCTCGCGGCGGTCGTGCCCGCGCGGGCCGCGACACGCGTCGCGCCCCTGGCCGCGCTCCGTCCGTCGGACCCACCGACCACCGGGAGCACGAGCGGCCGCGTCCGCGTCCTCACGGGCGTGGTGGCCGTGTGTGGCGGGGC
This sequence comes from Arthrobacter sp. UYP4, assembly GCF_057291175.1. Taxonomy (NCBI): domain Bacteria; kingdom Bacillati; phylum Actinomycetota; class Actinomycetes; order Micrococcales; family Micrococcaceae; genus Arthrobacter; species Arthrobacter sp. UYP4. The sequence goes on from NZ_JBXAVU010000001.1 coordinate 817,741, forward strand.
GGCGCTCCTCCTCCTCGGCGCCGTGTCGGTCGCGATCCTGCCGGCCGTGGCAGGCGGCGCCGTGTCCTTCCTCGGCATCATCCTCCTCGCCCCGTTCTTCGTCCCCGTGAGCGTGGCCGCCGTCGGCAGGTCGGCCCGCCCGCTCGGGGTCGCCGGCACCCTCGCATCCGTGAACGCCGTCCGCAATCCGGCGCGGACCACCGCGTCGTCGGCGGCGCTGATGGTCGGCGTGACCCTCGTGACCATGATGATGGTCGGTGCGCAGACCGCCCGGACGTCGTTCGACCGCGAGCTGGACGGGAACTACGCCGTGGACCTCGAGGTCTCGGGGCTCGGCACTGCGGCCGCGGTGCCCGGTACGCGCGTGGACGCGTCCACTCTACTGCAGGTGGACGGCGTCCGGACGGCCGTCGAACTGACCCCCGCGCTGCTCACGAGCGCCGAGGACGGCGGGTCCCTGGTGTATGCCGCCGATCCGGCGGCGATCGCCGACGTGCTGAGGGCCCAGGGCGTCGCACTGACGGACGGGATGGTCCTTGCGCCCCAGGACTGGATCCAGAGCGACGTGACCGTGGAGGGCGCGAACGGTCCTGCCACCCTTCCCGTCACCCCCACCGACTCCACGTTCTTCCTCCCGCTGGTCACCACCGCCACCGCGGAGGCGCTCGGCGGCACCCCGGACGGCGCCCTGTCCACCTACCTGGGGACCGATGGGACAACGGACCCGGCGGAGGTGCAGGGGTCGCTGTCCACCTACGTCGGCCCGACCTTCTGGCTCGGGCTCGACGACGCGCGGGACGCCGCGACGGTAGCGGACATCCAGTCGCGGATCGTGGCGGCCACCGGGGTCTCCGAGTACCAGGTCACCGGAGCAGCCGCCGAGCGGGCGGCCTACAACCAGATCATCGACGTGCTGCTGCTGATCGTGACGGCCCTGCTCGCCGTCGCCGTCCTGATCGCACTGATCGGGGTCGCCAACACGCTGTCCCTGTCCGTGCTGGAGCGGCGCCGGGAGAACTCCCTCCTCCGCGCCCTCGGCCTCACTCGGGCCCAGCTGCGCGGGATGCTGGCGGTCGAGGCGGTGCTCGTCGCGGGGGTCGCGGCGCTCCTGGGCACCGTCCTCGGCGTCCTGTACGGCTGGCTCGGGGCGCAGTCGGCGCTGGGCGGGATCGCGGCGGTCAGCCCGTCGGTGCCGGTCGGCCAGATCGCAGCGGTCCTCGCCGTGGCGGTCGCCGCGGGGCTGCTGGCCTCCGTGCTCCCCGCCCGCCGGGCAGCACGGCTCTCGCCCGTCGCCGGACTCGCGCTGGACTGACCCCGCACGGCGTCCTCGGTTCCCGCTGCGACCGGCATATATTAGGGAGATCGGAGCAGTGGGTCGGAAGGACGTCGTGGGGCAGGACGAGACAGCAGGACACGGAGCTCTGGCCGTCATCGCCTCGCCGTCCCTGCAGGACTGCGGTGAGCTCGAGGCACACCTCGTGGCGGAGGGCCTCTCGGCCCGGTCCGTCACCTCCCCGGAGGCCCTGCTGGAGAACGTCCTGGCGATCCACCCGGACGTGCTCCTCGTGGACCTTTCCATCGCGGCGGCCTACGCGGGCACCCTGGGAGACATCGTCGCGGAGCATGCACACCTCACCGGCCTTCCGGTGATCCTCCTGCTCCCCGAGGGCGGCGGCGGGACGCTCCCGGCCGGCCTGGCGCCCTACGTGTCGGACGTCGTGTTCCGCCCGGTCCGCCCCGCCGAGCTGCTCCACAGGCTCACTGCCGCCATCGCACGACGGCGGCGCCATCAGGAGCAGCGTGCATCCTCTGCACGACTGCGGGAGGACATGAGGCGCATCTCCGCCCGGATCAGGGCCACGAACGATCCCGTGGTGATGGTGGACCAGTTCCTCCCCGCCGTCGGGCGGGCCCTCGGCGCTCACCACCTCGCGCTCCAGGTCTTCGACGACGATCGTGTCGCAGCCCGCAGCAGCACCTGGAGCAGCGGGGAGGGTACGGCGAGGGCGTCCCTCGCGGGTCCGTCGCACCTGCAGCAGGACTCCGCCCTCACCCTCGCCCTGAAGCTGTGGGAAGACTCCGCCACCGCCGGATTCCGTGCCGGACCCGCCGCGGATCCCGACGCCGCCCCCGAGGCCGGCGACATCCGCACCCCCGGGTGGCTCCTCGACGCCGTCGGACGGGAGCGCACGGTCAGCGGGGTCGTCGCGGCCCTCGGTGAAGGGGACACCCCCTTCGGGCTGCTCTGGATCATCCGCGAGGGGACCCCGCTCGTCTGGTCCTCGGTGGAGGGCGCCCTGACGCACCACGTCCTCGGTAACCTCGCCCACGGCCTGATCCAGGCGCAGCTCATCTCCCGCCAGCAGCAGGCCGTGCGCAAGCTGCGCGCCCTGAACCAGGCGAAGAGCGATTTCGTCGGCACCGTCAACCACGAGCTGAGGACGCCGCTCGCGTCGATCGCCGGATACCTCGAGATGATCATCGACGGCGTCGGCGGGGAACTGCCGCCGGAGGCGAGCACCATGCTGCACGCCGTCGAACGCAACACCACGAAGCTGAGCGAGCTGATCGAGAACATCTCGGCCCTCTCCTCCCGGGAGACCGACGCGTCCGACTACGGGCCCGTGGACATCGTCCACCTCGTGTCCCAGCTCACGAGCCGCGCCGTGCTCGAGGCCTCGGCGGGCGGCCTCACCCTCGACTGCACCCTGCCGGACCATGCCATCACCGTCTCCGGTGACCGCGACCAGCTCTCGGCGGCGATCGCCATCGTCCTGTCGAATGCGATCAAGTTCACGCAGGAGGACGGCAGCGTGGCGGTCGGCCTGACCCTCGATCCGGGGCACGGGCACGTGGTCGTCCTCGTCAGGGACACGGGGATCGGTATCCCGCCGGACGACCTGCCGAACCTCTTCGACTCGTTCCACCGGGCCGCGAACTCCAATCAGGTGCTGCCGGGCGCCGGTGTGGGACTCTCCGTCGCACGGAAGACGTTCGAGGCACACCATGGGACTATCACGGTCGAATCGAGGCTGGGCGCCGGAACGGCGGTCGCCATCACGCTTCCGCTGCTGAATCCCGCTGCCGTAGGCTGATGAGCCGCACACATCCCGGAAGGAACACCCCATGACGCGCGCCGCGGTCGGTATCCCGGTCCATCAGCTGGATCTGGAGACGCTTCTGCCCTATCTCGACCTGCATCTGGTCGGCGCCACCAACGGCGTCCGGCTGTTCAGCGCCGCTCGGGTCTCCTGGGCCGGGACGCCCTACGAGGAGGACTTCACCCGACTGCGGGACGAGATCCGCGAGGAGCGTGCGTTCCTGAAGAGACTGATCCGGGCGCTCGGGCACCGCCCGGGCGTCGTCAAGATGACCCTCGCGCGGGCCATGTCCGTCGTGGCGGACCTGGACCCGCTCAACCCGCAGAGGCGCAGGGCCACGACCGGTGCGCAGCTGGAACTCGAGGCCCTGCAATCACTGCTCCGGGGGAAGGAGTCCCTCTGGTCCACACTCCTCGCACTCTCGCCGTCCGCGGACGCCGCTCCGGGGGATCCCGTGCTGAACCGGCCCGCCCTGGAGCGCCTGCTCGTCGCCTCGAAGCGTCAGCAGGACACGGTGGCGCGTGTCATGACGGAGACTGCGGCAGCTCGGTTCCTCCGGACCTGATCCCCGGCCGGCCCTGGCCGGACCGACCCCGGCCGGCCCGGACCCAGGGGCCTCAGGACTCGCCCGGCTCCTCGTACTTGGGGAAGACCGGGGACGGTGCGGGAAGGTCCGTACCGGGCTCGATCCGCCGGTCGAGTGCCGCGAAGCGGCGCAGGGCGTCGTCGTGCTCCGTCCCCTGCCCGAGGGCTGTCAGGATCCGCCCCGCGCTGCCGGGCATGACCGGCTGGGCCAGGATCGCCACCACCCGCAGGACCTCCAGGGTCACGTACAGCACCGTGTTCATGCGCTCGGTATCGGTCTTCCGGAGGACCCATGGCTGCTGGTCGGCGAAGTACGCGTTCGTGTCGCCGAGCACGGTCCACACGGCCTCGAGTGCGCGGGAGAACTCCTGCCTGTCGTAGGCCGCACGGCTGGCCTCCAGCAGGGCGTGGGCCTGGTCGAGGATCGCGGTGTCGGCGGACCCGAACTCCCCGGGCTCCGGTACCGCGCCGCCGCAGTTTTTGGCGACCATCGAGAGCGAGCGCTGGGCCAGGTTGCCGAAGTTGTTGGCGAGGTCGGAGTTCATGCGTCCGACGACCGCCTCGTGGCTGTAGGAGCCGTCCGCACCGAACGGTACCTCCCGGAGGAGGAAGAAACGCACGGAGTCCAGGCCGTACTGGTCCACCCAGTCCGCCGGTGCCACGGTGTTGCCGAGCGACTTGGACATCTTCACCCCGCGGTTGTGCAGGAAGCCGTGGATCATGACGCGCTTCGGCACCTCGATGCCTGCGGACATCAGAAAGGCGGGCCAGTAGATGGCATGGAAGCGGGAGATGTCCTTGCCGATGACATGGACGTCCGCGGGCCAGAACCTGCGGAAGCGCTCGGACTCGGTGTCGGGGAATCCGACGCCGGTCAGGTAGTTGGTGAGCGCATCGACCCAGACGTACATGACGTGCCGGGGATCGCCCGGGACCGGGACGCCCCAGTCGAAGGTGGTGCGGCTGATGGAGAGGTCCTCCAGGCCGCGCCGCACGAAGGAGATGACCTCGTTGAACCGGGGCTGCGGCGCACCGAACTCGGGCTGCGCCGCGTACAGGTCGAGGAGCTTCTGCTGGTAGGCCGAGAGCCGGAAGAAGTAGCTCTCCTCCTCGGTCCAGGTGACCTCGGTGTCGGTCTCCCTCGCGTACCGCACGCCGTCCTCGCGGACCTCCGTGTCGTCCTCGGCCCAGAACGCCTCGTCGCGCACCGAGTACCAGCCGGCGTACTTGTCGAGGTAGATGTCCCCGTTGGCCTCCATCCGCTTCCAGATCTCGGTCGCGGCGGCGTAGTGGTCCTCGTCGGTGGTCCGGATGAACCGGTCGTAGGAGGTCCCGACGACGTCGTTCATCTCCCGGAACGCCAGCGCGTTGCGCGTTGCCAGGTCCCGGACCGGGATGCCCTCCCGGTCCGCCGCCTGCTGCATCTTCAGGCCGTGCTCGTCCGTGCCCGTCAGGTACATGACGTCGAAGCCGTCGAGGCGCTTGAAGCGAGCCATGGCGTCGACGGCGATGGTCTCGTAGGCGTGCCCGATGTGCGGCACCCCGTTGGGGTAGGAGATGGCCGTGGTGATGTAGAACGAGGGCTTTGCGTCAGCTGCGGAGGTCACCCTATGAAATTACCCCGGCCCGCACGGATTTGCCCAAGCGCGGCGTCAGGCCACCCCGACGGCGTCGAGCCCGAGCACGGCGTGGACACCCCAGGTCTGGTTGGCGATCTGCGTGACCCGGAGGTCGACGACGGAGCTGGCGAGGGCCAGGGCCGCCTTCCGCTCCAGGCCGTACAACTGCTGGAGCCAGGTCAGCATGGCGCCGAGCGCCTGCGCCGTCGCTCGGTTGAGGTCCGCATCGAACCCGAAGGTGATGCGGGCCGACGGGGTGAGCGCGTGGATGCTCGCCAGCGGCGCATCGCGCACGAGGTCGACCGTGACGGTGGTCGTCATGCCGCACTCGATGGCCGTGCCGCCCACCTCTCCGTCGCCCTGCGCCGCATGCCCGTCGCCGAGGTGGAGCAGCGCGCCGGGGACCGTGACGGGCAGGAACAGGGTGGAGCCGGCCGTCAGTTCCCGGCAGTCGATGTTGCCGCCCCCCGCAGCCCGCGGCGGCGTCGTCGAATGCTCCCCCGGCTCGGCCGGCGGCAGCCCCACCAGGCCGAGGAACGGCGCGAGGCGGACGACGTGCCCGTACTGGTTGGTCCCGGTCCCGGCGTCCCGGTCGAGGTCCCACAGCAGCCACGCCGGGTCCGTCCCCTCGAGGCCCAGGCTGCGCGTGAACGCGTCGTCCCGCTTCCCGGTCACCGTCCAGCCCCAGTCCGCGGGCTCGAGCGCTTCGAGACGGACGGCGAGCACGTCGCCCGGCTCGGCCCCGACGACCTCGATGGGACCGGTGAGGGCGTGTCCGCGCCGGTCCGGGAAGCGGTAGGGTGTCACGGCTCCCGGCGACTGCTGCCGCTCGAGGTGCCCCCAGGCGTCCAGTGATTCGACGACCACGCGGTCCCCCGGGTTGATGCGGAGGACGGGCGGCGTGTCCCGCGACAGGACCTGCACCGCGGTCGACTGCTCGGCTGCGAGGTGGTGCGTGGCCATGAAGGCTCCCCTCAGTCCTGGAGGTCCACTTCGCGGGCCACGGTGGCACCGATCTCGGCGCGGATCGCGTCGAGGACGTCCTGCGGCACGGAGCTGTCGACGGTGAGCAGGGACAACGCCTGGCCGCCCTCCTTGTTCCGCGCCACCTGCATGCCGGCGATGTTGATGTCCCGCTCACCGAGGAGCCGCCCGAGTGCTCCGATCACGCCGGGGCGGTCGGTGTACAGCAGCACCAGCAGGTGGTCGCTGATCGGGATCTCCAGGTCGTAGCCGTTGACCCCGACGAGCTTCTCGACCTGCTTCGGTCCGGTCAGCGTCCCGGCCACCGAGATCTGGCTGCCGTCGGAGAGGGCCCCGCGCAGCCGGAGGACGTTTCGGTACTCCTCCGATTCGGGCGTGGTGACGAGCCGGGAGGTGATGCCGCGCTGCTCCGCGAGGACGGGCGCGTTCACGTAGGAGACCTGCTCCGAGACGACGTCGGTGAACACGCCCTTGAGCGCGGCCAGTTCGAGGGCCTTGACGTCGAGCGAGGCGATCTCGCCGGCCACCTCGATGTCGATCCGGGTCAGGGAGGCATGCGTCAGCGCCGTGAAGATGCGGCCGAGCTTCTCCATGAGCGGGATGCCGGGACGCACGGCCGGATCGATCACCCCGCCCGCGACGTTCACGGCGTCGGGCACGAGCTCGCCCGCGAGGGCCAGGCGGACGGACCTGGCGACCGAGATCCCGGCCTTCTCCTGGGCCTCCTCGGTGGACGCCCCGAGGTGGGGTGTCACCACGACGCTGTCGTGCGCGAAGAACGGCAGGTCCGTGCTGGGCTCCTGGACGAAGACGTCGACGCCGGCTCCGGCGATCTGGCCCTGCTCGAGTGCGGTGTGCAGTGCTTCCTCGTCGACGAGGCCGCCGCGTGCCACGTTGACCACGTAAGCGGTGTCCTTCATGAGGGCGAAGGCCTCCGCGCCGAGCATCCCGACGGTCTCGGGCGTCTTGGGCATGTGGATCGTCACGAAGTCCGCCTCGCGGAGCAGCTCGTCGAGGGACACGAGACGGACGCCGAGCTGTGCCGCCCGCGCGGAGGTGACGTAGGGGTCGTACGCGAGGATCTGGGTGCCGAAACCCTGGAGGCGTGCAGCCACGAGGGCACCGATGCGGCCGAGCCCGATGATGCCGATGTTCTTCTCGTACAGCTCGGTGCCCGAGTACTTCGACCGCTTCCACTCCCCCGCCTTCAGGGCGGCGCTGGCCTGCGGGATGTTCCGGGCGAGGCTCAGGATGTGCCCGACGGTGAGCTCGGCGGCGGAGATGATGTTCGACGTCGGTGCGTTGACGACCATCACGCCGGCCTGGGTGGCCGCCTTGATGTCGACGTTGTCGAGGCCCACTCCCGCGCGGGCGATGACCTTCAGCTTCGGTGCCGCGCGGATGGCCTCCTCGTCCATCCGGGTCGCCGAGCGGACGAGGACGGCGTCGACGTCGGCGAGTGCTGCCAGCAGCTGGGAGCGGTCCGCTCCGTCGGTGCTGCGGATCTCGAAGTCCGGGCCGAGTGCTTCGACAGTGGTGGGTGAGAGTTCCTCGGCGAGGAGGACGACGGGCTTGGGAGTCACGGGAGGTTCCTTCTGCGGATTTCGGCGGTTCAAGCGGGACGGATCCGGCCCGGTTCAGGGGCCGGACATACCTCCGGCAGGACACCTGCTCGTCGCTGAGCGTTGACCACGTGTCCTGCCGGCGGGAGGGCGGGCGCTAGCGCGCTACGGAACCCTCGGTGTAGTCGTCGTTCGTCTTGATCCACGAGAAGAGCTTGCGCAGCTCCCGGCCCGTGCTCTCGATCGGGTGGTCCTCGCCCTTCTTGCGCAGCTCGGTGAACTCGGGCGCTCCGGCGTCCTGGTCGTCGATGAAGCGCTGGGCGAAGGCACCGTTCTGGATGTCCGCGAGGACGGCCTTCATGTTCTCCTTCACCTCGGGGGTGATCACGCGCGGGCCGGAGACGTAGTCGCCGTACTCGGCGGTGTCGGAGACGCTCCAGCGCTGCTTGGCGATGCCGCCCTCGACCATGAGGTCGACGATCAGCTTGAGCTCGTGCAGTACCTCGAAGTACGCGACCTCGGGCTTGTACCCGGCCTCGGTCAGCGTCTCGAACCCGTACTGGATGAGCTGCGAGGCACCACCGCAGAGGACGGCCTGCTCACCGAACAGGTCGGTCTCGGTCTCCTCCGTGAAGGTCGTCTCGATGACGCCCGCGCGGGTGCCGCCGATCGCCTTGGCGTAGGACAGGGCCAGGTCGCGTGCGGTGCCGGACGCGTCCTGCTCGACGGCGATCAGATCGGGGACGCCGCGGCCGGCCTCGAACTCGCGGCGGACGATGTGTCCGGGTCCCTTGGGTGCCACGAGGGCGACGTCGACGTCGGACGGGGGCTGGATGTAGCCGTAGCGGATGTTGAAGCCGTGCCCGAAGAAGAGCGCGTCGCCGGCCTGCAGGTTCGGCGCGATGTCGTCCTTGTACACGTGGCGCTGCACCTGGTCGGGCGTGAGCACCATGATGAGGTCGGCCTCCGCGGTCGCCTCGGCGACCGAGAGCACCCGGAGCCCCTCGGCCTCGGCCTTGGCGCGCGACGCGGATCCTTCCTTCAGCCCGACGCGCACGTCGACGCCGGAGTCACGCAGGCTCAGCGCGTGGGCGTGGCCCTGGCTGCCGTAGCCGATGACGGCCACGGTGCGGCCCTGGATGATGGAAAGGTCTGCATCGTCGTCATAGAACAACTCGGTCACGGGTATTTCTCCTTGGGGTGGGTGCTGCTGGAAAGGTGTGGAACGGATCGTCAGGCGCTGCGCAGGGCGCGGTCGCTCATCGACTTGGCGCCGCGGCCGATCGCCAGGGTGCCCGACTGCACGATCTCGCGGATGCCGAAGGGCTCGAGGACGGACAGGAGCGCCGAGAGCTTCTCGGGCGTTCCCGTCGCCTCGATGATCAGCGAGTCGATCGCCACGTCGACGACGGACGCGCGGAACAGGTCCGCGGCCTGGGTCACCTGCAGGCGCGTGGCCGCGTCGGCCCGGACCTTGATCAGGACGTGGTCGCGCTGCACCGACTGCTCGGTGGTCAGTTCGACGATCTTGATGACGTTGATGAGCTTGTTCAGCTGCTTGGTGACCTGCTCGAGGAGGTCTCCCTCGGCTTCCACCACAACGGTGATGCGGGACATGCCCGCGACCTCGGTCGGTCCGACCGCAAGCGAGTTGATGTTGAACGCGCGCCGAGCGAACAGGCTGGCCACGCGAGTCAGGACGCCGGGTACGTCCTCGACGAGCACGGAAAGGGTGTGTCGTGCCATGTCAGTCCTCCTGCTCCCAGGTCGGGGTCATGTTGCGGGCGATCTGGATGAGGTCGTTGCTGACGCCGGAGGGGACCATCGGCCACACCATGGAATCGCGGCTCACCACGAAGTCGATGACGACGGGCCGGTCGTTGATCGCCAGGGCCTGCTCGATGGTGGCGTCGATGTCCTCGTCGCGCTCGCAGCGCAGGCCCACGCAGCCGTAGGCGTCCGCGAGCTTCACGAAGTCGGGGACGCGGACGGTGTCGTGCCCCGTGTTCAGGTCGGTGTTCGAGTACCGGCCCTCGTAGAAGAGGGTCTGCCACTGCCGCACCATGCCGAGGGACGAGTTGTTGATGACCGCGACCTTGATCGGGATGTTGTTGATGACGCAGGTGGCCAGTTCCTGGTTGGTCATCTGGAAGCAGCCGTCGCCGTCGATCGCCCAGACCACGCGGTCCGGGTTGCCGACCTTGGCGCCCATCGCGGCCGGCACGGAGTACCCCATGGTGCCGAGGCCGCCGGAGTTGAGCCAGGCGTGCGGGCGCTCGTACTGGATGAACTGCGCCGCCCACATCTGGTGCTGGCCCACGCCGGAGACGAAGACGCCCTCGGGCCCCGTGAGCTCGCCGATGCGCTTGATGACCTGCTGCGGAGCCGACAGGCCGTCGTCGGGCTGGGTGAAGCCCACCGGGTAGGTCTCGCGCAGGTGGCGGATGGTCTTCCACCAGGCCGAGATGTCCGGGCGCTCCTGCGCCTCGAACGAGTCACGGACCGCGGCGGTCAACTCGGGGATGATCTCCTTGACTGAGCCGACGATCGGGACGTCCGCCGTACGGTTCTTGGAGATCTCTGCGGGATCGATGTCCGCGTGGATGACCTTCGCGTTCGGGGCGAAGCTGGAGAGCACGCCGGTGACGCGGTCGTCGAAGCGTGCGCCGAGCGTGATCAGGAGGTCCGCCTGCTGCAGGGCCGTGACGGCCGACACCGAGCCGTGCATGCCGGGCATGCCCACGTGCTGGTCGTGGGAGTCGGGGAAGACGCCGCGGGCCATCAGCGTGGTGACCACGGGCGCGCCGACGAGTTCGGCGAGTTCCTTCAGTTCGGCCGCGGCATGGGCCTTGACGACGCCGCCGCCCACGTAGAAGACCGGGCGCTGCGAGGCGCTGATCAGGCGTGCGGCCTCGCGCACCTGCTTGGAGTGCCCGCGGACCACCGGCCGGTAGCCGGGGATGTCCACCTTCGGCGGCCAGGAGAAGCTCATCTTCGACTGCTGGGCGTCCTTGGCGACGTCGACCAGCACCGGGCCGGGGCGTCCCGTAGTGGCGATGTGGAACGCCTCGGCGAGGACGCGCGGGATGTCCTGGGCGTTCGTGACGAGGTAGGAGTGCTTGGTGATCGGCATGGTGATGCCGACGATGTCCGCTTCCTGGAAGGCGTCGGAGCCGATGAAGGCGCTGGAGACCTGGCCCGTGATGGCCACCATGGGAACGGAGTCCATGTGGGCGTCCGCGATGGCGGTCACGAGGTTGGTGGCCCCGGGGCCCGAGGTCGCGATGCAGACGCCCGGCCGGCCCGTCACCATGGCGTAGCCCTGGGCCGCGTGTCCCGCGCCCTGCTCGTGCCGCACCAGGATGTGCCGGAGCTTCGTGGAGGCCATCAGCGGGTCGTACGTCGGGAGGATCGCGCCGCCGGGAAGGCCGAAGACGTCGTCGACGCCGAGTTCCTCGAGCGACCGGACGATCGCCGCGGAGCCGAGCATCTCGACGGGGCCCACGACACGATTGGGTCCGCGGACCGCACTCGCCGGGACGGCGGGCGGAGTCTCGCGCGCGGGTGCTGCGGGAGGTGCTGGCCTTGCTGCCAGCAACGCTGGACTGATGGGCGATCCCTTGGACATCTTCGACTTCCTTTGGAGCGTTCGCTGCACTGCTGCAGTTCTGACTGCGGACGGACTTCCGCGCGCTTCTTCCTCGCTGACGGGGTGTGTCGACAAAAAAACCCCTCAGCCTTGTCGGGCTCTGCGAGGGGTTGCGCGTGACTGCAGTCGTCTACCGGACGGGCTTCAGGCCACGCGCTGGGTAAGGACGACGACTACGGGTTGGAGCTGCATACCTGTAGTTTCCACGCCCCCGCGAAAGGGTGTCAAACGCTCCCCTTCCTGTCTCACATGATGGACACGGCGTCCAGTTAGTGGACATTAACGCGAGCGGTGCCCGGGCCGGAGATCGCCTCCGGCCCGGACCTCGCCGGCGACGCCCCTAGCCCGTGTACGCGCCCATGGAGGCGGAGTGCACAAGTTTCGCGTACTTCGCCAAGACACCCTTCGTGTAGCGGGCCGGGAGCGGCTCCCACCCCACCCTGCGCTGCTCGAGCTCCGCTTCGTCCACGAGGAGGTCGAAGCTCTTCGCCGCGATGTCGACGCGGATGCGGTCGCCGTCGCGCACGAAGGCGATGGGGCCGCCGTCGACCGCCTCGGGCGCCACGTGCCCGATGCACAGACCGGTGGTGCCTCCGGAGAACCGGCCGTCCGTCAGCAGGAGGACGTCCTTGCCGAGCCCGGCACCCTTGATGGCGCCGGTGATGGCGAGCATCTCGCGCATACCCGGGCCGCCCTTGGGCCCCTCGTAGCGGATGACGAGGACGTCACCGGCCTGGATCTCGCCGGCATCGAGCGCGTCGAGGGCGCCCTGCTCACGCTCGAACACGCGGGCGGAGCCCTCGAAGACGTCGGCGTCGAAGCCGGCGCTCTTGACGACGGCACCCTCGGGGGCGAGGGAGCCGTGCAGGATGGTGATGCCACCGGTCCTGTGCAGCGGGTTGTCGAGCGCGCGAAGGATCTTGCCGTCGAGGTCCGGCGGGTCGATCTCCGCGAGGTTCTCCGCGAGCGTCTTGCCGGTCACGGTCAGGCAGTCGCCGTGCAGCAGTCCTGCGTCCAGGAGCGCCTTCATGATGACCGGCACGCCGCCCACCTTGTCGACGTCGAACATGACGTAGCGGCCGAAGGGCTTGAGGTCGCCGAGGTGCGGGATCCGGTCGCCGATGCGGGTGAAGTCGTCGAGCGTGAGGTCCACCTCGGCCTCGCGGGCGATCGCCAGGAGGTGGAGGACGGCGTTCGTCGAGCCGCCGAAGGCCATGGTGACCGCGATGGCGTTCTCGAAGGCCTTCTTCGTCATGATGTCGCGGGCCGTGATGCCGAGGCGCAGCAGGTTCACGACCGCCTCGCCGGACTTCCGCGCGTACATGTCGCGGCGGCGGTCGACCGAGGGCGGCGCTGCCGAGCCGGGCAGGGACATCCCGAGGGCCTCACCGATGCAGGCCATGGTGTTCGCCGTGTACATCCCGCCGCAGGCGCCCTCACCCGGGCAGACGGCGCGTTCGATGCTGTCGAGGTCCTTCAGGCTCATCTTGCCCGCGGCGCAGGCGCCGACCGCCTCGAAGGCGTCGATGAGGGTGACCTCCTTCTCGGTGCCGTCCTCGAGCTTCGCGAAGCCCGGCATGATCGTTCCCGCATACAGGAACACGGAGGCGAGGTCGAGGCGGGCAGCAGCCATGAGCATGCCCGGCAGGGACTTGTCGCAGCCCGCGAGGAGGACGGAGCCGTCGATGCGTTCGGCCTGCATCACCGTCTCCACCGAATCCGCGATGACCTCACGGGAGACGAGCGAGAAGTGCATCCCCTCGTGGCCCATCGAGATGCCGTCGGACACCGAGATCGTGCCGAACTGCATGGGGAACCCGCCGCCGTCGTGCACGCCCTCCTTGGCTCCCTCCGCGAGGCGGTTGAGGGACAGGTTGCAGGGGGTGATCTCGTTCCAGGAGCTGGCGACGCCGATCTGGGGCTTGGCGAAATCCTCGTCGCCCATGCCCACGGCACGCAACATCCCGCGGGACGGTGCCGCGTGGATGCCGTCCGTGACGACGCGGCTTCTTGGCTTGATGTCTGGAGTTGTTTCCACGGTCATGGTCAAAGCCTAAGCCCGTGTTGCGGGCGGGTTTCGCCATGTGACCCCGCTGTTACAGCCTCCTGCGGAGTCGGCGGAAGAGCCTGCGCGGTGCGGCGTGACTCCTCGTGCTGCCCGATTCCGCTCCGGTACAGTGTGGATCTCGTGGGCGGGAAACGGCCAGGCCGCACCACGAACTCCCCGCGGGGACCCGACCGACAGCCCCTACCGCAACGGCGTGATATGACTCCCGATGAGACTCCTGCAGCCACCCGACCGCTCGACGGCGGACAGGGACTGAAGAACGCCCTGCGCCGTGTCTTCGACGGGCAGATCCCGAACTACGGCGACTACAACCTCGTCTTCGCGGCCCAGCAGTCCCGCGGCGTCCGCGATGCGGGGACGGCGGCCGTCGGCTACGTGGTCGGCTACCGCTGGAAGCCCGCGGAACTGATGATCGCGCCGGTGGACCTGACGGCGATCACCGGTGCCGGTGTGCCCGTGGAGGTCAACATGACGAACCTCGCCCACGCCCTGCAGTGGGACGACACCTCCTACGAGGTGGGCACGAGCACCGGCCGGATCTTCCGCTTCGGCGTGCTGGCCGCTCCCGTCCTCGACATCGGCCCGGGCAGCCCCCTGCGGCTGGCGCAGGACGAGGACCTGATCGACTTCACCTCGTTCATGGACGCCTTCATCGCGATGGCGTGACCCGCCTAGTGCCCCCAGGTCCCGCGCCGCACGAGGTTGGCCGGCTCCTGTCCGCTGCCGAGCAGTTCCACCTGGCGCCGCAGCAGCGCGAGGATCCTCGGCGGGAAGGCTCCGGTGTTGCCTCCGATGTGCGGAGTGATGATCACCCCGGGAGCGCTCCACAACGGATGGCCCTCGGGTAGCGGCTCCGGATCCACCACGTCGAGCGCGGCCTTCAGGCGCCCGGCCATGGCCTCGCGGGTCAGTGCCTCCGTGTCCACGACCGCGCCGCGCGCGACGTTGACCACGAGTGCCCCGTCCGGCAGGGCTGCCAGCACCTCGCGTCCCACAAGTCCCCGCGTCGCATCGGTGAGCGGCGTGATCACGATCACGACGTCGTGGTGCGGAGCCAGGTCCACCAGCTCGTCGCTGCCGTGGACCTGCCCCAGGTCGTCCTCGCGTGCGGTACTGCCGACCCTCGTGACCACCGCCTCGAAGGTGGCGAGCCGCTTGCGGATCTCCTCACCGATCCCCCCGACGCCCACCAGGAGCACGCGGCGGTCCGCCAGGCCCGGATAGCGGGCGCTGTGCCACCGTCCCTCGGCCTGCTGCCGCACGGCGTCGTCGATCCCGCGCAGCGAGGCCAGGGCGAGGCCGACCGCGAGTTCGGCGGTCGCCGCTGCATGCACGCCGGCGGCCGTCGCGATCGCGACGTCCGGCCCCACGAGGTCCGCGACGCCGTCGTACCCCGTCGACTGGGTGTGCACGAGCCGGAGGTTCGGAGCGGCATCGAGGGCGCCGTCCAGATGGGCGCGCCCGGTGTAGGGCAGGACGGCGGCGTCGAGGTCCGCCAGGTCGAAGTCCTCGGGCGGCGTCGCGAAGTCCCAGAGCACGACCTCGACGCCCGGCGAGGCGTCGGTCAGTGCGTCCCGCAGCTCGGCGGACGGGACGCTGAGGGTGCGGACGGTCTGGACAGGGGCGGGCGGTGCGGAATTCGTCATGGCGCCAGCCTAGTGTCGCGGCGTCGCCCTCCCGCCCGGTCGGCGATCGGTGGACACCCTCTCCACCCCGGCCTAGGGTCGGACCATGTCAGCCGCAGCACGGCGATCCGCCCGGGCCGCATCCCGCGCGCACATCCGCGCCTTCTCCCCGGCCGGCGCCGTCCTGCTGATCCTGCTCGTCGTCCCCGGCTGCTCGGACCCGGCCGGGGAGGAACCGGTGTACGCCGGGGCGTCCACCACCGCGGGTACGAAGCAGCCTCCGGCCCTGCCCGCCCTGTCCTACGCGGGCGACGCCGTGACGGGCCTCGACCTGCCCTGGTCCGTCGTGGTGCTCGACGACGGCGCCCTCCTCGTCGCCGAACGCGAGACCGGAGAGATCGAACGCTACGACGGCACGGCCGGAGAGGTCATCGGCAGCATCCCGGAGGCAGCCTCGGCGGGCGGTGAGGGCGGCCTCCTCGGTCTCGCCGTCGAGCCCGGTCCGGTTCCCGGGGCGATCTACGCGTACTACACGTCGGCCGCCGACAACCGCGTGGTCCGGCTGCCATGGTCCGACGGACGGCTCGGAGCGCCCGAACCGGTCCTGACCGGAATTTCTGCAGGCGACATCCACAACGGTGGCCGGCTCGCCTTCGGTCCGGACGGCCACCTGTACATCGGCACGGGCGATGCAGGAGTGCGCGGGAACGCCCGGGACCCGTCGAGCCTGGGCGGCAAGATCCTCCGCATCACGGCCGACGGCGCGGTACCCGCCGACAACCCGACGCCCGGTTCCCCGGTCTACAGCGTCGGCCACCGCAATGTGCAGGGGCTCGCGTGGGACTCGGCGGGCAGGCTCTGGGCCACGGAGTTCGGGCCGGAGGTCGACGACGAGCTGAACCTCATCGAACCCGGGGCCGACTACGGCTGGCCGGACGTCACTGGGGCGCCGCATGATTCCCGCTTCGTCGATGCGCAGGTGGTGTGGCCGTCGACGGCGTCGTCCTCGCCGAGCGGCATGGCGATCGTCGACGACGTGGCGTACATCGGCGGCCTGCGGGGGCAGCGCCTGTGGCAGGTCCCCCTGGTCGCCGGGACGGCGGGCGAGCCGGTGAGCCACTTCGACGGATCCTACGGGCGGCTGCGGGACGTGGTGGCCGGCAGCGACGGCTCCCTGCTGGTCGCGACGAACGAGCCCGGCAACGCGAGGATCCTGCGCGTCCGGACCGGCTGAGATCGGGGCCGAGCGGCTCGGTTTCATGTTTCCGCCGAAGTGCTGGTAGAGTTTCATGCTGTTGCGGATGACCTGAACCGGTGAAATCGGGAGGGAAAACGCCACGCACCTCTAGCTCAATTGGCAGAGCAATTGACTCTTAATCAATGGGTTCCGGGTTCAAGTCCCGGGGGGTGCACAACAGGACCCCGCGTTCCAGGTCTCGCCGCCTGGGATGCGGGGTTTTGTCTTGCCCAGCACGAACGCGCCCCATCCTCCGCGGAGGATGGGGCGCGTTCGTCCTCGACGGGACGGGCCGGATCAGTACAGCGGTTCGTCGGGTCCTGCGAGGACCACGGCGTTGTTCCGCACTCCACGGATCCACCGCTTGAGGGCGATAGTGCCCCTTCTCAGAAACTTCATCGTTCTCGACCAACCTCTCCCGGTACCGACAGTAAGCCCCCTGTCTTTTATAGCGGAAGAACCTCGGCGCCCGCTGGGAACGCACTGCTCGACCTCCGGGCCGCGCCGTGCATGACCGCCACCGCGCCGGGACGCGCCCCTTACGGCTGGTTCTGCCAGCCGTCCTCCCCCATGGCGCGGGGAAGCGCGAGCAACAGGAGCAGGGCCGCCTTGTGGTCGAGATCGTTGCCGCCCGGGGAGGACAGGCGGAACTGGGCGAGGGTGGCGAATTCCTTCATGGCTGAGACCCATCGTGCGAGGAGAAAGAGGAGACCGGCACCGGCTGCGAGAGCCGTTGGAGGAACTGTACAGCGATCGGCCCGCAGCACACCGGAGCCCCGTCGGAGTTTCCGGCTGCGTAAGCACGCGCTGCATCTCCCACCGCGGTCCCCACCGCGGTCCCCCACCGCGCGATCGGGCCGTCGACCCGCGGGTCGCCGCCCTGCCGCCCGTCAAGGGCCCTCTCCGGTTCCACCGCGCGTTGCACCGGCTTTCCGGGCGCGTGCACGATGGCTGATATCCCACTCCCGGAGGACCACCATGTTCAGGAACGCGGCGGATCGACCGCCCACCATCGAATTCCATCCCTGGCCGCGACCGATCCCGACGCAGTACCTCGTGTTCCTGCAGGTCGCGGCGCTGCTCACGCTGGTGATGATCCTCCTCCTGACGGTCCTGCCCTCCCTGTCCTTCCTGCACTTCCTCGTCAGCGTGCTGGTCCTCGTCTCGTTCTTCCGACGGGCCCGCAGGCAGCACTCCCACCGCGAGGACGCGAACGACTGACTCCCCCGGCCCCGCCCTGCGCGGGCCTACGATGGACGCGTGAACGAAATCCTGTCCTTCGCAGGCAGCTACTGGTGGCTCGTCTTCCCACTGTCCGGCGTGTTCGCCGTCTGGGGGCGGCACTGGTCGGAGGCGAGCGAGCGACGGCACCAGCGCAAGATGGAGCTGTACCGCCTGAAGCATCCGGGCGTCCTGCACGGCGCGCACGTGCAGGCCGGGCAATCCGAACCTGTGCGCCGCCCCGAGCGCGACGTGCAGCACGTCGAGCGCATGCACGACGAGGTCGACAGGAGATGGCTGTCCTACGAACTCGATGCGGCGAAACTCATCGACTACCCCATGATGACCGACGTCCGGGAACCGCTCACGGTGGCGTTCCTCCGGGCGAAGCGCGAAGCCGACGCCCTGCGTCCCGAGGACCCCTCGACGGTCTCGGCGGAGGACCTCGCCGCCTACCGATCCGCCGTCACGTCCTACGACGTCGCGTTCCAGATCGCCGAGACCGAGGCCCGGCGTGTCCGCGCGAGCGGCTTCAGCGTGCAGGAGCGCCAGCGTCTGGACACGGCCCGGCAGCTCGTGACGGTTGCCGTCGACGACGCCGCCACGGCCGCGGAACGCCAGACCGCCTACCGCCGTGCCCGCCGGGAGCTCGACGGACTGATCGTGCTGCCCGATGCCACGATCACCTCGCTCGAGGAGAAGGTGGCCGGGGCGATCGGTCCGCGCCCCGAGCCCTCACCGTCGTGAGCCCAGCGGCACCCTTCCCTCCCTGCCCGTGCTGGACAATAATTCCAGCATCATGACAGGGGCGTGGCGGAAGCCACCCGGCAGGAGGCGGACACCATGGCAGCGACGATCAACACCTACCTCAACTTCAAGGACACCGCCGCACAGGCGATGGATTTCTACCAGTCCGTCTTCGGCGGTGAGCTGCAGCGGAGCACGTTCGCCGAGTACCAGGTGAGCGAGGACCCGGCGGAGCAGGACAAGATCATGCACTCCATGCTGACGACGCCGTCGGGTCAGGTCCTGATGGCCGCGGATACACCGAACAGCATGGAGTACAGCGCTCCCGCCGGGCACTCGCTGTCGGTCAGCGGCGACGACGAGGCGGAACTCCGCGGCTACTGGGAGGCACTCGCCGGAAGCGGCAGCGAGATCGTGCCGCTGGCGCAGTCGCCCTGGGGCGACAGCTTCGGCATGTGCATCGACGGCTTCGGTGTCACGTGGATGGTCAACATCGCCGGCGCTCCGGCTGCCGCCGGTGCGTCGGAGGACGGTAGCACCGGCGCCCGGTCCGACGCGGTGGGCGAGCCGAGCGGCGTCTGAGGTCAGGAGGCCGCGCCCGCCTCGAAGCGCAGTGTGGGCTCGTCCGGCGTGGAGAGCGTGAGGACGGCCTCCTCGATCCGCTCGTGATCCTCGATGTCGCGCTCCACCGCGCGGAGTACGACGGCGACGTCGTGCTCCGGGTGGTCTCCCACCAGATCCACGGCAGCGACGAGGTACAGGCGTTCCGGCCCGACGTACTCGAGGTGCAGGTACGTCACGCGCTCGATGCTGTCGTGCGCTCCCAACCGCTGCGCGACCGACTCGAGCAGGGCCGGCGAGACGGCCTGGCCGACGAGGAAGCGGCGGTTGCGGTCGATCAGGATCACGGCGATCACGCCGAGCAGCACGCCGACCAGGATGGAGCCGACCGCATCGGGCACGGGAGAGCCGGTGAGCTGGTGCAACAGGATCCCGAGGAACGCGATGACGAGCCCGATGAGCGCCGCGGAGTCCTCGGCGAAGACGGCGCGCAGGGTGGGGTTCGACGTCGTGGAGACGCTCTCCAGCGTGCTGGTGCCCCGCTCCTGGCCCGCCTTCCTCGCCTGGCGGAAGGCCTGCGTGAAGGAGACTCCCTCGAGGACGAAGGCCAGCGCGAGGACGATGTAGGCGATGCCGTAGTCCGCGGCCGGCTCGGGCTCGATCAGTTGCTGGACCCCGTGCGTGATGGACACGACGGCACCGGCCGTGAACAGCCCGAACGCCGCGAACATGGACCAGACGTACGCCTCGCGCCCGTAGCCCAGGGGATGGGAGGGGTCCCGTCGGCGCCTGGACTTGCGCTCGGCGATCAGGAGGAAGATCTGGTTGCCGGTGTCCGCCCACGAGTGGGCCGCCTCGGCGGTCATCGAGGCCGACCCGGTGATGACCGCTGCCACCGTCTTCGCAGCAGCGACGAGGAAGTTGGCCACGAAGGCGATGACGACGGTCAGCGGGCCCTCGCCACCCGGCGACTCCTTCCGCGGTCCGTTCTCGCCGGTCCGTGCCCCCTGCCCTGCGGGAGATGCCTGGTTCTTCATGCCGTCCTTCCGGGACGCCCGGTGCCGGCGGCACTCCTGCAGGAGTGCCGCCGGCGGTCGGGTGCTACTTGGATGCTTCCTTGTTCACATCCGTCGGCGAGTCGAACTCGCGGTCGGGAAGGTTCCTGAGCGTCTCGAGGACCGCGTCGTCGGCCCCCTTGTCCTCTGCGTGCTTGACCAGGTCCTCCTTCGAGGCGGGGTAGTCCATGCCGCCCAGTGCCTTCTGGATGTCGATCGGACTCGGATCTGCCATGGTGTGCTCCTTCGTATCGGTTCGGTTCCCTTGCACGTGCTCCCGGTGCGGGAGCACCGTCACTGGCCCAGGATCACGTGGGCAGCGTCTATGGCACGGTCGGTCACCGTGGTGGGCGCCTCGAGGTGCACGGCCCCCGAGGGGATGATGCCTGCTCCGCCGTAGCGTTCCATCACGCGCCACTGGGCGGCGACGTCCTCGCCCGCGTGCCCGGGTGGGAGCTGGTCCCAGAAGTCGAATCCCCCGCACTCGACGAGTGCCGCGCGGTCGAACAGCACGCATCCTCCGACCCAGGCGACGCGGTAGAGGCGCCATTCGCCCGGCGGGATCGCGAGCTCGGCTGCGGCGTGCGCCAGGTTCGCGGCGTTGTGCAGCGGCCAGCGGGCAAAGCCCTCCGAGCCCGGGTGGATGCGCTCGGGCGACACCTCGTCGCCCGGCCACAGGGACAGCCCGGAGCGCTCGTGCGGCCTGGAGTCCGGGAGGTAGGACAGGCCCTGGACCGCTGATCCGACGAATCCGCACCCGGCCGCCCGCAGCGCCCGGTACATACGGTCCAGCGAGCCGGGCTCGAGCCAGACATCGTTGTCGAGGAACAGGACGAACGGAGCGCCGGCCAGGTCCAGCAGGTAGTGCCGGTGCTCCGCCAGCCCCCTGCGCGGCAGGTGGCGTTCGAGGTGCACTTCCCGCCCCTGCGCCCGGAGCACCCGGACCATCGCGCTCACGGCGGGCTGGAGGAAGGACTCCGCCTCTCCCTCGGTCTGGTCGCTCACGATCACGCGGAACGGCACACCCTCCTGCGCGGCGAGCCCCGACAGCGTGACGGCCAGTTCCGCGGGCCGGCCGAAGGAGGGGATGAGCACGTCGACGACGGGATCGTCTCCCGGAACATCCAGTGCCCACTCCCCCGACCAGCGCCTGGTCACGGCATATCCCCCGCGAGCCGGGTGGACCGGATCTTCCGCACCACGGCGGCGGTGGACCGTTCCGGCACGTAGTCCAGGATGCTGACCCGTCCGCCGCAGGCCTCCACGGCCGGGGTCTCCTCGAGCATCTGGGCGGTGTAGTCGCCGCCCTTCGCGTACACGTCGGGCTTCAGCAGCTCGATCAGGGGGACCAGCGTGTCCGTCCCGAACACGGTGACGTAGTCGACGCAGCTCAGGGACGCGATGATGCCCGCCCGGTCGGCGATGGGGTTGATCGGCCGGTCGGGACCCTTGAGCCGACGGACGCCGTCGTCGTCGTTGAGTGCGACCACGAGGACGTCGCCGAGTTGCTTCGCCTGGTTGAGGTAGCGCGTGTGCCCCCGGTGCAGCACGTCGAAGCAGCCGTTGGTCAGGACGATGCGGCGGCCGGCGGCGCGGTCCTCCTCCACCTTCCTGAGCAGGTCCGCGGTGGCCAGCGCGGTGTCCGCGAACTGCTGCAGGTGCCCGGTGAGGTCTGCGGTCGTGCACACGGAGGTCCCGGGCCGGTGGACGACGACGTCGGCCGCGGCCTGGGCCAGGTCCAGGCTGGTGGTGAGCGGCAGGCCTGCCGCGCGGGCGGCGGTGAGGCTGGCGACGAAGGTGTCGCCCGCGCCGGACGCCTGCTTCTCGGTCGCGGGTTTGGCCCACGTCCGGTGCTCCTCGCCGTCCTGCCCGAGCAGCACCGTGCCGTCGCGGTCGAGGGTCACGACGACGGCTGCCGCGTTCGTCGCCGCGAGGAGCTCCCGGCGCCGCTCCGTCACCGTCGCGGCCCTGTCGGACCGCGGATCGAGGCGCGTCGCCAGGACCTGCGCGGCCTCCTGGGCGTTGGGCGTGACGATGTCCGGTCCGAGCACGGCCCAGCCCGCGGTGTCGTGGGCGTCCACGACCACGAGGGTGCCCGGGTCGATGCTCGACGCACGGCCGAGCGCCACGCGCACCTCCTCGCCGAGGGCGCCGGACCCGTAGTCGCAGACGACGACGGCATCCGCCCCGGCGACGGCGCCGGGGATCCGTGCGGCGAACGCGGTGACGGCTGCCGCGGACAGCTGCTCGGGGGTGTCGTCGATCCTGAGCATGACCTGGTCACCGCCGAGGATCCGGTACTTCGTGGTGGTGCCGACGCGGGGGTCCTGCACGAGGTCGGTGGTGTCCACCCCGGCGTCGTCCAGGATGGTGCGGAGGCGCCGTCCGGCGTCGTCCGTGCCGATCAGCCCGCACATCCGCACCCTCGCCCCGAGTGCGGCGAGATTCATCGCCGTGTTGGCGGCACCGCCGGCGGCGTAGTCCCGTCGGGTGATGTCCACGACGGGGGCGGGGGCCTCACGGCAGAAGCGTTCGATCGTGCCACTCCACCAGCCGTCGAGCATCGCGTCCCCGACCACGGTGACGTGCGGGGCACGGTCGGCGATCGCGGCGGGCACCCACGCGGCGAGCCCGCGCACGTCCGACAGATCGGCTCCGTCGCGGCCGCCCTCGGGGTGGTCCTGCAGCCCGTCACCCATCAGGCGCCGTCCTGCGGTGGAGCGCTGATGTGGACCACCTTCACGAGGGCGAATTCGTCGAGCAGTTCGGGTCCGTAGCCGAAGCCGGCCCCACTGATGCCGCGGGGCTGCGCGGAGCCGCCGGGTGCACCGCCGAACACCGCATTCACCTTGACGGTGCCGACCGACAGCCCGGCGATCGCCCGCTGCGCGTGCGCGATGCTGCCGGTGAGGACCGATGCGGCGAGCCCGTAGGGACCCGCCGCCGCGAGGCGCAGCCCCTCGTCGAAGCTGTCCACCACGGTCACGGGCGCAACGGGTCCGAAGGTCTCCTCCGCCATGATCGTCATGGTCTCCGTGCAGCCCGCGAGCACCGTCGCGGGGTAGTGCGATCCGGGGCCCGCGGGCACGACTCCACCCTCGAGGCGCTCGGCACCGAGGCTGACGGCCTCGCCGACCTGCGCGTCGACGGACTCGCGCATGCGCCGGTCCACGAGCGGCGGGAAGGTCCCGCTCCCGTTGCGCTGCCGGGCCTCGAGGGTGAGGGCCGCCAGGAAGGGTTCCGCGATGGCCCGATGGACGTAGATGCGCTCCACCGAGGTGCAGATCTGGCCCGCGTTGGCGAAGGCTCCGAGCGCCGCCTGGCCCGCCGCCCAGACCGGGTCGACGTCGGCGTCCACGATCAGCGGGTCGTTGCCGCCGTTCTCGCGGATCACGTGCGCGCCCGTGAGGACCGCGGCGCGGGCGATCCGGGAGCCGGTGGCGCTCGAGCCGACGTGGGCGAAGACGTCCACGTCCGCCTCCATCGTGATCATCTGGCCCACCTCGGCGCCACCGGTCAACGTCGTGAGGACACCGTCCGGGAAGGCCGGCTGCAGCAGCCGCCCGAGCAGCTCACCCACGTGCGGGCACCGTTCGCTGGGCTTGTGGAGAACCGTGTTGCCCGTCACGAGGGCAGCGCCGATGAGTCCGGCGGCAACCGCCACCGGGTCGTTCCAGGGAGTCAGGAGCGCCGCGACGCCGCGCGGTTCCGCGACGGTGTAGTCCGTGGCCGTCACGGCTCCCCGCAGGCTCAGGCCACGGTGGACCGGGCCGAGTTCCGCGTACTGCTCGAGGGTGGAGATGCCGGCCTCGATGCCGCCGAGCGCATCCGCCAGCGGCTTGCCCGTCTCCCGGGTGTTCAGTTCCGCCAGTTCCTGCGCGCCGTCCCGCAGCGCGGAGGCCGCACGGCGCAGGGCCGCACCGCGATCGGCCGGGCTCGTGGCCGCCCATTCGGGCTGCACGGAGCGGGCCAGCGAGACCGCGAGGGAGACCTGCTCGCGGACGGCGCAGGGCAGGGTCCCCACCTCGCTGCCGTCCCGGGGATCGAGGATGGTGAGGGACGTGTCGTCCTGCACATCAAGCACGATATGTGCCTGGGAGTTGATGGACATTGCGCTCCTTGATGTCGTGTACCGCCGCAGCTCGTTCCACCACGCGGCTAGTGGTCCCGTACCCCGCTCCCGCGTGTTCACACACGCCGTCGGCCGATTTCTGCGCCCGGCGCATCCATCAGCACGCTTAGCATAATGTGGCGGGAGAAGCAGCGGCGGGCCGCGCTTCCCGGCACCGGCCGATGGACAGCGGGAGCAGCGCTGTGTAGAGGTGGGGAACAGCCGGCGTGCGCCCGCGCTGCCACGGAAGCGGACGGCCATGGGCCGGCAGGGACAGGAACGGGGAAGAATCCGATGCAGCAGGACACGACGGCGGATTTCGGCGGACGGCACGACACGGCGAGGTCGGTGGGCCCCGTGCTCGCCCCGTTCCGGGACATCCGGCGGATCGCCGTCCTGCGGGGTGGCGGCCTCGGCGATCTCATGTTCGCGATGCCGGCCATCGCCGCGCTCAAGAACCGCTATCCGGAGGCCGAGATCACGCTGCTGGGCATGCCCGGTCACGCCGCGCTGCTCGAGGGCAGGCCGGGACCGGTGTCCGCGGTCCTGGAGCTGCCGGTCTTCCCCGGGGTCCGTCCCGGTGCCGAGGATCCGGACGCGGTCGAGCGGTTCTTCGACGGGGTCCGCGGGTCCTTCGACCTGGCGGTCCAGCTCCACGGCGGCGGGCGCAACTCCAATCCGTTCCTGCTGCGCCTTCAGGCACGGCACACCGTCGGTACCCGGACGCCCGACGCCGTCGGGCTGGAACGCACGATCCCGTACGTCTACTACCAGCACGAGGTGTTCCGCGCCCTCGAGGTCGTCGGCCTGGCCGGGGCGGTGCCGACCGATCTGGAACCGAGGATCCAGGTGCTGCCGCAGGAGGTCGAACGGGCGGCCCGGCTGACCGGGGAGGGCGCCGTGGTCGCACTGCACCCGGGTGCCACCGACCCGCGCAGGAGGTGGCCGTCGTCGTCGTTCGCCGAGGTCGCGGTGCGCGCAGCGGCGGACGGCTGCGAGGTGCTGGTCGTGGGTGACGGGACGGACGTCCCGGCGGCCGAGGAGATCGTACGCCTGGCGCTCGAGCAGGACCCGGCGGCCGATGTGAGGTCGCTCGCCGGACAGCTGTCGCTGGGCGAGCTGACCGGGGTCCTGGATCGCAGCGCCGTGATGGTCGGCAACGACAGCGGCCCCCGGCACCTCGCGCAGGCCGTCGGCACGCCGACCGTCGGCGTCTACTGGATCGGTAACGTCATCAACGCGGGGGCGATGGGACGCACCCTGCACCGCGTCCACTTCTCCTGGGTGACGCGGTGCCCGGTGTGCGGCGTGGACGTCACGCAGGTGGGCTGGACGGCCGAGCGATGCGAGCACGATGACTCGTTCGTCGCGGCCGTCCAGCCCGCCGTCGTCTATCCGGACGTGGCCGAACTCAGGGCCACGAGCCTTCTTCTGCGTGGGCGATGACCATCTCGCGGATCTCGCAGCTCTTGGGCTGCGAGAGCGCGAAGAGGATCGCCTCGGCGACCCGCTCGGGGTCGTTGAGGCGTGAATCGTCCTGCGGCTTGTACTGCTCGTCGCGGTCGTCGAAGAAACGCGTCTTCATGCCGCCGGGGATGATCGTCGTGACGCCGATCTGGCCGGCGGTCTCGGCGGCGAGGGCCTGCGAGAAGCCCATCACCCCGAACTTGGAGGCGCAGTAGGCCGTCGCGTCGCCCACGGCCTTGATGCCGAGCGTCGAGGCGATCGTGACCACGCGGCCGTGCGACTCCTTCAGGTACGGCAGGGCGGCGCGGGCTGTGGAGGCCGTGCCCATCAGGTTCACGCCGATCACCTTCTCCCACTGGTCGGCCGGGACGGTGTCGAGCGCCCCGCACCGGTCGATGCCCGCCGCGGTGACGACGGCGTCCAGGCCGTCCATCGTCTCGGCGGCCTCCCGGACGGCTGCCTCGACGGCCGCACGATCCGCGACGTCGACCTCGAAGGCCTTGACGCCCGTGACGCGGCTGATGTCGCGGTCGAGCACCACCGGGGTGCCGCCGGCGGCGATGACGCCCTGGACGATGGCCGCGCCGAGGCCCGAGCCCCCGCCCGTCACCAGGACCCGTCCCGGGTTGTAGCCGCTGGTCCCCGGAGTGGTGGTTGCGTTCTCAGTCATGCTGTTCCTTTCGTTGCGTGCGCCCGGCGCAATCAGGCCGAGCACGGATCTGCAGCCCGTCAGCCGACGCGTGCCAGCGCGGCTGCAAGTTTGGTGGTGGAGCGTGCCGGGATGTACGGGACGGTGACCGTCCTGCCGCCCCAACTGCTCACGAGGGCGGCCTCGGGGAGGTCCTCCGCCGCGTAGTCGCCGCCCTTGACCCAGATGTCCGGCTGGAGGCGCGAGATGGCGTTCTCCGGTGTGGACTCACCGAAGACGAGCACGGCGTCGACGCACTCGAGTGCGGCGAGCAGCTCGGCGCGGTCCTCCTGCTTGATGATCGGCCGGTGCTCGCCCTTCAGCCCCCGCACCGACTCGTCGGAGTTGAGGCAGACGATCAGGCAGTCCCCGAGCCGTCGGGCCGCCGCGAGTGTGCGGGCGTGGCCGGCGTGCAGGAGATCGAAGCACCCGCCGGTCGCGACCACCGTGCCACCCGATTCCCGCGTCCGGCGGGCCACCATGAGTGCGTCGAGGCCGTCGACGGGCAACTGCTCGGGCGCCTCCTCGCGGCTGCGGCCCATCGCGCCGACACCTCCCGAGGCGAGGAAGTGTGCCGCTGCTTCGGTCGCCTGCTGTGCGGCGACGTCGATCGCGGCTCCGCCTGCGAGCCCGACGGCGAGCGCGGACGCGAAGCGGTCACCCGCCCCGCACGGGTCGGACGCGGTGACGCGCGGTGCGGGCACCACCTGGGGCAGCAGGCCGGCCGCCGCCACGAGGGCGCCGTGCTCCCCCATCGTGACGAGGACCGCCCGGCTCCCCCAGGTCCGGAGCAGGACGTCGGCGGCCGCGGCGGCGGCCTGCGTGCCGGAGCCCTCGACCTCGGCGAAGCGGAGTGCCTCCCCGATGTTCGGCGTCACCGCGGCGACTCCCGGGACCGGTTGCGCGCCGGCGGGATGCGGGTCCCACACGACGGGCACCGAGGCGGCCAGCGCCTCGAGGCGGGCGCGCAGTGTGTCGTTGGCGAGGAGACCGCGGCCGTAGTCCGCCGCGATGATCGCGTCGGCGCCGTCGAGCGCCGCGAGCATGTCCGCCGTGCAGCCCGGGAGGGGTGGCTTCGCGCAGCCCTCGTCGAAACGCACCACGGGCTGGCCCGAGGCGCGCACGCGTGTCTTCACCGGCGTGGGCGCCCCGGAGGGGCCGGCGACAACGGTCACGCCGTCGAGTTCGGCGCGCAGCAGGCCTGCGGCGTCGTCCTCGCCGAGGACGGTGACCAGGACGGCGTCGTACCCGTCCGCCTGCAGCATGCGGGCCACGAGACCCGCTCCTCCCGCACGGCGCTGGACCGCGTCGACGTCGACGACGGGGACGGGCGCGTCGGGTGAGAGCCGGCCGGCGCCGCCCGAGAGGTCCGTGTCGAGCAGGACGTCCCCGACCACCACGATCCTCATCGCTGGGCCTCCCGGTAGCGGCGGACCTCGGCGTCGAAGGCCCGGCAGATGGCGTGCAGCGCGATCAGGTGGCCCTCCTGCGCGTTGGCCGACGCCGCATCGATCGCCACGTAGTCGTCCACGCACTCGGTCAACGGGTTGGGGCCCACCCCCGTGAGGGCCCAGGTCGTGATGCCGGCCGATCTCGCGGCCTCCACGGCGTGCAGCAGGTTGGGGCTCTTGCCGCTCGTGCTCAGGAGCATCAGGATGTCGCCGGGGCGGCCATGGGCGCTCACCTGCCGGGCGAACATCCGGTCGAAACCGTAGTCGTTCGCGATGGCCGTGACGGCCGAGCTCTCGGCGTGCAGGGAGATCGCCGAGAACGGCTCGCGCTCGCCGTCGAACCGGCCCACCAGTTCCGCGGTGAGGTGCTGCGCCTCGGCGGCCGAGCCGCCGTTGCCGGCTGCGAGGAGGCGTTGCCCGGCCAGCAGGCGGCCGGCCATCTCCACGCCCCAGCCGGCGAGCGTGCCCGCGTTCTGGACGAGGGACTCCACTGCGGGGGTGACCGCCCGCAGGTGGTCCAGGACGAGGCGCCGGGAGTCCACCTGGACCTGGTCCAGTGTGCCTGCGGCGGTCGGGGCGGGAGTACCCGCACCCCGGGCCGGTATGGCCGGATCGGTGCGCGCGCCGGTGTATACGTCGGAGAAATGCGTGGTCACAGTGCCCTGCCTCCCGTGCTTTCGAGTCGACGCGCGGCACTCCGCCGCGCTGGGGTCTGCTGGACGGGTGCTGCGGCGCCCAGGGCCGTCTGGTAGGCCTTCTCGGTGTCGGCGGCGATCCGGCTCCACGAGTAGCGGGCCTTCACGCGGCGGTAGCCGTTGTCGCCCAGTTCGCGCGCCCACTCGGGATCGCCCACCATGTCGGCGATGGCGGCGGCGATGGCCGCCGGGTCCTGCGGGGGGACATGGAGACCGGTCTTGCCGTCCACCACGGTGTCCACCAGGCCCCCGACGGCAGCCGCGATGACCGGGACGCCGCACGCCATCGCCTCGAGCGGGACGATGCCGAACGGCTCGTACCACGGCGCGCACACGACGGCATCGGCGCTCCGGAGGACCGCGGGCATCTCGGCGCGGGAGACCTGGCCCCGGAGCACCACCCGGTCGGCGACGCCGAGTTCGACGGCCAGCGCGCGGAGCCGCTGCGCCTCGGGGTCGTCCTCGAGTCCGGTCGAGTTGCCCGCTCCACCGACGATGACGAGTTCGACGTCGTCGCGGCCCATCACGGCGAGTTCATGCAGGGAGCGGATGGCGAGGTCCATGCCCTTGCGCGGGACGAGCCTGCCCACGCTGACGATCCTGTGCGGCTGCCCGCGGTCCTCGACGGGTCCGTGCGGGGTGAACAGTTCGAGGTCCACGCCGCAGGGCGCGATCGACACGCGGCTGCCGGGTACGCCCATCGCCTTGAGCTCGAAGACCTCGTCCGAGCAGGTCGCGACGATCCGGTCGGCGCTGCGGCCCACCATCGTCTCCAGCATGAGCCGCTCGGAGGGGCTGGTGTCCTCGGCCCCCTGGTGGCGGCGCTTGACCGTGCCGAGCGCATGGAAGGTCTGGAGGACCTGCACCGGGCGGCCGGCGGCACGCGACTGCCCGGCTGCGTTCAGGGCGGCCAGTCCCGACATCCAGAAGTGTCCGTGCACGATGTCCGGCGGTTCGGTGCCCCAGTCCGCCACGATGCCGTCGGCGAGCTCGCCCATGTAGGGCAGGAGCATGTCCTTCGGGACGATCCGCACCGGGCCTGCCGTGATGTGCACGACCTCGAGCCTCGGGTCGGTCCGGACGCGATCCGGCAGCGCAGGGTCGTCGCGGCGCGTGTACACCGTGACCTCGTGTCCGCGGCGGGCGAGCGCGAGGGACAGTTCGGCCACGTGCACGTTCTGTCCGCCGGCGTCCACGCCCCCCAGGGCCGCGAGTGGACTTGCATGCTCAGACACCATCGATATCCTCACTGCGCTTTCCTTTCTGTTACCGCCAGGACCGGGTGCCGCGTCGGTTCCTGCGCCAGGACGTCGTCCCAGTCGGCGAGGAACCGGGCGAGCCCGTACCGTGCGAGTGCCGCTTCCCGTGCAGCCAGTCCCCGTGTGCGGGCCTCGTCCGGGTCCGCGATGAGTCGTGCCGCCATGCGCACGAGGTCGTCGATGCAGGTCGAGATCGCCCCTGCCTCGGGCGGCACGGCGCGCGCCGCCTCCGTGGTCGCCAGCGCCAGCACGGGCAGCCCGACATGCATGGCTTCCAGGAGGGAGAGTCCGAGGGACGTCCACCGCAGCGGGTGCACGTAGGCCCGCGACCGGCCGAGCCGGGCGTGCAGGTCCGCCATGCCCAGGTCCCCGCCGATCCGCAGTTCCGCCGGACCGAGGTCGAGGGCGGCGGCGAGCCGGTCCGTCCCCATGCCGAAGACCTCGAGCGGAGCCACGCCCGCGAACCGCGGGAGCAGGTCCGTGCCTGTGATCCTGCCGCGCCGGACGGGTTCGTTGATGACCGCTGCGAGCTGCTCGAGTTCACCCGTGTACAGGTAGCCCGGATCGACGATGCCGTGCTCGATGACCCGGGTCCGCGCGATCCCGCTGTCCCAGAAGAGCTCGTTGAAGTGCGTGACGTGGACGATCGGTATGTCCGTCCGGTCCGCCAGCGGATGCACCGTGCCGACGATGTCGCGCCGGGGTGTGTTGTGCTCGAGGAAGACGGCGGGGAGGTCCCGGCCCGGCGTCCGTCCGAGGAGCCGCTCGCATTCGGCGATCTCCTCGATCCTCTGCAGCACCACGACGTCGATGTCGGCGTCCCGCAGGTCGTGCGGGGCCACCTCGACGACGGAGGCTGGCCAGTCGCGGCCGGCGCGGCCCAGCCCCCATGCTCCGCCGTCGGGCGTGGTGGGCAGCAGGTAGGTGTGCGTGCCCCTCACGAAGGCGTCGGTCCATCCTCCGTGGACGTGCCATAGCAGGATCCTCATCGGTTTCCCCTCGTTGTTCTGCGGCCGTCGGTGCGGCCGATGCTGCGGCGCGAGCCGAGCGACGATATTCCGGAACTGAGGCGGAGGACGGCGTCGACGACGTCCTCCGGCGAGACGTTGGACAGGCAGGGATGGCCCTGGACGGGACAGATGCGGGCGCGGCTGAGGGCGCAGGCCGCGTCCTGGTCACCGAGCAGTTCGACGGGCACGCGGTACGGGGCCCAGCGGATCGCGGGCACCACGGGCGAGAACAGGCACACCACCGGTGTCCCGACGGCGGCTGCGAGGTGGGCAGGGCCGGTGTTGCCGGTGATCACGACGGTGGCCCCGGCGAGCACGGAGCCCAGTGTGGCCAGGTCCGTCCGGCCGCCGAGGTCCAGGGCCTCCGGGCCGGCGACGGTCGAGGTCAGGTCCGTCTCGTCCGGGCCGCCGGTCACGACCACCCGGAACCCGGCGGCGGTGAGGAGTTCGACGGCGGCCGCGTGGTGCAGGGGCGGCCAGGCCCGGGCGGGCACGGACGCCCCCGGGTGGACGACGACGTAGGGTCCGCGGCCCACGAGGTCCGCGGCGTCGACCAGGTCGGTGACCTGGAGCCGGCCGTCGTCGCCGGGAGCCAGGGCGTACCCCGCGCCCTCCGCGATGCCGAGGGCACGCTCGGCCTCCGGCTGGTCCTCCGGGAAGTCCTCCCCCGGCTTGAGCCGCACGTCGAGGAGCGATCCCGCGTAGTCGACGGATGCTCCGGCGATGCGCCGCACCCCGGCGAGGCGGAGCAGCAGCGCGAGCGGCAGGGGCGACTGGTGGAACGAGGTCAGGATCACGGCCTCGTCGACACCGAGCGCCACGACCCGGTCGTGGAGCTCACCGACGAGGTCGGGCGTCGGGTCGGGGGCGGGATCCACGATCCAGGGCGCGGACCAGGTGACGACGTCGACGACGCCGGGCAGCAGCCGTGCGGCTGCCGCGCCCTGCGGTCCGCACAGCATGACGACGTCGTTCGGCGAGTCGCCGTGGTCGCCGGCGGCGATGGCGCGGACGGCCGGCCCGGCCAGGAGCACGTCACCGGCGCTGTCGAGGCGGGCGACCAGGACGCGGCGCCTCACGGGGTACCCGCCCAGAGGGAGGCGACGGCCCCGGCCAGGTCGCCCGCGACGGCCGGGGCCGCGCGGATCTCGTCCTCGAGCGTAATGTCCGTCGGCACCAGCACCGCGCGTGCGCCGGCGGCCTCTGCCGCGCCCATGTCCGCTCCGATGTCCCCGATGACGGCCACCTCGGACGGGTCGAGCCCGAGGCGCTCGCTGGCCGACACGATCATGCCGGGCCCCGGTTTGCGGCAGGCGCATCCGTCCGCCGCCCCGTGCGGGCACACCTCCCACACGTCGAACGGCCCGAGCAGTTCCTCCACGCGGGCGTTGACGGCGTCCACCTGCCCGCGCGTCACGAAGCCGCGCGCGATGCCGGACTGGTTCGTGACGACGCCGACCGGGATCCCCCGCGACCGGAGGCCGTCGAGGACCTCCCGGGCACCCGGCATGGGTCGCACGAGGGTCGGGTCCCCGTTGTACGGGACGTCCACGACGATGGTCCCGTCGCGGTCGAACAGGACCGCCCGGGGGGCTGTCCGCGATCGTTCGGCCGAAGTATGCATACAGGCTTAGTTCCCGGGAAGGAGCAGTACTAAACACTTCGCACCGAACTTCTTCTCCTCGGGGATCCCCGCACCGCCGGGCGCGCCCTGGACGGGGCGACGACGACGGGCACCCGCCTGCCTCTGGCAGGATGATTCGCATGACTTCCGAGGGCTCCCGTGCCACGAGCGCCGAGCGCGCATCGCAGCAGCACCCACCAGCCACCCCTGCGGCGTCCGCCACGACGGTCCCCGCCACGACAGTCCCCGCCACGACACCGCCGCCCGACGGGCGCCCCGAGATCCTGGCCCTGCGGGCGCTGAAGCTCGGGGACCTCCTCGTCGCGGTGCCGGCTCTCCGGGGACTGCGCCGCGCCTTCCCAGAGCACCGCATCCTCTACGCGGCACAGGAGTGGCTCCGCCCTGTCGTGGCGCTCACCGACGCCGTCGACGACCTGCTGCCCACGCACGGTCTCGACGACCCGCTGCCGATCGAGCACGGCCGGATCGACCTGGCCGTCAACCTGCACGGCAACGGCGCGGAGAGCAGGGGACGCCTCGAGGAGATCGGGGCACGGCGCCGCATGGGACACCGTTCACCGGGCTGGG
Organism: Arthrobacter sp. UYP4; assembly: GCF_057291175.1. Lineage (NCBI taxonomy): Bacteria > Bacillati > Actinomycetota > Actinomycetes > Micrococcales > Micrococcaceae > Arthrobacter > Arthrobacter sp. UYP4. Next base: position 850,648 of record NZ_JBXAVU010000001.1, read on the forward strand.
ACGGTCCCGAGTGGGACAACGACGCCCTCGAACGCGAGCGCTGGGCCTCGCTCGTCAGCTGGCACGGCGTCCCTGCCGATCCGCTGGACTGCCGCCTCCGGATACCCGACGGCGAGAGTCCCGCCCCGGACGCCGTCGTCATCCATGTCGGGGCGGCCTACGGCAGCCGCCTCTGGCCCGTGGAGCGGTTCGCCGCGGTGGCGCGTTCCCTGGCCGCAGCCGGTCACAGGGTGGTGTTCACGGGGAGCGGGAAGGAACGTCCGCGCGCCCTCGCGGTCGCCGACGCCGCAGGGCTGCCCGAGGAGTCCGTCGCGGCAGGGGAGCTTCCGCTCGACCGCTTCGCACGCCTGATCGCGGGTGCGTCCCTCGTCATCTCCGCGGACACGGGGGCGGCCCACCTCGCGTCGGCCTATGCGAGACCGTCGGTCATCCTCTTCGGGCCGGCGCCGGTGTCCTCCTGGGGGCCACCGCCCGGACCCCACACCGTCCTGACGGATGCGTCGCTCCGCGTCGGCGAGACCTTCTCCCCCACCCCGGATCCGGCCCTGATGGCCGTCACCGTGGAGCAGGTCCTGGCCGCCGCCGCCGACCACGGCATCGCCTAGGAGCGTCCCCCCGGCGCGCCAGCCCGGCGCTTCTGCTAGGCGATACCGGACCGCGAGGGCCGCTGCTCCGGGGCCGCCGGCGCGGCGAGAAGCCTCTTCTGCAGCTTCACCAGGATCCGCGCGAGGGTCCGCGAGACCTGCATCTGGGACATCCCGAGCTCGTTCCCGATGCCCTGCTGTGTCTGCTCCATGAAGTAGCGGCGGTAGAGGAGTTCCTTCTCGCTGCTGTCGAGTTCGTTGACCGCGCTGCGCAGGGAGATCATGTCGTCACTGCGTTCCATGCCGTTGGAGTCGCTCGCGAGCGTGTCGGCCCAGCTGCGCCCCTCGAAGGGCGCATCGAGCGAGTCGGGGCGCAGGCTGGAATGGGACGCCTGCGCCTCCAGGATCTTGTCCTCGGACCAGCCCAGTTCCAGCCCGAGTTCGCGTGCCGTCGCCTCGCGGCCGAGCCGCTGGGCCATGGCGGGAGCTGCCCGGGCGATCTCCGTCCGGAGGTCCTGGACCTCGCGCGGCGGCCGGACCACCCAGCAGGAGTCCCGCAGGTAGCGCTTGATCTCTCCGTTGATCGTCGGTACGGCGAACGACGCGAACGGAACGCCCCGCGCCGGGTTGAAGCGCTGCACGGCCTTGATGAGTCCGAGGTAGGCCACCTGACGGATGTCGGACGCCTCCGGACCGGAGGCCGCGAAGGACCGTGCCACGGATTCCGCGATGTCCATGTGCCGCAGGGCGATGTCGTCCTGCAGGGCCGCCGCGAGGGGCCGCTCCGGATACGTGGCGGTCGCCTGCCCAGCGACGTCCCGTCGGGGGCCTCCGTCGGACACCTCGTGCTCGGCAGTCGTCTGCATGCTGTTCTCCGTCTGGCGTTGGGCACTCACGGTTCCCAACAAAACATCAGCCTGCTTAGTACGCAACCCATCGTCCCGAAATGTCCGATTCCGGGCAATGCCTTCCCTTTTCCTCAGGAGAGGAGTAGTGGCAGCAGCTCGCCGGAGCGCTCCCGATGCGCGCAAAAAGCCCCTCGCCGGATGGCAAGGGGCTTCGATCCAGGGCCTGGTTGGGTGGCCGTGCTCCGGGGCAGATCAGCCGATGACGGTCGCAGCGGGCCCCGGAGCGCCGGACTCACCGAGCGCCGCGTCCTCCTGCACGGCGTCATCCTGCGCCACCCAGTTCCATCGCGGAGCGCCCAACTGCCGGATGACCGTCTGGAGGTGGTTCCGCAGTTCGTCGGAGACGAGCCCACCGCCCGCGACCAGGGTGCGCTCGATATCGTCCGCGGCATCGAGCACCTTCCGTCCGTCGGGCGAGATGGAGACCAGATGGGAGCGGCGATCGAGGTCATTGCGCACGCGGCTCACATGTCCCCGGGATTCGAGGCGGGAGAGGGTCTTGCCCATGGTCTGCGCCTGCACGCGCACGATCTGCGCCAGGCTCGCCTGCGTCATCGCGCCCTGGTTCGCGAGGACCCCCAGGGCGATCACGCCGGCATGGGTCACCCCGATGTCGACCAGGCGCTCGTTCCAGGCGTGCTCGACGAGGCGGGCTGCCGTGGTCAGCAGGCGACCGGTAGGCCATTGATCCAGATCGGGCATAAAACAGTGCACTTCCTCTCGCTTGCAGGACCGGCTGCCACCGTCGGCGTCGGATCTTCCACCTATGATAGCTAGGCGGGTTGGTCCATTCCTCCCAGCCGGCCGGACAGGCCGATCCGGGGGGCGCATCCCGCTCCGGCCGAGTAACGAACCTGAAGGAGTATTCATGTCGCAACGACTCGCCGCGGGTGATAGTGCCCCCGACTTTACGCTCAACGACGCCGAAGGCAACGAGGTGACCCTGTCCTCGCAGCGGGGCAGCAGCGTCGTCGTGTACTTCTACCCCGCTGCTGCCACGCCCGGCTGCACCACCCAGGCCTGCGACTTCCGCGACAATCTCGCGTCGCTCGACGCGGCCGGGTACCGCGTGCTAGGGATCTCGCCGGACCCTGTCGCCAAGCTGGCGTCCTTCGCCGAGCAGGAGTCCCTCACGTTCCCCCTCCTGTCCGACGCGGACCACGCGGTCGCGGACGCCTACGGCGCCTGGGGCGAGAAGAAGAACTACGGCAAGACCTACGACGGGCTCATCCGTTCCACCGTGGTCGTCGACCCCGACGGGACGGTGGCCCTCGCGCAGTACAACGTCAAGGCCACCGGCCACGTGGCGAAGCTCAGGCGGGACCTCGGCATCGACCGGTAGGGCTCGGGAGGGTGCCCGCTTTCGCGTTACAGTGAAAGGACGGGCCGCTTCCAGCGGAGCAGCCCGAGCGCGAGTGGCGGAATTGGCAGACGCGCTGGATTTAGGTTCCAGTGTCTTCGGACGTAGGGGTTCAAGTCCCCTCTTGCGCACAGTAAAACGCCTAGTCAGAGGCACATTGACCGGGCTGGTGTTGATGAAGTTGGCAAAAGTGTTGATCGGGCTCGTACTATTCCGGTCTATGGCCAGCATCAAGCACCAGACCCGGTCCGATGGATCGACCCGTCACCAGGTCCTGTGGCGCGACCCCGAGACGCGCAAGCAGCGCTCGCAGTCCTTCGATGATCCGTCCGCTGCAGAGATGCTGAAGAACTTCCTCAACGCCAATGGGCAGTCCTTCGCGCTCGCGTCGGAGGCTGCAGCTGACCTCCGATCCACGGCCCCGCGGGTGCGCGACGTCGTCGCCGACCACATAGCCAGCATCAGCGGCATCGAGCCGGGGACGCGCTTTCGCTACCGCCGCCTCCTCGAGAACCACATCGACCCGCACCTGGGCAGCATCCCCGTGGACCGACTCCGGCGCGCGCAGGTCCTGTCCTGGTTCGAGGGTCTGAGCGTGGCGGACAAGACCCGGAAGAACATCCACGCGCTTCTCTCCGCGTCGCTGGAGACGGCGGTGGCTGGCCGCCTCGTCGCCGAGAACGTGGCCAAGGGTATCCGCGGGCCCAAGTCTGTTGTTCGGACGCGAGAGCCAGTCTTTCTGAGCAAGCGTCAGGTCGAGGTGCTGGCTGACACGATTGACCCGCGGTACGCCACGCTCATCCGGTTCTTCGCCGCGTCCGGCCTGCGCTACGGCGAGGCCACCGCACTCCGCCGACGCGACCTCCGCAAGCACGATGACGGGCGGTACGTCGTCCATGTGACCAGGGCATGGAAGAAGATCGAGAAGGGCTACGAGCTCGGCGGCCCAAAGAGCCCGAAGAGCCGGCGCACCGTCGCGCTGCAGCGCTCGCTGTCTCCGGCCGTCGCGGAACAGCTCCACGGGCTCCGGCCTGACGACCTCGTCTTCCAAAATACGAAGGGCGACCCGCTGCGGCATGATCTGTTCCGGCGGGTGTATTGGCTGCCCGCTATGGAGCTGCTGCTCGCCCGCGACGACGAGCCGTACTTCGACCAGGCTCCGACGCCACACGACCTGAGGCACACGCACGCAAGCTGGCTCATCGCCGCCGGCGTCCCTCTCCCTGTCATCCAAGCGCGCCTCGGACACGAGAACATCACCACTACAGTCGGCACCTATGGGCACCTCGCGATCGGCGCCGACGCCAGCGCCGCTGACCTACTTGGCTGATCTTCCCGTAAGATCTCCGAGTGCTTTCAACACTCCCGCCAGGCGCAACAGATTCAGCTTCAATGGCTGAATGGGTGGGTGCCATCGGCTCGGCAATAGGTGCGGTGGGGACGGTAGCCGCGGTATTCGTCGCCCTCTGGCTTGCTCGTAGAGATGGCAAGCGCCTCGAGGAGGAACGAAAGGCCTCTGCGCTCGACAGGCAGACTTTTCGCGAGGAGCAGCAGCGGGAGAGCTACCGCAGACGGCGCAACGATGCTTCATGCCTAATCCTGACCGTCGACACAGCCAACAACCGAGACTTCGAGGGACGGCTTCGCATAACGGCGAGAGTCGACAATACGGGCACGCAGCCGATGTACGAGGCGACCGTGATCTTCCGAGCCAGGGAAGGCTCCGAGGACGTAGATACCGCATTCGGCGTGGCGCACCAGTTGCAGCCAGGTGGCTTTCTCACCTGCGAGACGCGACAGTTTGCTCATGGTCTCCTGCGGGTGGAATTGCAGTTCGACGATGCCGAGGGCCAGCGCTGGCGGAGAAACATCGTGGGCTACCTCGAGACACTCGATAGGGAAGACCCAAGATATTGGAGGTATGGCGGGCGCATAGTCATCTGACTCTCAGGAATGGCTAGAAATTGACGCCAAGTCGCGGAGGCCGCCGTGCGTGCAGGCGGGTCGTCCGAGCGTTCCGGAGTCGACCGATGAGCATCGGGTTCCACGCGAGTGCGGCTTCGAGGTCGAGCAGCTGGTTGATTCGCTGGTAGAAGGCCGTGGGCGTGACGTTGAACAGGCTGGTGATGGCGTTCTCGCGGGCGCCCTGGTGCTTGTAGTTGGTGCCAGCCATGAGAAGCATTTTCTGGTCGCGGTCAGTCAAGAGTGTGAAGGGCATCGCGTTCCGTTGCGTCGAGGTGAGTGAGTCGGTCCCAGAGAACCTCGGGCGTAACCCATAGTTCGTCGGCCATCTCCCAGAGGTTGTTCCCCGCCCAGCGGTACGCGGCGATCAGGTCCTCGAGAGAAATGAGCCGGCGGGCCACTATGACCCGGACCACGAGCTCGATGCGTAGGCTCTGGTGGCCGCGGTGCCCCATGCGGATGTGCTGGAGTTCGTGGGCAAGTGCGCAGCGGCGCTCGACCTGCAGCAGCCACTTGTCTATGAGGATCCGGTCGACGCCGTTGGTGCGGGCATCGACGCCTTCGGGCAGCTCAACCCACTCCACGGTGATATGGGGCAGGGCGCGCAGTTCGCGCCAAGGGTGGGTTGAGACCATGCCCCCAAGTTAGAGAGCGCCGGTGACCTTATTGGTTCACCAGGGGAACTACATCCGTGTCATTCAAGAGCGCACTGAAGATAGGTCTGAGCAGGGCCTTACGGGTTCCTCCTAAGCACGAGGGGGTGACACACTAGTTGTAGCTGGTGCGGGTGCCCGGAGTCAGGATGAACGGGACCACCTCATCGCGTTGAGGGAATTGGTGCGGTACCCGATCGATACCGCGCGGAGGTTCGAAACCTTTCCCGCACTAGCTCAGTCCTTTCGCACCGCATATGCATCATCGAGGAATGAGTCGATGGAGGCGTGCGAGAAGATGCGGCTGCCGCCGGCCGGCGGTTGCGGTGGATTGAGACCTATCCAGTGCTGTGCGAAGTGGGCAGTGCGATGAAGCATCCTAGCCAACGCTGCATCGTCGACACATCGCCTTACGAGGAACAACAGCGGCCCGGCGGCAACGACTTCGATCGACCCTATGGTGGTCTCTCCCGACACTCTTTCGACCGGCATACCCGCGGACTCGATGGCAACCGCAATGTCAGTTGAGAACGCCATCCTCACCTCGGTGTTGGGGGGCATGAGGCCGTGGCGGAGGAACTCCCGCTCGTTCTGGAAGTGATAGGCCTTGGTCCCGATTGACGCATCCCAAACCATCGCCGTTTTCGTGGCCCAGAGTGCCATCAGGGAAGCATCACGCCTGAGATCTATGTCTTGACGTCGCCCCTCCGCTAGAGCCTGGAATACGGGCTGGAACCGACTCTCGAGCGTTGCCATCCACCCGTTGTTACAAGCCGCGCAGACCGATCGACTGATCAGTTCTCCGCTTGGATCCAGAGGGGTCACGCGGGGCTTGAAATCAGGAAACTGGAGATCCGTGTCCTGCACGACGACGGTCGAGAAGCGAGCTTGGTCTAAGGGAAAGCCACGCTTCCAATGTTCCTTGAGCATCCAGAGCGGGAAAATGTGCTCGGCAGTCAGCGGCCCTGGTGCGCCGCAAAAGATGCATGTCCTCGCCACGGCTCCCCCTAGTCCTGCGCGGCCTCGGCGGCCTCGTCCTGCAGCCGCCTGAGACGTCTTCCCTGGCTCTCGCGGCCAGTCTCGTATGCGGCGAGGTCGACGTCGTCCTGAGTCGTCTCGTCGCTTGATGCAGGGCTCTCCCCTGCTCGTGTAATGGGGGCGGTACTGACATTCCCATCACCCTCTTCCTCGGTCGCTGCTCGCACCACGGCGATGAGAGCGTCTTGCATGGAGGGCGACAGCTTCTCGGTTCCCGCCGGCAGGCGACTAGCGAGTGCGGAGGTAGGGTCCGCGACGTCAAGACCGAGGCTTGCGGCGTATGCAAGCACTACGGCTTTCTCGCTGGTCCGGAGGATGGCGGCGATCGCCCGGAACGTGTCCGGGTTCTTCGGCCAACTCTTCGGGCCAGCAGTGACGAGCTCATTGAGGTACTGGAACTTGAGGCTGTAGCCAGCTTTCGAGGCGCGCTCCACCAGGTCACGGTAGGAAAGCCCGGAGGTGTCCTTCTCGTGCCGGAGTAGCTCGCTGATCGACTGCATGGCCATAGCTTCATCGTTCCTGTCAGGGGTGCGCAACGGGACGGAAACCTAGCCGTCTACCACTGCTGGACAGGCTCACACTATCGAACCGTCTACTAAGTGTTTTCCCGATCGGGCTCGTGTCTTGCTACTGCGCGCGAGAGAGGCAGTTTCCCGGTATTGACACCCGTCTACCAGTGGACCTACGTTTGTACCGTACTGATTGACAGATAGACGTCTACTAGGGGACACTTTGAAAACCAGAAGAAGACCAACCCGAGGAGTTTGGATGCGCCTGAACAGCTCCAGCACACTGCGGGCTTTGATGGAGCAGAATCGGATCTCACTCGGCATGATGGCGGACTACGTCGGATGCTCGAAGGGCTTCATCTCGCATCTGCTCGCCGAGCGCCGCCGGTCCTGCACCCCGCTCCTGGCTGACCGCATAGCGCGGGTGCTCCACGTCCCGACCAGTGTCCTTTTCACGGAGTACAAGTCCCCCAGTGCGGTACAGGGCGTCAAGCAGAAGGAAAGGGCAGTGGCATGACGAAGGTGTTCTTCACTCCGAAGGAAGTGGCCGAGGAGCTCGCTCCCGCCATTCAGGAGTTCACGATCATCCGAAAAGCCCGCGCAAAGGAGATTGAATGCTCGCGCGGCTCAAAGAACGCCATCCTCTTTACCCGTGAGCAGATCGACTTGCTCGTTCAATCCATGAGGCAGCCCGCTGAAGCGAAGGCAAGTGCTGCCCCGGCGCCGGCCGACCTCGTTGCGATCTCCGAGCCGCCAAACGTCTTTGGCGCCACTGAAAGATCCCACCGGCGCACCTCGCGCTCGCAGGCCCAGCGCACGGGCTAAATCAGACCCTCCCGCGGCGTGACCAGCCGCCGCGGGAGTACCGGCCGGGAGTCGTGCCTGAGACCCGCGACTCCCGGTCACCCCACTCTTCCCCTCCTCACCCGAAGGATCCGTCAATGTCCGCTACACCCATGCCTGAATCGGCCCAGCCACTGGTGTCGATCCCCTTTAATCTCTACTTCCACGGCCTCGACAAACCCCACTGGTCCGCCGAGACGGATGGCTTCCGCCCGGACCCGGACGCGCAGCGCCGCGCCGAGAAGTCTCGCCAGGTCACCGGCAGCGCTCGTCGCCGGCGAGTAGCCGCACTGCACGACAGCATCAAGCGGCTGGAGAAGGCGGTCTACGGCTTGTCCGAGTTGGACGAGACGGGCTTTACCGACGTCGCAGCCCAGCACCTCGAGCGGCGCCTAGCCAACACTGTCTCCCAGTGCCGTTCGCTTCTTGGCGACATCGCGGACGCCGTCAACACCTACCGCGTGCAGGAGATCGCATCCGCCACTTCCCCGGATGAGGCGGACGACGGCGACATGGAGGACCCGCACGCCGACCACGCCGAGGGCGAGAACCTGTCGGCTCCGGCCGCGAAGCCTGCCGGCGGCAAGATCACGCCCCATCAGGGAATCGTCTACACACACGGCCCGGGAGGCATGCCAATTCCGGACGGGGGACCAATCCCACCGCCACCGAGCCCGGCAGAAATGGCACTCATCGTCGATCGCAACCGCCGCAACCTCTTCGCCCAGCGGCGATGACCAGGCGCCGAGCGGTCGCCTACGTCCATCCGACGGGGCACCGCCCCTACCGCGAGCCCGCGCAGCTCGACTACCGGGACAACGGCGAGCTGAAAGCCCAGCTGGCCGCATACGCCCGCAGCAAGTGGACCACCGCGACCCGCATCGACATCGACCTCGGCGCCAACCAGATCCTCATCAACGGACACGTCGCCGCCGGCTTCGCCATTACAGACCCCCGCCCAAATGCAAATCAGGAAGGCCTCCCGCTATGAACGTCACCACCTCACCAGCAACCCGCCACCGCCTCCGCATGCTTGCCTGGCTCGCGCTCGCCGCCTTCGCCGTCCTCCTCATCGCCACTACCGCGACGCCGGGCAGCTTCGACGGCCGCCACCTCCTCGCGGTGTACGCGCTCGCCGCCCTGGTGCTCGAGGCCGAGTGGACGCCATGAGCGACCCTGTCGCTGACGTCGAGCAAGGCTTCGCCACTGGGACGGCGGAGCGGCTGCGCGTCCTCGAGGTACGCGCCCAGACGCAGGCACAGCGCGCCGCGGACGAGCTGGCCAGAGGGAACCACGACTACGGCGTGATGCTCCTCGTCTGCGCCCTCATCACCACTGCACAGATCGACAACACCACACAGGAAGGATCGTCATGCTGACCCTCACCGATATGTTCTGCGGTGCTGGTGGATCCAGCACCGGGGCCACGGAGGTCCCGGGCATCACGGTCAAGAGCGCTATGAACCACTGGCAGCTCGCGATCGACACTCACAACAGCAATCACCAGGACGCCGCGCATCTCTGCGCCGACGTCTCGCAGGTAGATCCTCGCTATGTCGCCAGCTCCGACATCCTCTGGGCGTCACCGGAGTGCACGAACCACTCAGTGGCGAAGGGGAAGAAGCGCGTGTCGAATCAGGCCGACCTGTTCGGCGACACGCTGCCCGACGAGGCAGCCGACCGGTCCCGCGCCACCATGTGGGATGTGCCCCGGTTCGCCGAGCACCACGGGTACAAGATCATCATTACCGAAAACGTGGTCGACGCCGCGAAGTGGGTGATGTTCGATGCCTGGCTGATGGCCATGACGAGCCTCGGCTACGACCACCACATCGTCTATCTCAACAGCATGCACGCTCAGCACGGAGGCCTCCCCGCGCCACAGTCCCGAGATCGCATGTACGTCGTCTTCTGGCGCAAGGGCAACCAGCGACCTGACTTCGACAAGTACTTCCGGCCGAAGGCGTACTGCACCGGATGCGACATGGTCGTGAACGCGATGCAGGTCTTCAAGAAGGCCGAACGCTGGGGCCGCTACCGGGCCCAGTACAACTACCGATGCCCGAACACCGCCTGCCGTAATCAGGTGGTCGAGCCAGCTTGGCTGCCGGCTTCCAGCGCCATCGATTGGTCCATTCTCGGTGAGCGCATTGGCGACCGTGCCCGCCCGCTCGCGCCAAAGACCCTTGCCCGGATCCAGGCCGGTCTTCGGAAGTACCACGGCCGCGACCTGCACCTCGAGGCCGCCGGCAACCAGTACGACTCCGCGGACCCGCGCCGCGGCGGCGACTACTTCCGCATCTGGCCTGACACGGATCCGCTCCGCACTCTGCACACCACTGCGACAAAGGCCCTGCTCATGCGCAACAACACTGCGCGGGGCGATCAGGCGCAGATGAGCACGCCCGTCGACGAGGTCATGCGGACGCTCACGACCGCGGGGCACCAGTCCCTCCTCGTTCCAGTGGAGGGCAGGGAGGGCAAAGCTGCTGCGCTCGCCGTCGATGCCATGCGAACGATGACAACCCGCAACGAGACCGCGCTGCTCATGACGAACACCTGGGCAAACCGGATGCGCGAGGTCAACCAGGAGCTTCCGACGCTGACGACGGCGAACACGCAGGCCCTGCTCATGTCGTACTACGGCAATGGCGGTATGAAGTCGGTGGGACACCCGGTGGACGCGATCAGCACTCGGGACCGCTTCGCGATGATTACCACGCTTCGCGGCACGAACGCCCCGAAGGACGTCGCTGAGCCCCTGGACACCTTCGCCGCCAACGGCACGCACCACGCGCTCACCGAGTGGAAGGTGCCCGACGTCGAAGACTGCCTGTTCCGGATGCTCGAACCCCACGAGATCAAGCGAGGAATGGCGTTCCCTGCCGAATACAAGATGCTCGGCAACAAGCGCGAGCAGGTCAAGATGTCCGGCAACGCGGTCACCCCGCCAGCGGCCCGTGACCTCATTGCGTGCGCGGCCGAATCGCTCGGAGTAGCTGCATGAAATCCGAGGACCTGGCACCCGTTCCCGTCGTCGCATCCCCCCACCTTTGCGGCGGCCGAGGCTGCTTCTTCTGCGAGTGGTCGAACCCACCATTGGACTTGCCGGACCTCTCGCGCCCTGAGGACGCACGGTGACCACTCCAGACCCAGTGGCTTGCCCGGACTGTGATCGCCTGTTGATCTGCCCCGATTGCAAGCGACCTGTCCGCAGGCGAGGACAGAAGGCCGCAGATCACCCGGGCACCTTCCTCATCAAGGACGCCTGGGGACGCTGTGACACGTGCGCCCGAAAGGCGCTCGCCGAGCAGTCCACGGCGGAGAGGGCTACGGCCTCCGACCAGCCTCCTACCCGCCCGATATGCGCTGTCGAGGGCTGCGACACCGAAACCTCGACCTACGGCACGACCGGCCGGTGCTCCGCACATCGGCACCCGCGCTTCGGCGAGGACTTCGAGGAGGCCATACTCCGACCTCTCCCGGAGCCACACACCCTCGACCCGGATGCACGCAAAGCCAGACAAGCCCTCGACGACTACTGGGCAGACCGCCGTCGCCGCGGAATCCCCTCGAAAGGCACAGCAGCATGACTCAGACATCAGCCCCACCAGAAACCCGTGAAGACGCCGCCACCGCAGCCGAAGCCCTTCACCTCGGCTGCGAAATGGGCCACAGCCCCGGCTCGCCGATGACGCCTTGCATAAAGCGCGCCGAGTGGGCCGTCCGCACACACCAGCCAGAGCCCAACCAAGGCCTCTGCCCCCGCGTCATGCTCCTCTGCGACGAGCACCTCGAACGCACCCGAGCCGCCTACGAAGAGCAATGGGCAAAAGTCCAGCGCATCCTATACCCGATCCGCTGCGGCATCTGCAGCGGCGCTGTCACCGGCCTCGAGGACATCCTCTGGGGCATCGAAAGGATCCGACCATGATCGCCCGCATACGCGCTCGCGCTCGCCGATGGTGGCACCGCAACATCTGCGGACCAACGCAGCCCGGCTACTACTCCCACCTGGACACCCGCGACGGCCTCGGCCGCACCCATTCGAAGGAGGCAGCGTGCTGAACCACGTACCGCTCAGGGAGCACGACCAGATCAGCTTCGGCCTCATCCACGGTCGTTGGGACGTCGTAGGCGACACCCGTGACGGCCGCTACGTCCTGGTGAATAACATCCCGTCCGAGACCTACCAAGTCATAGACCGCGAGCAGGGCTTCCGCGGTGCTCTGACTGGCGGGCCGATGGTGAACCCGTACGGGGCAGATGGCCCATACTTCGACATCGACAACCGGGACGACGACGCGCAGTCAATCCTCGACGCTCTCGAGGACGGCCAGCAGCTCGCGCTCGGCAGCCTCATGCCGCTGTGGATCACCAACCACTGGACGAGCGAGATCCGCGGACCTCATCTCGACCTGGACAAGCTCAGCGATTGGGCTGGGCGCCGCGTCTACCACTGGCTCCGGGCCAACGGCTGCCGGTGGGAGGTTGGCACCAGTGCCATCGTCCGTATCCGTGGGAGGCGCGTCGAGCTCGACGCATGGACGATCCGCAATCGCCACCAGGCCAAGACCCTGTGGCCTCGCCGCTTGCCCCACAACTTCGAGCCCCCGGTCAAGCACCGCAGCTTCCGGATCCGCGTCCCACTCTCGACCATTAGGAAGGCCTGACCATGTCTCCACGATTCAGCGGCAAGCAGTACCCCGGCGCGATGAAGGACTACCGTGCCAAGCTCCGAGAGGAGGCCGCCGCCCGCCAGGCAAAGTCGGACGAGAAGACCGCCCGTGTCCTCGATCTGTTCATCGCCGTTTGCGGCGACTTCCGCAAGGCCACGCAGCCCCTCGTCTACGCATTCCTCGCGCTCGGCAAAGCGCTCGCGGGACAGCGGGAGCAGACGCAGGACGACTACGCCCTTGTCCCTGGCCAGCTCTCCATCGTCACCGACCCCGGTCCGGTATACGACCTGGGCGGCACGCTCCCGACAGGCCTCTCCGTGATCAGGAACGACTCCGGAAAGCCCCGCTACTTCGAGCCGATGAGGAAGGACGACCAGTGATCCTCGACGTCAATACCCTCGACTTCCGCCGGGCCCTACAGTCCGTCATTCCGCACGCGAGCAATGACACGAACACGCCCTCAATCTGCGGCGTGAATTTCACGGCAACCGCCGACAACCTGTACCTGACCGCGACGAACCGCTACACCCTCGGGCACGCGATCGCCAGCGTGTGGGAGGCGCAGCGCCTCACCGGCAACCCGAACGACGACAGCTTCATGCTGACAACCGATGTCGCGAAAGAGCTGCTCGCCCTGTTCAAGTCCACCGGCAAGAAGGACGAAGAGGAGATCGGCGAGGCCCTGCGCATCACGGTCGACGACGAGTCGATTCGATTCCTCGACGTCGGAGGCCTGTTCCCGGGCAAGCTCCTGCAGATCCCGCGCCAAGAGACCGAGCCCTTCCCCGTCAAGTGGGCAACTCGACTCACCCGAGCGCTAACGGCCGCGATCGTCGTGCCTGACCGCCTCGCGACTCAAGGCAAGTACCTTCGCCTCTTCGCGGCCGCCGGCGCCGCATACGGCGAGCCACTCCTCATCGAGCCCACGGGCGACGTCGGCCAAATCCTCATCTCCTGCGGTGAGTCCTTCCTCGGCCTCCTAATGCCGGTCCGCGCCTCCGACGAGACCGAGCTCGCGGGCAAGTTGCAGGACTGGCGCCAAGGCTGGCAGAACCGCCTGCCGGAGCTTGCGCTCGCCATGCCGGTGACGACCGCCAGCGGCAACTTCCTGCGCGACGGCCGGGGTTTTCACGGCTCGATCACCGTCGAGGAGGTGCAGTAATGACCGGCGGACCCGTTAGCCAGGTGAAGGAGTACCTGCGCCAGTTCTCCCGCACGGGAGCGAATGCGATCGACACTCTCGACGACGGCACGACCGAGGTGTCGCTGCTCGCGACCGACCTACAGGCCCTGATCTTCGCCGCGGAGTCCGTGGCACGCGAGCAGCGCGCCCACTGGATCAACCAGTACACCGTCGAGGACGCCGATAGGGATGCCGCGGAGCTGGCGATCGAGGAGTTCCGAGCAGGCGGCGCGGTGCATCCCTTCCTGAGCGTCGTGTCCGCTGCGCTTCCGCACCCCTTGGACGTCGAGATCCCGGACCCGGTCGCCTTCGTCCTGATCTCGAAGGGCTGGACGCCGCCGGAATCCGACCAGTACTGCCCGCGCAGGCTGTCCGCACCCACCAAGCACGACTTCCTTCCCCACACCCACGCCTGCCCCCACTGCGGCGCCCACGAGAAAGAGACCACTCCATGACCACCACAACGAAGGACCCTGTCCTGGTCGTACCGGACGAAGCCGCCGGCATGTACACCCGGCTCCGCCAGCATGCCGGGTCGCCGGCCGACAAGCTGTTCATCTTCGCCCAGAACAAGGCCGCAGCTGACCAGTGGGCCCGCGACAACCAGTTCAACTGTCACGAGGTCACCTACATCACCAACTATGTGCAGCTGCGCACCATCCACACGAAGGCCCACCCTCGCGTCTTCCTGCATGGTTGGCGCTCGCATCCGCAGTTCCGGTCTATCGGCGCCGAGCTGGCGATCCGCGACAAGGTTGCACTCCCAGCGGGATGGCGACCATGAGCCGGCCGTACTACGAGGACGAAAGCATCAAGCTGTATTTGGGCGACTGCCGGGATGTCCTCCCCGGCATCCGGGCAGACATGTGCCTTGCCGACCCTCCGTACGGCGACACCTCATTGGAGTGGGATCGCTGGCCCGATGGTTGGGTGCAGGCCGTCGAGGCGACCCTGCCATCCGACGCATCTCTGTGGTGCTTCGGATCCATGCGGATGCACCTCGACCGCCAAACCGACTTCAACGCCTGGACGTACGGGCAGGAGCTCGTATGGGAGAAGCACAACGGGTCCAGCTTCCACAGCGACCGGTTCAAGCGCGTCCATGAAATCGCCATGCACTGGTATCGCGGCAGCTGGTCCGAGGTATTCAAGGACCCTCAATTCACCCATGACGCCCGCGCCCGCACCGTCCGCCGCAAGACTCGGCCCACCCACACCGGGAACATCGAAGCAAGCAGCTACACCTCGGAAGACGGCGGCCCCCGCCTTGTCCGGTCGGTACTCCAGGTGCGGTCCATGCACGGCAAAGCCATTCACCCCACCGAAAAGCCCATCGGCATCCTCGACCCCATCATCCGCTACTCCTGCCCGCCTGGCGGCACTGTTCTCGACCCCACCGCAGGCTCAGGATCAGCCGGGATGGCGGCCCGCATGTCCGGCCGCAAGGCCATCCTGATCGAAGGCCGCGAGGACTACTGCGAAGTAGCTGCGAACCGCTTCGCTCAAGCCGAGCTCATCTTCGGGACAGCGTCATGAGCGTCGTCCAGTTCCTACGCCCGAACGCCTCAAGCTGCGATTGGGGCGGCTGCGACGAGCCCTCCGTCGCATACCGGCGCTCGCCGGACGACGGCTCGATGCTCCCGGTCTGCTCGCAGCACAGGAGCGAGACGCCGCCTCAGATTGACGACGCCCTGTTCATCAAGGAGGTCCTCGACGACCACCCCATCGTCTTCTGGGCGACGGACGATCCGGACCGCAACGCTGCTGGCTGCGACGGTGAGGACTGCGACTGGGAAGAGCCCATCGAGGCCGGCTACGAGCACCCGGACGAAGCTGGCAACCTCCACCAAGCCGAGATGATTGCGGCCGCACTCCGCGAGCGCGGCGAGGCGTAATGAGTCCGCAACGTATCCAGCGGAAGCGGACGAAAGGCTGGCGCATGCCCGACAGCGCCGTATACGTCGGCCGCGGTACCCGATGGGGGAATCCGTGGGTAGTGGATGCGAGCCAGGCAACCGAGCCTCCGCGGAACCAGTACCGGCGGACGGCGGCCGAGACCGTCGAGCTCTACGCCGCGTGGATTTCCTACGAGGCAGACACCGTCCTGGGGGCGCTGGCAGGTAAGGACCTTGCCTGCTGGTGTCCCCTCGACCAGCCCTGCCACGCCGACGTCCTGCTCAAGCTAGCGAACCCCGACGACACCCTCGCCGTCGCGCTCGCCGACACGGAAGGCCAAGCACTCGTGCAGGCCATCCTCGACCGAAAGACGACTCCGTAACCCATGCCCTGGCTCCGCTCCGGCGACACCGCCGCAAACCACCCCATCGCGCTCGCCGCGCTCGAGCACGACAGCTTCGACGAGCGCCTGCTCAACGAGGTCTTCGGCTTCGTGATGCGCTGCGCCCTGCAGTCGACCGCACACCTGACCGACTATGTCGTGTCTCGAGGCACCGCCATCCAGATGGCTGGCGCCTCCCGTGTCGCTCTGCTGACGGAGGTAGCCACGTTCGCCGGCTACTGGGTTGAGCAGCGCGTCGAGGTCGACGGGGCGGAGCGCACGGTTTACAAGCTGGTCGAGGATCCCGAGTTCATCCACATGCGGACGAAGGAGGAGATCGAGTGGGAGCGTCAGCGCAAGACCGACAACTCAAATCCCGCGCTGATCATCCCGGTCCGCTTCCGCGACGGTGACGCCTGCCGCTACTGCGGCAAGGTCGTCAACTTCCTTGCCCGCAAGGGACGCCTCGCGGGAACGTATGACCACAGGGAGCCTGGGAAGCCCGCGACCGTAGACACCTACGTCGTGGCCTGCGGAGCCTGCAATGCCGGCCGGTCCGATGACCCCGCTGCAGACACCGCCTACCCGCTCCTGCCAGCCCCCATCAAGCCCTACTACTCCCCGAAGACCATCGAATGGTTGAAGGGCCACGAGTGGGCGCAGAGCAACGGTTACAGGCCGCCACGGCCTCCGGCTCGCACCATCCCACCAGGACAGCCATCAGGCAACGGAACCACCGGCCAGACGGCACCAGCAGCACCACAGGCGCAGGGCAACGGACATTCCGGCCCCGCGCAGGGCGACGGAACCACCGGCCCGCAGATCAGCCCAGAGCCGCGCAAACAAGCCGAAGACATACCCCCACCACCACGACCTGACAGAAATCCGCAGATTCCAGCAGATCCAGCAGATCAGCAGTCTGCAACTTCTGGAATGTCCGGGACGGGTAGGGACGGGACGGGACGGGTAGGTGAGGTTAGGTCTGGTCACCCAGACCAGCCACCCTCCAAACCTGATCCATCCTCCGAACCTCCCAAGCGCAGACGCAACAGGAATAGACCAGGCAGGAGAGGCCGCACCTCATGACACCCTTCCCCATCAGGACAGCAGCAGAGCAACGACTCTTCGACTGCAACCAGTGGACCGAAACCCAGTTCCAGAACAAGATCACGCAACTCGCCAAGGAGCTCGGCTGGCTGGTCTATCACACACATGACAGCCGTCGATCTGATCCGGGCTGGCCCGACCTCGTCCTTGCACATCCGATTCGGCATCGCCTCATCATCTGGGAGCTCAAGAGCAAGACCGGCCGAGCCACTCCCGCGCAGCTCGCATGGATCACAGCACTGCGAACCGCCGGCATCAACGTCGGCATCAAGCGCCCGGAGGACTGGGCCAACGAATCGATCCAGCGCGAGCTGCAAGGAGCAACTCCATGACCAACCCATCGCCAGCAGCCCTCACGAAGACGGCTCGCTACCTCATCGACGGACAGCCCGTGCCTTACTCCATCGCCGTCGACGTCGCCGACCGCCCGAAGTTTTGCATCATTGGAGACGTCCACAAGTCGGCCGAGCGCGGCTCCAACCTCTGCGCCGACTGTACCGCCCAGCTTCGCTCCGACCTCAGGCTGATCGAAGACCGGTGGGACAACCTCGAGGACGCACTCATGACCGTGCGCCAGAAGTCCAACGGCGAACGGCCCGGATCCAGCACCGAAGGCTCGGCCGCCCCGATCGACCTGAACATCAGCGAAGCTATGGGCCTCGCACGAGACGCGGTGTGGGCAATCATCGCCCGCATCTCCCGCGACCACGTCATCGGCCGCGACGGCAAGCCCGTCCGCTTCCTCACCGAAGAAGGCACTTGGGCCCTGGCCGGATTGCTCGGTCGCTACTATGTCGACTACATCGCCACGCACCCCGATCAGGACTTCACCGAGCGGGTGTACCGGATGACCTGGTCAGCGGGCAGGAAGGTGGAAGACGCCGTGCATCCACCGAACGCACGCCGGCCCCTCGACTCCCACTGCCATCAGTGGATCACCACCGACGAGGGAAGCCGCGCGCCGTGCCCTGGTCAGCTCGAGGCAGTAGTGGGCCTCGGCGGTACCAAGATCGTCGAGTGCTCCGAGGATCCGCTGCACAAGATGCCGATCGAGAAGTGGATGCAAGTATCGAGCCAGCGAGCTACCAAAAAGAGCAAGGTGGCTAGCAGGCTCGCGGCCAGGTACGGAGGAGCATGACACGCCGGTCATCCGCCCGACTGGACTGACTTGACAACTGCCCCTATTCTTTAGGGGATGGTGGTGAATTGCACCCACCGCATGAAGGCCTCGCCGGCTTCGACTGGCGGGGCCTTTGTCGTGCAGCCCACTCGTCTAGCCGGGAGGTGAGAACGATGTGAGCCAGGATGGTGTGAGCATTCCCGACTGGTCAGGCCGACGTCGAGCCGAGGCGCTCGATTGGGTCAAGGCCGAGGGCCAGCGCAAGGGCGCTCCCTGCTGCATCTGCAGGCAGGGCATCGAGTACTCACTTACCTACCCACACCCGCAGTCCTGCAGCGTGCAGCACATCAAGTCCCGCAAGCTCTTCCCTCACCTGACATGGGACCGGACGAACTGGGCACCAGCTCACCTCGACTGCAACAAGAGCGCCGGCGTCGAGCCTCCACTCGACCTCGGCGTCATGTCCGAGGAGTGGTGATGCGCCGAGTCGTCGTGCTGTGCGGCCCGCCCGGTGCGGGCAAGACCACCGCTGCCAAGCAGTCAGGGCTCCAGGTCTTCGACCGAGACGATCCACAGTGGGCAACCGAACAGCAGTTCACCGCAGCGATCGCCCTCCTCGCGGACGATCAGCACGCACGGGCCGTGGTCATCCGATCGGGTGCGACGTCAGTTGCTCGCACTCGCACCCGCGACCTGATCGACCCGACTCACATGTATGTGCTGCTCGCCGAGCGGCAGGAGCTGGTCAACCGCATCAAGGCCCGCGGCCGCGATGACAAGGTGCGGACCATCGCAGGCGTCGCGACCTGGTTCGATCGGTTCGACCGAGACGACGGCGTCCCAATCTTCCCGGGCTGGTCCGCAATCGACGAACCTGACCTCGGTGCTCTGTCCGAGGACTGGTAGCGCCGGGCCTCGGCCGATACGAGTGCTCGTATCCGGAATCGACATGTCGGGACGGCTGAAAAAAATCCAGCCGGAGCGCGAGGCGGGCCCCTCCGGGCGCGCAGCGGCCTCTCCCCCCGGTTTTCCCCCATCAATTACCGCCCAACTTCCGCATGTTGGCGCGGAAAACGGACCCATTTGGAAAGGAGCAGCGATGTCTGACTCCGCACTTACCACCGTCGCCGAACGTCACATCGCGAGCCCACTAGAGCAGCGAATTGTCGAAGCCGCGCTCGCCGCCGACTCGGACGCGCTGGAGCTGGCAGTCGAGCAGCTCAGGGCCGTCCGCCAGTTCGCCGAAAAAGATCGTCGGTTCGTCAATCCAGACTCTCCCCGCTCCACCGACGTCGTCGTCGGGCCTCGGCAGACCGGCAAGACGTGGGCACTCGTTGAGTGGGTCCGCCAGGGTCGGCGCGAGACGCCTGAGGGCACGGTGAATGACCGGTGCCTAGTCGTGTGGACTCTCGATGCGGGTCGGCACCTGATCGCCGACGGCCGGCTGCGCTCGAGCGAGGTCATCAGCGTTCGCCGGGCGAGAGAGGCCTGCGCTCGAAAGCTCAAGGAGTACGCCGTCGACGAGAGCGCGGACGTCCTCGCCTCGCTCCTCAACCAAGTGCGCCCGCCGGCAGTCGTCGCCGTCTGCACTCCCTAATCGTCCCGACCAGCCAAGCGGCCCGCCTCTGCATCACTCGTCTTAGGGCCAGCAGCAGCGAACGTCGGACGCAACACCGGGTACCGCCTCAGACCTGCGGCTGATACAGGCAGAGGCTCCATCACTACCCCGCCCAGCTCAGGGAAGGAGAACCACATGCGCAAGCTCATCGCTTCGATCGTCGTCGCCGTTGGCATGATCGCCACGTCCGCAACCGCCGCAAACGCTGTCGGCAGCTGGCCCTTCTAGGCCACAGCGCCCGGGCGCCCGGTGCTGGGGCCGGCTGTTCCCGGAGGTACACATGCACGATCGCCCGAAGTTCCGCCTGCTGCGCGGAGACGGCGAGTCCATCCGAGGCATTGCCCGCTCGCAGGGTGCCTCCCGCAACGCTGTACGCCGCGCGCTGGACCCGAATGCCAGGGACCACTACCACCGCTCGACACTCGCCGAGGAAGCCGAGCCGGCCGTCCGTGACGTCCTCGCTGACTACCCCGCGATGAGCGTGGCCGACGTCGCCGTGATGATCGACTGGCACCATTCCCGCCGGGCCCTCTCCGACCTGGTCGCCGCGCTACGTCCCGAGTACCTCGGCCGCTCGTCCGTTGACGCCCAGCCCATCGGCAGCATCCGGAGCGGGCTGCTGACCACCAAACAGATTCAGTGCGGCACCATGCAGATCGGGGAGGTGAAGATCCAGTGAGCAAGGACCCCACCGAGGCCACCATCGACCCGCCCGAGGACATGCCCGGGCCCGTCGCGGACGTGTGGCGCGAGATCGTGGCCACCAACGACTTCGCCGGCCGCGTCGACCGAGCCGCACTGGAGACCTTCGCGACTCTCGTCGCTCGCCTCCGAGAGGCCCGCCAGCGCATCGCTGACGAGGGAATGGTCGTCACGGACACGCGAGGCCGCGTGATCCCCCATCCTGCCCTTGCTGTGGAGCGTGAGACGGCGAACCAGATCCGCATCTGGGGTGATCGCTTCGCTCCCCTGGTCAAGCCGGCCCGGAAGCGCGGCTACATGGCCGACGCCACCGCGGCGTCGATCGCCGCGGCAAGCCACCTCAAGGCCAAGAAGTACGCCGGCCCGGTCGCTCTGCTGAAGACCACCGCTTGGCTGATCGACGAGGCGCAGCGGGACAGCATGGAAGCCCTGCAGCGCGCCGGCAAGGACCTCATCCCGATCTACCTCAAGTCCTGCGCCGAGCTGCACCTGACCCCGGCCTCACTGCCCGCGGCCGTAGCGGCCGACGATCGGGACGGCCTCGACGACGAGGACGCTGGCGCAGGCGCCAGCGGAGCGGGCCAGGCCAAGGGCCCCGCCTCGATCACCGATCTGCAGTCCCGCGTCCAAGCACGTCGTGGCGCAGGTTAGCCCGCCGAAGCGAAAGCGCCCACCGCTCTACGGGAAAGAGACTCCCCGCGTCTACACGCCGCCCCTGCGGCCGCTGGAACCGCGCTCGCCGGAGACGGAGCAGCGGACCCTCGGCTACGAGGTGATCGACTTCGCGGAGAACTTCCTGCACGTGGGCCTGTACCCCTGGCAGAAGTGGTTGCTGGTCCACATGCTGGAGCTGCTCGAGGACAACCAGACGCTGCGCTTCCGCACGGTGCTGGTCCTGGTCGCGAGGCAGAACGGCAAGTCGATGCTGTCCAAGGTGCTCGCGCTGTGGTTCATCATCGTCTACGGCTGGCCGCTGGTCCTCGGTACAGCGCAGGACCTCGAGACTGCGGAGGAGATCTGGGAGGGAGCGGTCAGCCTCGTCGAGGAGGACCCCGAGCTCCGCAAGCTCCTTAAGAACGTCCGGCGCGTGAACGGACAGAAGTCGCTCATCCTCCGCTCCGGCAGGCGCTACAAGGTGAAGGCCGCGAACCGTCGCGCGGGCCGCGGGTTCAGCGGCAACCTCATCATGCTCGACGAGCTGCGCGAGCACCAGAACTGGGAAGCCTGGGGAGCGATCACCAAGACCACCAACGCGCAGGCCGAGGCGATGATCTTCGCCCTGTCCAACGCCGGCGACCTCACCTCCGTGGTGCTGCAGTACCTCCGCAAGATGGCGCACGCCGCCATCGGAGATCCGGACGGCATCAACAAGGACCTGCTGCCGCAGGGCCCGACGGTAACCGAGGTGCAGGAGCTCGCGGAGGACGGCGAGGAGTACGACGAGGAGGACCTCGAGGAGTTCGAGCAGGACGAGGACACCCTCGGCCTGTTCGAGTGGTCAGCCGCCCCGGGCTGCAGCAAGTGGGACCGGGAGCAGTGGGCGCAAGCCAACCCCTCGGTGGGCTGGAGCGCCGGCATGACGCAGCGCATCATTGCGTCGGACTGCAAGACCGACCCCGAGCACATCTTCCGCGTCGAGGACCTCTGCCAGTGGGTGGACGGCTCGCTCACCGGGCCCTTCCCACCAGGCGCGTGGGAAGCCGGCCAGAACGTACCCGAGGCGGGCCCTGACGGCACGCTCACGGTCAAGGAATCGGACCGCATCGTCGGGCCCGTCGTGGCCGGTATCCACCAGTCGCAGGACCGCTCGCGCTCCTACATCGCCTTCGGCGGCCTCCGGGCCGACGGGCAGCGGCAGGTCGAAGTCGTGGCCGTCCGCCTCGGCTCCGACTGGGTCAAGGACTGGCTGATGGACGACAAGCGCCGACACCGCATCACCGCGGTCGCCGGCCAGTCCAATGGCTCCCCAGTGTCCCCACTGATGAAGGAACTGGACGAGGACGTCGACTTCACCATCCCGGTGAAGAAATGGGCCGGTGGCGATCTCACTGCGGGCTGGGCGATGGTCTTCGACGACGTCCGCGACAACAAGATCCGCCACAACCCGCAGCCCGTCCTCGACATCGCAGCCGCGACCGCCGAAATCAAGATCTTCAGCGGCGGCGCGTCCATCCCGGACGACCTGGCCTCTCCAGCTGACGTCGCCCCACTCATGGCCTTCACGGCCGCGCGCTGGCTCCTGAGTCTGCGCGCGGAAGTGCACGCCCCACCACCGCCGCCTTCGGTTGCGGTCCGTACAGCCTCCGTTACCTCGTCCGACGACGTCGCAACGATGGGCTTCTGATGAAAGGAGTGCCTCGTGGCCGTTCCGGTAGCAAGCAGGGGTTACTCCACCAACGTGTCCCCTTGGTGGGCAGCGCCTGACGAGGAGGAGACTCCGGAGCTCGTCTGGCCGAAGAACATCATGATCTTCGACAGCATGCGCCGGCAGGAAGCGCAGGTCACCTCGGTACTGCGGGCCATCACCCTCCCCGTGCGCCGCACGGTGTGGCGAATCGACCCGAACGGGGCCCGCGAGGAGGTCGTGCAGCACATAGCCGACGACCTCGGCCTGGACATCGTCGGACAGCCCAAGCGGCAGGCCCTGCGCTCGCAGAATCGGTTTTCGTGGAGCGAGCATCTGCGCCACGCGCTGCTGATGCTGCCGTTCGGTCATTCGTTCTTCGAGCAGCTGTACGTCATCCGCGACGGCAAGGCCCACCTCAAGAAGCTGGAGTGGCGGCCGCCGCGGACCATTTCGAAAATCGACGTCGCGGCAGACGGTGGTTTGGTCGCTATCGAGCAGCACGCCTCCAAGCCGGGATCTCGAGATGCGCGGATCGAGGTCGACCGACTGGTCGCGTACGTGAACGAGCGGGAGGGCGGGAACTGGCTCGGCCAGTCCGTCATCCGTCCGGCGTACAAGTACTGGCTCCTCAAGGACCGGGCGCTACGGGTGCAGGCACAAACCCTCGACCGCAATGGAATGGGCGTGCCGGTCCACACCGCCAGCCCGCTTCCTGATGGCCTGCAGGGAGACGACGCCAAGAAGTATCAGGAAGACGAAATTAAGGACGGCCTGGACGTTGCTCAAGGCCTGCGCTCCGGCGACAACTCGGGCGCCTCCCTTCGCAACGGCGCCAAGCTCGACCTCAAAGGCGTTGAAGGCACCCTGCCGGACTCGGAAAAGCCGATCCGGTACTACGACGAGCAGATCGCACGCGCGGTCCTCGCGCACTTCCTGAACCTCGGCACCGAAACCGGATCGTGGGCTCTCGGCTCAACCTTCGCGGACTTCTTCACCCTGTCCCTGCAGACGATCGCCATGCAGATCGCCGACGTCGCCAACCAGCACATCATCGAGGACCTCGTCGACGCCAACTGGGGGCCCGATGAGCTCGCTCCGAAACTCGTATTCGACGAAATCGGGTCCCGCCACCCGGCGACAGCCGACGCGATCGAGCGCCTCGTACGCGTTGGGGCACTACGCCTCGACGATCCGCTGGAAGCGCACCTGCGCAACCAGTACAGCCTCCCCGACCGAGACCCGGACTCAGAGCGCGAACTGCCCTCCACGGCCGGTCGGTCCGGCACCGAGCAGGACCCGCCCCCCAGCCCGACCAGACCGCAGCCAGGCGAGCCGCGGCAGACCGCAGAACGGTGGCCAGGAACATGACCCGCACTCGCAGCACCGCAGGCCCCCTCCCGCGGCCAGCAGAAGACCCCAAGTGGTTCCGAATGGAGGCGCAGAGCGGTTCCACTGCCGACGTCTACATCTACGACGTCATCGACAGCTGGTGGGGAGTCAACGCCTCCGAGTTCGTCAAGGAGCTCGCCGCGCTCGACGTCGAGACCATCAACCTCTACGTCAACTCCCCCGGCGGGTCCGTGTTCGACGGCACGGCGATCATGAACGCCATCCGCCGGCACAAGGCGCACGTCGTGGCTATCGTCGACGGACTCGCCGCCTCCGCGGCGTCCTTCATCGTCCAGGCCGCTGACGAGGTCGTGATGGGCTTCGGTTCCGAGATGATGATCCACGACGCCTCCGGGATCTGCTGGGGCAACGCCGGGGACATGCGGGAGACCGCGGACGTCCTCGACCAGCTCTCGCAGACCATCGCCAGCGTCTACGCCGAGCGTGCCGGCGGAACCGCCGACGAGTGGCGCGACGCCATGCACGCCGAGACCTGGTACACGGCCGAGGAAGCTGTGGCCGCCGGCCTCGCGGACCGCGTCGAGACCCGCAAGGGCAAGGACACCGGCGAGGACCAGGACAGCACCACCGCGAAATTCGACCTGTCGATCTTCGCCCACGCCGGCCGCCGCGAAGCGCCCCGGCCCCTCGTGCCCACCAACCATGTCCGCAAGGACCGACTGAGCCTCGCCAACGGCCACGCCCTGCCGGCGCTCACCAACCTGGTCGACAAGGCCACCAACAAGCCTCCGGCCGAGCCGGCGGAAAGCACCAACCCCCGAGAGAAAGGAACCGACACCATGTCGGACGCACTGACCAAGGGGCTCCGTGAGCGGCTCGGCATCCCTGCCACCGCAACCCTCGACGAGGACGGCCTGCTGGCCGCCGTCGACGAGGCGCTCGCAGAGCAGGAAACTCCCACCGCAGCTGCAGCAGCCCCCACGGCTGCCGCGACTGCCCCGGGCACCGTAGTCCTCGACGAAGCCCAGTACGAGCAGCTGCGCAACGACGCAGCGCAGGGCCGCGAAGCCCGGGACCAGCAGGTCGCGGACGCCCGCGCCAAGCTCGTCAACGACGCCGTCAATGACGGCAGGATCCCGCCCGCAAGGCGTGACCACTGGGTGGATGCGATCGCGAAGGATCCCGGCATGGCCGAGACCCTCGAATCGCTCCAGAAGAACCTGATTCCGCTCGAGGCGCGCGGCTACTCGGGTGGCATCAACGAGGCATCCGACGAGGACGCCCTCTACAGCAAGGCATGGGGCTCCGCCCCGGCCGAGACCGAGAAGGGAGCCTGACCATGGAGCACATCCGGAAGTTCAACCCGGGCGCCGGCGTCACGTTCAGCGCGGAGACCGACGTTGTCGGCGGCCGCC
The DNA here is from genome assembly GCF_057291175.1 of Arthrobacter sp. UYP4. Taxonomy (NCBI): domain Bacteria; kingdom Bacillati; phylum Actinomycetota; class Actinomycetes; order Micrococcales; family Micrococcaceae; genus Arthrobacter; species Arthrobacter sp. UYP4. The sequence continues at coordinate 876,304 of NZ_JBXAVU010000001.1, forward strand.
TGGGCGCCATCAGCGGTGATCGCCAGATCTCGCACGCTGCCGCGGGCAGCCGCTCCTGGTTCGGCGTCATCGCGTTCGACGCGAAGGCCGGCGAGGACGTCACCGTGTACCCCGGCGGAGTCCAGTCCCTCGAAGTCGTCGGCACGGTCGCTGCCGGCGACCTCGTCATCCCCGCCGCGGACGGGAAGGTCGCGCCCATCGGGGCCGCCGATGCCTCCCTCGCCGTCGGCCCCGCCCTCGTCGGAGCGACCAACGCGCGCGCCGACATCGCATTCAGCCGCTAGGAGGCCTCATGTACCAGTACCCAACGAGGGCCGTGCAGGTCACGGGCCCGAGTACCGCAGAGATCCACACGATGATGAAGACCCCTTCGGTCATCGCGCGGCGCCTGCGCACCCTGCTCGACCAGAAGTACATCGCGGACCGCCTGCTGCAGGGCCGGTTCATCGCCGTCGGCGGCGCGATCCTCTACGAGACGGGCGAGCCCATCTTCACCGAAGACGAGCCCGAGGCCGTCGCCCCGGGCGCCGGATACCCGCAGACGAAGATGACCGGCGGTGAGCTCGCCACCGCCCGCACCAGCAAGTGGGGCCAGGACTCCCCGGTCTTCGACGAGGCCATCGCCCGCCTCGGCATCAACCCCGTCGACCGCGCATTCACGAAACTGGTCAACCAGTCCGTGAAGTTCGTCGACTCGGCCGCCCTTGGCGTCATCGCGTCCAAGGTCACCCGCCAGTTCAACGTCTCGGCCGCCGGCGGACCCGGCGCCTGGGTCGGAGACGGCGCCGGCGACAAGATCGTCGAAGGCACGCTCCTCGCCGTCGCATCGGTCACCGGCCTCGACGAGGGCTACAACCCCGACGTCGTCGTCCTCAAGCCCACCCAGTGGGCCAAGGCCGTCGCCCGCCTCAACGCAGCAGGCCTCCTGCCCCGCGAGGCCGGCAACCCACTCGTCAGCGGCGTGTGGCCGGAGGCGCTGGGCCTCACCTGGATGACCAGCAACCACACCCCTGTCGCGGATCCCATGATCCTCGACACCGAGCAGCTCGGCGGCATGGCCGACGAGGACCTCGGCGGCCCCGGCTACGTCAAGACCGGCGGCGTCGGCGTCGAGACCAAGTCGATCCGCAACGACGACAACGACTCCTACATGCTGCGCGCTCGCCGCACGACGGTCCCCGTCGTGCTCGAGGGCAACGCCGGCGTCACGATCACCGGGACGGAGCTCTAATGGCCGCCGCAGGACACCGGGTCACTGCGACCCTCATCGTCGCCAAGACGGACTCGGGCGAGGTCTACCTCCGCAAGGGCGCCGTGCTCTCCGCAGCCGTTGGCCCGGCGGAGCGGAAGCGTCTCGTCGGACTCGGCTTGGTCGAGGCTGTCGAGGTGCCAACCGCAGCCGAGCTGAAGGCCGTAGCGGACGCCGCGGCCAAGGCAATCGCCGAAGCAGAAGCCGCGGAGGCCGAGCGCGTGCGGCAGGCCGAGGAAGCCGCTGCGGACGCCAAGAAGACCGGCACCACCACGCCGGCGAAGTAGGACGGGAGGAGCGCCATGGCGGGACCACTTGCTGAAGTCGAGGATCTGGAAACGGTGTGGCGCTCCCTCTCCGAAGCGGAGAAGCCGAGGGCCCTGTACTACCTCGGCTTCGCCTCGAGGCGGGTCCGGGAGCGGTGGCGCGACGTCGACGACCGGATCGCCGCCGGCATGCTGGACGCCGAGAGCGTGAAGGACGTCGTCGTGCACATGGTGCTCGCCGTCGTCGACGGCGCCCCGGTCCGTAACGCGCGCTCCTGGTCCGAGACCCGCGGGCCCATCACGCAGGCCGTGACCCTCCAGGCAGGCCGGTCCGAGTTCATCACGATCGAGGACTGGATGGCGAAGGTCTTCGAGGTCAACTCGGCGGGAGCCGGTCCCCGCGGGTCCTTCCCGAAATCGGGGGGCTTCGACCGGATCTTCCGTCACAAGGAGGGCCGGTACTGATGTCCTTCTTCCGCGGCAGCTTCCTGGCCAAGGATGAGGACTTCAATACCGCCGTCGAGGTGCAGCGCGGTGGAGGGCGGGACTCGAAGGGCAATCCGAAGCCGGTTCAGAAGCTGCCGGTAGAGGGTTGCCAGGTCACGCCGATGGACACGACGGATCCGCGCCTCGACCGCTCCGACGTCCCGGAGGACACCGCGCTGCTCTACTACGACGGTCCCTTCGCCTTCGAGTCGACAGACCGCATCGTCGTTCCTGCCGGGCACAGGATGGCCGGCACGTGGCAGATCGACGGGACACCTTCCCCCTGGGGGGTCACGGTCGAGCTGAAGCTCAGGAGGGGCGCCTGATGGCTGACGAGACCAAGGTCAAGGTGACGATGAGCCCGGTCAGCAAGGGTCTGAGCGAGGTGGCCAATAGCCCGAGGATGTCCGCCCTCACTTTGAAAGTCGCGCAGAAGATCGCTCGTGCTGCAACGGCGCGCGGCGAGTCGACGTATGAGGCAAAGAGCCAGCGAGTCCGCGCCGGCTGGCAGAACGAGCGTCGCGCCGGCGCCGTCGCTCGTGAGGTGAAGAAGGACTGGCGCGATTCCCGCGACAAGACCTTGATCCGAGTCACCGAGGCGATGAAGGTCAGGGGGAAGCGATGAACGACGGCCTAGTCTTCCCCAACGTTCGAAGCTGCCTCGAGGACCTCATCGACGGCACCGTCCACCTCGACAACGAGGTGCGGTTCGTCTGGCACCTCGAAGTCGAGGGCACAGCGCTAGTCGGCCCTTTCCCTCTGGTGCACATCATCACCGCCCCGGGCACTCAAGGCTTCCTTGACCGCGTCGACCCGATCACCCTCGAGGTCTACGCGGAGGGCAACCTCGCCCGGGAAACCCTCGAGTCGATCAGCGCGTCCATCTGCGGAGATGACATCGACACCCCGTCCGGCTACCTCGACGCCATCGAAGTTTCCTCCACCCCTGACGACGTCTACTACACCGACACCCTCAACAAGGCTTTCGCGACGTTCGACGTGACGTCGCGGCCTGTCAGCTAGCCCCGCACCGGGGAAACCAACCCACCACGAAAGGGGCCATCATGCCTCCCACGATCGACACCCTGCGGCAGGAAGCCGACTCCCGCGCGCTCGTCCGGAAGATCCGGCGGGCCATCGCCCTGCTGGCCCCTCTCACGGTCGAGCTGCCCGAAACCCTGTTCGGGGCCGACAACCAGCTGCTGGACTTCAAGGCCCTCGGCTGGAAGCCCTGCGGCCTGGTCACCCCCGACGGCTACACCTTCGGCCGCGAGGTGAGCTCCACCGGCGTCAACGCCCTCGGCTACTCCTCCGAGATCCGCTCCGACGTCGATAGCGTCGTGCGGACCGTCGGCTTCACCGGCCTCGAGTCCGGCCGCCGGCACATGAAGGAGCTCAAGTACGGCGTGGACCTGTCCAACGTCGCGCAGGACCCCCTCACCGGCGAGATCGTCTGGGACGAGCCCGAGCTGCCCGAGTTCGAGGAGTACCGCCTCCTGGTCCTCGGCTCCGACGGACCCGCCACCGAGCAGTGGATCGAGGGACGAGGCTTCGGCCGCGTCAAGCTCGCCTCCAGCGGTGACGAGGTCTGGGGCCAGGAGAACCCCATCCAGCACGAGTACAGCCTCGGCGTCTTCACCGACGACGAGATCGGCTCCCCCGGCCGCCACTACAGCGGCGGCACCGGCGCCCTGAAGCACAAGGCGCTGCTCGGCTTCAAGTAGCCCCACGATCGCGGTGCGCCCTGCTGCTCCGGGTGTGACAGGGCGCACCGTACTCCTCCTCACACCCGGGACATGTCCCACCCCTCTCGAAGGAGAACAGCATGCCCACTCTCACCAAGGAATCGGACGGCTCGGTCGTCCGAGTCACCACCGAAGTGCCCCGCGAGCTCGTCACCCTGCGCTCGCAGGGCTTCACGGAAGAGCCGGCGGCCGAGGTCGCCCTCAAGGAGTTCACGGTCAAGGAGCTGCGCAAGGAGCTCTCCGATCGCGGCCTCCTGACGAAGGGCTCGAAGGAGGAGCTGGTCGCTCGCCTGGCGGAGCAGCCGCTCCCGCCGATCTCGTCCGACAAGGACTCCATCGCGACCGAGCCCGCTTCCGCCACCGATACCACCCCGGCGCCGGCGGAGACGCCGTCGACCACGGTTGAGCCGGCCGCAGCGGCCGACTCCACCGACCAGTAGCACCCTCACCCACCCGCAGCACGACCTCACACCCGGAGGATTCCCATGGCTGATAAGCCGAAAGTCAACCTGTCCATCGCCGCTCTCGAAGCCGAGATCGGCGTCGTCGAACCGTTCGTCATCGCCCTGCCCAACAGCAAGACCGTGACGTTCCCGGACGTCGCCGGCATGGAAGCGGAGGAAGCGGAGGCGTTCCTCGAGGACATCGAGAAGAGCAAGCGCAACTCCGAGGCGCTCAAGAAGTGGCTGCCCGTGAAGGACTACGAGAACCTGCGCGAAGCCCGCCTGTCGCTGCGCACGCAGAGCCACATGATGCGCCGCGTCTCCGACTACTACACCTCGACGCTGGGCACCACGGGGGAAGACAGCGCCTCCGCGAAGTAGTCGGTCGCTACCGCGCTGCCATCCGCGCTGATCTCTCCCATGAGTTCGGTGTGGACCTCGCGGAGTACATCGCACGCAAGCGGTGGGTGGCCGTGCTCGAGTACATCGACATGCTGCCCACCGCGAGCAGATACGCGGAGGCTGTCACCAACGACCCCGAAAAGGCGGTCGAGCTCGCAGCCCGTCCAGTGCCGACCGAGAAGTGGGCGCCGCCGCTGTCCGAGTACGGCATCACCCAGATCCTGCTGCGCGACGTCGTCAACGAGCTGCGCCACCATTCGCAGCAGCTCGTAGGCCTCGCGCACGGCAAACCGCAGCCCGTCCAACTGTTCCCGGGCCCACGCACGGAGATCGACCGGGCCGTAGAAGCCATGGAACGCCAGCACATCGAGGACGTCGCCGGACTTCTGGGGTTCTCCCCTGAGGACCTGTGGTGAGCCGCTGACAACTGAATAGAAAGTGGGGGTTGCCCTGTGCCCGTCGTGAGCCTCGCAGAAGTCCAGGTAACCCCCACTTTCACTGGCACGCAGACCGCCATCACCAAGCACATGCGCCCCGCGGCCGAGAAAGCCGGACGCAGCGCAGGCAAGAGCATGGGCGTCAGCATGGCCGAGGGCCTCGCCGCCGAGACCAAGGGACTCGAAACCGAGGTCACCAGGCTCGGCAAGGCCGTCGCCGGCGCGCAGGACAAGGTCACCGCGTCCCGGACCCGCTCGGAAGCCGCAGCGGCAGCCGAGGAGCGAGCTCTGGGTGCCGTCCGCGTGGCGGAGCTGCAGCTCACCGAGACCCGGGAGAAGGCCCGCGCTACGGCGTCGCAGATCGCTGCCGCGGAGGAGCGCGTCACTGCCGCCCGCGGCCGCGCAGCGATCGCCACGACGGCGCGCACGAAAGCCGACCGCGACCTCGCGAACACGAGCAAGGACCTCGGCACCGCCCAGCACCTGGCAGCTCGCGCCTCCGAGGAGCTCGAAACACACCTCCGCCGGGTAGAGCAGCAATCAGCGACCACGGAGCGCAGCATGGGCCGCCTCGGCGCCCTCATGTCCCGGTCCTTCCGCGGCCGCCCCCTGTCGGACATCGCACGCAGCATCCGCGAGGACGCCAGCACCATCGACTTCGACCTGCACCGGATGGCGCAGAGCGTCTCCCAGCAGGGCACGCGCGGCGGTAGGGCCTTCACACAGGGCTTCGCAGTGGTCTCCGCGGGCCTGGCGATCATCCCGCCCGCAGCGGGCGCCGCAGGGTCCGCCCTGATCGCTACCGCGGGCAGCGTCGCGACCCTCGCCGGGTCCCTCAAGGACCTCGGCGGAGTCTCGGCCCTCGCGCCCGCAGCCCTGATCGCCGTAGGCGCCGGCGCCGGCGTCATGAAAGCCGCACTCTTCGGGGTGGCTGACGCGCTGCAGGCCGCGACCGAGGGATCCACCACCCTCGCAGGCAACGCAGCACTGGACGCCATGGCCGTGCAGGACGCCGCACGCCAGATCTCCCGCGCCGAGCAGCGCAGGGCAGAGGTCAGCGTCGAATCGGCCCGCCGCATCCAGGACGCCAACGACGCCCTCACCGACATCGTGCAGCAGAACGCCGAGCAGCAGGCCTCGGCGCTGCGCCGCGTCGAGGACGCCGAGCGGCAGGTGGAGCGCACCAACCGCCGTGTCGCAGACTCCCAGCGCGACCTCAACCAGGCCCGCGCCGACGCAGTCCAGCGCGTGAAGGACCTCACCCGCTCCCTCGAGCAGGCAGAGCTCTCCGAACGCGCGGCAGCACTGCGCCTCGAAGACGCCCGCAAAGCGCTCGCCGAAGGCAAGGCAGCCGGGTCCGGCACTTCGGGACGCGAGCTCCGCGGACTCCAGCTCGACCTGGACCAAGCCGCTTTGGGATACCGGACCGCGAAGGAGGACGCGAAGGCGCTTCGCGAGGAGCAGGCGCAGGCGGCCCGTGACGGCGTCAAGGGCAACGAGCGGGTCATCAGTGCCGAGCACGCCGTCGCGGACGCCGTACAGGACCGCGCGGACGCCGTACGGGCTCAGCAGGAAGCAGCAGCGGATGCCGTGAAGGCGGAGCAGGAAGGCGCCGAGCGCATCGCCGACGCGCAGCTGGCGATCGCTGATGCCACCGCGGACGCCGGCCGCGCGCAAGCCGACGCGACCGAGGCCGTCGCCGACGCCTACCGGGGACTGGAAAGGGTCCAGCTGCAGCAGGCTGACGCCGCAGCCAGAGGTGGGCAGAAGGCAGCCGACGCAATGGGCAAGCTGACGCCCAACGCGCAGGCAGCAGCTGGCGCCCTCCTGGCCGTGTACGAGCAGCTCGGCGGGATCCGCCGCATCGCACAGGAGAACTTCTTCGCGGGGTTCATCAGGCCCCTGCAGGGACTCGCGGCAACCGTCCTGCCGCAACTCGCCACAGGCGTGGGCGCAATCTCCTCGGCCTTCGGGTCCGGGGCGCAGCAGCTCATGACCTCGCTCTCCAACTCCCTCGGAGGAGGAGTACTCGAAGGGCTCCTCCTGAAGGTCGCCGACACCATCGGCATCCTCAACGGGGCAATCGACCCCCTCGTCGAAGCCTTCGTGACCCTCGGCGTCGTCGGCATGGACTACATGCCCGGCCTCGCCACAGCCATCCGCGACGCCGCCACCCAGTTCAACACCTTCATCCAGGGCGCGGCCGCCGACGGCTCGCTCCGTGGGTGGATCGATGCAGGCCTCCAGGGCTTCCGCGACATCGCCTCCATCCTCGGCTCCCTGTCGGGAATCTTCGGAGCAGTCGCGGACGCAGCCCGAGCAGGCGGAATCGACACCACCCTCGGATCCGTCGCGGACAACCTCAACCGCATCGAAGCCGTCATGAAGGGACCCGTCTTCCAGCAGACGATGGCCACCATCTTCGAAGGCGCAGCCGCCGGCGCCCGTGGACTCGCGGACGCCCTCGGCCCGATCGGTGAAGCCTTCCGCACGGGAGCGCCAGCGCTCGCGGATTTCCTGCGTTTGGGCGGCGAGATCGCGGGCATGTTCATCGGCGGCATCTTCACGGCGTTCTCGGACCCGACCTTCGGCGCCGGGCTGACGACGTTCATGGAGGCACTGCGTACCGCGACGGCGGACATCGTTCCGCTGCTGCCGGGTCTCGCTGCGTCATTGGGTGCTGTCCTCACGGCCGTGGCTCCGATCGCCGCAGCGCTAGGCCCGACGGTGGTCGAGGTGCTGACCATCTTCGCATCGGCGCTCGCCTCAGTCGTGGGGGCCCTCTCGCCCTTGCTGACGGCCATGGCAGAGAGTCCGCTGATAGTCGGGCTCTTCATCGCTGCGCTGTCCGCCACGGCGGGCGTGAGCGCGCTGCTGACGTTCGCTGGGAACATCCAAAAGATCGTCAGCGGGTTCGGGCTGATGGGTCGCCTCATCCCGTTGCTGCTCAACCCGATCGGGTTGGCAATCGCAGCGGTTGTCGCTCTTGTCGGTGCCACGGTGTGGTTCTTCACCCAGACGGAAGCCGGGCGGGCTGTTATCGACAGCCTCGTCAGGTTCTTCGGTCAGGTGTTCTTCGGGTTCCTGCGCTTCATGCGTGAGGACTTCTGGCCGGGACTCGCTACCGTGCTCCAGTTCTTCCAGGACGGTACGACGAACGCTGTGTCGTGGGTCCTGACAAGGGTCGAGGAACTCAGGGCGGGCATCAACGAAAAGGTGAACGCCGTCAAAGGGTTCTTCGCCGGCCTCGCCGAGAGTCTGGCGAAGGTCCCGGGGTTCTTCACGGACATGGTCACCGGGGCCATGCGGGAATTCGACAAGCTGAAGGAAGCCGCGAAGGAACCGATCCGGATCGTCGTGGACAAGGTCATCAACGAGGGACTGTTGGGCGCGTTCAACTCCATCCCCGGTGTGGAAATCAAGCCCCTCAGCCTTCCGCAGGGCTTCTACAACGGTGGCTACACCGGCGACATCGACCCACGGAAGGCAGCGGGTGTCGTGCATGGCCGTGAGTTCGTCTTCACGGCCGCGCAGACCGCGGCGCTCGGCAAGGAAAACCTTGCAGCCATGGCCCGCGCAGCGATCCGCGGCAAGGGCGCGGCGTCGGACCTTTCGCCGATGGCCGGGCAGCCGGGGTTCTTCACCGGCAACGTCTCGCAGATCGCCCGCCACAAGGCGCTATACATGGATGTCGCTCCCGGCATGGCTCCTTGGGACTTCCCCGGGGCCGCTCGCATGTGGGACGGCGCCGCGGGCGTGAAGGTCGCGATCGGGCGTGGCCAGCATCAGGGCTACGCCCGACCGCTCGAGCGCGGCGGTGGGATCCTGGGCTACGCCACGGGGACGAACATCGACATGTCGCCCTCGTGGATGGGCCAGCTGTCCGCGAGCAACCGTCGCAAGACGGCTGCTCACGAGCTCGGGCACGTCCTCGGGCTGCCTCACTTCACCGGTGTCGCGTCGATCATGAACCCCTTCCTGGGCAACCAGGCCGGGGCTCCGACGGCCTTCGACATCAGGGCGCTGCAGAAGCTGTACCCGGGAGGGTCCGGCAAGGCCGGCGACGGGACGGCGGCCAACCCGTTCGATGGGCTGGTCGACACCCTGATGACCCAGTTCAAGAAGGCCTTCCCCGGCGGCGGCATGTTCATCGATGCCACCGGCGGACTCGCAAAGTCCGGCCTCAACCAGGTCGTGCAGTGGGTGTCCGACATCAAGAACGGCATCAAAAACATCGCCGGCAACGTCGTGAACAGCATCAAGGGCTTCTTTGGAGGCGGAGCTTCCACGGAGGAACGGACGCTGTTCCGGGACCAGGGCGGGAAACTTCCTCCAGGCGTGTCCCGGGTCCTCAACGCCACCGGCGGGGACGAGTACGTGCTGAACCGCCAGCAGTGGCGGGACATCCACCACCTCGCGACGAGCAGTGGAGGGACGTCGGTAGCGGTTTTGTCCGATCAGGACCGGATGTTGCTGCGTGACCTTGGCGCTGCTGCAAGCAGGCCAGCGGAGTTCTACCTGGACGGCCGCCGCTTCATGGAAGTCATGAGAGACGTCCGCGGATTCAACTCGACATCGTAGGAGGCCCTTCATGACGGCATATCTAGGTCCGAGGGGCCGGCTTATCCCGTTCGAGTACTACGTCGGCGGGTTGGGCGTCGAAATGGAGAGGGCGGTGTCTAAGCGCACAACTCTCGAAGGCAGGGTCAAGGTACAGCGAGCTCCGCTGTCGCGGCGTTCATGGTCGGTGTCCCTCGACCATCTGAACCCCTCCGAACTGTCGGCGCTGACCTCGCTCGAGCTGGGAGGTACGCCGCCGTTCGTGTGGGTGGAACCTATGGCCAGGGTGACGAACCTCCTCTCCCCGGAGCAGTCGGTACTCGCTCCGGGGAGTTGGGAAGGTGCTGGGGTTGTGGAGGGTGGCTCGGTCCTTGCGTCGGATGGGGTATTTGCCCCGCGGACGCTGATTCACCCTACGGGCGGAACCATGGACTTCGGGTTCAGGGATGGGGTCGCGGACCGACCCCCGGTAGTGCCCGGGATGCCCGTCACCTGGTCTGTTTACCTAAAGGGGACTGGGGTGGTGGGGGTGTCGTTTCGGGACTGGGCTGGCCAGATCATTGCCGACCACACAACCCCGTACAGCACGTCGCTGCTAACCAGATCCTCAATACGCCGCACGGCACCCGAAGGAGCCGTGTCGGTGCGGGTTTGGGCGACCGGAGCGCGGCAAGGGGCGCTGCCGGCGTTCACGTGGACGTCCGACGTCGCGGCATGGGCAACTGGCCGCGGGTGCAATCGAGTCGCCCTCGAAGGGCTCTCCGAGGCGGTCAGCCGAGTGGTGTATGCAGCACCGCACGCGAGCCGATCGGCGCTGTCCTTCACGATTCGAGAGGTTGGCTAGGTGCAGTCAGTAAAGGGTTATCCGTCCATGACCGACGTGATGACGCCATCTGTAGCTGTGACGGTCAACGGCGAGTACTTCGACGTGGCAACAGTGAGCATCAGCCGGGAGCTGCCCTCGTCACTCCCGGAGCAGGTGACTTCCGCAAGTGGTCTCACTGCGGCGACAGGGACTGTGAAGTGGAACGTCGGCAGCATCGTGCAGAGCCGGGCAAATACGCCGTGGGACGCCGGGACGTTCCCTCCGAAACCCGGCGATCGCGTGACCGTCGATCTTGGCTTCGACGGGGTGCTCGTCCGACAGCTCACCGGTGTCATCGATTCGTCCTCAGGGTCGATTGCTGAGGGATCAGTCACCTCGAGCGTGGTGGACATGATCGACAAGCTGTCGCAGCCGGTGTCATTCCCACCGCACATGTCGGTCATGCCACCGTGGGAGGAAAACGGGGAGTTTCTCACTGTCAATAACTCTCCGATCTTCACCACTGACCGGGTGCTGCGTGCGTGCGGGTTCAACGCGACGTCGCCGGTTGACTCCGGCTGCATTCTGTCCGTCCCCCTCATGGGGTCGGCGTGGCCTGAAGTAGGCACGGTTGTCAGCGCCGGGCAGCAGGGCAACCCTTCCTTCCCGCCGTCCTTCAACCAGTCTCAGTGGGGCCTGGCGTGCAACAGCATTGAGGCGTCCTACACTCCGGACCTGTCGAACTGGCCGAACGGGCGTCTGGACAAGAATTTCCAGACCACCCTGGACGTCCGCGATGTGACAGCGTCCGAGGGCGACTGGACAGTCAGGACTTGGTGGGGCCAGTCCCGAGTGTCCCTGGCCGTGACGGCGGACCGCAGGGTCCTGGGCGTCTGCTTCGATGGCACGACCAGCACCATCGTGTGCGCCATGACGGCGGCCAATGCGTGGACCGCTGACCGCTTCACGCTGCGGGTGAACCCGGGCGGGAACTTCACGATTTACGCGAACAACGGCGCGACGGTCACTGGCACCACGACCCTGCCGCCCGAGATGACGACTGTGAACAACCCTCGCATCCAGATCACCTCGCCTCACATTACGGGCGTGCACTGCGGCGGTGTGCAGGTCGGCTTTTCCACTGCACCCACCTACAACCGGCTCCGCACCGCAATTCTGACTCCGTCCGCCTCCAACGCGGGGCTGCCGGCCATGCCAGCAATCAACGGGCGGGTAGCGCTAGAGGTGCTGAGAGAACAGTCCGACGCCGAGTGTGCCCCTATGCAGCTGGATGAGCATGGAGTATTCCGGTGGGTGAACCGCAACATTCTCACCAACGCCGAACCTGTTGCGATCCTGACTGCACTCGATGACGTGCTTGATCTCGGCTGGGACTCCGCATCGAAGGGCGTTCGCACGGGCGTGGACGTGAAGTCCCGTAAGGCGAACATCACTCGGGCGCCGGTCTCCTCCGTGACCTTCTACCAGGGGACGGGAGAGTCGCTGCAGGCCGCACAGTCGACCACGGACATCATCGAGCCCGGCGTGGACGAGTCCTGGTTTGGCATCAACCCACCAACGAATGACTGGACCCACGCTCAGCTGAACCGAGGCGAACTGTCCCTCGTCGGAGGCACTGTGTCGAAGGAGGACGCCACAGATCGGTGGGCATACGACGTCGACAAGATCTCCTACACCTGGGAGGCGATCAACTCAGAAACTGTCGCACTCACCCACACCGCGGTGAACCTTGCTGCAGGCGAGACCCTGATCTTGAAGACCGCCGACAACGATGCGTTCCTCAAGCCGTTTCGTCGGGACCGCCCGCTGCCGATCGTCCGCGGCAAGGCGCGTGTCCGCTGGTCAGACCTTGTCACCCGCGGTGCGCACCTCGGCCCAGCGAATGCTGCACGCCTCGAGCACATGGCCGGCCCTTGGGTTCAGGAACCACAGGCGTTGCGCGACCTGGCCGACTGGATTTCAGCGTGGGTCGCGGCTCCTCGACCTTTCCTCAGGAGCCTGGAGGTCATTCCCGATCCTCGTAGGCAACTGGGAGACATCGTGTGGGTCGAAGGGGGCAAAGCATTCCGGGTCCGGCTGAAAGTACTCATCACCTCGCTTTCGATCTCAGCGTCGCCCGGGTCGATCGACCAGACGATTGGCGGGCGCGTCCTCGAAGCCGTCAACGCCGTGACCAACGAACAGCTTGACCTGCATCACGCACACCGCACCAACACGCAATTCGACCTCCTGTGGGCTGGCGCCAACAATGCCCAGCTCGACGCTGACCCTCTCGGAAGGGGATAACCCATGACCTATGTTGGGCCGGATGGCCGGCAGATCTACAAGCTGGACGGCGAACAGCCTGTCGCACGTGTTACCGATACTGACGGCACCGGTAGCGACTGGGACAAGCTCGCCACGAGCATCGTCGCCGCCGACGGCGAGGTTCTTGGAGAGGTCGAAAAACTCGCGGCCAGCGTCGAGGATCTCGGCCCTGGTTACGCGAAACTTAGCGTCCTTCCTGCCGGCACAGACCTGAACACTTTCAACGTCCCTGGCATCCATCGGATTGCCACCCCGGATGTGCCGTCCATGCAGAACCTCCCTCCCGGCTGGCGTTCTGCCGGCATCATCGAAAACATGGCCACAGGCCAGCCCGGGCAGAACTCGTGGTGGGTTCAGCGAGCCGAAGAGTACGGCGACAGCCCTCGCGCATTCCGTCGTTCGAGCTCGGACACCACAGGCATCATCTCCTCAACATGGGTGCAGACGAGCGAGCAGGCCCGCGAAGTCACCGAATGGCATGCCTTCCTGATCGCAGGGCAGTCCAACAACCAGGGGCCCGCCCCGGTCACTGCGACGCAGGCTGGTCGCTACATGCACTCCCGCATTGCCCAGTTCGGCTACACCCGCCGCATCCTCGAGACCGCCCCCGTCCCGCTGGACATGAATGCCACAGCGTCCGGGCTCTCGCCTGCGACAACATTCGCGCACAACTACCTCCGCAACCAGCCACCCCACGTGGGAGTGCTGCTCATTCCCGCCGCTCGGGGAGGTACAGGGTTCACCAACTCCACCAGCACCTACACGTGGACACCGGGCATCGCCACACAGCCACAGTTCGGGCTGCCCGAGCTGGCTGTTAGGCAGACCAAGGACGCGCTCGCCGCTGCACGAGCCACGGGCGCCATCGTGGAGCTCAAGGCAATCCTTTGGCACCAGGGCGAGAACAACTCGTCGTCCAGCACGGCTTCCTACTCGGCGGCACTGGATAACCTGATCGCGTGGTTCCGCACGCAGCTCTCGGTGCCGCTGGTCCCGTTCGTCGTGGGCCAAATGGTCCCCGAGGGAATCGCGGCCACGGTGGGCCGGGAGAAGATCGACCTGGCGCACCAGCAGACGCCCGGCAGGGTGCTGTACACGGGGTTCGCTCCTGCCGCCGAGGGAGCGCACAACTCGGGCGACACCACCCACATGTCGAAGGCCGGTGTCGAATACTTGGGTCGCACCTACCTCGAGGCCTACCACCGGGCCCTGGCGAATAACGGGGTTGAGGGGAACATCCCGGACGATGTTCCCATCCTGGACGCCTCCGGCAAGCTGCCGCTGGCGTACCTTCCTGCGTTCGTGGCCCTCGGTCCGGACGGCAAGGTGCCTGAACACCAGCTCCCCGTTCCCCGGGCGCAAGGCGTCGCTGTCAAGCCCGAGTCGTCAGTGCCGAGCACCTACCCCATCGGGCTGAGCTACATGTCCGTCACGGCCGCGGATGCATGGCTCAACGGGGCGTCCGGGACGGTGACGACTGTCCGCAACGGGCCGGGGCGCTCGTGGCAGTCCTTGCATGACAAGTCGAACTCGGTGCAGACTCGCGCCGAGACGGACGGGGACGCGTGGACGAACTGGAAAAAGAGTGACGTCTCAGCCGCGACGCAGACCGCTGCTGGGCTTATGTCCTCTGCGGACAAGACCAAGCTCGACGGCGCGACGGCTTCGGCCACGCCTGCCACGGTCGTGCAGCGCAATTCGGGCGGCGACACGGCATTCCGGCGCGTCACCGCAACGGACCAGCCGACCGCGGCCGACCAACTCACCCGACGCGACTACGTGGACAAGAAGGTCGCCGGCCTGTTTGCCAGTATCAATGACTACGCGTCGGCGACAGCAGCGCATGCCGCAAACCCCGCGGTCCTCTATCCGAACGGCGCGCTCGGTGGCGGAGCGAACAACCCCTACAACTCCGATACGGTCAAGAGCGCAATCGGCGCACTCCTGCAGGCCGGCACCCCTGCTGCCCCCACAGCTGATGCGCGGCCCGTGCTGTGGGTTCAGAAGGAGAGTTCCGCAAACTATTCCGGTGGCTGGGACCAGGGCGCAATCCTCGGCTCGATCATCAAGCGCTCCGGCGACGCCTACGCCTCGGGTATCACCGGGTACGTGGCCTCGTATGGGGGCACGGGCGATACCGCCGGCGTGCACGGGCGAGCCCGTATCGCTGCGGACGCTGCCCGCGGGTTCGGTGGCTGGTTCTATGCCCACGTCACGGCTCCTGCGCCTGGACGTGCGGTGGGCGTTGAGGTCAACCTCAGAAATGATGCGGTCGTCGCGGAGTGGGCGCCAACCAGTCAGGAGGGGGCCCTCTCCATCCTCAACCTCGCACTGTCCGACGGCACGTACGGAGCGCACCACGGCATCCGGTTCCCCCAGAGGGACCCCGCCAACATGCAGCGCATGTGGACGGGCCTCCAGTTCGATAGCAACACCATCATGCCGATGGACGCCAACGGGAACGGCGAAGCACTCCGCGTCCGCGGCGCCAGCTACACGGGCGGCCGGTACGGCGGTATCGCTCTCGGCGACACGGGGTCCACGCCCGGAGGTGTCGCGGGCGTCCATCTGTTCAGCTACGGCCTACGCACCTTGCACGCTGACTTCACCAACCAGAAAGCCATCTGGCTGGCACGGAACCAGCGCATCCTGTTTGGTGCCGATGAGGGCAACGCGACCGGCACCTACATCTCCATCACGGATGACGGCGCCGCGACACCCGTTCGGCAGTTCAATATCCAGAACGTCAACCTGGCGATGAATGGCACTCAGGTTCTGCGGGGACGCAAGACCGGTTGGGGCGCCGCGACTGGGACGGCGGACCGTACCGCATTTGCCTCCTACACCGCACCTGCCTACGCCGCAGCACCAACTCAGTCGGACATGCAGAACCTCGCCAACCAGGTGCAGCTGCTGTCCCGTCACCTCATCGCGCTCGTGCAAGACCTTCACGGCTCCACAGCGGGCCACGGACTGATCGGAGCATAACCATGGACTATCCCGAACCTACCGAGCCAACCGAGGCGCAGCACGTGGAAGTGGCGAAGATGTTCCTGGCCCGTACGCAGCTGACCGGGCAGGAAGTTCCGGTGTTCAATCGCCTCGCCGCTTGGCTGGATAGCAAGGCCGCGCCGCCACCTGAGCCGGAGATCCCGGCGTATCAGGATGAGGCGAGCGGGATCACCGTCCACGGACCACATCCGGACGGAACGTACACCGCTACACGCTCAGGTGAATGGATCAGCGGGGTCAACGGCAAGAGCTTTGATCAGGCGCTTATCCAAGCGAAGGCTGAAATCGCGAAGGGCTAGAGCTGCGGCGACAAGCTGGACGAAGTTAGAGGCTGGGCGCTGATCTTAGCGCCTAGCCTCTAACTCGCTCTGCGGTAAAGGACGTCTCCGATGTCGCAAAAGTCCGAGGTTTGGCTGATGTTGTGCCCGTAGAAACCGCTGGGATTCCCCGCATAGGTCTCCCGCATCGAGTCCATGAATTCCGGGAAGATATGTCGGTATCCAGGCATGGTGTCGAGGGCGTTCAGCTTCTTGAAGAAACTGATCTTTTTCTCGGGAGCCGTATTCCAGTGCCGGCCGCGACCAGACTCAGCCTGACCGATGGAAACGCCTGTGCCACGCCGCTGAACTGCGCGGGCCGCAGAAAGCCCTTCATCCACGCTACGCAGGTGCAACAGGCCGAGAGTGGGCTCGTACTGGAACTCGTCGTGAACCCGGTGCAGCCCATTGCTGAACTCGCTCCGCTTCTTCCACACGACGGGCTTTGTGTAGCCGGAAGCGAGGAACCCGAAGGCTCGCTGAGATTCGATGGGCTTGGTCGGTTGGAACGGCGCCTCATGCGAGATGTGCTGGACCACCTCAAACCCGATGGGGGCAACAATCCCTTCGGCTGCCAGCATCAGAGGAAGCACCTCCTCGGCGGTGATGCCCAGCCCGACTAGGAGCTCGTCGCAGTCAGAGGTCACCACGACCTCGTAACACTGGGTGAGCATCTTCGCGAAGCTCGTTAGAGCCATCGCCTTGAACTCGTCGTCGAAAGGGATAGCGGGAATTCTCAGGAAGCTGACCTTGATGTCCCATTCCTCGATGAACTCCTTGAGCTGACCGGCCATGTTCGGAGAGGAAGCATGGTCGAGGATAAAGAACTCGGCGTCGGGACTGATCCGCAGCCCGTTGAGCAGCCAAGCCTGCATCATGACCTCCTCGTCCCTCGCCATCGTCAGGAAGGCGAGGGGCGCCTGCGGGGACGGCTCAGGCCAGAATTCGACACGCATCTCTGCCAAGGGGAACCTTCACTCCTTCTATGGGGGTGGCACGCCTCGACGGGCACCAAGGCCAAGCATACGCACTCAGCACAACCTACTCCCCGGAAAGGGGCACCATGCACCAGCAACGGAGGCTCGCATGTCACGAGCGGATTTGATCAGCGAGCAGTACATGTCCCGGCGGGCGAGGTTTTATCTCCTCGTCGCCGCAGCCCGACACATCGTCATCGGGTTGCTATGCGTCCTCGACCCCGGTTCGTTTACGTCGGGGTCATACCAGGGCATCATCGACGCCGTCGCCGGGATCTCTCTCGGGGCAGGCATCGTTCTCTGGGGCTACCTGTTCCTCATCACCGGCGCCGCTTGCCTGATAGCGGCGATCGTTGGGCGGGAAGCTGCGGCACGGGCAGGCCTGCTCTTCTCTGTCGTCACTACAGCGTGCTGGGCTGGCGGGTTCTTCGCCTCCATCTACGGAGGAACATCTGCCGGCTACACCGGTGCCGTTATCTGGACCGCAGTCTTCCTCAAGGACGCCACCATGCTCCGCCAACCACTCCGCAACCCATTCGAACCACTGATCCAGAAGGTGACGGCCGATCTGACACGGCGCGACAAGTAGGGGACACACATGCAGATCGACATCGCCGCCCTCATCGTGTCCCTCACGGGTCTCGCCGCACTCGTCTGGAGCATCATCCAGGCCACCCGCGGCCGTAAGGACACCATCGCGCAGCAGAAGGCCGCCAACGAACTCGCCACCCGGGAGCAGTCCTGGGAGGAGCTCACTGAGGGCAAGCGCATCGCAGAGGAAGACCTCAAGAGCGAACGAGCCACGACCCGCGAGCAGCGAGACGAGATCTCCGGGCTCTACCGGCAGATCCGCACCCGCGACGAGCTAATCGCCCGACACCGGGTTTGGGACATCGACGCACGGCACCGGTTGAAAGACACCGACATCGGCGACCCGCCGAACCTCTACCCCTAAGCCCCGCCCATCCGGTCGGGGCTCTTCTTATGCCCGGGAAGGGGCACGCATGGCCTACTACCTCGTAGAACGCCCGAACAACATCACCCCGCAGTTCGGGTGGCAGCGCACGAAAGTATCCGGCGTCATCGGCGTCCACACCGCGGAGAACAACACCTGCTTCAACGGTCCCGACGGAGGGGCAGAGCAAGTCGCTGCGTTCATCGGCGGCCGCTCCGACTACGGCTCGTACCACGTCCTCGCGGACGCGGACTCGATCATCGACCTCGTCCATCCGTCCTGGGCGGCATGGGCTGACACCACCAACAACGCCCACGCCATGAGCGTTTCCGGTGCAGTCGCCGCCAACGACTGGCGCTCCATGTCCGAGATAAACCGTGTGGCGGCCACGGTGAACATGGCCGTCGGCGCGGCTCGCATGGTGCAGGAGGCCGTCGCCTACGGACTCCTGGCTACACCGACACCCGCACGCCGCCTCAGTGCGGCCGAGGCGATCAGCGGATCCCGTGCCGGCTTTTACGGCCACGGCGAAACGAACCCCGGCACCCGGTACGACCCGGGCGCCGGCTTCGACTGGGATCTCTTCCTGAGCTCCTACCAGCAGGCCATCGACGGCAACGCGTCGATCGGCTTCCAGAACGACGCCATCAGCATCATCGAACCGGAGGAAGACATGGGACACGTAGAGAGCATCACCGACGAAGCAGCAGCGACCATCGCCCGCGTCCTGCTGGACACCACCGTCGAACGCAATGGAGGCGGCACGAACAAGCTCCGATGGTCGCTCGCGGCCGAGCAGGAGCGCACTGAGGCCACCATCAGCAAGACCGCGGAGACCACCGCACGCCTCATCCTCAACGCCACGATCAAGCGCGGGGGCCCGTCCGTCGGCGGGGACACCACCCCCGCGTCGGTCTTCGCGCACTTCGACCAGTTCCGCGCCGACATCCTCAACGCCGTCGGCGCTGTACCGGCCAAGGTCGAAGGCCTTGACCCGGCCCGCGTCAACGACGCCATCAGCGCAGGCCTCGACCGGGCCCTCGCCGGGACGAAGGCGACCATCACTCTCGGGAAGGAGTCCTGATGGCAACGACACAGGTAGCCCACCCCTGGCGGGCTACCGCCCGCACCGCGTTCGCCGCCGCTGTTGGCCTCTTCCCTTTGCTCAATGGCATCCTCGCCACGAGCATGGGCTGGCTGACCGAGAACACGGCGATCATCCCCGAGTGGCTGTACGTGGTCCTGAACGGGATCCTCGTCGCAGCGATCGCGCTCACGGCCCTCGTCACTCGGATCCTCGCCGTGCCTGGCGTCGTCGAATGGACGCGCAAGCACCTAGCGTTCCTCTCCCCCGATGGTGATGAGCCTGGACGCCACGAAGCCGTCTGACAACAAAGCGCCCCATCCTCCTCGTGAGGGTGGGGCGCTTTCGTCGTCGAATGAAGGCTATTTGGCGGCGGAAACGGTGATCGACTTCAAGGTCAGAGCGTCCCCCGTCGTCACGTTTCCGGCCGTGTCTTCCAGCCCTGCAACGCGCACGGTCCAGGTGCCGGCGGTGCTTCCCTGCGGGAGCTCGACGGTGGCCTTCCACGCGGCGTCCTGAGCGACCCCTGCAAGACGGGCGAAGTCGCCGGTTACCGACTGATTTGTCTCATCGTTGACGATTTCCGCTCTGCCCGCGGACGTCACACCTGTAGTGTCGGTGACTTGCACCCGAACTTCGACCGACGCATCGCCCGCAGCCATGTCGACCGTCGTAGGCGTGACGAAGCTTGCAGTGATTTCGGGGGCATCAGTGTCGGTTACCGCCGCGGCAGTCGGAGACGACGTGGCAGCGGCACTAGGATCCGCCGCACTCTGAGGAGTGGTCGAAGCCGACTCGCTGGTGCCCGCGCAGGCGGTCAACATCAGTACGACCATGGTCGATAGGGCTACTGCTCGCTTCAACGATTCCTCCATGTAGTGATGATCTAGCCCGTTCGATCCTAGCCATGAGTGTCGCCGCCGCCACTTAGGCTCGGCGGAATGAACGCAAGAGCACCTCGCCCGGGCTGGCATGGCATCCCGCCCTCGAGGGACAGGTACGTCGCCCCGATTTCCCTCCCAGCGCCCACGACTGGCGTCACAGAAACAACGGTGAAGGCGCCACCAATTTGGTGCGACCTGGTCTACGCCGACGGGCACTCGCAGACGGTGAAGGGCTTCGCGATGGCGTGGACGAACAGCATGGTCCGCGTGCAGTGGGTGGAGTACAGCATGGCTCGAGAGGTCTGGGTGGACGCAGGAGTTGTCCGCCGCCGGCAAATCGAGGAGCGACGACCCCACCGCGACGGCTGAGCTCTCGGCTGCAGGCGTCTCGCGCGGGGACGAAGGCCCCTCTCAGCGCCTGTTGATCCCATCAACAGAACCCGGATTTGGCATGTGACCGGGACTGTCCGGCTTCGCGTAATCATGCGTCGCGATACGTCGGCGTCACGCTCGGAAAAGCCTCAGCCAAGTTTTCAAGTCCCCTCTTGCGCACAGAGCAGCACCGGTCTCCGGACCGACCTCCAGGCCCCGCCGGGCCGCACGCCCGGCGGGGCCCTTCCATGTCCGGCGACGACCGTGTGCGTACCTTTCCTGCAGATGCCACCCATCCACTCCTACGCGTCGCCCGAAGTACCTCCGAGACATCGACACGATGTGTTTCAGCAAACAGTTCCAGACCACGGGCACCCGCCGGGTCTCATCAACGGAGGACATCTCATGGAAATCACCAAGCGCAGGAACCTCTCGATCCTCGGGATCGCAGCAGTCTCGATGTTCGGTCTCGCGGCCTGTGGCGGTGGCGACGAATCCGCCGCCGAGGCCACTCCCAGCAGTGAGGCCAGCGAGACCAGCATGGCCGCCGAGTCCGCTTCCCCCGAAGCCAGCATGGCCCCCTCCGCCTCGGCCGACGCCATGATGGACCCCGCCGCGAACCTCGTCGGCCCCGGCTGCGCCGGCTACGCCGAGACCGTCCCCGACGGCGCAGGATCCGTCGCCGGCATGGCCCTGGACCCCGTCGCCACCGCCGCCTCCAACAACCCCATCCTCACCCAGCTCACCGCCGCCGTCTCCGGCGGCATCAACCCCGACGTCGACCTCGTCGACACCCTCAACGGCGGCGAATTCACCGTCTTCGCACCCGTCGACGAAGCCTTCGGCGCCCTGCCCCCCGAGACCGTCGAAGGACTCAAGACCGACACCGAGGGCCTGAGCAGCATCCTCACCTACCACGTCGTCCCCGGCAAGATCCAGCCCGCCGACCTCGAAGGCACCACCCAGACCACCGTCCAGGGCGCCGACCTCGAAGTCACCGGCTCCGGCCAGGAACTCAAGGTCAACGACGCCAACGTCGTCTGCGGCGGCGTCCAGACCGCCAACGCCGTCGTCTACCTCATCGACGCCGTCCTCACGCCCCCCGCCGGCTAAGGACCACGCAGACCTCCCTGGTGTCGTCCTCTAACGTGATCCAGGGACTACGGACGGACCCCTCACCCTCGTGGTGGGGGGTCCGTCCTGCATTCCCCCGCGGCCGCTCCTGGGTAAAACGGACAGGACGATCACCTACACTTGGGCTTCCAGACACCCCGCTCCTGAAGGACCGGGAGACCCCTGCCTGTTCGGAGATCGAAGCCTGTGAAGACCCCTGCCCCGCGCCGCACCCGCCACCGACGGGTCGGCGGTGGCGCGCTGGCAGCGTCCGTGGCGGCGGCTCTGCTCCTCACCTCCTGCACCGCGGGCGAGGTCGCTCCCCCGCAACCGTCCGCGACGACGGCGACACAGGCAGCGGAGGCCTCGACCTTCACCTTCGGGACCTCTGCGGACCCGAGGACGCTCGACCCCGCACTCGCCAACGACACCGAGTCCTATCGCGTGACGCAGCAGGTCCTGCAGGGACTCGTCGGCGTCGACCCCCTCACCTCCGGGCCGGCACCGCTGCTGGCCGAGGAGTGGGAGGAGAAGGACAGCGGGCGGGCCTACGAGTTCACCCTTCGGAACGACGTCGTCTTCCATGACGGCGAGCCCTTCGACGCGACGGCCGTCTGCGCCAATTTCGACCGCTGGTACAACCTGCCGGCGAGCGCCCGCTCCGGCACCTCCCGCCTGCCGTTCGAGAACGTGTTCAAGGCCTTCTCCGACCAGCCCGACGTCAGCCTGTACAGGGGCTGCACGGCGACGTCGGACGACACGGTCGAACTCCGCCTCGCGAGCCGGATCACCGGGCTCGTCCCCGCGCTCGCCGCCCCGGCCTTCGCCATGTCCTCCCCCGCCGCCCTCGAGGCAGGTGCGGCCGACGAGCCGACCGGGTCGGAGGGCGGGACGGCCGTGTCCCGCTACGGCCGGGCGCCCGTCGGGACCGGCCCGTTCCGCTTCGTCTCCTGGGAACCGGGCGCCGTCGAGCTCGCCTTCTTCGACGGGTACTGGGGTGAGCGCGGCGACGTGGACCGTGTGCTGTTCACCACCATCGCCAACCCCGACTCGCGTGCCCGCGCCCTGACCTCGGGACGCATCGACGGGTACGACTTCGTCTCCGTCGACAGCGCCGTGGACCTCGCCCGCAACGGCCTGCAGTTCCTCCAGCGCGACCCGTACTCCGTGCTGTACCTCGGGTTGAACGAGGCGTTCCCGGGCGTCGACGACGTCCTGTTCCGACAGGCCGTCGCGCACGCCGTCGACAAGGACTCGCTGATCGACGGACGGTTCCTCGAGGGGACGAAGCCGGCGCGGCACTTCATCCCCGAGAAGCTGGGGGTGGGTACCGACGCGGTCGAGGACTACGGCTACGACGTCGATCGCGCCCGGGAGCTGCTGGAGCGGTCCGGCTACGACGGGCGTGAGTTGCCGTTCTACTACCCGCGCAACGTCTCGCGGGCCTACCTGCCGTCGCCCGAGAAGGCCTACGCGGAGCTCAGCCGCCAGCTGACCGCGGCCGGGTTCAACATCAGGCCCGTGCCGGTCGAGTGGAGCGAGGGCTATGTGGACGCCGTCCAGGCATCCGGTGACCGTGCCTTCCACCTCCTCGGCTGGAGCGGGAGCTACCAGGACCCGGACAACTTCGTCGGCGCACTCTTCGGGAGCTACAGCGACGAGTTCGCCTACGAGGATCCGCAGCTGTTCAGCAAGATCAACCGTGCGCGCGGTCTGCCCGACGGCGAGGACCGGACGGAGGCCTACGCGGACATCAGTGCGCAGGTCTCGGCGCGGCTCCCGGCCGTCCCGCTCGCCTTCCCGATCTCCGCCCTCGCGATGAGCGCCCGCGTCACGACCTACCCCGTCAGCCCCGTGATGAACGAGGTCTTCAACCGGATCGATCTGGCGGACGTCGAGCCCCGGCCCGCTCCCTCTGGATGACACACCGGCCGCGCCTCCGGAACGCCTCCGGGCGGCTTCCCTGATTTAGATAAGGTCACTGCCAGACGCTAGGCTTTCCCTGCTAGGACCTCGCGACTGGAGACAACGTTGACCACACACAACCAGGGCACACCCGCCACGACAACCGACGTCGTACTGATCGGCGGCGGGATCATGAGCGCGACCCTCGGCGCCTTCCTGCGCCAGCTCCAGCCCGAGTGGGACATCTCCCTGTTCGAGCGCCTCGACGCTGCCGGCCTCGAGAGCTCCGATCCCTGGAACAACGCGGGAACCGGACACTCGGCGCTGTGCGAACTGAACTACTCGCCCGCCGGCAAGGACGGTTCCGTGGACCCGGCGAAGGCCGTGGCGATCAACGAGCAGTTCCAGGTCTCGCGCCAGTTCTGGTCGCACATGGTGTCCGAGGGGCACCTGGGCGATCCGAGGAACTTCATCAACGCCGTCCCCCACATGAGTTTCGTCTGGGGCCAGGCCAACGCGGCCTACCTGCGGAAGCGCTACGACGCGCTGAGCCCGCAGCCGCTGTTCAGCACCATGGAGCACAGCGAGGACCACGACACCATCGCCGGGTGGACGCCGCTCCTGATGAAGGGCCGCAATCCCTCGCAGCCCGTCGCCGCGTCGCGTGTCGAGGGCGGGACCGACGTCGATTTCGGCGGCCTGACCCGCCAGCTCACCGGCTACCTCGAGGGCGCCGGCGTCGACCTGCACTACGGCTTCGACGTGCTCGACGTCGCACGGGCGACCGACGGCCGGTGGGACGTCAAGGTCCGGAACAGGGCCACGCGCGAGACGAGCACCGTCACCACCAGGTTCGTCTTCATCGGCGCCGGCGGCGGTGCCCTGCACCTCCTGCAGCGCAGCGGCATCCCGGAGGGCAAGGGATTCGCCGGCTTCCCAGTATCGGGCCAGTTCCTGCGCTGCACGGACCAGGAGCTCGTCGCACAGCACAACGCCAAGGTGTACGGGCAGGCGTCGGTGGGTGCTCCCCCGATGTCCGTCCCCCACTTGGACACACGCTTCGTCAAGGGCGAGCGGTCGCTGCTCTTCGGCCCCTACGCCGGTTTCTCCACGAAGTTCCTGAAGCGCGGCTCCTACCTGGACCTCCCCACCTCCATCCGGACCTCCAACCTGGTGCCGATGCTCGCCGTGGCCAAGGACAACATGTCGCTCACCAAGTACCTCGTCACCGAGGTCCTGAAGAACCGCGACGCCAAGAACGAGTCGCTCAACGAGTTCCTCCCGACGGCCGAGGGCGGCAGCTGGGAACTGATCTCCGCGGGCCAGCGGGTGCAGGTCATCAAGAAGGCCCCGAAGAAGGGTGGCGTCCTCCAGTTCGGCACCGAGGTCATCACGTCGTCGGACGGTTCCGTGGGAGCACTGCTCGGCGCCTCGCCGGGCGCCTCGACCGCGGCCCCGATCATGGTCGAACTGCTGAAGCGGTGCTTCCCCACCAGGATGGCGGACTGGGAGCCCAAGCTGAAGGAGATGCTGCCCGGGTACGGGGTGCGGCTCAACGAGAACCCGTCCCTCGCCGCCGAGGTGCAGTCGCTCACCGATCAGGTCCTCAAACTCAAGTAGCCACGGCGCCGCCGGCCAGCCAGGCGACCGTCAGCATCGAAGGCAGGTCTCTTGTTCCGTCTGGCACAGCTGTCCCTGGGCAACCGGGCGCTCATCGCGCTCATCACCATCCTCGCTTCGGTCTTCGGCGTCATCACGCTCGGGTCGCTCAAGCAGGAGCTCATCCCGTCGCTCGAGTTCCCGCAGATCACGGTGCTGTCCTCGGCACCGGGCGCCTCGGCCGAGTACCTCGACCAGCAGGTCGGTGAGCCGCTCGAATCCGCACTCAGCGGGGTCGAGGGCCTGGAGTCGTCCTCGTCCACGTCGCGCACGGGTGTCTCGACCGTCAGCCTCGTCTTCGTGTACGGGACGGACCTGGACCGCGCGAGGGCGCAGGTGGACCGGGCGATCTCCACGGTGCGCCCCACCCTCCCCGAGGACGTCGAGCCGCAGGCGCTCGCCGGCAGTATCAGCGACCTGCCCATCGTCTTCATGGCGGTGTCCTCGGACCAGTCGCTCAGCGAACTCAACGGCGACCTCGCCCGCCTCACCGTCCCGAGACTCCAGAAGATCGAGGGCGTGCGGACCGCGGACGTCTCCGGCGGGACCACCCAGCATGTCGCGATCCTGCCGCGGGCCGGCGCCCTCGAAGCCGCAGGGCTGGCCGTCGCCGACCTCACCAGCACGCTGGAGGACAACGGCGCGCTGTTCCCGGTCGGGACCCTCGAGGAGGACCCGCGGTCGCTCACCATCCAGGCCGGCAGCCGGATCGGGTCGCTGGAGGACATCCGCGCCCTGCCGGTGCTGCCCTCGTCCGGCAGTGCACCGTCAGGTCGGGCGACCACGATCGGCGACGTCGCGGACGTCGATCTCGCCGATGACGAGCCGACGTCGATCACGCGGACCAACTCGGTGGAGACGCTCGCGCTCGCGGTGACCAAGGTGCCCGACGGCGACACCGTCGAGATCTCCCAGCAGATCGTGGCCCTGGTGCCCGAGCTCGAGGCCGAGCTCGGCAACGCCGCCGACATCACGGTCGTGTTCGACCAGGCGCCCTTCATCGAGCGCAGTATCGACGATCTGACCACGGAGGGCATCCTGGGACTCGGCTTCGCCGTGGTGATCATCCTCGTCTTCCTGCTGTCGGTCCGGTCGACGCTGGTGACGGCCATCTCGATCCCCCTCTCGTTGCTCATCACCTTCATCGGGCTCTACGCCGCGGGCTATTCCCTCAACCTGCTGACGCTCGGCGCCCTGACGATCGCCATCGGCCGCGTGGTGGACGACTCCATCGTCGTGATCGAGAACATCAAGCGGCATCTCGGCTACGGCGAGGAGAAACGGGTCGCGATCCTCACCGCGGTCCGTGAGGTGGCCGGTGCCATCACCGCCTCGACCCTCACCACGGTCGCCGTCTTCGCCCCGATCGGGTTCGTGGGCGGCCTCGCGGGCGAACTCTTCCGGCCCTTCGCCGTCACGACCGGCATCGCCCTCCTGGCATCCCTGGCCGTCGCGCTGACCATCATCCCGGTGCTCGCCTACTGGTTCCTGCCCCGCACGGCGTCGCGCGGCCGGCACGGGGCCCGCCACGATGCCACCGACTCCGCCGACGCCACCGGCGACCCGGCCGCGTCGCATGCCCCCGACCGCCCGTCGTTCCTCCAGCGCGGCTACCTCCCGATCCTCTCCGGCACCCAGCGCCATCCCGTCATCACCCTCGTGAGCGGTGTGGTCGTGCTCGGCGCGACGGCCGCCATGGTGCCGTTCCTCCCGACCAACCTCCTCGGTGGGTCGGGCCAGAACAGCTTCTCGATCACCCAGACCCTTCCCCCGGGGTCGAGCCTCGCGACGACCACGGAGGCGGCCGGCCGCACCGAGGAGATCCTGGCGGACACGCCGGAGGTCCAGGACGTCCAGCTGACCGTGGGCAACGCGCAGGGCGGGTTCGCGGCCCGGTTCTCGGGTGGCGCCTCCGTGGCGTCGTTCACGGTGATCACCGACGAGGAGGCCGATCAGGAGGACCTGCAGGAGTCGGTGCGCCGGGAGCTCGAGGCGCTCGAGGGTGCCGGGACGTTCTCGCTCTCGAGCCAGCAGGGCGGTTTCGGTACCTCGAGCACCATCGACATCGACATCACGGCCCCGGCGAGTGCCGATCTCGAGTCCGCCAACAGCGCCGTCCTCGATGGCATGCAGGGACTCGAGGGCGCAGGTGAGGTCTCGAGCAACCTGTCGGCCGCGCAGCCGCAGGTGCAGATCGACGTCGACCGGGCGGCTGCCGTGGCGGCGGGACTGAGCGAGGGCCAGATCGCCGGACTCCTCGGTGGCAGCATCAGCCCCGTGCCCGCCGGGTCGGTGCGTTTCGACGCCGACGACTTCCCGGTCCTGATCGGCGAGGGGACGCCCGTCACGAGCCTCGGCCAGTTGCGTGACCTGCAGATACCGACCGCCCGGGGGCCGATCCCGCTGACGGCGGTCGCGTCGGTCGAGGAGGTCCAGGTACCGCTCTCCGTCACGAGTTCCAACGGGGAGCGCACGGCGAGGGTCTCCGTGACGCCGTCCGGCGACGACCTCGGAACCCTCACGGCAGAGGTCACCGAGCGTCTCGACGCCATCGACCTCCCTGCCGGCGCCACCGCCACCATCGGCGGCGCCTCGAGCCAGCAGGCAGAATCCTTCGACCAGCTGTTCCTGGCGCTGTGGGCCGCCGTGGCGATCGTGTACGTCATTATGGTCGCAACCTTCAAGAGCCTCGTGCAGCCCCTGATCCTCCTCGTGTCCATCCCCTTCGCCGCCACGGGCGCGATCGCCCTGCTCCTGATCACGCGGATCCCGCTCGGACTGCCGTCCCTCATCGGCATGCTGATGCTCGTCGGCATCGTCGTCACGAACGCCATCGTGCTGATCGACCTCATCAACCAGTACCGGCGGCCGCAGGACGGGTCCCGCGGCCTGCTGGTCGCGGATGCCATCCGGGAAGGCGCTCGGCAGCGCCTCCGGCCGATCCTCATGACCGCTCTCGCCACGATCTTCGCACTGACGCCGATGGCGCTCGGGCTCACGGGCGAGGGCGGCTTCATCTCGCAGCCCCTGGCCGTCGTCGTGATCGGCGGGCTCGTCTCGTCGACGGCCCTCACGCTCGTCCTGGTACCGGTCCTGTACCGGCTGGTCGAGGGGCGCCGCGAGGGACGGGCCCTGCGCCGGGCGGCGACGACCGCGGGCTGATGCACCTGCCGCGCAACTGCCGCCGAGCGTATACTAGATGCAAAGACATCTAGTTGCCGGTTCGCCGGCAGGAGGCGGGAAGCAGTCATGGCTGACCAGGTGGACGCTGCGGCGGAGCAGCGGGAGGCGGTGGCGACCGGCGACGACGGAAGCGGCGCCTCCGTGCGGCAGGCCTCCGAGAGCTGGGAATCGCTCTTCCGTGCCCAGGTCGGCGTCATGCGCCGTCTCCGGCAGGATCCGGTGTTCCGGGAACTGCCGATCGGCGAGTACGACGTCCTGTTCAACCTCAGCCGCTGCCCGACCGGATGGACGCGCCTGAACGAGCTGAACCACCACCTGCTCATCAGCCAGCCCAGCCTCAGCCGCATGGTGGACCGCCTCGAGGCCAAGGGGCTCGTGCGGCGCCGGCCCGCCGAGACCGACCAGCGCGGCGTCGAGCTCGCTCTGACGGACGAGGGCCGAGCCCTCCAGCGGCGCATCGGCTCCGCCCACGTCCACCGCATCCAGGAGGTGTTCGCGCCCGTCCTCGATCCCGCCGAGATGGCGCAGCTGAAGGCGCTGACCGACAAGATCAACGCCGCGCTGGCCTGATCCCGACGGCCCTCCCCCGGAGCGTGGTCAGCGGAGGTAGTGCCTCTCGCCCGTCCGTTCCAGCGGGAGGTCGTCGACCGTCGCGGTCACCGTCAGGCGGGTCAGCTGCAGCGAGCCGCCGACCGTGGAGAGGAACGCGGTGTCGGTCGCGTCCCTGCCCGTCGCGATGCGGAGCATCGAGGCACGAGGGGCCAGGCCGGTCGCATCGAGGAGGTGCCAGCCGCCGTCGGTCCAGGCCTCGACGACGGCGTGGAAATCCATGGGGCTGAGCCCGGGCGCGTAGACGGACGCCAGCCGCGCCGGGATGTCGCGGGACCTCAGGAGGGCGATCACCAGGTGGGCGTAGTCCCGGCACACCCCCCTCCGGGACAGGAGGGTGTCCACGGCGCCGTCGGTGAAACGGGACGACCCGGGGACGTAGGACAGTTCACCCGACACCCAGTCACGGATACCCTGGACGAGCTCGGCGCCCTGCAGGCGGGGGAAGAGGGCGTACGCCGTCGGGAGGATCCTGTCCGATTCGCAGTACCGGCTGGGTCGCACGTACCGCACCAGGTCGACGTCGTCCCCGGGGGACCGCTCCGAGGTCCCCGTCACGGTGGCCCGGTACTCCACTTCGAGTGATGACGCGTGCGGCGTCGTGAGCAGGTGCAGTCGCGTGCCGTCCCCGGCCTGCCGTTCGCGGACCTCCGCCGGCTGCCCGTCGACCAGGACGGACAGGCGCTCGTCGATCTCGCGGTAGTCCCCGGGGTGTGCGACGGCGATCGACAGGACCACCTCGGTGCCGGCGATCGTCGTGGCACCGAGGTCGGCGGAGACAGTGCGTCGCATGGTTCGTTGCTCCCGGTAGGCGGCGTGATCGCCTCCAACTCTAAGCTGTTGGAGGCGGCGACCCTCGACGCCGGCCGGCATCATCCGGCCGGGCAGGACGCACCAGCACGGAAGGCTCCCCATGAGCAGTTTCACCGCGGACGCGATCGGCGATCTGACGGACAGGCGTGTCATCATCACCGGCGCCAACAGCGGGCTGGGACTGCAGACCGCCGTCGCCCTGGCCCGCAGGGGCGCCGACGTGGTCCTCGCCTGCCGCAACGAACAGCGCGGGCGGGACGCCGAGCAGAAGGTCCGGGCCCTGTCCGGCAGCGAGCGCGTCGGGATGCGCCTCCTCGACCTCGCGAGCCTCGCCTCCGTGCGGGCCTTCGCGGCCGACGTCACGGGTCCCGTCCACATCCTCGTCAACAACGCGGGGGTCATGGCCACGCCGAAGTCCACGACGGCTGACGGCTTCGAACTGCAGTTAGGCACCAACCACCTGGGTCACTTCGCTCTCACCGGCCTCCTGCTGCCGAATCTCCGTGAGGCGGATTCGGCACGCGTGGTCACGCTGTCGAGCCTCGCCCACAAGCGGGGACGCATCGACTTCGACGACCTGCAGTCCGAGCGCAGGTACCGCAGGTGGCGCGCCTACGGTCAGAGCAAGATCGCGAACCTGTACTTCATGGTCGAGCTCGATCGGCGTGCGCGCGCCGCCGGCTGGGACCTGACCTCCGTGGCCGCCCACCCGGGCCTCGCCGACACCAACCTGACGGCAGGCATGCAGGCGCCCGCCGTGCTCGACGTCCTCGCGGGCTTCTCCAGACTGATGAGCCAGTCCGACGCCGCGGGAGCCCTGCCGACCCTGTACGCGGCAACCGCCGACGATGTCCGCGGCGGCGACTACTACGGGCCCTCCGGCCCGGGCGAGACGCGCGGCGCTCCCCGCCTCGTCGCCCCCGTGGCACGGGTGCTGGACCACGACATCGCCGTGCGGCTCTGGAATCGCAGCGTCGAGCTGACCGGGGTGGACTTCGCGGCCCTGCAGCCCGCCGCCTGACCCTCAGCTAGGCCGCGGGCTCGGCGGCGACCTGCACGGACCGGATCATCTCGCGGATGATCGCGAAGTCCGGCGTGGCGTAGTAGGCCTCGGCCTCCCCGAGGGTGCCGAAGGACACCGTCTGCGGACCGGTGTTCGCCGGTGCCTTCGGCGCCAGCGCCTCGAGGTCGCCGAAGCTGAACCGGCCGAGTGCCTCGCTCCCCTGCACGGTGTTCGGCAGGGAGCAGGCAAGGCCGTCCGCGCCGCCCATCTGGTCCGTGATGCCGTAGGCGCCGAAGAAGCGGAAGCCGGTGATCAGGCGGACCACGAAGCGTGGCTCGATGCCGGTGTCCGCCGGCGGTCCCCCGGTCAGCGCGAGCGGCTCGCTGCCGATCACGTAGTAGGAGGCACGTTCGGCATCGGGACAGGGCGGTTCCGGCGTCAGGATGCCGGAGTGCAGTTCGGCCGCCGTCGTTCCCTCCGGTGTACGGACGGCATAGTGCAGCGAGTCCGGGGCGTAGGCGCCCGGTGCGGGTTCCAGCGGCTGCACCACCCAGGCCTCCGGCAGTTCGAAGCTCACGAGCCGGCCGGGGTCGGTGAAGATCTTCCAGCCCTCGCGCGCCTCGCGCAGGGGCACCGGCGGCACCGTCGGGGTGGCCGAGGGGGCGTCCGACGACGGCGCAGCGCTTCCACCCTCCGGGCTCCCGGTGCACGCTGTGAGCAGCAGCGCTGCGAGCGCCCCGCCGGCGACGGCCCGGAGCACGCGCCGCACCGACAGCCGTGCCGCACTACCGTTGTCCATGGCGTCCCTCCCAGGCGGAATCCGGTGCCGCAAGTCTAGGCTCCACGCGCCGCGCCGAGCGATCGCACCGCCTCGACCGACGCGATCACGGCGCGTGCCGCCTCCGCGAGATCCGTCGGCGGGGTGTCCTGTGTCCAGGACAGCCGGACGGCGGAGTGGGCGGTCCCTTCGTCGATCCCGAGTGCCAGCAGCACGGCCGACGGCTCGGACGAACCGGCGGCGCAGGCCGAACCGCTGGAGCAGACGACCCCGCGGCGCTCGAGTTCCAGCAGGACCGCCTCACCGCCGACCCCCGGGAAGCAGAACGAGGCGAGGTTCGGGAGCCGCGCGTCGGGGTCACCCGTGACGAAGGCGCCGGGCACCGCGGCGAGGACGGCGGCGACCAGCGCGTCCTGCGCCGACCGCGATCGGGTGGCCGCGGCCGGCAGGGCGCGCTGCGCGAGGCCGAGCGCTCGCGCCAGCCCGACCGCTCCGGCGACGTTCTCCGTTCCCGAGCGACGGCCGCGCTCCTGGCCGCCGCCATGCAGGACGGGTTCGCAGGGGGTGCCCGCGCGCAGGTACAGCAGGCCGATGCCTTTCGGGGTGCCCAGCTTGTGGCCCGAGATGCTGAGCGCGGTGACGCCCAGGGAGTCGACGTCGAGGGGAAGCCATCCCGCCGCCTGCACGGCGTCGGTATGGAAGGGGACTCCGGCGTTCCGGCAGACCGCCGCCAGCGCCGGGATGTCCTGGACCGTGCCGACCTCGTTGTTCGCGTACATGACGGTGCACAGCGTCGTCCCGGCTTCGAGCGCGGCCGCCAGCTCCTCCGCGGCGACCCGTCCTGTTCC
The DNA here is from genome assembly GCF_057291175.1 of Arthrobacter sp. UYP4. Taxonomy (NCBI): domain Bacteria; kingdom Bacillati; phylum Actinomycetota; class Actinomycetes; order Micrococcales; family Micrococcaceae; genus Arthrobacter; species Arthrobacter sp. UYP4. Next base: position 908,537 of record NZ_JBXAVU010000001.1, read on the forward strand.
GGAGACGGGCAGGGTCGTGATGCGGAAGCCGTGGAAGTCCCGGAGGTAGGACAGCGCGTCCAGCACTGCCGGGTGCTCGATGGCGCTGGTGACGATGTGGCGTCCGCGAGGCGCAGCCAGGGCGATGCCCTTGAGCGCGAGATTGTCGGCCTCGGTGCCGCCCGAGGTGAAGATGATCTCCGCGGGACGGCATCCGAGCAGACCCGCGATCCTCGACCGGGCCGCGGCGAAGGCGTTCGCGGCTGCCTCACCGTAGGCGTGGTGGCTGGACGGATTGCCGAAGGTCGACGTCAGCAGGGGCCACATCTCCTCGAGGACCTCGCGGCGTGCCGGTGCCGTGGCGGCGGCGTCAAGGTACAGCATGGCCGCCGACCGGGGGCTGGTGGACCGGCGGGACGAAGTCCAGGCCGAGGTCGAGCGATCGGACGCTGTGGGTGAGTGCCCCTGCGGAGATGATGTCCACGCCGGTGGCGGCGATGGCCGCCACGGTGTCGAGCCGCACGTTGCCGCTCGCCTCGACGAGCGCCCGGCCGGCCACCCGCCGCACTCCCTCCGCGAGGTCCTCGACGGTGAAGTTGTCCAGCATGATCGTGTCGACGTCCGCAGCGAGGACCGGTTCGAGCTGGTCCAGCCCGTCCACCTCGACCTCGACGTGCACGGTGTGGGGCAGCCGGGACCTCACCGACCGCAGTGCGGCCGTGAGTGCGGCGGGCCCGTCGACCGCCAGCAGCGCCAGGTGGTTGTCCTTGACCATCACGGCGTCGGACAGACCGGCGCGGTGGTTCGATCCGCCCCCGCAGCGGACGGCCCAGCGTTCCAGGACCCGCAGCCCCGGTGTGGTCTTGCGGGTATCGACGATGCGGGCACGCGTACCACCCGCGGCGTCGACGAAGGCCCGCGTCATGGTCGCGATCCCGCTCAGGCGCTGCACGATGTTGAGGGCCGTGCGCTCCGCGGTGAGGATGCCGGCCGCGGGCCCGCTGAGGTACGCGATCGAGTCGCCGGTCCCGAACGGCGTGCCGTCGGTCCTCGGGAAGGCGACGTGGATGCGGGGGTCGGTGAGCCTCATCGCCGCCTCGATCGCCGCGGTCCCGCAGAGGATGCCGGGCTCGCGTGCGGTCACGGCCGCCGTCGTCAGCAGATCGGGGTCGATCAGGGACTGGCAGGTCACGTCACCCCACGGCGCGTCCTCGGCGAGGGCCGCCGCGACGATGGCGTCGACCAGGTGCTGCGGTGGCCGCGCCGGCGCTGCGGCGGTGTCCAGCGGGCTGTCGGCGGTCTGCGTCATGGCTGTGTCCCTTCGGGGATTCGGAGGTAGGACCGGCTCGGGGCGGGCCGGCGGAGTGCGGGGTCCGGCTGGTCGGAGCGGTGGTGCGCTCCGCAGGACCCGGGCCGGTCCGAGGCGGCGCGCACGAGCAGCCGCGCGCACAGCAGCAGGTTCGCCGTCTCCAAATCGGTGCCGGCGCGATAGGACGCGAGCTGCTTCGCGGCGACGTCCAGACCGCTGCCCGTCCGCAGGACGCCGGCGTGGTCTGTCATCACCGCCTGGAGCTCGCGGCGCGTCACCGGGTGGGTTCCGGTCGCAGTGTCGAGGTCGAGGACCTCGGCCTCGAAGACCGGTGCCGCGCCGTCTCCGTCGGAGAGCGCCGCCGCGCACCGCGTAGCGAAGACCACGGCCTCGAGGAGGCTGTTGGAGGCCAGCCGGTTGGCGCCGTGCACACCGGTGCGCGCCACCTCGCCGACGGCGAAGAGGCCCTGGACGGAGGTGCGCCCGTGCGTGTCCGTCCGCACGCCGCCCATCCAGTAGTGGGCGGCCGGGACCACCGGGACGACGGCGGCGGACCAGTCGTACCCGTGCCGTGCCGTCAGCGCGGTGAGCGACGGGAAGCGCCGGGCGAGGAAGTCGGCGCCGAGGGCCGTCGCGTCCAGGTAGACGCACCGTGCCCTGCGGTCACCGGCCGCGGCCCCGGTACGGACGCCCGGGGCGTCGGTGGGCTCCTGGGCGAGGTGGCGTGCGATGCTGCGCGAGACCACGTCCCGCGGCGCGAGGTCGCCGTCCGGGTGGTAGTCCGCCATGAACCGGTGACCACGGGCATCGACGAGGCGCGCGCCCTCGCCGCGCACGGCCTCCGAGATCAGCGGGTTCCCCGGGACGTCGAGCGCCGTGGGGTGGAACTGGAAGAACTCGAGGTCGGCGACCACCGCGCCGGCCCGCCAGGCCAGCGCCACACCGTCGCCCGTGGCGATCGCCGGGTTCGTCGTGCGGTCGAAGAGCTGGCCGGCCCCGCCGGTCGCCAGCACCACGGCGGAGGCCGCGATCGGGCGCCGGATGCCGTCCTGCAGCACCTCGACGCCGGCGGCACGCGGCGATCCCCCGGCGCCGTCGAGCAGTATCCGCTCGACGAAGGCGTTCTCGAGGACCCGGATCGCCGGGTCCCGGCGCACCGCCGCCGTGAGGGAGGCGATGAGCCCTGCGCCGGTCGCATCACCGCCGAGGTGGAGGATCCGCGCCGCGGAGTGAGCCGCCTCGCGGCCCAGTGCGGGCGACGACGCGTCGTGCGGCGCGGCGTCGAAGACCACCCCGGCCCGCTGCAGGGCGTCGATCCCCTCGGCTGCGCCCCGGCAGAGGACTTCGACCGCCTCCGGGTCCGCCAGCCCGGCGCCGGCCGCGAGGGTGTCCGCGATGTGTGCCTCCACCGAGTCGCGACGGCCGCCGGCCGGTCCGGACGGGCGGCCGGACGCTCCGTGCCCGGCCGCGAGCACCGCGGCGATGCCGCCCTGCGCGTAGCCCGTGTTGCCGGAGCCGAGCGCGGCTTTGGAGACCAGCACGACGTCGGACCGGGGGGCGAGCCGCCGCACGGCGAGTGCCGTCTGCAAACCGGCGATGCCGGAGCCCACGATCACCACGCGGAGCGGCCCCCGGGTGGCGTCCGGCTCCTCCCGCACGCGTCCGGAGGTCACGGGCGGACCGCGAGCATCCGGTTCAGGGCCACGCGTGCCGGCCCGGCGACGCTCTCCGGCACGGTGATGCGGTTCGGCACGCGTCCTTCGACGAGGCCCTCCAGCACCCAGGCCAGGTAGCCGGGGTGGATGCGGTACATCGTCGAGCAGGGGCAGATGACGGGATCGAGGCAGAAGATGGTGTGCTGCGGGTACTGCGCGGCGAGCCGGTTCACCATGTTGATCTCCGTCCCGACGGCGAAGGTGCTGCCCGGTGCGGCTGCATCGATCGCCTTCCGGATGTAGTCGGTCGAGCCCGCCTCGTCGGCGGCGTCGACGACGGGCATCGGGCACTCGGGATGCACGAGCACGCGCACTCCGGGGTGTTCCGCCCTCGCCTTCTCGATCTGGGCCACGGTGAAGCGCTTGTGGACCGAGCAGAACCCGTGCCACAGGATCACCCGGGAGTCGCGGAGTGTCTGCTCGTCCTTGCCGCCCCACGCCTTGCGGGGATTCCACAGGGGCATCCGCTCGAGCGGGACGCCCATCGCCTTGGCGGTGTTGCGGCCGAGGTGCTGGTCGGGGAAGAACAGCACGCGCTGCCCCCGCTCGAACGCCCACTCGAGCACGGCAGCCGCGTTCGACGACGTGCAGACGATCCCGCCGTGTTCTCCGCAGAATCCCTTCAGCGCCGCGGAGGAGTTCATGTACGTCACGGGGATCACGGGCCGCCGGCCGTCCGCGTCGGGCTCCGATCCGAGGAGCGCGGTCAGCTGGTCCCAGCACTCCGTCACCGAGTCGATGTCCGCCATGTCCGCCATGGAGCACCCCGCCGCGAGGTTGGGCAGGATCACGGCCTGCTCCGGCGTCGACAGCATGTCCGCGGTCTCCGCCATGAAGTGGACACCGCAGAAGACGATGGCCTCCGCGGCACTGCGCTCGGTGGCTGCGCGGGCGAGCTGGTAGCTGTCGCCGACGAAGTCCGCGTACTTCACTACCTCGTCGCGCTGGTAGAAGTGGCCCAGGACGACGACGGACTCCCCCAGCGTCTCCTTGGCGGCGAGGATCCTCCGATCGAGGTCGTCGGCGGAAGCGGTCCGGTACTCCTCCGGCAGCTCACCCTGGCGCGGGGTCGTGGGAGGGACCGGGTCGTGCATGGAAGCACCGGGGCCGTAGTCGGGCAGAGGGAGAGCGTCGAAGACCCACGGATCACGCGCCAGGTCGGGTGTGCAGGTGGTCGCGGGGGCAGGGAATCCTGCCTCGCCTCGCGAGATGAGCTGGATGGCGGTGGAAACGGACACGTGCTTCTCCCTCGATGGGCCGGCGCCGGGCTGGGCGGCGGACTGGGGTCGTGGACGGGGTGGGTTGCAGGGCTCGAGGTGCATCGCCCGGGGCCGGGCGTCGGACCCGTCTAGGACGGAGGCCGTCCGGCGTGCGGCCCGGTGTACCTGTACAGGCGCGGCGGCCGGTTGCGCCCGCCCTGGAGCACCTCGTCCGTGGCGGCGATGTCCTTCGCGGAGCGGAGCTGTCGCCGGAAGTTCGCCGGATCGAGGTGCCGTCCGAGCACCGCCTCGTAGACGCCGCGCAACTGCGCCAGCGTGAAACGGTCACCGAGGAAGTGGTAGGCGACCGATCCGTACTCGATCTTGCCGCGGAGCCGTTCGAGGGCGTAGGCGACGATCTCGTCGTGGTCGAACGCGAGCCCGACGACGTCGGAGGCCCGGAACCACCGCACGTTCTCCGATTCCTGCGCCAGATCGGCCTGGTCCGGGCGCACGAGCGCCCAGTAGACGATCGACACCAGGCGCTGCGTCGCCGAACGATCGAGCCCGCCGAAGGCGTAGAGCTGCTCGAGGTAGGTCGGCTCGAGCCCCGTGGTGTCCCGCAGGTTCCGTGCCGCGGCGTCCTGCAGGGACTCGCGGCCGTCGAGCGGGCCGCCCGGCAGCGCCCAGCGCCCGAGGTGCGGCTGGCGGATACGTCGGACGAGCGGGAGCCAGATCTCCGATCGGTCCGAGGCCGCATCCGTCCGGAGCGCGAAGATGACGGTCGAGATGGCGAGGGAGGGCGCCTGGGCCTGCCGTTCCGAGACGTTGGCGGAGCTGTACATGACCGGCCTTCCGCCTGGGTGATCGTCGACGCCTTGTTAGAGTCAGGATGACTATAACTCATGGCAGGCAGCCGACGGTCATGGTCCGTCGAGGAGTTCTGGACGGGGAGCCTCAGTCAGCGGGTTGCCACCGCTCCCGAAAGTGTCTAAAGTCACAGTCGTCGGTCCGCAGGGGCCGCGCGGCGGAGATGTGTTCAAGGACGCACATATCTCTGCCGCCCTTACGATGGGGTCATGGACCACCATTCCGTTCACGACGTCGAGGGTATCGATCCCCGCCTGGCCATCACCCGCAGCGACGCGGACACTCCCCGAGCGTTGCCCCCGATCCTCCTGCTGCACGGGTTCGGCTCCTCGTCGCGGCAGAACTGGGTGGAGACCGGCTGGGTCCGCTTCCTGAACGACGCCGGCCGCTCCGTGGTCATGGTGGACCTCCCGGGACACGGTGACAGCGCGGCGCCGGACGACGCCGGCGCCTACGCACCCAGCCGCATGCGCGCCGACATCCTGCAGGCGCTCTTCGACGAACGCATCACCCCCCTCCGGGAGGACGACCCCGCCTCCGGCGTCGATCTGCTCGGCTACTCCCTGGGATCCCGCCTCGCCTGGGAGTTCGGCGCGACGCAGCCCGAGCTCGTGCGCAGGATGGTGCTCGGGGGGCCCGGCAGCGACGACCCTCTCGCCGCATTCGACCTCGAGGGAGCCGAGCGCCACCTCGCCGGGGGGCCCGCCCCGCAGGACGCGACGACGGCGGACCTCCTCCGGATGGCCCAGGCGGGGTCCGGCAACGACCTGCCCTCGCTCCTTGCCATGGTCTCGGCCATCAAGACGGAACCCTTCGACCCCCGGGGCGCCGTCCCGAAGATGCCCCTGCTCCTCGTCGCCGGGGACCAGGACGACTACGCCGGCGGTATCGGCGACCTCGCCGACTGGGCCCCGCTCGCCGAGACGGCGACCCTGCCCGGCAGGAGCCACTCGAACGCCATCACCTCGCGACTGTTCAAGGATGCAGCCCTCGCATTCCTCTCCTGAGAGCCGGACCGGGCTCCGGCGGTGCGCGCGTCGCTGCCCGTGCAGGAGCGCGGCCGGTATACTCGGAACTGATCAGCAGCCTTATGGTGGGGCTCGGCGATGATCCACAATTCCAATCTGCTGCGGGAGGACACCCATGGATGTGCTCCTTGCTGACCGGTACCGGACCATGGAACTCCTCGGCGTCGGCGGAGCCGCGTCGGTCTACCGGGCCGTCGACCGGAACCTCGGACGCGACGTCGCCATCAAGATCTTCAATCCGACGACGGCGGACGACGACAACTACCGGCGCCAGCACACGGAGACGATGCTGCTGTCGACCCTCAACCACCCGGGCCTCGTGACGCTGCACGACGCAGGCATCCACGAGGACGACACGGGACGGACCACCGGCTTCCTCGTGATGGAACTCGTCGACGGCGAGGACCTCCGGCACCTGCTCAAGCGCGGCGCCCTCCCCGCGGAGGACGTGGCCCAGCTCGGCGCGGACCTCGCCGATGCACTGGCCTACATCCACTCCGAGGGCGTGGTGCACCGGGACGTGAAACCGGCGAACATCCTCATGTTCCACAGCGGGGACAACGCGACCCGCCTGTACGCCAAGCTGACGGATTTCGGCATCGCACGGATGGTGGAGGCCACCATGGCGACCGCCGCGGGAGCCACGATCGGCACCGCCAACTACCTCAGCCCGGAACAGGCCGAGGGCGGTCCGCTGGACGAGCGCAGTGACATCTACTCGCTGGGGCTCGTCCTCCTCGAGTGCCTGACGGGAGTGAAGGCCTTCCCCGGACCCGTGGTCGAGGCTGCCCTCGCTCGGCTGCTGCGGGATCCCGAGGTGCCGGATTCGCTCGGACCGGACTGGAGCGCCCTGCTGCGGAGGATGACATCGAGGAATCCCTCGGCCAGGCCGTACGCGCACGACGTGGCACTGCAGCTGCGGAACTATGCCGACGAGCACCTCGGAGCCCCGGGGCCGGCGGCCGGAGCCGCCAGGCCCGTGCTGTCCGCCTCCGGCTCCCCCGAGGCGGAGAGCGTCACCGGCGGAGTCTTCACGGGTAACGTCCGGATTCCCGAACCGCCCGATCGGGCCCCCAGCATCCGGTGACGCCCGGGCGGCCTAGGAACCGTCGCCGTCGTCCTCCTCGGGTTCGAAGTTGCTCGCCTCGTCCGTCGATCCCGCGGCCACCCCGTCGTCACTGACCGGGATCGTCCCCTCGGGACCCAATCCGCCGGTCGCATCCTCGGTGTCGTTCTGCTTGCTGCCTTCGGTGCTCATGCGTCCTCCTGCGTCTTGGATGTCCTTCGATCCTATGCTCGGCCCGGGCGGTTGCACAGCCGGCTGATGAACCTGCCTCAGGCTCTGCTGGTGCTCCGCAGGGCGACGGCCGATGCCGCTCCGAGCAGCAGCAGGACGCATGCTGCTGCTGCCGGGACCACCGAGGCGCCCGCCGGCCCGGAGGCTTCGGCGAGGGCCCCTGCCAGCGCCGAACCGGTCGCCGTGCCGGTGACGATCCCGGAGGCGAGCAGCGTCATGACCGTACCCAGCCGGTGTGCCGGCGCGACCATCGAGCCGATCGAGAAGATCGTCACCATGGTGGGACCCACGAAGATGCCGAGGAGGAAGAGTGCTCCCAGCATCGTCGGGATCGCGCCGGGCAGGGCCAGCGCGGCGGCGGCCATCGCCATGGCGGCAGCAGCCACCATCCACCGGCGTGTATGGCCGAAGCGCTCGGGCCAGTAGGCGACCGACAGTGCGGCCACGGCCGAGCTGAGGCCCATGACCGCGTACAGGAGCCCGGAGGACTCGGCTGCCCCGAACTGCCCCCCGAACGCGGTCAGGAACGTCTGCGTGGAGCCGAAGAACGTCCCCATGGCGATCATCCCGGCGACGGGCAGCAGGACGAGCGCGGGGCGGTACTCCGCGGACTCCGGGGGCTGATCGCCGTCGTGCCCGTTCCCGTCGGCACCGGGATCGCGGCCCGCATCGCTGAAGGCGACCGTCGGGTGGACGGCGAACGCACTGACGAGGGTGATGGTCAGCACCGCGGCCAGGGCGAGTGGGAGCCAGGGGGCGATCAGGCTCGCGAGCAGGCCGACCAGGGCGGGGCCGAGGACGAAGGTGAGCTCGTCCGCCGTCCCCTCGTAGGAGAGGGCGGTGTCTAGGGCCGAGCGTGGGCTGCGGCGGGTCATCGCCATCCAGCGGACCCTGGCCAGCGGGCCGATCTGGGGACACGTGAACCCCATGGCGAGTGACGCCGCGAGGACGAGGGCGAGGGTGCTGCCCGTGATGCTTCCGCCGCGCAGCGTCACGACGAGCACGCCCGCGATGGCCAGGGTGTTCAGGACCGCCGAGACCAGGAGCACGATGCGCTGTCCGTGCTTGTCCGCGAGGAGGCCGAGCAGCGGGGCCCCGAGCGCCGAGCCGAGCCCGACCGCTCCGGCCGCGAAACCTCCCGCGGCGTAGGAGCCGCTGGCGGTCGTGACGAGCGTGAGGGCGCCGACCGTGAGCATCGCGAGGGGCAGCCGCGCGAAGAGGCCGATCAGGAGGAAGGAGGTGCCCGCGAGGTCCGGGAGGATACCGAACCTGCCGAGTCGGGACCGCCGGGAGCGGACCGGACCCGGCAGAGGGGACGGGGAAGAGTCCGGCGACGCCGGTGAGGGATTCTTGTACATGCGCTTTCCGGGTGCATCAAGCGCGCATCGTCCCCCCTCCCGATGCGCCCGACCCGGTAACGGCTCGAGTTTACACGCTGGCAGGCTGCTCCACGTAGCGCAGGACCGAGCCCTGGCGGCCCTTCACCACCTGCAGCTGCGCGCTGACCCGCTGCTTGAGTTCGGGCACGTGACTGACCAGTCCCACGACGCGCCCGCCGCTCCGAAGGCCCTCGAGCGCATCCATGACCTGCTCGAGTGCCTGGTCGTCGAGTGAACCGAATCCCTCGTCCACGAACAGGGTCTCGATGTCGAGCCCACCCGCTTCCTGCTGGACCACGTCGGCGAGCCCGAGCGCCAGGGCGAGCGAGGCCATGAAGGACTCCCCGCCGGACAGCGTCGAGGTGTCCCTGCGGTTCCCCGTCCAGCCGTCGATCACGTTCAACCCGAGTCCCGAGCGCTTGTTGCCCGCCGTGGCGTCGCTGTGCACCAGCGCGTACCGGCCGTCGGACATCTGCAGCAGCCGCTCCGTCGCGGCGGCCGCGACCTGCTCGAGGCGTGAGGCGAGGACGTAGGTGGCCAGCGACATCTTGTACAGGTTCTCCCCACCCCCGCGGGCCGTGTCGGCGACGGCGGCCGCCAGCCGCGCTTCCTCGCGCAGCGGTGCGATCTGCCGCTCGAGGTCGTCGAACTGCCGGGAGTAGGTCTCGAGCTGGGCGACCGAGTGCCCCAGCACCTCGGCACTGATACCGGCCCGCTGTGCGCGCACCCGGAGTTCGTCGGCGCCGGCGGCGGCGGTGCGCTCGTCCTCGTCGGAGGGTGGCTCCACGCCTTCCTGCTCCTCCCGAAGGGTCTCCCGGACGGCGCCGTCCTCCCAGGCGCCGGAGAGTCGGTGCCCGCGTGCCTCGTGCTCCTTCACCGCCTCGGCCATCCGGCTGCGGCGGTCCTCCGGGAGGAGCGCCGCGCGGGCCTCGTCCGACGAGCCGAAGGGGGTTCCGTGCAGCGCGTCCTCGACGCGCTGCACGGCATCCTGCCGACGGCCCACGGCCGATGTGAGCGCATCCAGGGCGTCCCGCGCCGCTTCCAGGTCGTCGAACGCGCGCTGCACGTCGCCGATGCGGGCCGTCAGCGACGGCGCATCGCCCTGGAGCCCGGTGAGCCGTTGCGCCAGCACGTCCTCCTGGTCGAGCAGCGACGACCGCCGTGACTCGGCGGCGGCCCGTTCCTCCCGCAGCACGTCGCGCTCGGCGCGGATCCGTTCCTCGTCCTCGGTGGCGCGCCGGATGCGCTCCTCGATCTGCTCACACTCGGCCTGGGCCGTCTCGGCGGCCTGGACCCTGGTCTGCGCCGCGAGGCTGGACGCAGCAGCGTCCTCGGGTGACAGCTCACCGCCCCGGGCGGCGAGGTCGGCAACGTCGAGGCGCGCACGGTCCCGGACCTCCCGGAGGTCCTGGAGCTCCTTCTCGGCCTCGGCCTGCAGGCGTCGCGCAGCCTGTTCCTCCTCCAGGGTGATCCTCTCGCCGCCCGGCGACGCCACGGGTGCGGGATGCTCCGCGCTGCCGCACACCGGGCACGGCTCGCCGTCCGCCAGCTGTTCGGCGAGTTCCTCGGCAGCCTGTTCCAGCCGCAGCTGCAGCTTGGTGAGCCAGTCCTCCTTGAGCGTGAGGAAGCGCCCCGATGCGGCGTCGTACCCGGCGTCCGCGGCACCGCGGCGTTGTTCAGCCGCCCGGTACTGCCGGACCGTCTCCTCGGCCGTGACGGCGGCGGCGAGGTCCGCCCGCAGGTGGACCAGGCCGTCGGCGGCCAGCCGCAGGGGCGCGACGCGTGCGACATCGGCCGCGCGCCGATGCTGGAGCGCGGTGATGGCTTCGCCCGTCATGGTGAGCCGTTCGTCGAGCCGCCGGACCCCGGCCGACCCGTCGTCGAGCTCTGACCGCACGTCCAGCAACCGTTGCTCGTCGGGCAGCGCGGCGCGCAGGACCCCCAGCGCGGAGGACGACGCCGTGCAGCCGCCGGTGAGGACGCTCCGCGGGACCTCGTCCTGGACGGTGGGATCGACGTCGAGATAGTCCCGGACGGCGTCGCTGTTCCGCAGCCGCTGGAGGGCCTCGCCGTGCCGGGCACGTGCGCCCTCCACCCCGATGCCTGCCTCGGACTCGAGTTCGAGGAGCGGGGCGAGCCCGCGGGCCTGGTCGTGCAGCTGTGCCTGCTCCATCAGGTCCGCGATCCCGTCGGAGCGTGCGTCGTGGTCCGCCTGCTGCCTCCGCAGGTCGCCGAGTGCGGTCCAGCGGGACCGGCGCTGCCTCAGCGCTGCCGATGCGCCGTCCGCGAGCGCACTCCGCTCCGCGAGCTCGGTGCTCTCGAGGGCTGCCGCGTCCCGGCGGTCGTGGAGGGCCGCGGCGAGTGCCTGCAGGGCCGCGGACCAGCCGCCGGGGCTGTCCGGGTCGATCCCCGTCTCGGCAAGGCTGAGGTCATGGCGCTCGGCCTCATCGACCGCGCGCAGGAACACGTGCCGCTGCTTGCCCTCATGGTCCGCGAGGTTCCGCGCGGTGCGATGACTCTCCTCGGTGAAGAGCCTCTCGAGATCCTCGAACCGCGTGGTCGAGAACAGCCTCTGCAGCAGTTCCCGTCGGGGCTTCGCGTCGGCCCGGAGGAAGGCCGCGAACTCGCCCTGCGGAAGCATCACGACCTTGGTGAACTGTTCCTTGTCCATGCCGAGGAGGGACTGCAGCTCCAGTCCGGCCTCGTCGTTGCGCGCCGACTTCTGCACCCACTCGGCGTCCACCCGTTCGCTGAGGAGGGTGCGGGCCTGTTCCGTGGTGGTCCCGTTCCCGCGTCGCGCCGGCCTCTCCCACGCGGGTGACCGCACCACGCGGAAACGGCGGTCCGCGACCGAGAATTCGAGGGACACCTCCGGAGCCACCGATTCCGCAGCATGGTCGCTGCGGAGCCTCTTCGCCGCCTGACGGGCGCCGGGGACCGAACCGTAGAGTGCGAAGCACACGGCGTCGAGGACGCTCGACTTCCCGGCGCCGGTGGGACCGTTCAGGAGGAACAGGCCCTGGCTGGACAGCGCATCGAAGTCGACGCTCTGCCGGTCGGCGAAGGGGCCGAAGGCTTGGATCTCGAGGTGGTGCAGTCTCATGCGCGCGTCCTAGCGTTCGTGGGCGAGGCTCAACGCGGCGTCGACGGTCGAGCGGATGAGCGCCTGCTCCTCGGGAGAGGCACTCCGGCCGCGGACATGGTCGAGGAAACCGCAGCAGATCTCGGCGTCGTCCCGCGCCTCGGCGATCCGCTGGCTGTACGTCCGCGCGTCCTGCCGGTCCCCGCCCTCCGGAGCGAAGGAGAGTACGAGGGTGTCGGGGAACCGTGTCCTCAGGCGCTCCATGGCGCGCGCCGGCCGCTCACGGTCGGTGAGGGTGACGGAGCAGTAAGCCGATTCCGCCCAGGCGAGGTCGTCGCGTTCCAGGAGCTCGTCGAGGGTGCCGGTGAGCACGGCGAGGTCGCGCGGCGCCGGCCACTCGACGGGCCGGACGGCACCGATCCCGTCCGCGCCGACGTCCAGGAGCCACGCGCCCTTGTGCTGGTTCGCCTCGGAGAAGGAGTACGCGAGGGGCGACCCCGAGTAGCGCACGGTCTCGGACAGCCTCTGCCTGCCGTGCAGGTGGCCCAGCGCGCTGTAGTCGAAGCCCTCGAACAGCGCGAGCGGCACGGACCCGAGGCCGCCGATGGCGAGGTCGCGCTCACTGTCCGAGCCCTCGCCCCCGGCAGCGAAGGTATGGGCCATCACGACGGACACCACGCGGCGCTCCCTGCTCCGGAGCGCGATGTCCTCGCGCACGCGGTCGAGGGCGGCGCGGGTCACGGCGGTGTGCGTGGTGCCGTCCGCCTGCAGCGCCTCCGCGACGACGCGGGGTTCGAGGTACGGTACGCCGTAGATCGCGAGTTCGGCCTCCGCCCCGAGCGGCCAGGTCACAGCCGTGCCGATGTCCTCGATGCGCGTGCGCAGGTGCACGCCGCCGCGGGCGAGGATGCGGCCACCGAAGCCGAGCCGCGTGGCCGAGTCGTGGTTCCCGCTGCTGACGACCACCTGCGCGCCGGCGACGGTGAGCCGGTCCAGTGTCTCGTCGAAGAGGGCAACGACGTCCACCGCCGGCAGTGCTCGATCGTAGACGTCCCCCGCCACGAGGACCACGTCGACTGCTTCCTCGCGCACCGTCTTCTCGAGGTTGTCGACGAAGATCCGCTGCGCGTCGAGGGTCCCGGTCCCGTGGAAGGACCGGCCCAGGTGCCAGTCTGACGTATGGAGGATCCTCATGGATTTCACGCTACCGCCGCATGCCGACATTCGGAGGATCAGCGCTCGGCGGGCCCGGAATCCGGCTCAGCGCACCGGCCCGCTCGGGGACTCGTCGCCCCGGGAGGCGTCGTGTCCCGAGGAGGGCCGTGCATCGAAGAAGGACTCGGCGTCGCCGGCAGGGCGTCCCGTGCCGCCGGCCCCGGGGGCGTCGTACTGGGAGGTGCCCGGCTGGGCCACGGGCTGCTCCGCGTCCTGCTGCGCATCGTGCTGGTGCACGGCGCCGTCGCCGTCGCCATGCGGCGTCGCGGGAACGGTCTTCCCCTCCGTGCGGGACGGGCGGCCCGAGTCCAGGCTGCGGTAGACCAGTCCCGCGATCACGCCGCCGACCATCGGTGCAGCCCAGAACAGCCACAGCTGCTGGAGGGCCCACGGCTCGGCGAAGACGGCCGAGGCGGTGGAGCGGACCGGGTTGACGCCGCCGTTCGTGACGGGCAGGAGGAAGGAGAGCAGTCCGGCGTAGGTGAGGCCGACGGCGAACGGCGCGAGGTCGCGCCCGCCGCGCTGCGACCGCGCTCCGAGGAAGACCGCGACGAGGAGTGCCGCCGCGACGACCTCCAGCAGGAAGGCGCTGGTCAGGGGGAACTGCGCCGCCGAGTGCTCACCGAACCCGTTGGAGGCCGAACTGAAGAACCCTCCGATGTCGGAGAGCTGAGCGTTGGCGCTCAGGACCAGCCAGATGAGTCCCGATGCGGCGACCGCGCCCAGCACCTGGGCCACGAGATAGGGCAGCACGGACTTCCAGTCGGTCCGCCCCGCCACCGCCGATCCGACGGTGACGGCCGGGTTGAAGTGGCCGCCCGATACGTGGCCGAACGCGATCATCGCGGCGACGACGGCGAACCCGAAGACGAGAGTGGGCTGCAGCGACGTCTCGGTGGCCAGCATCGTGGCTCCGAGGCCGACGAGGATGACGAGGAAGGATCCGACCCCCTCGGCGATCGAGCGTGCCGCGAGTCCTGGTGCACGCCGGGTACCGTCCTGAGCGGTACCGGTGGGAACGGCGTCCGCCGTCGTCGTGTGGTGGGTCATGGATGCGCATTCCTTCGATCGGTGCTGCAGTGGGACGGCCCGGAGGGTCCGGGCCGCGGACAAGCCTTCCATCCTAGTCTGCACGGCTGCTGGGAGCTCCGGTGGCTCTGGTCCGTCCTACTCCTCCCTAGACTGGACGGGTGACGACTGACAGCACCGCCGGTCCCGGCCCCGGGGACACCACGCCGGACACGTACGAGGATCGGGTCCTGGGGTGCCTGCTCGGCACGATGGCCGGGGACGCCTACGGTGTCCTCACCGTGGCGGGTGACGATCCCGCGACCGCCCTCGACGAGCCGGGAGCCGTGGCCGTCTCCGACGCCACGCAGCTCACCCTCTACACCGTGGACGCCCTCGTGGAGGCACTGGAGTGGGCGAACGACGGCGTCGCCGCCGACGAGACCGCCTGCGTGTGGCTCGCCTATCTCCGCTGGCTCTCGCGGCAGGGCGAGCACCTGCCGCCGAACGCACCGGTTCCTCCGCCGAGGTGGCTGGACCGGCAGGAGGAGCTGGTGGCCGTCCACGATCCCGACGCCGAGACCGTCCGCGCCCTCCTCACCGGCGAGATGGGGACGTTCGGCCGCCCCCTGAACCTCCGGGCGCAGGGACCGGGTGCGCTGATGCGCTCGGCCCCGTTCGGGCTGGTCCCCCGGATCCCCGCCAGCATGGTCGAGCGCCTCACGCTCGACGCCGCCGCGCTGACGCACGGCTCGCACTCCGCCCGGGCCACCGCAGGCCTCCTCAGCGCCGTGATCCGGTCGCTGGCGATCGAGGGGACGACCCTGGACGAGGCGGTCACCACCGCCCGCACCGGTGCACGGAGTTCCGCAGCGGACGCCGGGCACGATGCAGGCCGCGCGCTGGCCGACGGAGCGGACACCTCCGATGCCGGGTCGGACGGCACGGCAGCCGACGGAGCGACGGCGGCCGGCACGTTCGAGGCCGCACTGCGGGCGGCCGTCGAGGGCGCCGACGAGTCCTCGTCGCCGCGGGACCATCTCGTCGCGGCCCTCCGGCATGCGGCGCACGCCGGCAGGCCCGACGCCTCCCCGGTGGTCGCGGCGTCCCTGGCGGGCGGGATCGTCGGCGCACTGCACGGCACACGCGCCCTGCCGGCCGGCTACCTGACCTCGCCGGGGGTTCCCGCCGTCGTCCGCTCCATGACCCGGACACTCCTGTCCGCGACGACAGGCACCTGAGTGCCGCGGCGGGCCCGCGACGGCGGCAGCGGCCCGACGACGGGCCGGGACGGCTCGGACGCCTCGGACTGGGATCCGTCCGCCCTTCCCCGTCTGGACGGCCGTCGCTTCCTCGTCACGGGCGCCAACGCCGGTCTCGGCTACTTCGCCTCGGAGCAACTCGCGGGAGCGGGCGCGAGCGTGGTGCTGGCATCACGCAGTGAGGACAGGGCACGACGCGCGATCAGCGCCATCCGGGGCGTCCACCCCTGCGCCGACGTCACCTTCCAGCTCCTCGACCTCGCGGACCTGGCATCGGTCCGGGGCGCGGCCGCGGCGATAGCGGCCGGCCCGCCCCTGACCGGCCTGCTGGCCAACGCCGGGGTGGTCGGGTCCCGCGAGGAGCGCACGACGGCGGACGGCTTCGAGCTCCAGTTCGGTACCAACCACCTAGGCCACTACGCCCTGATCGCCCTGCTCCTCCCCGCGCTGACCGCCGCCGGGACCAGGATCGTCCACCTCGGCAGCATCAGCCACCGCTGGGCACGCCTCACGCCGTCGTTCCTCGAGCCGTCGTCGTACCGCGGCTCCGTCGCGTATGCGACGTCGAAGCTGGCGGTCACGGCCTTCGGGTTCGAGCTGGCCCGGCGCCTCGATGCGACAGGGAGCGCGGCGACGAGCGTCGTGGCCCATCCCGGCCTCGCACTCGGGATGCTCACGCCGGACCGGCCGGGCGTCGCGGCCCGCAAGGACGCGCCCCGGTGGCGGCGGACCGTCCTGGCGCACGTGGCGCAGGGGAAGGACGCCGGGGCGTGGCCCCTCGTCCGCGCGACGGCCGATCCCGGGATCCCGAACGGTGCCTACTGCGGTCCTGGCGGCGGATTCCAGCTCACGGGACCGCCGGCCCTCGTCCCGGCGGAACCGCACGCCCGTGAGCGCAATGCCGCGTCGCGACTGATCGACCTGTCGGCCCGACTCACCGGCGTCCCGCTGCGTCTCTAGCCGGCCGCCGGGCTCGCGGCGGGCCAGCGGTCGCCGGTCATCTGCAGGAACTCGGCTTCCGAGAGCACCTCGATGGCCTGGCCCCGCTCGTGCAGTTCCAGCACGCGCCGGGCCTTCCCGGTCACGCGTCCGTTGCGCAGGTCGGATGCGACGAAGCCGTCCCCGACGACGAGGACGGTGGTCCGTCGGGTGACGGAGCTCGCCGGTTGTGCGCCGAGGTGGGCTGCCCGTTCCTTGGCCTGCGGCCGCGGGATGCCGAGGGTCCCGGTGAAGACGACCGTCTGTCCGTACAGCGGGTGGCGCGGATCGGCCTGGGGATTGGCGTGCGGATTCGCGCCCTCCTCCGGCCAGCCGGACCAGCCCGACGGCGACGAGCCGCGACCCAGTGCGGTGCGCGTGGCCTTCGACAGCTCGTCCACGCCCGGCGCGTAGGCCTCTGCCCGAGAGAGCGGCAGGCCATGGCACCCGAGGACGTCCTCGACGGTGCCTGCCTCGTACCGCCGGGCGAGGTCCATCATGATCCCGGCGCACGCCCGCGCGTCCTCGACGGCGTCGTGGTGGTTGAGCAGCGGGACCCCCGCCGCTTCCGCGACGAACGGCAGCGAGTAGGACGGCAGGGAGTAGCTCTTGCGGGAGAGCACGACGGTGCAGGCGTAGTCCCAGGCAGGGCCGGCGAGAGCCGACACCTCCAGCGCGGACCGGATGACGCCGAGGTCGAAGGCCGCGTTGTGCGCCACCAGCACGTCGGAGCCGATGAAGCCGCCGATCTCGGGGAACAGCTCGCCGAAGCGGGGGGCGTCCTGGACCATGCCCGAGGTGATGCCGTGGATGGCGATGTTCCGCGAGTCGAAGTGGTCGTGGCCTTCCGGCGGGCGCATCAGCCAGGATGCCTCCTCGACGATCCGGCCGTCCCGGACCTTCGTCAGGCCGACGGCGCACGGGGAGCCACGGAAGCCATTCGCAGTCTCGAAGTCGATGGCCGTGAATGCGATTCCCACGCAGCCAGTTTACCGCCGTTGCCCGTCCCGCCCGTTCACCCGATGTTCACCGGTGGCGGGGTCCTCTCGACGGCTGGGCGTCCTACCCTGAGTCATGGCCCGCATCGACAGCTCCCGCCGGTGGTACCTCTTCGACTACGGCAACGTGGTCTCCACCGCCCCCACGCCGCAGGACTGGGAGCTGCTCGCGGAGGCGACCGGCGTGGAGGGCCTGCACGGGCAGGCGTCGACCTACTGGCAGCACCGCCACGCCTACGACATCGGGGCGCTGACCTCCGAGGACTACTGGTCCCTCGTCACGGGCGGGCGCGTGGGCAGCGCGCGCTCCGCCTGGCTCGACGTCCTGGACGGCAACCAGTGGTCGCACCTGAACCTCGACACCCTGGATGTCCTCGAGGACCTGGACGGCCGGGGCGAGCGCCTCGCCCTGCTGTCGAACATGCCGGCGGCCATGGTGGCCCAGCTGGGCGACGCCCGCTGGACCCGGCTGTTCCGGCACCGCTTCTTCAGTTCGTCGCTGCGCCTCGTCAAGCCGTCGACGGCCGTCTTCGACCATGTGCTCACGGAGCTGGCGGTGGAGCCGGGCCTCGTGACCTTCGTGGATGATACCCCGGCAAACGTCGCCGCGGCCCGCTCCCTGGGCCTCGACGCCCGGCTGTTCGGGCCGGCGTCGGATCTCGCGCGGGTGCTCGCAGGACCTGCGCCCGACCGGGTCCTGTCCGCCGTGGCGCCCGCGTCGGGGACGGAACTCAGCCTGCCGCCCCGCGCAGCGACCCGGGAATGAGCAGGGTCAGCGCGGCCTGCAGTCCCCGGACCTCGGCCACCCAGTCGGGCCGGACGAAGTCCTCCCGCGTGAGCAGCAGGTTCTGGAGCACCTGCACCTCTCCCCGTCTGGCCTCGGCCAGCGCGGTCCCGTTCGGGACGTAGCCGAGCCGGCGCGACACGCCGAGCGACGCGGCGTTCCACGCGGCCGCTCCCGACACGGCCGACGTCGCGCCGAGGTGGTCGAAGGCGAACTGGAGCACGGCGGCGCGCATCTCCGTCCCGAATCCCCGGCCGTGGGCGGCCCGGGTGAGCCAGGATCCCGTCTCGACACGGCGCAGCAGCGGGAACGAGCGCGCCGCCAGGTCCTGGACGCCGATCACGCGGCCCTCGTGCAGGACCGCGAAGTTGACGGTCCACTCCCCTGCCGAGACGCCCGCCCGCAGGCGCCACTGGTGCTTGGCGGTCTCCGTGATCAGCACGTCGCGGGGCGCGTCCGTCCAGGGCACGCTGAAGGGCATGTCGGCGGGATCGTGGATCCCGGCGAGGACGGCGTCGACCAGCCCCGGCAGGTGCTCGTCCCGGACCGGCGTGAGGACCAGGCGCGGCGTGGCGATCTCCAGCCCGAACAGCGGCCAGACCTGCACGAGCGGGTCCGTCGCGTCGACCATGCCCGGGGCCGGCGTCACTGCACGCGCTTGTCCGCGCGGTGCTTGCGCACCTTGGAGACGACGAAGTAGACAGCGAACAGCACGACGGCGACGATCACGATCTTCTGGAAGACATCCGCGTACTGCTCGACGATGTGCCAGTTCTCCCCGAGGTAGAACCCGGCCAGCACGAAGAGGGAGTTCCAGATCAGGCTGCCGGCGGTCGTGAGCAGGAGGAACTTGCCGACGGGCATGCGTTCGATGCCCGCCGGGATGGAGACGAGGCTCCGGAACAGCGGGATCATCCGGCCGAAGAACACGGCCCGGTACCCGTGCCGGTTGAACCAGTCCTCGACCCTGTCGACGTCCTCGATGTCGATGAGCGGGACCTTGGAGACGAGGCGGCGCATGCGGTCGCGGCCGAGCCACGCGCCGAGGGCGTACAGCGCGTAGGCTCCGACCACCGAGCCCAGGGTCGTCCACAGGATCGCCTCGAACAGCGAGAAGTTGCCCCGGCTGGCGGTGAACCCGGCGAGGGGCAGGATCACCTCGCTCGGCAGCGGAGGGAAGAGGTTCTCGAGGGCGATGGCGAGCCCGGCGCCGGGCGCGCCGATGGTCTCCATGAGGTTCACGGCCCAGTCCGTGACTGCGCCGAGGGCCGATCCGTCCGACGTGGGGCTCGCCGTCGTCGCCTGGACGGCCTGGACAGTCTGGATGATGCTCACGGTGGTATTCGTCCCTCTCGTTGTCCGTCCTGCTGGACGGACGGCGTGCGGTGCTGGTTGGTCTACTCGGGTTCGTGCTGCGCTGCCGTCCTGCCCGGCGCTCTCAGGACAGGGCGTCGACGAGGTGCGGCAGCAGCGCCCGGAAGGCGATGCCGCGGTGGCTGATGGCGTTCTTCTCCTCCGGCGCGAGTTCGGCGCAGGTGCGCTGGAGCCCCTCGGGCACGAGGATCGGATCGTAGCCGAAGCCACCTGCCCCGCGGGGGGCGGTCAGGAGGGTGCCGCGCAGCTCTCCGCGCTCCGCACGGCTTCCGCCGGAAGCACCCGGTCGTGCGAGGGCCGCCGCGCAGACGAACGCCGCTCCCCTGCGGTCGGCCGGGATGTCGGAGAGCTGCGCCAGGAGGAGTTCGAGGTTCGCGGCGTCGTCGCCGTGCCGCCCGGCCCAGCGGGCCGAGAAGATGCCGGGCGCTCCGCCGAGGACGTCGACGGCGAGGCCCGAGTCGTCGGCGACCGCGATGAGCCCGGTGGCCTGCGCGGTCTGCTCCGCCTTGAGCAGGGCGTTCTCCTCGAAGGTCACACCGCTCTCGACGACGTCGGGCGCGCCCGCCGAGGCGGCGTCGACGACCTGGGTGTCGACGTCGAGCCCCGGCACCTGGCCGCGCAGCAGCTCGCGTAGTTCCCGAAGCTTGCCGGCGTTGCGGGTGGCGAGGACGAGCCGGGGTGCATCAGCCACCGGAGGAGTCCCGGAGGGTGTCGAGCTGGATCTGGGCGAGCTGCGCGGTGCCGAGGAGCGCGAGATCGAGCAGGGCGTCGAGTTCGGCGCGGTCGAAGGGGGCGCCCTCCGCGGTGCCCTGCACCTCGACGAACGTGCCAGATCCGGTGACGACGACGTTCATGTCGGTCTCCGCGCGCACGTCCTCGACGTACGGGAGGTCCAGCATGGGGACGCCGTCGATGATCCCGACGCTGATCGCGGCGACGGTGTCCGTCAGCGGGGAGGCCGACGCCGGGATGAGCTTCTTGTCCTTCGCGTAGCGGATCGCATCGGCGAGCGCGACGTAGGCGCCCGTGATCGCCGCCGTACGCGTGCCTCCGTCGGCCTGCAGGACGTCGCAGTCGAGGACGATCGTGTTCTCGCCCAGCGCCTTCGTGTCGATGATCGAGCGCAGGGAGCGTCCGATCAGCCGGGAGATCTCGTGCGTGCGGCCGCCGATCCTGCCCTTGACGGACTCGCGGTCGGAGCGGGTGTTGGTGGCGCGCGGCAGCATGGCGTACTCCGCCGTCACCCAGCCCTTGCCCTCGCCCTTGAGCCACCGGGGCACCCCGCTGGTCAGGGACGCCGTGCAGAGCACGCGCGTGTTGCCGAACTCGATCAGCGCGGACCCCTCGGCCTGCTTCGACCAGCCGCGGGTGATGCTGATGTTGCGCAGCTGGTCGGGCGTCCGTCCGTCCGCCCGCAGCACGGGGGCAGCGGTGCCGGCGGAGGGAGGCAGGGAGGGGGAATTCGCGGGGGTCATGACTTCCAGTCTAGACGGCAGCACATGGGAGATCGCTGGCAGTGCCGCAGTGGACGGTCGACCGGCGACCGGCTGCCTGCCGGTTCAGACGGTGTAGGACACCCCGGCGACCGCGACGGCGAGGTGGCCGTCGTAGCTCTGGCGGGCCTCGCTGACGGCCAGGTTCGCGTCGTTCCACACGGGCAGGTGGGTGAGCAGGAGCCGTCGGGCGGCCGCGCGGGTCGCCACGTCCCCTGCGCGCTTACCGGTCAGGTGCACACCGGAGATGGCGTCGTCGCGCCCCTCGTGGAACGCGGCCTCGCAGAGGAAGACGTCCGCGTCCCGGGCGGCGTCCACCAGTCCGTCGCACGCGTCGGTGTCCCCCGAGTAGGTGAGGACATGGGGGCGGAGGACACCGTGCTCGTCCGTCTCCGCGACCTCGACGCGCAGCGCGTACGCCTCCTCGATGGGATGCAGGACCTGGAACGGCGTGATGGTGAAGGGACCGACGGTCACCGGGTCCCGATCCTGCCAGGGCTGGAAGTCGAAGTCCTCGTGCATGCCCGGGTCGAGCTCGAGCCCGTAGGCGCTCGCCATCCGATCGGCCGTCGCGGCCGGCCCCCAGACCGGGATGCGGGGCAGGCCCCAGCCCGCCGGATCCCAGTGGACGGCGACGTGGAGTCCGCACAGGTCCATGCAGTGGTCCGGGTGGAGGTGTGAGAGGAACACCGCGTCGATCTCGCGCAGGTCCATGTACCGCTGCAGCGCGCCGAGCGATCCGTTGCCGAGGTCGAGCAGGATCCGCCAGGTGCGGCCCTCCCACTCGGCGCTGAGGAGATAGCAGGAGGCCGGTGACTGCGGGCCGGGGAAGGACCCGCTGCACCCCACGATGGTGAGTTTCATGCCCGGGGGAAGCCGGCGGCGGCGATCATCTCGGGAGTGATCCGGGCGAGGCTGCCGGTCGGGTACTGCGCGGCGACGTGGTCCACGTGCTGCACGCTCAGCACCTCGGGGCCGAGGAACCGGCGCGCCAGCACCTCGAAGCTCCCGGCGTCGCCCGTCGCGATGAAGCGGTGCACGGCGGGATCCACGCTGTCCCGCTCGAGGTCGTGCGAGACCAGCGCACGGTAGACGTCCTTGGCCGTCTCCTCCGCGCTGGAGACGAGGGTGACGGCGTCGCCCATGACGTAGGAGATGACGCCGGTGAGCAGCGGATAGTGGGTGCAGCCGAGCACGACGGTGTCGACGCCCGCCTCCTTGAGCGGCTCGAGGTACTCCTCGGCCGTCCGCAGCAGGGCCGGACCGCCGGTGATGCCGGCCTCGACGAACTCGACGAACGCCGGACACGCCACGGAGGTCACCTCGAGATGCGGGGCGGCCGCGAACGTGTCGTCGTAGGCGCGCGATCCGACGGTCGCCGTCGTGCCGATGACGCCGATGCGACCCGAGCGGGTGGCGGCGACGGCCCTGCGGACGGCGGGCTGGATGACCTCGATCACCGGGATGCCGTAGCGGGCCGTGTAGCGCTCGCGCGCATCGCGGAGCACGGCCGCCGAGGCCGAGTTGCAAGCGATGACGAGGAGCTTGACGCCCGAGTCCACCAGTTCGTCCATCACCCCGAGGGCGTGGGCGCGTACCCGGGCGATCGGCAGCGGCCCGTAGGGGCCGTTCGCGGTGTCGCCGACGTACATGATCGATTCGTGGGGCAACTGGTCGATGACGGCTCGTGCGACCGTCAGTCCGCCGACGCCGGAGTCGAAGATGCCGATCGGCGCTTCGCTGCGGTCCGTGTTCGCTCGCTCTGGGCTCATGATCCTCTGAGAATATGACGTGCTGCCCCCGAAAACTATCCGCCGACCCGTGGGGTATGTCACAGGACTCCCCGGCGGGCCCGGGCGGGTCAGCGCTCGAGCCGGGCGGCCTTCAGCATCGCCTGCACCAGTGACTCCTGCAGCCAGGTGATGAAGTTGTACACCAGCGCGAGATAGGACTCGACGTTGTCGACGTCCTTCGAGTCGGCGATGTCATGGAGCCGCTCGGCGTCCTCCTCCGTCTCGATGGCGAGCCGGTCGGCGAGGACCAGGCGGACGTCGTTGAGTGCCTGCGCGAAGAGGCGGGCCTGCTCGTCGTTGAGCGTCATGGGGCTCGACTCGATCAGGAGCGCCGTGCCGCGCAGCGCGCCGATCTTCTGCTCGCGCAGGGACCGCTCGGTCAGCCGCCGGAAGGCGAGCGCCTCGTCGTCGTCGCCGCGCACGGCGTCGGGCAGCAGGCGCCGGACGGCCGAATCGTCGGGTGCGGTGGCCTCGGCGTCCGCCCCGGACATGCCCACGAGGGCGGCCAGGGGGTCCTCGCTGGGGCCCGTCTCGGGTTCCAGCATCGAGATGACGTCGTCGAGCAGGGCGCCCAGGAGCCGCGCCTCGCCCGGTTCCAGCGCACCGGTGATGCCGCGGCGCGTCGATTTGAACGGTTTCGCCAAGGGGCCTACTCGCTTCCGGCTTTTTCGAAGGTCGCCCACAGTCCGTACGAGTGGAGCGCGACGGTGTCCTGCTCCACCTTCTCCCGGCTGCCGGAGACGACGGCGGAACGGCCCTGCTCGTGGACCTCCAGCATGAGCGTGCGCGCCTTGGCCTCGCTGTACCCGAAGTAGGTCTGGAAGACGAAGCTCACATAGCTCATGAGGTTCACTGGGTCGTTCCAGACCACCACCACCCAGGGCTGGTCCAGGTCGGTCTTCTCGGCCGTCCGCACCTCTTCCTGGGTGTCGGTGCCGGTTGCAAAGCCTACGGTCATATCCCTCATTCTAGGTGTGAAGACCCGGCCCCGGTGGCCGGGTACTCTCACGGCGGACGCCCGGCTATCGTTCTGTGGGTGACCAAAGCCCTGACCACAGATCCTCCGGCCGACGCCGGTCCGACGCCTGCGGCGGTGAACGCGGCGAACAGCGCGCTCTTCACCGACCAGTACGAACTCACCATGCTGCAGGCCTCGCTGCACTCCGGGGCGGCGCACCGCCGCTCGGTGTTCGAGGCCTTCGCCCGCCGACTCCCCGTGGGCCGGCGGTACGGCGTCGTCGCCGGGACCGGACGCCTGCTCGAGGAACTGGCCACGTTCCGTTTCGACGACGCGCAGCTCGCGTTCCTGAGCGATCACCGGATCGTCGACGACACCACGCTCGCCTGGCTGGCCGGCTTCCGGTTCTCGGGCTCGATCTCGGGCTACGCGGAGGGCGAGGCGTACTTCCCGAACTCCCCGATCCTGACCGTGGAGTCGACGTTCGCCGAGGCGTGCATCCTCGAGACGCTCATCCTCTCGATCCTCAACCACGACAGCGCCATCGCGTCGGCGGCGTCCCGCATGACGGGTGCGGCAGCGGGCCGGCCCTGCATCGAGATGGGCTCGCGGCGCACGCACGAGGAGGCAGCCGTGGCCTGCGCGCGTTCCGCGATCATCGGCGGCTTCGCCAGCACGTCCAATCTCGAGGCGGGGCGCCGCTACGGCCTCCCCACCGTCGGCACGGCGGCGCACTCCTTCACGCTGCTGCACGATTCCGAGCGTGCCGCGTTCGAGGCGCAGGTCGCCTCGCTCGGTCGCGGCACCTCGCTCCTCGTGGACACCTACGACGTCGAACAGGGCGTGCGGACCGCCGTCGAGGTGGCAGGTCCCGAGCTCGGCGCCGTCCGCCTCGACTCCGGCGACCTCGTCGCCCAGGCCCGCTGGGTCCGTGAACTGCTCGACGACCTCGGCAACCACAACACCAAGATCGTGGTGACGTCCGACCTGGACGAGTTCGCGATCGGCCTCCTCGCCTCGGCGCCGGTCGACTCCTACGGGGTCGGCACGTCCCTGGTCACCGGGTCGGGTGCGCCGACCGCCGGCATGGTCTACAAGCTGGTGAGCCGGGAGGACGACGACGGCACCTTCGTGTCCGTGGCCAAGGCCGCCAAGAACAAGGCCTCCGTGGGCGGGCTGAAGCGCGCGCTGCGGCGCCTCGACGGGCACGGCACGGCGCAGGCCGAGGTGGTGGGCATCGGGATCAGCCCGGCCGACGACGGCAACGATCGCCCGCTCACCCAGCAGTTCGTGGCCGACGGCGTCCTTCTGCCCGGCTGGACCGGACCCGAGGCCGTGGTCCGCGCCGCCGAGCGCCACCAGCAGTCGCTCGCCGAACTGCCCGGAGCCGTCCGGCGCCTGCAGCGCGGCGAACCGGTCATCCCCACCGAGTACGAGGAGGCAGCACCATGACACGCGCACTGATCATCGTGGACGTGCAGAACGACTTCTGCGAGGGCGGCTCGCTCGCCGTCGCCGGCGGTGCTCAGGTGGCGGCCGACATCAGCGACCACATCGACGAGCAGGCCGGCTCCTACGACTACATCGTCGCCACGCAGGACTGGCACATCGATCCGGGGAGCCATTTCTCGGAGACCCCGGACTTCATCGACTCCTGGCCCGTCCACTGCGTGGCGGACACGAAGGGCTCGGACTTCCACCGCGACCTCGACACCGAGAGCATCGACGCCGTGTTCCGCAAGGGACAGTTCGAGGCGGCCTACTCGGGCTTCGAGGGCGTGAAGGCGCCCGACGACGAGGTGCCGACGGGTGAGCAGAAGCTCGGCGGCGCGGCGGAGGACAGCGATGTCGAACCCATGACGCTCGATGACTGGCTGCAGGACCACGAGGTCGACGACGTCGTCGTCGCGGGCCTCGCGACCGACTACTGCGTCCGGGCGACGGCCCTCGACGCGCTGCAGGCCGGCTACTCCGTGACGGTCCTGGCGGACCTCACGCGGGGCGTCCACGCGGACCGGTCCGAGGAGGCGCTGGACGAGATGGAAGCCGCCGGCGTCGAATTGACGCGCTAGGCCCTCGACGCGACAGGCCGGGCTGGTCCGACCAGCCCGGCCTTCGTTCTCGTTCTCGTTCTCGTTCTCGTTCTCGTTCTCGTCGGGACGGTCCTACTTCTTGCCGATGAACCAGTCCTGCAGCTTCTGCAGTCGGCGCTGGAGCTGGTCCTCGTTGGCCTGCGCCACGGCGGGTCCGCCGCACTGGCGGCGCAGCTCGGTGTGGACCTGGCCGTGCGGCATGCCGGTCCGGGCCGCCCAGGCGGAGACGTTCTTGGCGAGCTGCCCCCGCAGTTCCGTGAGCTGCCGGTGGTCGACGACGATCGGCTCGGCAGCAGGAGCTGCCGTCGGCCTGCCCTTCCGGCGGGACTGCTGCTCCTGCTGGCGCTGGCGCAGCAGCTGGCCCACCTGGTCGGCGTCGAGCAGGCCAGGGATCCCGAGGAAGTCCAGCTCCTCCTCGCTGCCCATCTCGCCACCCGTGCCGAACTCGCCGCCGTCGAACAGGACGCGGTCGAAGGACGCCTGCGACTCGAGGGCCTCGAACTTCTGCTTGGTCAGGGCGTCCGACGCCTTGTCCTCGCGGTTCGCGGCCTCCATCAGCCCGTCCTCGAGGCCGAAGCCTTCGTCGTCCTTCTCGGGGCGGTCGAGGGCGTGGTCTCGCTCGAGTTCGAGCTGGTTCGCCAGCGCCATGAGGTTCGGCACCGAGGGCAGGAAGATCGACGCCGTCTCGCCCCGCCGGCGTGCACGGACGTACCGGCCGACGGCCTGGGCGAAGAACAGCGGCGTCGCCGTCGAGGTGGCATAGACGCCGACCGCCAGTCGCGGGACGTCCACGCCCTCGGACACCATGCGGACCGCGACCATCCAGCGTTTGTCCCCCTCGGAGAACTCCTCGATCTTGGAGGAGGCCTTGGCGTCGTCGGACAGGATGACCGTCGGGGACTCGCCCGTGATCTTCTTCAGCTGGCCGGCGTACGCCCGCGCGTCGTCATGGTCCGTCGCGATCACGAGGCCCCCGGCGTCGTGCACGGTGCGCCGCACCTCGGTGAGCCGCTTGTCGGCGGCCGCGAGGACGGCGGGGATCCATTCGCCCGCCGGGTTCAGCGCCGTGCGCCAGGCCTGGGCCGTGATGTCCTTGGTGACCGCGGCCTCGCCGAGCGACGCCGCCATCTCCTCGCCGCCGCTCGTCCGCCAGCGCATCTGGCCCGAGTACGCCATGAACATGACGGGCCGGACCACATGGTCCCGGAGCGCCTGGCCGTAGCCGTAGGTGTAGTCGGCGCGCGATCGGCGGATCCCGTCGCGGTCCTCGGCGTATTCGACGAAGGGGATCGCGGCGGTGTCGGACCGGAACGGCGTCCCGGTGAGCGCGAGGCGTCGGGCCGCGGGCTCGAAGGCCTCCCGGATACCGTCGCCCCAGGACAGCGCGTCACCGCCGTGGTGGATCTCGTCGAGGATCACAAGGGTGCGGGCCGCCTCCGTCTTAGCGCGGTGCAGCATCGGCTTGCTGGCGACCTGCGCGTAGGTCACGGCGACACCGATGAACGCGCCACCGTGGCGGCCGTCGGCATTCTTGAAGTTGGGGTCGATCGCGAGACCGACCCGCGCCGCGGCGTCGGCCCACTGGCGCTTGAGGTGGTCGGTCGGAGCGACGACCGTGATGCGGTTGACGATGCCCCGGTCGACGAGCTCGGTGGCCACGCGGAGCGCGAAGGTCGTCTTGCCGGCGCCCGGGGTCGCCACGGCGAGGAAATCGCTCGGGGACTCCCGGAAATACTTCTCCAGCGCTTCGCTCTGCCACTGGCGCAGCTTGGGGGCGGTCCCCCAGGCTGCGCGCTCCGGATATGCGGGAGGCAGGGCTGCGCCGGTACCGAACAGGGTGTCACTACTCACGCCGGGACAGTACCTTCCATTGACTTGCTGGGGGTGAGGCCGGGGCCGTCATCCGATGACCGGGCCCCTCTCAGACCCGAAACTATACCTGCTGCCGTGAACACCCACAGAGCGAGCCAAATGGCAACGAAGGTGGGCACGTGTCCTGGATCCGCCGGGTCGTGCAGGAGGGCGAAGAGCGCACCCGCGCCGGCGGTGCCTGCCACACCGCCGAGCTGGTCGGAGATCTGCAGGGCCGCGGAGTTACGTCCCTGTTCGGTGGCGGCCGAGAGTTTCAGCACCAGGACCGAGGTGCTCGAGAGGGTCATCCCCATGGCGAAGCCGGACAGCCCCCAGACGACGACGAGGACCCAGAGCGGGGCCTCCGTGGCCGTGGCGAGGGCGAATCCCCCGAGCGAGAGGGACAGCACGGAGGAACCGGCGACGAGCAGCCACTGACGACCGAACGTGACCCGGGCCTGCACGAAGGACCCGGCGCTCCAGCCGAGGGCACCTGCGCTCAGGGTCAGGCCGGCGGTTCCCGGGTCGATACCGCGGGAACTCACGAGCATCAGGGGGATGAAGGCCTCGGTCCCGAAGAACGCCACATTGACGATGCCTCGCGTCGCGATGATGCTGGGAAGCCCGCGGGCCAGGACAAGGGTGCCCCGGGGCAGGAGCGCAGGCAGGACCGCGAGCGCGACGACCACCCCGGCGGCCGCCAGGACCACGAGTCCAACCACGGTCCCGGTTCCAGGCTCATCGGTGTCGGCGAGCCGGACGACCGCCCACTGCGCGGCGAACACCCCGCCGGCCAGCGCAAGGCCACGGACCACCCGCGCCTTCGCCGGAGTGGCGTCGGCCGCCGGCATGGCCCCGAGCTCCCTCGTCTTGGGCCATACGATCACGACGGCGGCGATCACCACCGGGGCGACGCCGAGGAACACCCACCGCCACCCGAACTGCTGCGTCACGAAGCCGGCGACCACCGGTCCGATGAGTGCCGGCAGCACCCACGCGGCTGCCAGCCAGCCGAACACGACAGGTTGGGTCCGCTGCGGGAAGGACCGGCCGATCACGACGTAGACCGCCACGATCATGAATCCGCCACCGAGGCCGGACACGGCCCGCCCCACGGTCACGAGCCAGAAGTCCGGGGCGGCTCCTGCTGCGAGCAGCCCGAGGATCATGAGGGACATCCCGACGGCGAGGGCCGGCCGCGGTCCCTTGCGGTCGCACCAGGACCCGGCCACCACGGTGCCCAGCAGCGACGCCGTCAGGTACATCGAGAAGGCCAGCCCGTAGCTCGATTCGCCCGAGAGTTCATCGGCGACCACGGGCATGGCGGTGATGACCGCCATCGCCTCGAAGGCGGCGCAGGTGATGATCGCGAGGATCCCGATGGTGAGGGGGCGGAGCTCGGGCGACATCGCTCCGGCGGCCTGGCTCGCGGTCTTCTTCATGCCACCTTGTCCTGCTTGTTCGGGTTAGTGTCCGGGTACGTGTGTGTCGTCGGACTCTGTTCGGGTCCGTGCACATCGAGGAGGTCGGGTCCTGGCTCGACTTCCGGGGCCGGCGCGGCTGCGTGTCCGGGCTCGACTTCCGGGTCAGGCTCGGGTGCGTGTCCGGGATCGAGTTCCGGGCTCGAATTCCGGGGCCGGCGCTGCTGCATGTCCGGGCTCGAATTCCGGGTCAGGCTCGGGTGCGTGTCCGGGCTCGACTTCCGGGTCAGGCTCGGGTGCGTGTCCGGGCTCGACTTCCGGGCTCGAGTTCCGGGCTCGAGTTCCGGGTCGGGCTCGGCTGCGTGTCCAGGCTCGAGTTCCGGGTCAGGCTCGGGTGCGTGTCCGGGATCGAGTTCCGGTTCGGGCGCGGCTGCGTGTCCGGATGCGTTTCCGTGTGCGCCTTCGGTCAGGCCCGTGTCGCTTCGGTCCTGGTACCCGCCGTCCTCAGGCCGGCCGTGAGGAGCGTGGACGCTCGTCGCTGCGGGCACGCCGCGGCCTACGCTTCCTCCCGGACGCGCTGGATGGAACCTGTTCAGCCCTCGGGCTTGTCGTTCCCCGGGCGGAGGCCGTTGTAGATCTCCTTGCACTCGGGGCACACGGGGAACTTCTCAGGGTCACGGCCTGGGGTCCACACCTTGCCGCAGAGTGCGATCACTGGCTCGCCGGTGAAGGCCGACTCCATGATCTTCTCCTTGCGGACGTAGTGCGCGAACCGCTCTGCGTCACCGGGCTCGACTTCCTGGCGTACTTCCTCACGTTCGATGGTCGCCGTGGAGCCGCCCATGCCGGCGTCGAGGGGATCGTTTGCGAAGGGGTCTGCAGGCATCGTCATGCGTCCAGTCTATCGCTCGGCCGGGCGACAGGCAGGGGCGCGAGGGATGACGCGCCGTCGACGGCCGCGGAAACAATTCAGCTGTCATATCCGATTCTTCGTGCGGCAGCCCGTCGACCGGTTCATTCCCTCCCCGAATTGTCAGTGGTGGAGGCGACAATAGCGGTATGAGAAACTCGGCGGAGCAACTGAGGGACATGGGGCGGATCAACGACCGCATCACCTCACTGAGCGTCGAGAAAGCCCGGATCGACGCGGAGATGGTCGACGCCGCCAATGAATTGCGTGAACTCCTCGAAGACCGTTTCCTGCAGGATTTTCCCACCCCGAAGCTACCCCCGGAGAATGGGCGGGGGAATTCACGACGGCGGCGGACCAACCTCGCCGATACGGCAACCGCGACCGAGATCGCATGCCTGCTGCGCATCAGCGAACGGTCCGCCCACCGCCTCGTCCAGCACGCGGCACTCCTCGCCCAGCATCACCCGAGGACACTGACGGCATTGCGCACCGGCACGATCACCTGGGCACACGCCACCACGCTCCTCCACGAGTACGCCGGACTGCCCGCCGGCACTGCCGCCCGGATCGAGGACGCCCTGCTGCCCGTGGCATCCGCCACCACGGTGCCCCGGCTGTCCTACCGGGCCCGCCGCCTCCGCACGCAGGCCCATCCCACTACCCTCGAGACCCGCGCGCGCAACGCGGTCGATCACCGGCGCGTGGACCTCGAGCCCGCCGACGACGCCATGGCCTGGCTCCACATCCAGCTTCCCGCCACCGACGCGGCGGCCATCGACACACGCCTCACCACGACCGCCCGGGCTCTGCAATCACCCGGCGAACACCGCACCCTGCCCCAGCTCCGCACCGACGTACTCACCGACCTCCTCCTCGCCGACTGCACCTGTCCCACCACGGAGGCCGCGGAAGGAACGATTCCAGCAGGAGCAGGAGCAGGAGCAGGACCAGGGGCTGGCTCGGCCACAGGTGCCGGAACCGGCGCAGGTGCTCGCTCCGGCCTTGGTCATGACGGTGGTACCGGGTGCCGGCTCCACGCAGACGGTTACAGGGTCCGTGCCTCCATCAACGTCACCGTGCCGGTCCTGACACTCCTCGGGGTCGACGACGCACCTGCAGACCTCGAAGGATACGGTCCCGTCCCCGCGGACATCGCCCGGCGCCTCGCCGCCCATGCCCCCTCCTTCACCAGGTTGCTCACGCACCCCGAGACGGGTGCAGTCCTGAGTGTCGGTCGGACCACCTACGCCGTGCCCGCGGACCTCAAGAAGTGGTTGCGTGTTCGCGATCGAACCTGCCGGCACCCGGGCTGCAACGTCGCGGCGTCACGATGCGAACTCGACCACACCCAACCCTGGTCCCAGCAGGGCACCACGACGCAGACCAATCTCGCCCACCTCTGCCGCAAGCACCACATGCTCAAGAGCGAGGGCATCTGGCATTACCGACAGTCCGACGCCGGCACCCTCACCGCGACCTCGCCGACAGGCCGCACGTACACCAGCGAACCCGAACCACCACCCTTCTAGCGCGGATGTCGAGGAGAGGTGTGCCTGCTCATCGGTCGTGCATCTGAAGCGCGTTGCGCGTGCCGAATCAGCGGGTGGGCGCTTCGCAGCCGATACCTGCGGGGTTCTCGATGCAGTTCTCACTGACGCTGTGGCCCTTGGTACGCCAGATGCTCATCAGGTGTGGCGCGGACACCACCGCAGCCTCGCCCGCAACGGGCTGGAACGGGCCTCCGTCCACCGAGTAATCGCCGGCGAAGTAGGTGGTCAGTGTGAGATCGAAGTCGCCCGTCTGCGCGTACTGGTGGCTGGTCGGTGTCCTGGTATCGAACGCGTCGCCCTCCACCGGCCCACCGGGAGTCGTGGTCGTCGCTGTCGTTCCGTCCCCGTAGTCCCACTGATACGTCACGGGCCGGGCCTTGAGCACGATCGTCGCGTCCTGGAACTCGAAGGTGAACTCCTGCTCCTGGGCTTCGGCGTAGATGTTCGAGTGGGCGTTCCGTAGACCGAAATTCAGGGGTTGGGAGATGATCGTGGCGGCCAGGACCGGCCGCTTCTGGAACTCCTCGAGGGTGATCACGATCGGCGCTTCCTCGGCAGCAGGGGCTCCCGCGATCGGCGCTTCGGGCACCTCGCCCGGATACATGCACGACGAGCGACCAGTAGGGGTCTCGGTCGCGGGCTGCGCGTTGTTGTTCACCTCGATCCAATTGACGAGGACGCCGCCGTCGCGGGCATCGCACTGGGCGTTCATAGTAGGACAGGTTTCAGGGTTGAGCGCGTCGCCAACGCCTGCAGTACAAGCGCGTTGGTAGATGAACTCAATGCCGTCATCTTGAGAGAGAGCGACCGGCTCGGCCGCTTGCTCTGGCAGATCTGGCACTAAAGACTGAGGCAGCCCTGGACGAACTTCTTTAGAGTGATTTGTGCTCAAAAAGTTGTTGCCGGAAGTCTCGATGACCGGCAAAGGGTCGGACTCAGCCGCGACGAGTGGTACTTGTCCGCTCCAAAGTCCTGCTGCCAGCATAAAAAAAGAGGAAATAAGCACCCTAGCCCCCCGCATTACGACGTCCCCTCCGGTGCACCATAATCAAGAATAAGCCAACTGCCCTCATCGTATAAAGCGTTGACGACGTCAAATGCGGGTGGATCCTGTAGTGGAACAGACCTAATTACCGAGCCGTCCGTCTCAAAATACTCGATTTCTGATTGTTGATTACTTACGTAGGCGGTGATGGAACCACTAGTGGTTACTTCGAAGGCAGTATCAAAGGAGATAACTTCGACCTCCGCTCCGCGAACCCAGCGGCCTTGGCCATAAAGCTCTACCACCGAAGATCGAATACTCGCACAGGTGCGGCACCCCGGGTCGGTTTCCTTATCGAATAGGGTCCAGTCATTGGTCACATATGAATAGCTGAGCAACTCGAACCAGTACTTGGTGAAGGCCTCCAGACCGTCCTTCGAGTTCTCGTCCGCAAGAGCAGGCTTGACGGGGACCGGGACATTGGCAGCAGGACCGGCCGACGACGCTGGCGACGGCTCTGGGGTCACCGGAGCTGTGGCGGTTGGCGCACCCGTGGTGGGTGCTGCCGGCGATGACGCCTTGGCAGTCGTCTGTTCAGCTGAGGGATCGCCGTCGCCCTGGCATCCCGTCAGCAGCATCACCGCGATGACCACTCCCGCCAGCGCCGGCGTTCCCCGCTCCCGGCTCCTTGCACCCACAGAGAACACGGCACGCCCCCATCGAAGTCGGTCACCTACCCGGAATCGCCCTAGCATAGCCCCGAGCCATCGGGCAGCTACAGGTTATGCACAGACCAAATCCTTGGAAGTTCCGACTCCCGGAGCAACCCTCGCCAGCCGTACGGCCTCCGCTCAGGATGCTCCGAGCCGGCCGGGGAGATCAGCACTTACCGGTTGGCGGACACCGACAGCAGCAGTTCCGGAGCCCTGCGGTCGTACCATCGACCTCCGGAGCGGATGCCTACGACGAGCAGGATCACGCCGAGCACCGATCCGATGACCAGGGTCAGCCAGCCGAACAGCGCGTCTCCCGTGACGAAGTACACGATGGCCAGGACGATCTCGGGCAACGCGAGCAGCAGCATCACGAACCAGCCGATGAACTGCACGGCGAACATCGTGAAATTTGTCCCCGGCGGCGTCTTGAAGGCGCTCTCGCCGGGCAGCGGCACGTTGTAGGTGTACCGGGCCGACACGACGCTGGCCAGTCCCGTCCCCGTGAGCAGCAGTCCGATCGACAGGCCGAACAGGACCGGCAGGTCCTCGGCACGCCCCGTGATGAGCGGCGGCACCACCGTGAACACCAGAGTGATGGGCAGCGCGAAGACCAGCAGGGCCGCCGCCCGGCCCAGACGGTCATCGCGCCCGCTCACCCCCGTGGAGAGGTGCAGGCTGAAGGCCGTGTTGTCGTACGAGATGTCGGCGGAGATGGACCAGGCCAGCAGGAACGCGGTGATGGGTCCGAGGAAGGCGAACCCGCCGCCCGATGCCCCTCCGGAGAAGTAGAGCAGGACGGCGATGAACGGGATGACGATGAGCGAGGCGAAATACCGCGGGTCCCGCAGCCAGTAGGTCAGGGCCCGGGCAGCGATGGCACCTGCGGGCGTCGACGGGAACCGGCCGAGCCAGCCGAGGTTGCCACCCGCTCGTTTGGTGACCGCGTTGTAGGGAGGAGTGACGAGGGCGTGACCGAGGCTGCGGCTCCATAGCACCAGGAACAGCACCAGGGTCGCCGCACCGATCAGGAAGCGTACGACGGCCAGCCCGGGCTCCCCCGCGGCGACATCGGCCGGGGCCGCCCACAGGGCGCCCAGTGGAGTCCAGGCGAGGACGTCGGCGAGGGACGCGGCGAAGCCGGGCGAATTCTGGAATCCGGCCGTCACTCCCCCGATGATCGGTCCGAGGAAGATCAGCGGGATGAACGCCACGATGCCGTTCACGTCCTTGAAACGGCGCGACCCCGTCATGGAGGACACGGCCGTCGTCACGAGGCGCGACGCGACGACGCACAGCAGGACGGCCACAAGGCCACAGACCAGCGCGGTGAGGGCGGCGGCGGGGTAACGGATCCAGGTGGCCACCTGCGCCAGTGCGGCGATGAGCGTCACCACTCCGGGGATACCCA
Organism: Arthrobacter sp. UYP4; assembly: GCF_057291175.1. Lineage (NCBI taxonomy): Bacteria > Bacillati > Actinomycetota > Actinomycetes > Micrococcales > Micrococcaceae > Arthrobacter > Arthrobacter sp. UYP4. Next base: position 943,195 of record NZ_JBXAVU010000001.1, read on the forward strand.
GCAGCCCGCCGAGGACGAGACCGGCCAGCAGTTGCCGCATCGGGATCGCGAACGTCACGAACCTCGCCGGATCGAGCGTCATGTCGATGCCGGTCGCTGCGATCGGGATGATGATCCAGCCGAGCACCGCCGCCGATCCGCCGATCACGAGGATCGTGCGGATGAGGGAGATGTCCGCGGTGCCCAGGAGCACGAGCCCGACCACGATGACGGACAGCAGGCCCAGACCGTACAGGCCACCCAGGATCACGCCGATCAGCTGCGCGGTGCTCCGCTTGAACGAATTGCGCAGCAGGAGGAGTTTCAGCTTCAGGAGGTCCGCAACCACGACAGCCCTTCCGACGTGTTGCGTCCCCCGACCAGTTCGACGAAGCGCTCCTCGAGCGTCGCCTCTCCGCGGACCTCGTCCACCGTCCCTGCGGCGAGGACGGTGCCCGCGGCGATGACGGCGACGTGGTCGCACATGCGCTGCACGAGGTCCATGACGTGGCTCGAGACGATGACCGAACCGCCGGACCGGACATAGCCCGCGAGGATGTCACGGATGTTCGCCGCCGAGACGGGATCGACGGACTCGAAGGGCTCATCGAGCACCAGCAGTTTCGGGGCGTGGATGAGCGCCGACGCCAGCGCGATCTTCTTCGTCATGCCCGCCGAGTAGTCCACCACGAGCGTTCCTGCGTCACCGGTGAGGTCGAGGGCGCGCAGCAGGTCCCCCGTCCGCTCCATGACGGTCTCGCGGTCCATGCCGCGCAGCAACCCGGCGTAGGTGACGAGCTGCTCGCCGGTCAACCGGTCGAAGAGCCGCACGCCGTCGGGCAGGATGCCCATCAACTTCTTGGCCTCGAGGGGCTGTGCCCACACATCCACACCGTGGACGAGGGCCTGCCCGAAGTCGGGACGCAGCAGGCCCGTCGCCATCGACAGGGTGGTGGTCTTGCCGGCACCGTTCGGTCCCACGAGCCCGTAGAACGAACCCGGTGGCACCTCGAGATCGACACCGTTGACCGCGATCTTCTCGCCGAAGCGCTTGGCCAGTCCGCGGATGCTCAACGCAGCCGTGCCGGCCTTCGCCTCGGGATTGTTCTCGTCGGACGGTGGTGGCACAAGGGAACTCATGCTTCCACGCTAGCAACGCGCCCTCGCGCCTCTCGTCATCCCAAAGGAGGAGAAGGCACGCCCGTCAGAACGATCCCGCGCGTTCGTACTGGGGAGCCGGCACCAGGTCCTGGCCGAGCTCGTGGGCCGCCCGCATCCACCAGTGCGGATCCCGCAGCGCCGCCCGCGCGATCAGGACGACGTCGGCACGCGCGTTCCGGATGATCTCGTCCGCCTGGGCCGGCTCGCTGATCATCCCGACCGCACCGGTGGGCACGCCGGAGGTGCGCACCTCCTCCGCGAGGGCGACCTGGTAACCCGGCCCGACCGGGATGGACGCCGACGGTACCGCGCCACCGGACGAGACGTCGACGAAGTCCACGCCCTCCTCGGCAGCCCGCTTCGCGAGCCGTGCGGAGGTGGCGCCGTCGAGCCCGCCCTCGGTCCAGTCGGACGCCGAGATGCGCAGCAGGAGTGGCATGGTCTCCGGAACGGTGCGGCGGACCTCGCGGATCACGTCGAGGGTCAGCCGGAAACGTGCCTCCTCCGAGCCACCCCAGCCGTCCGTCCGGGTGTTCACCAGGGGCGAGAGGAACTGGTGCAGCAGGTAGCCGTGGGCTGCGTGGATCTCGAGGGCGTCGAAGCCGGCGTCGACGGCGAGTGCGGCGGCCGCTCCGAAGTCGCGGACGACCTTCTCGATATCGTGCTCGGTCATGGCGCGCGGCGCCGCGTACCTGCCGAACGCCTCGTCGGTGGGAGCGAGCGTCTGCCAGCCGCCCTCCGATTCCGGCACCGAGCCGTTCCTGCCGCTGAACGGCCAGTAGGTCGACGCCTTGCGGCCCGCATGGGCGAGCTGCACGGCGGTCTTGGTCCCGACGGCGCTGTGCTCGTGGATGAAGTCGTTGATGCGGCGCCACGCCTCGGCCTGCTCGCGCGTGTAGATGCCGGCGTCGCGGGGGCTGATCATCCCCTCGGGGCTGACGGCCGCGGCTTCCGTGATGATCAGCGCTGCACCGCCCGTCGCGAACTGGCCGAGGTGCACGAGGTGCCAGTCGGTCGGCACGCCGGCCGCGACGGCGGGATCGCAGGAGTACTGGCACATGGCCGCGACCCAGCCGCGGTGCGCGAGGTCGAGGGATCGGAGCGAGATGGGGTCGAAGAGGCCGGAGGTACCGGCCGCTGCAGCTGGAGAGGTCATGCCATCCTCGGGATCGGGAACTGGGTCGGAACGTGTGGATCGGGACAGGGCCCGGACGACGCCTAGAACAGGGCGCGGGCCAACGCCGCGCGGGCCTTGGTCACGCGCGGGTCGGTGACGCCCACGACGTCGAACAGCTCGAGCAGGCGCTTGCGCGCCGCTTCCTTGTCCTCGCCTGCGGTGCGTCCGATGAAGGCGATGACGCGGTTGAACGCGTCCTCGACATGGCCACCCGTGATGTCCAGATCGGCGACGGCGAGCTGGGCGTCGACCGCGTCCGGCTCGTCGGCCCCGCGCTGCCGCACGTCCGCGGCGTCGAGGTCCTGGACGCGCTGCATCAGTTCCACCTGAGCGAGCCCGGCCTTGGCGTCGGCGTCGGCCGGCTGCTCGGCGAGCGCCCGGCGGTAGGCCGCCGCGGCAGCCGGATAGTCGCCCGCCTCGATGGCGTCGAAGGCCGCCTGGTGCAGCGGCGGCAGCGGCGGCTCCTCCGCGTCGGCAGGACCGGGCTGGGAACCGTCGTTGAGCGTTCCGGTCACGCCATTGGCCTCGGCGACCTTCATGAGCTCGTCGAGGTACGCACGGATCTGGGGGTCGGGCAGGACCCCCTCGAACAGGGGTACCGGCTGTCCCTTGACCACGGCGACGACGGTGGGAGCGCCCTGGGCCTGGAACGCCTGGGCGATCTGCGGCTGCGCCTGGAGGTCCACATTGGCCAGGAGGATCCGTCCGTCGAACTCCACGGCCGCGGCTTCGAGGACGGCCGTCACCTGGTTGGACTGCTCGCTCCAGGTGGCCCGGAGGTTCACCACCACGGGCACCTGGGACGAGAGCTGCACCAGCTGCGGGAACGTCTGCTCCGTCACCTCGACGATGTACGGGCTGGGCGCCGCGGACGCCTGCCGCGCCGCTGCAGGGCGTGCGGCGGCGTCGGCGCGTGCCTTGAGCGCGGACAGGTCCACCGCTCCCCGCAGGTTCATGCTCGACGGCGGCATCCCGCCGCGCTGTGCTGGTGTGGACAATGCTCTGCCTTTCTCTGACTGCTGGTGGTGGGACCCGGGTCGCTTCCTGCCGGTTCGGCTCAGCGGAGCGTGGCGGACAGCAACTGCTGGGCGGCGCCGATGACCCGGATCCTATCGTCGCTGCCTGCGGGTGGTACGTACATCATGACGGCCTCGCCGTAGTTGACGTCGATCCCCTTCTCGCTGGTGTCGGTGCCGGTCAGGGACTGGTACACCGTGCCTGTGAGGTCGATCGTGTCACCGGCGGCCTTGGGCACGCTGGAGTAGGTGTGGGTGAGGTACCCGAACACCATCGCCCCGCCGTCGCCCGTCAGCAGCGCCTGGGTGCGGTCCGCCTGGGACTGGTGCGTGAAGGTGATGTTCGCGGCCGTGTTGCCCGGGTCCGCCACGACGCCGGCCTGGAAACCCGTGATCGCCTCCGCGAAGGAGTTCTCCTCGAAAGTGCCGGCATTGGCACCCGCAGGGGTCGTGAGGAAGTCGGCGATCGAGGCGACGGCACCCTGCGGCGCGACCGCGAGTGGCCCGGACGCGTCGAGCGGGATCGGGCCGGCCGCGCCCGGCGCCGGCGGCGACGGGAAGGTGCTGCCCGGGAGCATCTGGACCGCGGAGGTCAGCCTGTAGTTGTCGCGGGGCGTGTCCTGCACGAGCAGCAGGGCCTGCGGCACCGCGTTGTCGTCGCCCTGCGTCAGCGCGACGATCGTCCGGGGCCATTCGGCGCCGGTCGGGATCATGTCCAGCAGGACCGGGTCGGCGGCGACGGGCGCGGGAGCGGCAGCGTTCTGGTCCTTGGCGCGGACGGCGTAGGAACCGGTGCGCAGGTCCAGCGCAGCACCGGCGACCCGGGGTGCGAGGAGTGTTGCGTCGGCGGCGGCATCGGCGTCGGACACGGCCGAGGCGACGGCATCGAGGATGCGTTCGAGCTGGCTCTCGACGACGACCGGCGGCCCGCTGGCCTCGCTGCCGGCCGACGGCGCGCCGGTGGCAGCCGCGGTCGGGGAGGCGGTGGACGTGGAGGACGGGGTGACCGAGGGCGACGGCATCGTCGTCGCCATCCCCGGCGCGATGCCAAAGAGCGATCCGGCACCGACCAGGCCCGTGACGATCAGGACGGGACCCGGCGCGGCCATGGTGGCCGTCGCGCCCCCCTTGCCGGCCTGTGCGTGCCTGCGGGCGTAGGCCCGGGTGCCCTCGGCCGCGTCGGTCCCGCGGTCGCCCCGACTCCGCGGTGCGATGAACAGGAGCGCGATGCCGAGGACGGTGACGAGCGCTCCGCCGATGACCAGCGGCAGGGCGAAGGGCGTGGACTCGTCATTGGGTCGCGTGACCGAGACCTGGCTCGGCGCAGGATTCTGGCCGTCGGCCGCGAGCAGGATGGACCAGTCGCCTTCCGCCGGTTCGCTCCAGCGGTAGGTCAGCGTGCCGTCGCCGGGCTCCTCGCTGACCCAGAGGTCGCTGCCACTGGGATCGGGCACGCTCGCCTCACCGTCGGAGTACTCCGAGGTCAGCGTCTCCTCGCTGATGTCCGTGACGCTCAGGTGGGCGGCCGCCCCCACCCACGCCTCGACGTCGGAGGCACGGCCGACGGCGAGGGTGAAGGGGCCGTCCGCCTCCACGGTGACCTCCACGGGTCCGCTCGTCCCACCGCGCGCGCCGGACTCGATCACCGTCACGGGCGCCGCCTGGGCATCCTGCGCGAGACTCGCGGTCACGGTCTCGGCGGGGGCCCACACGGTCCGCTGCCCGATGCCGAGGAGCATCAGCAGGAGCCCTGCCACGATGATCGGTACTGCTGTCTTTCCGCGCACTGATTGCCTATCGTCGTCCGTTACGGCGGACCGCGTGGCCCCTTCCGCTCTGATGGCCCGGCGCAGCATGCCGCGCCAGGCCACTCAGGAATAGTCACCCAATGGTAACGAACATCGCCCGGCCGGACCGGTCACGCGCACAGGCCCACCCGCACCAGGGTGGTCCGGGGGCGCACGGCACACGGCGCGGGACCGTGTTCGTCAAGAACGCCGTCCGGATCCCCCTCACTGTTAGGGTTTCGCTAGTCGGACCACCCGCGGTGACAGCACCGGACACGTGAAAGCAGAGCTCTTCGTTGACAGACCACCAGGACGTCCCGCTCGACCAGCCGCTCCCGCGGCCCGAGCCGACGGGGAGCGAGGACGCACCGCTCCCCGCGGGTCCTCCGATCGGTGGAACCCCGCCGTCGACCCTGCGGTCGCTCTTCGCCGTCGCACGCAGGGCGCTCCCGTCGGCCCAGCCCCGGCCGCGCTTCGAGTTCCCGCCGGAGCGCGAGCCCGATCCTGTCGCCGTGGACCCGGACGTGTCGCTGAGCGACGAACGGCTGAAGTTCGGTGGCGCCTATCCCCGGAGCATGCGCGCGCACCCCATCCACTTCGGTTTCATGATGAGCGTGGGCGTGGGGCTCGCGCTCCTGGCGTTCTTCATCATCACGAACGTCGGCCAGCTCCTCGTCTGGATCGGGGCGGCGCTGTTCATCGCGCTCGGACTCGACCCGATCGTGCGGTGGCTCGAGACCAAGCACGTACCGCGGCCGGCGGGCATCGCGGTGTCCCTCTCGATCCTCGTCGGTATCGTGGCAGGCTTCTTCGCCCTCCTGATCCCGACGATCGTCAGCCAGACCTCGCAGATCGTCGATCGGGCCCCGGGCTACGCGGACGACTTCCTCAAGTCGGAGTTCTTCACCACGGTGGACGCACAGTTCCAGTTGCGGGACCGCGTGAGCTCGGAGATCGACAGGTTCTTCGCCAACAGCGAGGCGGTCGGCGGCATCTTCGGCGGCGTCCTCGGGGTGGGCACCGTGATCCTCAACGGACTCTTCGGCACCCTGGTGATCCTGGTCCTCGCGCTGTACTTCCTCGCATCCCTGCCCTCCATCAAGAAGTGGGCGTACAGGCTCGCCCCCCGCTCGCGCAGGCCCCGCGTCGAGGTCCTCTCCGAGGAGATCACGCGCAGCGTCGGCATGTACGTCATCGGGCAGGCCTGCGTGGCACTGCTGAATGGCTCCTTCGCGTTCATCGTGATGTCGCTCGCCGACGTCCCGTTCTCCGTGCTGCTGGCGTTCGTCGTCGCACTCCTCGCCTTCATCCCGCTCGTGGGCGGCACGATCGCCGCCGTCCTGGTCAGCCTGATCGCGCTCACGGTCGGCTGGCACACGGCCCTGCTGTTCGCGATCCCCTACGTGGCCTACCTGCAGTTCGAGGCGTACTTCATCTCACCGCGGATCATGCAGCGCGCAGTCGCCGTACCGGGCGCGGTCGCGGTGATCGCGGTGATCGCGGGAGGCAGCCTCCTCGGCGTCCTCGGCGCGTTGATCGCCATCCCGACGGCGGCGGCCGTGATGCTGCTCCTGAAGGAAGTCTTCATCGCGCGCCAGGACAGCCAGTAACCGCTTCCGAGCTCAGCCTGCCGGTGACGGCGCGACGGCGGCCGGGCCCAGCCACTGCGAGGGCAGCGGCAGGGACAGCTCGGGGCGGACGACGCCGACGATCTCGTTGAGCGCCCGGGCCGCGTACTTCTCCCCCACCCACAGGTGCTTGGCCCCGTCGATGCCCGTCACGTCGGCCTGCGGGACCCGCGAGAAGCGTGCCGCGGCGTCGTCGGGCACCAGGTAGTCGTCGAATTCGGGGACCAGGACCTTCAGGGGCAGTCCGCTCGCGCCCCAGGCATCGAGATCGCCGTCGTCGGCGCGGTGCAGCGGCGGCGAGAGCAGGATGGCCCCCTCGATGAGTTCCGCCACCGGATCCGTGGCTCCGTACTTCAGGCACAGTTCCGTCCCGAAGGACCAGCCCACGAGCCAGATGTGATGGAGTCCCTGCGCCACCGCCCAGTCGACCGCGGCCTGCAGATCGAGGCGTTCCCCGTCGCCGCCGTCGAACGCCCCCTCGCTGCAGCCCCGCGGCGAGCACGTGCCGCGGGTGTTGAAGCGCAGCACCGCGATGTCGGCGAGGGCGGGCAGCCGGAAGGACGCCTTCCGGTACACGTGGGAGTCCATGAAACCGCCGTGCGTCGGCAGCGGGTGGAGCGTCACCAGGGTGGCTGCGGGGGTGCGTCCTTCGGGCGCCGCGAACTCCCCCACGAGGGTGAGGCCGTCCGCGGTGCGCAGTTCGATGTTCCGGCGGTCCGCGGGGAGTACCGTCGACGCCCGGATCTCCACCGCCTCGTCGCTGGTCGTGAAGGTGTAGGAGGGGGTATCGCTGGCCATCCCCCCAGTCTAGGTCGGCCGCGTTCCGCCCGGCTGCACGACCGGCTGCACGACCGGCAGGACGACGGGCAGTACGACGGGCAGGACGACGGGCTGCACGATCGGCAGCGCATCAGTAGCGTGTCGGCAGGACGACCGGCAGCGCATCAGTAGCGTGTCGGCAGGACGACCGGCAGCGCATCAGTAGCGTGTCGGCAGGACGACCGGCAGCGCGTCAGTAGCGCTTCAGTAGCGGAAGCTCCGCGTCTGCCAGCACCTCACATGCCAGTGCCGCCGGTCCGCGAGGGCCGTCTCGGGTCCGAACAGCGAATCCTCGCGCCACACGACGAGGTGGGCGATACCCGGCAGGATGGCCGAGTTGCAGCCCGGGCAGGTGTAGGTCTTGGCCGCGTTCCGTTCGGTGATGCGCCGGACCGACCACTCGCCGTCGGGAGCCGACTCACGGAGCGGCAGTCCCGCGCGGGCCCGCTCGAGGTCCACCTCCGGCGGTGCGGCCCACTTGGGTCGGGCGGAACCACGCGGGCGGTTCGGACGGTTGGAACGGGGCACCGTCCCAGTCTGCACGATCGACGGGGAATGCGCGGACCGGTGCTACCGGAGCCTGCGTCCGTCGGCGCCCTTCCCGGTCCTGGTGGGGACGGGAAGGGTCGCGCGTCGGGGGACCCTGTCAGCAGCGGTTGGCGCGCTGGGCCGCCGTCGAGGGATTGTTGAAGCAGGTGCTGCCGGTTCCGCGGGTGCTGACGGTCACGACGGGTGGTCCGGGCACGGTGGTCTCGGTGACGATCGGGTCCAGATCCTCTCGTGCGACCGTGATCACGGGGGCGGCCGGAGCAGAGACGCTCTCCACGTCCTCGGTGGTCTCGCCGTCGGCCGTCGTGATCTCGGGGGCGATAGGAGCGCAGGTCGTGGTCACGATGTCCTGGCCCGGCAGCGTCTCGACGGTGACCTGCGGCGGACCGGCGATCAGTCCGACCGTCGCCACGAGCGGCTCCGCGGCGGTGGTGGAGGTCTGCACCCGCGGATTGGGGGCTACCGGGAAGACGACCAGTTCCAGCGTGCCGGGTCCGCCGCCGACGTACCGGAAGGTGCTCGTGGTCGTCGTCGTCATGGTCCGCTGCTGGTAGGTCACGATCTGCGACTGCGTGGTCAGCTGGGTGCTGGTCCTGGTGAACGACGTCGGCTGCGTGGTGGTGACGCACGACTCCTGCTGCTGGGTCGAGGTGAAGACGTCCGTCACCGGCGTCGTCGTCGTCATGACGGTCTGCCTCGGCTGGGTCGTCGTGGTGACGCGCTGCTGAGGCGTGGTGGTGGTGGTGATGACGGTCGTCGGAGTGGTCGTGGTGGTCACGACGGTCCGCTCGCACCGCTCGACGCCCCGTGTTCCGTTCTCGTTGTTGACCCGCTCGCAGTTGCGCGTGCCGGGTGCGTCGGTGCTGGTGGGTGTTCCACGCTCGGTGCGGCTTGCGACCTCGGGTGTCCCGGCGACGACGACCGGAGTTGCCGTCGCCTCGCCGGCGTCGACCTCCTCCGAGGTCACCTCAGGTTCGCCGCGACGCTCACCCTCGACGACGACGGGGTCCCCGACGTCGCGCGTCTCCGTCCGCACGCCCGGTGCACCGGTCGGGACGACAGGCGTCTCGGTCGTCAACGGGGAGTTCACGGCCACCGGATCGCCCAGCGAACTCGTCGGACGGCCGAACGGCCCGGTGATCGAAGTGGTCACGACCACGACGCAGCGGTCCTGTCCCGGCAGTGCACCCTGGGTGAACTGGCCGCCGGCCTGGTCGCAGGTGTGCTGCCGGGTGTGGTCGGCATGGGCGGCCGGCGCGAGCGGTCCCACCGCACCGCCGACGAGGAGAGCGACGGCGGCGACGCTGGTCGCGAATCTGCGTGATCTCATGGTTGTGTTCCTGCCTCGCGACGTCGCGGGTAGTCGGCTCATGTGGGATCTTCGGGGAGGACCAGGCGAAGGAGAACGTTCGCATCGGACTCCTGCGTGGCGGCTCCCCTAAAGTCTGAGCGGGCAGGATGGTGCCGACAACGCCCGCGGATACTCGTCTTCCCCGGAGGGGCGCGTATTCTGCGGCCGGCGCTACTGGCCTCTCGCCCGCACGCCACTCACGAGGTCGTGGACGGTACCCGTCGGGTTCGGTGGGCGTGCCGTGCGCCCCTAGAATGGACAGGTCCTGCGCATCGATGGTCCATCGCCCGCAGGACGGTCCGTCCGGCAGATCTGAAGGATGCTTGTGCGTTTAGTGATAGCCCGTTGCTCCGTCGACTACGTCGGCCGCCTCCGGGCGCATCTCCCTCTTGCCACCCGGCTCCTGATGGTGAAGGCGGACGGGTCGGTCCTGGTGCACTCGGACGGCGGCTCCTACAAACCCCTCAACTGGATGAGCCCGCCCGCGACGCTCCGGGTGAGCGAGCCCGACGACGCGGATCGCGCCGAGGGCATCACCGCGGTCTGGACGGTGCAGCACGCCAAGAGCGACGATCGGCTCGTCATCAGCATCCGTGAGCAACTGCACGATTCCTCGCACGACCTCGGGGTGGATCCGGGACTCGTCAAGGACGGGGTCGAGGCAGACCTCCAGAGACTGCTCGCAGAGCAGATCGAACTGCTGGGAACCGGCTTCACCCTGATCCGCCGTGAGTACATGACCGCGATCGGTCCCGTCGACATCCTCGCCCGGGACGCGGCCGGGCGCACCGTCGCCATCGAACTGAAGCGCCGCGGGGACATCGACGGCGTCGAGCAGCTCACGCGCTATCTCGAACTGCTGAACCGCGATCCCCTCATGTCGCCGGTGCGGGGCGTCTTCGCCGCCCAGCAGATCAAGCCGCAGGCCCGCGTGCTCGCGCTGGACCGGGGCATCGACTGCCTCACCCTGGACTACGACGCCATGCGCGGCGTCGACGACAGCGCGTCGCGGCTCTTCTAGCCCGCCCGGCCCTGGAGCCGACGCCCTAGAATCGGACCATGGCCCTCGCGAGCGGAACGCCCACTGCCCTGTCCGGACGACTGGTGACCGAGTCGGGGATCGTCGAGGACGGCGTCCTGCGCTGGGAGGGCACGCGCATCACCGGCGCCGGGGTGGACGACCAGGACCAGGCGGTGGAGCAGCTGCCCGAGGGATTCCTGATCCTGCCCGGGCTCATCGACCTCCACTGCCACGGCGCGGGCGGCGGCGATTTCACCTCGGGGTCCGCCGCCGACATCGAGGCGGCCGCCGCCCACCTCCATAGCAGCGGCTCGACGACGGTGCTCGCCAGTACCTGCGCCGCGCCCCTCGAGGACCTCGAGTCGGCCTTCGGCAGGCTCGCCGCCGCGGCGGAGTCCGGGCTGGTCGCCGGCATCCACGCGGAAGGCCCGTTCCTCTCGCGCCGGCGCAACGGGGCGCACGACCCGGAGTTCCTCCTCCTGCCGACGCAGCAGGACGTCGCCCGGCTGGTGACCGCTGGCCGGGGGCACCTCGCCTCCATGACCTACGCCCCGGAACTGCCCGGCAGCGACGTGCTCGTCTACGAACTCGTGATGCACGGGGTCATCCCGTCGATCGGCCATACGGACAGCACGACGGAGGAAGCCACGGCAGGGCTGGACCTGATCAACGAGGAGCTGGCAGCCACGGGGTTCGCGGGATTCAGCGGACGCCCGACCGCCACGCACCTCTTCAATGCGATGCCGGCCATCCACCACCGCTCCCCCGGCCCGGTACCCCTGCTCCTGCAGCGGGCACGAGCCGGCGAGATCGCCGTCGAGCTGATCGCCGACAACGTGCACCTGCACCCGGAGACCGTGCGGATGGCCTTCACGATCGCGGGGTCGGAGAACATCTGCCTGGTCAGCGATTCGACGGCGGCGGCGGGGTGCGCGACCGGCACCTACCGCCTGGGGCGCAGCGAGATCTCGCTCGTCGGGGAGTCCGCCGTCCTGACCGCGACGGGAGCACTCGCCGGGGGCTCAGGGAGCCTGCTCGATGTGGTGCGCTGCGCGGTGGAGGCCGGCGTGGGCCTGGCGGACGCCGTCCGCTCCGCGGCCGCGGTCCCGGCGGTGGTCCTGGGACTCGCCGACGAGCTCGGCAGCCTGCGCACCGGGCTGCGTGCCGACGCCGTCGTGGTGTCGCCGGACCTGGAACTGAGGGGCGTGCTCCGCGCCGGCGCGTGGGTCCGGCCGCTGGACATTTGAGCCGCTCGGCCCGGCTGCCTCGGGAGGCGTCCGCTCAGCGCCAGGTGCCGATACCGATGACGGGACCGGCCTCGATCCAGGAGGAGAGCCCGGCGTAGACGTCGTACTTCATGGCGAGGTCGAAGGGTTCGCCCTCGTAGGCCAGCTGGACGATGATCGCCCCCGGCTGGATCCGGACGCGTTCCGCCTCGGTGGGCGCCCGCCACCCCTCGACCTCCAGCGAGCTGCGGAGGAAGCGGAATCTCGGGATGGGGCTCAGGGACAGGAGGCTCAACCACTCCAGGTTCTTGTCCGTATAACGACAAACCCCCACCCGCCAGCCCTTGGGAGGGAGGCGGATGGAGGCGTCGAACGTGCCGAGGGCACGGTTGAGCTGGTAGCGACGGAGGAGGAACGCGGCGATCACGAGCACGAGCAGGCCGAAGACGACCGCAAGGCAGATGAACGTCACACCGAGTGCCTCCATGCAGGGAAGCCTAGACGGATTCCGGAGTCACCGAACCGCCGACCCTGGCGTTGTCCGCCACGATCACGACGCGGTTCGAATCGACGGAGAAGAAACCACCGTCCACACCGACCACCAGGCGTTCGCCGTTGACCGGTTCCACCGACAGTTCCCCCGCTTCGAGGATCGCGAGGATCGGGGCGTGGCCGGGAAGGATCCCGATCTGCCCGTTGGCGGTGCGCGCGTTGACCGTACGCGCCGCGCCCGACCACACGAAGTGGTCGGCCGCGACGATTTCGACCTCGAGTTCGCCGTGTGATGCCATCGGCGTTACTTACCGGTCTGCTCTTGGATCTTGGCCCACTGGCGCTCGACGTCGTCGAGGCCACCGACGTTGAAGAACGCCTGCTCCGCGATGTGGTCGAGGTCGCCGTTGCAGATCGCCGAGAAGCCTTCGATGGTGTCCTTGATGGCGACCGTCGAACCCTCGACGCCGGTGAACTGCTTGGCGGTGTAGGTGTTCTGCGACAGGAACTGCTGGATGCGGCGCGCACGCGCGACGATGACCTTGTCCTCTTCGCTGAGCTCGTCGATGCCGAGGATCGCGATGATGTCCTGCAGTTCCTTGTTCTTCTGCAGGATCTGCTTCACGCGCACGGCCGTGTTGTAGTGGTCGTGGCCGATGTACTGCGGATCCAGGATGCGCGAGGTCGAGGCGAGCGGGTCCACGGCCGGGTACAGGCCACGGGACGCGATCTCGCGCGAGAGCTCGGTGGTCGCATCGAGGTGCGCGAAGGTGGTTGCCGGAGCCGGGTCGGTGTAGTCGTCAGCGGGCACGTAGATCGCCTGCATGGACGTGATCGAGTGGCCCTTGGTCGAGGTGATGCGCTCCTGCAGGAGACCCATCTCGTCGGCCAGGTTGGGCTGGTAGCCCACGGCGGACGGCATGCGGCCCAGGAGGGTCGACACCTCCGAGCCCGCCTGCGTGAACCGGAAGATGTTGTCGATGAAGAGCAGCACGTCCTGGTTCTGCACATCGCGGAAGTACTCGGCCATGGTCAGCGCCGAGAGGGCCACGCGGAGGCGCGTTCCCGGCGGCTCGTCCATCTGGCCGAACACGAGGGCGGTGTCCTTGAGGACGCCGGCCTCTTCCATTTCGACCCAGAGGTCGTTGCCCTCACGGGTGCGCTCGCCGACCCCGGCGAACACCGAGGTGCCACCGAAGTTGCGGGCGACACGCGTGATCATCTCCTGGATGAGGACGGTCTTGCCGACACCGGCACCACCGAACAGTCCGATCTTGCCGCCCTTGATGTAGGGGGTCAGGAGGTCGATGACCTTGATGCCGGTCTCCAGCATCTCCGTCGAACCCTCGAGGGACGCGAAGCTGGGGGCCTTGCGGTGGATGGGCCAGCGCTCGGTGATCTCGAGCGCCGACTCCTCGACGTCGAGGGGCTTGCCCAGGACGTTGAAGATGTGGCCCTTCACGCCGTCGCCGACGGGCACGGAGATCGCTGCTCCGGTGTCCTGCACGACGGTGCCGCGGACGAGGCCGTCGGTGGCCTGCAGCGAGATGGCACGCACGAGGTTGTCGCCGAGGTGCTGCGAGGTCTCGAAGGTGATCAGGCGGGTCTCACCGTTGAGAGTGATCTCGGTGGTGAGGGCGTTGTACATTGCGGGGATTGCGTCGGCCGGGAACTCGACGTCGACAACCGGGCCGATGACACGTGCAATACGGCCGGTGGCGCCGGGGGCAACTGAGTCCGTACCGTGTTCAACAGTCTGGGCAGTCATCTCTCTCACTTCATTTACGTAGATGGCGTGGAACTAAGTCTAGCGGTGCACCCGGCGCCCTCGCGGGCCCGGATGGGCAGGAGCGTCAGGACGCGTTGAGCGCGTCCGCGCCGGCCACGATCTCCGAGAGTTCCTGGGTGATCTCCGCCTGGCGTGCGGTGTTGCGGAGGCGGGTGTACTTCTTGATGAGCTCGGTCGCGTTGTCACCCGCGGACTTCATGGCCCGCTGGCGTGCGGCGAGCTCGCTCGCGGCGGCCTGCAGCATGGCAGCGAAGATGCGCGACTCGATGTACCTCGGAAGGAGTGCGTCGAGGACCTGCTCCGGCTCCGGCTCGTATTCGTAGAGCGGGAGGAGCTCGCCGTCCTGGGGCACCTGCTCGTCCACGACCTCGAGCGGTAGCAGGCGCATGACCGACGGCTCCTGCACGACCATGGAGCGGAACTTCGTGTAGACGACGTGGATCTCGTCCACGCCCCCGTCCTCGTAGTCCTTCAGGAAGGTGGACAGGAGAGCCTCACCGACCTCGCGGGCGGTGCTGAACTCGGGAGCATCGGTGCCGCCGGTCCAGACCCGCTCGTAGCCGCGTCCGCGGAAGTCGAAGTACGACTGCGCCTTGCGTCCGAGCAGGTAGGCCTGGATCTCCTTGCCCTCGGAGCGGAGCGTCTCGAAGAGCCCCTCCGCCTGCTTGAGGGCGCTGGCCGAGTACGAACCTGCGAGGCCGCGATCGGAGGTCAGCACCAGCACCGCGGCGCGACGCACCTGACCGTGCTCGGTGGTCAGCGGGTGGTCGATCTCCGACTGCGACGATACGGCCGACACGGCCCGCGTGATCGCGTTCGCGTACGGCAGGGCCGATGCGACACGTGCGCGTGCCTTGCCGATGCGAGAAGTCGCGATCAGCTCCATCGCCTTGAAGATCTTGCGCGTCGACGTGGTCGAGGCGATCTTCTGGCGGTAGACCCGGATCTGGGCTCCCATTCTTGTCCTTTCCTCCGCTCCCGGTGGGGGAAGCGATCAGGCCAGGGTCCTGCCCGCCGGGAGGGGGTTCACCCTCCCGGCGGCAGGTCCGCTAGCGCTTCTGTCGAACGATCTTTTCCTGCTCGACCGAATCGGCGTCGATCGCTTCGTGCTCCTCGTGGCCCGCGTGGACACCGTTCGCGCCGGCTCCGAAGAAGCCCTGCTTGAAGTTGGTGATCTGCGTCTTCAGCTCGTCGATGGTCGAGTCCTCGAGCTTGCCCGTCTGGGCGAGCGTGGTGAGGATCGGCGACGTGTGGCCGAGGTGCTCCAGGAACTCCGTCTCGAAGCGGTTGATGTCCTCGACGGGTACGTCGTCGAGGTAGCCGTTCGTTCCGGCCCAGATGGAGACGACCTGCTGCTCGACCGGCATCGGCGAGTACTGGCCCTGCTTGAGCAGCTCCATCAGCCGGGCTCCACGCGTCAGCTGCTGGCGCGAGGCCGCATCCAGGTCGGAGGCGAACATCGCGAAGGCCTGCATGTCGCGGTACTGGGCGAGGTCGAGCTTCAACGTGCCCGAGACCTTCTTCATCGACTTCACCTGCGCGGCACCGCCAACGCGGGATACGGACACACCGACGTCGACCGCGGGGCGCTGGTTGGCGTTGAAGAGGTCCGACTGCAGGAAGATCTGGCCGTCGGTGATGGAGATGACGTTGGTCGGGATGTAGGCGGACACGTCGTTCGCCTTGGTCTCGATCAGCGGCAGGCCCGTCATCGAACCGGCGCCGAGCTCGTCGGAGAGCTTGGCACAACGCTCGAGGAGGCGGGAGTGCAGGTAGAAGACGTCGCCCGGGTAGGCTTCGCGTCCCGGCGGACGGCGCAGGAGGAGCGACACCGCACGGTAGGCCTCAGCCTGCTTCGACAGGTCGTCGAACACGATGAGGACGTGCTTGCCGCCGTACATCCAGTGCTGGCCGATGGCCGAACCGGCGTAGGGCGCCAGGTACTTGAAGCCTGCGGGGTCCGATGCGGGGGACGCGACGATGGTCGTGTACTCCAGGGCACCCTTGTCCTCGAGGGTCTGGCGGACGGCGGCGATCGTCGATGCCTTCTGGCCGATCGCGACGTAGATGCAGCGGACCTGCTTGTTCACGTCACCGGAAGCCCAGTTGGCCTTCTGGTTGATGATGGTGTCCACGGCGATCGCGGTCTTGCCGGTCTGGCGGTCACCGATGAGCAGCTGCCGCTGGCCGCGCCCGATCGGGATCATCGCGTCGATGGCCTTGAGCCCGGTCTGCATGGGCTCGTGCACCGACTTGCGCTGCGTGACGCCGGGAGCCTGGGTCTCGAGCGCACGGCGGCCCTCGGCGACGATCTCGCCGAGGTCGTCGATGGGCTGGCCCAGGGGGTCGACGACGCGGCCGAGGAACGCGTCACCGACGGGAACGGAGAGGATCTCCCCCGTGCGGTGCACTTCCTGGCCTTCTTCGATTCCGTTGTAGTCACCGAGGACGACGACGCCGATTTCGCGGGTGTCGAGGTTCTGGGCGAGTCCGAGCGTGCCGTCCTCGAACCGCAGCAGCTCATTGGCCATGACGGAGGGGAGACCCTCGACACGGGCAATGCCGTCACTTGCGGTGGTCACGCGGCCGACTTCGACGCGCTCCGCGTTTCCGGGCTCGTAGGACGCCGCAAAGTCGTTCAACGCACTACGGACGTCTTCGGCGTTGATGGTCAATTCGGCCATCTCAGTCCCTGCTCTCCTGTGTTGTTGGTCCCCGTGGGATGCGTGGCGACCGGTGTGTGATTCTGTGGATGTGACACGGATGTCACGAGGCGCGTTCGCCTATCCCGCCAGCTTGCGGCGGAGCTCGGACAAGCGCGTGATCACCGTGGAGTCGACCATTTCGTCTCCGACGCTGACACGGACTCCGCCGATCAGTGAGGGGTCGATCTTCACGTTGACCTTGAGCTCGCGGCCGTACATGGTGTTCAACCCGGACTCCAGCTTCTCGAGCTGGCTCGCCGTCAGCGGACGGGTGACGCTGACGTCGGCGATCCAGCGCTGCTGGCGTGCGGCGACCAGCTCGAGGAATCGTTCCACGAGGGCCGCGGGCTTCAGTCCGCGCGGCGACCGCACGGCCTGGGCGATCAGGAGCCGGCCGGCGGGGCCGGCCTGGGGCACGAGCTTGAGGCCGAGGGCCACCTTCGACTCCGACGACGCCTGTGCTTCGGACAGTGCCCTCTGCAGGGCGTGATTCGAGGCCACGACCTGGATGAAGGAGTACAGCTCGTTCTCGAGCTGTTCCAAGCCCTCCACACCGCTGCCCTGCTCGGCCACCGAGATGACCACGGTGGCCGCGAGGGTCTCCAGGGCATCGCCGATGTCGCGTGCATTCGCCCAGCGCTCGTTGACGAGGTCACGCACCACGCCGGCTGCCTCGGACGAGACGCGACCGGCGATGAGCTGGTCCACCAGCACGGCCTTGTCCTTGCCGGTGCGCGAGGGATCCGTCAGCGCGCGGCGCAGGCCAGCATTGCTGTCGAGGATCGACAGCACGCCGAACAGGTCCTCGGCCAGCGCCAGGCTCGTGCCGGGCAGCCGGGACTCCAGTCCTTCACGGACCGTTGCGAGGGAGAGGCTCGATACTCCTGCCATTACTTCGCTGCACCTGCGCTCTGCGACGAGGTCTCGAGGTCCGCGAGGAACCGGTCGATGACACGCGACGAACGGGCGTCATCGGCGAGCGATTCCCCGACAATGCGACTCGCGAGGTCGGTGGCGAGCGTACCGACCTCGGCGCGGAGCGAGACCACTGCGGCCTGGCGCTCTGCTTCGATCTGCACGTGAGCCTGCTCGGTGATGCGAGCGGACTCGGCCGCCGCCTTCTCCTTGAGGTCCGCAAGGATCTGAGCGCCTTCGGCGCGGGCTTCCTCACGGATGCGGTTCGCCTCGGTGCGAGCATCGACAAGCTGCTGCTTGTACTCGTCGAGGGCCGCGTTGGCCTCGGCCTGTGCGGCCTCTGCCTTGGCGATACCGCCTTCGATCGCCTCGGTGCGCTCTGCGAATGTCTTCTCGAACGCCGGCATGACGTACTTGAAGACGATGAACAGCAGGACGGCGAAGCCGACAACGGTCACCAGCAGTTCCCAGAGGTTAGGGATCAGAGGGTTGGAGCCCTCTTCCGCCGCCATAATCGCTGCGTTAAGCATTTTTCACCCGTCTTTCTTCAACGTGTCTTCGGTCGGTCAGGACGGCTTGATCAGGCGCCGATGACGAAGGCGAAGACGAGGCCCAGGATCGCGAGGGCTTCGGTCAGTGCAAGGCCGAGGAAGGCGATGGGCTGGAGGACACGCTGTGCCTCAGGCTGGCGAGCTACGCCATTGATGTAGGCCGCGAAGACGAGGCCGACACCGATACCACCGCCGATTGCGGAGAGACCGTATCCAACGAGGTTGAGGCTACCCTGTACTTCCATTGTGTTCCTTTCAAGATGCCGCCTTGGTGCGACAGGTTGTTTGGGATCATCCCCGACGGGGAAGACTTGTGTGAATCAGTGGGCGTCGGCGTGCAGTGCGCCTTCGATGTAGATCGCGGCGAGCAGCGTGAAGACGTAGGCCTGGAGGATCATGATCAGCGCCTCGAGCATGTACATGGCGACCGATCCGACGAGGACCAGCACGCTCGTGCCCTGCAGCAGGATGTTCCCCGTCATCACCATGTACTCGATGGCCGAGCCGGCCAGGGTCACGATGAGGTGGCCGGCGAGCATGGTCGCGAAGAGTCGCAGCGAGTGCGTGACCGGCCGGACGATGAAGTTCGAGATGATCTCGATCGGCACCACGATCAGGAGGATGTACCAGGGGACGCCCGACGGGACGACGGCGAGCTTGAAGTAGCGGATGCCGTGCTTCTTGAGGCCGATGCCGACCCAGAGCAGGAAGAAGATGGCGGCGATGCCGTAGGCGCTGCCCGGGTGGGAGAACGTCGGCAGCTGCAGGAACGGGACGGCCCCGAAGATGTTGTTCACCAGCACGAAGAAGAAGGCGGTGAAGAGCCAGGGGACGTACTTGAGGAAGTCGCGGCCGCCGATGATGTCCTTGCCGATGGAGTTGCGCACGAAACCGTACGCGGCCTCACCGAGGAACTGCACCTTCCCCGGGACCAGCTGCCGGCGGCGGGAGGCGATCAGGAAGAACGTGGCGATGAGGACGACCGAGAGGATGGTCAGCAGCATCTGCTTCCCGAAACCGGGGTCCAGCAGGACGCCGTACTCGCCGCCCCACGGGAGGATGTCCCGGTAGTGGGTGTCCTCGATCGTCGGGGCTACGAATCCCTCTTCGGTAGTTGCGGCCGGGAGCGCAAGCGCGATCAACGCGTTTCCTCTCTGCAGTGTCCATCGTTGGGCAAGATCTGTTCGGTCGCAGTGGAACTGGTCCGACTCGTTAAGTTATGGGGAATCACTCGGGTTCGGCCTCGGCGCGGGACGTAGCCGGCGAGCCCCTGTGCGGGTCCGCTGCATGGTTCCGGGTGAGATTGTGCATGTGGGAGAGATAGAAACCCCCTGCTGCACCTAAGAACGCTCCCGCCAGCACCAACCAGCGCGTGTCGAGGAGATTATCCAGCCCCCAGCCTATCAAACTCCACACCAGGATCCCGCCAATGATGTAGCTGAAGACGGCCATGCCCGCGTTGTAGCCGCCGTTGGAGAAGCGGGCGTCGATATCCTGCGGGGGCGTGGCGGCGGCCTCGTCCGGGCCCCGGTCGGTGCCTGCCATCTCAGTGCCCCTCTGCCGGGTCGGACGCCGTCGGCGCACCGGTCGCTGCCGGAACACTCTCGTCGTAGAGGGGCGTCCTCAGCCTGGAGAACGCGAGGACCTCGGCGACCTGCCACGCGATGACGGTGGCGAGCGCTCCGGTGAAGAACCAGGTGCGGTCGAGCCAGCCCGGCGTCCCGAGGAGGAACAGGACCGCGGCGAACCCGACCACCTTGATGGCGTAGGTGACGGCGAAGAGGCCCAGGGCACCCGAGGGATTGGTCCTGCCGGTGAAGTGCCCGATCAGGAGGCTGATACCGAAGAACGCCATGACGAGTGCGGCGCCGAAGACGACGCTCAGGCCCGCGGAGGGTGCGGTCGCGAGGGCTGCGGCGGCCGCGAGCACCAGCGCCACGGCACCGCCTGCAGCGGCACTCCGCGCGAGGATGCCGAGCCAGGGGGACGCGGTGGCCTCCGAGGCGGTCACGAGGTTCGGGTGGTCGGCTCCGGTCGCCGGGTGCTCCGGTCGTGGCACGTGCTGTCCGCTCTGTCGGCTGCGCCGTCCGGCGCCCTGCTGGTCCTCCGTCGACGGCGTCGGGAGGGCTGGTGCGGGTCCGCGCGATCCGTCGTCGTCGCACCCGGCGCCTGAAATTCTACAGCACCACGAAGACGGGCCGCGGGCGTCATGCCCGGCCGGCCACCCGCCGCCGCGCGAGGGCGCGGAAGATCCGGGGTGAATACAGGTACAGCGCGACGACGGCCGCGGCGAACAGGGACGCGGTGACGGCGAGGGGCGCCGTCGCGGTGGCGAGCACGAATCCCGCGGCCGCCGTCAGGGCGGAGAGGACGCTGACGAGGATCGAGACCTGCACATGGCTGAGGCCGGTGTCCGTGAGCCGCTGGTACACGTGCTGCCGGTGCGCGGTGTACAGGCGCTCGCCCCGGCGGGCACGGCGCAGAAAGGTGGTGAAGGTGTCGGCGAGGTAGATCAGGACGGGCGAGAGCAGGTATTCGAGGTAGACCCCCGCCAGCAGTCCCGTGACCGCGATCGCGGCGATGGAGGCACCGAGGAGGTAGCTGCCGACGTCGCCGAGGAACACGAACCCCCGGCCGAGGTTCCACGGCAGGAACCCGGCGAAGGCCGCCGCCACCACGAGGCCCGCAACCGTCAGCCACAGCTGGTCGCTGAGCACGCCGGCCAGCGAGTAGAAGAGTCCGACGACGAGTCCGTGCATGCCCGAGATCCCGTTGATCCCGTCCATGAAGTTCGCGGCGTTGATGTAGGTGGCGAGGGCGATCGCCCCGATCGGGACCCACCAGTAGCTGCTGTCGTCGATGGTGGTGGCCAGCGCCGCTGTGCCGATCACGCCGACCAGGAGCTGCGCCGAGAGGCGCACCCGGATGGACAGGCCGCGGAAGTCCTCGATCCAGCCGAGGGTGGCCGAGGCGCCGACCATGCAGATGATGATCAGGATGAGCGACCGGTCCACGGCGACCAGACCCGTCGCGAGGGAGAGCGCGAGCGCCACCAGGAGCGCCACTGCCACGGCCACTCCCATGCCGCGGATCACGATCGTGCTGTGCGAGGAGCGGTCGTTCGGGATGTCGATGACGCCCAGCGTCCTCAGCAACGGCTTGACGACGACGGGCAGCGCCAGGGAGAGACCCAGTGCGACGAGAGCGACGAGGGTGAGGAGTCCGGTCATGACGCAGGCCCGCCGGCACCCGAGCGGGACGGGGAGGCGCTCGCTCCGCCCGGTGATGCCGGTCCGGCACCGCCTTCGCCGCCGACGGCTGCGATGCTCCGCCGGCCGTCGAAGCCGCCCTCGGCCTTCCATTCCCGGAGGCTCAGCCGCTGGGGGTCGAGCGGTGCGACGGAGGTGTGGGAGATCTTGGGGTGGAGCGGACGGGAGTCGTCCTCGCCGGCGCCCATCAGGTCCTCGTGCATCTTCTCGCCGGGCCGCAGGCCCGTGAAGACGATGTCGATGTCCTTGCCGGACATCGCGATCATGCGCTGCGCGACGTCGAGGATCTTCACGGGTTCCCCCATGTCGAGGATGAGCACCTCCCCTCCCCTGCCGATGGCCCCGGCCTGCACGACGAGCTGGCAGGCCTCCGGGATGGTCATGAAGAACCGGGTCACCTCGGGATCGGTCACCGTGATCGGTCCGCCGTTGCGGATCTGCTCCGTGAAGAGGGGGAGCATGGAGCCGCGGCTCCCGATGACGTTGCCGAAGCGGACGGAGACGTACTTCTGGCCGGTGCGTTCCGCCTGCCAGGACGTGAGCCTCTCCGCGACGCGCTTGGAGTGGCCGAGCACGCTGGTGGGGTCGGCCGCCTTGTCCGTGGAGATGTTGACGAAGTTGGTCACGCCGACGGCCGAGGATGCCCGGAGCACGTTCAGGGTGCCCTGTACGTTCGTCTTCCAGGCCTCCTCCGGATACTGCTCCAGCAGCGACACGTGCTTGAGGGCCGCGGCGTGGAAGACGACCTCCGGCTTGCGGTCCTCGAAGATGTCGCGCAGCGCGTCCGCGTCGCGGATGTCGGCCAGGACGGTGTCGCGGCCCGTGAGCAGTCCCCGGCCCGTGAGCGAGATCTGCGTCGACTGGAGGCCGGTCTCGTCGCGGTCAAGCATGATGAGCTCCGCGGGGAGGAAGCCGGCGAGCTGGCGGCACAGTTCGGACCCGATCGACCCCCCTGCACCGGTCACCAGGACCCGCTTCCCGGTGACGTAGCCCGCGACCTCGTCAGGGTGGATGTCCACCGGGCGCCGCCCGATCAGGTCCTCGACCGCCACCTCCCGGAAGTCGGCGATGCCCGCGCCGGCGCCGCCGAGCATGTCCCTCAGCGGCGGCAGGACCAGCACCTTGATGCCGAGGCCCGCGACGAGGTCCGAGACACGGCGCACCTGGGCGGCCTCGACGTCGGCGAAGGCGATGACGAGGACGGAGGCCTGGGTGCGGGCCGCGACGTCGCGCAGGTCGTCGATCCTGCCGAGGACGGGCACCGACGCCAGGCGCAGGTGCTTCTTGGCGGGATCGTCGTCGATCAGGCCGACGGGGAAGTAGGGCGATCCCGGGTCCTGCATCATGCGGCCGACGAGGGAGTTGCCGAGGAAGCCGGCTCCGTAGATCAGCGTGCGCTGGGCGTCCTCCCCCGGTTTCGCCTTGCTCTCGACGTACATGCGCTTGAGGTAGCGCGTGGCGGCCAGGAACATGCAGGCGAACGGGAAGGCGATGACGCCGATGCTGCGCGGCACCTCGATGACCGTGAAGAACGCCACGCTGACGAGCACCAGGATCACGGCGACGAGGACCGCGACGATCACGAGCAGTTTCGCCTCGTGGAAGCTGCCGAAACTGTAGCGTCCCCGGTACAGCGCGAAGCTGAGTCCCACCACCAGCTGGGCGACGACGGCCACGGCGCAGAACGCCGCGATCCCGGGGACGTTGACCTCCTTGACGAGGAGTTCGTAGCGGAGGATCAGCGCGAGGAGGATGGCCACGATCCAGGCCGCAGCGTCGAGAAGGTACTGCGACCACAGCCAGATCGCCGGCTTGTCGCCGGACGGAGTTGCTGCAGTGGAGCCGGATTTCCGGGCGGGTGCCCGGCCTTCGTTGAGTGCCATGATTCCTAACGGTGTCATGCAGGCCGACACCGCGTTCCACCCGGAGGCGCGACCGCCGGGGCTGCCCGGCCCGGCTGTGCAGGACTGGCCCGGTCGGGACCGGAACACGGTGTAATAGACTGCTACTACCCGAGAATACTAACTGCACCGCCTCTGCCTGGTCCGTTGCGCACCGCCCTGGCGCGGCCCGGAAGGAACACGTTGCACGTCCCTGACGCCGCTTCTCCGAGCGTGTTCATCGTCGTCACCACCTTCAACCGGGTGGGCCACCTCCGGGAACTCCTCGCATCCATCGCGGTGCTCGATCCGGCGCCGGCCGGCGTGGTCGTCGTCGACAATGCCAGCACGGACGGCACGGCGGACCTGCTCGCCGAACTGGACCTGCCCGTTCCGCTGATCGTGCACCGTCTGCCGGACAACGCCGGCGGCGCCGGTGGTTTCGCCGCCGGGATGGCGAGGGCCCTGGCCGAGGGCGCCGAATGGCTGTGGCTGATGGACGACGACGTCGTCGTGTTCCCCGATGCGCTCGCGTCCTTCGCCCCGTGGATGCCCCGCTACTCGTGCATCCACGGCCGCCGGTACGACTCCGCGGGTGAGCCCTTCTTCTGGCAGCACATCCTGAACGAGGCCCTCGGCGTCCACCTGCCGGTCCGCGGCGACGTCTTCGCCCGGTCGCGCGTCTTCCACACGAATGTCGGCTGCTTCGAGGGCATGCTGGTGGCGGCCGACGTCGTCCGCGAGACCGGACTCCCCGACGCACGGTTCTTCCTCAACGGGGACGACCTGACGTACGGCTGGCTCATCTCGCAGCGGCATCCCGTCGCGTACGTCGACGCCTTCGTGCTGCGGAAGACCCGTGCCCAGCGCCAGGTGGACCTCCGGGTCCGGCATCTCAACGACTCGAGCAACCTCTCGCGGTTCTGCGGCATGCGCAACCGCGGCCACCTCGCGCGCTACCTCCGGCTCCATGGACGCCACAGCGCCGTGGCGTTCGGCGTCGGGACCTTCCTCTCGGCCGCCAAGGAGGTCCTGCGCCTGGTGGCGGTGGAGCGGTCACTCTCCGGCCTGTCCGCCCTCTGGCGCGGCTGGCGGGCTGCCAGGGTCATCCTGAAGGATCCCGACTGGCAGCCGGAGCCGCCCCTCGCGCCCCTGTCCGGTCCGTCGGGCCGCCAGGGAGGCACCGCATGAGCTGGCTCGTCCTCGGCGGCTCGGGCTTCGTCGGTTCCGAGGTCCTCCGGGCGCTCCGCGCGGCAGGCGTGGACGCGGTGCCCGCTGTGGCACCCCGCCTGGTGACGGCTGCGGACACACCGGAGGCGCTCGTCGCTGAAGCGGCGCTCCTCGACGGCGCCGGCCTCCGCGCCGCGATGGCGGGCCATTCCGTCGTCGTGAACGCCGCCGGACTCGCGACCCCGTCATCCGGCGACGTGCAGGCACTGCTGGGTGCGAACGCCCTGCTGCCCGCCGTCGTGGCCCGGGCCGCGGCGGCCGCGGGCGTGGGTCGCGTCATCCACCTGAGCAGTGCCGCGGTGCAGGGCAGGACGCCGGTACTGGACGCGACGGACACGGTGCACCCGTTCTCGGCGTACTCGCGCAGCAAGGCGCTCGGCGAACAGTCGATCGATCGCGTGGCCGCGGACGAGCCGGCGCTGTCGGTGGTGACCATCCGTGCCACGTCCGTGCAGGGGCGCGGCAGGCCGACGACGGCGGCGCTGGCCCGCCTCGCGCGCTCGCCCCTCGCCTCGGTGGCCTCCCCGGGCAGCGCCAGGTCGCCCATCACGTCCGTCGAGGCCCTCGCCGGTCTGGTCCTCGCCGTGGGCCGCCACGCGGGGCCGGTCCCGTCCAGGGTGCTGCAGCCGTGGGAAGGACTCACCGTGCGGACCGTCCTCGAGGCGGCCGGCGGACGGCCCCGGATCCTGCCCTCGGCGCTGTGCCGCCTCGCGGTGGGAAGCGGCTACGCACTGTCGGGCCTGCTGGGCGGCCGGCTCGACGGGCACGTCCGCCGGGTGGAGCTCATGTGGTTCGGCCAGGACCAGGTACCGGGCTGGGCGGAGGAGCAGGGCATCCCGCCCGCCCCCCGGGTCCGTGAGGTCCTCGCACGCGCGCAGGATCGGGCGGACGACGGCGGAGCACCCGCCGACTGACGCGGCTCAGGCGGAGGCCTGGCCCCCTGCAGCACCGTCGTCGGCGGCGTCGTCCCGCGCGGCGGGGCCACCGTCCGCGGCATGCCCGTCGATGTCGAGGATGCCGGGGACGACCTCCCGGAGGCGGTCCAGCGCGAGGGTTCCCTGCCGCACCACCCGCAGAGTCTCCCCGGTGGCGTCCACGATGGTGGATCCGGTCCCCTCGGCGGCGGTGCGTGGACCGGCATCGAGGTACACGGCGACCGATTCGGCCAGCTGCGCCGCGGCATCCGGCGCCGTCGTCGCTGCCGGCGCGCCGGTCCTGTTCGCCGACGACACCGCGAGCGGGCCCGTGAGCCCGAGCAGTTCGAGCGCGACGTCGTCGTCCGGCATGCGGAGGGCGACGGTTCCCAGGGTGTCGCCGAGGTCCCACGTCAGGGAGGGCTGGGCGTGGCAGATCAGGGTGAGCCCGCCGGGCCAGAACGCTTCGGCGAGCCGACGGGCGTCCGGGTGCACATCGGTCGCCAGTCCGTCGAGCGTCTGGATACGCGGGATGAGGACGGGCGGGGGCATGTTCCGGCCGCGGCCCTTCGACGCGAGGAGGGTGGCCACCGCCTGCGGTGAGAAGGCGTCCGCGCCGATCCCGTACACGGTGTCCGTGGGCAGGACGACGCATTGCTTGAGCGACACCGCCCGCTGGGCGGCGGTGAGGCCGTCGCGTCGCTGGGCGGGATCGGAACAGTCGTAGCTCGTTGTCACCTGCCCATCCTTCCATCCGGGCAGGCGGCTCCGCACATCGTGCTGCCCGGCGAGGCAGGGCGGGGCGGGTCGACGTGCAGGTCAGGACGACGGCGGAGGGCCGAAGCCCGTGCCCCGCAGACCGGCCGAGTAGGCGGCGAACCAGGCGCGGAGCCCCTTGAGGTCGCGCTGGGTGAGGAAGTAGTACGGGAAGCCGATGACGTCCGCGCCGAACCAGCGGAGGTTGCGGTACTTGCGCGCCAGGTAGGCGCGGTTCCGGAAGTACGAGAACCGCTTGAACTCGCCCTCGGGGATGACGGGTGTGATGAAGCCGCCGAAGATCGGCTTCATCTCGGACCAGGTGGCCGGGTGGCGGACGGCGACGGTCGCCAGCGTGCCGTACTTCAGGCCCGCCTTCCGCACGCGGGCCAGGAAGTCGACCTCGTCGCCCCGGATGAAGAACTTCATGTCCGGCAGGCCGATCGTCGCGAACACCTCCGCCCGGATCAGCGCACCGTTGAAGAAGTGCACCATGTCGGGCAGATAGCCCATCGGCTCCAGCGTGGCGCGGTCGTTGGTGAGGAGGCCGTTGATGCGGAAGTTGAAGGACAGCCGGGAGGGATCCGACGTCGCGGCGACGAGCGGGCTGACGATGTCGAGGTCGTGGTCGTGGGCGGCACGCAGCAGTTCGGCGAGGCAGCGCTCGTCCTCGGGGTGCCCGTCATCGTCCATCAGCCAGATCCACCGGGCGCCGCTCGCGATCGCCGCGAGGATCGCGAAGGCGAAGCCGCCGGCTCCGCCGAGGTTGGCTTCCGAGCGGAGGTAGTGGATGGTCCCGCCGGCGGCCTCGACGACGTCGGTCGCGGGCCGGGTGCCCGAGTCGACGAGGGCGACCGTCGCGATCGGGGCGCTCTGCGCCGCCAGGGAGCGCAGGAGCTGCGCGAGTTCCTCGTGCCGGTCGTAGGTCACGGCGGCGACCGCGACGGTGTCGGTGCGGGTCGCGGCGCCGTCGGGTGTCGCGTCGGGTACCGTCAGGGGGCCGCCGGCTCCCGGGCCCGTGGTGCGTTCGGTCATCGCGCTGCCTTCCGGGTGGTGGCCGGCGTCGTGCCGGCGCGGAGGACGGCGCTCGTCGCGCGGTCCCGTCCGCTGAGGTCCTGGTGCGTCCGGATCGTCGTCCAGACATCCGCCTGCTCGAGGAAGGCGGCGACCCAGGGCGCCTGCACCTCCGCGTGCTCCATCACGAAGTATCCGCCCGGCCGAAGGAGGCGGGCGGCGGAGGCGGCCGCGGCACGCGGCAGGCGCATGCCGTCCGCTCCCCCGCCGTAGAGGGCCATCTGCGGGTCGTGGTCCGCCACTTCCGGCTCGTTCGGCACGGCATCGGCCGGGATGTACGGGGGGTTGGACACGACGATGTCGAAGGTGCCGTCCTGGTCGGCGAGTGCGGTCGCCAGGTCGCCCTGGCTGAGCTGCACGCCGAACGGCTCGAGGTTCGGGGCGGCCCAGGCCAGGGCGAGGTCGCTGAGCTCGACGGCTTGCACGTCCGCACCGGGCACCTCGTCGGCCACGGCCGCGGCGATGGCGCCCGATCCCGTCCCGAGGTCCACGATCTTCGGTCCCTCGAGCTCCGATGCCCGGTCGATCACCAGTTGTGCGACCGTCTCCGTCTCGGGCCGCGGGACGAAGACGCCGGGACCCACCGCGAGTTCGACGCGACGGAAGTGGGCGACCCCGGTCAGGTGCTGGAGCGGGACGCGCCGCGCGCGCTCGTCGACGAGGGCCTCGAATCCCGGGGGCACCGGAGCACCGGTCAGGGCCAGCGCCCTGAGCCTCCCGCGGGAGACGCCGAGCAGGTGGGCGGCCAGGAGCTCGGCGTCCACCCGGGGGCTGGGGACCCCTGCGTCGCGGAGCCGTTGTTCGGCGACCCGCAGGGCCTCCTCCACGCCTACTCTTCCGTGCCGATGGCGTCCAGGCGGGCCTGCTCGTCCATCTCGATGGCCGACTGCACCACGGGCTCCAGATCGCCGTTCATGACGGCGTCGAGGTTGTAGGCCTTGTAGCCCGTGCGGTGGTCGGCGATCCGGTTCTCCGGGTAGTTGTAGGTCCGGATGCGCTCGGACCGGTCCATGGTGCGGATCTGCGACTTGCGGATGTCGGAGTTCGCGGCGTCGATCTTCTCCTGCTCGTGGGCCAGGATGCGTGAGCGGAGGACCCGCATCGCGGCCTCGCGGTTCTGCAGCTGCGACTTCTCGTTCTGCATCGCGACGACGATCCCGGTGGGCAGGTGGGTGATGCGTACCGCGGAGTCGGTCGTGTTGACGGACTGGCCGCCCGGGCCCGAGGAGCGGTAGACGTCGATCTTCAGGTCGTTCTGGCTGATCTCGACCTCCTCCGGCTCGTCGACCTCGGGCAGCACGAGGACGCCTGCGGCGGAGGTGTGGATGCGGCCCTGCGACTCGGTGACGGGCACGCGCTGGACGCGATGCACGCCGCCCTCGAACTTGAGGCGCGCGTAGACACCCTCGGCGGGGTCGTTGGAGGACCCCTTGATCGCCATCTGGACGTCCTTGTAGCCACCGAGGTCGGACTCGTTAGCGGAGATGAGTTCGGTCTTCCACCCCCGGGATTCGGCGTAGCGCGCGTACATGCGGAGCAGGTCGCCGGCGAAGAGTGCCGCCTCGTCGCCGCCCTCGCCGCCCTTGACCTCGATGATGACGTTGCGGCCGTCGTTCGGGTCACGCGGGATGAGCAGGCGGCGCAGGCGCTCCTGGGCGGTGGCGAGCTGCTCCTCGAGCACGGGCACCTCGGCGGCGAACTCGGGGTCCTCCGACGCCATCTCGCGGGCGGCCTCGAGGTCGTCGTGCAGGGCGGTCCACCGGTTGTGGGCGTCGACGATCCTGCCGAGCTCCGCGTACCGGCGGCCGAGCCTCCGGGCCAGCGCCTGGTCGGCGTGGACGGCGGGGTCGGCGAGCTGGTCCTGCAGCTCGGAGTGCTCGTCGAGCAGTCCCTGGATGGATTCGAACATCGGGTGTACCTCTTTCGGCGTCTACCGCCAGTCTACGAAGGTCGGGAGGGCAGGGACGACCGCCCCGGTTAACGGACGAAGCCGCCCGGGGCGGGCCGGCCAGATGGCCGGCCCGTCCCGAACGGCTGCCGTTGCTAGTCGGAGTCCTTGGAGCCCAGCGTGGTCTTCTGGACCTGCATCAGGAACTCGACGTTGGACTGCGTCTCCCGGATCTTGTTGGTGAGCAGCTCGAGTGCCTGCTGGGTCTCCAGACCCGACAGCACGCGACGCAGCTTCCACATGATCTTGACCTCGTCCGGCGAGAGCAGGTTCTCCTCGCGGCGCGTGCCGGAGGCATTGACGTCGACGGCGGGGAAGATGCGCTTGTCGGCGAGGCTGCGCGAGAGGCGGAGCTCCATGTTGCCGGTGCCCTTGAACTCCTCGAAGATGACCTCGTCCATCTTGGACCCGGTCTCCACCAGCGCGGTGGCGAGGATGGTGAGCGAGCCACCGTTCTCGATGTTGCGCGCTGCGCCGAAGAAACGCTTCGGCGGGTACAGTGCCGCGGAGTCCACGCCACCGGAGAGGATGCGGCCCGACGCCGGAGCGGCGAGGTTGTACGCACGTCCGAGGCGGGTCATGGAGTCGAGCAGCACGACGACGTCCATGCCCATCTCCACGAGGCGCTTGGCGCGCTCGATGGAGAGTTCGGCGACCGTGGTGTGGTCGTCGGCGGGACGGTCGAACGTCGAGGCGATGACCTCGCCCTTGACGGTCCGCTGCATGTCCGTGACTTCTTCGGGACGCTCGTCGACCAGGACCATCATGAGGTGGACCTCAGGATTGTTGATCGTGATGGCGTTCGCGATCGCCTGCAGGATGAGGGTCTTGCCGGCCTTCGGCGGGGAGACGATCAGGCCACGCTGGCCCTTGCCGATCGGGGCCACGAGGTCGATCACGCGGGGGCCGATCTTCTTCGGGTCCGTCTCGAGGCGAAGGCGGTCCGAGGGGTAGAGCGGAACGAGCTTCGCGAACTCGACGCGGTCCTTGAGGTCCTCGGCGGGCTTGCCGTTCACCGAGGTGACGCGCACCAGGGCGTTGAACTTCTGGCGTGCGCTGGCCTGGGTCTCGCCCTCGCGGGGAGCACGGATCGCGCCGACGACGGCGTCGCCCTTGCGCAGGTTGTGCTTCTTGACCTGGGCGAGCGACACGTAGACGTCGTTCGGGCCCGGCAGGTAGCCGGAGGTGCGCACGAAGGCGTAGTTCTCGAGGACGTCGAGGATGCCGGCGACCGGCAGCAGGACGTCGTCCTCGGTCACCTCGACGTCGTCGACGTCGGGCTGGTTGCGGTTGCGGCGACGGTCGTTGCGCTCGTTGCGGTCGCGGAAGCGGCTGTTGCGGTCCTCTGGACCGCTGGTGCCGTTGCGGTTCGCGCGGTTGCGGCGGTTGCGGCCGCGGCCGTCGTCATCGCCATTGGCTCCGTTGGAGCCGTTGCCGCGGTTGTCGCTGCGCTCGCTGCCGTTGCGGCCGCTGTCGTTCTGGCCGTCGCCCGGAGCGTTCGAACGGTCCTCGTCGCGACCGTTGCGTGAACGGGAGCGGCGCTCGTTGCGGTCGCCCCGTCCCTCGCCCTGCTGGCCGGACCGGGCCTCGGGCTGGGACTCGTTCTGGCCGGCGTTCTGGGCGTCGCCCTGCGAGCCGTTCTGGGACTCGTTCGAGCCCGCCTGGGCCTCGGAGCGGTCCTCGCCGCGACGGTTGCGGCGGTTCCGCTGGTTGCGCCCGCCGTTGTCGCGGTCCTGCTGCTCACCGGCAGGAGTCTCCTCGGCGGCGTCGCGCGACGGGGCCTCGACCTGCTCGGTGGCGACCGGTTCGGCGTCGGACGCGGGTGCGGAGACGACGCCGTCGCTGCCCGCGCGGCGGTTGCGGTTGCGGGTGCGGGGCTGGCGCTCGGCCGGAGCCGACTGCTCGTCCTGTCCGCTGTCCGCGGCGGTCCCGGTCTGGACGGTGGCGGTCACGGGACGCTCTGCGTCTGCGCTGCGCTCACTGCGGACCGCGGGGGTCTTCTGGCGGTCGGCGACTGCGGATCCGCGCTGGTGGTCGGAGATCGCCGACACGAGGTCGCTCTTGCGCATCCTCGATCCGCCGGTGATGCCGAGCTGGCCCGCGAGGGCCTGGAGCTGGGCGAGCTTCAGGCCTGCAAGGCCGCTGCTCTTGGAAGTTGTTGCGCCGGTTGCTTCAGCGTCTTGGGTGGCCACACCTGGTAACAGGTCAGTGGTTTCAGTCACGAAGGATCCTTCCCCCTCGTCGGGCGGCCACCTGATCGGTGGTCCGCGGTGGTTTGCCCCGTGCCGCAGGTGAAAGCAGGCGGGGTTCGGCCGAGCCGGAGGCAATCCGGCAGGGCCGCGTGTGCTGGGAGCCCGCGGATGTCGATGTGCGGGAGGAGAGATCCGCACGCACAAAGATAAGGTCGGAGGCTACACCGGAGGATGTGCTGCTGCTGATGGAACCTGCAGTTTTCGCGGCGGTCTAGAGAAGAGGACGGCCAGCTCAACAGAAGCACATGGCGTCTGGTGAAAGACACGGTAGTCCCGCAAGACGCAAGATTCGCCCGACGTTCCTACCCCTGGTGCACCTCCACTTTAGCACCTTCCCGCTCCACCGCGAGCCGGAGGACCCGCCAGGACGCGGGCGTGTCGCCCTGTGCGACGAGCGACCGGACGGCGTCCTCGGCGGCACGGGCACCGGCCTCTCCCACCGCCAGGGTCAGGACGCTCGGTCCGGCCCCTGAGATGGTGCTGGCGAATCCCGCCGCACGGAGGCCTCGCAGGAGGGTGGCGCTCGGGAGCATCGCCTGCGCGCGGTAGTCCTGGTGCAGGGAGTCCTGCGTGGCGGGGAACAGCAGCGACGGATCAGCGCCGAGGGCGTGGA
This sequence comes from Arthrobacter sp. UYP4, assembly GCF_057291175.1. Classification (NCBI taxonomy): domain Bacteria; kingdom Bacillati; phylum Actinomycetota; class Actinomycetes; order Micrococcales; family Micrococcaceae; genus Arthrobacter; species Arthrobacter sp. UYP4. Next base: position 975,297 of record NZ_JBXAVU010000001.1, read on the forward strand.
CCAGGAGCGCGGCGCGGCCGGCATTCGCCGCGGCGCTGTGGTGGGAGACCGACGGCGGGAGGAGTGCGCGGGCGCTCTCCGTGGACAGCGCGAGATCCGGGACGGCGATCACGGGGATGATGTCCGGATGAACCTCGACGCGCGTGGTGTGGTAGGCCCTGCCGCTCTCCCAGGAGATGGCGAGGGCTCCGCCGAGCGCGGGGGCCACGTTGTCCGGGTGGCCCTCGATCGAGGCCGCCCACTGCAGGAGGTGCGCGGCGTCCAGTTGCTCGTCCGCGGGCAGCAGGGCGTTGCCGGCGAGGACCCCGGCGACGATCGCCGCGGCGGAGGAGCCCATGCCCCTGCCGTGCGGCACGACGTTCACGGTGTCGAGCTCGAGCCCGGGCGCCCGCCGCCCCACGCGGTGCAGCGTGCTGATCAGGGACCTCGCGACGAGATGGGTCTCATCAGCGGGCAGTCCGGCCGCCCCCTCCCCCGTGGCGCGCACCGTCGTCGAGCCCGACGTCGTGGTGCGGACACGCACGGTGTCGTGCAGCGCCAGCGCGAGTCCGAGGGTGTCGAAGCCGGGCCCCAGGTTCGCGCTGGTGGCGGGAACCCGCACCACCACGTCCTGGCCTGCCTCGACGGCCGGGAAGTCCGAGACCTCCGAGACCTCCGACGACGCAGGTGCTGCCTGCACACCCGCCATGTCAGTCCTCGAGCCCGAGCGCGGCGGCGACGCTGACGACGTCGAACTCCACCTTCGTGGGCTCCACGTCGGCGCCGTCCGCCGTGCGCAGCGCCCACTGCGGGTCCTTCAGGCCGTGGCCGGTGACCGTGATGACGATCGTCTTGCCCGACGGCACGAGCCCTTCGGCGTGCTTCTTGATCAGCCCGGCGACGCCTGCGGCGGATGCGGGCTCCACGAACACGCCCTCGCGGGAGGACAGCCAGCGGTGCGCGTCGAGGATCTCCTCGTCGGTCACGGCCTCGATGAGTCCGCCGGACTCGTCGCGGGCGGCGACGGCGAAGTCCCACGACGCGGGGTTGCCGATCCGGATGGCGGTGGCGATGGTGTCGGGTTCCGTGATCGGGTGGCCCTTGACTAGCGGCGACGCGCCTTCCGCCTGGAAACCCCACATGATCGGCGTCCGGGTGGCGACGGCGGGCAGCTCACCATGGTGCATGGAGGCGTAGGGCGCCGCGTACTCCTTGTAGCCCTTCCAGTACGCGCTGATGTTACCGGCGTTGCCGACGGGCATCAGGTGGTAGTCCGGGGCGTCGCCGAGGGTGTCGACGACCTCGAAGGCCGCGGTCTTCTGCCCCTCGAGCCGCGCCGGGTTCACGGAGTTCACCAAGAAGACGGGATAGGCCTCCGCGAGCTTCCGCGCGACGTCGAGGCAGTTGTCGAAATTGCCGTTGACCTGCAGGAGCTGGGCGCCGTGGGCGATGGCCTGGCTGAGCTTGCCCATGGAGATCTTGCCGTCCGGCACGAGCACGGCGCACGTGATGCCCGCCTGCGTGGCGTACGCGGCGGCCGATGCGGAGGTGTTGCCCGTCGATGCGCACACCACGGCCTTCGCGCCGGCCGCGACGGCGGCGGTCATGGCCATCGTCATGCCCCGGTCCTTGAAGGACCCGGTGGGATTCATGCCCTCGACCTTCAGGTAGACGGTGGAGCCCGTCAGCTCGGACAGGTGCCGTGCGTGCACGAGGGGCGTTCCGCCCTCACCGAGGGTGATGACCTCGGTCGCATCCGTCACGGGCAGTCGTTCGGCGTATTCGCGGATGACTCCGCGCCACTGGTGGGCCACTTAGATTCCCTCTACTCGGAGCACGGATGAGACGGCGGTGATGACGTCGAGCGCCGCGACCTGCTTGACGGTCGCCGCGAGCGACGCCTCGGGGGCACGGTGGGTGACGATCCTCAGTTCGGCGGTGGTGCCGCCGTCGGCACCGCCCTGGTGGATGCGCTGGCGCATCGTCTCGATGGAGACGCCGTTCTCGGCGAAGATCTGCGCGATGCGCGCCAGGACCCCGGGCTGGTCGGCGACCTGCAGGCCGATGCAGTAGCTCGTCCGGACGGTGTCGATGCTCAGCGGCGGGACGTGGCCGGTGGTGGTCTCGGTGCGGCCGGGACCGCCGAGCACCATGCGGCGCGCGGCGCTGATGACGTCGCCGAGCACGGCCGACGCCGTCGGGGTACCACCGGCTCCCTGACCGTAGAACATGAGTTCGCCGGCGTTCTCCGCCTCGACGAAGACGGCATTGAAGGCGCCGCGGACCGCTGCGAGCGGGTGCGACCGCGGCAGGAGGGTCGGGTGGACGCGCACGCCGACCCCGGCTGCGCCGGCGTCGTCCGTGAGCATCTCCGCGATGGCCAGCAGCTTGATCACGTAGCCGTCCTCGGTCGCGGCGGCGATGTCGTCGGCAGTGACGGTCGTGATGCCCTCGCAGTGGACGTTCTCGAGGGCGAAGCGCGTGTGGAAGGACAGGGAGGCGAGGATCGCGGCCTTCGCGGCGGCATCATGGCCCTCGACGTCGGCGGTGGGATCGGCCTCGGCGTAGCCGAGGTCCTGGGCGGCCTTCAGTGCGTCCGCGAAGGATGCCCCGGTGGAGTCCATCTGGTCGAGGATGTAGTTCGTGGTGCCGTTGACGATGCCGAGCACGCGCGTGATGCGGTCCCCCGACAGGCTGTCGCGGATGGGCCGGAGGATGGGCACCGCTCCGGCGACGGCCGCCTCGTAGGACAGCTGCACCCCGGCGGCGTCTGCCTGCTCGTAGAGCTCCGGCCCGTCCTGCGCGAGGAGGGCCTTGTTGCCGCTGACGACGGTGGCCCCGTGCCGGATCGCCCGGAGGATGAGGGACTTGGCCGGCTCGATGCCGCCCATGAGCTCGATCACGATGTCGGCGTCCTCGACGAGCGACTCCGCGTCCGTCGTGAGGAGTCCCTCCGGGAGCTCGACGTCGCGGCGCGCGTCCAGGGTGCGGACGGCGACGCCGACGAGTTCGAGGGGCGCGCCCGCGCGGCGGCCGAGGTCCTCCGCGTTCTCGAGGAGGATGCGGGCCACCTGGGAGCCGACGTTGCCGCAGCCCAGCAGGGCTACGCGCAGGGGTGCGGGGGTCGTTGCTGGTGCATTCATGCGGTGTGTGAAGCTCCTGGATCCGGGACGGGTACGGCGGGTTCGCGCTGGACGTCCCTGCGGAACAGGTCCTCCTCGGTCTCGCCGCGGACGATGAGCCTGGCTGCCCCGTCGGCCACCGCCACGACAGGCGGGCGCGGAAGGTAGTTGTAGTTGCTCGACAACACCCAGCAGTAGGCTCCGGTGCCCGGGACGGCGAGGAGGTCGCCGGCTCCGGTGTCCTCCGGGAGGTAGACGTCCCGCACCACAATGTCACCGCTCTCGCAGTGTTTCCCAACCACGCGGGAGAGCAGGGGATCGGCTGCGGACGTCCTGGAGGCCAGCACGGCCGAGTAATCCGCGCCGTAGAGCACCGGACGGGCGTTGTCGCTCATGCCGCCGTCCACCGACACATAACGGCGCGGGTGCGTAACGCTCGTGTCCTGGACGATTTCCGATCCGTTCGCGGCCGCGTCCACGCGCACGGTCTTCGTGGTGCCGGCGGTGTAGAGGGTGAAGGTGGTGGGACCCACGATCGCGCGGCCCGGCTCGATCGAGATCCGCGGTACCCGCAGCCCCAGCTCGCGGCAGGTGGATCCGACGACGGCGGCCATCGCACGGGCGATCTCCGCTGCCGGCCGAGGTTCGTCCGCCTCGGTGTAGGCGATGCCGTAGCCGCCGCCGAGATCGAGCTCGGGCAGTTCGACGCCGTGCCGGTCACGCACTCCGGCGAGGAAACCGAGCAGCCGCTGCGCCGCGAGTTCGAAGCCCTCGGGCTCGAAGATCTGCGACCCGATGTGGCAGTGCACGCCGAGGAGGTTGATGCCCGGGTGGGCGAGGGCGTCGGCGACCGCGCGGGCAGCGGGCGACGACGCGCCGTCGTCCTGCACGTCGTCCTGCACGTCGTCCTGTCCCGGGCCCTGCTCGGTGGTGAGCGACAGGCCGAACTTCTGGTCCTCGTGGGCCGTGGCGATGAACTCGTGCGTGTGCGCGTGGACCCCGGGCGTCAGGCGGATCATGACGTTCGCCCTGCGGCCGCGCTGCACGGCGAGGTCGCCGACCAGGGTGACCTCCTGCAGGCTGTCGACGACGATCCGGCCGAGGTCGGCATCGATGGCGCGGGTGATCTCGGCGGCCGACTTGTTGTTCCCGTGCAGCCCGAGCCGGTGTCCCGGCATCCCGGCGCGCAGGGCCACGGCGAGCTCCCCGCCTGAGCAGGTGTCGAGTCCGAGGCCCTCCTCGCGGACCCAGTGCGCCACCTCGCTGCAGAGGAAGGACTTGCCGGCGTAGAACACGTCCACTCCCCCGCACAGGTCACGGAAGGCGTCGTCGAACGCGTCTCGGAAGGTGGCGGCACGGGTGCGGAAATCGCGCTCGGACATGACGAACAGGGGGGTGCCGTACTGCCGGGCGAGCTCGGTCACGGGGATCCCGTCGACCTGCAGCACGCCGTCCGGTCCGCGGTCCACGTCCTCGGCCCACAGCTTGGCGTCGAGCCGGGCCGGGTGCTCGGGAACGGACAGCCACTCCGGGGCGAGCAGGGATGCTTCGGCGGCCACGGCTACATCCTCTCCGGCGCGGACACGCCGAGGAGGTCCAGGCCGTTCGCCAGGACCTGCTGCGTCGCGTTGTTCAGCCACAGGCGCGAGCGGTGCACGTCCTCGACGGCGGCGTCGCCGAGCGGGGCGACCCGGCACGCGTCGTACCAGCGGTGGTACGTCCCCGCGATGACCTCGAGGTGCCGGGCCACGCGGTGCGGCTCGCGGAAGGTCGCGGACTGCGCGACGACGCCGGGGAACTGTCCGAGCGCCGCCAGCAGCTCGCCCTCCGTGGGGTGGGCGAGCGACGCGGCGTCGAAGGTGCTGGTATCCACTCCTGCGGACACCGCATTGCGCGCGACGGCGTGCGTCCGGGCGTGGGCGTACTGCACGTAGAACACGGGGTTCTCGTTGGTGTTCTTCCGCAGTAGCTCGGGATCGATGGACATGGCCGAGTCGGCCGGCGACCGTCCGAGGGAGTAGCGCAACGCGTCCTTGCCGAGCCAGTCGAGCAGGTCCCGCAGCTCGATGATGTTGCCGGCGCGCTTGGAGAGCCGGGCGCCGTTCACGGACACCATCTGGCCGATGAGGACCTGGATGTTCTCCTCCATGTCGTCGCCGGCGCAGGCCGCGATGGCCTTGAGGCGACCGATGTAGCCGTGGTGGTCCGCTCCGAGGAGGTAGATCTTCTCGGGGAAGCCCCGGTCCTTCTTGGAGAGGTAGTACGCAGCGTCGGAGGCGAAGTACGTGGGCTCGCCGTTGGCCCTGATGAGGACGCGGTCCTTGTCATCGCCGAAGTCGGTCGTGCGGAGCCAGACGGCGCCGTCCTCGTCGAACACGTGGCCCTGCTCGCGCAGGCGGTCGACAGCCTGCTCCACGGCGCCGCCGTCGTGCAGTGCGGACTCGGAGAAGAACACGTCGAAATGCACTCCGAAGTCCGCCAGCGTCTCCTTGATGTCGGCCATCTGTGCCTCGTAGGCGAGGGCGCGCACGATCGGGAGCGCGGTGTCGTCGTCCAGGTCCGCGACCTCGGGGCGGTCGGCGAGGACGGAGCGGCCGAGATCGGCGATGTACTGGCCGGGGTAACCGCCCTCCGGCGTCGGTCGGCCCTTGATGGTCGCAAGCACGGAGGCTGCGAAGTTGTTCATCTGGGTGCCGGCGTCATTGATGTAGTACTCCGTGGTCACCTGTGCACCGCTGGCCCGGAGTACGCGCGCGATGGAATCACCGAGGGCGGCCCACCGCGTGTGGGCGAGGTGCAGCGGACCCGTCGGGTTGGCCGATACGAACTCCATGTTGATGGTGTGGCCCGCGAGTGCCTCGTTGGTGCCGTAGGCGGGGCCGGCCTCGACGATCGTGCGGGCCAGCTCGCCCGCGGCCCCGGCGTCGAGCGTGATGTTGAGGAAGCCCGGACCGGCGATGTCGACGCTCTTCACGCCATCGATCGCGGCGAGGCGGTCGCTCAGGAGCTGGGCGAAGGCCCGCGGGTTCATGCCCGCCTTCTTGCCGAGCTGGAGGGCGATGTTGGTCGCCCAGTCGCCGTGCTCCCGGTTCTTCGGTCGCTCCACCCGCACCTCGGAGGGGAGGTCGATGCTGAGGTCACCCGCCTCGACGGCGGCCTTCAGGCATGCGGATATAGCGGCAGAGAGTTCTTCGGGAGTCACCCGTCAAGCATAGCGGCGCCGTCCCCGGCACCCTGATTTTCGTGACGCGGCCCATGTCGGCTCGGAGGATGCGCCGCCTCCGCAGGGGGCACGGGCCCGAGCAGGCCTGCGAGGCCCGTCTCCGGCGCGCGCAGAAACGAATCCCGCAATAGGACGTTGAACGGTACGGACGCGTTACTTTCGGTTTAAACCAATTCTTCGGCGCGGGCGTTCCGCCCGGCGATCACCAGGAGCAACCACATGACCAGTACAGGCCTGACGGAGACATCCCCGACCGGAACACGGGGACGCTCGGAGTTCTCCATCCACCAACGGGTGCTGACCGCTCTCGCCGCCGTCTCGATCCTCGGCGTGACGGGCTGCGCCGGCGCCGAGGCCGGATCACCTGCCGACGAGGCACCCGCCGCTGCTCCTACGACGTCCGCGGCCGGCGACCCCGACGCCGGGTCGGCGGCACCCGCCGACCCCGGGACTCCGGGCGGGGCCGGAACCGGTGGCCAGGTCTATAAGGACGGCACCTACACCCAGGACGGCTCCTACCAGTCCCCCGCCGGTCCGGAGGAGGTGGGGGTGACCCTCACGCTGGAGGCCGACGTCGTCACAGCCGTGGAGGTCGAGCCGATGCCCGACAACCCGACCACGAAGACGTACCAGGGACGCTTCGCGGGCGGGATCTCCGACGCGATCGTCGGCAAGAAGCTCGACGAGCTCTCCGTGGACAAGGTGGCCGGGTCCTCGCTGACCAGCGGAGGCTTCAACGAGGCGACCGGCAAGATCAAGAGCGAGGCCCGGCTCTAGGCCGATCGGCGTGGCGGACACCTTCGGCTTCGACGCGATCGGCACCCGGTGGCGCGTGGACAGCGCCTCGCCCCTGGCACCGGAGCAGAGGTCCGGGCTGCTGCGACTCGCCGAGGAGTACGACGCCGTCTACTCGCGGTTCCGGGAGGACTCGGGCATCACGGCGCTGGCGCGGACCGGAGGACGGCTCGCCCTGCCCCGCCACGGGGCGCCCCTCGGCCGGCTTCTGCGCTCGCTGTACGACCTCACCGGCGGCGGCGTCTCCCCCCTGGTCGGTGAGCGGCTCGCCGCCCAGGGCTACGACGCCGCCTACTCCTTCGTCCCCTCCGAGGCGCCGGCACCGGCGCGGGCCTGGGAGGACGTCCTCGAGTGGACGGACGACGGCGTCACGCTGCTCGAGCCGGCCCTCCTGGACGTCGGGGCCGCGGGCAAGGGCCAGCTCGTGGACCTCATGCTCGGCGCCCTCGTCGCTGCCGGCCACGAGGACGTGGTCGTCGACGCCAGCGGCGACATGCGGCGGGCAGGCGCCGGCACCATCACCGTCGGCCTCGAGCACCCCTACGATCCGTCGTCGGCCATCGGGACGGTGGAACTGGGCGCCGGAGCGCTGTGCGCCTCGGCCGCCAACCGCCGCGTGTGGGGGGACGGCCTGCACCACGTCCTCGACGCCCGGACGGGCCGGACCGTGGACTCCGTCGTCGCCACCTGGGTCCTCGCCGAGGACGCCATGACAGCCGACGGCCTGTGCACCGCCCTGTTCGTCGCGGACCCCGCGGACCTCGCCGGAACCTTCGATTTCGACTTCGTCCTGATGTACTCGGACGGACGCGCCCGCTATTCCGACCCCCTCGCAGGAGCCCTGTTCTCATGACCGCAGCACTCGACGGCCTGCTGGGCCGCATGACCATGTACCGGCTGACGCTGATCCTGCTCCTGGTGCTGACGGTGGAGGCGTTCGCGCTGTCGCTGACGGGCCTCCTCGCCTACACCCCGGCCGAGCTCGGCGGGACGCTCGTGGCCGCGGTCGGCGGGACGATCATCGGGACCCGACTGATGGCCCTGATCCTGCGGCTGCGTCCGCACACCGACTCGTCGCTCATCACGGGACTGATCGTGTTCCTGATCATGTTCCCCTCGAGCACCGCGTCCGGGCTCGGCGGCATCCTCGCGGCCGGAATCGCCGCCGGTGCGTCGAAGTTCCTCCTGGCCTTCCGTGGACGGCACATCTTCAACCCCGCGGCGACGGGTGCCGTGGTCGCCACCCTGCTCGGCGTGGGTGCCGCGGCCTGGTGGGTCGCCAACCCCTACATGCTCCCCGTCGTCGCACTGGGCGCCGCGCTCCTCCTGTACCGCACGCGGAAGCTCCCGATGGGGGCGGTCTTCCTGCTCGTGGCGGTCGGCATCCTGCTCTACGGACTCGCCCGGTCCGGGATGACACCGGGCACCGGACTGCAGCTCGTCCTGACGTCGTACCCCGTCCTGTTCCTGCTCGGTTTCATGATGACGGAGCCGCTCACCCTGCCTCCGCTCCGCTGGCAGCAGTGGCTGTTCGCCGGGACCGTCGCCGCGGTCTTCGCGCTCCAGCTGTCCGTCGGACCGGTCTTCCTCGGCCCGGAGTTCGCCCTCCTGATCGGCAACGCCGTCGCGTTCCTCATGGGCCAGCGGCGCGGCGTACGGCTGTCCTTCGCCGGATCGCGGCAGCTGACACCCACCAGCACCGAGCTCGTCTTCGAACCCGCCCGCCCCGTGCGCTTCCGGGCAGGGCAGTACATGGAGCTCTCCATGCCGCACCGCGGCGCGGACAGCCGCGGCAGCCGGAGGATCTTCAGCATCACCTCCGCCCCGCAGGACAGGGAAGCCCTCTCCTTCGGCCTGCGGACCACCGCATCGGGCAGTTCCTTCAAGAAGGCACTCCTCGAGCTGCCGAAGGAGGCCCGCATCACCGGGACACTCGTGGGCGGCGATTTCAGCCTCCCGCGCGATCCGTCGGTCCCCCTGCTCCTCGCCGCGGGCGGGATCGGGATCACCCCCTTCATCAGCCAGCTGCGCGACCTCGCCGCGCGCGGCGAGGAGCGCGACGTCGTCCTCGCCTACGAGGTCAGGAGCGAACAGGAGATCGCCTTCCGCGACGAGCTGCTCGAGCTCGGCACGCGGGTGGTGCTGTTCATGCCCACGGCGGGGCCCGCGCCGGCACTCCCCGAACGGTGGATCCACGGTGGCGCCGAGCCGACCTCGGACACCCTCCTCGCCGCGGTGCCGGACCTCGCCGAACGCAGGGTGCTCGCCTCGGGGTCGCCGGCGTTCCTCGGGCGGATCCGCTCGGAGGTACGCAGGGCCGGCGTCGCCCGCATCCGGACCGATGCCTTCCTCGGCTACTGACACCCGGACGGGGCGGCGACGCGGTCGGTACCGACGAGCGTTTTCCCGACCCGACCGCCACCTGATAAGCTCTACGAGTCCCTAACGGGTACGGGAGTTCCCGTGTCCGCCTTCGTAGCTCAGGGGATAGAGCGTCTGCCTCCGGAGCAGAAGGTCGTAGGTTCGAATCCTATCGAGGGCACACACGACTCACGCAGAGTCCACCGCCGTCGGCCACCAGGCCGGCGGCGGTTCTGTTTTGGTAGGCTCCACAGGATGCGGCCCCCGGGGCCGGACCAGCACCTACCGGCGGGGGGAACGTGGGGACGAACGGTGAGCCGCAGCGGCCCCGGCCGGACCGCGTCCCCGCGGTGCTCACGGTCCTCGTGCTCGTCCTCGCCGTCCTCGCTGCCGCTTCCATGGGGGATCTCTCGGCCCGTCCCGTGCTGGACGCTCCCGCCATCCCCTCCGGCCCACTGGTGGCTCCGTCGCCGTCGGCGACCGCGCAGGAGGAGATCCTGCCCGGGGACGGCGAGCGCCTGGTGATCGGCGGCGACCTCGCGGTGGCGGCCCTCCTGCTCGTCACGATGGCCGCACTGGCGCTGCTCGTGCGGTACCTGCTGCGGTTCCGCACGGGACAGACGGCGGAGGACCGCGTGGTGGACCAGGTAGCTTTTCAACCACCCGCGACGCCGGCACCGCCCGCCGATGCCCTTCCCGCCTGGACCGAGGCCTTCCGTGCCGCACTGACCGGCGATACCGACACCTCCGACGCCGTCATCCGGTGCTGGCTGGACCTCGAACGCCTGTGCGCCGCGGCAGGCGTGCGGCGCGGGCCGGCACAGACCTCGACGGATTTCGCCCGTGCTGCAGCTGCCTCGCTCGATCTTCCCGCCCGGCCGCTGGTCGCGCTCAACCGCCTGTACCAGCGCGCCCGTTTCGGGCAGGCACGCGGCGCCCGGCCGTCCCTCCCCCTGGGCCCCGCCGACCGCGAGCTGGCCGTGGCCGCCGTCGGAGAGCTCTCCGCCGCGCTCGCATCCCGGCCCGCGGTGACACCGTGAGATCGTCCGCGTGGGCCGTCACCGGGGTCCTGATCGTGCTCGCGATCGTCGCCTGCTGGTTGTTCGGCCTCGACGATCGCCACGCGGTCGTCCTCGTGGGTGCGGCCCTCGCCGCGGGTGTCGCGAACGGGCTCCTCGAAGCGATCGAGTTCCCCCGCCCCACCCTGCCGGCGCTGCCCGAGCAGGCCCGGGGCCTCGCGGACCTGCAGGCGCTGGAGTTCTCGCTCTCGTCCGCCGATCCCGGCACGCGGGCGGTCCTCGAGATGCACGCCGTCGCGGCGTCCCTGGCCGCGGCGCGGCCGGACGTCCCGAGGAGCACGGGGCTCGAGACCTTCCTCACGCGGGCACGGCCCGCCACCCTGACGCACCGCGAGATCCGGTCCCTCCTCGACGAGCTGGACCGGATCGCAGCCACGTCGACAGGCTCCCGGACGCACGCCCGCCCATCCGCGGCCGCCCTTCCGGCCGCCCGGCACGAGGAGAGACCATGACAGCCCGGAACGCCGACCTGACCGGTGCGGCAGGCGGTACCGCCGATCCCGGGGACGGGGATCCGCTCGAGGCCGCGCGCGTGGGACGCCGGGTGCTCGACCGCACCGGGTCCGTCGTCGTCGGCGCGGAGGATCCGCTACGCCTGGCCCTCGCCGCCGTCCTCGCGGGCGGGCACGTCCTGTTCGAGGACCTGCCCGGCCTCGGGAAGACCCTCGCGGCGAAGACCCTCGCGCAGGCGCTCGGGCTCGAGTTCTGCCGGCTCCAGTTCACGCCCGACCTGCTGCCCTCCGACGTGACCGGCTCGTCGATCTTCAACCCCGCCACGCGGGAGTTCGAGTTCCGGCCCGGCCCGATCTTCGCGGGCCTCTTCCTCGCCGACGAGATCAACAGGACATCACCCAAGACCCAGTCCGCCCTCCTCGAGGCCATGGCGGAGGCGCAGGTGTCCGCGGAAGGCACCACACTGCCGCTCCGGCGGCCCTTCCATGTCTTCGCGACGTCCAACCCGATCGAGTTCGAGGGCACGTATCCGCTGCCGGAGGCGCAGCTGGACCGCTTCCTGGTGCGCCTGCGCTTCGGCTACCCGGGCCCGGCAGGCGAGCGGGACATCATCGCGCGCAGGATCTCGCGCCGCCAGGAGGAGACGCGGGTGGAGAGCGTCACGACGGCCGACGGCCTGCTGCGCCTGCAGGCGGCCGTCGAGTCCGTGGGCGTGGACGACGACGTCATCGACTACGCGGTGCGGCTCACGGCAGCGACGCGCAGCCACCCCGCCGTCGAGGTGGGCGCCTCGCCCCGTGGTTCCCAGGCGCTCGTGCTGCTCGGCCGCGCCCTCGCGGTGCTCGACGGCCGCGACTTCGTCCTTCCCGAGGACGTGAAGGACGGTGCCGTCGCCGTCCTCGCTCACCGGCTCACGCTGACGCCGTCCTCCTGGGCGCAGGGCGTTGCTGCCGAGACGGTGGTGCGGGACGTCCTGGCAGAGATCCCGACCCCGTCGACCGCGCCGCATGGCTAGCAGCGGCCGGGACGGCAGGTCCCCCGTCTGGGCCCTGGCCGTGGTCCTCACCCTGGTCTGCGTCGTGGCCGGACTCGTGTCGGGCCGGGCGGACACGGTCGCCCTCGCCACGCCGCTCGCACTCCTCGCCCTGTCCGGCCGTACCGGGATGCGCGTCGGCGCGGGCCCACCCGCCCGCATCACGGTGGAGCGGCACGCCGAGGGCCGGGGCTCGCGCCTGCGCCTCCTGCTCGCACCGCAGCAGGAGGCGGAGCCCGCGCAGAAGCGGCTCGTCGCGACCACGCTGGCCGCGGCGGGATGCCGGCCGGACGCACTGGTCCTGCGGTCGGACGAGGAGTGCCCGGTGCTCGTGGGTGCACCGCCGTCCGGGGAGCTCGAGGTCCTGGCGTACGGCGCGGCGAGCTTCCGGGCAGACCTCTCGGACGCGACGGGCTTCGCGCAGGCCGCCCCGGTCCGGGTCGGCATCCTCCCGCCGGTGGGACCACTGCTCGCGCATCCAGCCTCGCGACGCCTCGTGGGCCTCGCGGGGACCCACGCGTCGAGGCGCCCCGGCGAGGGCGGGGAGCTGCGGTCCATCGCACCCCTGCAGCCGGGTGACCGGCTCCGGCGGATCGACTGGCGGGCCACCGCGCGCCGATCGGCCGACCAGGACCGGCTCATGGTCCGCCGGACCTTCGCCGATGCCGAGGCATCCGTGTTCCTCGTCGTCGACCAGGCCCACGACCTTCCGGCGTCGACCGGGGACTGGTTCGTCGCTGATCCGCCGCGCACTGCCCCGGCATCCCTCCACGTGGCGCGCACCGCCGCGGCGACGGTGGCGGCGTCCTACCTGGCGGTCGGCGACCGCGTGGGGCTCGCCGACCTGTCGGGTACCCGACGGGCCCTGCGTTCGGCCGCGGGTGCGCGGCACCTGGAGCAGGTCAGGACCCGCCTGGCCGGAACGTCGGTGGTGCCGCGACGGCGACGGCGACGCGACCCCGTCCCTCCGCAGGGTGCCGTCGTCGTCGTGTTCTCCGCCTTCCTCGATGAGGAGCCCGCCCGCCTCCTGCGCCTGTGGCAGGCCCAGGGGCACCTCGTCGCCGGCGTCGACTGCGTGCCGCCGCTCCACAGGACGGAGTCGACGACGGCGCAGTCCCTGGCGGTACGGCTCACCCTCCTGCGCCGTCGCCTCCTGCTCGACGACCTGCGGCACGGGGGCATCCCCGTGTTCCGCGGGATGGCGGCGGCAGGGGTGGACACCGGCCGCGACGGGTCCGCTGCGGCTCCCGACCCGGATCCCGGGGCCGACACGGGTCTCGACGCAGGCCTCCGCCTGCTCGTTCGGCAGGCCGACCGGCGCGGAGGCCGGAGCACCGCCTGGAGGGGACCGTGATCCCTCGGCGCCGGGCGCGGAGCGGCGTCCCGGCGGTGCCCGACCGGCAGGGGCTCGTCCCCCTGTGGCTGGTGCGGTGCGCCACGGCCCTCGCCGCGGTCCTGCTGGGGGGTGTCGTCTGGAACGGTTCCGCGTGGGTCCTGCTGCCCGTCGTCGTGGCGGCGGGTGCGGCCGTGGCCCCGTCGATCGGGCCTGTCTCGCTGTCCCTCCTGCTCCTGGTGGTGGCCTACGCGGTCAACGTGCCTGCCGGGTCACTGTGGCTCCCTGTCTTCGTGGCCGGACTGCACGCCGTCTTCGTCCTCTACCTCCTGCTCCTGCCACTGCCCCTGCACGGCTGGATCAGCAGGACCGCCCTCGCCGAGCTGGGCCTGTCCTTCCTCCGCATCCAGGCGGCAGCGCAGCCCGTGGCCGCCCTGGCGCTGCTCGTGGACGACGCCGCACCCAGTCTCCTCGCGGTCCTCGTGGGAACGGCCGCCCTGGCCGGGTGGATGCTGTGGCTGGTCCTGCAGCCGGCGGGACAGCGGGTGAGGAAGGGCACGACCCGAGGCAGGACGTGGCCGCACACCCGGCGGAGGCGCTCCCCGCACCACGCGTGATGCGGACAGCACCTGTCCGCAGGTCGCTGTACCGTTGCGGCATGATCGAGACGTCGGCCCGCCTGCTGCAGCTCCTCTCGCTCCTGCAGCTGAGGCGGGAGTGGACCGGACCGGCCCTGGCGCAGCGCATGGATGTCACCGAACGCACCGTCCGCCGGGACATCGGGAAACTGCGCACCCTGGGCTACCCGATCAACGCCTCCCCCGGCGTGGCCGGCGGCTACCAGCTGGGCGCCGGCGCGCAGCTCCCGCCGCTCCTGCTCGACGACGACGAGGCGCTCGCGGTCGCGATCGGGCTGACGGCGGTGACGGCCAGCCCCGTCTCCGGGGTCGGGGAAGCGTCCGTCCGCGCCCTCACGAAGCTCGAACAGGTCCTGCCGCCCCGCCTGCGCCCGCGCTTCTCGGGCCTCCGGTCCGCGGTGACGCGCATGGCGGCGGCCAGCACGCCGGTCAATCCCGAGGTGCTCACGGCGTTCTCGGCGGCCATCACGGAACGGCGCTGCGTCGCGTTCCGCTACGACCGGCACGACGGCGAATCGTCCCGGCGGATCGTCGAGCCCTACCGCCTCGTCGACACGGGCAGGCGCTGGTACCTCGTGGCCTTCGACCGCTCGAGGGAGGACTGGCGCACGTTCCGCGTGGACCGCTGCCAGAGCGTCCCCGTGGCGAGGGACCGCTTCGCGCCCCGCCCGCTGCCCGCCGCGGACCTCGCGGCCTACGTCCAGGAGTCCATCACGCGGTCGCCCTACTCGTACGACGCGGTCATCCGGTTCTCCGCGCCCCTGGCGGAACTCGAGGCGCGCGTCCCGTCGAGCACCGGCACGCTCGAGGCGGACGGCGACGGGCACACGCTCCTCCGGGCAGGCTTCGACTCCCTCGACTTCCCGCTGGCCTACCTCGCGAGCTGGGACATCGACTTCGAGGTCCTCGAGCCCGCCGAGATGCGCGAGCGCGCGCTCGTCGTGGCCGAGCGACTGCGCCGTTCCGCTGCGACCGGTGTCCGCTCCGGGGCCGACGCCCACGAGTGACGGAGGCCTGCCCTCAGTGAACGCCCGCCTGCCGCCGGGTGCGAGCAACTAGACTGGCAGGCAACTATGGCACTGACAATCTCCTACCCCGCGGACCTTCCCGTCTCGGAACGCCGGGCAGACATCATGGCCGCGATCGCGGCCAACCAGGTCACCATCATCGCCGGCGAGACCGGGTCCGGTAAGACGACGCAGATCCCGAAGATGTGCCTCGAGCTGGGCCTCGCCGAGCACGGGCTGATCGGCCACACCCAGCCGCGGCGCCTCGCGGCACGTACGGTCGCCGAGCGCATCGCCGAGGAACTGCAGGTGGACCTCGGCGAGGAGGTCGGCTACCAGGTCCGCTTCACCGGGTCGGTGGGCCGGAAGACGAAGATCAAGCTGATGACGGACGGGATCCTGCTCGCCGAGATCCAGCACGACCGGATGCTGCGCAAGTACAGCACCATCATCATCGACGAGGCCCACGAGCGCAGCCTCAACATCGACTTCATCCTTGGGTACCTCCGGCGCATCCTGCCCGAACGGCCCGACCTCAAGGTCATCATCACCTCGGCCACCATCGACCCCGAGCGCTTCGCCGCCCACTTCGCGGCCGACGCCGCCGTCGAGGACACCTCCCCCGCCCCGATCATCGAGGTCTCGGGGCGCACCTATCCCGTCGAGATCCGGTACCGGCCCCTCGACCAGCCGCCCGGCGGGCTCGACGACGGGGACGGCGGCGCGGACAGCGAGCTCGAGGAGGAGCGCGACCCGCTGGATGCCGTCTGCGACGCCGTGGACGAGCTCTCGCTCGAAGCTCCCGGGGACATCCTCGTGTTCTTCTCCGGCGAGCGCGAGATCCGCGACGCCGCCGATGCCCTCCGGGCACGGATCCAGTCCACGGCCCGCCTGCGCGGCACGGAGGTCCTGCCCCTGTTCGCCCGGCTCTCGCTCGAGGAGCAGCACCGGGTGTTCCGTCCCACCGGCAGCCACCGCAGGATCGTCCTCGCGACAAACGTCGCCGAGACGTCGCTGACCGTACCCGGCATCAAGTACGTGATCGACACGGGGACCGCCCGCATCTCCCGCTACTCCCACCGCACGAAGGTGCAGCGGCTGCCGATCGAGCGCGTCTCGCAGGCGTCGGCGAACCAGCGCTCCGGCCGTAGCGGACGTGTCTCGAACGGTATCGCGATCCGCCTCTACTCCGAGGAGGACTTCGCCTCGCGCAGGCCCTTCACCGAGCCGGAGATCCTGCGGACGAGCCTCGCGGCGGTCATCCTCCAGATGGCCGCGATGGGTGTCACGCGCAGTCCCAAGGACATCGCCGAATTCCCCTTCGTGGAGCCGCCCGAGACCAAGGCGATCAACGACGGCGTCGCCCTGCTGCGTGAACTGGGGGCGCTGAAGGACGACGGTGGCCTCTCCGCCGTCGGCCGCAAGCTCGCGCAGCTCCCCGTGGACCCCCGCCTCGGGCGCATGATCGTGGAGGCGGGCTCGCGCGGCTCGGTGAAGGAGGTCATGGTCCTCGCCGCCGCGCTGACCATCCAGGACCCGCGCGAGCGGCCCTCGGCGGACCAGCCGGCGAAGCAGCAGCAGGCCGCCGAGAAGCACAAGCGTTTCGTGGACGAGAACTCGGACTTCACGGCCTACCTCAACCTGTGGCGGTACCTGCAGGAGAAGCAGGATGAGCTGTCCTCCACGCAGTTCCGGAAGCTCTGCAAGGCGGAGTTCATCAACTACCTGCGCGTCCGGGAATGGCAGGACCTCTTCCAGCAGCTGCGCCAGCTCGCGAAGCCGCTCGGCATCACCCTGCCCGCCGGTCCCGTGGACCCGGTCGGGCTGCACGAGCAGATCCACATCAGCCTGCTCTCGGGGCTGCTGAGCAACATCGGCCTCTACGACCAGCGCAAGCGGGAGTACGCCGGTGCCCGCGGGACCCGCTTCGCCGTCTTCCCCGGCTCGGCGCTGTTCAAGAAGTCGCCCGACTGGGTCATGGCCGCCGAGCTGGTGGAGACCTCGCGGCTGTGGGCGCGTGTCGTCGCCCGGATCGACCCACTGTGGGCCGAGCAGGTGGCGCCGCACCTCGTCAAGCGCACCTACAGCGAGCCGCACTGGTCGAGGAAGATGGGCTCGGTCATGGCGTACGAGAAGGTCACGCTCTACGGCGTGCCGATCGTGCCGCAACGCCGCATCAACTACGGGCGGATCGACCGGGAGGTGGCACGGGAGCTGTTCATCCGGCATGCCCTCGTCGAGGGCGACTGGAAGACGCACCACACGTTCTTCAGCCGCAACCAGGCCCGCCTCGCCGAGGTGGAGGAGCTCGAGAACCGCCTCCGACGGCGGGACCTCCGCGTGGACGACGAGACGCTCTTCGAGTTCTACGACCAGCGCATCGGCACCGAGGTGGTCTCGGAGCGCCACTTCGACTCGTGGTGGAAGACCGCGCGCCAGGACCAGCCGGACCTGCTCGACTTCGATCCGGAGAAACTCCTCAGCGAGGACGCCGCGGAGCTCGACGAGGCGGCCTTCCCGAGTGTGTGGCACCAGGCGGGCTTCGAGCTGCCCCTGGCCTACGAGTTCTCGCCCCTGACACCGGGCGCCCACGACGGCGTCACGGTGACCATCCCGGCCCTGTTCCTCAACCAGCTCGACCCGAAGCCCTTCCGCTGGCAGATCCCGGGCCAGCGCGTGGAACTCGTCACGGCGCTCATCAAGTCGCTGCCGAAGCAGGTGCGGAAGAACTTCGTGCCGGCGCCCGACGTCGCCCGTACCGCCGTCGCCGCCCTGGCCGCCGACTTCGACCCGGCGCAGGACGACCTCGAGGCGTCCCTCGAACTCGCGCTGCGGCGCCTGCGCGGGCACATCGTCCCGCCGGGGTCGTGGAACTGGTCGGCGGTCCCCCCGCACCTGCTGATGATGTTCCGCATCGTCGACGCCGACGGCCGCGTGCTCGACGAGTCCCGCGACCTGGAAGCGCTCAAGGAGTCCCTGGCGCCCGCGGTGAGCCGCGCCATCGCGCAGTCACTGGGCGCCACCCCGGGCAGCACGCGACCCGCGGGCGGACCCGGCCGTGGTGGGCGGGGAAAGGCCGCCACCGCACCCGCCGGCCGGAACGGCAGGACCGACCATGCGGGACGCGGCGCCGCGCGGAACGCCGGATCCGCGGACGCCGCCGCCCGGGGCGGACAGGCCGCCCCGGGCGGGGCACCGGCCCGCGGCGGCCTCGCCGTGGCGGAGGCACCCGCGGTGGCCGAGCGGACCGGCGAGACCACGTGGGCCTTCGGCACGATCGAGCGCGAGGTGTCCCGCACCATCGGCGGCCACCGCGTCACCGGTTTCCCCGCCGTCGTCGACGAGGGCACGTCGGTGGGCCTGAAGGTCTTCCCGGACGCCGGCCAGCAGTCGACCGTCATGCGGGCGGGCGTCATCCGGCTTCTGTCGCTGCGCATCCCGAGCCCCGCCAAGTACGTCCTGGAGCACCTGAGCAACACCGAGAAGCTCACGTTCAGCCAGAACCCCCACGGCAGTGTCGCCGAACTCATCCGTGACTGCTCGCTGGCCGCCATCGACAAGCTCGTCCCGGAGGAGCTGCCCTGGACCGAGGAGGCCTTCAACCGCCTGTACGAGGAGGTGCGGGCCGAGCTGATCGACACCGTCTTCACGGTCACGGCGACGGTGGAGAAGGTGCTCTCGAGCCATCGCCGCCTCCAGAAGCAGCTGCGGGGCACCACGAGCCTCGCCCTGATCACGGCCCTCAACGACGTGCGGAGCCAGCTCGAACACCTCGTCCACCCCGGCTTCGTCGCCGCGACGGGCTACGCCCAGCTCGCCCACCTGCCCCGCTACCTGAAGGCGATCGAGGTCCGGCTCGAGAAGCTCCCGACGAACGTGCAGCGCGACGGGCTCGCCACGGCCGTCATCCAGCGCCTCGAGGACGAGTACGACGACGCCGTCGCGTCGCTCGCCGCGGGACGACACCGGCCCGCTTCGCTGGCACGGGTGCGCTGGATGATCGAGGAACTCCGGGTCAGCCTGTTCGCCCAGGACCTCGGCACCGCGTACTCGGTGTCCGAGAAGCGGGTGCGGACGGCCCTCAACGAGGCGCTCGCCGCCGCGCGGTAGGAGGGGTCGGCGACAGCCCGTCGAGGGACGGCACGAGCCGGGAGTGCCGCGCGGCCTCGAGCCGCCCGAGGGCGCTCGAGGTACGGGGCCGGACCCCCGGGTCGGGAAGGTCCCGCGACGGCGTCGTGCCCGCCCGGTCAGTCGGGGACGTTCGCTCCGTGGCCGGCCGTCCGCAGGGCATCGCGCAGGGCCTCCGCGGCTCCGTCCATGGCGGCGGGATCGGGCGCGAGGTCCACCCGCTTGACGTCGAAGTCCTTCGGCGACTGCGTCGGCCAGACGTGGACGTGGAGATGGGGCACCTCGTAGCCCTCGAGCAGGACCCCCACGCGCCGCGCGCCGAAAGCCTCCTCCTGGGCCTTCCCGATCCTCTGGGCGACGGCCATGACCTTCGAGAGCGTCCCGGCATCGGCCTCGAGCCAGTGCTCGATCTCCCGGCGCGGCACCACGAGCGTGTGGCCGGGGGTGATCGGGGCGATCGTGAGGAACGCGACGACGTCGTCGTCCTGCCAGACGAAGCGGCCGGGGACCTCTCCGTTGATGATCCGGGTGAACAGCGTGCTCATCGATCCTCCTGGGGCCTCGTCCGACGGGACGTCGCCGAGCGCCGGCCCGGAGGTCAGCGCGACGCCGCCGCGCAGGGGCGGCGGTACGGGACGTCCTGGGTTCATGCTCCGACGCTACCCTGCCGTCCCGCGGCGGGCCAGACCGGCCCGCCGCGGGCCGGCCGCCGGCGCATCGCGGGGATCAGGCGCCCGTCGCGACGGGAAGCCCTGCCGTCGTCGACCACTGCGACCAGGAGCCAGGGAACAGCGAGGCGTCGATGCCTGCGATGTCGAGGGCCGCGATCTCGTGGGCTGCGGTGATGCCCGAGCCGCAGTACACCGCGACACGTCCGCGGTCCGCGCCGAGCGCACCGAAGCGCCGCCGCAGTTCCTCGGCCGGGCGGAAGCGCCGGTCGTCACGGAGGTTGTCCGCCGTGGGCGCACTGACGGCCCCGGGGATGTGGCCGGCCTGCGGATCCACGGGCTCCGACTCGCCACGGTAACGTTCCCCGGCGCGTGCATCCAGGAGCAGGCCGCGGTCTGCCGGTTCGAGCAGGTCGGGGATCGAGACCACGGGCATATGGCCCGCGGACAGCCGGACGGAGCCGACGCAGTGCCGCTCCTCCCCGCCCTCCACGTCGAATCCGGCTGCGCGCCATGCCGTCAGGCCGCCGTCGAGCAGGCAGACCGAGGGAAAGCCGGCGTCCCTCAGGAGCCACCAGAGGCGCGCCGCCGCCAGATTGCCCGACTCGTCGTAGGCGACCACCGTGTCACCGTCGTTGAGCCCCCACTGGCGGGCCGCCTCCTGCAGGGTGTCGGCGGCGGGCAGCGGATGGCGGCCGAGACCGGGCCCGCCGGGCGCGCACAGCTGCGTCTCCATGTCCACGTACACGGCGCCGGGTATATGGGCCGCGCGGTAGTGCTCGTGGCCATGGGGGTCGCCCAGGGCCCAGCGCACATCGAGCAGGAGGGTCTGCGCGCCGGAGGTCATCCGGTCCTGCAGTTCCTGCACATCCATCAGAGTCTTCATCGAGATCTCCTGTCGGGACGGGTGACCGGATCGCGGTGGTGGCCACGCCCGGTCCTGATGGACGCCAGTCCACCACACGGCGGTCCCGACACCAAGGACCTTCCCGGCAGCGCCCGTCGTGGACCCGCGACAGCTTGTAGGCTGGCCGGATGTCCAGGTTCCCCGCCGCCGCCAGAGTCTGGTCCGACGACGCCGTGCAGCGCATCGAGGCGGACGCCAACCGGTCGGCCGACACCCACCTCTTCGCCGTGCCCCTCCCCGCGCACTGGGGCGTGCAGGTCTACCTCAAGGACGAATCGACCCACCGCACCGGCAGCCTCAAGCACCGGCTCGCCCGGTCCCTGTTCCTGTTCGGCCTCGTCAACGGCTGGATCACCGAGGGGACGACGATCGTCGAGGCCTCGAGCGGTTCGACCGCGGTGTCCGAAGCCTATTTCGCCCAGCTCCTCGGCCTGCCCTTCATCGCGGTCATGACAGGCACCACGAGCCCGGAGAAGATCGCGCTGATCGAGCAGTACGGCGGGACGTGCCGCTTCGTGGAGCACGCCTCCGAGGTCTACGCCGCGGCAGAGGCCGTCGCGCAGGAGACCGGCGGCCACTACATGGACCAGTTCACCTTCGCCGAGCGGGCCACGGACTGGCGGGGGAACAACAACATCGCCGAATCGATCTTCGGTCAGCTCGCACTCGAAGCCCATCCGTTGCCGGAGTGGATCGTCGTCGGCGCGGGGACCGGTGGTACGAGCGCGACGATCGGGCGCCACCTCAGGTACCACCGCTACCCCACCCGCCTCGCCGTCGTCGACCCGGAAAACTCCGCGTTCTATCCCGCGTGGGCGGAGCCCGGGTCGCGACCCGTGGGGCGGCCGTCCCGCATCGAGGGGATCGGCCGGCCGCGCCCCGAGCCGAGCTTCGTGCCGTCCGTGATCGACACCATGATCCGTGTCCCGGACGCGGCGTCCGTCGCGGCCGCCCGGCACCTGCGCACCCTGACGGGCCTGCATGCCGGGCCGTCCACCGGCACGAACCTGTGGGGTGTCTGGCAGCTCGTTGCCGACCTCATCGCCGACGGCCGCACGGGCAGCATCGTCTCGCTGATGTGCGACTCGGGGAGCCGCTACGCCGCCACGTACGACGACGACGTATGGCTCGCCCGGCAGGGCCTGGACCCCACGCCTGCGCTGGGCATCCTCGAGGGCTTCTTCTCGTCGGGCAGGTGGCCGGCGACGGGATCCGTCGCCTGACGCGTCAGACCTCGACGGTCTCGCGGACCGCGAGGTGGCGGAAGGACGTGCCGTAGCGCGAACCGAGGCGCGTCACGTGGCCCTCCACCATGCCGAGACCGGTCTCGTTCAGGAGGGCGTCGTGGATCTGGAAGGCGCGGGGCGCACGGACCGACGCCACGAAGTCGACCACCTCGGCCAGCTTCGACCAGGGCGCGTGCACGGGGACGAGGAGCGTGCCGACGTCCACGCCGTCCGGGACGATGAAGGCGTCCCCCGGATGGTAGACCGCTCCCACCAGGAATCCGACGTTGGCGATGACCGGGATCAGGGGATGGATCAGCGCGTGCTGGCCGCCGAAGGTCCGCACGCCGAAGCCCGCTGCCGAGAACTCCTCGCCCCCCGCCACGGAGTGGATCCGGTTCCCCGCGGCGTCACCCAGGCCCTCGGTGACGGCGGTCGCGACACCCTGCGGCGCCCAGAGCTCCACCGAGGGGTCGGCCGACAGCACCGCGACCACCCGGTCCACGTCGATGTGGTCCGGATGCTCGTGCGTGACCAGGACGGCCGAGGCACCTGCGAGGGCCTCCTCGATCTCGGAGAACGTCCCCGGATCGATCACGAGCACGGAGCCGTCCTGTTCGAGCCGGACGCAGGAATGGGAGAACTTGGTCATCAGCATGGGCCCAGACTACCGGCGGCAGCGCTGATAATCTTGACCTTGGTCCAGGGCCTCCGAGTGCCCGCGGAAAGGGTATGACATGACGCCTGAAACGACATCCGAGGCAGTTCCACCGGCAGGACCCACCGCCCAGCAGGAGACACCGGCGCGCAAGGGGTCCGAACAGCGCGTCACGCGGCAGCGGGTCGCCGTCGGCGCTGCGCTCGACCAGCTGGACGACTTCGTGAGCACGCAGGAACTCCACCGGCTGCTGCACGACCGCGGCGAGTCCGTCTCGCTCGCGACGACCTACCGCATCCTCCAGTCCATGGCCGAGGACGGCCTGGTGGACGTCCTGCGCAACGGTGACAACGAGGCCGTCTACCGGCGCTGCGCCGTCGAGCACCACCACCACCACCTGCTGTGCAGGAACTGCGGGAAGGCCGTCGAGATCGAGGCGCCGGCCGTGGAGCAGTGGGCCGCGCGCATCGCCGCGGAGCACGGCTTCACCGACGCGGCGCACACCGTCGAGATCCACGGGCTGTGCCCCGACTGCACGGCGGCACGACGATCCTGACCTCGGAGGCGCAGCCCCGCGGGCTCGCCCCCGACAAGGAGCCCCGCTCCCGTCCCGGAGGCCCTGACGGCGTCGGTGCCGTCGATTACGCTGGAGGGGTGATGTCTTCCGACAGCTCCACCCCGTCCGAGGCGGACCCGACGCCCGCCGGCTCCCCGAGCGACCGCGCCGGCCAGGTCGATGAACTCGTCGACGCCGTGCGGCGCTACCGGAACGCGGAGGGCTTCATGCGGGGCCGGAGCCGCGATTCCATGCACCTCGGCAAGACGGACATGACGGCGCTGCGCCTCATGCTGCACGCGGGCCGGTCCGGGCATCCGCTCAGCGCGGCCGCACTGGCACGCGAGCTCGAGATCTCCACCGCGGCCACGACCGTCCTGGTCGACCGCCTCGAGAAGAGCGGTCACGCCGAACGGCGGCGGAGCCCGACGGACGGCCGTGTGATCGAGATCTGGCCGACGGCCGCGACCGATGACGAGGTCCGCTCGACCATGGGCATCCTGCACGAGCGGATGATGGCGATCGCCGGCGGCCTCTCACCCGAGGAATGCCGCACCATCGCGCGGTTCCTCGCCGCCCTGGGTGTCGCCATGACGACCCTCGAGTTCCCCTCTCCCACCCCGGCCGCCCACCAGGCCTGAGCGCCGTCGCGGAAATGTCCCGGCTTACCTAGATAGATTGACTACTAGTTGGTCTAAGATGTAGGCATGAAACCTTCGGAGGCACGGCAGGGAGCGGGCTACTGGTATCCCCCGTCCGACGAGGGCGGGACCGGGCAGGCCGCGACGGGTGTCGACGTCCTCAATGCCCTGAGGGCCTACCGGACGGTGGAGAGCGGCCTTCGCCGCCGCCTGAGCCAACGGCTCAACATCAACGAGACGGACCTCGGAGCGCTCCGCCACCTGCTCGGCGTATGGCAGCGGGACCAGGGCGCCAGCCCCAAGGACCTCGCCCTCGCCCTCGGCATCTCGAGCGCGTCGACCACCCTGGTGATCGACCGGCTCGAGCGGGCCGGCTTCATCCGCAGGCGACGTCATCCCGTGGACCGTCGCGCCGTCCTCCTCGAGCCCGGCGACAAGGCGACCGACGATTTCCGGACGGCCTTCGACATCGAGAAGCGGGGTGTCCTGGCCGCGGCGGACTCCCTGACCAGCGAGGAGACCGAGACCGTCACCCGCTTCCTGCGCAGCATGGAGCAGGCGATCGCGGACGCCGTCAGCCAGCCGGACCGGACCCAGGAGCCCTAGCTCAGGCTCCCTGCCGCCCATCTCCCGCAGCTCGGACTCTCCCGGACGACAGGACTGCTCTCCGCGACCTGCGGGCGGTGCGTCGCGACCCGACCAGGCGGCACACCAGGTAGATCGCGAAGGAGATCGTCGTCACGTAGGGGCTGATCGGGATCCGTCCTCCGAGCGCGAGCAGGATCCCTCCCACCACGGAGGTGCAGGCGAAGACCACGCTGAGGAGCACGACGAGCCCCGGTGCCGAGGTGACCTTCAGGGCCGCGGCGGCAGGCGTGATGAGCAGGGCGAGGACCAGGAGCGCGCCGACGACCTGGATGGACAGGGCCACCGAGACGCCCAGCAGCACCATGAAGAGGATCGACAGTCCCCGCACGGGTACGCCGCGGGCCTCTGCGAGATCGGCGTCGGCGCTGGCGAAGGTCAACGGCCGCCAGATGGCGATCAGCGCGACGATGACCACGACGGCGCACCCCAGGAGCAGGTTCAGCTGCACGTCGTCGACCGAGACGATCTGGCCTGTGAGCAGGCCGAACTTGTTGGCCGCGCGCCCCTCGTACAGGGCGAGGAAGAGGATACCCAGGCCGAGCCCGAAGGGCATGACGACGCCGATGATGGAGTTCCTGTCGCGCGCACGGATGCCCATCAGCCCGAGGACGAGGGCGGCGAGCACCGATCCGACGAGGGAACCGGCGACGACGTTCGCACCGACGAGGAGCGCGAAGGCGGCCCCGGCGAAGGAGAGCTCCGCGATGCCGTGGACCGCGAACGCGAGGTCCCGCATCATGACGAACGTCCCGATGAGCCCGCCCAGCACGCCCAGCACCGCTCCGGCGATCAGGGAGTTGCGGACGAGCGGCAGCAGCTGCGCGTAGTTGTCGAAGGTGAAGACGGCCTCGAGGATGTCCTGGACGTCCATGCCTACACGCCCTCGTGGTGGTGCGTGGTCGCGTCCGGCAGTCCGACGACGACGATCCGGCCGTTGCTGTGCAGGACCTCGACCGGGCTGTCGTAAAGGTCCGACAGGACCTCGCTCGTCATGACCTCCGCGGGCGAACCGACGCGGAACCTGCCGTCCGCGAGGTAGAGCACGCGGTCCACGTAGTCGATGATCGGGTTGATCTCGTGGGTCACGAACACCACGGCGCTGTGCCTCTCGTGGCACTGCCGGTTGATGAGCGAGCTCACCGCCTGCTGGTGGTTCAGGTCGAGCGACAGCAGGGGCTCGTCGCACAGGAGCACGCGCGGATCGGTGGCGAGCGCCTGGGCCGCCCGCAGCCGCTGCTGCTCACCGCCCGAGAGGAGCCCGACGGGCGCATCCGCGTAGGACGACGCACCCACGTCGCGCAGGAGGCCGTCGACCAGGTCGCGGTGGCTCCGGCTCCGCATCCGCACTCCCCACCGATGGCCGTCGATGCCGAGTCCCACGAGGTCGCGGGCCCGGAGCGGGGTCTCGGGCGGGAAGGACTTCTGCTGCGGGATGTAGCCCAGGGTCCTGCTGCCGCGGGCGATCGGCCGGCCGTCGATGGTCGCCGTTCCGGAGTCGAGTGGCTGCAGTCCGAGGAGCACCTTCAGGAAGCTGGTCTTCCCCGATCCGTTGGGGCCGAGCACGGCGAAGAACTCGCCCGGCATCACGTCGAGGTCGAGGTCCTCCCACAGCGTGCGGCTGCCGAAGGAGAGGGCGGCGCCGCGCAGGCTGATCGCCGGCCTGCCCGCCGCCCCGTGCGGGGAGCGTGCCGGCCGGGAGGTCGTCGGGGTCATGCGGGGCGGCTTCCAGTCTGTCGGGGGTGGAGTACCGGGTCGAACCGGCGGAGGCCCGACCCTGTGGTCGCGGTGGTCCTCAGGATCGGAGGGCGGCCTCGATGCTATCGGTGTTGGCCGTCATCCAGGAAATGTAGTCCTCGCCGTCGGGCAGCGTCTCGGTGAAGTCGAGCACAGGGAGTCCCGCCTCGTCGGCAGCGGCGCGGACGGCTTCGGTCTGCGCCCCCTCCGTCTGGCCATTGTAGGCAAGGAAGGCGAGCGTGCCGCCGGAGACGAGCGTCTTCATCTCCTCGAGGACCGCCACGGGCACGTCGGTCTCCTCCTCGATCGCCTCGCCGAACTCCTCCGGCGTCCCGTCCTCGAGGCCCGCGGCTTCGAGGAGGTACGCCGGCACCGGCTCCGTCACGGCCACGACGCCGCCGGGTCCCTCCGCTGCGAGGGCTGCCAGCCGGTCCTGGACGGACTGCAGTTCCGTGATGAAGGCGTCGGCCCGGTCGCGGTACGCGTCCGCGTTGGCCTCGTCCAGCGTGCCGAGCTCGACGGCGACGGCGTCGGCGAGCTTCGCCATGGCGGACAGGTCGTACCAGACATGTTCGTTGAAGCCCCCGTGCCCGTGCCCTTCCTCCCCGGCGTGCTCGCCCTCGTCGGCGTGTTCCTCCGCGGCACCCTCGTCGAGTCCGGAGAGCTCGACGGCATCGAGGACCGCCTCCACCCCGGTCTCCCCGGCGAGCCGCCCGAGGAAGGTGTCGTATCCCCCGCCGTTCTCGATCACGAGATCGGCCTCCGACACCGACAGCTTGTCCTGCACGGTCGCCTCGTAGGAGTGCGGGTCCTGGCTGAGGCTGTCGACGATCGACGTCACGGCGACGTCGTCCCCGCCGATCGTGGCGGCGATGTCGCCGTAGACGTTGGTGGAGGTGACGATGCTGAGCTGCTCCCCCGCACCGGCATCGCCGGACGCACCCGCTGCGGCCCCGTCCCCGCAGGCTCCGAGGGCGAGGGCGGAGGCCGCCAGGAGGGCGGGCACGGCGAGACGGCGGGAGACGGGCATCGGGACCTCGATCAGACTAATGAGAACTGTTTACGTTAGCGATTCGAGCATAACCGAAACGCGAACGGTTCGCATTCCCGTGATCGTCAGCGGACCGGAGTCTCCGTGCCGCCGATCCCCTCGCCGGTGCGGCGGGCGCCCTGGTTCTGGGTGGCGTCCCGGATCTCGCCGACCAGCTGTTCGATCACGTCCTCGAGGAAGAGGACGCCGCGGGTGGAGCCGTCGGGACCCAGGACGCGCGCCAGGTGCGACCCGGTGCGCTGCATGACCGTCAGTGCGTCCTCGATCTCGTCGCCCAGCGACAGGTTCGCGAGCGTCCGCACCTTGTTCTCCGTGATCGGCCGCCGGTACATCGCCTGCGGCATCGACATGATGTCCTTCAGGTGCATGTAGCCCGTGAGGTTGCCGTTCTCGTCCACGAGGACGAAGCGCGAGAACCCGGTGCGCCCGACGGCACGTTCGAAGTCCTCCGGGGTGGCGTCGGTGCGGACGGTCACGAGCTCGCCGAGGGGCACCATGGTGGTCTCGGCCGTCTGGCCCGAGAACTCGAGAGCTCCCGTGATCAGGCCGGACTCGTCGTCCACGAGGCCGCTCTTGGTCGACTCCTCGACGATCGACTGCACCTCCTCCAGCGTGTAGGTCGAGGAGACCTCGTCCTTCGGCTCGACCCTCAGGGCCCGGAGGATGTGGTTGGCCGCCCAGTTGAGCGACGAGATCACGGGGTTGACGACCCGCGCGACCATCACGAGCGGCGGCGCCAGGAGGAGTGCGGCCTTGTCGGCGACGGAGACCGAGATGTTCTTCGGCACCATCTCGCCGAACGTCACATGAAGGAAGGTGACCAGGACCAGGGCCAGCGCGAAGGCGACGCCGTCGGCGAGGCCCTCCGGAACCCCCAGGGCCTCGAACGGCACCACGAAGAGATGGTGGATCGCAGGCTCCGCGACCTGCAGGATCAGGAGCGAGCAGACCGTGATGCCCAGCTGCGAGCAGGCGAGCATGAGCGACACGTGCTCCATGGCCCAGATCGTGGTCCGTGCGCGTTTCGAGCCCTCGTCGGCCAGGGGCTCGATCTGGCTGCGCCGCGCGGACATGATGGCGAACTCGGACGCCACGAAGAAGGCGTTGCCCATCAGGAGGACGACGAGCCAGACGATTCCTACCCAGTCACTCATCGATCATCCTTCCGTACGGCCGTACTGCCGGCCAGGGCGGGACGGACCTCCGGCACACCGTGCGTGCCCTGCGGGACCGCCTGGTGCTCGGGCACGACGGCGTCGTCCGCCGCGCCCCCGGGCTCCTGCGAGGCCGCGGGGGCGGGCACGAACTGGACGCGGTCGATCCGACGTCCGTCCATGCGCTCCACGGTGAGGGTGCCGGCCGGCACCTCCACGCGGTCGCCCGGCGCCGCCACGCGGCCCAGCGCGGCCATGATGAAACCGGCGACCGTCTCGTAGCCCGCCTCGTCCGGCACCACGAGTCCCGGGATCTGTATCGTGAGCTCGTCGGGCCGCATGAGGCCCGGGAAGAACCAGTCCCCCGCGGCACTCTGCAGCACGCCGGGCTTGAGCTTGTCGTGCTCGTCCTTGACCTCGCCGACGATCTCCTCCACCAGGTCCTCGAGCGTCGCGACGCCGGCCGTGCCCCCGTACTCGTCGAGTACGACGGCGAGCTGCAGGTTCGCGTCACGGAGCTCGCTCAGCAGCGAATCGAGGTGCACGGTCTCGGGCACGCGCAGGACGTCGGTCATGATGGTGCCAGCGGGCAGCTCCGCACGCTTGTGGCGCGGCACGGCCACGGCCTTCTTCACGTGGACCACTCCGCGGATGTCGTCGGCGGAATCCCCGATCAGGGGGAAGCGGGAGTAGCCGGTGCGGCGCGCGGCCTCGACGACGTCGGCGACGGTCTGGTCCGAGTCGATGACCTCCATGCGGATCCGGGGGGTCATGACGTCGGCCGCGGTGCGCTCCGAGAAACTGAAGGTCCGGGCGAGGAAGTTCGCCGTCCCCTGGTCGAGCGTGCCCATCTCCGCAGAGCGGCGCACCAGGGAGGAGAGCTCCGACGGTGTCCTGGCGCCCGAGATCTCCTCCTTCGCCTCGAGCCCGAAGACGTTGAGGACCCGGTTGGAGAAGCCGTTGAGCACGATGATGGCCGGCTTGAACACGGCCGTGAACAGGAGCTGGGGCCGGGCGAGGGCCTTGCCCACGTTGAAGGGCAGCGCGATGGAGAGGTTCTTGGGAACGAGCTCTCCGATGAGCATGGACAGCAGGGTCGCCAGGATCATCGCGATGATGAGGGACGTCGAGGCGACCAGCGCCTCCGACAGCCCGAGGGAGCCCAGCGGCGCCTCGAGCAGCCGCCCGACGGACGGTTCCATGACATAGCCGGTGAGCAGGGTCGTCAGGGTGATGCCCAGCTGGCAGCTCGAGAGCTGGGTGGACAGTGACTTCAGGCACCGGAGCAGCGGCTCGGCCTTCGTGTCGCCGTCATCGACGGCCCGCTGCACGTAGGTCTGGTCGAGGGCGACGAGTGCGAACTCGACGGCCACGAAGAATCCGGTCCCGACGACGAGGAGGAGGCCTGCGGCCAGGTAGATCCATTCCACCGCTACATCCCCTCCCCGGTGGCACCGGGACGGGGACGGAGCGGTCCGCGTCTGAGGGGGTCCGCCGCGTCGGACGGGAGGGTCTCCGCGTCCTGGTCGGGGCCGGCGTCGACAGGACGCGGGAGACCGAGCTCGGGCAGGGGATGGGCAAGAGGAGAGGGTGCGCCGGCGTCGAGCCGGCCCCTAGAAGGACTGTCCATAAGGAGACCAGTCTATCGGCTGGTCGCCATCCGCCGCACGGGAATTCCTCCGACGGCGCAGGGCCGCACGGCCGGACGGACCTACCAGCTCTGCTGGAGCGGCCGCCCCTCCTCGTACCCTGCTGCCGACTGCACCCCGACGAGCGCCCGCTCCCGGAACTCGGCCAGCGATGCGGCACCCGCGTAGGTCATCGAACTGCGGACGCCCGCCGTGATCATGTCGAGGAGGTCCTCCACACCCGGACGGGCCGGATCGAGGTACATCTTCGAGGTCGAGATGCCCTCCTCGAACAGTCCCTTCCTGGCACGCGCGAAGACGTCGTCGCGCCGCGTCCGGTTCTGCACCGCACGGGCGGACGCCATGCCGAAGCTCTCCTTGTACCGGCGGCCGTTGCTGTCGGTCTGCAGGTCGCCGGGGCTCTCGTAGGTGCCCGCGAACCAGGATCCGATCATGACCTGGCTCGCACCGGCGGCCAGGGCGAGGGCCACGTCCCGCGGGTACCGGACGCCGCCGTCGGCCCAGACATGGGCGCCGAGTTCGGCGGCCGCCTGCGCGCACTCGTGGACGGCGGAGAACTGCGGACGCCCGACGGCGGTCATCATGCGCGTCGTGCACATGGCGCCCGGGCCGACACCCACCTTGATGATGGAGGCACCCGCGGCGACGAGGTCGCGGACGCCCTCGGCGCTGACCACGTTGCCCGCGACGATGGGGACCTTCGGGTCGAGGCCGCGTACGAGGGCGAGCGCGTCCAGCATCTTGCGCTGGTGGCCGTGGGCCGTATCGACGACGAGCACGTCGACACCGGCGTCGAGCAGGGCGGCGGCCTTCGCCTCGACGTCCCCGTTGATGCCGACGGCCGCTGCGACGCGCAGCCTGCCCGAGGCGTCGAGCGCGGGGTCGTAGATCGTGGAGCGCAGCGCGCCGGTCCGGGTGATGACGCCCTGGAGCACGCCGTCGCGCACCACGGGCGCGAGCGGCACGCGGGCTCCGTCGAGGTCCTCGAAGGCCTTCTGCAGGGCGGCGGCGGGGTCCTCGTCGAACAAAGACGCCTCGAGGGCGGCCGGAGCCGGCCGCATGACGGATTCGAGCGAGGCGAAGCGGTCCACCTCCTCGCAGTCCGAGGCATTGACCACCCCGACGCACGCGCCGCCGTCGTCGATCACGAGCACCGCGCCGTGCGCGCGCTTGTGCATGAGGTGCAGCGCGTCGATCACGGTGTTGCCCGGCTGCAGCTTCAACGGCGTCTCGAAGACCGGATGGCGGTCCTTGACCCACGACGTGACCTCCGCGATGACCTCGACCGGGACGTCCTGCGGAAGGACGCCGATGCCGCCGCGCCGCGCCATGGTCTCGACCATGCGCCGCCCGGTCACCGCCGTCATGTTCGCGACGACGAGCGGGATCGTGGTGCCGGTGCCGTCGTCGGAGGACAGGTCGACGTCGAAGCGGGAGAGGACCTCCGAGGCGGAGGGGACGAGGAACACGTCCGAGTAGGTGAGGTCCGTGGTGGGCGGATTGATGAAGCGCATGGTTCTCCCTGGATCGACGGCCGGTTCGAGGGCCGCAAAGAGTCTAGTGCGTGCGGGCCCGCAGTATCGCACGGCGCAGCTCGGCAGGACACGCCTGATTGGCTTGTTCGTTACTCCTGTCACTACACTTGGACAGGGTCCAGACACGGCTTTCCGCCGATCTCGCCGACCGCACCGCGCTCAGGGCAACTTACGGAAGAGGCGTATACCAAGTGCCAGAACAAACCAGCCACCGTCTACCTGAAGAATTCGGCGGGAACGAGTGGCTTGTTGACGAGCTCTACGAGCAGTTCCAGAAGGATCGCCACTCGGTCGACAAGAAGTGGTGGGACCTGTTCGACTCCTTCGACGCGGAGGGATCGTCGGCGGAGAACGGCCGCACGGCGGCCGACAGGCCCGAGGACCCCGCAGCCGCCCCGGCGGCCACCACCCCGGAGTCCCGCCCCTCGAACGGAAGCACCCCCCCGGCAGCCGCGGCACCCGCGGCCTCCGATCCCCCCACCAAGGAACTCCCGGTCGTGCAGGCCGAGACTCCCGCACCCAAGGCCTCCGGGGAGTCGCCCGCCAGCACCCAGCAGAGCGGGAAGCCGCCCGTCCCCAACGAACCGGCGAAGAAGCCGGAGACGTCGCGGGAGGAGAAGCCGGGGACCAAGCCCATCCCGGCACAGCTGCCGGCCTCGGACCGCAACGCCGACATGGAGGAGAACAGGGTCAGCGTGCTGCGCGGACCGGCCAAGGCGATCTCCACCAACATGGAAGCCAGCCTGAGCGTCCCCACCGCGACCAGCGTGCGAGCGATCCCGGCGAAGCTCCTCATCGACAACCGCGTGGTCATCAACAGCAACCTGGCGCGTGCCCGTGGCGGGAAGGTGTCCTTCACCCACATCATCGGCTACGCGATCATCCGGGCCCTCGCCCAGTTCCCGTCGCAGAACGTCTACTACGACGTGATCGACGGCAAGCCCTCCGCGGTGCAGCCCGCCCACGTGAACTTCGGCCTGGCGATCGACATGCCGAAGCCCGACGGGACGCGCTCGCTCGTGGTGCCGAACATCAAGAAGGCCGAGACCATGAACTTCTCGGAGTTCTGGCACGCCTACGAGGAGCTCGTGAAGAAGGCCCGTGCCGGGAAGCTCGGCGCCGACGACTACGCAGGCACCACGGTGTCCCTCACCAACCCCGGCGGCATCGGCACGGTCCACTCGGTCCCCCGCCTGTCCAAGGGCCAAGCCTGCATCATCGGTGCCGGCGCCCTCGAGTACCCGGCGGAGTTCCAGGGCTCGAGCGAGAAGACCCTCGCGAAGCACGCGATCAGCAAGACCATCACCCTGACCTCGACCTATGACCACCGCGTCATCCAGGGCGCGGGCAGTGGCGAGTTCCTGAGGATCATCCACCAGCTGCTGCTGGGCGAGCAGGGCTTCTACGACGAGATCTTCGAGTCGCTGCGCATCCCCTACGAGCCCGTGCGGTGGAGCGCCGACATCCAGGTCGATCCGATGGACCAGATCAACAAGGTCGCCCGGATCCAGCAGCTCATCCACGCCTACCGCGTGCGCGGCCACCTCATGGCGGACACCAATCCGCTCGAGTACGTCCAGCGCAAGCACGCCGACCTCGACATCCGGACCCACGGCCTCACGCTGTGGGACCTGGACCGCGAGTGGCCGACGGGCGGCTTCGGCGGCCAGCCGATGCTCAAGTTCCGCGACATGCTCGGCGTCCTCCGCGACGCGTACTGCCGCACCACGGGCATCGAGTACATGCACCTGCAGGACCCGGCCGAGCGGCAGTGGTTCCAGGACGAGCTGGAGCACCCCTACTCCAAGCCGAGCCGGGAGGAGCAGCTGCGCATCCTGCACAAGCTGAACTCCGCCGAGGCCTTCGAGACGTTCCTGCAGACGAAGTTCGTCGGCCAGAAGCGCTTCTCCCTCGAGGGTGGCGAATCCCTGATCCCGCTGCTCGACGCAGTGATCTCCGGTGCGGCGGACGACGGCCTCGACGAGGTCGCGATCGGCATGGCCCACCGTGGACGCCTGAACGTGCTGACGAACATCGCGGGCAAGACCTACGCCCAGGTGTTCCGCGAGTTCGAGGGCACGCAGGACCCCCGCTCCGTCCAGGGCTCGGGCGACGTGAAGTACCACCTCGGCACCGAGGGCACGTTCACCTCCGACGCCGGCAACGAGACGAAGGTCTACCTCGCCGCGAACCCGTCCCACCTGGAGGCGGTGGACCCGGTGCTCGAGGGCATCGTCCGCGCCAAGCAGGACCTCCTCGACCAGGGCGAGACCTTCCCGGTCCTGCCGATCCTCATCCACGGCGACGCGGCCTTCGCGGGCCAGGGCGTGGTGGCCGAGACCCTGAACCTGTCGCAGCTGCGCGGGTACCGCACCGGCGGCACCATCCACGTCATCGTGAACAACCAGGTCGGCTTCACCACCAGCCCGACGTCGTCGCGCTCGTCGGTGTACTCCACCGACGTCGCGAAGATGGTCCAGGCCCCGGTGTTCCACGTGAACGGCGACGACCCCGAGGCCGTGGTCCGTGTGGCCCAGTTGGCGTACCAGTTCCGTCAGCGGTTCAACAAGGACGTCGTCATCGACATGGTCTGCTACCGCCGTCGCGGGCACAACGAGGGTGACGATCCCTCGATGACGCAGCCCATGATGTACAACCTGATCGAGGCGAAGCGCTCGGTCCGCAAGCTGTACACCGAGGCCCTGATCGGCCGCGGCGACATCACGCAGGAGGAGGCCGAGCAGGCCCTGCGCGACTACCAGGAGCGGCTCGAGCGCGTCTTCGCGGAGACGCACGCCGCGCAGACCTCCCCGATCCCGATCGTCACGAAGGACCCGCAGGCGGTCTCCGACATCGAGCGCCCGTACGCCCAGCAGGCGGACGGCGGCGAGGCCGAGGCACCGCAGACGGCGATCAGCACGGAGACCCTGGCCCACATCGGCGCGGCGCACACCGCGATCCCCGAGGGCTTCACGGTGCACCCGAAGCTGAAGGCCCTGCTGGACAAGCGCGAGCAGATGTCCCGCGAGGGCGGGATCGACTGGGGCTTCGGCGAGATCGCCGCCTTCGGTTCGCTCCTCATGGAGGGCGTCCCCGTGCGCCTCGCCGGCCAAGACTCGCGCCGTGGCACCTTCGTGCAGCGGCACGCGGTCTTCCACGACCGCGCGACGGGCCACGAGTGGCTCCCCCTCGACGACCTGAGCGAGGACCAGGCGAAGTTCTGGATCTACGACTCCCTGCTGAGCGAATACGCCGCCATGGGCTTCGAGTACGGGTACTCGGTGGAGCGCCCCGACGCCCTGGTGATCTGGGAAGCGCAATTCGGTGACTTCGTCAACGGCGCCCAGATCGTCATCGACGAGTTCCTCAGCTCCGCCGAGCAGAAGTGGGGACAGCGTTCCTCCCTCGTGCTCATGCTGCCGCACGGCTACGAGGGCCAGGGCCCCGACCACTCCTCCGCACGCATCGAGCGCTTCCTGCAGATGTGCGCCGAGGAGAACATGGTCGTCGCCAACCCGAGCTCGGCGGCGTCGCACTTCCACCTGCTGCGCCGGCATGCGTACCACCGCCCGCGGAAGCCGCTCGTGATCTTCACCCCGAAGCAGCTGCTGCGCCTGAAGGCGGCCGCGAGCTCGGTGGAGGACTTCACACAGGGGACCTTCCGTCCCGTGATCCCCGACACGCTGGAGACGCCGGGCAACGACGTCGAGCGCGTGATCCTGGTCTCCGGACGGCTCTACTACGACCTGCTGTCCTCACGCCAGAAGCTCGACGACGGCAGGACGGCGATCGTGCGTGTGGAGCAGCTGTACCCGCTGCCGCTCGACGAGATCCGCGACGCGCTGGCCACCTACCCGAACGCGGAGATCGTCTGGGCACAGGACGAACCGGCGAACCAGGGGCCGTGGCCGTTCATCGGGCTCAACCTGCCGCAGGAACTGGACCGACCCGTGCGCCTGGCCTCGCGTCCCGCCTCGGCCTCGACCGCGACCGGATCCGCGAAGAACCACGCGGTGGAGCAGGAACTCCTCATCAAGAGGGCTTTCGGCCGCCAGTAGTAAGGCCATCAGTATGATGTCAGGTGGGGCTCAGGCCCCACCTGACGTCTTTAAGGACGGGTCGATGGCTCGCGCGGGTCCCCCCGGCGGCCCGGTACGGCCCTGAGCAGCACCCGAGCAGCACCGAGCAGCACCGACCAGCACCGACGACCAGCACACCGAGGGACCAGTGGAACGACGCAGAATCCGGCTAGCAGCAGTGGGCGACGAACTCCTCGCGGGGCTCGGTGATCCTCGGGCGCTGGGCTGGCTCGGCCGCGTGATGGCCCGGACCCGGCCGGACAACGCCTCGGTCGAGGCCTACAGCCTCGCGGCCCCGGGTGAGGGGACCGAAGCCCTCGCCAACCGCTGGCTGCAGGAGGTGGGACGGCGTTTCGGCGACGGATTCGAGAACCGCCTCGTCATCGGACTGTCGGACCGCGACCTCGACCTCGACCTGTCTACGGCGAGGAGCCGCCTCAACCTCGCCAACATCCTCGACGGTGCGTCGCAGATGAGCGTCAAGGTCCTCGTCGTCGGGCCGCCCCCCGGCCTCGACGCGGAGCGAAACCGTCGCCTCGCGGACCTCTCGGCCGCGTTCGGTGACGTCACGACGCGCCGCAAGCACGTGTTCGTCGACACCTTCACCCCCCTGCTCGCCCACGAGCAGTGGCGCCACGACCTGGCAGCGAACGGGGGAGGTCCCGGCCAGGCCGGCTACGGCCTGATGGCCTGGCTCGTCCTCCACCGCGGCTGGTTCCAGTGGCTGGACGTGCCCGCGCCAGAGTAAGGCAGACGCAGGACCTGAAGCCCCGGAGACACGCCGTTTCCGGGGCTTTTCTGTTGCCCCGGGACCCCGTATTTCCACGAGGTAACGAATGGGTTATCAATGGCTCACTGAGTGTCCGAAGGCAACTTTCCATGGTTATGCTGTCCGAGTGTGATTGCCGTCACGGCGACAATCCGCCTCGGAGGACTTTCTCGCGTCCCTCGCGCCCAGCACAGTAAGGACTAACGAATGCGTAATAAGCGCACCCTGACGCTCGCCGCACTGTCCATCGGAGCGCTCACCCTGAGCGCCTGCGGATCCGCGGGCGGCACCGCAGAGACCCCGGCATCGGAAGGTGCCGCGGAGAACCTGGCCACGACGATCAACATCGCGATCAGCCAGGCCCCGACCGGTTACAACGACGGGACGGCCGCCACCAACGCGGTCTACAACACGTACGTGAACAACCTGACCACGAGCTCCTGGGTCGCGTTCAACGCCGACGGCAACCTCGAGAAGAACGAGGAGTTCGGCACCTACGAGAAGACGAGCGACGACCCGCTGACCGTCAAGTACACCATCAACGAGGATGCTGTCTGGTCGGACGGCACGGCGATCGACTTCGACGACGTGCTCCTGCAGTGGGCCGCCTTCTCGGGCACGCACCCGAGCGGCACGACCGATGCGGAGACCGGCGAGGAAGCGGATCTCTTCCTCGCGTCCTCCACCAACGGCTTCGGCCAGATGGAGATGCCCGAGGGCGAGCCCGGCGCCAAGGAGTTCGAGGTCGTCTACACCGAGCCCTACGCCGACTGGGAGTCCGTCATGTCGGGCGCACTCATGCCGGCACATATCGCCGCCGAGCAGGCCGGTCTGTCCGCGGAGGGCGACGGCGCGGAGCTCATCGAGGCCATCCAGGCCGACGACCGCGCGGCCCTCGGCCCGGTCGCCGAGTTCTGGAACACCGGCTGGAACTACGAAGCCGACCTCCCGACGCTGCCGGACACGGCGCTCCTCCCCTCGTCCGGCCCCTACATGCTGGACAACGCGACCAACGGCACCCTCACGCTCGTCAAGAACGACCAGTACTGGGGCGAGGAGCGTGCCGGCAAGACCGACACGATCGTCTTCAAGACCATCGTCGACGAGGAAGCCGTCCAGGCGCTGCAGAACGGCGACGTCGACATCATCGAGCCCTCCAGCCCGACCGTCGACACCAAGACCGCCCTCGAGCAGATCGGTGAGACGGTCACCGTCGACACCGGGCAGTCGCTGACCTTCTCGCACGTCGATCTCGACCAGCGCCCCGGCGCCGTGTTCGAGGACCTCAAGGTCCGCCAGGCCTTCGCCAAGTGCATCCCCACCGCCGACATGGTGGACAAGTTCGTGACCCCGGTCGACCCCGAGGGCTCCGTCCTCAACCTGCACGAGTACCAGCCGGCGCAGGCCGACTACGAGACCGTCCTCGAGGGCGCTCCCGCCGCCAAGAGCGACGGCGTCGCCGACATCGAGGCTGCCAAGGCACTGCTCGCCGAGGCCGGCAAGACCGAGCCCGTCAAGGTCTCGATGATGTTCGCTTCGACGAGCCAGCTGCGCGCCGACCAGGTCGCCCTCGTCAAGGACTCCTGCGACAAGGCCGGCTTCGAGATCACCCCGCAGCCCGAGGCCGAGTGGAGCGCCAAGCTCTCGCAGCCCGGCGCGTGGGACGCGGTCGTCTTCGGATGGGCCGGTTCCGGCCTCGTCGCCTCCGGCGAATCGATCTACGTCTCCGGCGGTGAGCAGAACTTCGGTGGCTACGCCGACGAAGAGGTCGACCGCATCTGGAGCGAGATCGTGACCAACACGGACACGGAGAAGGTCGTCCCGCTGAAGGCCGAGCTCGAACAGCGCCTCGCCGAGACGCAGTACAACGTGGTCCTCTACGCCAACCCGAACATCGCGGGCTACTCCTCGAAGCTCGAGGGCGTGGAACTGAACCCGACGCAGACCGGCATCACCTGGAATGCCTACAGCTGGACGAAGCAGAACTGATCGGATCCTTCCGGATCTGCAGAAGGACGGGCAGGCCTCCTGGCCTGCCCGTCCTTCTGCTCGGACCCGCGACAGACTGCACCGTTTCCTAGGAGCCCCACGTGTTCTACTTCATCGCCAAGCGATCCATCATCTCGTTCTTCATCATGCTCGCAGCGACCACGCTGATGTACTTCCTCACCATCTCCTCGGGTGACCCCTTCGAGGACCTCGGCGAGACCAGCGGCCCCGAGAAAGCCGCCACCATCGCGGCCCGCACCGCCGCGATGAACCTCGACGTGCCGCCGATCCCCCGCTACTTCCTCTGGCTGCAGGACGTCGGCCACTGCCTCGTCCCCGGCGGCGTGAGCTGCACGCTCGGCCAGGACCGCACCGGTGCCGCCGTCCTCCCGCAACTGGAGAACGCCATGGGCTCGACCCTGCGCCTGGTCGTCGTCGCGACAGTGCTCGCCCTGGTCCTCGGCGTGGTCGTCGGTATCGTCACCGCGATCCGCCAGTACAGCACGTTCGACTACTCGGTCACCTTCATCTCGTTCCTGCTCTTCTCGCTGCCCCTGTTCTGGCTCTCGACGCTCCTCAAGCAGTACCTGGCGATCGACCTCAACACGTGGCTGGCGAACCCGCAGTTCTCGTACGCGACGATCGCCCTGATAGGGGTGGTCGCCGGCGTCGTCTGGGCGGTCGCCGTGGGCGGCGACCGCAGGCGCAGGCTCGTCGTGTTCGGCGTCGCGGCCGTCGCGACCGCACTCGCGCTCTACCTCCTGCTCGTCACGGGCTGGTTCGTGGATCCCGGCCTCGGCGTCGTCGGCATGCTGGTCTCGGCCGCAGGCGTCGCCGTCCTCTGGACGGCCCTGCTCGCCGGCTTCCGGCGCCGCCGCGTGCTGAACGCGGCCCTCGCCGCCGCCGCGGTGGGCTTCCTCGGCTACCTCGCCTCGATCCCCCTGCTCGAGGACCCGAACTGGCTCGCGGTGCTCGCCCTGGTGGTCGTGATGACCGCGGTCGCGTACGTCGTCGCCGGGCTCGTCGGCGGACCGTTCCGCGCCCAGGCCGCGAAGATCGGCGCCGTGATCGCCGTGTCCGTGAGCCTGCTGATCGTGCTCGACCGCCTCCTCCAGGCCTACCCGACCCTGTCCGCGAAAGCAGGCGGCCGGCCGATCCCGACCACGGGATCGCAGTCCGCGAATCTCGAGGGCACGTTCTGGGAGATCAACCTGGACTACGCGCTGCACCTGATCCTGCCCACGATCGCCCTGACCCTCATCTCGTTCGCCACCTACACCCGGTACACCAGGGCCAGCCAGCTCGACGTCATGAACCAGGACTACATCCGCACGGCGCGGGCCAAGGGCCTCAGCGAGCGGACCGTCCTCGTCAAGCACGCCTTCCGCAATGCGATGATCCCGATCACCACGCTGATGGCGTTCGACTTCGCCGGGGTCCTCGGCGGAGCCGTCATCACCGAGCAGGTCTTCGGCTGGAACGGCATGGGCAAGATGTTCGTCGATGGCATCCAAAACGTGGACCCCGGGCCGGTGATGGCCTTCTTCCTCGTCGTCGGCACGGCCGCGGTGCTGTTCAACATGCTCGCCGACATCGCCTACGCGTTCCTCGACCCGCGCATCACCCTGAGCTAGGACACCCCATGAGCAATCACCAGAACCAGCGGGACGATTCCCGCGCGTCCCTGGAGCTGTCCGAGATGACGCTGCAGAGCCAGGACACCGACATCGCGACCGCCACCCCCACGCGGGGCCAGACGGACCGCATCCGCACCACCGAGGCGAAGAGCCAGGGCCGGCTGATCCGCGAGCGCTTCTTCCGCCACAAGGGAGCGCTTGCGGGCATCGCACTGCTCGCCCTGATCTTCCTGCTCGCCTTCAGCTCCATCGGCTTCGCGGGCATCCCCGGCTGGTGGAACAAGGACTACGACGTGCTCGCAGCCCGGTTCAACGAGGGCCGGCCCACCCTGACGCTGTGGCCGTTCAGCCTCGGTGAGCATCCGTTCGGCCAGGACGTCCTCGGCCGGGACTACTTCGCGCTGACGATGCGCGGCACCCAGACCTCCCTGATCATCGCGTTCATCGTCGGGCTCGTCGCGATGGTCATCGGCACCACGGTCGGCGCCGTCGCCGGCTACTTCCGTGGCTGGACCGAGGCGTTCCTCATGCGCATCACCGACGTCGTCATCACCATCCCGACGGTCGTCATCGCGGCCGCAGTGGCCGGGATCGTGGCCAAGGCCGGGATCATCCCGTTCGCGATCTTCCTCGGGCTCGTCACCTGGACGGGGCTCGCCCGCCTGGTCCGTGGCGAGTTCCTCTCGCTGCGTGAGAAGGAGTTCGTCGAGTCGGCGAAGTCCGTCGGCGCGAGTTCCGTGCGGATCATCTTCCGGCACATCCTCCCGAACACCGTCGGCGTCATCATCGTCTCCACGACACTGGCCATCTCCGGAGCCATCCTGCTCGAGACCGCCCTGAGCTACCTCGGACTCGGCGTCACGGCGCCGGACACCTCGCTCGGCAAGGCCATCAACGACAACCGTTCGGCGCTGACCGTCCGCCCGTGGCTGTTCCTGTGGCCCGGCGCCTTCATCATCGGCATCGCCCTCGCCGTCAACTTCATCGGTGACGGCCTGCGCGACGCGTTCGACCCCAAGCAGACAAGGGTGAAGCAATAATGAGTTCCCGATCCGTCATCATCCCCGACGAGCAGGCACCCATCGGCAACGGCCCCATCCTCGCGGTCAGGGGCCTCGGCGTCGAGTTCAACGTCGACAACGAGTGGGTCATGGCCGCCGAGGACGTCTCCTACGAGATCCACCCCGGCGAGATCCTCGCGATCGTCGGTGAGTCGGGGTCCGGCAAGAGCATGTCCTCCATGGCCCTGCTCGGCCTGCTCCCCCGCAACGGACGCTCGACCGGCAGCGCCAGGATGCTGGGCAAGGAGCTCATCGGTGCACCCCAGGGGACCCTCCGGCGCGTGCGCGGCAACGAGATCGCGATGATCTTCCAGGAGCCCATGACCGCGCTGAACCCGGTGCTCACCGTGGGCGAGCAGATCCGGGAGGCCGTTGAGCAGCACACCGAGCTGTCGCCGGCGCAGGCCAGGAAGCGCGCCATCGAACTCCTCCGCATGGTGGAGATCCCCGAGGCCGAGCGACGGTACGACTCCTTCCCGCACCAGTTCTCGGGGGGCCAGCGCCAGCGCGCCATGATCGCGATCGCCCTGGCCAACGACCCCATGCTGCTCATCGCCGACGAGCCCACGACCGCGCTCGACGTCACGGTCCAGGCCGAGGTCCTGGACCTCCTGCGCAAGCTCAACAAGCGGCTCAACAGCGCGGTCCTGCTGATCACCCACGACATGGGCGTCGTCGCCGACCTCGCCGACCACGTGGTGGTCATGGAGCGCGGGCGGATCGTCGAGGCGGCGCCGACGGCGCAGCTGTTCGCGGCCCCGGCCGAGGCCTACACGAAGCAGCTCCTCGGCGCGGTACCGCACCTCGGGTCGAAGGTCGGCGGTGTCCTCGCCGACGTCGAGGTGGTGGACGGCCGGCTGAGCATCCACGAGGAGTTCGCGGAGGCGGCGCTGCGTGCGCAGGAGACGCACACGGCGAGCGGCGTCATCCCGGCGCTCGAGCTCACGGACGTCGACATCGAGTACCCGGGCCGCTTCCGCCAGCCGCCCTTCAAGGCGGTCACCGGCGTCTCGCTCACCATCAACCCGGGCGAGGTCCTGGGTCTCGTGGGCGAGTCCGGCTCGGGCAAGTCGACCATCGCCCGCGCCGTCACCGGACTGATCCGGACCTCCGGGGGCACGGTGCGGATCGGCGGCACCGACATCACGGAGCTGACCGCCCGCCAGCTCCTGCCGCTGCGCAAGAAGTT
Organism: Arthrobacter sp. UYP4; assembly: GCF_057291175.1. Lineage (NCBI taxonomy): Bacteria > Bacillati > Actinomycetota > Actinomycetes > Micrococcales > Micrococcaceae > Arthrobacter > Arthrobacter sp. UYP4. The sequence continues at coordinate 1,017,599 of NZ_JBXAVU010000001.1, forward strand.
CGCCATCGTGTTCCAGGACCCGGCGGCGTCCCTCAACCCGCGGCTCTCCATCGGCGACAGCATCGGCGAGCCCCTGCTCCTGCACGAGAAGCCGGGCCGCGCGGAGCTGGACAAGCGCGTCGCGTCCCTGCTCGAGGACGTCCAGCTGCCGGTGGCCTTCCGCAACCGGTACCCCCACGAGCTCTCGGGCGGGCAGCGCCAGCGCGTCGGCATCGCCCGGGCCCTGTCGCTCCAGCCGGACCTCCTCGTGGCCGACGAGCCGACGTCAGCCCTGGACGTCTCCGTGCAGGCCAAGGTCCTCCAGCTCCTGCAGGACCTGCAGAGGGAGCGGGGCTTCGCCTGCCTGTTCGTGAGCCACGACCTCGCCGTCGTCGAGCTCCTCGCGAGCCATATCGCGGTGCTCAACAAGGGGAACCTCGTGGAGCAGGGCACCACCGAGCAGATCCTGAAGTACCCCCGGGACCCGTACACGCGCCGCCTGCTCGCTGCCGCTCCGGTACCCGACCCCGGCGAGCAGTCGCTGCGCCGCGAGCAGCGCACGGCGCTCCTCGCCGCGGGCGCCGAGTAACGGCAGCACCGACGACGGACCGGGCACCCACCGCGCGGGCGACGGGTGCCCTGTCCGTCCTGCGCGGGCTCAGTGCCGGAAGACGATCTTCCCGAAGACGTCGCCGTTGAGCATGCGCCGGAAGCCCTGCTCCGCGTCGTCGAGGGGCAGGACTGTGTCGATCGTGGGGCGAACACCGGTGGCGACGAGGAAGCGGGTGAGCCTCACGAGCTCCTCCCGCGTCCCCATGGTGGAACCCAGGACACGCAGCTGGAGGAAGAACACCCGGTTCAGGTCCGCGGACGGCGCCGGTCCGCTCGTCGCGCCGCACGTCACCACCGTCCCGCCGGGCACCAGGGACCTCAGCGAGTGCGCCCACGTGGCCTCGCCCACCGAGTCGAACACGACGTCCACCCGCTCCGGCAGGCGGGCACCGGCGTCGAAGGCCTGCTCGGCGCCGAGCCCCAGCGCCCGCTCCCGCTTCGCCGCACTCCGGCTCGTCACCCACACGCGGAACCCTGCGGCGGCTGCGAGCGCGATCAGCGCCGAGGCCACGCCGCCCCCTGCGCCCTGCACGAGCACCGTGGACCCGGGGGCCGCCGGGGAGATGGTGAAGAGCATGCGGTACGCGGTGAGCCAGGCCGTCGGCAGGCACGCCGCCTCCTCGAAGGACAGCGCCGCGGGCTTCGGCACCAGGTTCCGCTGCGGCACCCAGACGTAGTCCGCCATCGTGCCGGGATAGCGCTCGGAGAGCAGGGAGCGCCGGGGGTCGAGGGTCTCGTCGCCCTGCCAGTCCGGCGAGGACACGACGCCGTGCACGATCACCTCGTTGCCGTCGTCGTCGATCCCCGCGGCGTCGCACCCGAGCACCATGGGCAGGCGGTCCGCCGGCAGGCCCACGCCCTTCAGCGACCACAGATCGTGGTGGTTCAGGCAGGAGGCGACCACCTTCACGCGCCGGAATCCGGCGGGTGCATCGGGGGCATCGACTTCACCGACGGTGAGGCCGGCGAGCGGATCGGCTCCTGACTGGGTTGCTGCATAGGCGGCGCGCATACGTAAGCTCCTTCGGTCGCGGATGTCCACCCATCCTAGGGGTGGGCCTGCGGCGCCCGGCCCCGCGGCCCCGGGCGCTGTTTAGGTGACGCCGGTTGCAGTATGGGAGACTTGGGTGCAGTTCTGCACGACTACAGTGCCTGAAGAAAAAGGAGGCAGCCATGAGCAAGCGAGCACGCAAGCGTCGCGACCGGAAGCGTGGAGGCGCAAACCACGGTAAGCGCCCCAACACCTGAGTCCAGGCGTTACAGGATCGACGAGAGAACCTCCGCACCCACAGGGTACGGAGGTTCTCTCGTCTCTACGGCCGGCACGACGATCGGCACGACCGCCTGCGGCCTTCGGGTCGTCAGTGGTCGACGGTCCTGAGCTGGCTGATGCGGTCGAGGATACTCGTCTTCAGCGTCGACGGTGCGACCTCGGTGCAGGACCGCTTCACGACCGAGCGGATGACGCACTCGAGATCGTGTTCCTCGGCGCACTGCGGACAGCCGTCGAGGTGGTCCTTGATCTCCACGAGGTCCTGGTGGGACAGCGCGCCGTCCAGGTACTCGTACAGCCGTTCGATCCTCGAGTCGGCGCAATCGCCCATGCTCTCGCAATCGCTCATTTCTTCATCTCCTGTTCCTTGCCCGCTGCACCCGTCGCGACCCGGGTCTTGGTGCCAGCACCTGCGGTGACACCGAGGCCCCGCTCGTGCGCGTACTCGGCGAGGAGTTCGCGCAGCAGCTTGCGGCCGCGGTGCAGCCGGGACATGACGGTTCCGATGGGCGTGTTCATGATTTCCGATATCTCCTTGTACGCGAAGCCTTCGACGTCCGAGAAGTAGACCGCGAGCCGGAACTCCTCCGGGATCGCCTGGAGGGCACTCTTCACGTCGGAATCGGGCAGGTGGTCCAGTGCCTCGGCCTCGGCGGAGCGGAGTCCGCTGGAGGTGTGCTCGGCGGCCTTCGCGAGCTGCCAGTCCTCGATCGTGTCCGAATGGGACTGCAGCGGCTCGCGCTGCCGCTTCCGGTACAGGTTGATGTAGGTGTTAGTGAGGATGCGGTACAGCCACGCCTTCAGGTTGGTGCCCGGCTTGTACTGGTGGAACGCCGAGAACGCCTTGGTGTAGGCCTCCTGGACCAGGTCCTCCGCGTCGCTGGGGTTCCGCGCCATCCGCATGGCAGCCGAGTAGAGCTGGTCGACATACTGCATGGCGTCGCGCTCGAAGCGCGCCTTGCGGTCGGCTTCCGACTCCGTGGACACGTCCAGCTCGGCGTCTTCCGCCTGGCTGCTACCTGCTGGGGCTGTTGTATTCATCGTGCCAAAGTCTACGCGTCCCGGTCCTCGCGGCGCCGGTGTGGTGTTCCGCGGAACCGAGGTCGAGAGCTGGAAATCCGATCTTTCGACCGTCGCGGTCCGTATCCCCGTCATCCGTGCCATTCCTCTCCCGTTCGCCCGTCCTTCACCTCTGCTTCAACCCGCACCCTCCCACCCTTATTCCTGCCACGGGTTCCTGCCGCGGGACGCCGCCGGCGTTCCCGCCCCGCTCGTCGTCCACCCTTCCTGCCCGCCGCAAGCGCCCGGCCACCGCCCGGTTCCGCATCGCACGCGGTGGTGCGGCGTGTAAAACTAGACCCAGCGTGCTTCGTATACGTCAACCGATGCCCGGCTCACGCCGCCGGCAACCAGGAGGCAGTTGTGACCCTTGTCCGCGTAATCGCCCGACCCTTGATCGCCAGCAGTTTCGTCCTCTCCGGCGTCGACCGGCTCCGCAACGCCGGCGCGACCGCGCCGCAGCTGAAGCCGGTCCTCGCGAGCGTGACCAAAGTCGTCCCCTCCGCCGCGGCAGTCACCGGCAACGAGAAGCTCGTGGGCCAGGTGCTCGGGGCCACCCAGGTGGGTGCGGCCCTCCTGCTCGGCATCGGGCGCTTCTCGCGCGTCGCGGCCCTGCTGTTGGCCGTGACGACCACGGTCAATACCCTCGTGGACTACCGTTCCGCCGATGCCTCGACCCCGGAGGGCAAGAAGGACCGGCGCTCGCAGCTGCTCAAGAACCTCTCGCTGATCGGCACCGTCCTGCTGGCCACCGTGGACACCAACGGCCGCCCGGGTATCGCCTGGCGCGCCGAGCACCTCGCCATGGACGCCCGGAAGAACGCCCTCGGCTTCGGCAAGGACGCCCGCAAGCAGTTCGAGAAAGCCGACAAGGCCGTGCGCAGGACCGCCGCCGACGTCGTGGGTTCCTAGGCTCCATGTCCGTATCATCAGGCGGGGTGTCCGAGCAGGATCTGTGGCGGGCGCCCCGCCTGACCCGTCCCGTGGACGCGGTCATCTCGGTCCCGGGCTCGAAGTCCCTCACCAACCGGTACCTCGTCCTCGCGGCCCTCGCCGACGGGCCGAGCACCATCCGGAGGCCCCTGCACTCCCGCGACTCCGCGCTGATGGTCGCAGCCCTGCGCGACCTCGGCGCCGTCATCGACGAGATTCCGGGGGACGGTGACTTCGGTCCGGACCTGCACGTCACACCCCTCCGGACCGGCACGGGCGACGGACGGGCCCGCGCGGTCGACTGCGGCCTCGCCGGCACCGTCATGCGCTTCGTCCCCCCGCTCGCCGGCCTCGTCGAGGGGACCACGACCTTCGACGGCGACCCGCACGCACGCCGCCGTCCCATGGGCAGCATCATCGCCGCCCTCCGAGGACTCGGCATTGCGGTCGACGACGACGGCGCCGACTCCCTGCCCTTCGCGGTGCAGGGGAACGGGACGGTCCGGGGCGGGCACCTCGTCATCGACGCCTCGGCGTCCTCGCAGTTCGTGTCGGCCCTCCTCCTCGTGGGCGCCCGGTTCGCCGACGGGCTCCACCTCGAACACGTGGGCAAGCCGGTCCCCAGCCTCGACCACGTCCGGATGACGGTCGAGACCCTGAGGTCGGTCGGCGTATCCGTCGACGACACGGTGCCGAACCACTGGCGCGTCTCCCCGGGCCCTATCCGCGCCTTCGATGTCGCCGTGGAACCCGACCTGTCCAACGCCGGCCCCTTCCTGGCCGCGGCCGTGGTCACGGGCGGGACGGTCCGCGTACGCAACTGGCCCCGGGGCACCACCCAGGTCGGCGACGCGTGGCGGCGCATCCTCCCCCTCATGGGAGCGGAGGCGGAACTCGACGGCGACGTGCTCACCGTGACGGGTGGAGCGGCCATCTCGGGAGGTGTGTTCGCCGACACCTCCGAGCTCGCCCCCACCGTCGCCGCCCTGTGCGCGCTGGCGGACTCTCCGTCGACGCTGACCGGCATCGCCCACCTCCGCGGCCACGAGACGGACCGCCTCGCGGCGCTCGTGGCGGAGATCAACGGACTCGGCGGCGACGCCGAGGAGACCGGGGACGGCCTCGTCATCCGACCCGCACCGCTCCACGGAGGAGTCTTCCGCACCTACGACGACCACCGGATGGCAACCGCCGGCGCGATCATCGGGCTGGCCGTCGACGGCGTCGAGGTGGAGAACATCGGCACCACGGCCAAGACCCTGCCGGAGTTCCCCGACCTCTGGGCGGTCGTCGCAGGCACGGCCGGCTCCCCGGACCCGACGGACGCGGTGGCACGGGCATGAGCGAGGCCGGCAACCGCCGCGGCTCGAGGGCCTGGGACGAGTCCGACGTCCGGATCCGGCCCAACAAGAAGGGCACGCGCCCCCGCACGAAGAACCGGCCCGCCTACGACGAGGCCGTGACGGGACGCGTGGTGACGGTCGACCGCGGGCGCTACACGACGGTGGTCGACGAGGACACCCCCGACGAGCGGATCGTCGTCGCGGCGCGCGCGCGCGAACTGCGGCGCAGCGCCGTCGTCGCCGGGGACCTCGTGGCCCTCGTCGGAGATCTCTCCGGCGGCCCGGACTCCCTCGCGCGCCTCGTACGGATCGAGGACCGCCGGACCGTCCTGCGCCGGAGCGCCGACGACACCGATCCCGTGGAACGCGTCGTCGTCGCCAACGCGGACCAGCTCGTGATCGTCGTCGCCGCGGCCAACCCGGAGCCGAGGACGGGCTTCATCGACCGCGCGCTCGTGGCCGCCTACGACGCCGGTATCGAGCCGCTGCTGTGCATCACGAAAGCCGACCTCCGCGACCCCGCCCCGCTGCTCGCCAACTACGAGCACCTCGACCTCCGCGTGATCATCAGCCGGACGGACGAGGGCGTGGGGATCGAGGCGACCTCCGACGACGGCGAGTCGGCGCGCCTCTCCTCCGGCGCGGTCGACGCCCTGCGCGACGAGCTGGACGGCCAGGTGAGCGTGCTGCTCGGCCATTCGGGCGTCGGGAAGTCCACCATGGTCAATGCGCTGACCGGGTCCACACGCGCCACGGGGGGCGTCAACGCGGTGACCGGGCGGGGCCGGCACACGTCGTCGTCCGCCCTCGCTCTGAAGGCGGCCGACGCCGCCCCGGGCACCTGGATCATCGACACCCCGGGCATCCGCTCGTTCGGACTCGCCCACGTGGACGCCGACCGCATCCTCAAGGCCTTCCCGGACCTCGAACCGGGCACGGAACGCTGCGAGCGGGGCTGCCGCCACGACGGCCAGGCGGTCGACTGCGGACTGGACAGCTATGTCGCGGAAGGACTGGCCGGTGAGTCCGGGCCGGTCCGCCTCGCGTCCCTCCGACGCCTCCTCAACGCCGGAACGGCCGACCCACGGGGCAGTGCCCATGACGCCAAGGAACTGGGGCAGCAGTGATCCGCCCGATCACTGGTAGGCTGGGTGCTGTTGTTGTTTGCGCATTAAATTTCAAGCCTTGACCCTCCACCTGGAGTTCGACAGCTTTTGACGATAAGCGGGTAACGAACACCACGATGAGCGCCCGAACGTCGGAACGCTCTCCCAGGTTAGGAAATACATCATGGCTTCAGGCACAGTGAAATGGTTCAACGCCGAAAAGGGCTTCGGCTTCATCGCTCCCGACGACGGAGGCGCTGACGTGTTCGCCCACTTCTCCGCGATCAACTCGAGCGGCTACCGCTCCCTCGAAGAGAACCAGAAGGTCAACTTCGAGACCACCCAGGGACCCAAGGGCCCCCAGGCCGAGAACATCACCGTTCTCTGATTCTCCCCGTGCCGCTCTGCGGCGCCGGACAGGAAGCCACCGCGCGGCGCGAGCCCGCGGTGGCTTCCTGCTGTCACGGCCCTCCCGTCCCGCGTCCCCGTGCCCGATGCGCCACCCAGACGATAGGTTGATGGATATGAGTTTCACGCAGGGCTACAACGACGATCTCCGGCTCGCCCACATCATGGCCGATTCGGTCGACGACCAGACCATGTCGCGCTTCAAGGCACTCGACCTCCGCATCGAGACCAAACCGGACCTCACCCCGGTCACCGACGCGGACAAGAGCGCGGAGGAGGCGATCCGGGGCCAGCTCTCGCGTGCCCGCCCCCGTGACGCCGTGCTCGGCGAGGAGTTCGGCAGTACCGGGTCCGGTTCCCGCCGCTGGGTCATCGATCCGATCGACGGCACCAAGAACTTCGTGCGCGGCGTGCCCGTCTGGGCCACCCTGATCTCCCTGATCGACGAGGGCAGGCCCGTGGTCGGCGTCGTCAGCGCGCCCGCCCTGGGCAAACGCTGGTGGGCGGCCGAGGGTACCGGCGCGTACACCGGGAAGTCCCTCGCGGCGGCGCAACGCCTGCGGGTGTCCAACGTCTCCCGGCTCGAGGATGCCTCGCTGTCCTACTCCAGCCTGTCCGGCTGGCGCGAGCGCGGGGCGCTCGCCGAGTTCGTCAACCTGACGGACCGGGTCTGGCGCACGAGGGCGTACGGGGACTTCTGGTCCTACTGCCTCGTGGCCGAGGGCGCCGTCGACGTCGCCTGCGAGCCCGAACTGAACCTGCACGACATGGCGGCGCTCGTCCCCATCGTCACGGAGGCCGGGGGACGCTTCACCTCCCTGGACGGCGAGGACGGCCCGTTCGGCGGCAACGCGCTGGCGACGAACGGCACCCTGCACAGCGAGGTCCTGCGGACCCTCAACCCGGACGTGGATGACCTGCTCTAGCCGCGCGGTCCTCCGGCCGCAGGCCATCCGGTGAGTTCCGGCCCTCGGCTCGACGAGCAACGGCGCCTGGAGATGGCGCGCGCCTACCTCTCCGGAGCAGGCCGCTACGACCGTGTCCGTCCCGGGTATCCCGCACCGGTCGCGGACTGGATCGTGCCGGAGAACGCCCGTCGCGCGGCGGACATCGGCGCCGGGACCGGTCTCTTCACGGCCCTCCTGGCGCAGCGCGGACTCGAGGTGACGGCAGTCGACCCGTCCGAGGACATGCTGGCCGTCCTCTCGGCGCGCCTGCCCGGTGTACCCGTGGTGCAGGGCACCGCGGAGGAGTCCACACTGCCCGACAGGTCCGTCGACCTGCTCACGCTGGCGCAGACCTGGCACTGGTGCGACCACCCCGCCGCGCTCCGCGAGGCCGCTCGGGTCCTGGTGCCGGGCGGACGCCTGGCACTGGTGTGGAACCAGCTCGACGTCTCGCTCCCCTGGGTGCACCGCCTGTCCCGCATCATGCATGCGGGGGACGTCTACTCGCCCGCGTACCGGCCCGACCTCGGCGCCGCCTTCGGGCCGCCGGAGGACCTCGTGGTGCACTGGGCCCAGGAGCTGCCGGTCGCCGACGTCCTCGACCTCGCGAGGTCGCGGAGCTACTACCAGCGCGCCACACCGGCGCTCCGGGCGCGCATGGAGTCGAATCTGCGCTGGTACCTCACCGACTACCTCGCCTACGACCCGGCGGCCACCATCAGGATCCCGTACTACACCCACGCATGGCGCGCCTCCCTGTCGACCCCCTAGATTTCGGCATGCCTAAACGCTACTTTTAGGTATGCCTCCCACCCAGTGCGGACGGACGCACCCCGCGGCGACCGCGTGGTGCGTCGCCGCGGCGTTCCTGCTCGGGGGCTGCGCCGTCGATACGGCGCCGGCCGCCGGGACGGACGCACGACCCCTGGTCCTCACGACCTTCTCCGTGCTCGCCGACCTCGCCGACACGGTCGGTGGAGGGCACGTCCGCGTGGAGTCGATCACGAAGATCGGCGCCGAGATCCACGGCTACGAGCCGACGCCCTCCGATCTCGTCCGGGCACAGGACGCGGACCTCATCCTGGACAACGGGCTCGGCCTCGAGCGCTGGTTCGAGCGCTTCCTGTACTCCGTCGACGCCCCGCACGTGGTGCTGTCGGACGGCGTCGAACCGGTCGACATCCGCTCAGGGGACTACACCGGCCGGGCGAACCCGCACGCCTGGATGTCGCCCCTCGCGGCGCAGACCTATGTCGACAACACCGTGGCGGCGCTCGCCGGCCTGGCTCCGGAGCACACCGCCGACTTCGAGGCCAACGGCCGCCGGCTGAAGGGGGAGCTCGCAGGGCTCCTCGCGGGGTTCCGCGAGGAGCTCGCCGCCCTCGACGTCGCCGCACTCGTGACCTGCGAGGGTGCCTTCTCGTACCTCGCACGGGACGCCGGCCTGGAGGAGGCCTTCCTCTGGCCGGTCAACGCGGACGCCGAGGGCACCCCGCGGCAGATCAGGGACGTCATCGGATTCGTCGAGGAGAACGACGTGCCGACCGTCTTCTGCGAATCGACGGTCAATCCCTCGGCGCAGGAGCAGGTCGCCCTCGCCACGGGCACGGAACTCGGCGGCATGCTCTACGTCGACTCGCTGTCGGAAGCCGATGGGCCGGTGCCGACGTTCGTCGATCTCATCCGCCACGACCTCGAGACGATCACGGAAGGACTCTCGCGATGACGGCCTCTGCCGCCCCGTCCACCCTGCGCGCACTCGACGTCCGCAACCTCGGGGTGCGCTACGGGGAGGTCCAGGCGCTCGACGACGTCTCCATGACCCTCGACGCGGCACGGATCTGCGGACTCATCGGCGTCAACGGCTCGGGCAAGTCGACGCTGTTCAAGGCGCTCATGGGGCTGCTGGCCCCGGGGACCGGAAGCGTCGAGCTGTTCGGCAGGTCCGCTGCGAGCGCCCGGAAGCAGGGCCTCGTGGCCTACATGCCGCAGGCCGAGGAGGTGGACTGGACCTTCCCCGTCTCCGTCTCCGACGTCGTCGCCATGGGCCTGTACGGGCGGCTCGGGCCCTCCCGCCGTCTGCGCGCACCGGACCGCGCGGCCGTCGAGGACGCGCTCGGACGCGTGGGCCTGGCCGACCTCAGGAGGCGCCAGATCGGCCAGTTGTCGGGTGGCCAGCGCAAGCGGGTCTTCATCGCCCGCAGCATCGCCCAGGACGCGCGGCTGCTGCTGCTCGACGAGCCCTTCGCCGGTGTCGACCAGGCGAGCGAGCGCACCATGACCGCACTCCTGAAGACACTGCGGGACGAAGGGCGGTCGGTGCTGGTGTCGACCCACGACCTCGCGGGCGTGCCCGAGCTGTGCGACGAAGCGGTCCTCCTGCACCGTCGCGTGCTCGCGCAGGGCGATCCCTCGCTCGTGCTGACCCACGGGAACCTGGCACGCGCCTTCGGTCCCGCGCCGTCCACCACGACGGTGCGCTCCGCCGCCTCCGCCGCTCCGGACGGGGGGTCCTGACCATGGAGATCATCACCTTCCTGCTCGAGCCCCTGCAGTACGGCTTCCTCACCCGGGCCCTCGCCGTCACCCTCGCCGCCGCCGTCGTGGCCGCCGTCCTCTCCTGCTGGCTCATCCTCATGGGGTGGTCGCTCATGGGCGATGCCGTGTCCCACGCCGTCCTGCCCGGGGTGGCCCTCGCCTACATCCTCGGCATCCCCTTCTCCATCGGCGCCTTCGTCTTCGGCGCGGGGGCGGTGGCGCTCATCGGGATCGTCCGGTCCACCACCAAGCTGAAGGCGGACACCGTGATCGGCGTGGTGTTCACCGCGCTGTTCGCCACCGGGCTGGCCATCGTCTCCGCCACGCCGTCGCAGATCGACCTGATGCACATCCTCTTCGGCAACGTCCTCGGCGTGTCCGCCGGTGACGTGTGGCAGGTCCTCCTCCTGGGCCTGCTGACCCTCGCCATCCTGCTGTTCAAGCGGCGCGACCTCACCCTGCTCGCCTTCGACCGCACGCACGCCCACGTGATCGGGCTCAACACACGACTGCTGTCCGCACTGCTGCTCGGCCTGCTCGCGCTCACCGTCGTCGTCGGGCTCCAGGCCGTCGGGATCATCCTCGTCGTGGCCATGCTCATCACACCCGGCGCCACGGCGTTCCTGCTGTCCCGCAGCTTCGACCGCATGCTGGTGATCGCCGTCGTGCTGACCGTCACCGCCTCCCTGGCGGGCGTCTACGCCAGCTACTACCTCGACATCTCCACGGGCGCCGCCGTGGTGCTCTGCCAGGCGATCGTCTTCGCCGTGGTCTACCTCTTCGCGCGTCCCGACGGCGTGATCTGGCAGGCACGACGGCGCCGCACCGCCGCGCGGACCCGTACCGGACACACCCGGGCCGGACGGAACCGCACCGGGGCAGCCGCCGCCGGCCCGGCCCCGGCGCAGGCCGGCTCCGGCACGGCCCCGTCCGCGTCCGATCCCCCACTGCCCGCGTCCGGCCCTTCGGTGCGAGGGGACGCCTGATGGCGGGCCGCAGGGGCGCCGTCCTCAGCATCGAATCCACGAGCGTGCAGGACTACGTCAAGGCCATCTACGCATTCACCGAATGGCAGGGCGACGCCGTCACGGCCACGCACCTCGCGACGCGACTCTCGGTCGCCAACTCCTCCGTGACCGGGATGGTCGCCAAGCTGGTGGACCTCGGACTCGCCGACCACCGCAAGTACGGGCCCATCGGCCTCACACCCTCCGGGCGGGCGCTGGCCCTCGCGATGGTCCGCAGGCACCGGCTCATCGAGACATTCCTCGTCACCGCGCTGGGCTACGGGTGGGACGAGGTGCACGACGAGGCGGAACTGCTCGAGCACACCGTCTCCGACGCCTTCGTCGAGCGGCTCGACGCGAAGCTGGGCCACCCGCGCCGGGACCCGCACGGGGACCCGATCCCGGCGGCGGACGGCACGGTCCTGTACCCGAAGGCACACCGGCTCGACAGGCTCGACGACGGACACGCCGGCAGGCTGGTGCGCGTGAGCGACGACGACCCGGAGGTGCTGCGCTTCCTCGACCGCAGCGGCATCTCGCTCGACGACGACCTGCAGCTGACCCGCCGCCGCGCAGGGTCCCAGCTGGAGCTCCGCCACGGCACGGCCGCCTCCTCCCGGGACCTCGCCGTCGATCCGGCCGTGGCCGGAGCGCTCTGGATCGAGAGCACCGTCCCCCATCAGGACTGCGCGATCGACGCCGGGGCCTCCTGATCGGGACCGGGTGCAGGAGGGACCGGCCCGGGGTCCTTGTCGCGGCGCCGGATCGCTCCTCCCCCGTGCCGCTCCTAGACTGGTCAACATGCCACGTGCCTGCAGTCCCGGCCGTCCCTGCCCGCCTCGTCCGCTGAACCTCACGAACGGAGTCCATCCATGACCACTCTCGGACTGGAGGAGGAGTACCTGCTCCTCGAACCGGAGACAGGGCTGCCCGCCCACCGCGCCGACGAGGTGGAGGGGTTGCTCGAAGCGACGCCGGAGGTCGGCAGGGACGACATCCAGCGCGAGCTGCTGTCCTGCCAGATCGAGACGGCCACCCCTGTGTGCGACACGCTGACCCAGGCCGAGGAGTCACTCCTGAACTTCCGCAGGAAGCTCGCGGACGCAGCGGCCGACACCGGGATCCTCGGCGCGGCCACCGGGACCTCGCCCTGGATGCGGCAGGCGTATCCCGAACTGACCGACAAGCAGCGCTACGAGGACCTGCGCGCCAGCGCCCCCGGCATCGTGGGCGACCAGTTCGTCAACGGGCTGCACGTGCACGTCGGCATCCCCGACCCCGAGCGCGGCGTCCAGGCACTCAACCGCATCCGTCCCTGGATCCCGCTGCTCACCGCCCTCAGCGTCAATTCGCCCTACTGGCTGGGACGGGACAGCGGCTTCGGGAGCTGGCGCGTGGTGCACTACCGCCGCTGGGCCGTCCAGGGCGTGGCGCCGTGGTTCGCGGATGCGGCCGACTACGAGCGCCGCATCACGCGCCTCGGTGCGAGCGGTGCGATCCTGGACCGCGGGGTCCTCACCTGGGTGGCACGCCTGTCGGACCACTACCCCACCCTCGAGCTCAGGGCATGCGACGTGCAGCTCGAGGCGCAGGACTCCGTTCTCCTCGGCGCACTCACGCGTGCGCTCGTCGTCACGGCCCTGCACGAGGCGGAGGCGGACGCCGCGCCGCTCGTCCCGGATCCCGAACTCCTGGACGCCGCCCTCTGGCAGGCCGCCCGCGACGGGCTCACCGGCTCCCTCGTGGATCTCTCCACGGCGGAGCCCGTGCCCGCCCGGGCGCTCCTCGCGGATTTCCTGGAGCACGTCGGCCCGGCCCTCGACGCCGAGGGCGACACGGACTGGGTGCGTGCCGGTCTGGCGACGATCGCGGACAGGGGCACGGGAGCCGACCGCCAGCGACGGGCCATGCGCGACGGCGGCAGCGACGCACTGCTGGACCTGTACGGGCGGACCCTCACCTACGAGCCGTAGGCGGGCCCCGCCCGCTCCGGCGGGGACCGGTCTAGGATCGCGCGGCGCGGAGCTCGATGAGGAGCGACTGCTCGGGCAGCAGCACGGGAGCCTGCAGGCCTGCCTGCGCCAGGACCCGCCCGGACAGCCGGAGCGGTTCGCCGTCGAGCGCCGAGCGGAGCCAGGCGAGCGCCGACTGGCCGTTCCCCGGCTGTCCCTCCTCGGGGACTGCGAGCTGCACGGAGTACAGCGTGTCGGCCTCCAGCCCCGGAAAGGTCAGCAGCCCGGGCGGGTAGCTCGCGCTCGAGCCCGTCAGCGTGTAGGCGAACAGGGCCCGCTGCCGGTCCTCGGAGACGATACCGCGCAGGTCCATGGCGGGATCCACGAGATCCGCGTGCACGACGGCGCCGCGGTGCAGGTCGTCGCGCCAGGACCGGTGGAGCCCGACATAGCGCCCGAGTACCTCGTACTCCCCGTCCGTCAGGTCGGAGATGTCCCATTCGATGCCGTAGTGGCCGAAGATGGCGGTCGCTGCCCGGAAGGGCAGCGTATGGGCCCGCCCCGTCGAGTGGGAGACCGGGCCGCCGACGTGCATCCCCAGCAGTTCGGGCGGCACCACGAGGCCCGTGTACTTCTGGTTGACGAGCCGCTCGATCGGATCGATGCAGTCGCTGGTCCAGATGCGGTCCGTCCGGGCGAGGATGCCGAGGTCGACGCGGGCTCCACCCGAGGCGCAGCTCTCGATCTCGAGGCCGGGGTGCCGGAGGCGCAGTTCGTCGAGCAGGCGGTACAGCGCCTCGACGTGCCGGTGGACGGCGGCGTGCCCCGTCCGGGCATCCGCCGCCTCGAGCAGGTCCCGGTTGTGGTCCCACTTCACGTACGCGATGTCGTTCGCGGTCAGGATGTCGTCGAGGCGTTCGAGGATGTACGCGTAGGCGTCGGGATGGCCCAGGTTCAGGACCTGCTGCTGCCGCCCGGGCAACGGCAGGCGTCCCTCGGGCTGCAGGATCCAGTCCGGATGCGCCCGCGCCAGGTCGGAGTCGGGGTTGACCATCTCCGGTTCGAACCAGAGGCCGAACTCCATGTCCAGGCCCCGCACGTGGTCGATGATGGGGGCCAGCCCGTCGGGCCACACCGTCTCGTCGACGTACCAGTCCCCCAGGCTCGACGTGTCGTCGCGGCGTCCGCGGAACCAGCCGTCGTCGAGCACGAACCGTTCGACGCCGAGGGAGGCCGCGCGGTCCGCGAGCGCCTGCAGGCGCGGCAGGTCGAGATCGAAGTAGACGGCCTCCCAGGTGTTGAGGGTGACCGGACGCGGACGCTGCGGATGGGACGCCCTCGACCGGACGTCGCGGTGGAAGCGGCCGGACAGTTCGTTGAGGCCGTCTCCCCAGGAGCCGATCGCCTCGGGCGTGGAGTAGCTCCCACCGGGTGCGAGCACCACCTCACGGGGCGACAGGACCTCGCCCGCCGCCAGGAACGCCTGCCCGGCCGGCGTCTTCTCCACGAGCACCTCCTGGTTGCCGCTCCATGCGAGGTGGATGCCCTGCACCAGGCCGTGCTCGAAGCCGAAGCCCTTCGCCCCTGCCGCGAGGAGCACCGTCGCATCGGCACCGGGGCGGCCGCGTCGGCTCGTCCGCGCATAGGTGCCGGTCGTCAGCTCGTGCCGCTGCGGCGACCGCTCCCGGAGATGGCGGCCTGTCGTGTCGAGGACTTCCGCGGCGGTGGGGTGGAGCGGGAAGAAGGTCCTGAGCGAACGCACCTCGTACTCGTCGTCACCCGTGTTGGTGAGGACGAGCCGCTGGGTGAGGAGGCCCGATGCGGTCAGGCCCACGTGCACGGTCAGGGCGAGCCCGGTGCCGTCGTCACGTGCCTCGATCACCACCCCGCCGTCGTGCCGGGACTCCTCGGCGACCACCGTGAAGCGCGGATACAGGTGGGCTCCCCCGCGGTCCCCGGTGAGGCCGGGTGTGCCCTGCCATCCTGCGGACTCGAGGGGCAGGAGGGTCAGCCGGGCCGGGACGTCGATGCCGCCGGACACGCGCTGCGGCTGCTGGGCGGCGACGACGGCGGACAGCTCGTCGGCGGAGAGGTCACCGAGGGCAGGACCCCAGTAGGCGAGGACCGGCAGGACGTGCGGATGGGGCTCGAGCACCACGCTCGTGCCGCCGCGCGAGAGATGGAGTGGAGAGGAGGTCATGATTCTTTCTATCGCGAAACTAAGTAGGCGGCAAGCACGCCCTACCGCTCGCGCGTGTCACGCCGGAGCAGGCCGACGATCAGGCACAGGAGCCCGAGCAGCAGTGGCACCAGGGTGAAGAGTGTGTGCGTGCCGCCCAGGTAGCTCATGACGAAGATGTACACGAACGTCCCCCCGACGAGGATCCAGCCGACCACGATCAGGGCCCGTCCCCGATGGGGCGGCGGCAGTGGCGGGAGCCACGACGGCGGCCTGTCAGTCCAGCTCATCGCCCAAGTGTAGTTCGCGCTCCGGCGTACAGGAGAAGCGCAGAGGACGGTGCACCGGAGGTGCTCAGTAGGACGGCGCCGCCGGCAGGCTCATGTACTGCTCCAGCGTCCGCAGTCCGTGGGTGCGCATCTCCGAGGCGATCGTCGACCCGACGTAGCGCAGGTGCCACGGCTCGTACGCGTAGCCGGTGACCGGGGTCTGGCCCTGGGGGTAGCGGACGATGAACCCGTAGCGCCAGGCGTTCTGGGCCGCCCAGGCTCCGGCGGGAGTTCCTGCGAAGCATTCCTGCAGCCCGCAGGCCCCGTTGGCGTTGCCGATGTCGATCGCGAGACCGGTCTGGTGCTCGCTGAATCCCGGGCGGGCGGAGATCAGGTCGGCCGCCGCTTGGCCGTACTGGCCGACGTAGGAGGCGTAGAGGGAGGCCTGCGTGTCGTAGGAGCGGTAGCCGCTGACCGGGACCATGGCGATGCCGCCGGCCCGCGCGTCCGCGAGGAGGCGGGAGAACTGCTGGGCGGCGTCGCTCCGGAGCAGTGGTCCCCCGACGTCCACGAGCGGACCGGGGACGTGACGCGCCGGGTTCAGCTGCCGCCGCTTGTTGACCACGACGACGACCGACGCCGCGACGTCGATGTCCCGGAACACGCGGGCCCCACCGGCTGCGGTCCACGAGATCCTGCCCCGCTGGTAGGCCTGGCTGCAGGTGCCGCCGGAGCAGGACTCGTTCGACACGGGATAGCCGAGGGCACCGTTCTCGTAGCCGGTGGCGGCCCACGCCGCCCGGATCCCGCCGATGGAGATCCTCGCTCCCGTGGCGGGCGACCAGATGATCGCCCCGCCCTGGTAGTTCTGGTAGCAGCCGCCGCCGCGCAGCCCGCAGACCTCGTTCGTGGTCGGGTAGCCCAGTGCCCCGTTCTCGAATCCCGACGCGGCCCATGCGGTACGGATCCCACCCACGCTGATGCGGGCACCGGTGGCGGGAGACCAGACGATCGCCCCGCCCTGGAAGCTCTGGTAGCACCCTGCATTGCGCAGTCCGCAGATCTCCCCCGTGGTCGGGTACCCGAGCCCGCCGGTCTCGAACCCGTAGGAACGCCAGGTCTCGCGGATGGCACCCCAGGAGGGTTGGGCTCCGGTGGCGGGCGACCAGACGATCGCGCCCCTCTGGTAGTTCCGGTAGCACCCTCCGCCCCGCAGTCCGCAGACCTCCGCGCTCGTCGGCGCACCGAGGTTCCCGCCGCTGCCGCCGAGCTCTGCGTACTTCGCCTCGATGGCTGTCGCCGCCTGAGCCGGGGGTGCGGTGGTGAGGCCACCGGCCGCGAGGAGCACAGCGGACAGCAGAACGAGCAGATGCACGAATACACGCCGCATGGGTAGCCCCCGGTCATCGAGTATCAGGTCAAGGGTAGGTCCGGCCACCGGAAGCGACAAGACCCGGAAGGGTGTTCCGTGGACACGACGAAGCGCCCCGCCGATGACCGGCGGGGCGCTTCGTGGTGGTGGAGATGGCGGGAATTGAACCCGCGTCCGATGCAGTGTAGTCAGGGCTTCTCCGGGCGCAGTTTGCGTCGGTTTTTCTCGGCTCCAGCCATCGTGCAAACAAGTGGCTGCCAAGCCCAGTTGTATAAGAGTCCCCCCGGTCCCTACAACGAGGACCGGGAGCAGTGGCCCTCTAAATGACGCCAGGATCCGGGGCGAGAGCGAACCCGGTCTGACGGACTAGCTAGGCTGCCTAGGCAGCGAGAGCGAAGTCAGTGCGCGATGATTTGGCACTTATTGTTTTACAAGGAGCGTTTACGAGATAACCCTGTATCCTCGGCCCGCTTCCCCTGTCGCGACTAACATCGTCGAAACCTGTCATCCCCATGTTCAGTTATCAAGTGATCCCTGCGCCGTCCCGCCGATGGCGAAACGGTTCCTCAAGTCTACCCCACCGCCCGGGTGCGGCTCGGCGCTTCGCCCAGGGAGAACGCCTATCGCACCAGCGTGAGTCCGAGGACGACGACGGGCGACTGCCACAGCCGGACGACGACGAACGCGAGGAGGACGAAGGCGATGCCGAGTGCGGCCAGGGCCGTGGTCGCGGCCTGCTTCCGCCGGAAGCTCCACCAGAAGATCGCCGCGTTGAGCAGGATGAGCACCGGGGAGATCCAGACGAGGACCTGCGCGAAGAAGACGTAGACGAGGAAGACGAACGGGAGGAGGGAGAGGATTCCTGCGGGCACCACGATCAGCAGCAGGAGCAGGTCGACCAGTGCGCCGGCGGTCACCCACCACGGCCGCCTGTACCTCAGCTCCGAGGGCTCGCCTTCCTCGTCGTCGTCCTGCGCCGACCAGAAGACATCACTCACGCGCCCAGGTTCTTCTCACGCATGGCACGCAGCGCCTCGCGGTTGTCCTGCTTCTCGCGCAGGGTCTGGCGCTTGTCGTAGTCACGCTTGCCGCGGGCCACCGCGATCTCGACCTTGGCCCTGCCGTTCAGGAAGTAGAGCTGCAGAGGGACCAGGGTGAAGCCGGACTCGCGGATCTTCTGTGAGATCTTGGTGAGTTCCTCGCGGTGCAGGAGGAGTTTCCTCCTCCTGCGCGCGGCATGGTTGGTCCAGCTGCCCTGCGAGTACTCGGAGATGTGGATGCCCTCGAGCCAGAGCTCGTCGCCGTAGAAGATCGCGAAGCCGTCGACGAGGGAGGCGCGCCCCTGGCGCAGCGACTTCACCTCGGTGCCCATCAGTGCGATGCCGGCCTCGTACGTGTCGAGCACGGCGTAGTCGTGGAAGGCCTTCCGATTGGTGGCCACCACTTTCCGGCCACTTTCCTTCGGCACGGCGATACTCCTTCTTGCGGCACTGCTGCGGACGGCGGTCCGCGGGAGGACAGTGCCTTCCATCCTACGACCTAGAGCAGGCCGATCGGATCCACGAGTGTGCCGTTCAGCATCGTCTCGAAGTGCAGGTGGCAGCCCGTCGAATTGCCGGTGGTCCCCGTGTAGCCGATCAGCTGGCCGGCGCTGACGCGCTGGCCCGGCGAGACCAGGAAGCTCGTCAGGTGGTAGAAGTTCGTGGCGAGTGCGTTGCCGCCCAGGACGCCGTGATTGAGGACGATCCGATTGCCTGCGCCCGGCAGGACGTTCGAGTCCGCGTACCAGACCTCGCCGGCGGCGGGGGCGTAGAGCGGCGTCCCGCAGCCCACACCGTAGTCGATCCCCGTGTGCGTGTAGCCGCCCGTGCCGTTGAAGTCGATGGTCCCCACCGGCGTCGGACGCCAGCCGAACCCGGAGGAGATCGGGCCGTTGACCGGGGAGTTCAGGCCGAACGAGCTGGGTGCCGTGGCCACCGGGGCCTGCACCTGCGGGACGACGGGCGCCACCGGGGCGGGCGCAACAGGTGCCGGTGCCGGCCGGTTGGCGGCCTCGGCCTCGGCTGCCAGCCGTGCCGATTCCGCCGCTGCGGCAGCTTCCGCCTCCGCGCGCAGGCGCGCTTCCTCCGCGCGGGCCGCTGCCTCGGCCTCGGCCTTCAGGCGCGCCTCCTCCGCCTTGCGGGCCTCCTCGATCTGGCGGCGCTGCCGCTCGGCGATGTCCGCGTTCACCTGCTGCTGGGCCTGCTCCACGCTCGCCAGCTTCGCCTCGATCACGGGCTTCTGCTCCTGCAGCGTCGCCGACAGGGCGGAGGTGTCCGCCACGAGCTTGTCCACCTTCGCCTTCTCGCCCGCTGCGGCGTCGCGGGCGGACTGCTCGGCGGCGAGCGCCGCGTCGGCCCGGTCCTTGAGTTTCGTGATCTCGGCCTCGACGGCGACCAGGCGGGCCTTGCTGTCGGCGTTGGTCGCGCTCTGCTCGGACAGGCGTTCCATGGCGGCGTTCTGGCTGCGCAGGGCCTGGTCCACCAGATCCATCGACTCGGTGAAGTCCTCGACCCCCTCCGCACCCAGGAGCAGGGACACGTTGGTGGGAATCCCGCCGTTCTTGTAGGCCTCGGTGGCGATCTGGCCGATGACCTCGCGGGTCTCCTCCATCTCCTGCTGGTCGGCGCGGAGTTCCTCGGTGATCTTGTTCCTGGTCTCCTGTGCGAGATCCACGCGGACCGCGAGGGCCTCGACCTCCCCCACCGCGGTCTCGACCTTGCCCTGGGCATCGGCGAGGGACTGCTGCGCCGCCGGCAACTGCCCCTGGTAGGTCTTCAGCGCGCCGATCGTCTCGGCGATGTCGGCGTCCAGGTACTCCATGGACTGCTGGACCTCGGTGATCTCGTTCTCGAGCGCACTCTTGCGGTCGTCGAGTTCGTCCGCGACGACGGGCGTGCTGAATCCGAGCGCGAGCGCGACGACGAGGGCGATCGAGGTGCCTGCGGTACCGCGGACGACGAAGGTCCTCGTGTCCTGCCGGGCCCACCAGGTTCCTGGTGGGCGCACGTGTCCCCTGGCGCTGAGCGGCATGCGGTTAGACCTTTACGTATCGTCGGAGGGTGAGCAGGGAGGAGAGTCCTGCGAGGACAGCCCCGAGCAGGATGAGTGCGGGAACCAGGAGCAGTACCTGCTGGGACGAGATGAACGCCGTCTGCGGGAAGGTGTTGACGAGCCAGCCGTCGATCACGAACTTCGACGCTGCCCAGAGCGTCGCCGACGCGAGGACCGCCCCGAGAACGGCGGCGATCACTCCTTCCAGGATGAACGGCAGCTGGATGACGGCCTTCGACGCGCCCACGAGGCGCATGATGCCGGTCTCGCGGCGGCGGCTGAAGGCCGAGAGCCGGATGGTCGTGGCGATCAGCAGGATCGCGCAGAACGTCATGATCCCGGCGATCACGAGCGCGACGACGGACGCCCAGTTCATGTAGCGGAAGATCGCCTCCAGGAAGTCGCGCTGGTCGCTCACGGCATCCACGCCGGGCTCCGAGGAGAAGGCCTCGTCGATGACCTCGTACTTCTCCGCATCCACGAGGCTCACCCGGTAGGACTCGGGCAGCTGGTCGGCGGTCACCGAGTCGACGATCGGCGAATTCGCGAACTGGTCCCGGAAGTGGCCGAGCGCCTCCTCCTGCGACTCGTAGGTGACGGTGTCCACGTACGGCGCGAACTGCTCGGATTCGAGCTTCGCCTGGATCGCCTCGCGCTGCTCGTCGGTGACAGGCCCCGCAGCACAGCTCGTCTCCGAGGAGTTGTCGACGCAGAGGTAGAGGGTGACCTGCACGCGGTCGTACCAGTAACCCTTCATCTGGTTGATCTGCAGCTGGAACAGCCCGGCGGCGCCGACGAAGGTGAGCGAGATGAAGGTCACGAGGATCACGGAGGTGACCATGGACAGGTTGCGGCGGATGCCCGAGCCGATCTCGGACAGGATGAAGGCCAGCCTCATCCGGTCAGTACCCCGGTCTCGCCCACGTAGATGCCCTGGGCGTCGTCGCGCACCACGGATCCGTTGCGGAGTTCGACGACGCGCTTGCGCATCGTGTTGACGATGTCGTCGTCGTGCGTGGCCATGACCACCGTGGTGCCGTTCTGGTTGATCCTGTCGAGGACCTTCATGATGCCCATCGACGTCGTCGGATCCAGGTTGCCGGTGGGCTCGTCGGCCAGCAGGATGCCGGGACGGTTGACGATGGCGCGCGCGATCGCGACGCGCTGCTGCTCGCCACCGGAGAGTTCATGGGGCATGCGGTTGTTCTTGCCCTCGAGGCCGACGGTCGCGAGGACGTCGGGAACGGTCTCGCGGATGACGGCGCGGCTCCTGCCGATGACCTGCATCGCGAAGGCGACGTTGGCGAACACCGTCTTGTTGGGGAGCAGGCGGAAGTCCTGGAAGACGACGCCGATGCCGCGCCGCAGCCGGGGTACGCGCCACGAGGGGATGTTCGCGACGTTCTGGCCGGCCACGTAGACGGCGCCCCTCGACGCCCGGTCCTCCTTGAGGACGAGGCGGATGAAAGTCGACTTGCCGGAGCCCGAGGCGCCCACGAGGAAGACGAACTCGCCGCGGTCGACGTCGAGGGAGACGGCGTCGAGGGCGGGCTGCGACTTGGAGTCGTAGTTCTTCGTGACGTTGTCGAATCTGATCATGATCACTCTGCGCCCATGTGTGCGCCGGGCACGGGCATTTGCTGGGGGAAGGGAGCGCCGGCTTCTCGACTATAACGACGGCGCAACGGAGCGCCCGTCACCCGGGCGGTGTGTCGCGCGCACGGCGCCGGCGCACATCGCGCACCTGATCGCCGGGTGGTCCTGCCGGGCCGGCGGGTGCCGCCGCTGCGGAGCGCGCAGCGACACGAGCCGGCCCTACCCGCACGACCGTCGGGAACTACGCCAGAATGAAGCCATGCGCGGAATTATTTTGGCCGGCGGAACCGGCTCGAGGCTTCATCCGATCACCCTGGGCATCAGCAAGCAGCTCGTGCCGGTGTACGACAAGCCGATGATCTACTACCCGTTGTCGACGCTGCTCCTGGCGGGCATCCGGGACATCCTGATCATCACGACCCCGAGGGATGCCGTGCAGTTCGAGACCCTGCTGGGCGACGGGTCCTGGTGCGGGGCGAACATCACCTACGCGACGCAGCCGGCGCCGGACGGGCTGGCGCAGGCCTTCATCATCGGCGAGGAGCACATCGGGAACGACGACGTCGCCCTGATCCTCGGCGACAACATCTTCTACGGGCCGGGCATGGGCGCCACCCTGGGCCGCTTCGCGGGCATCGACGGCGGAGCGATCTTCGGCTACCACGTGGTCGACCCGCGTCAGTACGGCGTCGTCGAGTTCGACGAGGACTTCAGGGCCCTGTCGCTCGAGGAGAAGCCGTCCGAGCCGCGCAGCAACTACGCGGTGCCCGGCCTCTACTTCTACGACAACGACGTCATCTCCATCGCGAAGGGACTGAAGCCCTCTGCCCGCGGAGAACTGGAGATCACGGACGTCAACCGGAGCTATCTCGATGCGGGACGGCTCAAGGTCGAGGTCCTGCCGCGCGGCACGGCCTGGCTCGACACCGGCACGTTCGACTCGCTGAACGACGCGTCGACGTTCGTACGGACCATCGAGCACCGGCAGGGCCTGAAGATCGGGGTGCCGGAGGAGATCGCCTGGCGACGGGGACTCCTGACCGACGACGAACTGATGGTCCGCGCTGAGAAGCTCCTCAAGAGCGGTTACGGGCAGTACCTGCAGGATCTGGTCCGCCGCGAGGCCCGGGTGGCGACGCCCGCTCCCTAGGTCGGCCGTCCGTCCCGGCTGCGGCGACGCCCGGCTGCACAGCAGGCCGGGTGCGTGCGTCGAGCCGGGTGCGCGTCGGGCCGGGTGTACGTCCGCTCAGGCTTCGTCTTTGCGGTTGTTCGTCCGCCAGCGGATCCCGGCGTCGATGAAGTCGTCGATCTCGCCGTCGAACACCGCCGAGGTGTTGCCCACCTCGTGGTTGGTGCGCAGGTCCTTGACCATCTGGTACGGATTGAGGACGTAGGAGCGCATCTGGTCGCCCCAGGACGCCTTCACGTCGCCCGCGAACGCCTTCTTCTCCGCGTCCTCCTGCTCCTTCTTGAGCAGCAGGAGCCGGGACTGCAGCACGCGCATGGCGGCGGCCCGGTTCTGGATCTGCGACTTCTCGTTCTGCATGGACACCACCGTGCCTGTGGGCAGGTGGGTCAGGCGTACCGCGGAGTCCGTGGTGTTGACGGACTGTCCGCCCGGACCGGAGGAGCGGAAGACGTCGACGCGGATCTCGTTGTCCGGGACCTCGATGACGTCCGTCTGCTCGATCAGCGGGATGACCTCGACGGCCGCGAAGGACGTCTGCCGGCGGCCCTGGTTGTCGAAGGGGCTGATGCGGACGAGGCGGTGCGTCCCGGCCTCGACCGACAGCGTGCCGAACGCGTAGGGGGCCTTGACCTCGAACGTCGCCGACTTCAGGCCGGCCTCCTCGGCGTAGGACGTGTCGAGCACCGAGGTCGGGTAGCCGTGGCGCTCGGCCCAGCGCAGGTACATCCGCAGGAGCATCTCGGCGAAGTCTGCGGCATCCACTCCCCCGGCTCCGGAACGGATGGTGACGACGGCTTCGCGCTCGTCCCACTCGCCGGCGAGGAGCGTCACGATCTCCAGCTGGTCGAGGGACCTGCTCAGCGACACGAGTTCCTTCTCGGCCTCCGCGAGGGTGTCCTCGTCGCTCTCGTCCTGCGCCAGTTCCACGAGGACCTCGAGGTCGTCGATACGGCTCTCCAGGGTCTCGAGGCGCTCCAGGGCGGACTGTCGATGGGACAGCTTGGAGGTCACCTTCTGCGCCGCCGCCGGATCGTCCCAGAGGTCCGGCGCACCGGCTTCCTCGCTCAGTTCATCGATGTCCTTGCGGATCCCCTCGACGTCGGAGACCTGCTCGATGGACTGGTACTTCGCGCGGAGGGCGCGGATCTCTGCGGGAAAATCAGTGGTTGCCATGGTTCTTCCAGCCTACGTCATGCCCCGCGCCGCGACCGCGCTCCACCCTGGCCGGCCGCGTGGGTGCGACGACGCGGCGTGCTGCGCGTCAGCGCGTGAGCTCGGCACGGGCATCGGCCTGGGCGATGATCGGTATCCCGGCCGGAACGAGGAGGTTGACGATCGGCGGACGGACGACGGCGGTGAGGACGACCCTGGCAGTGCGCCCGTCGGCTGCTCCCGTGGCGGGATCGATGCCCAGTTGCTCGAAGCGGGCGTCGGCCCCGGTGGTCGAGAGGTAGCCGGCGGCGGAGTCCTCGACGCCGGAGTCCTGCAGGACCGGGAGCGGCGTCGTCGACGCTCCGACGCGGACGTCGATGCTGTAGTCGTCGGCTGCGGCGAGCGCGGCGCCGTCGGCGGCCGACAGCAGTTTCTTGTGCTCTATATATACGGCGGTCACGGCGAGCACGACGGTGACGACCAGCAGGGAGATCAGCAGGTAGCCGATGACGAGGATCCCGATCTGCCCGTCGTCGGACCGCCCCGCGCCGGGTGCCGGGGTGGCCTCCGGTCTCCGGGCCCGCATCACCCGAACCGCTCCACGATCGAGGTGGATGTCGCGTCCACCGTCGCGGCTGACGGGGAGGACCCCGCGATGGCGGGGACCAACGGAAGGGGGACGTCCAGGCGCACCACGACGGTCACGGTGGAACCCGGCGTGAGGCACGCCTCGCTGCAGATGATGTCGACGTCGGCCTGGTCCGCCGTGAAGCCGAAGTCCGAGAACGCGATCCGGACGGCTTCGCGGGCCCTCGCATCCCCTGCCCCTGCGGTCGGTGCATCCGCGTACACCCTCGCGGCCTGGTCGGCGGCACCCACCACGGCGAACGAACCACCCTGCAGCGCGCCCACGGTCAGCACGAGGTACACGACCGGCACCAGTAGCAGGACGCCCAGGAACACGAACTCGACGACGGCGCTGCCGTTCTCCCCCTCGTGCCGGCGCCGGCCCGCCGTCCGGCCACGCGTCAACCCTCCGGGCCAGGCAGCGCTCCGAGTGCCACGCCGGCCCTGGGCAGGGACGGTTGCCGGGTCACGACGGAAGGGCGGCATGGCCGCGTACCTCCAGGACTCCGGCCGGCCCGATCAGGCCGATGACCGGCAGGGGCGCTCGGACCACCACCTCGAGGGTACGGACACCGCTGACGGTGCTCTCCCCGACCGAGATGTCGGACCCGTATGCATCGGCCAGTGAGCCGCGGATCAGCTGCTCGGTGCGCCCCACCGCGTCCTGCGGGTCCCGGTCCGCGAGTGTGCCGTACCGAGCACCCGAGGCGGCCGCGTCGATGAGCGTGTTGCGGACATGGAGCACGAGGGTCAGCTGGATGATGGCGATGAACACGACGGTCAGGAGTCCGCCGACCAGTGCGAAATCGACGACGGCCGCGCCGTGCTCGGTATCCGAGGAATCGCCCGGGTCGTGCCGGGGCATCCTCCGGTGTCGCAGCACCACTAGGGGGAGACCTGGTCGATCGCCTGGTTGAACAGCCCCTCCAGCGCGGGACCGGCGATCGCCAGCAGGGCGGCGACGAGGACGGCCGACATCAGGGTGATCATGACCCACCCCGGGACATCCCCCCGCTCGCGATCCTCCGTCGCCCGGAACAGTGCCGCAGTTGCCGCGAGGAACAGCAGGGCGATGCGCGGTGCGCTGGTCAGGATCTTCATGGCGTCCCCTTCGATGGAGTGGTTGGTGGATCAGAAACCGAGATTGATGAGCGCGATCCCCGGATAGACGGCGAACAGGACTGTCAGCGGGAGCACACCGAAGACCAGCGGGACCATCATCGCGATCTCCTTCCTGCCCGCCGATTCCATCAGCTCGCGTTTGGCGAGGTCGCGGACGTCCTGGGCCTGGGCCCGCAGCACATCGGCCAGCGGTGTCCCCCGCTGCACGGCCACGGTGATGCCGTCCACGAATCGCGCGAGCGGGGCCAGGCGCGTCCTGTTGGAGAATTCCTGGAGGGCGTCGACGAGGGGCTTCCCCGCCCGCGTGGCGGCCAGGACGAGGGCGAACTCGCCGGCGAGTTCCCCGGTCGCCGTCCTGCAGATCCGCTCGAGGGCACCCGTCGTGCTCTCGCCCGCCGAGACGGCGAGTGCCATCAGCTCGGCAAGACTGGGGAACTCGGCGAGCATGCGGGTCTCGCGCCGCCTGATGTCGGCCGACAGGACGTGGTCCCTCCCGACGAAGCCCAGCACCGCGCAGCCGAGGACGATGATCACGGCCAGCGGCACATCGGCCGACCCCGACGCCGCGAGGAGGACCATGACGAGCGTCGAGCCCGCCAGCCCTCCCGCCGCCCAGAGGAGCTGCTGGGCGCGGAAGTCCGTCGTCGTCTGGCCGCGGCCCGCCTGGGCCAGCCGGCGTGCGAGTGTCGCCGACGCCGGGTTGAAACGGTGGGACCAGGACACGGCGTCCGCCAGCAGTGGGCGGAGGATGCGCTCGAGCGGCCCGAAGGGCGTGACATTCGCCGGGGAATCCGTCAGGAGGCGCGACTGAACATCGACCGCGCGCAGCTGTGGCGCGACGCGTTGCGTCAGGCTCGTCGCCCGCATGACGGGAAGCCGCACGAGGACCAGCCATAGGCCCGTACCGAACACGAGTCCGCAGAGTGCGGCAAGGGCGCTGACGGGATTCACCGGAGGACCCGCTGATCCTCTGGTAGCGCGCCGATCCGGAGCATGATGCGGTAGCAGACGACGGAGACCACGAGTCCGCCGAGCAGGACCACCGCGCCGCCCGCGGAGTTGTACGCCCGGACGGCCTCCGGCCTGGTCGACAGGAGCAGGAGGACGAACCAGGGAGCGGCGACAGCGAGGCGGGCCGCGTTGACGGTCCACGACTGCCGGGCCTCGAGCTCGCTGCGCGTCCGCGCGGCGTCCCGCAGGAATTCGGAGAGGGTGCCGAGCAGCCGGCCGAGGTCCGATCCGCCGACCTCCCGCGTCATCCGCAGCGCCTCGACGATGCGGTCCGCCACCGGATCCGCCAACCGCTCCTTGAGCCGGTTGAGCGCGTCGTCGAACCGCCCTCCTGCCCGGTAGTCCGCCCCGAAGGCCCGGAACGCCGGCCGCAGTTCGAGCGGCCCTTTCTCGCCGAGCTGGATGAGCGCCTCCGGGAGCGACAGCCCTGCGCGGATCGCGGACCGGAGGTGGTCCACCACGTCCGGCCACACCTCGCGCAGTGACGCGGTGCGCTTCGCTGCCCGCCACCGCACGATCGAGAACGGCAGGAACGCGCCGAACAGGGCGAAGCACAGGGCGATCGGCGCGGATCCCGTCAGGATGAAGCCGAGCAGCAGGACGGCGACGCCCACCGCCGCGCAGGACGCGATCAGCCCGTTCGAGGAGACCCGCTCGACGCCGGCACGCAGGAGGAGATCGTCCAGCAGCCGTCGCCGGACCGGGACTGATCGCGCCTTCGCCGGTCGTTCCCAGCAGGACCACCAGACGAGGAAGAGCCCTGCACCGAGGGCGACCCCCAGCGCCGTGCTCATGCGTTGGTTCCGAGCAGCGACGACACATCCACTCCCGCGGCGGCGAACTTCTCCTCCGCCGGCATGCCGCTGGCCGTCAGTTCCAGAATCCCGTCGACCCGCCGGAAGACATGGGAGGACTCGATGACACCGTTCTCGACGCGTCGGCCCAGGGCCATGATCTCCGTGACTCGGCGCCGACCATCCGTCAGCCGCGCGCAGTGCACCACGAGATCGATGCAGGAGGCCACGGTCGGCACCACGAAACTGCTCGAGATGTTCTCACCGGCGAGGAGCGGCAGCGTGCAGATCTTCGTGACCGCGTCATGGGCGCTGTTGGCGTGGACGCTGCACATTCCCGGCAGGCCGCTGTTCAGCGCGATCAGCATGTCCAGGCACTCCGCCTCCCGGACCTCGCCGACGACCAGCCGGTCCGGCCGCATCCTCAGTGCCTCTTTCACGAGGCGGCGCAGGGGGATCTCACCGTGGCCCTCGAGATTGGGTTGCCTGCATTGCAGGCCGACCACGTCGCGCAGGGGCAATCGCAGTTCGAAGATCTCCTCGACCGTGATGACCCTCTCCCGGGGGCCGATCGACGCACCGAGGCAGTTCAGCATCGTCGTCTTCCCTGCCTGGGTCGCCCCGGACACGAGGATGTTGAGGCCGCTCGCGACGGCCGCTCCGAGGAACCGCGACGCCTGTGGGGACAGGGTGCCCAATTCCACCAGGTGCTCCAGCCGGGAGGCCCGGGCGATGAACTTCCGGATGTTCACGGACCAGTGCTTGCGGGTGACGTCGGGGATCACGACATGCAGCCGTGACCCATCGGGGAGGGAGGCGTCCACGAAGGGCGAGGACAGATCCAGGCGACGGCCGCTCGACTTCAGCATCTTCTCGACGAGGTCCCGCACCTGCTGCTCGCTCAGCGACAGCGCCGTGAGTTCGGATTCCCCGTTCCGCGCGACATACACCTCCGACGGCGCATTGATCCAGATCTCCTCGACCGTGGGATCGTCCAGGAAAGGCTGCAGGGCGCCGAACCCGGCGACGGCGTCGTAGATCTGCTTGCGTGCGGCATCGAGCCGGCCCAACGGTGGGAGGAACCCCAGGACCGAGCGTTCCTCGTAATCGGCGACGGCATCGCGGACCAGGAGCTGCACCTCGTCGACCTGGCGGGAGGGATCCAGCCCACGCCTCCGGATGAGCTCCCGCACCTCGCCCTCGACCACGTGCACAGCATCCATGGATATCCCCCGCGTACCTTCGCGCCGCCGTTGGCGTGATGGTCGAGCCCGGTCGGCTCCTGCTGCGAATCACCCTACTCAAGGCGGCCCCGCCCGACTAGACGGTGCGGCAGATGTGCATAACCGCAGTTTCCCGCCCCTACAGCGTGCGGGAGCCTGCAACCGCACGACACGCCCAGTGGAATTACCACGGAACGCGCAGGTTTTACCGAGGATTCTGGTTTCACATCCGAAACCCCCGTCACAGTCGTAACAGCTATGTAAGTCTTCTCGGGATTCAATCGCTGGCTGACGCCCGGATTTTGCTGGAGAACCCGTGACCCTGCCCTCCCCCGCTCGACTCCTGTGTGCCGCCCTCCTGTCCCTCGGTCTCATGGGCAGCGCGGTCCCCGCAGTAGCAACAGACGCCGTAACGGCCCCGACCCCTTCCGCGACCGCCGCCCCGGCTGTCCCGGCCGCCCCTCGAGTCGCGACCGGCCCGGCGAGTGCGCCTGCCGCACCGACGGTGACGACCGCACCCGTCGCGCCGGCGCCCACCGTCGACAGCGGGACGAAAGCCGCCACGACGCCGGCTCCCACAGTTCCCGCCCCGGCTCCGACAGTCCCCGCCCCGGCGTCGGCTGCGACCGCCGAAGCGCCCGCCGCAGCCCAGGACGAGGTCACGTCCTTCGTCCCGGACCTCACGTGGAACCCGCTCGAGGACCCGGATTCGAACGCCCGGTACGGCGAGCACTTCGCCCAGCCGGTCAGCCCGATGAAGTCGGCGTCGCCCCTGGGCCTCGACGGCAGCGCCGGGTCTGCAGCGATCGCACCGCGCAGCGGCGACTTCAAGGTCACGCTGGTCACCGTGCAACTGTCGGGGAAGACAGTTGCCGATACCGACGCGATCAACATGACGGCGGCCCGCAACTCGATCACGAGCGCGAACGCCTACTGGAAT
Organism: Arthrobacter sp. UYP4; assembly: GCF_057291175.1. NCBI lineage: Bacteria > Bacillati > Actinomycetota > Actinomycetes > Micrococcales > Micrococcaceae > Arthrobacter > Arthrobacter sp. UYP4. The sequence goes on from NZ_JBXAVU010000001.1 coordinate 1,047,323, forward strand.
TCAGCCTCCGCAGGACGCCTGTCGATGACGAAGGTGAGCGAGTACCGGCACAAGTCGGCGGCGCGGATCACCGACTCCTACGGGACGATCATGGCGACCGTGACGAGGGAACTGAACTGGCAGTACCGGCCCTACGAGTCCCTCGTGATCTTCGTCCCCCATGCCGACCTCAACTACAACGGCTCCTGGGGCATCCTGGGCGGCGGCTTCACCGACAGCTCCACCAGCGGCCGCGTGATCATGCCCTACCCGTCGGCGCTCACCAACAACGTCGTGACCCACGAGTTCGGCCACGTCCTCGGCCTGCACCACGCCAACTCGCTCGCCTGCCCGGGCGGACGGCTCGACGCGGAACGCACCGGATCGTCCTGGGGCGATTCGGGCTGCTGGTCGTCCGAGTACAGCGACATGTCCGACATGATGGGCTACGCCCAGGTCAGCTCCCCGATGATCAATGCCTTCCTCTGGGAGTACGGCGGCTTCGGGTCCGGTTCGGAGATCCGCAACATCGGGACGCCGTCGGAGCGGAAGCAGTACACCCTGAAGCCCTGGAGCGGCAGCGAGACGCAGCGGGCGCTGAAGTTCGTGGACCCGAAGAGCAAGGAGGTGTACTACCTCGAGCTCCGCGTGCCCCTCGGTTACGACAGGACCTCTGCCGTGGGCGGCAACCAGGGCGTGAAGATCACCAAGCAGGACGTCCTCGGCTGGGCCGGCAACGCATCGGTGGTCCTCACCCCCAACAGCGGCCTGTACGGCTACTCGAACCGTGCCCTGACGTGGAAGGCGGGACAGACGTTCACCACCCACACGGGGACACGCGTGGAGATCACTTCGATGTCGGTCCCCACGACCGACCCGGGCGCTGCAAGCGCCGTCGTGACGATCACTCCCCCGAATTCGACTCCGTCGCCGGCGGCGGCGGCTATCTCGGCGGTTGTCGCGTCCTCGTCCGGGCTCGGGGAGGTGCGCTCCGGTGTCGTGTGTGATCTGACCGGTGGAGGGTGCTACCAGGGGTTCGCCAATGGCGCGGTCATCTGGTCCAGTGCAACGGGTGCTGTCATCTCCCTGAACGGGCCGCTGCGCACCGCATGGCTGGCAGCCGGCGGCGAAGGCGGAACCCTGGGCTACCCCACCGCGGCACAGGTCTGCGGGATCCGCGACAACGGGTGCTACCAGTCCTTCCAGAAGGGCGAGGTGTTCTGGTCCAAGGCCTCCGGAGCCGCGATCAGCAAGGCCGGCGTGATCCGCACCGCGTACCGTGCTGCCGGCGCCGAGAACGGAGCACTGGGCTTCCCCCTCGCCGCGGAGGCCTGCGGGCTCAAAGCCGGCGGCTGCTACCAGGCCTTCCAGAACGGAGAAATCCTCTGGTCCTCGGCCACGGGCGCCCAGATCTCCAAGGCCAGCCCGATCCGCACCGCGTACCGGGCAGCACGCGCGGAGAACGGCATCCTGGGCTACCCCACCAGCGCGGAGATCTGCGGACTCAAGCTCGGCGGGTGCTACCAGACGTACCAGAACGGGGAGATCCTCTCCTCCACCGAGACCGGAGCACACATCACCAGGACCGGCGGGATCCGTAACGCCTACCGCGCCGCGGGCGCCGAGAACAGCGCCCTCGGATTCCCCGCCGGCGAGGAGACCTGCGGCCTGCGCAACGGCGGCTGCTACCAGTCCTTCGCATCGGGCGAGATCATGTGGTCGCCCGCCACCGGCGCGCAGATCATCTCCAACAGCCCCATCCGCACCGCCTACCGTAAGGCAGGAGCAGAGAACAGCCTCCTGGGCTACCCCGTGAACGCCCAGGTCTGCGGCATCCGCGACAAGGGCTGCTACCAGTCCTTCCAGGGCGGCGAGATCCTCTGGTCCAGCGACTCCGGAGCCAACATCAGCAGGACCGGCGGCATCCGCGACCTCTACCGATCCCTCGGAGCGGAGAACGGCCAGCTGGGCTTCCCCGTCACCGCCGAGATCTGCGGCCTGCGCGACGGCGGCTGCTACCAGTCCTTCCAGCGGGGCGACATCTACTGGAGCCCGAGCACCGGAACCACGCTCAGCACCTCCGGCTCCATCCGCAACGCCTACCGCAAGGCCGGCGCAGAGAACAGCGCCCTGGGCTACCCCCTGACCGCCGAGATCTGCGGCCTGCGCGACAACGGCTGCTACCAGTCCTTCCAGAACGGCGAGATCCTCTGGAGCTCCAAGACCGGAGCCAGGATCACCGCCAACGGCCCCATCCGCACCACCTACCGCAAGGCCGGCGCCGAGAACGGAACCCTCGGCTACCCCACCACCAACCAGACCTGCCCCACCCGCACCAAATGCACCCAGAGCTTCCAACGCGGAACCCTCACCTGGACCTCCACCACCGGCGTCAAACGAACCTGACCCACCCCACCCCGACACGGATCCACCAGCACGTGTTCCTCTCCATGTGCGGCCCCGAACAAATAGGTGATTTCACAGTGATAACCAAGCGAACTTCCACATCGGCCCGACTCGCCCTGCTGCTCGCAGCGATCCTCGTCAGTCCTCTGGCGCCGGCATCGGTGTCTCCTGCCCTTGCGAGCGAGATCGGCGACGTAGCACCGCTGGTCACTCCCCCACCCACAGTCGAGGTTCCCCCGTCCGTCGGTGGGACACCGACGGACGGGGCGACGACCCCTTCCGCAGAAGGTGTCCTCCCCCCAGAGGTCGAGGGGGCGGAGCAGCAGGGTGCGGCCGCCGTGGCGCCACCCGAGGTGAGGAACGCGTCCATGGGGCAGGGACTCGCGCGGATCGCCGAGTCGGGCGATCCCCAGATCCCCCGCGCAGCGGAATCGCGGGAGGGTTTCCTGAATGGCGGGGGCGCTGCCGAGGATTCCTCGGAGCAGGGCTCGGCGGCGACGAACTACTGGAACCCCGGCGGGGTCCTGGGCGTCGATGTCAGCAGCCACCAGGGTCGGTCCGTCGCCTGGTCGGCGGCCGCCGGCTACGGTGCCCGCTTCGCCTACGTCAAAGCGACGGAGAACAACGACTACGTCAATCCGTATTTCTCGGACCAGTACGCGGGCGCAGCAGCAGCGGGTATGTACCGGGGTGCCTACCACTTCGCCCTGCCCAACCTGTCCTCGGGCTCGGCGCAGGCGACGTTCTTCGTCCGGAACGGCGGAGGCTGGAGTGCGGACGGCAAGACCCTCCCCCCACTCCTCGACGTCGAATTCAATCCCTACCCGTCGCTGGGCAATACCTGCTACAACATGACGCCCTCGCAGATGGTCGCCTGGATCGCGGACTTCTCCCGGCAGATGCAGGCCTTGACCGGCAGGAAGCCGATGATCTACACGGCGGCCAGCTGGTGGAACCAGTGCACCGGCAACTCCACCGCGTTCGGTGACCATGCGCTCCACGTGGCGCGCTACGGTACGACCACCCCCGGCACCATGCCCAGCGGCTGGGCGAAGCAGGACGTGTGGCAGTACACGGACAGCGGGCCGGTCATCGGTGACTGGAACCAGTGGAACGGGACCCTGGCGAGCCTGCAGGCATTCGCCAGGAACGACGTGAATTCGACTCCGTCGCCGGCGGCGGCGGCTATCTCGGCGGTTGTCGCGTCCTCGTCCGGGCTCGGGGAGGTGCGCTCCGGTGTCGTGTGTGATCTGACCGGTGGAGGGTGCTACCAGGGGTTCGCCAATGGCGCGGTCATCTGGTCCAGTGCAACGGGTGCTGTCATCTCCCTGAACGGGCCGCTGCGCACCGCATGGCTGGCAGCCGGCGGCGAAGGCGGAACCCTGGGCTACCCCACCGCGGCACAGGTCTGCGGGATCCGCGACAACGGGTGCTACCAGTCCTTCCAGAAGGGCGAGGTGTTCTGGTCCAAGGCCTCCGGAGCCGCGATCAGCAAGGCCGGCGTGATCCGCACCGCGTACCGTGCTGCCGGCGCCGAGAACGGAGCACTGGGCTTCCCCCTCGCCGCGGAGGCCTGCGGGCTCAAAGCCGGCGGCTGCTACCAGGCCTTCCAGAACGGAGAAATCCTCTGGTCCTCGGCCACGGGCGCCCAGATCTCCAAGGCCAGCCCGATCCGCACCGCGTACCGGGCAGCACGCGCGGAGAACGGCATCCTGGGCTACCCCACCAGCGCGGAGATCTGCGGACTCAAGCTCGGCGGGTGCTACCAGACGTACCAGAACGGGGAGATCCTCTCCTCCACCGAGACCGGAGCACACATCACCAGGACCGGCGGGATCCGTAACGCCTACCGCGCCGCGGGCGCCGAGAACAGCGCCCTCGGATTCCCCGCCGGCGAGGAGACCTGCGGCCTGCGCAACGGCGGCTGCTACCAGTCCTTCGCATCGGGCGAGATCATGTGGTCGCCCGCCACCGGCGCGCAGATCATCTCCAACAGCCCCATCCGCACCGCCTACCGTAAGGCAGGAGCAGAGAACAGCCTCCTGGGCTACCCCGTGAACGCCCAGGTCTGCGGCATCCGCGANAAGGGCTGCTACCAGTCCTTCCAGGGCGGCGAGATCCTCTGGTCCAGCGACTCCGGAGCCAACATCAGCAGGACCGGCGGCATCCGCGACCTCTACCGATCCCTCGGAGCGGAGAACGGCCAGCTGGGCTTCCCCGTCACCGCCGAGATCTGCGGCCTGCGCGACGGCGGCTGCTACCAGTCCTTCCAGCGGGGCGACATCTACTGGAGCCCGAGCACCGGAACCACGCTCAGCACCTCCGGCTCCATCCGCAACGCCTACCGCAAGGCCGGCGCAGAGAACAGCGCCCTGGGCTACCCCCTGACCGCCGAGATCTGCGGCCTGCGCGACAACGGCTGCTACCAGTCCTTCCAGAACGGCGAGATCCTCTGGAGCTCCAAGACCGGAGCCAGGATCACCGCCAACGGCCCCATCCGCACCACCTACCGCAAGGCCGGCGCCGAGAACGGAACCCTCGGCTACCCCACCACCAACCAGACCTGCCCCACCCGCACCAAATGCACCCAGAGCTTCCAACGCGGAACCCTCACCTGGACCTCCACCACCGGCGTCAAACGAACCTGACCCACCCCACCCCGGTGGGCGGACCGGGAAGCGGGGAAGGCTATCATGAGATCGCACTCGTACACCGACGTCCGTGGACGATGAACCCGAATACTAGGAGAATGTTTGATTGACCAGGCTGCCATAGCCGGGCCGACGAGACGCGCTCGGCCCGGCAACCCGCAGCGGCGCGACATCCAGGCACTCCGCGCGCTGGCCGTTGCCCTCGTCGTCGCGAACCACCTCTGGCCGGGCCTCATCGCCGGCGGGTATGTCGGCGTCGACGTCTTCTTCGTCATCTCCGGCTATCTGATCACCAAGCACCTGCTCGGTGAACTCGGGCGGACGAACCGGATCCGCCTGGGGCAGTTCTATGCGCGGCGGGCGAAGCGGTTGCTGCCCGCCGCACTGGTCGTGGCCCTGCTGTCCCTCCTGGTGGCAACGGTCTACCTGCCCGCCGACAGGCTGCTGTCCATCGGACGGGAGACCATCGCCGCCACCCTCTACGTGGAGAACTGGTCCCTCGCAGCGCAGTCCGTGGACTATTCGGCGCAGAACAACCAGGCATCCACCGTCCAGCACTACTGGTCGCTGTCCGTCGAGGAGCAGTTCTACCTGGTCTGGCCGCTCCTCCTCCTCGGCGTGTACCTCCTGGCGGCCAGGCTTCGATCCCCGCGGGCTTTCCTGCTGACCGTACTCGCTGCAATCGGCGCGGCCTCGTTCGCGTTCTCGATCTTCCTCACCTACACCAGCAGGAGCGAAGCATACTTCGTGACGCCCACCCGGGTGTGGGAGTTCGCCGTCGGCGGTCTCATCGCCGCCACCTCCTCCGCCTGGTTCGGCGACCCCCGGTATCCGGCACGCATCCGGCTCGCAGGTCTCGCCCAGTGGGCGGGGCTGGGTCTCATCGTCGCGTCCGCGCTGGTCTTCGACGAGTCGACCTACTTCCCGGGATACCTCGCGGCTGTACCCGTGGTCGGTACGGCGCTGGTCATCGCCTCGGGCCCGCAGTCCCCGCTCTGGTCACCCAACACCCTGCTGGGCGTCTCCGCCGTCCAGACGCTGGGGAACATCTCCTACTCCCTCTATCTCTGGCACTGGCCCGTCATCATCCTGCTGCCGTCGATCATCGACCGTCCGCTGGGTACCCTCGACCTCCTCGGGGCGCTCCTGCTGTCCCTGGTCCTGGCCGGACTGACGAAGAAGTACGTCGAGGACCCGGGACGATCCCGCCTGCTGCCACAGGCGTCACCGCGGAAGATCCTCGGTGTCACGTTGGTCGCGTCACTGACGGTCACGGCGATCTGCGCCGCATCGATCGTCGCCGCCAGCGTCACCCAGGCAGCGGAAGCAGAGCGCCTCGACGCCCTGTCCGGAGGCGAATGCTTCGGCGCGAAGAGCCTGTCCGCCACCGCGTGCCAGGATCCCTTCGGGCCCCCCGAGGTGACGAACGTCGGCGACGGAGAAGCTCCCTGGTTCGACGACGCGCAATGCGGCACAGCTCCCGATCCGATCGTCGTGGGCGACCAGAAGCTCCTGACGCTGTGCGACTTCTCGGACGGACAGGAGGATCACGAGACCGTCTGGCTGATCGGCGATTCCCATGCGGAGCAGTGGAAGGCGGCGATACTCCCCCTCGCCCGCGAGAACAACTGGACGGTCAACATCAGCCTCGTCGGCGGTTGCCCGTACCTCGACGTGAAGCGCGCCGCATTCATGGGAGCCGAGACCGACACCGAGGTGCAGCGTCGGTGCCTGCAATGGAGTGCCGCCGTCTCCGATCGTGTCCTCGCCACGTCGCCGGACCTCGTGTTCCTCTCCTCGTTCTCCGTCGGTGAGGAGATCGAGGACGGCACCGGCCGCGCGCAGGCGGACCAGTACCGGGACGCCTTCGCGGACCGGGTGGGCCCCTGGGCTGCCCAGGGCACTGAGGTCTACGTCATCAGGGACACCCCCCTGACCCTGGAGCGCTCGACGCCGGAGTGCCTGGCCCGCAACGAGGAATCACCGCTCGACTGCGCGAACGAGAAGACGCGCGCCCTGCCGGACGATCCGGCCGCAGAGGCAGCCCGCTCGCTCGAGCAGGCGAACGTCCGTGTCCTCGACCTCTCCGACCGGTTCTGCCCCGACGACACGTGCTACGCGGCCATCGGCGGCCTCCATGTCTACTTCGACAAGGACCACGTGGCGCGGAGCTACATCCGTTCGCTGATCCCGGAGTTCGCCGAACGGTTCGGAGCGGCCGGGTCCTGAGGCGTGCCGCCTGACCGGAGGAGCAACGGCGCCGTCAGGATCCCGGCGGCGTCCGGTCCTGAGGGGTTGCGCCGGGTCAGGAGCCCGACGGCGTCCGGTCCGGGTTCCGCCGGGACCGCAGGAGGAACAGCGCCGCCAGGAGGGCACCGACGACGGCCACCTCGAGGATGCCGGCCGGAAAGCTGAACGGGACGAGACCGAGCAGGAGCACGACGATCACCTGGCCTCCGATACCGCCGAGGAAGAGCGGAAGGGGCACGCTCCTGCCCGCGGGTGTCCCTCGGACGATCCCGTACGTCAGCAGGCCCAGGCACACGAACCCGAGCACCTGGGCCATTGCGACCACCACGACGTCGGCCTGCGACGCGGGCCAGTAGGCGAGGAGCGCGATGACCACCAGGATGCCGGGCGTCACGACAGCGAGGCGCCTGGTCCCGTTGGCGATGTACAGCAGGTTGGAGGTCACGAGGAACAGCGCGTACCCGGTGGACACCAGCGGGAGGGTGACCGCGATCGGCCAGACCAGCTCGGGCTCGGTCGACAGGATCGACGACCCCACTGCCGCTCCGGACGAGGCGAGCAGCCCCACCCCCACCGACCAGGCCACGGCCTCGATGGACACGCGCCGGGTCACGTCGACCAGTCCGCCGCTGCCGGCGGACATCATGCGCGTCGACCACGCGTTGTTCAGCGCGTTCAGGATCGTGATCGGCCCCAACGCGAAGATGAGGACGGCTCCGAACCGGCCTGCCGCCTCCACGGTGGCGGCGAACGCCAGGATCAGCACGGACCCCTGCGTGAGCAGCATGAGCGCACCCGTGTGCGGCAGCAGCGGCACCGCGATCCGGACCGATTCACCGCTCGAACCGGCGACTCGCCACGGCAGGCGCGGCCGTGCCAGGACGAGCGCAGCGGCACCCGTGACGACGACCGCGAGGGTGTAGGCGCCCAGATAGACCTCCGCGGTGGGCGCGATGAGGATCAGGCCCACGAGGCCCAGCAGGTTCGCCAGGACGGACGAGCCGATGCTCAGGAGCACGAAACGCCCGGGCCTGTTCTGTGCCCTGAGCACAGCCTGCGCGCCCAGCACGGAACCGAGCACCCCGACGCTGATCACCGAGAGCACCGTGCTCGAGGCGGCACCAGTCGCACCCAGGGCACCGAGGCCGAGGAGGCAGAGCACGACGACGGCAGCCAGGGCGGCGGAGGCGACGGCCATGAAGCCGTACATGGCCCGGGACCGGTCCTGTCCCCGCTCCCGGGCGAACCAGATGTTCGTGATCGCCAGCGGAAGGCCCGCCGAGATCAGGACGACCAGCACCTGGATCGTCACCACCGACGTGGAGACGATCCCCCACTGCCGGTCGTCGAGGATCCGGATCGCGAAGGGCTGGATGAGCAGCAACCCCAGCCCCTGGAGCAGCGACCCGACGAGGTACCACGTGCCGGAGACGGTCGGGCGGGCCTGCGCAGGCTGCGGTGATGCGGACCCGCTGGGCATCGCTATCTGGTGAGGGCGTGGGCGGTCAGCTTGCGCATGCCACCCCACATCCGGCGCCGGGCCACCTGCGGCAGGAGGGTGAGGGCGTGGAGCCGCGACGACGCGTGACGGCTCGCGGCCGTGGCGGCGCGGTTCCAGCCGAGCCGCTGGAAGTCCTTCACGCACTCGTCGAAGAAGGCACGCTCCTCGGCGAAGCGCCGGCCGTCGAGTGCACGCACGGACGAATCGGACTCGCGGTGGCGCCTGTACTGGAAGCAGGTCTCCGCCAGGACGAGCATCTTCCCGCCCGACATGATGATGTCGGTCGCAAGGGCGAGATCCTGGACGACGTCGTACTGCTCCCTGAAGCTGTGGCGCGTGATGGCCTCGGACCGCCAGGCGAGGGACGGGAAGTACAGCCAGTCACCCGTGAGGAGGCTCGCTGCCAGCGGTTCCCCTGCCACGACCGCGCTCGCGCTCTCCCCCACGAGCCGGCGCCGGAGGTAGCTCTTCACGCGGTCACCGACCGGCTGGTAGACGGTCCCGTTCTCGTCGATCACCTCGACGCCCGGCTGGATGATGTCCACGGACTGGCGCGAGAAACCCTCGTGCACCACCGAGAGGTAGTTCGGGAGCATCAGGTCGTCCGCGCCCATGATCACGACGTAGTCGTGCTCGATCAGGGACAGGCATTTCCGGTAGTTCGCATTCGCGCCGAGGTTCACCTCGTTCCTGAAGTACCGGACGCGGTCGTCCGAGTCCGTCAGGTCCTTGAAGTAGGCCGGCAGTGAATCGTCGGGGAACCCGTCATCCACGATGGTCAGCACGAAGTCCCGGTGGTCCTGGTCGAGGACGGACTGTACGGCCGCCTTCATCATCGCCACGTCCCCGTAATAGGGGAACATCACGTCTATAGTCATCAATCTTTCCTCTGCTGGTCAAAGTTCATCGGGTTCTCGGCCCCGTGCCGGGGGACAGGGGTGGCTTTCGGGTTGTTCAGCCGCTCGACTGCCGCCCGGAGGATCGATACCTCTTCGGCGAGGATCCGCGTCTCGTCCTCGAGGATCGTCAGCTCGCGGGACACGTGCAGGGAGACGCCCACGAGCAGGAGGATGGACAGCGCGAAGAGCAGGTTGGACGGCACGATCACGCCGACCGCGTCGGCGGCGAATTCCAGGAGGCTGGGGAACAGCGCCAGGACGATCGTCAGGGTGCCGATGACGAGCCAGAGGATCGCGTACTTCTCGCGCAGTTTCCCGTTGCGCAGCATCACGAGGACGACGGCGACGATCAGGATCGAGGAGAAGAGTGAGAATGCCACGCTCATGCTGGTACGGGTCCTTCTCCTGCTATGTCCCCGGTCGAGGGAGCTTGGTAGTCACGCGGGGTTCTTCTGCGGGCGAGGGCGAAGCACAGGACCAGGCCCGACCGCGCGAGGTAGATGGATGCTTTCCACGGGCTCTGGCTGGGAGTACCGGCCTGGCGCACGCGCATCTCGACGGGCACCTGTGTCACGGTACAGCCCGACTTCAGGGCAACGACGAGCGAATCGATCGTGTCTCCGAGGTACTCCGCCGGGAAGTGCTCGATGTACTGGTGCAGTCCCCGCCGGTTCACGGCGCGGAAACCGGAGGTGACGTCGGTCAGCCTGGTACCGGCGACGCGCGAGATGACCCTGGCGAGGAGCGACATCGCCCAGCGGCGCGGCCCCTTGGCCTGGTACTCCCCCTTGCCGGCGAACCTCGCGCCGATCGAGATGTCGGCTCTCTCGAGCCCCTGGAGGACCTTCGCGATGTCCTCCGGCATGTGCTGTCCGTCCGAATCGACCTGGATCACACCCGAGTAGCCGTTGCGGAGCGCGTACTTGAAACCGGTGCGCATGGCGCCGCCGACTCCGAGGTTGAAGGGGAGCCTCAGGACGACGGCCCCGGCCTCTTCTGCGATCCTCGCCGTGTCGTCCCGTGATCCGTCATCGACCACGAGGATGTCCATTCCGGGTTCCACCCGCTTGATGTCCCTGATGGTGTCACCGATCGCCTCTGCTTCATTCCAGGCAGGCATGACGATCAGGATGCCGGAAGGCGGTCTCTTACCCATGGTGTGCAATCATAGCAATAGGCGTCGCGACCTCGGTGCTGAGCGCTCGAGAGCCGCCGACCGTGGTCTGTCGCGTCTCAAGCAGGCCACCGGGCGTCCTGGCTCCGGAGAGCCACGGAGGGTGACCATCTTCTTACAGGGCCAGCACTGTGTCCTCGGAACGTGGACCTCAGAAATACGACGAGGAGATTGACCATATGAGCTGGTGGGCTACAGCCCCTGCCTTCGCTGGCGCGGTACTCGTTTTCTTCGGGCCGGGGCTTGTCGTCCTCGCAGCCGCCGGTGTCCGGCGGGTCGCCCTCGTCGCCCTGTCGGCCCCGATCTCCATGTCGATCGGTTCGTGCCTCGCCGTCGTGCTGCCCTATCTCGGCGTCGGGTTCACTCCGGTGTCCTATCTCCTCTTCTCCCTGGGCCTGGCGGCGGTGGTGCTGCTCGCCCGACGGCTGCTCGGACGGAACGGGTCCGCCGGCCTCCGCTCCGTCCGCCGCTTCGGGGACGTCGAGCTGGTGGACAACCGGCCGATGGACGGCAACGGGCTTCCCACCTGGGTCCGGAGACTGCTGGTCCCGGTCGCCGTCGCCTTCCCGGCGATCATCATCGGGTCCCGCTACATCGCAGGCTTCGGCTCCCCCGAGAACTTCTCGCAGACCTTCGACAACGTCTACCACCTCAACGCGGTCAAGCACATCGCGGAGACGCAGAACGGCTCCGCGCTGACCCTGGGGAACCTGACGGAAGCCTCCCAGGCCTTCTATCCCGCAGCCATGCACGACCTCATGGCACTCGTCGTCATGATGACGGGCGTCTCCGTGCCCGTCGCTGTCAACGTGGGCACCATCCTCCTGGGTGCCGTCGTGTGGCCGCTCTCCTGCGTGTTCCTGATCAGCCGGGTCATCGGCTATCGGGCCATCCCCCTGCTCGCGGCCGGTGTCCTGTGCGCGGGGATGAGCGGGTTCCCCTACCTGATGGTCGCGTTCGGGGTCCTCTACCCGAACCACGCCGCCATCGCCCTGCTGCCCGCTGCCCTGGGCCTGGTCGTCGAAGCCCTCGGGATGACGCCGGAGCGTCGCCGGACGCTCTCCATCTCCGCAGGGCTGCTCACCGCCGCGGTACTGCCCGGACTCGCGCTCGCCCATCCCAGCACGCTGCTCGCCCTCCTGGCGTTCGCGGGTCCCGTGGTCGCAGGACGAGCCGTGCGGGAGTTCCGGTTCCGCCACGGCGGGGCGGACCGGCACGCACGCCCCGTGCTGTGGGGCGTCGTCTTCGTCCTCTACGCAGGCGTCACGCTCGTCGCCTGGCTGAAGGTCCGGCCGTCCCTGGCCTTCGCGCCGTGGACGCCGTTCCAGACCAATGCCCGCGCGATCGGCGAGATCCTCGGAAGTGCGCCGATGGGAGCGACCACGGCCTGGATCCTCCTGGTCCTGACGGTCGCCGGGATCTACGTCGCGGCCCGGCAGTTCCGGGACCTGTGGTGGGTCCTCATGATGTTCGTCATCGCCGGCGTGCTGTACATGGTCGTCTCGAGCTGGAACCTCGGCTGGTTCCGCACCTTCCTCACGGGGGTCTGGTACAACGACAGCTTCCGCCTCGCGGCCCTCCTTCCCGTCGTCACGCTCCCCCTGAGCGTCCTCGGTGCCGAGTGGGTGACGGGCCGGCTGCGCGTGCTCGGCACGCAGCTGGCGCCGGCCGACCACAGCATCGGCGCCCGACGGCGCCTCCCGGCCGCGCGTCGGGTCCGCCAGGCGATCCCCCGGCTCACCGGTCATCCGATCACCGCAGCGGCCGTCGTCCTCCTGCTCGGGGTGGGGACGCAGGGAGGCACCCTGGCCGGGGTCCAGATCCGCATGGGGGAGGTCTTCGCGCTCGAGGAGGAGTCCCCGCTCCTGACCACGGACGAGCTCGCCCTCCTGGAACGCGTCCCCGATCTCGTGCCGGCAGGCGACGTGGTGGTCGGCAATCCCCGCACCGGGGCGTCGCTCGTCTATGCGGTCGCTGACCGGCAGACCGTGGCACCCCACATCTTCGGTGACCGCACGGACACCGAGCAGACGCTGCTCGACCACTGGGACGAAGCAGGCTACAACCCCTCCGTGTGCGAGGCCATCACGGACGAACGGGCGTTCTGGGCCCTCGACTTCGGTGACAAGGAAGTCGTACCCGGGGACGAGCCCTACATCGGTTTCCGCGCCCTCGCGGATCAGAGCGCTCCCGGTATCTCACTGGTCGCGGAGGAAGGCGACGCCCGCCTCTATCGCGTGGATGTGTGCGAAGAGCCCTGAGACCGAGCAGGGCCGGCCGCCTCGGGCCGCTCCTCCCCCGTCTCCGGACGGGAGCCGGCGCCGTCGTCCGGCCGACGTTGTCGCCGGACTCCCGGCGGTGCAGGCCTACTGCTGCGCGTTGAAGGCTGCCTCCGCCAGGACCGGGATGAAGTTCCGGGCCAGCCACTCGATGCTGAGGGGTGACTCCATGATCATGGCCGCACCCATCTCGTCCTTCGGTGCGATGACGACCTGGGTCGCCTCGTCGAGATCGGGGCCCAGCTCGTCGGCCAGTTCCTGGGACCGCTGTCGTTCCGCGACGAGGACCAGGACCTCCGCCCGGAGTTCCTCCGCCTGCGCGCGTGGCCAGCGGAGCTGCCCGACACGACCGAACACGTCGTCCTCGACCTCGCCGGCGTTCTCGATGCCGGCCGGAAGTGGTGCCGGCGTCAGGCCGAATTCGCCGAGGAGGTTCGCAGGGCCGGACGCCTCACCGTAGACGGCGAGATCGGCTCCGGCCACGGGAAAGGCCTCGACGACCAGGACGGAGACCCCTGCCAGATCAGGGTAATCGGAGACCGACGCCGGGATCGTCCGCTCCGTGTCCCGGACGAGGTCGGCGCCCTCGTCGGCACGTCCGATCGCCCGCGCGACGACGTCGACCGTCTCACGCCAGGTGGGCTTCCCCGCCGTCGTGCCGTGGACGACCGGGGCGATCTCCGAGAGCTGATCGTACTGGGCCCGCGTGATGTCGGCGCCGAGGGTGAAGATCAGGTCGGGCTCGAGCTCCTCGATCGCGGCGAGGGAGAGGTCGAGCTCGTCCGCGTAGAGGACCGGCATCAGCGTCTCCTCGGCGATGCGCCGGAGGTTGTACCACGGTGTGGCGTTCGATCCCGGCATGCCGACCGGTGCGATCCCGAGCGCCAGGCAGACGTCCGCGGCGGCGAAGCCGAAGGTCGCGATGCGCAGGGGCTGCTTCCGGACGGTGGTGGTCCCGAACCGGTGGGCGATGTCGACCGGGAAGGCACCCGCGTCGCTCCCCGGTTCCTCGCCGGCGCCGGTGCACGCACTGACGACGAACGGCAACCCCAGCATCCCCAGCATGACGGTCCGACGGCTCATCGCAGGAGATGCCTTGCGGGCGCTCTCGTCTCTCACAGATCTTCCTCTCGTGAATCCTGGCAGTCCCGGCGATTCCCGAGGTGCCCGACGGCGGACGCCGTCTGGTGGGGACCTCCTAGTGGTCCCTCGCGCGTTGTCTCAGCTCCGAGACGACGGATGACACCTCGCCGTCCTTCACCAGCCGGCCGTTCTCCAGGAGGATCCCGCGTTCGCAGACGCTCGACACCAGGTCGAGGTCGTGACTGACGACGATGAGGGTCTTGCCCGCCGCCGCCAGCTCCCGGATCTTCGCCAGGCACTTCCGCTGGAAGGGCTCGTCCCCGACGGCGAGGATCTCGTCGACCAGGAAGATGTCTGGATCGGTGTGGACGGCGATCGAGAACGCGAGCCGGAGGTACATGCCGGACGAGTAGAACTTGACCTCGGTGTCGATGAACTCACCGATCTCGGCGAACTCGACGATGGAGGCGAACCGTTCCTCGATGTCCCGCTGGGACATGCCGAGGATGGCGCCGTTGAGATACACGTTCTCCCGGCCGCTGAGGTCGTGGTGGAAACCGGCCCCGACCTCGATCAGCCCCGCGAGGTGGCCCCTCGTGCGGATCACCCCGGCGTCCGGCTGCAGCACCCCGGAGATCAGTTTGAGGAGGGTCGACTTGCCCGACCCGTTCAGCCCCAGCAGCGCGACCGTCTCACCGCTCCGCACGGTGAAACTGATGTCGTCGAGCGCGTTGAACTTCTGCACGAGATCACCGTGCCGCCCGCGGACGAACCAGACGAATGCCTCCTTCAGCGATCGGGTGTGGCGCAGGACGAAGCGTTTCTGGAGTCCGGTGGCGACGATCGCATCGGTAGGCATTCTCAGAGCTCCTGGGCGAAGTTGGCCGACAGGCGCCGGAAGACGAATTGGCCGAGGAGGAGGATCAGCACCGACACGACCGCGGCCGTGGGCACCCATACGGCGAGGATCTCCGGCATCAGCGCAGGGCCGGCCGATGCGGCGTCCAGCGTGGGGACCCAGAACCCGTAGTGGAACAGCTCCACCGCCACGGTCATGGGATTCAACTGGTAGAGGAAGAACCACGGGCCGAGGGCGTCGCTGACCAGGTTCCAGCTGTAGAGGACCGGGGACGCCCAGGTGACGACCATGAGGATCATGTCGACGAGGTTCTCGGCGTCGCGGAAGTAGACGTTGACGGCCCCGAACAGCAACCCGAGTCCGGTGGCGAGACAGGCAACGATGAGGAACCCGACGAGCACCAGGAACAGCTGCAGGACGTCCGGACGCCAGCCGACGATCAGGCACGCACCTCCGAGGACGAGCACCTGAGGGAAGAAGTGGACGGCCGAGACCCAGACCGCCGACATGGGGAACAGTTCCCGAGGGAGGTAGATCTTCTTGATGAGGTCACGGTTCTCGACGATCGACCGCGTCGCGTTGCCGAAAGCCTCCGTGAAGAAGTTGATGAGCACGATCCCGGAGAAGAGGTAGACGGCGTAGTTCTCCGTCGTGCCCTGCAGATTCAGGAAGATGCCGAGGGCGACGTAGTAGACGGAGAACTGCAGGAGCGGCTTCAGGTACGACCAGAGGAGGCCGAGCACCGATCCACGGTAGCGGACCCGGATCTCCTTGCGGACCAGCAGGCGCAGCAGGAACCGATTCCGGAGGACGGCGGTGAGCCCGCCACCGGCACCGGGTGTCTGCATGGCACTCGGCGGACCTGCTGCGGATCCTCGCATGCCGCTGCTCAATCTGCCGTGTCTCCCTCGGTCTCCTTCGAGAACCGCCGGAAGGTCTCGTTCCACGCCTGGCGGCTGGTGAACCCGGGCAGGGCTTCCCGATACTGTCCCCTCAGTTCGGGCCAGCTGCTCACGAGCCTCCAGTGCCGTGACACGGTCTGGCCGAGGAGGGAGAAGAACATCTTCCGGTCGCGGCGGTACCACGACGCTCCCGTCCCGTCCGACGCGGTGACCAGCGCGGAATCGAAGCGGGTGAGGCGCCACCACCGCGCATCCATGGCCGGCACCTCGACGGTGGGGCGCTCCGCGGCGTCGGCGGACACCCGCCGCGGCTGGGACGCCATGGCGAGAGCTGCACGTACCAGGGATTCGAGGACCGTCGCGGGCTCCTGGATGTTCTGGTGGCTGTTCCGTTCCCGGACCTCGGGGAAGTCCGAGATGTTCGGCAGCACGCGCGCATCCGTGAAGTCGCGACGGGTCGTCCGGACCCACTGCAGCCGCTCGCCCAGGGTCGCATGGAGATGTCCCGGTCCCTCGAGGACGTCGTCGAGCGCCTTGACGCGGACGGCGACGGCGGAATACTGCATCGAGAGGAGATGCCGTACGTCGAGTGCGAAGCTCTCGAAGGGCATCCGGCCCCCGCGATCGAAGGGTGAGTGGCTGAGCGCCGCGACCCACCGGTTGCGCTGGTGGTAGTACGCCTGCCAGTCGATCGTGTCGTCCTTCTCCGTCCAGGGCATGTGCCAGACCGCTGCACCCGGCAGGGTCACCGTGGAGAAGCCGGCCTTCTGCGCCCGGACCCCGTACTCCGCATCGTCCCATTTGATGAACACGGGCAGGGCGAGCCCGATCTCGCGGACGATCTCCAGCGGGATCAGGCACATCCACCAGCCGTTGTAGTCGACGTCCACCCGGCGGTGCATCCAGGGCGTCATCCTCAGATTGCGCTCGGCGAAATCGTGGCCCTCGAGACTCTTCGCCGCGGGTCCCCAGAAGAACCTCCGTCGGTCCACCTGCTCGCCGAAGGTGTGCAGGACCGACCTCTCGTAGAGGTTGAACATGTGGCCGCCCACAATGGTGGGGTCGGTGGTGAAGTTCGCGAAGTGCAGGGCGCGGAGGATGCCCTCGGTCTCGATGCTCACGTCGTCGTCGAGCAGCAGGACATAGCCGCTGTCGTCCGCCCGCAGCGCTTCCTCCATCCCCCGCGCGAAACCGCCCGACCCTCCGAGATTCGCCTGCTCGACGAGGCGGAACCTCTCGCCCAGCCGTGCGGCTGCCGACGCGTAGCCGTCCTGGTCCGCGACCCGGTCGTTCCCCTGGTCGACGATGATCAGGCGGTCCAGGACCTCGAGCAGGTCGGCATCGTCCGCGAGCGTCGTCATGTGCCGTACCGCGTACTCGGGGCGGTTGAAGGTCGTCACGGCGATGGACAGGGACCCGTGGCTGCGCGCCGACGCGGCGGGCACGGACCAGTCGGCCCGGGTGAGCAGCACCTCCTTGTCGTGCGCGACGAGGTCGAACCAGTACCAGCCGCCGTCGACGAATGCCGTCAGCGGCAGATCGAAGACCAGCTCGCCGTTCCCCGTCGTCGTCGCGCTGTCGACCCTGTTCGACGTGCCGCGGGGACTGGACCGGTACACGATGACCGACGCCTCCGCGCCGTCCTCGACGCCCACCTCGACCCGCAGGCGGACGGAGCGTACCGGGGTGTGACGGCGCCAGTAACTGGCCGGGAAGGCGTTGAAGTAGGTCCCGAGGGAGACCCGCTGGTGGGCCGGCAGCTTGAGGCTCGATCGACCGACGATGAAGTCGGACCGCTGGTGGCTCAGGGTGGGAGGCGTGGCTGCCGTCTTCGGCGCCCCCTGCCGGATCGCCCGGCGCGAGGGGTCGACGATCCGTCGCGCGGGGCTGAAGTCCACGTACAGGGGAAGGACGTCGGTGTCGCCCTCGACCGGGAGGACGACCTTATGGACCACCTGGAGCACGGCGCTGCCGGATCCCGTCCTGCTGCTGCTGTCCTGGGTCGCTCCGATGGTCACGCGTCGACTCCGCCACTCTCGAATGCCTGCCCGCTGGTGAAGTGGGGGGTGACCTTGTTGTCGAACATGCTCAGGGCGGATCCGATGGCCATGTGCATGTCGAGGTACTTGTAGGTCCCGAGCCGGCCGCCGAACAGGACCGACTTCTCGCCCTTCGCCAGGTCGCGGTAGGCGAGGAGCTTCGCCCGGTCGTCGGTCGTGTTGATCGGGTAGTAGGGCTCGTCGCCCTTCTCCGCGAACCGGGAGTACTCGCGCATGATGACCGTCGCGTCCTTGGTGTAGTCCCGTTCCGGATGGAAGTGGCGGAACTCGTGGATGCGGGTGAAGGCGGCGTCCTCGTCGGGGTAGTTCATCACCGAGCAGCCCTGGAAGTCCTCCATCGGGAGGACTTCCTCCTCGAGGTCGATGGTGCGCCAGGACAGGTCGCCTTCGGCGAAGTCGAAGTACCGGTCGACGGGTCCGGTGTAGACGACGGGCACCTGGCCGAGGGTCGTCGAGCGGGAGTACTCGTGGCCCTCGTCGAAGAAGTCCGTGTTCAGGTGGACGTCGATGTTGGGGTGGTCCGCCATTCGCTCGATCCAGGCGGTGTAGCCGTTGACCGGCAGGCCCTCGTACTTGTCGTTGAAGTACCGGTTGTCGTAGGTGTACCGCACCGGGAGGCGGGAGATGATCTCGGCCGGGAGGTCCTTGGGATCGGTCTGCCACTGCTTGCCCGTGTAGTACTTGATGAACGCCTCGTAGAGGGGGCGCCCGATCAGCTGGATGCCCTTGTCGTTCAGGTTCTGCGGATCCGTCCCGGCGAGTTCTCCGGCCTGCTCCTGGATGAGGGCGCGTGCCTCGGTGGGGCCGAGCGCCGAGCGGAAGAACTGGTTGATCGTGCCGAGGTTGATCGGCATGGGATACACCTCGCCCTTGTGGCGGGTGTAGACCTTGTGCACGTAGTTCGTGAACTCGGTGAAGTTGTGGACGTAGTCCCACACCCGCTCGTTCGAGGTGTGGAACAGGTGGGCGCCGTAGCGGTGCACCTCGATCCCGGTCCGGGCCTCGTTCTCACTGTAGGCATTGCCACCGATGTGGTGACGCCGGTCGAGCACGGCGACTTTGAGGCCGAGCTGGGTGGCCGCCCGTTCAGCTATGGTCAGGCCGAAAAAGCCCGATCCAACGACAACGAGGTCAACGTTCACAAATGCTCCTGGGTTGATTCGAACAACGGACATGCCCGTTCAAGGCTACCCGACGGGAGCCACGGACCTTCCAACGATGGGAGTCGGTGGGCGTGCGCCTGCACGGCCACCGGACCTGCGACCGGCCTACAGCTGGACTGCCTCGTCGAACCTCTGGGCGAAGATCGGCGTCAGGGATCTGAGGTAGGTGGCGCTGACGTGGTTCTCGTCGATGTACACGAAGATGTTGCCCACGACGGCCGGGCAGTCCTCGGCCCGGCACAGGTAGTCGGTGAAGTCGAGGAATGCGACGTCCGGAGCCTGCTCGAGCAGCTCGTCGACCGGGGGCCGATCGCTGAGGGTCGCGGTGCGGGCAGGATTGCAGTCCGGGCTCTCCGCCCCCTGCGATTCGACGCACAGGACCCTGTCGGTCGTGAATCGCGGGTTGTCACGGACGGCCACCACCTGGATGCCGTTGTCGTCGAGCATCCTCGCGGTCTGCGCGAAACCCGCCGGCAGGACGTCCTGGGGGTCGTCACTGCGCGCGACGGTCCCGACCGTGTAGACGAGGTCGGGTGACTGGTCGAGCACATAGTCGGTGACCGCTGCATTCCACTGCTCGCATTCGGGCGTGCGTCCCTCCGGGCCCGCACCGTACTTGCAGCCTCCGAGGAGCACGAAGGTCATCTTCCATCCCCGCTCCTGGGCCATCTGGGCCAGCGGGACGGACCACTGCTGGGAATGCGAGTCGCCCACGACGACGATGTCGAGCACCGGCGCTGACGGCGGCATGATGACGTTGCAGTTCTTCCGCAGCAGTTCGTCGTCGGGTTCGTCCTCCCCGTCGCAGAACCTGTCGAGCTGGAAGTACTCCTTGCTCAGCTCGGTGGTCGCGGGGATGGGTGGCACGTTCTCGGGAGCGGACAGGTTCAGGAGCGGGTCCAGCACCAGCGCACCCGGGTTGTTCGTGTCGGCATTCGCGGCGATCTCCCGGGCCTGCTGCGTGATCGCCTGCTGCCAGAGGGTCAGCGGTGCCGCGACGAGCGCCACGCTGACGACCAGCACCATCACCGCGCGACGGCGTCGCCTGTCCGCCCACGCCAGTGCCCGCATCGGCCGTTCGACGAAACGCATCGTGGCATAGGCCAGCACCAGGGACACCGCGATGACCAGGAACCCACCGAGCACGCCGGGTGACGTCCTGTCCTGCCAGACGAGGGCCAGCACGAGGACCGGCCAGTGCCACAGGTACAGCGCGTAGGACAGATCACCCACGCGGACCAGGGGTTTCGAGGAGAGGAAGCGGTCTGCTCCCACCGGGCTGTCCGTCTGTCCGGCCACGATCACGAGGGCTGCGGCCACCAGGGGCCACAGTGCCACGTATCCCGGGAACTGGCCCTGGACGTCGAGGAGGAACCCGCCGCTGAGCATCGCCGCGACGCCGGCCCACCCTGCTCCGATGCGCAGGGCGCGCGGCAGGCGGATGAAGGGCAGGGCCAGGGCGAGCAGGGTGCCGAAGGCGAACTCCCACAGACGCGCCCGCGTGTCGAAATAGGCGTAGGCCTGGTTCGTGTAGGTCTCCCAGACCGAGAACGCGAGCGATGCCACGAACAGGGCCCCGAACACCAGCAGGACGACACCGCGGAACTTCAGCCGGTATCGCCGCGCCAGCACGGAGCTGGCCAGGAACAGCAGGGGCCACAGGATGAACACCTGGCCCTGGACCGAGAGCGACCAGAAGTGCTGCAGGGGGCTCGCGAGGCTGTGGTCCTCCGCGTAGTAGTCGACCGCGTCGGACGCGAGTACCCAGTTCTGCGCGTAGAACAGGGAGGCCCACGCCTGCTCGATGATCCCCGGCCAGCGCGACGGCGGGACCAGCACGTAGCTCGCCCCGAGGACACCCACGATGACGACGACGACGGCCGGCAGCAGCCGCTTGAACTGGTGAAGCCAGTGCCGGACCAGGTCCAGCGGCTTCCCCGACTCCACCTTGCGGAGGAACGACAGGGCCAGCAGGAAGGCCGAGATCAGGAGGAAGACGTCCACGCCGCCCGACACGCGGCCGAACCAGACGTGGTAGGACACGACCATTAGGACGGCCAGGGCCCGCAGGCCCTGCACTTCGGGGCGGAAACCCCGATCGCTGCTGCGTCTCCCACTGCGGGAGAGGGCAGCAGGACTGACGTCAACGACTGCCATGGCGGGCTTTCAGGGTAGGCACGATGAACGATTGTACCGGGAGGACCTCCACGATCCCGGCAGGCGCCCCCGGCTTTCGGCGCCGACGGCACCCGGCCTGCCCCGATGACGCCCCGGGCCTTGTCCACAACGCACCCTGCCGGCCCGACGCGCACCCGGACCGATCCTAGCCTCGGAGGCACCCGTCGTCCCAGGAGGCCCCATGGACCTGCACGTCACCCTCGCGAGCAGTCCCCCGCACAGCTCTCCCACGCGGGAGATCGTCGTGGACCCGGAGGTGCTGGGGACCGGCAGCGCGCTCGCCGACCAGCTCGAGGCGGCCGGCTACAGCGGACCGTTCTCCGTGGACGGCCGGCCCCTGAACACACTGGTGCCACACAGCGGAGCCCTCGTCGACGGGGCGATCATCGTGGCAGGGCCGCTCGGGCGAGCACCCGGACCGCCGCACGTCCCCCACCTCGTCTTCGTGGTGTGCGCGGGTCCCGACGCCGGGCAGGTGATTCCGCTCACGCGGGGCGGCTACACGATCGGACGTGCGGGCAGCGACATCGTCATCGCCGATCCGTCCCTCTCCAGGCGGCATGCCCTCCTCACCGTCACGGCGGACTCCATCCTGCTCGAGGACCTGGGGTCGGCGAACGGGACGTTCGTCGATGACGAGCGGATCATCGGCGCCGGCATCACCGTCTCCGCCGGGCTCCGGTTCGGCGCGAGCCGGTGCCGGATCGAGCTCATGGACGGTGCGGGGTGGGTGCCCGGACCGGCGCGGGACATCCTCGAGCCCCTGGCCGTCGGACAGGACGTCCCCCGCCGGCCATCCCGCACCATGGTCCTCACCGCGCTGCTACCGCTCGTCCTCGGTGTCGTCCTGGCCCTGGCCACCGGGATGTGGTTCTTCCTCGCCTTCAGCGCCCTGTCCGCCGGTACCGGCCTCGTGCCCCTGCTCGCGTACCGCCGCCAGTCCCGGGATTTCATGCGCGCCGTGCGAGCCGCCGCGGAACGGGACCGCGACAGGCGTACCCGCGCTGTCCCCGAACCCGGCCAGACGGCCCTGGACGCCCTGCGGGCGCTGCATCGGCGACCTGGACCTCCACCGCGGTCACGGTCGCCTGCACGGGACCCGCTCCTGCTGAGGCTCGGCACGGCGGATCAGCCTGCCCGCCTCGCGAGCGGGCCGACCGGTGCGCCCTTCATCCCGCCCATCCTTCCCGGACTTGCGCTCCACCTGCCGTGCCCGGTACGGACGGATGCCACCGGCAGCCGGCGGGTCACCATCACGGGCGAGGACGGGGCCGTGCAGGCCCTGGCCCGCGCCGTGCTCCTGCAGGTGGCCCATCCGGGGTCCGGCGACGCGCCCATCATCTGCTGGGGATCGGTCCCGGATCTTCCGCAGGCGGCCCGCTTCCTCCCGAACGTCCGCGTCACCAGGGATCCCGTCACGCTCGCCTCGCTCCTCCGCGAGCACGGGGTCCGGCTGGTCCTCCAGTTCTCCGACGACCTGCCCGCCCTCCCGGGGCTCACCGGGCTGCCCCTGGTGTGGTTCGCTGCCCGGGGCGCTGCCGCGGAGGCGGCACCGCCGGATGGGCACCTGACCATCGGTGCGGGAACTGCCCGGGCGTCCATCGGCGGATGCGAATACGACATGGTGCCGGACGGCGTTTCCGCGCAGTCCTTCGAGCGGACGGCACGGGCACTGGCACGGGCGGCAGCGGACGGAGCAGGATCCGCGGCCGTCGGCCGGCCCGGTGTCCGGGCGGTCCGCAGCACGGTCCCACGGTCCGTCTCCTTCTGGGACGGGCAGCCGACCCCGGACAGCATCGTCCGCACTGCACGACGCCGCTGGCCCACGGCCGACGCCGGACGACCGGTCGCCCACGTCGGCGCGTCGGCGACCGGCCCCGTCCTCGTCGACCTGGTCGAGGACGGCCCGCACCTCCTGGTCGCCGGCACCACCGGCTCCGGGAAGTCGGAGTTCCTGAGGACCCTGGTGCTGGGACTCGCGATGGACCAGCCGCCCCGGCAGCTGGCACTGCTGCTGATCGACTACAAGGGCGGCGCAGCCCTGGGTCCGCTCGCAGCGCTCCCCCACTGCGTGGGTAGCCTGACAGACCTGTCCGTCGAGTCGACGGCTCGGGCCCTCACCTCGCTGCGCGCCGAGCTGGGACGCCGTGAACGCCTGTGTGCCGACCACGCCTCCTCCGACCTGGACGGACTACGCGCGGTGTCGCCGTCCTCGTGTCCGCCACGCCTGGTCGTCGTGATCGACGAGTTCCGGATGCTGAGCGACGACGTCCCCTCGGCCGGTGCCGACCTCCTGAAGCTCGCCGCGCTCGGCCGCTCCCTGGGCGTCCACCTCGTCCTCGCGACACAGCGGGTGCAGGGCGCGGTTCCGCCGGACATGCGGGCGAACCTCACCTCGACAGTGCTGCTGAGGGTCCAGACGGCCATGGAGTCGCAGGAGCTGCTCGGATCCGGGGTGGCAGCCGATCTGCCCGTCGGCACCCCCGGCAGGGCTTTCCTGCGCAGGGGGGCGGAGCCGCCGGTCGCCTTCCAGGTGTCATCCTGCTCAAGCGCCGCCGCGGCAGACCTCTCCTCCGGGTGGCAGGACCTGGTCACCTACCTCGGCGGCGGCGCACGCGAAGAACCGGCGGAACGTCCTGCCGCGTGCAGCGGACGGGAGCCACCCTCCGATCGGCGACCGACCAGGACGGGACGCGCCGCCCCTGGATCGGGTCAGGATCGCGGTGTCCTCGAGCGCGCGGCGGCGGCGCTCGCCGAAGCCGCAGCCGGCATGGCAGCCGGGCGTCCGGCTCCGCCGGTCCTGCCTCCGCTGCCGACCTCCGTCGGACCGGCCGCGTGCACCGCCCTCCTGCCGGCCGACCCGTCACGGGAAGCGGCGTCCGCAACGGGTGCGTTGCTCGGCATCGCCGATCTCCCCGACCACCAGGCACAGCGGCTCCTGCAGTGGCGGCCGGCGGACCATTCGCACCTGGCGCTGGTCGGCCTGCCCGGCAGCGGTGGGACGGAGGCTCTCGGAGGAGCGGTGGCATCCCTGCTGGACGCGGACCCTGATCTCCACCTGTACCTGCTCGACGGTGACGGGAGCCTGTCGAGTTCCGCGCTCCTGCCCCAGGTCGGCGCCCATGTGCCGTCGCACGAGACGCGGCGAGCCGCCCGGGTGCTCGAGCGGCTCGCCGCACTGCGCGTCGAGCCGCCGGAGGACCTCCCGCGGATCGTCCTCGCCATCACCGGATGGGGCCGGTGGAGCAGCCAGTTCCGCGCCGGTCGTTCCGCGCGGGCGGAGGAGGACCTCCTGACCATCGCGCGGGACGGCAGCAGGATCGGGGTGGCCGTGCTCGTCACCGGGGATCGTGACCTGACCACGTCGCGGTTCTTCGCCCTGCTGCCGAACCGCGTCTACCTGCCCCTCGGCGCGCACGCCGAGACCACGCTGACCTGGCCGACGATGCCGGCGCTCGATGCGGTGACGGGTCGCGGGCTCGCCCAGGGACGCATCACGGGCAGCTGGGGGGATGCAGCATGCCAGCTGGCGCTCGGGCCCTCCCCCACCGGTCACGCTTCCCGCCCGCCTGCCCGCCGCCCGTTCCCCGTCCATCCGCTGCCGCGGACCGTCATGCTCGAGGCACTCGTCCGCCGGACCGACGGGGATGCAGGCGGACGGCACGACCTCCTGCTGGGAGTCTCCGGCGATGACCTGCACCCCTACTTCGTCCCCCTGGACCCGGGCGAGGCGTACCTGGTGCTGGGGCGTGCATCCTCCGGGCGCACGAATGCCCTGGAGGTGCTCTCCGCGGCCTCGGCGTCCAGCGGATCCCACCGCGTCCCGGTGGCACCACCGCCGGGCATCGGAGCCGCACAGTTCTGGCGGGGCATCGCGGACCCCGGCTCCACTGCCTGCCGGCCGGAGCATTGCATCCTGGTGGTCGACGACGCGGACACCCTTCCGGCCGATGTGCACCAGGTGCTCTCGGAGTTCGTCGCCCGCGGTGCCGCGGCCGTCCTGTCCGCGGCACCCGGGCCCACGCTGATGGCGCGTGTGCCGCTCTCGCTCCAGGCGCGCAGCACCGGCCGGGGCTTCGTCCTGGCGCCGAGATCGTCGGGCGACGGCGACTTCTTCGGGGCCCGCTTCGACCTGGACACGCCACCCGTACCCGGACGGGGATACGCCTGCGATCCGGCGGGAGCCGTCGAGGTCCAGGTCGCCTGCGCCGCCACACGGTGGACACCCGGTCCCCCGCCTCCGAGCAGGCCTACAGAATCCGCCCGTCCCCCGCGGGCCGCGCCGTGAAACCGACGACCGGCTTCGAGAACAGGGTCACGATGACGGCGGCGGCGGGGACCATGAGTGCGAGCCCGATCACCGGGTTCCCGGAGGAGAAGAAGGGGAAGGCGAGGATCACCAGGAACAGCTGGACGACGAGCGACGGGGACCGGGGCCACCGGAAGCCGGCGACGAGTTTGCGGGCCATCACGGCCAGAGCCGCGGCGACCAGCAGCAGCAGGACGGCCAGGAAGACCGAGCCTCCCACGGACACCGGATCGGCCGCGAAGACCGTCCCGAGAGAACCGACGGCGAGGACCACGAGCGCTACCGCCTCGAGGACCAGGACGGCGGCGATCAGGACGACGCCGCGAGGTCGGTTCGAGGAATGCGGGGCTGGGTCTGTGGCCACTCTCGAACCCTACCCGACGGGCCGGGCGCCCTCCTGGCCGACGAAAGGCGGCGGTGCTGTGACAAACCACTCACCCATCCGATCAATTAGGACGGTAAAACCCCTTGTTTACCCAGTAGTAACGTGACAGCCTTAAAAGCAGTGCAAACCCGGGGGCCCACGTCGGCCCCTTTACTATGAGCCCCCTCGTGAATGTTTTCACAAACTCACGGTGAGCGAGGCTAGAGGAGAATGTGATCACCATGGATTGGCGTAGTCGCGCGGCCTGTCTGGACAAGGACCCGGAGCTGTTCTTCCCGGTCGGCAACACCGGACCAGCGCTGCTTCAGATCGAAGAGGCGAAGAGCGTGTGCCGACGCTGCCAGGTGCAGGACACCTGCCTGCAGTGGGCCATCGAGTCGGGCCAGGATGCCGGAGTATGGGGTGGACTGAGTGAGGACGAGCGCCGTGCGCTCAAGCGTCGGGCCGCTCGGGCGCGCCGCGCCTCCTGACCGACGCCGGATCATCCGGCCGGCGCCGGAACACGAACCGGTACGACGAAGGGCCGCCCATCGGGCGGCCCTTCGTCGTACCTGCGGTGCTGGTTCTGACGGCGCTAGTTCTGGTTGAGGTGCAGCCCCAGTTCGAGTGTGACGGAGGTCCCGCCGCCGGGGCGGATGCTCCACTCGATCGTCCCGCCGAGTTCACTCGTCACCAGCGTCCGGACGATCTGCAGGCCGAGGCCCTCCGCGTGCCCTCCGGGCGGCAGCCCGACGCCGTCGTCCTCGATCGTCACCCGGAGGATCTCCTCGCCGTCCGGCTCGGTCCGGCGGTTCGCCATCAGCCACACCGTCCCTGCGCGTCCTGACAAGCCGTGCTCGACGGCGTTCGTGACCAGTTCGTTGATCACCAGGGCCAGCGGTGTCGCGAGATCGCTCGGCAGCTCCCCGAAGTCGCCGCTGCGCTCGGTGCGCACCGCCTGCGACGGTGAGGCGACCTCCGCCGACAGGCGGAACTGCCGGGAGATCAGCTCGTCGAAGTCGACACTCTGGGCCAGGCCCTGCGAGAGCGTCTCATGAACCAGGGCGATGGTCGACACCCGTCGCATGGCCTGCTCGAGTCCGAGCTTCCCCTCGTCGCTGACCATCCTGCGGGACTGCATCCGGAGCAGCGCCGCGACGGTCTGCAGGTTGTTCTTCACGCGGTGGTGGATCTCCCGGATGGTCGCGTCCTTCGACACGAGCTCCATCTCGCGGCGTCGGAGCTCGGACACGTCCCGGCAGAGCACGAGGGCGCCGAAGCGCTCCTTCTCGTCGCGGAGCGGGATGGCCCGCAGCGACAGGCTAACCCCGCGGGACCCGATCTCGGTGCGCCAGGGCATCCGGCCGGTGACGACCAGCGGGAGCGTCTCGTCGACCATCCTCCGATCCTTGAGGAGCGCCGTCGTGATCTCCGCGAGGGGCCGTCCCTCGAGGGTCTCCACATCGCCCAACCGTCGGAAGGCGGACACACCGTTGGGGCTGGCGTATTGCACGATCCCGTCGACGTCGAGGCGGATCAACCCGTCACCCACGCGCGGAGCGCCCCGCCGGGAACCGGTCGGCGTCGCGAAGTCGGGCCACAGGCCGAGGGTCCCCATGCGCAGGAGGTCGTAGGCGCACTGCCGGTAGGTCAGCTCGAGCCTCGACGGCATCCTGGAGCTGGAGAGGTCCATGTGCGTGGTGACGACGGCGAGGGTACGGCCGTTGCGCACCATCGGGACCGCCTCGACGCGCATCGCCATCTCGGTGGTCCAGTTCGTCTCGCCCGAGCGTTCGATCTTCTGCGACTCCCAGGCGATGTCGACGAGGGGCTGGAGGTCCGCGCGGATGCGCTCCCCGACGAAGTCGCTGTGGAAGACGGTGTGCGAGGTCGAGGGCCGTGCGTGGGCGAGGGCGACGTAGCCTCCGCCGTCGAGGGGGAACCACAGTGCGAGGTCGGCGAACGCGAGGTCGGCCACCATCTGCCAGTCCCCCACGAGGAGATGGAGCCACTCGGCGTCGCCGGGCTCGAATCCTGCGTACTCGCGGATCGGGTCAGTGAAGATAGCCATGGAGTCTCTCTGTTGCTCGGGTCAGTACGTCGGCGCGGTCGGAGCCCGGGACGGACCGGACCTGCGGCGCAGTGTGCCGCAGGTCCAGTCTGTCATCCCGATCGCCCCGCCCGGGCCGCCGGGGCGGGCTCCGCTACCGCACGATGGACCGCAGGAGGCGCAGCGCGACCGACAGGGACGAGATGTCGTCCTGTTCCAGCTGGTTGACCTCCGCGAACATGTTGCTGGCCCGCTGCAACTGGTCCGCGTTCTGCTCCTGCCAGGCCAGGAGGCGCTCGCCCGCATCGCGGTCCTGCAGGTCCTGCGAGGCCCGCAGGACGGCGACGGAGATGTCGGCGATCGTGGAGTAGAGGTCGTCGCGCAGGGCTGCACGTGCCAGGGCCTGCCAGCGATCCGTCCGCGGCAGCGTGGTGATCCGCTCCAGCAGGTCGTCCACCTCGAAGCGGTCGTAGACCGCGTAGTACACCTTGGCGATGTTCTCGACCGGCTCGTCCACCCGACGCGTGCTGTATGCGATGTCGAGCAGCGCGAAGGACTCGAACTGCTCGGCCCAGTGGCGGCCGAGCTCCTCCGGCAGGTGCCATTCGGCCGCCGTCTCCATCGCTTCGCGCGCACGCTCCCGGTCGCAGCCTCGCAGGTATTCCGAGAGCCGGGCCCGGAACGGGGCCACGAGCGGCTGGAAGGCGGCGATGTCGGCGTCCACCGTCGTGCCGGGCTCCACGTGGTTGACGAACCAGCGCACCGCGCGGTCGAGGAGGCGGCGCAGGTCCAGGTGCACCGTCGTCCAGCGGTCCGTCGGGAAGTCCGCGGGGAGGGCAGCGAGGGTATCGACGGTCTCGTCCAGCGAGTAGATCTCCCGAAGGGCCACGAAGGCGCGGGCGATGACCGGCTCCGGCACCGACGTCTCCTCCATCACCCGGAAGGCGAAGGTGATGCCGCCCAGGTTGATGATGTCGTTGGCGATCACGGTCGAGATGATCTCGCGACGCAGCGGATGCGTGTCGAGCAGGTCGTCGAACCGTTCCACCAGCCGGCGCGGGAAGTAGCGGCGCAGGGTGCCGCTGAAGTACGGGTCGTCCGCGAGGGTGCTGGCGGACAGGACCTTCGTCAGCTCGATCTTGGCGTACGCGGCCAGCACCGACAGTTCCGGTGACGTGAGGCCCTGGCCGGCGTCGAGGCGACGGCGGAGCTCGGCCGTCGACGGTAGCGCCTCCAGGTCGCGGTCGAGATCCGCCTTCTTCTCGAGCCAGTCCATCATCCGCTCGTAGCTCGGGCTCCACTCGATGACCCGCTGGCGGTCGTTGAGCAGCAGGACGTTCTGGTCGATGTTGTCCTGGAGCACGAGGGTGCCGACCTCGTCGGTCATCGAGTGCAGGAACTCCGCGCGCTCCTCCGGCAGCAGGCGCCCGGCACGCACCATCCGGTCGACGAAGATCTTGATGTTGACCTCGTGGTCCGAGCAGTCGACCCCGGCGCTGTTGTCGATGGCGTCCGTGTCGAGCAGGACGCCCGCGAGTGCGGCCTCGATCCGGCCCCGCTGGGTCATGCCGAGGTTGCCGCCCTCGCCGACCACGCGGGCGCGCAGTTCACTGCCGTTGACGCGGATGGCATCGTTCGCGCGGTCCCCGACCTCGCCGTGCGTCTCGTCGGTCGCCTTCACGTAGGTCCCGATGCCGCCGTTGTAGAGCAGGTCGGCAGGCGCCCGCAGGATCGCGCGGAGCAGCTCCGGCGGACTGAGTTTCGACACGCCGTCCTCGAGCCCGAGTGCTTCCCGCACCTGCGGGGAGACGGGGATGGACTTCGCCTGCCGCGGGTAGACCCCGCCACCCTCGCTGATCAGCGCCGTGTCGTAGTCCTCCCAGCTCGAGCGAGGAAGGTCGAACAGCCGACGCCGCTCGGCGAAGGACGCGGCCGCGTCCGGATCCGGGTCGAGGAAGATGTGGCGGTGGTCGAATGCCGCGACCAGGCGGATGTGCTCGGACAGGAGCATGCCGTTGCCGAAGACGTCGCCGCTCATGTCACCGACACCGACCACGGTGAAGTCGTCGGTCTGGGTGTCGACGTCGAACTCGCTGAAGTGCCGCTTGACGGACTCCCAGGCGCCGCGGGCGGTGATGCCCATTGCCTTGTGGTCGTAGCCGACGGAGCCACCGGAGGCGAAGGCGTCACCGAGCCAGAAGTCGTACTCGGCGGAGAGTTCGTTGGCGATGTCCGAGAAGGACGCCGTGCCCTTGTCGGCCGCCACCACCAGATAGGTGTCGTCGTCGTCGTGCCGCACCACGCGGGCGGGAGGCAAGACCGACTCGGTCGTACCGTTCGTGATCACGTTGTCCGTGATGTCGAGCAGGCCCCGGATGAAGGTCCGGTAGCTCGCCTGCCCCTCCGCGAGCCAGGCCTGCCGGTCGGCCGCGGGATCGGGGAGCTGTTTCGCGAAGAAGCCTCCCTTGGCCCCGGTGGGCACGATGACGGCGTTCTTGACCGTCTGCGCCTTCACCAGGCCGAGCACCTCGGTCCGGAAGTCCTCCCGGCGGTCGGACCAGCGCAGGCCGCCGCGGGCCACCTTGCCGAACCGGAGGTGCACGCCCTCGACCTGGGGCGAGTACACCCAGATCTCGAACTTGGGCCGGGGGAACGGCGCTCCGTCGATACGCGCGGTGTCGAACTTGAAGCTGACGTGGCGCTTGTCCTGGAAGTAGTTGGTCCGGAGGGTCGCCTCGATGAGGTTCGCGAAGGTGCGCAGCACGCGGTCGGCGTCGAGGGTCGCCACGCCCTCCAGTCCTTCGTCGAGCGCGGCCCGGGCGGCCGCCGTGGCGACCTCCCTGTCCCCGTCGAGGTCGGGATCGAAACGCGCCGTGAACAGCGCCACGAGGGCACGGCTGACGACGGCATTGCGCTGCAGCGTGTCCGCGACGAAGCCGTAGGAATTGGTGTTGCCCATCTGGCGCAGGTACTTCGCGTAGGCGCGCAGGATCAGCACCTGGCGCCACCCGAGCTCCTCGCTCAGCACGAGGCGGTCGAACTGGTCGGACTCGCTGCGTCCGGTCACCGCGGCGGTGAAGGCGTCCTGCAGCAGGGGTGCGGTTCCGAGCGGCGAGATCCCCGCCGGGTACCGGAGGCCGAGGTCGTAGAGGAAGAACGAACGATCATCCGACCGCGTGATCTCGAACGGCCGCTCGTCCAGCACCTCGAGACCCAGGTTGTGGAGGTAGGGCAGGATCTGCGTGAGGCTCTTCGCCTCCGCCAGGTAGAGCTTGAGGCGAGCGTCCTCGACCGTGCCGGAATCCTGCCGCTCCGGCACGTAGACGTGCAGCTGGAGCGCCCCGGCCTGCGCTGCGGGGAGACGCTCGAAGCGCGAGATGTCCTCCAGCGCGTCCTCGACCTCGTAGTCGACGCGGTAGCTGGGCGGGAAGGACTCCGCCCACAGCGCCGCGAGGCGCTGGGCCGTGTCCTGCTCGAACCTGTCCTGCGCGACCTCGACGATGCCCTCGGACCATGACCGGGCGGCGCGCACGAGACGGTCCTCCAGCTCCGTGGCGTCGACCGCGGGGATCTCGGCTCCCTTCTGCAGCCGGATGCGGAAGAACAGCCGCGCGAGGGCGGATTCGCTCATCCGGGCTTCGAAATCGATCGAATCCGCGTCGAGCGCGGTCCTCAGTTCCTCCTCGATCCGCAGCCGGACGCTCGTGGTGTACCGGTCGCGGGGAAGGTAGACGAGGGCCGACATGAAGCGTCCGTAGACGTCCGGGCGCAGGAACAGCCGCGTCCGCCGGCGTTCCTGGAGCCGCAGGATCCCGAGTGCGGTCGACACCAGATCGGAGACCTCGATCTGGAAGAGCTCGTCGCGCGGGTAGGTCTCGAGGATGGACAGCAGATCCTTCCCCGAGTGCGAGTCGGACGGGAAGCCGCACCGGCGCAGCACCTCGGTGACCTTGTCGCGGACCAGGGGGACGTTGCGGACCGAGCCGGTGTAGGCGCTGGTGGCGAAGAGTCCGATGAAGCGGCGCTCACCGTTCACGTTGCCCTGCGCGTCGAAGCTCTTGATGCCGATGTAGTCGAGGTATGCCGCGCGGTGCACCGTCGACCGGGAATTGGCCTTCGTGATGACGAGGACGCGGCGTTCACGGGCCTTCGCGCGGCCCGCCGCGGTGAGTTGCTGGAGGTGCCCTCCGCCGGTCCCGTTCCGCAGCAGGCCCAGTCCGCTGCCGTCACGGACCCGCAGGGCGTCGGCGCCTCCCTCGTCCGTCACGAGGTCGTACTCCTTGTAGCCGAGGAAGGTGAAGTTGCCGTCGTCGAGCCACTGCAGGAGCTCCTGTGCCTGCCGCAGGTCGGGGATGTCCTCGGCCCCCGCGATCGAGCCCAGGGTCGACTCGATGGAGCGCACCATGTCGCGCATGGCGGGCCAGTCCTCGACTGCAGACCTGACATCACCCAGCACGCGATGCAGTCCGTCGACGACCGAGTCCCGGGCCGCCGCGTCGGGAAGTCGCGAGACCTCGACCGACATCCAGGACTCGATGTGGGCGGCCCTGCCGGAGATGCCGATCATGTCCCCGACGTTGGGCAGGGCGGCGGTGTCACCGCTGGAGGCGCCGGCCGTGGACGGGACGCGCTTGAGTGCTGCCAGCGCGTGGGTCCCTTCGTCGCGGACCGCGACGAAGGTCGGGTGGACCACCAGCTGGATGGCCGCGTTCTGCCGCACGAGCTCCGCCGTGACGGAGTCGACCAGGAAGGGCATGTCGTCGGTGACGATCATCACGATGCTCGAGGCGCCCTGGTCGATGACGCCGACGGCGGCGGTTCCGGGCTCGCGGGACCCGGCGAGATCGCGGTGCGCGAAGGCGCGCTGGCGGAGGTCGATCGGTGCGTAGCCGGCAGCGTCCTCGAGTGCGAGATGCTCGAAGTAGTGCTCTACGAATTCCTCCCCTGACGTGTCCGAGCTGAACTGATCCGTTGTCCTGGATCCAGACGACATGGGGATGGCCTCCGTAACGAAATGAAAGGCCGCTCCGTTGCGACCTCTTACCAAGGAAGCCTATCGGGGTTGCCGGAAAACTTCACGTCGCCGGGTCTCTGTCCCGGCGCCCCTCCGCTTCCCGGCGACGGGCACCTCGGCGAGTTCGGCGATCGCGAGCCGGAGCCGCGAGGCCGGTGCCGTCTCGAGCAGGGCCGTACCCGCGAGGAGCGCCTGGTCGACGGCCGCGTAGTCCACGGGGAGGAAGGCCGAGATCCCCGCCGCCGGTCCGAAGCGCTCCCATGCCTCCCTCAGCTGGTTCTCGGGTGCCCGGCCGACGGCCGTGGCCCTCACCTTGTTGAACACGAAGCGCGGTGCGGCGGTCGGCACCACGTCCGCGAGTTCGGCGAGCGCCTTCACCAGGCGAGGGACGCCGACCGCGTCCGCTCCCCCGACGGCGATGACCGAGTCGGCGGCGTCCAGGCAACGGAGCGTTGCACCGTTGCGGCGGGGTGCGAGTGTATCGAAGCTCAGCTCCTCGTCCGTCTCCAGGCAGAATCCGCAGTCGACGATCGTGACGTCGGCGATCGATCGGGCGGCCTCGAGGACCTGACCGAGGGCGGCCGGGCGCAGCTCGGGCCAGCGGTCGGGCCGCGTGATGCCCGTCAGCACCCTGAGCCGGCCGCCCTTGATGGCCACGTTCACGGCGATCCTGGCGAGGGCCGTACCGTCGAAGCCGCCCTGGTCCGCGATCCGGCAGGCCTGGGCGAGCCCCGCCGACTCGTCGAGGAGCCCCAGCGCGGCACCGATGCTCGCACCGTACGTGTCCGCATCGATCAGCAGGACCGACGTTCCCGCCGCGGCGAGCTCGGCCGCCATGTTCAGGGCCACCGTGGTGCGACCCGGTCCGCCGGGTGGCCCCCAGACCGCCGTGATCCGTCCGTCTCCGGGCGCATGCGGTGGATCGGCCGGCACGGGGACGGCGACGTCGGGCACGTCCCGCGGGTCGGCGTAGGCGAGCGATCGCCGAGAACCGGCAGATCCGGCGTCGAACCTGTCGACCGCCCGGGACACTGCCTCTGCCAGTGCGGCGGGGTCCACCGATGCGGCGACGTATTCGGCTCCGTCGAGAATCGCCGGACCCTCCGGTGACCCGTCGGTCAGCACGACGACGACGACACCCGCGAACCGCAGCCGGTCGACCAGTGAGGCGGTGAGCTCGACGGCGCCGGACGCGATGATCACGGCGCGTGCGAGACCGGACTGGCAGGCGGCCACGAGTTCGGCGAGCTCCTCGCACCGGCGGACGACCGTGACCGGACCCCTCAGGCGTTCGAGCCCGGGGACGCATGCGCTCGCGGCCGGCCCGAGCGTGAGGACGGGGATGTTCACGATCCGGCGCCGGGATCGAGGACGACGGCGATCCGGGCCTCGTTGGAGAGCGCGTCGAGCAACTGGGGCATGGCGGCGTCCTCGACGAGGACCTGCACGAGGGTCGACGCGCTTCCGCCCAGGGCCGACTCCCCGACGGTCAGCTCGGCGATCTCGGCGGCCTCGAGCAGCAACCGCGGCTCCTCGTACGTGTTCGTGTCCGCCCGGAGGGAGACCCAGACGTCCACCCTGTCACCGGCGGCGGTACCGGAGGGCAGCGGATCCTCGACGGTGAGGCCGACGGGCTTGCGATCGAGGTCATCGGCGCTGCCGATCGCGGACGCCGGGATGAGTTCACCCTGCGGAATGAGTCTCGTCGCGACGGCATCGTCGGGAAAGCCCCCGTCGACCGGCTGGTAGGCGGAGGCGGAGTCCCCGAGATTGACCGGCACGGCGACGACATCCTCGAGCGACAGGGCGGAGCCGACGGGGATGTCCTCCCGTGCCGCGTACACCTCCGTGGTGCTGTCCTGACTCTCCAGCAGTGCGATGACCCCGGCCGTCGACGCGAGCACCAGCATCAGTCCGATGAGCAGGCGCGGGTCCTTCCAGGACGGCTTCTTCAGCCGCGGGGCCTCACCCTGCAGGTGCACCACGCGTGCGTCACTACTCACTGTCGCCCCCAGAGAATCTGTGCCGCCCGGCGGACGGCCCCTTCTGGCAGCAATTGTTGTGCACGGGAACCACCAAGGGAACCGGTCGGCGCCGAATCGGGACAAACTGTGGAAATCCGGATCAGCGACCGGGCCCGGTGGCACACTGGACGCATACCGGAACAACCAGGAAAGGCGGACCCGTGGCCGAGCGGCGTTTCCTCACCCTCGCCGATGTGGGCGAGGTGCTCAACATCAGTGCGTCCCAGACATACGCCCTTGTCCGGTCCGGTGAACTGCCCGCGATCCAGGTCGGGGGGCGGGGCCAGTGGCGCGTGGAGACGCGCGTCCTCGAGGAGTACATCGCGCAGGCGTACGAGAGGACCGCGTCGGCGCTGAGGAGCGAGGCGGGGAGCACTCCGCTCGCCTGATCTCCTCCCCCCACGACGGGGACGGGACCACCGGCCGCGGGGCCTTCCGCGTGTCGTGCCGGCAACGGGCGCGCCGCTACTCGATGGACGACTCCGACTCGAGCGTGTCGATGGAGCTGAAGGGCACCGTCAGCACCTCGCGGACCTCTGCGGCGCGTCGTTCGTCCCCACGCGGGATCAGCGCCAACTCCAGGAAGTCCGAGCCCACCCGGTCGATCACGCCGAAGTAGCCGGAATCCGCGGACGTCACCCACAGTGCCACCTGCGCCCTGTCCCGGGACAGGGCGCGCAGCACCGGGCCCAGCCCGAGCTTCGCCTCGATCCCTGACAGGGGCTGGCCGACCGCACGGCCGGACGTCCGGACGGTCCGCAGGGCGGGCAGCGGCACGACGACCGATCGTCCCTCCACGGCCAGTGCGAGCCATTGCGCGCCGACATTCGTGAGGACCCCGGTGACCGAGCGGCCTCCTCGCGTGGAGACACCGACCTGTCGCCCGACCTGCCCCGACAGGCGCTGCACCAGTGTCAGGCGGGCCTGCTCCCCGCGCGTGCGTTCACGGATCTCGCTCTCCTGCTGGGCGGAGGCCACCGCGTGCAGTTGCGATTCGAGGTCGGCGAACAGGGCATCCCAGCGCATCGCCCCACGGTAGGTCGCAGTGCTGCAGGGGTCAACCTTCAGCAATCAACATCCAAAGAATCATTTGCAGACAAACAGCACCAAACTGTATCAAACTGACACGAACGAGGAAGGGATCGAGCCGATGAAGACCTCCGCAGCCGTCCAGGCAGGCATCATCCTCGTGTGCGGCCTGGTGCTGGCCGGCGCCGGTTCGGTTCTGCTCCGGACCCGGCCGGCGTCGGGCCGCCCCGGGCTGGAGAGTACGCTCGGGATCGGCTTGGCCGCGCTCGGGACGGCCATCCTCGCATGGTGGGTGCTCGCGCTCGGAGCCGCCGTCCTGGCCGAACTCCTGCGCAGGCACGGCCGGCCGGCCGCCGCGGACCTCGCTGCGGGATGCGCTCCCCCGGTCATGCGCCGTCTCGCGGCCGTCCTGCTCGGCATCAACCTCCTCGCGCTGCCTGCCATGGCCTCTGCAGCACCGGGCGGCACGGCGTCCGACGTCGGCGGGCCGACGGGGACCGGCGCACCTCCTGCGGCTTCCTTGCTCGGCACCGACACCCGAGGCGACACCCGAGGCGACCCCGGAGGCGACACCGAGGGCGACACCGAGCGCGGGATCTCGCCCTACTGGGTGCCGACCCCCTCCCCCGCCGTCGCGGACGGGCAGCAGACGGGGCAGCCACCCGGGTCCCCGGTCCCACCGGGCTGGGAGCCGGCGCCGATGCCGGCCGACGGGAGCCTCCTGGTCCGACCGGCGACGAGGGCGCCGGTCGGCGCGGCCGAGGTCGTCGTCGCACCCGGGGACTCGCTCTGGTCGATCGTCGCGGCCAGGCTCGGACCGCTCGCGACCGCGGCGGACGTCGCAGAAGCCTGGCCGGGCTGGTTCGCCGCGAACCGTTCGGTCATCGGGGACGATCCATCGCTCCTTCTGCCCGGCCAGGTCCTGCACGCCCCGTTCCCCTGAACTCCGCCTCATCGGCCATCGCGGCACGGCCGGCCCGGATCAGCCGCCCGTCCCGGCGACGCACAGCCGGTCGATCAGCACGTCCTGGTACCCGTTCGAGGAAAGGATCCGCCATGCCCGCTACGACCCAGCTCCACCGCAGTCCGACAGCGCAGCTCGCCCAGGTCAGCGGAGCTCCGCGTCCGCTCCTCACACCGCCGGGACAGCCCGCGGTGCCGGCTCCCGTGATACCCTTGCGGCCCGGGATCGGGACCGCGCCCGATTCGTTCCCCGGTGGTCCTTCTGCCCGCAGCGACCGAGTCTCCGCTGAGGACCAGGAGCTGTCCCGCAGGATCTCGGGCATCGCCCGGTCCGTCGCCCAGGGCGCCCTCGAGGTGCTCGGCGGATCACGCCCGCTGCAGCAGATGGCGCGGTGGCTCGATCAGGAGAACTACGAACGGCTGCAGCTGAGGACGAATCTGGTCCGATGCGTGGGCATTGCGCAGGCGTCCCCTGCGGGCCTGCCCGCGGCGAGCGCACACCGGCACATCGTGGTCCGCTCGGCGAGGGTATGTCCGGTCGGTCCGGGCGTCTTCGAGGCGTCGGTGGTCGCCTTCGACCAGAAACGCGTCCGCGCCGTCGCTCTTCGGATAGAGCTACGGCGCGGGGCATGGCGGGTGACCGCCCTGGAGATCGGCTGACTATTTCTTCCGGGCCTTCTTGCCGCCCGCCGCAGCCGGCTGCGTCTTGTTACGCTCCACGTGCATCTCGGCCTCGCCCTGCGCATTGGGCGCCGTGAAGTTGAGGGTGGCCGGCTTCGCCGGTGCGTCGAGCCCCGCGGCCTTGATGGTCGGAGCCTGGACGACGCCGCGTCCGTCGGTGACCCCCGGGAGCCCGGTCTGCGCGGGGGCGGAGACCTCGACGTCCAGGTTGAACAGGTACCCGATGCTCTCCTCGCGGATCGACTCCATCATGGCCTGGAACAGGATGAATCCCTCGCGCTGGTACTCGACCAGCGGGTCGCGCTGGGCCATCGCGCGGAGGCCGATGCCCTCCTTGAGGTAATCCATCTCGTAGAGGTGCTCCTGCCACTTCCTGCCGATCACCGAGAGGACCACGCGGCGCTCGAGCTCCCGCATCGTCTGCTCGCCGAGGGCCTCCTCACGCGCCTGGTAGGCCAGCTTGGCATCGGAGAGGATCTCGTCGTGGAGGAAGTCGCGCGTCAGCTTCGACTTGCCGCCCGCTTCCTCGATGACCTCGTCGGCGGTCAGCGTGATGGGGTACAGCGTCCTGAGGTTCGTCCACAGGAGCTCGTAGTCCCAGTCGTCGCCGTGGCCCTGTTCCGTCGCCTCGTCGACCATCGCGGTGATGACGTCCTCGAGGAAGAACTGGACCTTCTCCTTGAGGTCGCCGCCCTCGAGGATCCGCCGGCGGTCGCCATAGATGGCTTCGCGCTGGCGGTTCAGGACGTCGTCGTACTTCAGGACGTTCTTGCGCTGCTCGGCATTGCGGCCCTCGACCTGGCCCTGCGCGTTCTCGATAGCCTTCGATACGAGCTTCGACTCGAGGGCGACGTCGTCGGGCATGGTGGCGCTGTTCATGATGCGCTCGGCGCCCCCGGAGTTGAACAGCCGCATGAGGTCGTCCGTCAGCGACAGGTAGAAGCGTGACCGGCCGGGGTCGCCCTGGCGTCCGGACCGTCCGCGCAACTGGTTGTCGATGCGGCGCGACTCGTGGCGCTCGGTACCGAGCACGTACAGGCCGCCCAGCTCGCGGACTTCGTCCTGCTCGGCCTTGACCGCTCCCTTCGCGGCTTCGAGGGCGTCGGGCCACTTGGCCTCGTACTCCTCGGGGTTGTCCGCGGGATCGAGTCCCAGCTTCTCGAGGGCCGCCACGGCGTTGAACTCGGCATTGCCGCCCAGCATGATGTCGGTGCCGCGGCCTGCCATGTTCGTGGCCACGGTGACGGCACCCTTGCGGCCGGCCTGCGCGATGATCGCGGCTTCGCGCGCGTGGTTCTTCGCGTTCAGCACCTCGTGGCGGACGCCCGCTTTCGCGAGCTGCTTGGACAGGTACTCGCTCTTCTCGACGCTCGTCGTACCGACCAGGACCGGCTGGCCGCTCTCGTGGCGCTCGACGATGTCCTTCACGACGGCGTCGAACTTGGCGACCTCGTTCTTGTAGATGAGGTCGGACAGGTCCTTGCGTGCCATGTCCTTGTTCGTGGGGATGGGCACCACACCGAGCTTGTAGGTGGACATGAACTCGGCCGCTTCGGTCTCGGCCGTTCCGGTCATGCCGGAGAGCTTGTCGTAGAGGCGGAAGTAGTTCTGCAGCGTGACGGTCGCGAGGGTCTGGTTCTCAGCCTTGATCTCCACGCCCTCCTTCGCCTCGATGGCCTGGTGCATGCCTTCGTTGTAGCGCCGGCCGGCGAGGATGCGTCCGGTGTGCTCGTCGACGATCATAACCTCGCCGTTGAGGACCACGTAGTCCTTGTCGCGCTTGAAGAGCTCCTTGGCCTTGATGGCATTGTTCAGGAACCCGATCAGCGGCGTGTTCGCGGACTCGTAGAGGTTGGAGATGCCGAGGTAGTCCTCGACCTTCTCGATGCCGTCCTCGAGGACGCCCACGGTGCGCTTCTTCTCGTCGACCTCGTAATCGGTGTCGACGGAGAGCTTCTGGACGACCTTCGCGAACTCGTTGTACCAGCGGTTCACGTCGCCGGAGGCCTGACCGCTGATGATCAGGGGCGTGCGGGCCTCGTCGATCAGGATCGAGTCGACCTCGTCGACGATCGCGAAGTTGTGGCCGCGCTGCACCAGCTCCGCGGCGCTCCATGCCATGTTGTCGCGCAGGTAGTCGAACCCGAACTCGTTGTTCGTGCCGTACGTGATGTCCGCCGCGTACTGCTCCCGGCGGGTGGCCGGATCCTGCTTGGACAGGATGCAGCCGCTGGTCAGCCCGAGGAACCGGTAGACGCGGCCCATGAGGTCCGACTGGTACTCGGCCAGGTAGTCGTTCACGGTGACCACGTGGACGCCCTTGCCCGTGAGCGCATTGAGGTAGGCCGGGGCGGTCGCCACGAGGGTCTTGCCCTCTCCGGTCTTCATCTCGGCGATGTTCCCCAGGTGGAGGGCGGCTCCGCCCATCAGCTGGACGTCGAAGTGGCGGAGCCCGAGTGTGCGGCTCGACGCCTCGCGCACGGCGGCGAAGGCTTCCGGCAGCAGCTCGTCGAGGGTGGCGCCGTCCGCGTGGCGCTTCTTCAGCCGATCGGTCTCACCGCGCAACTCTGCGTCGGTCATCCCGCGGAAT
The DNA here is from genome assembly GCF_057291175.1 of Arthrobacter sp. UYP4. NCBI lineage: Bacteria > Bacillati > Actinomycetota > Actinomycetes > Micrococcales > Micrococcaceae > Arthrobacter > Arthrobacter sp. UYP4. The sequence continues at coordinate 1,087,731 of NZ_JBXAVU010000001.1, forward strand.
TCGTCCTCCAGGACATTGATCGCGTCGGCATAGTTGCGGAGTCGCTTCAGTGTCTTCTTATCGCCGGTGCGTAGTACTCGTTCAAGAAGTGATGGCACTGGTATCTGCTCCCAATCTGATGCTGCCCAAAGATGGCGTATCTAGTCTACGTGAGGGACGTTCGGGATCCCGATCCCGTTCCCTGCGTCCCTGCCCGGCGGCGCGGGACCGCGTGTCCGCTCAGAGTAGCGTGCCGACCTGAGCGGCGAGTGATGGCGCGAGGTTCCCGCGATCCTCCACGACGACCTCGACCAGACCCAGCCACTGCGCGAGTAGGCGCAGTTCGTCGGCCAGCTCGGCGGCGGTGTCGCCGGGGGCGCCGGGTTCGACGTGGCTGGCCCGGACCAGCAGGCGCTTCGTTGTCCGGTCGGCCTTGAGGTCCACCCGGGCCGCGATGGTGTCGCGGAGCAGGAAGGGCAGCACGTAGTAGCCGTGGATGCGCCGCTCCGCCGGGGTGTAGATCTCGATGCGGTAGTGGACGTCGAAGAGCCTATGGAGCCGGTCGCGCTCGAAGACGAGGGAATCGAACGGGCTCAGGAGCGCCCTGCCCCTGGCCTGGCGGGGCAGGGCCGCCGCCGGGTGCAGGTACCAGGGTTCCGTCCCTCCGTCGACGACGACGGTCTCCACGACACCGGCGCCCGCGAGCCCGTCGAGGACGGCCCGTGTCTCCCGGACCGGTGTCCGGAAGTAGTCGGCGACCGAGCGGGCGGGTGCGACGCCGAGGGCTCCCAGCGCGCGCTCGGCCAGGACGGCGAGGGCGTCGGTCCGGTCCGGTCTCGCCGTGGCGAGAGACGCATCTGGAAGCACCTGGGTGATGGGCGCGTAGAGGCGTTCGAACTGGGCCGTCCGTCCCGCCGATCCCACCTCGCCCCGCGCGAAGAGATCCTCGAGGACCCGCTTCGCTGCGGTCCACCGCCACCCCCAGCCGTCCTCGGGACGTGTCGTGTCCGCTCCGAGGAGTCGCTGGATCTCCGAGGCGGGAAGCGGCGTCCCCTCGTCGAGGAGCTCGCGGATGGCGGCTTCGAGAGCCTGGCGCAGTGCGTCCGGCACGCCGGCCGCTCCCATCCAGGTGCGCCGCTGCCATACCCGCAGGTGTGGGAACAACGCCGGGGGAACGAGGCTCGCCTCATGCGCCCAGTACTCGACCAGCGTGCGGGGTCCCGTGGAGTAGAGGTCTTCCAGGTCCTTGCGGTCGTAGGAGCCGAGGCGAGAGAACAGGGGCAGGTAGTGCGATCGGGCGAGGACGTTCACCGAGTCGATCTGGAGGACCTGCAGGCGCTGGACGGCGGAGTTCACGGCGCGGCGGGACGACGGCGCCCGGAGACGGGGGCGGTGCAGGCCCTGGGCGGCGAGGACGATGCGCCGGGCCTGTGCGGTGGTGAGGTTCGGCATGGGCTCCTGCATGGAACTGCCCCCGCGCAGGGCGGGGGCAGTTCCGTATCGGTCGTCGCGACCGGCGGGAGCCGGCGCGGGGGTGGTCGTTCCTAGGCTGACGCTGCTTCCTTCGCCCGGTAGGCGAGGAGTTCCTCATGGGGTTCCTCGGTCCCCTCGGCGCACTTCGAATCGAGGGTGATGACGCCGTAGGTCCAGCCCTGCCGCCGGTAGACCACGGACGGTGCGCCCGTCGCCGAGTCGACGAAGAGGTAGAAGGCGTGGCCGACCAGTTCCATGTTGTCGACCGCGTCATCGAGCGTCATGGGAGTACCCGAGAAGACCTTGCGGCGGATCAGCACGGGAGAGTCGCCGGCAGGGACGTCGTCCGGCGTGGAGTAGGCGTCGACGTCCTCGGGCTCGGTCGCGGGCTGGGGAACGGGCTCGTGCGAGGTCGGCTCGATGACCGGCGTCTCGAGATAGATGGGCTGCGCGGGATCCGCCGGTTCGAGGTCGGCCGTGGCCACTCTGACGGCCACGGGCGTGTGCCGGCCGTGGTGGACCTTCCGCCGGTCACGGGCCCGGCGCAGGCGCTCCAGGAGCTTCCCGTAGGCGAGATCGAAGGCGGCGAACTTGTCGGCGGCGGAGGCCTCGGCCCGGACGACCGGGCCCTTGCAGAGGACGGTCAGCTCGACCGTGAGCGAGGTGTCCGCCATGCGTGCGCTGGGTTCCTTGGTGATCTTCGCGTCGACGCGCTGTACCTTGTCGCCGAGCTGCTCTATCTTGTCGATCTTCTCCGTCGCGTACTCACGGAAACGGTCCGATACCGCCAGGTTCCGACCATTGATCACAAATTCCATGGTGCCCTCCACATCACTAGGTGACACGACGGCGGCCTGGCGAGATGCATAGCCACCGCCGACGGGTACGTGTCGTCACTGTCTGGTACCCGTACTTCACGGTAGTTCACGACTGTCCGTTATTCATCCCTTGGTGCTCCGAAACTTGCGGTGGCTTGACGGCCGCCTCTCAGGACACCATCGGTGGCACGGCCGGGGGCACCTGCACGCGTCGGGCGGCGTCCCCGACCGGCGAGGACGTGGCGGCGATGACGGCCGCGCCGAGCACGCGCGCCCCGGAGAGCACCAGTACACGGTGGACCTCCCCGATGGTCGCACCCGTGGTGAGCACGTCGTCGACGATGATGCAGTCCCTCCCGGCCAGGGCACCCCGGCTGCGTGCGGGCAGCTCCATCGTGTGCAGCACATTCGTACGGCGCCGCCGTCGGCCGAGGCCCTTCTGCCCGCCGCCCCACCCCGACCGCACCCCTGCGAGCGCCGCCGGGAGGGAGGGGATCCCGCCCTGTCCGACGGTGGCCGCGAACCTCGCGAACTGCGGGACCTGCCGCAGGCAGGGCGCGAGGACCGCGGAGGCGGGCAGGTGTCCCGCACGGTCGAGCCTGGACAGGAGGAGCATCAGCGGATCGTAGCCGCGCCGCCGTCGGGACGACGGGCGGGTCGGCACCGGGACGACCAGGACGGGCTGCGCCCCGGCAGGCTCCGGGACCCGGAAGGCACGGGCCGCTTCGTGGAGGACGCCCGCGAGGGCTGACCCGACGGGTGCGGCCAGGTCGACGTGGCCGTGGTTCTTGTAGGCCAGCAGGACCACCGACACGGCATGGCCGTACCGGCCAGCGGCGAGTACGGGCAGCGGTCCGTGGCTCGGCCCGGGCAGCAGGCGCCCGTTCTCCCCCGGCGCGCCCAGCTCGACGTCCGGGAGCGACTCCGCGCCGCCGTCGGCGCGGAAGGGACGCGCCGTCGCCCTGCGGAACGCCGCGAGGCACCCGCCGCACAGCGACGTGTCCCACGCGCCGCAGAGCACGCACGACGACGGCAGGAGCAGGGCACCGAAGGCGGACACGGCGCGGGCGAGCCGCCGGCAGGTCCGTCCGAAGACGAGCCTGTCCAGGACCGGGGAGAGGACAGCAGCTCGCATGGGCCCATGCCATCACGCCGGCGCCGGCGGGCGAACGCCGGTTCCCGCTATGTGGACATCCCTCCCCGGGTGGAGCCGGACCTACCCCGGGGAAGGCCCTACCCCGGGAAGGCTGGGTCGAGCACCTGGAGCTGCTCGTCCACCCAGCTGTTGCCGATGCGCCGGTAGAGGGTGCTGCCGGCCTGCGCGTAGAAGGTGTCCTCGGCGTCGGAGCCCGCGCTGATGCCGAGGACCCCGTCGAGTGCGGCCATGGTCTCCTGCTCGCCGTCGAGCTGGAGGATGACCGGGGTGGCCTCCTCGTCCGCGCCGGTCGACGACGCGACGATCGTGCTCTGGCCGGCCCACTTCGCCGTGTCGACGGTCCCGTCGGTCGGCAGCGTGAGCGGCGTGGTGAGCGATTGCGGCACGCCCTCGGTGGAGCGGATGATGCCGGCCAGCAGTACCTCACTGGTTCCGCCCCGCTCGGTGACGACCAGCGCGCGGGACCCGTCCCGCGACACCCGCAGCTCCTCCACGGTCCGGTCACCGAGCCAGCCGGCGGCCAGGACGGAGGCGTTCGCCTCGGTCCCACCCGGCGGGATGGCGATGACCTCACGGCGTCCCGCGACGGCCCTGGTCGTCCACACCCAGTTCTCCGGGTCGAAGGAGGGCTGCGTCAGGGCGCTGCCCTTGCCGACGCTGCGTGCCTGGCTGCCCGGAGCGGTGACGTACAGGGTGGTCCTGTCCGCGTTCACGAAGGCGTAGGCACTTCCGGAGACCGATGCCGCCGGGTCACGGGGCTGGAGCCCGGCGACGGAGGGCAGTCCCTCGATCGGTACGACGGCGCCGTTGCGGACCCGCACCAGCTCGCCACCGGCGATACCGACCTGCTCGCCGCCGACGTCGGGGGTCAGCTCGGGGACGACCAGGTCCGCGGAGGTCGCCCCGAGCTCGATGGGCCGTCCGCTGGTCATCTCCACGGAGGTGACGTCGTTGAGGCCCAGCAGATTGACCTGCAGCTGCTGGTTCATCTGCTGCAGGCCGAGGTCGGTGGCGTTCTCCAGGACCTCGGACGAGAGCTCGACCGAGGCCCTGCCGGAGGTGATCGGGACGGAGTCCCGGGCGAGCGTGACCCCTTCGGGGAACGCGCTGGTCACCGAGCCCTGCAGGTAGGGAGCAGGGCCGGCCAGCATGGCGCCCACGATCCTCGCGGTCACGCCGGTCCTGCGGACGAACCACCGCGCATCGGGCACCCAGAAGCGGTAGTTGCTGCTGTAGAAGTACAGGTCGTGCGAGATCAGGAGGTCCTGGGCACTGCTCTGGGCGAGCATGATCCCGTCGGGGATCTCCCCGATCCGCCACTCCCCGTTGACCTGGACCATGCGCACGCCCAGCGTCTCCGTCGCCGGGACGGCACTGTTGGTCCGCAGCCCCCGGCCGTCCACCGTGCCTGTCGTCTCCAGCTGGATCTGGTAGACGCCTTCGGCTTCGCGCTTCTCCACGCGGGGGTCGGACCGGAAGAGGACGATCCGCTCCTCGGGCTTCCAGGTCTTCTCGAGTTCCGGCGTCAGGTACTGGCGGGCCACACTGTAGCCGTCGCCCGCACCCGTGCCCGCGGTGATGAAGTCACGGAGGATCCGCTCGGGCGTTGCGCCGGACGCGGGACCCTGCGGATCGAAGGCGGGTGCGACGGCGTCCGGCTCACCCTCGGCCGCCGGTATCACGCCGACCGGTCCTTGCGTGGGGATGGCCGAGCAGCCCGCCACCAGCAGGAAGCAGAGCGCGAGCAGTGCGGCGAGGACCCGCGCCGGCACACCCGGGCCACCGGGCCGACGGCCGGGCCGGTTCCGTGTCATCGTGCTAGTTCCTGGCACTGCTCTCCCTCGTTCCGCTCCCGGCATCCTCTGCCGGGGCCGTGTCCATGGCGCCACCGGCAGGAAGGGCGCGGGGCGGGCCCGACGGCGGCAGCGCGAGCGGCGACGAGGTCAGCTCTCCGCCCTCGTTGCGCGGCAGGGTGAGCCGGAAGCATGCTCCTTCGCCGGGCATGCCCCATGCCTCCAGCCAGGCGTGGTGGAGCCGGGCGTCCTCGGTCGCGATCGACAGGCCCAGGCCGCTGCCACCGGTGGTCCGCGCCCGCGCGGGATCCGCCCGCCAGAACCGGTCGAAGACGCGCGAGGCCTCGAGCGGCGTCATCCCGATGCCGTGGTCGCGGACCGCCACGGCGACCGCCTCCGTGTTGCAGGCGATGTGGATCTCCACCGGCCGCGCCTCACCGTGCTCGAGCGCGTTGACGATCAGGTTGCGGAGGATCCGGTCGATACGACGTCCGTCCGCGTCGGCGATGCACTCGGTCTCCGCGGAGACGATCCGGAGGTCCGAGCCGAGCCGTTCGGCGAGTGGCCGCGCCCCGTCGATGGCATGCTGCACGAGCTGCACGACATCGACCGACTCGGCCTCCAGCACGGCTGCACCGGCGTCGAACCGGGAGATCTCGAGCAGGTCGGCGAGCAGCGCCTGGAACCGTTCCACCTGGTCGAACAGGATCTCCGCGGACCTCTTGTTCACCGGATTGAACTCGTCCCGGGCATCGTGCAGCACCTCGGCCGCCATCCGCACGGTGGTCAGGGGCGTCCGGAGTTCGTGGGACACGTCGGACACGAAGCGCTGCTGCATCTGGGACAGCTGCGCCAACTGCGTGATCTGGTCCTGCAGGCTGCCCGCCATGTGGTTGAAGGACGCCCCGAGCCGGGCCACCTCGTCCTCACCGCTGACCTCCATGCGCTCCTGCAGCTGACCCGACGCGAGCTTCTCCGACACCGACGCCGCGTGGCTCACCGGCAGCATGACGCTGCGCGTCACGTACCAGGTGATGCCACCGATGACGAGCAGGAGGACCAGTCCCACGAGCCACAGCACACCGTGGATGTAGTCGAGCGTGGACTGCATGGAGGAGAGGTCGTAGTAGACGTACAGGGCGTAGGGGCTGCGCTCGGGTGGCAGCTGGACCTGCGTCCCGAAGGCGATGCCCGGCGCGTCCTGGTCGCCGTCCTGCGTCACCGGGATGGTGATGGGCGCCCAGTAGATGTCCTGGCCGTCGCGGACCGCCGACTGGAGGTCAGGAGGGAGCATGCCCGCCGTGGCGCCGTCCTGGCTGACGGTGGTCGGGATGAAAAGCCCCTCCCCGGAGATGGGCACCAGGATCGACTGCCGCGGCGCATCGGTCTCGCTGCCCACCAGGGCGTTCACGGAATCGAGCACCAACCGGCTCGTCGTGTCCCGGTCCGTCGCCGAGGAGTCCCGGAAGACCGCCTTCGTGTCGACGAGGGCGGAACCGGCCTCCGCGCTGAACTGGTCGAAGCGCTCGTCGTAGAGCGCGCTCGCGATCTGGTTGGAGAGGAAGCCGCCGACGGCGACGAACGAGACGGATGCCAGGAGCATCGTCGCGACGACGGTCCGGAACTGCAGGGATCGCCGCCAGTGGCTGGCGATCGATCGCAGCAGGGCCCGGAGTCGGACCAGCCCCGCGCGGAGCCGTGCGACGACCTCGGGACCGGCGGCGGCGAGCGAGCCGGGAGCCCTGCCGCCGGACGCCCGGTCGCCGTCCTGCGCGTCGCGCACGTCGAGGGCGACGTGCTCACCCGGAGCCGCTGCGGGCGTGGAAGCCGACGCGGTGGGGTCGGCGGAGCCTACGCCGGAGGCTACGGAAGGCCGCGGGACCTCGGGAGAAGAGAAGGGGGAACCGGGAGCGCGATCGGCCGCGCCCGCCGCGTCAGCCCTGTCCGGCCTTGTAGCCGACACCACGCACCGTCAGGACAATCTCGGGTGCCTCGGGATCACGCTCGATCTTCGAGCGCAGCCGCTGCACGTGGACGTTGACGAGTCGCGTGTCGGCGGCGTGGCGGTAGCCCCACACCTGTTCGAGCAGCAGTTCGCGCGTGAACACCTGCCAGGGCTTCCGGGCGAGCGCGACCAGCAGGTCGAACTCCAGGGGGGTCAGGGACACGCGCTTGCCGGCCCGCGTCACCTCGTGGCCCGCGACGTCGATGCTCACCTCCCCGATGCGCAGGGTCTCCGGGGCCTTCGACTCCGCCGGGCGCAGCCGGGCGCGGACACGAGCGACGAGTTCGGCCGGCTTGAAGGGCTTGGGCACATAGTCGTCGGCCCCCGACTCGAGCCCGCGGACGACGTCGGAGGTGTCGGACTTCGCCGTGAGCATCACGATGGGGAGGTCGGACTCGTTCCGGATCTGGCGGCACACCTCGATGCCGTCCATGCCCGGGAGCATCAGGTCCAGCAGGACGAGGTCCGGGTGCGACGAGCGGAAGACGCCAAGCGCCGCGGCGCCGTCGGCGCAGAACACCGGGTCGAAGCCGTCGTTGCGGAGGACGATGCCGATCATTTCGGACAGGGCCTCATCATCGTCGATGACCAGTATGCGAGCCTTCATACCCCCATACTGTCCCATTCGGCGCACAATGTCCCACCACCCCGGCGACGGCGTGGTGGGACGGACGGCACACACGTGGTGCGTGCGGCTCCTGCCGATGGTGGCGCGGCTCACTATGATGCAGGAGGGGAAGCTGAACGCATGCGTCCCGGCAGCATCGACGGAGGGGCGCAATGAGTGATTCGACGAATGGGCCGGCCGGCGGGACACCTCCCGCGGGGCAGGACGCGAGCGGTGGCGACCCGCGGTCGCGACCACCGGGAGAACCGGTCCCGGGTCGGTCCGGGCCGTGGCAGCCCCCCGGCGCGTCGGCACCCCGTCGGCAGGACCGGCCCGCCTGGCAGTCGCCCGGCCGTCCGGCCCCCGGCATGCCGCAGGAGCCCGGCGCCCCTCCACCGCCGTCCAGCCCGTGGGACCGGCCATTCGATGCCTCCGGGCACCAGGGCGCACCGGGCAGGTTCACTGCGCCCGGCCCCTCTCCCGCACCGGGGTCGGGCGGAGCGCCGGGCTGGGGCGGCTACGGGGCCCCGGGCGCACCCTGGGGCAACGATCCCTTCGGAGGGCAGCCCTTCCCCCGGGCCCCCCGGTACCAGGCCCCGCCGAAACCGGGCGTCATCCCGTTGCGGCCCCTCGGACTCGGCGAGATCCTCGACGGTGCCTTCCATGCCTGCCGCAGGAACCCGCTGGCCACCTTCGGCATCGCCATCCTGCTGCAGGCCGTCGTCGCCCTGGTGACCGTGCTCATGCTCGGGAACGTCCTGTCGTCCTTCGAGGTGTTCGAGTCGCAGAACCCGACGCCCGACAGCATCATCGGCGCGTTCGCCGGCTTCGGCGTCTTCGCCTCCGTCGCGGGCATCGTGTCCGCCGCGGCGCTGCTGGTGCTCCAGGGCATCCTCGTCATCCCCCTGGCACGGGCCGTGATCAACCAGCGGACCTCCTTCGGTCAGGCGTGGCGCCTCTCCCGCAGCCGCATCCTCCCGTTGCTGGGCTTCGGCCTCCTGTCCGTCGCCGCGGGACTCGTCGGCCTCGTGGTGGTGGTCGGGATCTCGGCGCTCGCGATCATCGGTCTGGCGGAATACTCCGCCCTGGTCATCGTGCCCCTCGTGCTCGCGGGCATGGCGGCACTGGTCTGGGCGGGCATCAAACTCGCCGTCGCACCCGCGGCCATCATGCTCGAGGGCATCGGGCCCTGGACGGCCGTCAAGCGCTCGTGGCAGCTGACCCGGGGCAACTGGTGGCGGACGTTCGGCATCGTGCTCCTCACCAGCATCATCGTCTCGATCATCGGCTCCGTCATCTCGACCCCCCTCACCTTCGCGGTGTCCCTCTTCTTCGGCTTCAGCTCCAGCGCGTCCGCCGCGCCGGATGCCCTGGACTCGCTCCCGCTCCTGATCGCCACCCAGGCCATCGCGGCTCTCTTCACGGCGATCGGCTACGCCTTCCAGGCGGGCGTGACCGCACTGCTGTACGTCGATCTCCGCATGCGACGGGAAGGCTTCGATGTCGTCCTCCTGCGTGAGCACGAACAGGCCGGAGCGGGGCACCCGGACATCCTCCCCGGCGGCACCGCCTCCTTCGGCCACCAGCCCGGGGGGCCCGCCTGATGCCGACGCGCACCACCCCGGCGCCGGGCAGGGGCCGCCGGTGACCACCGGGCGGCCCTTCCCCGCGCCCGACGCCGACGAGGCCCGCCGGCTCCTCCAGGAAGAACTCGCGAAGCCTGCCTACGTCGAAGCCCAGCCCTCCATCGTCGAACGGATCCTCGGCGACCTCCTCCGTGGCATCGCCCGGCTCCTCGACGGGATGGGCGGACTGGGAGCCGGCCCGGGAACGGTCGTCGTCGCGATCGGCGCGGCACTCGTCATCGTCGTGGCCGTCCTGCTCATCAAGCCCCGCCTGAACGCGCGCGGGAAGATACGGGACGCCGCCGTGTTCGACGGCGACGTCAGGCGCTCGGCCGCATACCATCGCCGCCGCGCCGCCGGTCTCGCGGCGGAGGCCGACTGGACCGGCGCCGTCGCGGAACTGCTGCGTGCCACCATACGCTCGGCGGAGGAGCGCCTGGTGATCGAGGAACAGCCCGGCCGGACGGCGACCGAGGCCGCCGTCCAGCTCGGGGATGCATTCCCGGCGCGATCGGCCGATGCCGCGTGGCTGGCCGAGCTGTTCAACGAGACCCACTACGGCAGCGGCACGGCCACGGAAGAGGACCAGCGGCGGGCGGCCGGCATCGAGGGGCTGCTGTCGTCCGAGCGGCCCGAACGGGCGACGGGCACCACGACGACGGCGGCGCCTCGGTGACGCGCAGCGAGAGGAACCTCGGAGCGCCGGGCGCGGTCCTCCCGGGCTCGCCGGCGGAGCCGCATCCCGTGCAGGGCGAGGTGATGGGGGACGGCGGTTCCGCAGCCGGCACGGCGAGGTCGCGCCTGCGCCGCGCACGACCCGTCATCATCGGTGCGCTGGTGCTCGCGGTGATCGTCCTGCTCAATCTGCTGCCCGGCCCCGAGAAGGACGACCGCCCCCTCTCCCCCGGCAATCCGGCACCCGACGGTGCGCGAGCGGTGGCGGAGGTACTCGCGGCGCAGGGAGTGGACGTCGTCCGCGCGACCTCCTACGAGGACGCCCTCGCGGCGCTGGACGGGGGCCCGGCGACGCTGTTCCTCAATGACGCCCAGGCGTACCTCAGCGCCGCGCAGGTCGCCCACCTGAGCGAGGAGGCGGACCTCGCCGTCCTCGCCGCGCCGGGCGCGCGCCAGCTCTCGGCCCTCGACGACGGCTTCGAGCAGCTTGGTGCCGTGCCGTTCGACCTCGGCGACGACGAGCCTGGGCTGCAGGCCGACTGCTCCGATCCCGATGCGACGGCGGCGGGCACCCTGTCGATGACCGGAACGGCCTACTCCGGCATCCTCGAGTGCTTCCCGACGACGATCGGCGGCACGGAGGGCGGACTGTACGTCACGAGCGCCGACGGTTCCGTCGCCGTCCTGGGAGCGCCGGGGATCCTGTCCAACGAGATGATGCCGGACGAGGGCCACGCGGCCCTCGCGCTCGGGGTGCTGGGGTCGTTCCCGACGCTGGTCTGGTACGAACCGACCGGCGCGGACGTCGTGGCCTCGGGCGAGGGCATCGACCCACTGACGCTGCTGCCCGCCTGGGTCGACCACCTGCTCGTGTGGCTGCTCGCCTGCTCGGTCCTGGCCATGCTGTGGCGGGGACGCCGGCTGGGACCGCTGGCGGCCGAGCCGCTGCCCGTCGTCGTGCGTGCAGCCGAGACCGCGGAGGGACGTGCGCGGCTGTACCAGGATTCCGGCTCGGTGGCACACGCCGCGGCGAACCTGCGCGCCGCGACACTCGCCCGGCTCGCGCGCCGCCTCCGCGTGGACCGCTCGGCGACCCCCGTGGAGGTCCTCGACGCGGCCTCGCGGCAGGGCGGCCGTCCCCGGATCGAGCTCGAGCGACGACTGCTCCACCACACACCGACCACGAACCGCGAGCTTGTGCTGTGGGCACAGGAGATCCTCGACCTCGAGAAGGAGATTCCATCATGAACCGATCCACAGACCGGCAGGACGGCGTCCTGGAGGCGCAGCCGGGAACGACGGCGGGCGGTGCCCACCAGGGGACGCGCGTCCAGGACCGTGCGCCGGAGGCCCCGCAGCAGGCGGTGCCCGACGACGGATCCGCGCGCGCCGCGCTCCTGCGGGTGCGCGACGAGGTGGGCAAGTCGATCGTCGGTCAGGACGCGGCCGTGACCGGCCTCCTCATCGGGCTCCTGGCGGACGGGCACGTGCTGCTGGAAGGCGTCCCGGGCGTCGCCAAGACCCTGCTGGTCCGTACCCTCGCCACCGCACTGGACCTCGACACCAAGCGCGTCCAGTTCACGCCGGACCTCATGCCCGGCGACATCACGGGCTCGCTCATCTACGAATCCAAGACCTCGGAGTTCACCTTCCGGGAAGGTCCCGTCTTCACGAACATCCTGCTCGCCGACGAGATCAATCGCACTCCGCCGAAGACACAGGCCTCCCTGCTGGAGGCGATGGAGGAACGGCAGGTCTCCGTCGACGGCGTCTCGCGCCGCCTGCCGGCGCCGTTCCTCGTCGCCGCGACGCAGAACCCGGTGGAGTACGAGGGCACCTATCCCCTGCCCGAGGCACAGCTCGACCGCTTCCTCCTCAAGCTCACCGTGCCCCTCCCGGGGCGCGAGGACGAGATCGAGGTGATCCGCCGCCACAGCGTGGGCTTCGATCCACGCGACCTCGGTGCCGCCGGCGTACGGGCCGTCGCCGGCGCGGAGGACGTCGACCGCGCCCGGGCCGCCGTGGCCCGCGTGGCCATCGCCCCGGAGGTGCTGGCCTACATCGTGGACCTCGTCCGTGCGACGCGGTCGTCCCCGTCGTTCCAGCTCGGGGTGTCCCCCCGCGGTGCCACGGCGCTGCTCAACACCTCCCGTGCATGGGCATGGCTCTCCGGCCGGTCCTTCGTGACGCCCGACGACGTCAAGGCCCTCACCCTCCCGGCGCTCCGGCACCGCGTCGCCCTCAGGCCCGAGGCCCAGATGGACGGCGTCGATGTCGACGACGTGCTCGGCGGCATCCTCGGCACCGTCCCCGTCCCGCGGTAGCGGCGCACCCCGCACGCACGTCCCGGGCAGGATCCCTGCCCGGACCCGAGAGGAGCTCGCCGTGGTCATCACCGGCCGTTTCGTCCTGCTGGCGCTGCTCGGCGTCGTGCCCGTGATCCTGTATCCGGGCACGACGTCGATCCTGCTGTGGGCCGCCCTCCTCGCCGCGGTCGGGTCACTCGACCTGGCCCTCGCGGCCTCGCCGCGCCGGGTGGGGATCACCCGGGTGCTGCCGGACAGCGTCCGTCTCGGCGAGGAGTGCCGGAGCGCCCTGGTGGTGCGCAACGACACCGGCCGACCGCTGCGCGGCACCGTCCGCGAGGCGTGGCAGCCGTCGGCCGGTGCCGTCGACCCGGAGCAGTCCGCGGCCGTACCGCCGGGCGAAGCGCGGCGCCTGGCCGTCACACTGCGTCCGGCCCGGCGCGGGATCCTCCGCGTGGAGACGGTCACCATCCGCAGCGCCGGTCCGCTCGGGGTCGCGGCCCGGCAGGTCACGATCCCGGCCCCCGGCGTCCTCCGGGTCCTCCCGCCCTTCCATTCCAAGCGTCACCTGCCGTCCAAGCTCCGCCGGCTGCGTGAACTCGACGGCCAGTCGGCGGTGCAGATCCGCGGCGCCGGTACGGAGTTCGACTCCCTGCGCGACTACGTCCGGGGCGACGACGTCCGGTCCATCGACTGGCGGGCCACGGCCCGCCGGCGCGACACCGTGGTGCGGACGTGGCGACCGGAGCGCGACCGGCGCGTCGTCGTCGTGCTCGACACCTCGCGCACGTCCGCTGCGCGGATCGTGGACGAACCACGCCTGGACACCGGTATCGAAGCGGCACTGCTGCTGTCCGTCCTCGCGGAGCGGGGCGGCGACAAGGTGCACTTCCTGGCGTTCGACCGCAGGGTCCGCGCACGCGTCGACTCGACGGCGAAGGGGAACCTCCTGGGCTCCCTGGTGACGGCCATGGCGCCGCTGGAGGCGGAGCTCATCGAGGCGGACTGGTCGCGGGTGCCCGCCCAGGTGCGTGCGGCCTCACCGCACCGCTCCCTCGTGGTGCTGCTGACGTCCCTGGACTCCGGCGCCGTCGAGGAGGGGCTGCTGACCGCACTGCCGGGACTCACCGGACGTCACGTCGTCGTCGTGGCCTCGGTGCGCGACCCGAGGCTCGAGGAGATGGGTGCGGACCGCTCGACGGCCGCGGCCACCTACCGGGCGGCTGCGGCCGAACGCGCGCTCCTGGATCGCGCGGCCGTGGCGGACCAGATCCGGCTGCTCGGTGCGGAGGTGGTCGACGCGGTTCCCGCGGAGCTTCCGCCGCTGCTCGCCGACACGTACATCAGGCTCAAGGCAGCCGGGCGTCTCTGAGCGGGGGCGCCTCGAGCGACCCGGTTCACCCGGACCGCCATGCAACCGGTGTTCCCCGTGGTTGACTGGGTGCCCGAGCAAAGGAAGTGGGCGGCATGACCTCGATCTACCAGGAGGCGATGGGCAGCGACTTCGGCCGCCTGCAGCCGGAGCTGCGCGACTACTTCGGCCTCTCCACGGAGAGCGGCCTGTCGGGCCACGGGCGCGGGGTGTTCGATGTCGCCGGCTGCCCGGCCTGGTTCGCGCGCCCGGCGTTCCGGCTCACCGCGCTCGAGAACGCGTTCTTCCCCGAGTACGCCGGCGACGTACCGTTCACGATCCGGAACTACCCCCACGTCGACCCGTTCGGGCGCCCGGCCCTCACCGCGCGGCGTGAACTCGACTTCGGCACCACGTTGCGGATCTTCGAGGACACCACGTCCCTGCAGGACGGCATCCTGACCGACTACGTGGGCCGGCACCGACGGATGGCCACGCTGCTGGCCTGCAGCGCCACCGACGAGGGGCATATCCGCATGGTGTCGTCACGGACCCGCGTCTTCGCGGGCGTGCGCCTCCCGCTGCCCGATGCCCTCGGGGCGCTCGCCTACGTGGAGCAGTGGTGGGACGACGCGGCGGGCTCGTTCCGCATCAAGACCCGCGTCGTGCACCGCCAGCTCGGGACCCTGCTCGTGTACGCCGGGCGGTTCGACTACGTCGTGGAGGAGTTCGACGGCGTGCTGCCCGTCGAGGCCCGGCCCGCGCGCTGGGAGCAGCGCGTCTGACGGCGTCCGGGAGGGTCGGCAGGGCGGATCAGCCCTCCGCCCGCACCTGCTCCAGCGCGTCGGCGACCTGCGCCATCCGGGTGACGGCCCGGACGGCGTCGGCGGGTGCCCGGCGGGACAGCCCCGGGAGTGTGGTCACCGTCAGCGCCGAGAGTGCCGTGACGGGCAGCCCGACCCGCCGCCAGGGGCCCAGCACGGACTCCACGAGGGTGCGGACCTGGAGGAGGTCCGCCGCGGGATCGAGGACCCCGAGCCACAGCTCCCGGCCGGATTCGATGTCCTCCGCGAGCGCTTCCCAGTGGCGATCGGGTATCCCCCGACCCTCCAGGCACAGCGCCGCCGTGCCGGCACGCGCCGCGTCGAGGACGACGTCGCCGCCGCCGCCGGGGGCCAGCACGGTGCCGCGGGCTCCGGCGGCGATCGCCGACGCCGTCACGGAGTCCCACGCCTCGGTCGCCTCGCGCCGGTCGACCGCGCGAAGCGTCCGATAGCCGCTCGCCGTGGGCACGCGTCCGGCCAGGACGGCTCCGGCATCCGGCTCGTCGAGCTGGAGCACCAGCTCTGCTCCCCGCGCCACCGAGGTGACGCGGCGGACCAGGTCCGCGGCGCCCGCGGCGAGAGACTCGTAGAGCTCGCGGCGCGCGCCGGCGTCGACGAGGACCCGCTCACCGTTGTGCAGGTGCACCCCCGCGGCGAGTGACAGCGGACCCTGCAGGTGCAGCTTCAGGCGGGGCGCGGGGCGTTCCTCCGCGCCGGCGATGTCGCCGAGGGCATTGATGTCGGAGGACAGGGACGATTTCGCCCGGCGCTGGTCGCGGCCCGGCCGCTGGACGAGCCGCCAGCCGTGCGGCTGCAGGTCGAAGGGAAGCTCGACGAGCATGCCGAGGGTCCGCCCGACGGCGTCGCTGCCGGGCCCGCGACCGGGCAGGGACGGCAGGAGGGGGAGGTTCGCACCGCCGAGCTCACCGCGGGCGGCGCGGTTCGCCTCGAGGGGATCGGTCCCCGGCCAGTCACCGGCAGCCGTGGCGCCGACGGGCCGCCGGTCGGCGTCAGTCATGGACGCCGTGCTCCCCTGCGGCACCGGTCGAGGACGTGTCGGCCGCGGGGCCGGTGGAGGGCTTGCGGTTCTCGGAGATGGCCTGGTGGTGCCGGATCACCTCGGAGATGATGAAGTTCAGGAACTTCTCGGCGAACGCCGGGTCCAGCTGCGCCTCCTCCGCGAGCATGCGGAGCCGGGCGATCTGCGCCGCCTCACGCTGCGGATCACCGGCGGGGAGGTCGTGTTCGGCCTTGAGGTGACCCACCCGCTGCGTCGCCTTGAAGCGTTCGGCCAGCAGGTAGACGAGGGTGGCGTCGATGTTGTCGATCGAGCTCCTCACCGAGAGCAGTTCGGCCATGACCTCGGGGGCCACGTCTCCTGCGAGTGAACTGGCTGCCGGGTCGAAGCCGCTGCGTGGGTGCGTCATGACTCCAGTCAAGCAGAAGCCGTGGGGCGTCCGGAAACCGCGACTAGCCCTGCACGCCCGCCGGTTCGGGGCGGAGCGCGGAGCGCGCCGAGTCGATGGTCGCCTGCCCGAGGACGCGCGTGCCCTGGTACAGCACGACCGTCTGGCCCGGTGCCACGCCGCGCATGGGCTCGACCAGCCGGACCACGAGCTGCGGCGCGCCGTCGGCTGATCCGACGGAGGCGCGCGCCGCCACCGGGTCTCCGTGCGCCCGGACCTGCGCCATGCAGTCGAACTCCTCGCCGGTGAGCACCTCGTCGATGGGCAGGCCTGCCCAGGACACCTTGATCCCCCGCATCTCGTCGATGGCGAGCAGGTGCTCCGGTCCGACGACGACCTCGTTCTGCTTGGGCCGGATCTCGAGCACGAAGCGGGGCTTGCCGTCCGCCGCGGGGGTGCCCAGCTTGAGGCCGCGCCGCTGGCCGACGGTGAAGGCGTTCGCACCGGGGTGGCTGCCGATCTTCTCCCCGTCGACGTCGAGGATGTCGCCCTCCGTCAGGTCGATGCGCTCCTCGAGCCAGCCGCGGGTGTCCCCGTCGGGGATGAAGCAGATGTCGTGGCTGTCGGGCTTGTTCGCGACGGAGAGACCGCGCCGCTCGGCCTCCGCGCGGACCTCAGCCTTCGACGGTGTCTCGGCCAGCGGGAACATGGAGTGCCGGAGCTGCTCGTGGGTCAGGACGCCGAGCACGTACGACTGGTCCTTCGCCCAGTCGGCCGCCCGGTGCAGTTCCGGATTGCCGTCGGCGTCCTCGACGACCTTGGCGTAGTGGCCGGTGCAGACGGCGTCGAAACCGAGCGCGAGGGCCTTCTCGAGCAGGGCCGCGAACTTGATGCGTTCGTTGCAGCGCATGCAGGGGTTGGGCGTGCGTCCCGCCGCGTACTCGGCCACGAAGTCGTCGACGACGTCCGCCTTGAAGCGCTCGGAGAAGTCCCAGACGTAGTACGGGATGCCGAGGATGTCGCAGGCGCGCCACGCGTCCCGCGAATCCTCGATGGTGCAGCAGCCGCGGCTGCCCGTCCGGAGCGTGCCGGGCATGCGCGAGAGCGCGAGGTGCACCCCGACGACGTCGTGCCCTGCCTCCACCGCGCGCGCCGCCGCCACTGCGGAGTCGACGCCGCCACTCATCGCTGCCAGTACCCTCATGAGAAAAAACCCGTTCCTGCTGTTCGGATGGATGATGCGTGTCCTGCCATGCCTGCGGCGCGCGCCCGTGCGTAGGCACCACCGATGGCGGCCACCACGGCGTCAACGTCGTCGGCGGTGGATGTATGCCCCAGGCTGAAGCGCTGGGCGCCCCGGGCCTCGTCCTCGCTCAGCCCCATGGCGAGCAGGACGTGGGACGGCCGCGGCACACCCGCCGTGCACGCCGAGCCGGTGGACGACTCGATACCCGCGAGGTCGAGGAGGAACAGGAGCGAATCCCCCTCGCAGCCGGGAAAGGTGAAGTGCACGTTGCCGGGCAGCCGTGTCCCCTCGGGTGCCGGGTGGTCCACGCCGCGGAGCACGGCCTGCGGCACCTCCCGGCGGATGCCGTCGATCAGGCGGTCCCGCAGCGCAGCCAACCGGGGGCCCTCGTCACCCAGGTGCGCGACGGCGTCGTCGGCCGCCGCGGCGAACGCCGCGATCCCCGCGCCGTCGAGCGTGCCGGACCGGATGTCCCGTTCCTGCCCTCCGCCGTGCTGTACCGGCGTGAGGGTGACGGCGCGCCCCACGAGAAGGGCGCCGACGCCCACGGGGCCGCCGATCTTGTGCGCGCTCACGGCCATGGTGGCGAGTCCCGAGTCCGCGAAGGAGACCGGGACGGACCCGAACGCCTGGACGGCGTCGCTGTGGACGGGCACGCCGTAGCGCGCGGCCTCCGCCGCGACGGCGTGGACCGGCTGGACGGTGCCGACCTCGTTGTTGGCCCACATGACGGTGACGAGCGCCGTCCGTTCCGGCGCCTCGGCCAGGGCTGCCCGCAGCGCCTCGAGGGAGACGACGCCGGTCCCGTCCACGGGAAGCCACACCACCTCGGCGCCCTCGTGGCGTTCGAGCCACTCGACGGTGTCCTGCACGGCGTGGTGCTCGACGGTGCTGCAGAGGATCCGGTTGCGTTCCGGGGCGGCGGCCCGCCGGGCCCAGTAGAGTCCCTTGATCGCGAGGTTGTCGGCCTCGGTCCCGCCGGAGGTGAAGACGACCTCGGACGCGTGTGCACCCGCGGCCGCTGCGATGGTCTCCCGTGCGTCCTCCACCGACCGCCGGGCACGCCGGCCCGAGCCATGGAGGGAGGAAGGATTACCGCTCCGGCTGAGTTCGCGGGTGAGGGCGGCGAGCGCCGGCGCCGAGATGGGCGTGGTCGCCGCGTGGTCGACATACACGGGCACATACCGATTCTACGGGCGCCACGCCGTACCGCCGATTCCGGTGGTCCGCGTCACGCACCGGACCACGAGCCGGGCACGCGGCCCGCGGTGGTAGAACTGCAGGGTGGACAGTCGAGCAGCGCCTCCGTCATCCTCCGGGACCTACCGTCCGGCGTTCCGCCACGCGGTGCGTGACTTCGGTCCCCGCACGCTGGACTTCGACCGCCAGGTCGCGCTCATGGCCGTCATCAACAGGACGCCGGATTCGTTCTACGACGGCGGGACGACCTTCGCGCTCCAGGCCGCCGTCGATGCGTCCCTGCAGGCGGTCGCCGACGGCGCGGACTGGGTGGACATCGGCGGAGCGCCCTTCGCGCCCGGCGACCCGATCCCGGCGTCGGAGGAGGCGGACCGCATCGTCCCCGTCATCAGCGCCGTGCGCGCGGCATCCGACGTCATCATCTCCGCCGACACCTTCCTGCCCGAGGTGGCCCGCCAGGCGCTGGCCGCAGGAGCCAGCGTCGTGAACGACACCACGGGGCTGCGGGACCCCGACATGGCGGCCGTGGTGGCCGAGGCCGGCGCCCACCTGGTCATCACGCACAGCCTGGCCGAGCCCCGCTCGGTGTACCCGCGGCCCACCTACGGCGACGTGGTCCGCGAGGTCGCGGACTTCCTCCTCCGGAAGGTGGACGACGCCGTGCGGCTCGGCATCCCCGAGGACCGGATCCTGCTGGACCCGGGCCACGACCTCAACAAGAACACACTGCACTCGCTCGAGATCACGCGCCGCTTCGCGGAGATCGCGGGCCTGGGCTTCCCCGCCCTGGCGGCGGTGTCCAACAAGGACTTCATCGGCGAGACCCTCGACAGGCCGAAGCGTGACCGCGTGGAGGGCTCGCTCGCGGCCGCCGTGATCTGTATCCTCGGCGGGGCCCGCGTCGTCCGCATGCACAACGTCCCCGCGTCCCGCGCCGCCGTGGACCTCACCGAGGCGGTCCTGGGGTGGCGGGAACCCGCCTACCTCCGGCACAACATGGGCGACGTCAACGAACCGGCGGCGCCGTGATCACCTCCCTCCTCCCGCCGTCGCCCGACGAGGTCGACGACGCCGCGCTGTACCGGGTCTACGCGTATCCCGCGATCGACCGGCCCTATGTCCGGTTCAACTTCGTCGCGGCCGCCGACGGTGCCGCGACGAGCGGCGGCCTCTCCGCAGCCCTGGGGAACGACGGCGACCAGCGGATCTTCACGGTCCTGCGACGACTCGCCGACGTGGTGCTGGTGGGGGCCGGCACCGTCCGGGCTGAGGGTTACGAGGGCGACCTCGTGGACGGGGACGCGCGGGCGTGGCGGGCGGCGCGCGGCCTCGCGGGTCACCCCGCCATCGCCGTCATCTCGGGGAGCCTCGACCTCGATCCGTCCAGTGGCTTCTTCCGCAACGCCCCGGTGCGCCCGCTCGTCCTCACCAGCAGGGACGCCCCGGCCGGTAGGCGGGCAGCACTCGGGGACGTCGCCGACGTCGTCGACTGCGGCTCCGACACGGTGGAGGCCCGGTCCGTCCTCGCCGAACTCGGCCGCCGCGGCCTGGGGAAGGTGCTGTGCGAGGGCGGCCCCGCCGTGCTGGGCGGCTTCACCCGCGCGGACGCCGTCGACGAGCTGTGCCTCTCCATCAGTCCGCTGCTCGCCGGCGGCGACGGACCCCGGATCTCCGCCGGGGACAGCCCCGACGGAGCCGTCGCGCTCGTGCTCTCCTCTCTGCTCACCGAGGACTCGGCGCTCTACACGCTGTACCGGCGCGCGTCCTGAGTCGCACCCCGGCCCGTCCGGAGCGCGGGTCCAGGCATCCCGGCATCCCGGGATCGGGACCGGGCGGGCCGGGGTGCCGCAGGACCGAACTGTTCGCCTGCGTCCCGCGTTGGACCCGTCAGATACCTGCGGTGCCGGCGCGTACCCGATCGGAAAGGAGCGGCGTCCTGCTGCTTTGGCCCGGAACCGCCGGTGCCTCTAGTCTCGGAGTACCGGGGCGTCTCCCGCACCACGCGCCGCCGGGAGTACCCACGCAACGGATCGGAACGCCCGGAAAGGCCGGAGGAATGGCAGAGCCCCCACGGAAGTCGTACTACGACATCCTCGGCGTGCCTCCCGAAGCCGGGACCAAGGAGATCAAGGACGCCTACCGTCGCGCGGCGCGCGCGGTGCACCCCGATCTCGGGGGAACAGCCTCCCAGTTCCATGACGTCGCCGTCGCCTACGAGACGCTGAGCGACCCCCAGCGCCGGGAACGCTACGACTCCGACACCGGACGCGGTCGCCCCGCCCCCGCACCCCCTGCGGCCTCGACCCGCAACGCGACGGCGGGCCCGCAGGGAGCCACCCGGACGAGGGTCGAGGACGTGGACGCCGCGAGGTCCGCGCCCGTCTACGTGCCGCCGTTCTCCCCGTCGGCGCCTCCCGTCGTCCCCCTGCTCCTCGCGGGCCGGCAGGCCTCCGGCGTCCCCCGGCAGCCGGGGATGTTCGCCCGCCTGTCGTCCGGCGCCCGGGCCAGGCTGGAGGGAGAGCTGCGGACCGCCGCCCTGCTCGAGCGCACACTGCTGCCCACCTACCCGGCGGCGCGCCTCGTCAACGGGGTGCAGTTCGAGGACAGGGCCAGGACGACGGCGGGCCATGTGCTGCTCGCCGGCTACCGGATGGCCGTTCTCGACTCCTTCACCGCCTCGCCGGGCAATTTCGCGTGGGACGGACGGTCGCTGCGCCACCAGGGCCGCCCGGTCGAACTCCAGCTGCCGGCGACCGTGCGGGCCGTGCAGGAGCTGTTCCCGGACTTCCACGTCGCGGGGTGGGTCGTGGTCCACGGAGCACCCGACAATCCGTTCGCGCCGGTCATCGACGTCCCGCCGGGATTCGACCGGTCCTCGCCCGCCGTCGTGCAGGTGGTGAACGCCGGCACCACGGTACGCACCGTCCGGTCCTTCCTGGCGTCGGGCCCCACACCGAACGTGGTGCAGCTGCCCGCGCTCGCGCGCCTGCTCGCCGGAGCCGGAAGCTAGGATGGAACGGTGTTCCGCATCCTCTTCCACACGCCCGAGATCCCCGGCAACACCGGGGCCGCCATCCGCCTCGCAGCGGTCGCCGGGGCAGAACTGCACCTCGTGGAACCGCTGGGCTTCAGCCTCGAGGACTCCAAGCTGAAGCGGGCCGGGCTGGACTACCACGACCTGACGGTGCTGCACGTCCATGCGAGCCTCGACGACGCCTGGCGCGCGCTGCAGCCCCGGCGGGTCTTCGCCTACACCTCCGACGGGGACGTCTCCTACACGGACATCACCTACGAACCCACCGACGTCCTGATGTTCGGCCGGGAATCGGACGGCCTGCCGGACGAGGTGAAGCACGACCCCCGTGTGACCGCACGCGTCCGCGTACCCATGCTGCCCTCACGACGATCGCTCAACCTCGCCAACACCGCATCCATCGTCCTCTACGAAGCCTGGCGTCAACAGGACTTCGCAGGTGCCCAGCGATGATCCACGCCTAGGAGCCCCCATGCCCGCTCGCCATGCCGCAATACTGCCCGACGGCGGAGCGGAGGACTACGACCGCCTCGCTCCGGCCGTGTGGAACCCGGTGAGCAACGCCGTCGTCGCCGCTGCCGACATCCTGGTGGGTGAGCGGGTGCTCGACGTGTTCGCCGGGACCGGTACCGGGACCGTTCCTGCCGCACAGCTCGCAGGGCCGGACGGCCACGTCGACGCCGTCGACCGCTCGTCGGCGATGCTCGACCTGGCGGAAGCGAAGACCGAGGCCCTCGGGTTGGGGAACGTGTCCTTCCACCGGCGCGACCCGGCCGCCTGGACACCCGAGGCCCCGTACGACGCGGTGCTCAGCTGCTACGGGGTCTTCCTCCTGGACGACATGGACGCCGGCATGGATTCGATCGTCCGCCTCCTGCGACCGGGTGGCCGGGTCGCGATGAGTGCGTGGGACGACGGAGCCCTCGAGCCGTTCGGTGAACTCCTCCTGGACACGATCCGCACCACGTCCGGCGGTGCGTCCGCCCCGTCGGCCAGTCCCGTCTTCGTCGAGAACTGCAGGAAGCTGGCGTCCCGCGAGCGCCTCGAGGAATGGCTCCGCGCCCGGGGCCTCACGGACGTCAGGGTCGAGAAGCTGGACCTGACGGTGCCCCTGGAACCCGAGTACGCGTGGTCCCTCGCGCTCGGCAGCGGCTACCGCGGACTGCTGCCGGACGACTCCGACTCCCTCCAGCGGATCCGGGAGGAGTTCGTGGGACGCCTCGGCGCCGACTTCGTCCTGAACGCCGACTCGCTCATCGCCGTCGGCTCGTACGCACCCGAAGACTAGCGCCGCGAACCATCCGGGACCCTCCCTGCTCCGAAGAAAAGATGACAGAGGAAAACTACGGAACGGGTAGGGCGGTGGGATGGTGCTTTTGCAGCAGGGACGACGACGCGCCCCACAGCACGATCTCGCGGGCGCTGTTCGGATTGGCACGACCAGCGCTTTATGCTGGAGCCCTATGGAAACGCCACGAGCAAGCCGGGTCAGCCCACGTGCTACAGCAGCAGACGAGGTGGCCGTCGATCCCGGCACCGGCCCGACCCTGACCGACCTGCTGTTGCGGGTCGCGCGGCAGGACCGCACGGCCTTCGCCCTGTTCTACGAACAGACGTCGAAGCGCGTGTACGGCCTGGCACGGCGGGTGCTCGTCGATGCGGACCTGAGCGAGGACGCCACCCAGGAGGTCTACCTCCAGGTTTGGAACACCGCCGACCGTTTCAATCCGGAGCTGGGCAGCCCGATGGCCTGGCTCATGACCCTCACGCACCGCCGTGCGGTGGACAAGGTACGTTCCGAGCAGAGTGCCACGGACCGGGAGGCCCGCTACGGCGCGGCCACCCAGACCATCGACCACGACGACGTCGTCGACACGGTCACGCAGCGGCTCGAGGCGGAGAGCGTGGTCCGGTGTCTGGACACGCTCACCGAGACGCAGCAGGAATCGGTGAGGATGGCCTACTACGGCGGGCTCACCTACCGCGAGGTGGCCGAGAAGCTCGGGGTCGCAGTGCCGACCATCAAGTCGAGAATCCGTGACGGATTGCTCCGACTCAAGACATGTTTGGGGGTGGCCTGAGATGCAGGACAGGGATATGAACAGACAATTCGCCGATGACCTCGCCACCGATCTGGCCCGCGGGCACCTCCTCGAGTGGGCCGAGCTGTACGCGCTGGATGCCATCAGCTCCGACGAACGCCGGATCATCGAGGCGTTCCTGGAGGGGACGGACCCCGCGACCAGCGCGACGTTCGCCGATCGCGTCCGTACCTGCCGGGAGACGGTGACCTCCGTCTACGCAGCGGGCGAGGTGGAACCGCCGGCGGATCTGTTCGAACGGATCGTCGCACAGCTCCCGGGAGCCGGGCAGTCCGGCGACGGATCAGCGGCCCCGACCGGTTCGCTCCCCCGACCGGGCCTGGCGGCCGTTCCGGGTCCCGGGGCCGAGGGGGTCCAGCAGGCGGAGCACGGCGCAGGCCAGGACGACCTCGCACGGCGTCGCGCCGCCAAGGCGTCGATGTCCTCCCGGGCCGGACGCTGGGTGGTCGCTGCGGCTGCAGCCGTGGTCATCGCCGTCGGTGGCGTCACGATCGCCCAGAACCTGGAGCAGACCACGGTCGAGCAGCAGGTGATGCAGGCGTCCGACGTCCGGACGGAGCAACTGACGCTGGCCGCCGGCGGCGTGGCCGACCTCGCGGTGTCCGGGGAGGAGAACGCGGCTGTCGTGACCCTCAGCGGTGTCCCGGCGCCGGCTGCAGGATTCGTCTACCAGATGTGGCGCATCCCCTCCGACGGGACGGCTCCGGTGTCGGTGGGAACCATGTCCGGTGAGGATGTCGCGGGAACCAAGGTCACCGAGCTCTCGGACATCGGCGGATTCAGCGCGATCGCCATCACCGTCGAACCCGAGGGCGGCTCGGCGACGCCGACGCTGCCGATCGTCGCGGAGATCCCGCTCGGAGCGTGATCCACCGACGCAGCAGGAGGGCCCCCGCCGATCGTCGCCGGGGGCCCTCCTGCTGCGGGACTAGAACCCGGCGATCGTCTCGTCGGTGTTGATACCCACGACGTGGAAGGACTCGGCGCTGCGCCCCTCCGGGAGGCCCCCGCGCCGGGCGTTCTCCCGGAGGATGTCGCGCACCCTTGCCTGCATCCGCTCCACGTCCGGGTGCTGGCTCCGGTGCGCCGTGATCGCGGCGACCTTGACGTCCTCCGAGCCGGTCACATCGACGAAACGGTTCTCGAGGTGCGCCGGTCCCCCGTAGAACCACAGCCACGGCACGCGGAAACTCCTGATTCCGGCCGCCTCGAGCTCGGGGTAGGCGAACGGGTTCTCCACGGCCGGGTAGACGGCCCTCGTGACGGCCTCACCGCAGGCGAGGTGATCCGGGTGGCTCTTCTGGATCCGGTCCCAGCTCCGCTCGGGATGCATCGACAGCACGATGTCGGGACGTACCTCGCGCATCCTCCGGACGATCGCGCGGATCACGGTGTCCGTGGGTTCGAGGTATCCGTCGGGTTGCCCCAGGAACGTGACATCGGTGACGCCGACGATCTCCGCCGCTGCGGTCTGCTCCTCACGGCGCCGGCCCGCGATGCCGGGACGGTCCTCCGCTGAGAAGCCGCCGGCGTCTCCGTCCGTGAGGATGCAGTAGCTGACGGACGACCCGGCGGCCGTCCAGCCCGCGATCGTCGCGGACGCCCCGAAGTCGATGTCGTCGGGGTGTGCCGCGAAGACCAGCACCCGCTCCGGAGCTGCCGGGTCACCGTTCCGGGTCACCGCTACAGGCCGCGCTTCCGGATCTCGTCGGTGGCCTGCGGCAGCACCGTGAAGAGGTCACCGACGATACCGAAATCTGCGATCTCGAAGACGGGCGAGTCGGCGTCCTTGTTGATCGCGACGATCACCTTGGAGGTCTGCATCCCTGCCTTCTGCTGGATGGCGCCGGAGATCCCCGCCGAGATGTAGAGCTGGGGCGAGACGGTCTTGCCGGTCTGCCCGATCTGGGCGGAATGCTCGATCCAGCCGGCGTCGGTCGCCGCACGCGAGGCACCGACCGCACCGCCCAGGGCATCCGCGAGCTCTTCGAGCGGGCCGAAGTTCCCGTTCACTCCGCGCCCGCCGGCAACGATGACGCGTGCTTCGCTGAGGTCGGGCCTGCCGCTGACCGGCTTGTCCACGCGCCCGGTGACCCGCGCCGCGGCCAGCGGCAGCTCCACGGGGATCGGTACCTCGCGGGGCGACGACGGCGGGCCGGCCTCGACGGCCTCGAAGCTGTTCGGCTTGACCGTCAGGATCGACACATCCGTGGTCACCCGGCACTCCACCGTGTAGGACCCCGCGAAGTCCGACTTCGTGGCCGTGAGGTCACTGTCCAGTGCGACGACGTCGGTGATGACACCGGCCTCGAGCCGCACACCGAGCCGGGCGGCGATCTCCTTGGACTCGTAGGCGTTGCCCAGCAGCACGACCCCGGCACCGGAGGCACGCACGGCTGCCGCCAGGAATGCCGCCTTTCCCGCGACCAGCACCTCGGAGACGGCGGCGGTCTCGGGCCGGTAGTACTCCCGCACCCCATAGGAGCCCACGCCGTCGAGGTAGGCCGGCCCGGCCTCGTCCGCGAGGGCGACCACCACCTCACCGAGCGAGGCCCCCAGGGACAGGAGTTCGCGCTCGCTCTTGGCGAGGCTCGCTCCGGGGTGGTCGAGGAACACGAGGACGGTGGTCATGGGGATCTCCTGGACGGATCGGTCGTGCGGTCGGCGGACTAGAGGAGTTTCTGTCCCGCGAGGAAGTCGACGAGCCGGATGCCGGCATCGCCCTCGTCGGTGATGACGGTTCCCTGGCTGCGTGGCGGCCGTGGGGCAGCCGCCTCGACCTTCGTCCAGGACCCGGCGAAGCCCACCTCGTCCGGCTGCAGGCCGACGTCCGTGAGGGACAGGACCTGGATCTGCTTCTTCTTCGCCGCCATGATGCCCTTGAAGTTCGGGTAGCGGGGCTCGTTGATCTGGTCCGTCACGGACACGAGTGCCGGAAGGGGTGCCTCGATGGTCTCGGCGAACGTGTCGTTGTCGCGGCGGGCGGTGAGGCTCCAGCCGCCATCCTCGCGTGCCAGGTCGAGCGAGGCCGCGAAGGTCACCTGGGGCAGGGTGAGTCGCTCCGCGAGTTGCGCCGGCACCAGCGAGGTCTCCCCGTCGGTGGACGCCATGCCCGTCAGGACGAGGTCGAACGGGCCGAGGTGGCGCAGGAGCGCTGCCAGGGCCTTCGAGGTCGCCGAGGCGTCGGAGCCCGTGAGCGCCTCGTCCGTGAGGTGGACGCCGTCGTCGGCGCCGATCTGGAGGGATTTCTTGACCGCGTTCACCGCGGCGGCGGGCCCCATGGTGATGGCCGTGACCCGGTGGCCGCCGGTCGCGCCGCCGTTCGCCTCGACGAGCTGGAGCGCAGCTTCGAGAGCGTACTCGTCCAGTTCGGAGAGGATGCTCTCGGTCCGTACCGTGGTCAGGTCGTCCCCGCTGATGTGGCGGTCGAACTGAGCGTCGGGAACATGCTTCACCAGGACCGCGATGCGCAGTCCGCCTGCTGTGGCCTCGTCCATTGATGACCTTCCTCGTCCGGGGATCTTCCCATCGACTAGCTAACCATAGCGGGGTGACGCTTCCGGGCCCGGCGCTGCCTGCCATTTGCTGTGGACGCCCGGAAGGCGGCCCCGACACGGGACCGCCTTCCGGGTTGTCACCTGCTGCTTGTGGCTGGTCCCTACTGCGTCGGTACCTGCGCCAGGGTGATCTCCACGGTGCGGGTGTCCCCGTCCCGGATGACCTCCACCGGTACCTGCTGGCCGACCGTCTGGATCCGCACGGCCGCCGTCAGCGACTGTGGATCGCTGATCGGGAAGTTACCCACCTTCGTGATGACGTCTCCGACCTGCAGGGAGGCTTCCTCCGCGGGCGACCCGGGCTCGACGGACTCGACGAGCGCACCGGATGAGAAGGTCGAGGTGGTCTGGGACCCGTCACCGGCCGACGGCGTGACGCTGACGCCCAGGAAGCCGTGCGTGGCCTCGCCGTCCGCGATGATCTCGTCGGCGATGCGCTCGGCGTAGTTGATCGGGATCGAGAAGCCCACACCGATGTTCCCGGTCGACTCGCCGGAACCGGCCGACGCGATCGCGACGTTCACGCCGATGATCTTCCCGTCCCCGTCCACGAGCGCACCGCCCGAGTTGCCCTGGTTGATGGCGGCGTCGGTCTGGATGACATTGAGGTAGATGGAGCCCTGGGACTGGGTCTGCTGCTCACCGGACCCACCGGGCGGCAGGAAGTTGAAACCCTCGCCGTCCTCGGACTCGGAGCTGTCCGGGGTCTCCTCCGGCACGGCCGAGGACGCCACGCTGATGGTGCGGTTGAGGGTGGAGACGATGCCGTCGGTGACGGTGCCGCTCAATCCGAGGGGAGCCCCGATGGCGATCGCGGTGTCTCCGACGTTCAGTTCGTCGGAGTTGCCGAGCGTGGCAGCCGTGAGGTCCGGGGCGTCGATCTTGATGACCGCGAGGTCGCTGAGGGGATCGGTCCCGACCACGGTCGCCGCGAAGACGCGGCCGTCGTTCAGCTTGACCTCCACCGTCGGGTCGGACACCTGTCCGCCGAGGGTCACCACGTGGGTGTTGGTGAGGATGTGCCCGTCCGTGTCGAGGATGATGCCCGAGCCCGAGCCACTGGCGCCGCCACCACTGACGGCGATCGTGACGACGCTCGGAGACGCCGTCACGGCCGCTCCGGTGATGGTGTTGACGTCGTCGGTGTTGTTCACCACGATCGACTCCGGCACGGACTGCGCGGTACCCGTGCGGCCGTCGTCGTCCAGTGCGTTGAAGCCGGCCGTCGCGACGCCACCGCCGATCAGCCCGGCGACGAGGGCCCCTGCGGCGAAGGTGGCGAGACCCACCCGCCTGCGGTCCTTCACCACGGTCCGTCCGCCGTGGTTCGCTCCTCCCGGACCGAAACCCCGGCCCTGCTCGCCGTAGAAGGGCTGGTGCCCGGCATAGGCGGGGTGGGAGACCGACGGATCGTGCGCGGGTCCGTGGTGCTGCCGATCGGACTGCCGGCCGTCCTGGTCCGCCGGCCGGCCGTCCCGCTGATCGGCCGACTGCCGGTTGTCCCGGCCCGTCCCCCACGACGGCGGGTTCTGGGGCTGCGGAGGGAGCGGGCGTTCGGCGTCGCCCTGGAAGCCTGGCTGCTCGTTCATGGGAGGTCCTTTCGTTGCTGTTGACCACATCATGGCAACCTTCGCTGAGCCTCAAGCATGCATTCGCTGTGCGGTTTCTGAGAAGTTGCTGGAGCTGGGACGGTCGCCCCGGACGGCAGGTCCGGGCGTTCCCAGTATCCTCCGCCCTTCCCCCGTCCGATCCGGAGCCCCTTTCGCTAGGGGCATAGATGTGGTGGTGGACGCTCCCGGACCCCAACCATAGAATCGGGAGGACAGGGAGCCTCCGGCGTCCGCCGACCCCAGTCCTGGGACCGGTCGGGTCCGGGGGACATGCTGAAGGGTCGGAAATGCGAATGATGAGCAGGCGCACCCGCGTCTCTGCTGTCCTGGGCGCCGTCGTGGCGATTCCGTTGTTGTCGAGCACCGCGGCTCTGGCCGACGAACCGGTCACCTTCCCCTCCGGTGACTACGTCACCGACACCGCGGGGGTCCTCACTCCCGAGGAGGAGAGCCGGCTCGAGGCCGCGATCGAGGACCTGCGCTCGCAGGAGGGATTCACCGTACGGGTCGCCTACGTCGACACGTTCGAGAATCCGGCCGGAGCCGAGCAGTGGGCGTCCGCCACCGCCGGCCTCAACGCGTCGAGCGCCGACGAGGCGGTCCTCGCCGTCGGCGTGGAGCAGGGCGAGGCGGGGTACGCGCCGGGCAACCGATCGGAGATCGGCGGACAGGGCCAGGCGCTCTACGACGAGTACATCCAGCCCGAACTGCGCGCCGGCAACTTCGCCGAGGCCGGCCTCGCCGCCGTCGAGGGCACGGAGGACGCCCTGACGGGGACCGGCAACGGCGGAGCGGGAGGGACCACGACCGCCGGAACCACGACCGGCGGCAGCGCCCTCGGTGGACTGGCCCTCGTCGGCGGACTCGTCGCCGTCGCGGGCGCGGGAGGGTACCTGCTGCTCAAGAACCGCGGCGGTGGCAGTGCTCAGCGCAAACGCGAGGAATACGGCTACGGGCCCGTGCCCTCCGCCGAGGGCGAGGTGGTCGACCCGCTCGCCTCGTCGAGCGTCGAGGACCTGCGCAAGCGCGCCGGCAGCCTGCTCGTGGCGGCCGACGACGCCATCAAGTCCAGCGAGCAGGAACTGGGCTTCGCCGAAGCCCAGTACGGCAGCGAGGCCATCACCACGTTCTCGCAGGACATCGCCGCCGCCAAGCAGCACATGGGTGAATCGTTCAAGCTGCAGCAGCAGCTCGACGACCACATCCCGGACACGGAGCAGCAGCAGCGCCAGTGGCTCGGGGAGATCATCCGCCGCTGCGAGGACGTGAATGCCTCGCTGCAGGCGCACAAGGAGGACTTCGACGCCCTGCGTGAGCTCGAGCGCAACGCCCCCGAGGCGCTCCGCAGGGCGCAGTCCGCCGCGGCGGATGCGGGCCGCCGGTTCGAGGCGGCCGAGCAGTCCCTCCGGTCACTGCAGGGCCGCTACCTCGAGACGGCGACCTCCCAGGTCGCCGACAACATCGAGCAGGCTCGGGAGCGCCTCTCCTTCGTCGAGAGCGCCGCCTCCGAAGCGCAGTCGCGCATGGCCGCCGGTGACACCGGACGGACCGTCGTCGCGGTGCGTGCCGCCGAGGAGGCGGTCCACCAGAGCACCGTCCTCCTCGATGCCATCGACAAGCGGGCCGACGAATTGGCCGGGGCCGAGCGCGAGCTCGAACGTGCGCTCCCGGAGGCGGAGCAGGACCTCGCGCAGGCGGCGGCGATGGACCGCGCCGGCCAGTACCGCGACCTCGCCGGTCCCGTCGCCGCCCTCCAGGCCGCCGTCACGACCGTCCGGCAGGAGCGCCAGAACGCGCGCAGCAATCCGCTCGCCCTGCTGCAGCGCCTCGAAGCCGCGCACGCCCAGCTCGATGCCGCCCTCGGCGGCGTCCGCGACCAGGCCGAGAACTCCCGTCGCGCCCAGGACTCGCTGCAGCACGCGATCATCGCCGCGCAGTCGAGCATCTCGGGCACGGCCGACTACATCCGGGCGCGGCGCGGCGGCGTCGGCAGTGAGGCACGTACGCGTCTCGCCGAGGCGGAACGCAACCTCGACCACGCCGTCGACCTCCAGCGGTCCGATCCCGTGACCGCGCTCTCCCACGCCCAGCAGGCAGCTCTGCTCGCCGACCACGCCGCGCAGCTCGCGGAACAGGACGTCGAGGGCTTCGGCCGCGGTGGGATGGGGATGGGCGGCATGTACGGGAGACGGGGCGGCGACGGCATGGGCGGCGCCCTGCTCGGCGGCATCCTGCTCGGGTCCATCCTCAACGGCGGTGGCTTCGGCGGTGGGTTCGGTGGCGGTTACGGCGACGGCGGTGGCGGCTTCGGCGGCGACGGCGGGAGCTTCGGCGGTGGCGGCTTCGGCGGCTTCGACGGGGGTGGAGGCGGTTTCGGCGACTTCGGAGGTGGCGGCGGCGACTTCTAGGCCGCTCCGACAGCCTCCCGCAGCAGACTCAGGGACTATTTCCGAAGAATCGAAAGGAAAATCAATGGTAAAGCAGTCAATTTTCGGCAGGATCGCCCAGCTCACCCGAGCCAACATCAATGCCCTGATCGACCAGGCCGAGGATCCGCAGAAGATGCTCGACCAGATGGTCCGCGACTTCACCAACAGCATCGCCGAGGCCGAGAGCGCCGTCGCGCAGACCATCGGCAACCTGCGGATGATGCAGGACGACTACAACGAGGACGTCGAGAACGCTCGCAGCTGGGGCAACAAGGCCCTCGCGGCGTCCCGCAAGGCGGACGAGTACCGCACGTCCGGCGACACGGCCGACGCACAGAAGTTCGACAACCTGGCGAAGGTGGCCATCCAGCGCCAGATGGCGGCGGAGAACGAGGCGAAGGGTGCCGAGCCGACCATCGCGTCACAGACGGAGATCGTCGACAAGCTCAAGGACGGCCTCAACCAGATGAAGGGCAAGCTCGGCGAGCTCACGGCCAAGCGGGACCAGCTGATCGCCCGCGCCCGCACGGCCCAGGCGCAGCAGCAGGTGCACGACGCCGTCAAGAGCATCGACTTCATGGACCCGACGAGCGAGGTGGGCCGTTTCGAGGAGAAGATCCGGCGCGAGGAGGCGAAGGTCCGCGGACAGCAGGAGCTCGCGTCGTCGAGCCTGGACGCGCAGTTCGAGAGCCTCGAGGACCTCGGGGAGCAGACCGAGATCGAGGCACGCCTCGCTGCCCTGAAGTCCGGTTCCGGCTCGCAGTCCGCGATCGGACAGGGCGCGGGAACCGCCACGGACGCCAAGACACCGTCCACGACGGGCGAGATCACCTACTGATCGGGCCCGAACCCGGTCGGCACGCCAGGGGAACCGCAGCCATCGGCTGCGGTTCCCCTGCTGGTGCAGGAGCCCGCGTGTCGGTGCACGCGGGTAGATTGAGCAGATGGCTGTGACACTGGTGTGGTTCCGTGACGACCTGCGCGTCTCCGATAATCCGGCGCTTGCAGCCGCTGCCGAGAGCGGGGACGACGTCGTCGCCTGTTACGTGCTCGACGAGGACACCGAGGGCATCCGTCCGCTGGGCGGTGCCTCCAGATGGTGGCTCCACCACTCGCTCGCGGCACTGACCGCGTCCCTCGCGGAACTCGGTGTGCCGCTCGTCCTGCGGCGCGGCCCGGCGGGAGAGGTCCTGCCACGACTGGTGGACGAGTGCTCCGCCCGTGCCGTCGTGTGGAACCGCCGCTACGGCCTGGTCGAGCGCACCACGGACGCGACCCTGAAGGCCGCCTTCGCCGACGACGGCCTCGAGGTGACGAGCTTCCAGGCGAACCTGATGTTCGAGCCCTGGGAGGTCACGTCGGGCTCCGGCGAGGCCTACAAGGTCTTCACGCCCTTCTGGCGGGCCTGCCTGTCCTTCCGCCCTCCCCGCAGGCCGCTGCCCGCGCCGGCCCGCCTGCACGGCCCCGCGCCGGCGTCGGACGACCTCGGCGCCTGGGGGCTGCTTCCCACGTCACCGGACTGGGCCGAGGGCCTCCGCCGCACCTGGACGCCGGGAGAGGCCGGCGCGCACGCCCGGCTCGACGACTTCCTCGACGGCGCCGCCTCCGGGTACAAGGACAACCGCGACCGCCCGGGGGTGCAGGGCACCAGCATGCTGTCGCCGCACCTGCGGTTCGGCGAGATCAGCCCCTTCGAGGTCTGGCACGCGGCCCAGGACCATCAGCACAGTTCGACGGCCGAGGACATCCGCGTCTTCGGTTCCGAGCTCGGCTGGCGCGAGTTCAGCTGGCAGCTCCTGTACTTCAATCCCGAGCTCGCCACCGTGAACTACCGGCCCGAGTTCAACGCCTTCGCCTGGGAGAGCTCCACGAGGTCGGAGCTGGAAGCCTGGCAGCGTGGACGGACCGGCTACCCGCTGGTCGATGCCGGCATGCGCCAGATGTGGGAGATCGGCTGGATGCACAACCGCGTCCGCATGGCGACGGCGTCCTTCCTCATCAAGAACCTCCTGATCGACTGGCGTGTGGGCGAGAAGTGGTTCTGGGACTGCCTCGTCGATGCGGACGCGGCGAGCAATGCAGCGAGCTGGCAGTGGGTGGCAGGATCCGGAGCCGATGCCAGCCCCTACTTCCGCATCTTCAACCCCGTCCTGCAGAGCAGGAAGTTCGATCCCGACGGACAGTACCTCGTGCGGTTCGTGCCGGAACTGGCGGACGCGGACAACATCCACGAGCCGTGGAAGGGGAAGGCCCCGGGCTATCCCGATCCCGTCGTCGACCTCAAGGAGAGTCGCCAGCGGGCCCTGAGCGCCTACAAGGCCCTGTCGGAGGGCTGACCGGCCTGAGTTACTCCCCCGACCCTGGTACCGCCTCCGACAGCGGCGCCGGCGGCGTGGGAGGTGTGTATCGGACCGGACGTCGGCGGGGACCTGCGGCGGGACAAACGAAAAGTCCGGCCCACCGAATGGTGGACCGGACTTCTCTTCGTTGCGGGGACAGGATTTGAACCTGTGACCTCTGGGTTATGAGCCCAGCGAGCTACCGAACTGCTCCACCCCGCGGCGTGTAACTAACGTTACCGGCCGCGGGGCCAAGAGGCAAATCGAGCAGCTGCCCGGCCTCCGAGGACTACTCCCCGGTGGTCCCCGAGACACGCTCCTCGGCGTCCAGCGCCCGCTGCAGCGCGTCCTGCAGGCGGTCCTGCGCTTCGCCGTAGGCTGCGAAGTCACCGTCCGCGAGAGCTTCGTTGCCGTCCTGGATCGCCGTGTTGGCGTCGTCGAGCGCGGTCCGGAGGTCGGCCCCGGGGTCACCCGTGGCACCGCCGGGGGTTCCGCCCTCGGACGGGGTCGGCGTGGGCGTCGGCGTGGCGCCCTCGCCCTCACCCTCCACCGGAGGCGTCGCGGGATCCTCCGGAGTCTCGCCCACGTTCTCCTGGTCGCCCGTCGTCGCTCCCGACTCGCCGCCGAACACCTGGTCCAGTGCCTCGGCGAGGGTCGGCGCGAAGCCGACGTTGTCACCGAAGCTCACGAGGACCCGACGAAGGACGGGGAAGGACGAGCTGCCCGAGGACTGCACGTAGACCGGCTGGACGTAGGCGATCCCGCCGCCGATGGGCAGGGTCAGCAGGTTGCCGTTGATGACCTCGGACGCACCCTGGCGCAGCAGGTTGAGCTCCTGCGAGACGGTGGTGTCCGAGTTGAACAGGTTCTGCGCCTGGCCGGGGCCGACCACGGAGTCACGGCCCGAGCTGTCCAGCAGGGTCAGTCGGCCGTAGTTCTCGCTCTTGACGCCGTCCTCGCCCGTCCCTGCGTCGCCGTTCGCCGCGAGGAAGCCGTAGAGCACGTTCCTCGGGGTCTGGCCGGCGGGCACGAAGGGGATGTACGGCGTGGTCAGCGAGAACGCGGCCTCCTCCTGGTTGGGCATCTGCAGCGTCAGGTAGAACGGCGGCTGGCGGTCCGTCGCCGCCGTCGTCGCCGCGCCGTCGGCGCTCTCCCCCGGATCGGCCGGTACGTTCCACGCCTCGCTGTTGTTGTAGAACTCGTCCGTCGAGGTGACGTGGTAGCGGGCGAGCAGCTCGCGCTGCACCTTGAAGAGGTCCTCCGGGTAGCGGACGTGCGCCATCAGGTCGGCCGACATCTCGCTGAAGGGCTGCAGCGAGGACGGGTAGACGTTCTGCCACGACTTCAGGACCGGATCCTGGTCGTCCCAGGCGTACAGGCTGACCGAGCCGTCGTAGGCGTCGACCGTGGCCTTGACCGCGTTGCGGATGTAGTTGACCTGTTCCGCGGGCAGTGCGGTGGCCAGGCCCTCCGCCGTCTGCGAATCCTGTGTCGCCGATTCCAGTTCCTGCTGCGTCGAGTACGGGAAGTTGGCGCTGGTGGTGTAGCCGTCGATGATCCACTTCACGCGCCCGTCGACGATCGCCGGGTAGCTGTTGCCGTCGAGCGTCAGGTACGGAGCGACCTTGCGGACGCGCTCCACGGGATCACGGTCGTAGAGGATCTGGGACTCGCTGTTGACCTGGTTGGACAGCAGGAGGTCGGTGGACTGGAACTTCAGCGCGTACACGAGGCGGTTGAAGGCGTTGCCCACATTCGGCCCGCCCTCGCCGCTGAAGGTGGTACGCGATTCGTCGTCGGAGTTCTCGTTCTGCGGGCGGTCGATCTCGGCCGGCGCCTGCCCCTCGGGTGCGCCCACGACGGAGTACTCGGGAGAGTCCTCGCCGAAGTAGATGCGCGGCTCGTAGGTGGACTCGTCACCGAGCACACCCGTGGAGGGGATGCCGGACTGCAGGAAGGACGGGCGGCCATCGGGCTGCACGGTCGAACCGGCGGCGGCCACCACGCCGTAGCCGTGGGTGTAGAAGACGTGCTCGTTGACCCAGCCCGCGGGGACACCGTTGGTGTCGAGCTCACGGACCGCGATGACGGTGTCCTGCACCTCACCGTCGATCTCGTACCGGTCGACGTTGAGCGTCTCCGGGAACTGGTAGTACTGGCGGAACTGCTGCAGCTGGCTGAACGCGTCGGAGACGAGGTTCGGATCGAGCAGGCGGATGTTCGCCGTCGTCTCGCCGTCGTCGCCCAGGGCTCCCGCCTGCGGGACGTCCTCGGGGTTGTAGGCCTCGACCTCGACCGCGTCCAGTCCGTACGCCTCGCGCGTCATGTCGATGTTCCTGTCGATGTACTCGCCCTCGAGGCTGAGCTCGGACGGGCGCACCTGGAATCGCTGGACGACGGAGGGATAGACCCCGCCCGCGAGGAGGGCGGTGATGATGAGCATCGCGGTGCCGATCAGCGGCAGGCGCCAGCGGCCGATGAACGCGGAGGCGACGAAGAGGACCGCCACGATGATGGCGGCGACGGCGAGGATGGCCTTGGTGGGGATGACCGCATTCACGTCGGTGTAGAGCGCACCGGCCCAGGTGCCCTGGTTGAGCAGCGTGTCGTAGCGGTCCAGCCAGTAGTTGACGCCCTGGAGCACGAGGAAGAGCGCCGCGACGACGGCGATCTGGATCCGGGCCGCCTTCGTGGTGAAGAGGCCCTTCTCCTCGAGCCGGATGCCGCCGTAGAGGTAGTGCGTGAGGACGGTCGCGATCGCACTGATGATCACGACGCTGATCAGGAAGCCGGTCACGAAGCTCAGGAACGGCAGCGTGAACATGTAGAACGCGTAGTCCATGCCGAACTCCGGATCGGACTTGCCGAACGGCTCCTGATTGACGAAGAGGAGCACCTCCTGCCACTGGGAGGACGCGGCCGTGCCGGCGAACGCACCGAGGACCACGGGGATACCGAGCATCAGCAGGCGGCGGATCGGCTCGAGCTGCGCCTGGTAGCGGTTCAGGTTGTCCTGGATGGCACTGTCGGGGGCGTAGATCGGCCGGCTCCTGAACGCGATGCGCAGGCTGAAGAAGACCGCGCCCGCCATCACGAGGAACGCGACGAGGAACAGGACGATCCGCGACAGGTTCTCGGTGACGAACACCTCGAGGAACCCGAGCTGCTGGTACCAGAGCACGTCCGCGTAGACCTGGGACAGATAGACAAAGGCGATGACGATCACCGCCACGACGATGATCGTCGGGATCAGCGGGCTGCGGCGCCGGCTTCTTGCTGCACTTGCTGGGCTCGGCCTACTGCCGAACGGACGGTCTGGTCCGGATGTCACATCTACCTCATCGTTAGCTGCTGCGGGTCACGATGACCGGTCTTCCGCTCCGCTCCCCAGCCCGGACACGGGCAGAAGACAGCGTGCAGTCACGCCCTTCGTGGTTTCATTCTGCCCTGTTCACGTCTGGCCCGACCAATTAGGTTCCCGTCGTCTGCGCACCCGCCCGGGATCGTTCCTGAACTGTGTCCTCCGGACACGTCGGCGCCTCCGCTCAGCAGGAGGGCAGCCCGGCCGGGTCCCCGCCCGCTCCCAGGGCCTCGACGGCATCCACGGCGTCCTCGAGCGTCCCGACCTTCACGACCGTCAGGCCGTCGGGGATGTTGCCGGTCACCTCGTCGCAATTGGCTGCGGGCGCGAGGAAGAACTCGGCGCCGCCGGACCGTGCTCCCACGAGCTTCTGTGCAATCCCGCCGATCGGCCCCACGGCTCCGGTGGAGTCGATCGTGCCCGTTCCCGCGAAGTGCCGCCCGCCGGTGAGGTCCCCCTCGGTCAGGGTGTCGATGATGCCGAGTGCGAACATCGTCCCGGCGGAGGGCCCTCCCACATTGTCGAGCTGGAT
Source organism: Arthrobacter sp. UYP4 (assembly GCF_057291175.1). Taxonomy (NCBI): domain Bacteria; kingdom Bacillati; phylum Actinomycetota; class Actinomycetes; order Micrococcales; family Micrococcaceae; genus Arthrobacter; species Arthrobacter sp. UYP4. The sequence continues at coordinate 1,125,159 of NZ_JBXAVU010000001.1, forward strand.
CGTGACGTCGAAGGGGAAGTCGAAGGTCGAGGCGAGGAGGATGCCCAGCTGGAAGTCGCCCTCCGGCGATTCCTTCGGCGTCACGGAGAGATCGAGCGGCGCGCCGTCCCGGAGGATGGACAGGGCGACCGGCGCCCCTCCGGCCTCGCGCAGGGCCGCGCGCAGCGTCCCGATGTTCCCGATCGCCTCGCCGTCGATGGCCCGCAGGACATCCCCCTCGCGCAGGAGCCCCTCCGACGCGGAGCCGGTGGCGAGTCCGGCGACCGACAGCTCTTCCGTGAAGTCGATGCCCTCGTGGGACAGTGCGGCGGCGATCGCGGATTCCTGGGAGGAGGTCATGGCGACGGCGTTCTGCTCCTCCACCTGGGAGGACGTGGTCCCCTCCGGGTACACGAGCTGTTCGGGCACCACGGTCTCATGGGGATCGGCCCAGGCCCGGAAGGTCTGGAGGACGTTCACCGGTCCGTTCGGCCCTCCGCTGACGAACACGGTGGTGAGGTCGAGTTCGCCCTCGGGCGGATAGCTCTCGGTGCCCTCCACCTGGATGAGCGGCTGTCCGTCGACCTCGCCGATCGTATTGAAGGTCGGCCCGGGCGACTCGATGACATAGGGCGAGGGCAGCAGGACCGCGGCCGTGCACAGGACGAGGGCCAGCCCCCCCGAGACCGCCATCGCACGGAAACGGGGGTCCCTCGGCCTCGTGGGCTCCTCCGGGCTGAACGTTTCGACGTGGACGGGCTGCGTCACGGTGCTTCTTCCTGTAGGGCGCGTTGCGCGGGCAGCGCGGTGGGGCGATCCGCACGACACCGGCACACCTAGAGTAGACGTTCCCGCCGACACGCTCCCTGGGCGTTCCCTGCACGTCGACCGCGCGTCGCCGCGTCCGCGTACGCTCCCAGGGCCGCTCGCCCCTGCTGCTTTGCCCTCAGCGAACGGTGCACGGCGCAAGGGACACCGGCAGGGCACGGCCGGTAGCGTGTCTTCCACAACCGGCAGGAGTGGCACCGCCCTCCCGCCCGGACCCGCCAAGCTACTCCCAGGACCGGTGGTATCAGTGACCAACCCATCCAACCCCTCGAACGGCGACGACGACACGCCCCAGGACCCGCTGTCCGAGATGCTGTCGAAGATGTTCGGAGGCGGGGCCGGCGGCATCGATCCCCAGGAGATCGCGAAGGCCGCGGGGCTGCCCTCCGATCCGGCGGCGATGGCCATGATGATGCAGCAGGTCCAGGCCATGTTCTCCACGACGAGCGACGGGCCGGTCAACTGGCAGATGGCCCACGAACAGGCGCGTCGCGTCGCCGCGGCCGACAACGACCCCTCGGTCACCGCGCTCCAGCGACGGAGTGTGGACGAGGCCCTGAAGCTCGCGGAACTGTGGCTCGACCCGGTGACCGATTTCCCGAGCACCGGTCAGCTCGGTCGTGCCTGGTCCCGCGCGGAGTGGGTCGAGGCCACCATGGCCACCTGGCGCCGCCTCACGGAGCCGGTCGCGACGAGCATCGCCAAGGCACTGTCCGACGTCATCTCCGAGCAGCTCCCGGACGAGATGAAGTCGATGATGGGCATGATGGGCGGCCCCGCCTCCATGCTGCAGAACGTCGGCGGTGCGATGTTCGGCATGCAGCTCGGACAGGCGGTCGGCGCCCTGTCCAAGGACGTCGTCGGATCGACGGACATCGGAGTTCCGCTCGCCGAAGGGCGCATGGCCCTGCTGCCCGCGAACGTGGCGGCGTTCGGCGAGGGCCTCGACATCCCCGAGCAGGAGGTGCAGCTCTTCCTCGCGGTCCGCGAGGCTGCCCACGTCCGCCTCTTCACGCACAGCCCCTGGCTCACGGGGCACCTCCTCGGCAGCATCGAGCGCTACGCCCGGGGCATCCACATCGACATGGGGAAGATCGAGGAAGCCGCCAGGGACATCGATCCGACCAATCCGGAGAGCCTTCAGGGCGCCCTCTCGCAGGGTGTCTTCATGCCCGAACGGACGCCCGAACAGGACACCGCGCTCATCCGCCTCGAGACGACCCTGGCCCTCGTCGAGGGCTGGGTCGACGAGACGACCGCAGCTGCCGCCGCCAATCTCCCCTCCGCCGGTGCGCTGCGCGAGATGCTGCGCCGCCGCCGGGCGACCGGCGGACCGGCCGAGCACGCGTTCGCATCGCTCGTCGGCCTCGAGCTGAGGCCGCGGAGGCTGCGCGACGCCGCAGCCCTCTGGTCGCACCTGACCGAGGAGCGCGGCATCGACGGGCGCGACGCCCTCTGGCAGCACCCCGATCTGCTGCCCACGGCCGAGGACCTCGACGACCCGGCGGGATTCTCCGGGCGCCGCAAGCTCATCGAGTCCTCCGACGCCGATGTCGATGCCGCCCTGCAGCGTCTGCTGGCGGGCGGGTTCGAGCCGCAGGACGACGCCTCCGACGGGGACTCCGGGGAAGCAGCACCCGGGACCGCGGATGACGAGGACGGAAGCGGCACGGACGGATCGGCGGCGGACGGCGACGGACCGCGCTGAGCGCGCGGACTGCACTGCCACCGGCTAGAAGGCGTCCTGCCCGGTCGGAGGAAGACCGCGCTGTGCGGCGAAGGCGGCCCCGTCGAGGAACGCCTTCGCCGTCTCGGTGCGTGGATAGCTGGTGAGCAGCTCCCAGAACACGGCATTGTGCGAGGGCTCGACGAGGTGCGCCATCTCGTGGAGGATGACGTAGTCGACGACCCAGTCGGGCATGCCCTGCAGCTTGTGCGACAGGCGGATGGACCGGTGCGCGGGGGTGGCGGACGCCCAGCGGGAATTCTGGTTGGTCACCCAGCCGATCGTCGCCGGTACTCCCCTGCCACCGAGGTATTGCGCCGCGAGGTGCCTGGCCCTCCGGAGCAGCGCAGTCGGGTCGTCCTCGAGGGCGGGGGCCGCGAGGTACTTCGCCGACATCCGCTCGACCATCCGTTCGACCCAGTGGTGCTCCTGGCTCGCCGAGAAGTGTCCCGGGATGGAGACGCGGATCACCCCGTCCCTGATATCGGCACTGACGGTGCGCTTCCGGCGTGCGGATCGCCGCACCTCGACCGGCAGACGCGACCCGTCCGGCCGCCCCGGGGCGTCAGGCGTTGTCACTGATGATCTCGAGGACGGCCTCGCCGTACCGCTCGAGCTTTGCCGAGCCGACACCGGCCAGCCCCCCGAGTTCGTCGAGGGTCTCCGGCCGGGCCTCGGCGATGGCGACGAGGGTCGCGTCCGTGAAGACGACGAAGGCGGGCACGTCCTTGTCGCGGGCCTCCACGAGCCGCCATGCGCGCAGCGCTTCGAAGGTCTGTTCCTCGTAGGTGGCCGGGCAGTCGTTGCAGCGTCCCATCTTCCGCTCCGAGCCGGTGAGGAGCGGCCGCTTGCACACGCGGCAGACGGCCGGCCCGGCGGCCTTGCGGGTGGCCTTCGCCCGCGGCTGCCGGAAGGATGCCTGTCCCGTGCCGGCCGGACGCAGCGCATCGAGGAACCGTGAGGGCTTCCTGCTGGCGCGACCGCCCGGGGAGCGTGACGTGGACCAGGACATCGAGAGGTGGATACGCGCGCGGGTGATCCCCACGTACAGCAGCCGGCGCTCCTCGTCGATGGCCTCCTGCGTGTCGGCGAACGAGATGGGCATGAGTCCCTCGCTCAGCCCGACGAGGAAGACGGCGTCCCACTCCAGCCCCTTCGCGGAGTGCAGCGACGCCAGGGTGACGCCCTGCACCGTCGGGGCATGCTGGGCCGCTGCCCTCTCCTCGAGCTCGGCGACGAACATCTGCAGGGTGAACGCCTCCGGTCCCCGCACGCGGTTGAGCTCGTCGGCCAGGCCCACCAGGGCAGCCAGCGACTCCCACTTCTCCCGTACCGCCCCCGAGTTCTGGGGTGCCACGGACGTGTAGCCGAGCGAGGCGAGGACGTCCCGTACCTGCTGGGGGACGTCGTCGTCGCCCTGCGTGCGTGCCGCGGCGCGCAACTGGAGGAGCGCGTCGCGGACCTCGCGGCGCTGGAAGAACCTCTCGCCGCCGCGCAGCTGGTACCCGATGCCGGCACTCGCCAGTGCCTGCTCGTACGCCTCCGACTGCCCGTTCGTCCGATAGAGGATGGCGATCTCGCTCGCCTTCACGCCCTGGTCGAGCAGCACGCCGATGCGCCGCGCGCACTCGGCCGCTTCGGCCTCGTCGTCGCTGCACTCGGTGAAGACCGGCTCCGGCCCCGGCTGTCGCTGGGCGACCAGCTCGAGCGGAGCGGACCAGGTGGTGCCGGTCGCGCGGCGGTCCACCTCGCCGCTCCGTGCGGCCAGCAGGGTGTTCGCCGCGCGGACCACCTGGGGTGTGGACCTGTAGTCGCGGACCAGCCTGACCACCTGCGCACCCTCGTAGCGTTTGGTGAAGTCGAGCAGGTGGCGCGATGTCGCACCCGTGAACGAGTAGATGGTCTGGCTGGCGTCACCGACGACACACAGCTCGCGCCGTTCCCCGAGCCACAGGTCCAGCATGCGCTGCTGCAGCGGGGAGACGTCCTGGTACTCGTCGACCACGAAGTGGCGGTACTGGGCCCGCACGGTGGCGGCGACCTTCTCGTCCTCCTCGAGGATCGCGACGGTCGTCAGCAGGACGTCCTCGAAGTCGATCAGGTTCCGGTCGATCTTCAGGTCCTCGTACGCCGAGAAGATCCGCGACACCGTGGTGAGGTCCATCCCCGCCGGCTCCGCCCGGCCCGCTGCGGCCGCTGCGTAGGCATCCGGGGTCAGCATCGAGACCTTGGCCCATTCGATCTCCGCCGCCACGTCACGGATCGCGGCGCGGTCCGTCGACAGGCGGAGCCGCCGCGCCGACTCCGCGATCAGCTGCGCCTTGTGGTCGACCAGGGCGGGCAGGGGTCCGCCGACGGCCTGAGGCCAGAAGTACTGCAACTGGCGGAGGGCTGCGGCATGGAACGTGCGGGCCTGGACGCCACCCGCGCCGAGGTCCCGGAGCCGCGTGCGCATCTCCGCCGCGGCACGCGCTGTGAAGGTCACCGCGAGCACCTGCTGCGGCTTGTAGACACCGGTGTGCACACCGTAGGCGATCCTGTGGGTGATGGCCCGCGTCTTTCCCGTACCGGCCCCGGCCAGGACGCACAGAGGACCGGAGAGGGAGCTGGCCACCATGCGCTGTTCGTCGTCGAGCCCCTCGAGGATGCTCTCCTCGAGCAATAGTCCGGACACTAGGGACGCGCCTCCGACGGCTCCTCGTCGAGCGGTCCGCCGTACCAGCGTTCGATCAGGGCGCGGGCGATCGAGATGCCACCCGCGACCGCGATCGTGCCGTCGCGCACCTCGGCGAACAGCTCCTCGCGCGTGAACCACCGCACGGACCGCATCTCCGCCCGGTCCGGTACGGCGTCGGTCGTGACGGCGCGCGCCGTGAAACCGAGCATCAGGGACGCGGGGAAGGGCCAGGGCTGCGATCCGAGGTACTGCGGGGCCTCGACCTCGATGCCGGACTCCTCGCCGACCTCGCGGATCACCGCGGCCTCAAGCGACTCGCCGGGTTCCACGAATCCTGCGAGGGTCGAGTAGCGGTCCTCCGGCCACGCGACGGCGGATCCGAGCAGCAGGCGGTCGTCGTCGTCGATCACGGACACGATGATCGCGGCGTCGGTCCGGGGGTAGTGCTCGGAGTCGTCCGTGGGGCACCGGCGCACCCAGCCCCCGGCGCGCACCTCGGTCGGCGTGCCGCACCGCGGGCAATGCGTGTGGGTCGCATGCCAGTTCGCGATGGCGGCCGCCTCGACGAACAGGCCGGCATCGCGGGCATCGAGGGACGCGGCGATGTCCCGCAGACCGAGCCACTGCTCGGGCGGCGCCAGGGAGTTGTCCTCCTCGGCAAGGACCGCGAGGACCACGCTGCGCCCGGCATCCGGGGCGCCCTCGTTGATGCGCCCCAGGTAGACGAGCAGGTCGGGCCGCTCCACCTGTGCGGGCGCGACCAGCCGGAGCGCGCTCCCCTGCACCGGCGCCTTCCCCCGGACGAGGGCGAGCACCCTCGTCCCCGGCGAGGCCCACAGGGTGTCGAGAAGGTTCTCGGACGTCCTCGAGTCGCCGTCGCGGTCCGCATCGGCCCGCGAGAGCGGCAGCGATCCGAGGGGTGGCAGCACGAGTGTCCGGAGGGGATCGATCATGCTTCTACGGTACGTTCTCACTCTCCCAAAACACATTCTGCGCAGTGGGGGGTGGAGGAGTAGTGCGAGCGCGAAGACGAGTGGTGCATCTGACGACTCGCCGCGCCGGAACGGCTCCGGCTGCCGCGGGACGCCCTACGGTGGAGGGTGTGAAACGGACACCCATGGAACTTGCTGCCATCGCCAGCGCCGCGGTACCTGGCCTGGCTCCGACAGGGGTCGCCGGTGCTCCCGATGATGCTGCCGATTTCGACTCGGCGCTACTGGTCGACGACGCCGGGAAGCAGTGGCGGGTGCGTTCGCCGAAACATGCCGAAGCGAGCATGCGGCTCGAGACCGAACTGCAGGCGCTCCGCGCCTTCACCCCGGCCGTCAAGGCCGAACTCCCCTTCCTCATCCCGCACATGGCCGGCAGTGTCCGCCAGGGCGAGCTCAGCACCTTCGTGTACTCCCACCTCGCCGGAACCACCAGGACGCTGGAGGCACTCACCGCCGGTGGGACCACGATGGCACAGGAGGTGGGCCGGGCCATCGCCGCGATCCATGCCCTGCCGAAGGACATGGTGCAGCGCGCGGACCTGCCCAGCTACGAGGCCGACGAGAACCGCCAGCGCAAGCTGAACGAGCTCGATCAGGCCGCGACCACGGGCAAGATCCCGTCGATCCTGCTGCGCCGGTGGGAGCACGCACTGGAGGACGTCGCCCTGTGGCGATTCAGCCCGACGGTGGTGCACGGAGACCTGCACGAGGACCACCTCCTCGTCGCCGCCGGCCGCGTGTCGGCGGTCACGGGCTGGACGGACCTGTGCATCGGCGATCCCGCGGAGGACTTCGCCTGGCTGGCGGCCGCCGAGGACGCCCCCTTCGTCGACGCCGTCCATGCGGCCTATGCGCAGGCCAGGGCGACCGCCGTCGACCCCCACCTGTGGCGGCGGGCGGCGCTCGCCGCCGAGTTCGCACTCGCGCAGTGGCTCGTACGCGGCGTCGCCCTCGAGGATGCCGCGATGGTCCACGAGGCGGAGGAGATGCTGGCCACCCTCGAGGCGGACGTCGAGTCCATCGAGCGTGAGCAGCACGAAGCTGCCGAGCGGGCCCGGCACGCCCACGAGGTGCGCCTCGAATGGGGCAACGAGCACGGCACCGACGCGTACGACGACCAGCACGGGCACCGGGAGGATCGGGACGCCGTCCCCGGAGCCGAGGAGGTGGCCGGTGGCCACCGGGACGGCGTCGGGACCGGCGCCGGTGATCCCGTCCGCGAACCCCGCGACGGGGCGGTGCACGACGGCCCCGCCCAGGACCCGCGGTCGGGCTCCGGCACCGGCCACGCCCCACAGGACCGGACCGGCAGCCACGCCTACGACCCGCACGCATCCGCGGCGGACCGCGCATCCGACCCCACCCGGATGCAGGCGTCGATCCCCTCCGGGCACCGCGACGGCTCCTCCGGTGACTCGTCCGGAGACCCGTCCGGAGACCCCTCGGGCGACCACTCAGGGGACCGGTCCGGGCACCGACCCGGCGAGGCGGATCCGGCTACGCCGTCCGGAGCGTCACCGGCCTACCTGCGCCTGACGGCCGGGCGGCAGCGGTCCGTCGGTACGTCGACGAAGGTCACCCTGCTCCGGAGCAGCGGACCGGTGGCCGGCTCCCCGGACGACGTGGCGACCTCGGCACTGCCGATCGTGTCCTTCGGCAGCTGACGCCAGGGCCTCGCCCTCGTCAGGGCGTCCCGCGGTGCAGCGCCCGCGAGGTGGCCGGTAGCACGGCCGGTCAGCCCTTCCATCCACCTCCGGGCCTCGGACGGACGGCGCGGCCCCTCCCCGGCCTGAGGGTCAGGAGCCCGCCGCCGTGTCCGCCGCTGCGATGATGGCTTCGAGCTCCGCTGCGTCCGCGAGGTCGTGCGGGCGCACGACGAGGTTGTCGGCGACGTAGAAGAAGGCCGCCCGGACCGTGTCGAGCGGCACCTCCTTCAGCCTCGACCAGGCCAGGCGGTACACGGCCAACTGCACGGCCTTGGCAGCGCGGCGGTCCGGGGAGGGCGGGCGGCCGGTCTTCCAGTCGATCAGGTCCCATCCGCCGTCGGAATCGCGGAAGACGGCATCAATCCGGCCGCGCACCACGATGCTGCCGATCTTCGTCTCGATGGGGGCCTCGATGGCGGCGGGTTCACGGAGGGCCCACTCGGACCTCTCGAAGATGGCGGCCATGTCCTTCAGGCCGAGTGTCTCGTCCACATAGGCGTCCGCCCCGCCCGGGTACTCCCCGAGGTCGAGCATGCCGCCGGACCCGTAGAACTCCTCGATCCAGGCATGGAACGCCGTCCCCTTGCGGGCCGCCGTACCGGGCCGGCGCGGGAGCGGGCGCCGCAGCTGCTGCATGACCGCCTCGGGATCTTCCCGGAGCTCCACGAGGGTGGATGCGGAGATGTGGGACGGCAGCGTGAGCGGCAACCGTTCGCGTTCGCGGGCCTGCCGCGCCAGTGCGAGGCGGACCTCCCGACCCCACCGCCCCCCATCGACGTCGACCTCCAGCGTGGGGGCTGCGGCCTGCTCCAGGACGGCCTGTGCGGCGCGTTCCATCGAGCCCCGCCGGGGCCCGAGCGGGTCGAAGGGCCAGCTCGCCCGTTCCGGCCGGGCATTGGCCGGGTTCGTGTCGCCCTGGTGCTCCTCCTGCAGCCAGTGCGGCAGGGTGTAACCCGCGGCACCGGCCTCCGCGAGGGTCACCAGATCGTTCAGGTAGGCCGAGGGAGCCGAGGGTTTGGACCGTCCGCCGCCCCAGGCCGAGGATGTGCAGACCAGGGCGTGCTTGGCCCGCGTGAACGCCACGTAGGCGAGCCGGCGTTCCTCCCGTTCCGCATGCGCCCTGGCTTCCTCCGTGAAGTCCTTCTCGCTGGCGAGCCACTCCTTCTGGTCCTGCTGCTCCCAGTCCCAGTGCGGCAGCTCGGCAGCGTCGCCGCGCAGCGGCCACGGGATCGAGGAGTCCCCGCTGCTCCAGCGCGAGTCCTTCCCGCTCGGGAAGGAACCCTCGTTGAGTCCCGGCACGAACACGACGTCCCACTCCAGCCCTTTCGAGGCATGGACCGTCAGCAGCTGCACCGCGTCCCTGCTCGCCTCGAGCTGCGCTACGGGCAGCCCGTCCTCCTCCTGGTCCGCCGCTTCGAGCCATGCGAGGAATGCCGGGAGGTCGACCCGCTCGGCGGTGGAGACGAATCCGGCGACGGCCTCCGTGAAAGCATCGAGGTTACGGCGTGCCTCGTGGATGCTCACCCCCGGCTTGGCGGCCACCTCGATGTCCAGGAGGATGGTGCGCTCCACCTCACCGATCATGCTGCCGAGGTCGTCACCCACGAAGCTGCGGAGGGCGCGCAGTTCTCGCCGGAGGGCATCGAGCCGCCGTCGCGCGGGATCACTCAGCGTCCGGCCGGAGGAGGACACCCACCCGGCCGGCGGGAGGTGGTCGACGGCCTCCACCAGGCTGCCGGCCTCGGCCAGGTCCGGTGCGACGACGGCGTCCCGGCTCTGGTCGTCGTCGAGTTCCTCCCCTGCGGCGTCGCCGCGCCTGAACATCGCTTCGCGGGTACGGGCGAGCTGCCTCGACCAGTCGCCCAGTGCCATGAGGTCTGCCGGTCCCAGCCGCCATCGTGCTCCCGCCAGGAGCCGCAGCATCGAGTCCGAGCGGTCGGGGTCGCCCAGCACCCTGAGGGTGGCCAGCAGGTCGACGATCTCGGGGGTCCGCAGCAGGCCGCCGAGGCCCACCACCTGGACCGGGACGCCCGCACGCTCCAGTTCCCGACGAATCGGCTCGAACTGTTTGCGTCCCCTGCACAGCACGGCCATCGTCGGGCGGAGGGGGTTCCCGGCGTCGTCGGTCTCGAAGCTCCGGCGGCGCTGGCGCAGGACCTCCTGCGTCACCGCCTCCGCCTCGCTCAGGGTGGACGGGGCCGCCGGGCCGGCAGGCGATCCCGCCTCCTCGGCGGCGTCGGCGCCCCCGACGGGGGCATCGGTGAGGAAACGCCCCAACGTCACCTCACCCAGGGGCGCCCCGGGGCGCGCGACGAGTCCGGGGACCTGCTGGACCGTGGTGTTGCGGAGCCATGGTGCGGGCACGTTCAGGGGCGCCGACACCGTGTTCGCCGCCTCGAGGATCGAGGTCGAGTTACGCCACGCGACCGACAGGTGGGCCACCTCCGACGGTGCCCGCCCTTCCCCGGTCACCCGCGGAAACGCAGTACGGAAGGTGGCCAGCTGTCCCGCCGACGCTCCCCTGAAGCCGTAGATCGACTGGTGGGGATCGCCCACGGCGGTGACGGAACGACCGTCCGCGAAGAGCCTCGAGAACAGCACCATCTGGGCGTGGGAGGTGTCCTGGAACTCGTCGAGCAGTACCACCCTGTACTTCTCGCGCTCCATCCTCCCGGCCTCCGGTATGTCCCGGGCGATCCGCGCTGCAAGGGAGACCAGGTCGCCGAAGTCGAGCTGGCGGCGCGCGAGCTTGGCGGCGGCGTAGCGCTCCGCGAGTTCCGTCACGGTGACGCGGGTGCGCAGCTTGTCGAGCAGCTCCTGCACCTTCTGCGTGGCGGCCCTGGTGGACCCTGCGACGTAAGGCTGGGCGACGACGTGATCGATGTGGCGACGGAGCTCGTCCCGGACGGTCCCGGGCGTGACGAGGTGCTCCGCGCACTCGCCGGCCATGTCGAGCACCGCCTTCACGAGCGTGCTCTTGGCGGCCGTGAAGTGTTCCCACTCGCCGTCGTACGCCTCCACGACGGAGTGGGCGAGCTGCCAGGACTGGGCCGTGCCGAGCATGACCGAATCCCGCTCGACCCCGATGCGCAGGCCGTAGTCCTGGACGATGCCGTTCGCGAAGGAGTGGTAGGTGGAGATGGCGGGATCGAGCCGGTCGAGCGCATCCCCGCCTGCGGTGTCGCGATCGTCGTGGGCGAGTGCCGTATAAAGTTGCGCGAGCCGCTGCCGGACGCGGGACGCGAGCTCACCCGCCGCCTTGCGGGTGAAGGTGACACCGAGGATCTGCTCGGGCCGCACGAGGTTGTTGGCGACGAGCCAGACGACCCTGTCCGCCATCGTCTTGGTCTTGCCCGAACCGGCTCCGGCGATGACGAGGAGTGGCTCCAGCGGAGCCTCGATGACGCGGGCCTGGTCCTCCGTCGGGTACTGGACCGGGGCATCCGGGTCGGCATGGAGCAGTTCGGCCAGCCGCCGGGCCGAATAGGTCGGGGTCGCACGCGGCTCGGCCGTCACTGCGTCACCTGCTTTCCCTCTTCACACAGCGGACAGATCTCCGGCAGGCGACAGCCGCTCCCGCCGAAGCCCGAGCGGCGTGGGTCGTGGATGGTGTCGAAGGTCGCCGCCGCCATGAGGACGGCGGCGTCCTCGATCATGGTCCGCGCCCACGCGTCCTCGGGACCCACGGGTGGCTGTTCCTGGACGGAGATCCCCTTCGCCTTGGTCCCCAGCTGCACGAGGGACGCACCACCCGGCTCCCGGGACCCGGGACCGGCCGTCGCACCGCCATCGGCCGGCCCGTTGCCAGCGTCCCCGTCCGGGGTGTCGAGCAGGGCGCCCGAGGCGACGGCGGTCTGGTAGGCCGCGAGCTGCGGATGACGGGCGATGTCCGCGCCGACGGGTGCGCTCTTCCCCGTCTTCAGGTCGACGACCACGAACCTGCCGTCGGCGTCGAGTTCCAACCGGTCGATCTGGCCGCGCAGGCGGGCGATCCTGTCCGCACCCCCGATCCTCATGTCGAGGTCCACGGAGAAGTCGACCTCGGTCGCCTGCAGCGACCTGCCCGCCTGCCGCATCCACAGCACGTACGCCGCCAGCTTCCGCACCATGCCCTCGGCCCGCCGGAAGTCGGACTGGCCCTCCCACGAATCCTTCATGCCGAGCTGCGGCCAGCGCCGTTCGAGTTCCCGGACGTACTCGGTACCGCTCGCCTCCGGCATGTCCTGCGCGATCTGGTGCACGAGCGTCCCGAGGGACCGTGCGAAGTCCGTGGTCCGCTCCCCTCCGGCCGCGGACACGAACCAGCTCAGGGGTGAGGTGAGGACCGATTCGACCTTCGAGGGCGACACGGGGATGGGCTGGTCCTCTGGGACGACCGGCTCCTCGCTGCTCAGGTCCAGGACGCCCCACCACTGGGCCGGGTGCGCACCCGGTACCGGCGGCTCGAGGACCGCCATCCGGCCGAGATGCCGGACCGCCTCGCCGGACAGTGCGGCGCCGGCCTGCGGGTCCTGGGCGAACTTGCGCAGCTCGGCGACGAGGGCGCGCAGCGTGACCGGTCGCAGGACCTCGGTCCGTGCCCGCTCGGCGGTGCCGGGAGGAAGCGGATCCAGGACGTCGAGGAACTGGGACGGCTGCTCGTCCTGGGACGCGACCGCGCAGCACACCAGCTCCTGGGTGGCGCGGGACACGGCGAGGGAGAAGGTGCGCAACTCGTCGAAACGGATGTCCTGCAGCAGGGACACGGGGTCCCGGTTGCTCCGGAACGACTCGCCGTAGTCGAGCAGCGCGCGTAGCTCACCGGATCCGAGGAGCTCGCCGCGCAGCCTGAGGTTCGGCCAGACACCGTCCTGCACACCGGCGACGATCACGAGGGGCCAGTGACGACCGGCCGCACTCGCGGGCGTGAGCACCGACACCGAGGCCTGGCGGGTGGTGCGCTGCGCGAGGGTGTCCATGGGGATGTCCTGGCTGAGGATGTAGTCGAGGAACAGGCCCGGATCCGCACCCGGCATCTGTTCGACGAAGCGTTCCGCCGTGTGGAACAGGGCCATCATCGCGTCCAGGTCCCGATCGGCGCGGGTCGACGACGGGCCCTCCGACAGGGCCGCGCCCGACCACTGCTGCGCGAGGCCGGAGGCCGACCAGAGCGCCCACAGGACGGTCTCCGGATCGCTCCCGGGATCGGCGGCCGCCGCCCTCCCCGCGTCCAGCATCCGGTGCAGGCGCCGCACGGGGGCACCCTCGGAGGGCAGCGCGGCGATCTCCTCGGGCGAGGCGAACAGGGCTGTCAGGAGCTCGTCGCTCGTGCGGCCCCCGCCCTGCTGCAGTTCCGTACGCCGCAGGACCTGGCGGAGGCGTCGGAGGTCCAGGCTGCCCGCGCCGCCGATACGCGACGTGAGCAGCGAGATGCACAGCTCGGTGTCGAGCTCACCGCGTCCCACGACCACCGCGTACAGGTCCAGCAGCGGACGGACGGCGGGTTCCTCCCGGATGGCCGTCTCCGCCGCGGGCACGTTGACGGCGATGCCCTGCGCCGTCAGGAAGCGCTGCACCGCGGACACCTGTGCGCCGTTCCGGACGATGACGGCGATGTCGTCGAGGCTGCGTCCGCCGAACAGATGGGCCTCGAGCACCCGCTGCGTGACGAAGCGCTGCTCGTGGAAGGCGCTGTCGAGCACATGGGCGGACACCGTCGGGCCGGGCGCCCCGCGCCCCGCCGTCACGTCGTCGGGCGCGGCGTCCTGGCGTAGATGCTGCCGGGCGTCCGCGTCCGCGTCCGCGTCGGCGTCCTCCGGCCGGTGCGGCTGGGACCGGTAGGCGGTGCTCACGCCCGTGGTCGAGATGCGCGCGGCGACGTTGCTCCAGGCCTCGGCCAGCCGGCCGTGCAGCGTGAGCGACGCGGGCAGGGTCACCGTCGTCAGGCCGCCGCCCCGCCGGAAGAGGGTGGAGAGACGCCCGGTCAGTTCGGGACGGGCTCCGCGGAAGCCCTGTGCCACGGTGTCGGGGCAGGAGGTGACGACGACGTCCTTGCCCGCTCCGATGAGGCCCAGCAGTGCGTGGACGGCGGGATTCGCCTCCTGGTAGTCGTCGACGAGCACGAGCTGCAGGCGTCTGCGCTCCCTGTCGAGGAAGTCGCGGTCGGTCTCGAGGAGCTCCCGTGCCGCCGTGAGGATGCCCGCCGGGTCGAAGGCCTCGGGCATGCGGAGGTCGAGGACGTCGCGGTATTCGCGGTACAGCGCGGCCGCCGCCACCCAGTCCGGCCGGTCGAACCGCTCGCCCCAGGCCGCCAGGTCGTCGGCCTGCACGCCGTACTCGCTCACGCGGTCGAACAGGTCGCGGATCTCCTGCCGGAAGCCCCGCGTCGGCAGCGCGAGGGCCAGGCTCGCGGGCCAGGCGAGCTCGGGGGCTCCGTCGCGTCCGTGCCCCGAGAGGAGTTCCTTGATGATGAGGTCCTGCTCGGCCCCGGACAGGAGCCGGGGCGGCCTCGTGATGGCGGGGGTGCGGCCCTCGGCCCGGGCGCGGCGGATGAGATCGAAGGCGTAGGAGGCCCAGGTGCGGGCAGGGGCGGTGCTGATGCTGCGCTCGAGCTTGGCGGTGAGCTCGTCGCGGAGCCTCGTCGCGGCGGCACGCGTGGGGCCGAGGAGGAGGAGCCCCTCGGGATCCACGCGCCCCTCCCCGATCCGCAGGACCGCGAGGTCCGTGAGCAGCGAGGACTTCCCGCTCCCGGGGGCGCCGAGGACCAGGACCTGGCCGGAGACGTCCCGCAGCGACTCGATGACGGCGTCGTAGCCGTCCGCCGGGTCCGCTGCGGGCCCGGCGACGGTAGCGCCGGAGGACGCCGTCGGGGCGTCATGGAGCGTGCTGGTCATGGTCCTAGACCATCACATCCCACGGACAATCGAGGGCATGCGCGGGGGTGTCCTGCATTACTGCCCGGCGTGGCTCAGGGACGCACCGACAGCGGCCACCAGGGCCAGTTCCCCGCCGGACGGCGACCACCGCGCACGCCCCAGGTCGACGCGGTAGTCCCCCGGGTCCGACGGCACCGACGGCACCGACAGAGGGGTGCCCTCGGCGTCGTAGCGTGCACGGGCCTCCAGTTCCAGTCCGCGGGGCGGCAGCCCTCCGGCCCGGAGGACGCGCCACCACGGGACGGCGCGGGTGCTGCGCGACAACGCCCTCCCCACCTGGCGCGGCCCGCCCGCCTCCAACAGTTCGGCGACGTCGCCGTAGGTCAGGACCATGCCCTGCGGGATCAGCTCGGCGATGCGCAGGACCGCCTCCGCGTACACCGCCGGATCACCGTGCCGGCGGTGCACAGGACCGGGGACGACGGCGTCGCTGCGGGCAGGAGCGACGCCATGGACTCGTGGCTGCATCCGCCAACCCTAGCCCGGCCCGCGGAACGGGGCGCCGGGGCCGTTTGGTCGGACCCCGCCGGTACCGTGGGGCCATGACCAGCTGGCATGAGTGTCCGAGGGCCGCCTTCGACCTCGAGACGACGGGACGGGACCCGCTGACGGCCCGGGTCGTCACCGCGACCATCGTGCTCGTCGACGGCGCCGGGGAGGTGCTCGAGCACCACGAGTGGCTGGCGGATCCGGGCATCGAGATCCCGGACGACGCCGCTGCGATCCACGGGGTCACGACGGCCCACGCCCGGGCGAACGGCCTGCCCGCCGCCGAGGTGGTCCGCGGCATCGCCGCGGTCCTCGCCCGGCTCTTCACCGCCGGCGTGCCCGTCCTCGCCTTCAACGCGCGGTACGACTTCACGGTGCTCGCGCAGGAGGGCCGCCGCCACGCCGTGGCGGTCCCCCCTCCCATGCCGGTGATCGATCCGTTCATCCTGGACAAGCAGGCGGATCGTTACCGGCGCGGCAAACGGACGCTGACGGCGCTCTGCGAGCACTACGGCATCCGGTTCGAGAACGCCCACACCTCCGCGGCCGACGTCCTCGCGACGCTGCAGGTGGCGAGGGTCCTCGCCGAACGGTACGCCTTCCTGCGCCGGCCCGCCGTCGAGCTCCACACTGCGCTGATCGGCTGGGCCGAACGTCAGGCCGCCGGCTTCGAGGAGTACCTGCGCCGGACGGAACCGACCGCGGTGATCGAACGGGCCTGGCCGGTCGTCGAGCCCGACGTACCCGGCGTCGAGCCTGCCGGACACGCTGTCGGACCCGCCCTCGAGACTGTCCGGCCCACCGACGCCGCGACTCCGCCGCTGCATCCGGTGGCCACTCCCGCCTGACCGCCGGGCTAGTCGACCGGGACGGCCTCGGCTGCCGCCCGCGCCGCCGCGGGAAGCGCAGCGTGGATGCGCTCCATCGCCGCGTCGTCGTGCGCCGCGGAGAGGAACCAGGCCTCGTACACCGAGGGCGGCAGGTACACGCCCGAGTCGAGCATGGAGTGGAAGAACGGCCCGTAGCGGAACGCCTCCTGTCCCTGCGCGTCGGCGTAGTTCCACACGCCGTGCTCGGCGGTGCCGAACGCGACGCTGAAGAGGTTCCCCGCCCGCTGGATCGAGTGGTCGACGCCGGCCTTCGACAGTTCCGCCGACAGGGCGTCGCCCACCTCGAGCGAGCGGGCGTCGACGTGCCGGTAGACGTCCTGCGTGGCCGCCGTGAGGGTGGCGACGCCTGCCGCCATGGCGATCGGGTTGCCGGACAGGGTGCCGGCCTGGTAGACCGGGCCGATCGGAGCGAGGTAGTTCATCACGTCCGCGCGACCGCCGAGCGCCGCCGCGGGGATGCCGCCGCCGATCACCTTGCCGAAGGTCAGCAGGTCGGGCGTCCACGGGTGCTCCGCGTCGTCCGCCCCTCCGGTGAGCTTCCAGTAGCCACCGGCATGCGTGCGGAATCCGGTCATGACCTCGTCCACGATGAACAGGGCCCCGTGCTCGGAGGTGATGCGGCTGAGGAAGGCGTTGAAACCGGGAGCCGGGGTCACGACCCCCATGTTCGCGGGGGCCGCTTCCGTGATGACGGCGGCGATACGCTCGCCGTGCGTGCGGAATGCCTCCTCGACGGCCTCGACGTCGTTGTAGGGCAGGACGAGGGTCTCCGCCGTCGTGGCCTCCGTGACACCGGCCGAACCGGGCAGCGCGAGGGTCGCCACGCCGGAACCGGCGGACGCGAGGAGGCTGTCCACGTGCCCGTGGTAGCACCCGGCGAACTTCACGATCAGGTTGCGCGACGTGAAGCCGCGCGCCAGGCGTACCGCCGTCATGGTGGCCTCGGTACCGGTGGACACCATGCGCAGGAGTTCGACGGCGGGCACGCGTTCCTTCACCAGCTGGGCGAGGTCCGCCTCGGCGGGCGTCGAGGCACCGAAGGTGAGTCCGTGGTCGACGGCGCGATGGACGGCCGCGATGACGTCCGGGTGGGAATGCCCGAGCAGGGCCGGTCCCCACGAGCAGACGAGGTCCACGTACTCCGTGCCGTCGGCGTCGGTGACGTAGGCCCCGTGGGCGTCGACGAGGAAGCGCGGGGTACCGCCGACGGACCCGAAGGCCCGCACGGGCGAATTGACGCCGCCGGGCATGAGGGCGCGGGCGCGTTCGTACAGGTTCTCAGAAGTCGTCATGACGGTCCTTGGCTGGTTCTAGTGGTCGGTCTCGTCGAGCCAGAGCGCGAGCTCCGAGGCCCAGTAGGTGAGGATCATCTGTGCGCCGGCGCGCTTGATGCCAAGCACGGACTCCTCGATGGCGCGGCGGCGGTCGATCCAGCCGTTGGCGGCCGCGGCCTCGATCATCGCGTACTCCCCCGAGATCTGGTAGGCGGCGACGGGGACGGGCGACATCTCTGCGACGTCGGCCAGGATGTCCAGGTAGCTCATGGCCGGTTTGACCATCACCATGTCGGCGCCCTCCTCGAGGTCGAGCTCGACCTCGAGGATCGCTTCCCGGCGGTTCGCCGCGTCCATCTGGTAGGTCCGGCGGTCACCCGTGAGCTGGGAGTCGACGGCCTCGCGGAACGGTCCGTAGAACGCGGAGGCGTACTTCGCCGCGTAGGCGAGCACCGCGGTGTCCTGGTGCCCGGCCTCGTCGAGCGCCTGGCGGATGACGGCCACCTGGCCGTCCATCATGCCCGACGGGCCGAGGACATGCGCACCGGCCCTCGCCTGCTCCACGGCCATCTGCGCATAGAGTCCGAGCGTCGCGTCGTTGTCCACGGAGCCGTCGGCCGCGAGGACGCCGCAGTGCCCGTGATCCGTGAACTCGTCGAGGCACACGTCACTCATCACGACGAGGGCGTCGCCCACCTCGGAGCGGACATCCGCGATCGCGCGGTTCAGGACGCCGTCCGGGTCGATGCCCGCGCTGCCCGTCGCATCACGTTGCGCGGGGATGCCGAAGAGCATGATGCCGCCGACGCCGCGCTCCACGGCTTCCGACGCCGCGCGCCTGAGGGAGTCCGTGGTGTGCTGCACCACGCCGGGCATGGACAGGATGGGAACAGGCTCGTCGAGTCCTTCCCGGATGAAGGCGGGCAGGATCAGCTCGGACGGATGGACACGGTACTCGGCGACCATGCGTCGCATGGCCGGCGTCGAGCGCAGCCTCCGCGGGCGGTGCTGGGGGAAACTCATGGCTGATCTCCGTTCAGTGGTGCGGGTGCAGGTAGGTGGGTTCGGCCCGGGAGAAGGCCTCCCGGACGGCCCGGGCGATCCCCTGCGGTGTGGGTTCCGCCGCCGTCGCTCCCGGCTCCCAGCCCTGCGCGCGCAGGGCTGCGGCCGTCGTGCGCCCGATGGCGACCGGGAAGAAGGCGAGTGGCCCGCTCCCCAGCTTTTCATGGAACTGCCGGACCGTGCTCGGCGCCGTGAAGACGACGGCGGGGTGGACAGCATCGGCGGCCAGCGCGGCGAGATCCCGACGGGACAGCAGGGGCGGCTGCACTCCCGGCTCCTGGATCGCCGGGACCCGCCGCGCCGCGTCGGCGGGGTAGGGCACGGTGCGGTAGGCCTCCACACGACGGACTGCCCAGCCGCGTCCGGCGAGGCCGGCCTGCAGGTCCCCCGGGGCGAGGTCCCCCTGCGGCACGAGCACCGCGCCGGTACCGTGCGGGAACTCCCCCAGCAGGCCGGCCGACGACGCGTCCCGCGGCACCAGGTGGACCTCGATGTCGTAGTCCGCCAGCAGGCGCGCGGTGGTCGAGCCGACGGCGGCGACCCTCGTACCGCCCGCGCGGACCAGCTCCGGGAGGGACGTGGGCCCGGACGCCGCGACGAGCTCGAGCGCCCGGACGGCGTTCCCGCTGGTCACGACCAGCCACTCGTACGCCCCCCTGCCGAGCGCACCCAGTTCCGCGGCGACGGCAGCGACGTCCGCGGGCAGTTCGGTGTCGGTCAGTGGCAGGGCGAACACACGCAGGCCCGCCGCGCGGAGCGCATCGGCGATCCGGGCGGACCGCTCGGGGTGCCGGAGGATGATCACCGACGGGAGCGCCCGATCGTGGGTCATGCGGGCCTAGCTGTTCAGCGGCGCGATGTCGGCTGCGCCGGCGGCCAGCAGCTCCTCTGCGAGTTCGAGCCCGAGCCGCGCGGCGGCCACGGCGTCCGTCGCGGGTGCCGAGCGCGTGAGCCGGAGAATCGACCGGCCGTCGAGGCTGCACACCACGGCCTCCAGCGCGAGCTCGTCGCCGCGGAGGTGTGCGAGGGCGCCGATCGGTGCCGCGCAGCCTGCCTCGAGCTGCAGCAGGACCGCGCGCTCCGCGGTCACCGCGAGCCGGGTCGGCAGGTGGTCGTAGTCCGCGAGGGCTCCGCGCAGCTCGGGTGTCGGCTCCGACTCGCGGCACTCGACCGCGAGGGCGCCCTGGCCGGGCGCGGGCAGCATGACGTCGGTGTCGATCAGCTCCGTGATGGCGTCCTGGCGTCCCAGCCTCCGCAGTCCTGCCGCGGCGAGGACGACGGCGTCGAGGTCACCGGGCGCACCGATCACGAGTCCGGCGACGCGTCCGAGGCGCGTGTCGACGTTCCCGCGGATGTCGACGACCTCGAGCCCCGGCCGCGCCGACCGCAGCTGCGCGGCGCGCCGCGGGGAACCGGTGCCCACGCGTGCGCCGTCGGGAAGCGTGGCGAGCGTCAGTCCGTCCCGTGCGCACAGGGCGTCACGGACGTCCTCACGCTCGGGCACCGAGGCCACGGTGAGCCCTGGAGCCGGGAGCGTGGGCAGGTCCTTGAGCGAGTGCACGGCGATGTCGCACCGCTCCTCGAGCAGTGCGTCCCGGAGGGCGGCGACGAAGACGCCGGTGCCGCCGATCTGCGAGAGCGACCCCTTGGAGACGTCCCCTTCCGTGCGGACGCGGACGAGGTCGTAGGGCAGCCCTGCGAGGTCCGAGACCCGCTCCGCGACCGTCGTCGTCTGCGTCATCGCGAGGGCGCTGCCCCGCGTCCCGACCCGGATGTGCCCGGTCATTCGGTACCGGGGTTGGGCAGCGGCGTCCCCACGGTGGAGTCGACCGCCGCGATGGTCGGCTTCTCGCCGCGGCGGTTGGCACAGCAGTTCGGTCGGCAGACGTCGTACCAGGGGCCGAGGGCGGTCGCCGACGGGCGGTCGGCGATGTTGTTGTCGATGGTCCGCTCGAGGATCAGGTCGACCAGGCCCTCGACGAACTTCCGGTGCGTGCCCGGGGTGGGCACGCGATCGGCGACGATCCCGAGTTCACCGCAGGTCTCCATCGCCTCGGTGTCGAGGTCCCATGCCACCTCCATGTGGTCGGAGACGAATCCGAGCGGGACGATGACGGCCCCGCGCGTCCCGTTCTCGTAGCGGTCCCGGAGGGCGTCGCTGATGTCCGGCTCGAGCCACGGGATGTGCGGTGCACCCGAGCGGGACTGGTAGACCAGCGACCATTCGACCCCCTCGGACTCCGGGATCCTGTCCAGCACGGCCTGGGCGGTCGCGAGGTGCTGCGCCACGTAGGCGCCTTCCTCGTGGGCCGGGCCGCCCTCCCCGTTGCGGGGTCCTGCCGCCTCGGCGTCGCCCATGGGGATCGAGTGGGTGGAGAACATGATGTGCACGGGCGCGTCCGGCGTGCCCTGTTCGGCGAGTCCTGCACGGACCGTGGCGAGCCCGGCCGCCACGCCCTCGACGAAGGGCTCCACGAACCCGGGGTGGTCGAAGTACTGCCGGACCTTGTCCACCTCCAGCCGTCCCTCGAGGCCGGTCTTCACGAGGGCCATCCCGAGGTCCTCACGGTACTGGCGGCAGCTCGAGTAGCAGGAGTAGGCGCTCGTGGTGACGGCGAGCACCTTGCGGTGGCCGGCGTCGTAGGCCTCCTGCAGCGTGTCCGCGATGAAGGGCTCCCAGTTGCGGTTGCCCCAGTAGACGGGCAGGTCGATCCCGCGCCGGCGCAGTTCCGCCTCCATGGCGGCGCGGAGCGCGCGGTTCTGGCTGTTGATGGGGCTGACCCCGCCGAAGGCGCGGTAGTGGTGCGAGACCTCCTCGAGGCGCTCGTCCGGGATGCCGCGGCCGCGCGTGACGTTCCGCAGGAAGGGGATGACGTCGTCCTGCCCCTCGGGACCGCCGAAGGAGGCGAGCACGACGGCGTCGTACGCCTTGGGGGCCATGCGCCCGTCCGCGTCGACCCCGTCGAGTGGGTTGAAAGCCTGTGTCGTCACTTGAGCACCTCTGCTATCTCGTCGTGGTGGATCCGCCGGCCCGTGTAGAAGGGCACTTCCTCGCGGACATGGCGGCGTGCTTCCGTCTCCCGGAGGTACCGCATGAGGTCCACGAGGTCCACGAGGTCGGGAGCCTCGAGTGCCAGGATCCATTCGTAGTCGTTGAGGGCGAAGGATGAGACCGTGTTGGAGATCACCTGGGGGTACTTGCGGCCCTTCATGCCGTGGTCCGTCAGCATCTCGCGGCGCTCCTCGGTGGGGAGGATGTACCACTCGTAGGACCGGACGAACGGGTACACGCAGACCCATTCGGCCGGCGCCACCCCGCGGGAGAAGGCCGGACTGTGGGACTTCGAGAACTCGGCGTCGCGGTGGACCCCCATCGCCGACCACACCATGGAGGTCCCGGCGAACGTCCCGGTGCGGCGGAGCCTGCGGATCGCGGCCTGCAGTGCCTCGGGGCGGGGGCCGTGCAGCCAGACCAGGATGTCGGCGTCGGCGCGCATGGCCGAGACGTCGTAGAAACCGCGGAGCACCACGCCGTTTTCCTCGAAGGAGGCGAGGACCTCCTCGAGCGGGGTGCCGGAGTCCGTCGTCGCAGTTCCCCGCCGGAAGACGGTCCAGAGTGTGTAGAACAGCTCACCGGGGGCGTCGGCGCCCTCTCCGGTCTGCTGTGGAGCGTGGGCGGGCCTGCTACCGGTTAGCTCAGTCATGGTACTAGTTTGCCCCCTGTCCGGAGACGATCCGAAATCCTCTTCTTCTACACGCGGTAGAAGCGAGGAATGTCACATCGGGGCGTCGGGAGCGGCCGCATCGAGGGCGTCGGCGAGCACGCCGGCGCGCACCCTGGCATCGTCGATCACGGCGACGAGGCCCGTCCCGGCGAGCCAGCCGCCCGTGACGGCGAGGGACTCCGACTGGTCGGCGACGAGCGCACGGATGCGTGCCACGCGCTCCCGGTGACCCACGGAGGCGTGGGGCAGGGCACCGGCCCAGCGCACCACGTCCCAGTCGAGCACATCCGCCTCCTGCATCGGGACGCCGAGCAGGGACGAGGCGTCGGCGAGCGCGTGGCGGTAGAGGGCATCGTCCGGCGTGGCCAGTCCGACATCAGCCGGGGTGTCCCCCACGCGTCCGTAGGACAGCCGGAGCACGTGCGAGCCGGGTCCGGCCTGGTCGCGCAGCCACGCCCACTTGGCGGTCGCGTGCGTCAGCGCCTTGGCGGCGACTCCCTCCACGCCGCGGGCCACCAGCACACCGGTGCCGCGCGGGCGGGCGTCGAGTTCGGGGACGTCGACGATCAGCGTGACCAGGGCGACGCCCGGCACCGGGTCCGGCCGCTCGCCGGCCACCGCCGGGATGGCCGGACCGAGGAGGTCGACGGCGGCACGGCCCTCGGTCGCGACGAGGACGCCGTCGGCCGGGATCCGTCGCGCAAGGATCGAGTGTTCCGTCGTCACGGTCCACGCCGCACCCGAGCGGGTGATCGCCGTGACCTGCTCGCCGGTGCGCAGGTCGGCGCCGGCAGCGACGAGTTCCGCCACGAGGGCGTCGCGGAGCTGTGCGATGCCTCCGGCGAGACCGCCGACCGCGGCACCGGCCGGCGCCGCCTGCCGCAGGGCTCCGGCCGCCGCTCCCAGGGAGCCGAGGCGACCCATGGTGGCGCGCAGCCCGGGTGCCACGGAGTCGACGTCGAGGTCGTCGGGGTCCGCCGAGAACACGCCGCCGGCGACGGGCGCCACGAGGCGGGTGAGGACCTCATCCCCCATCCGGGTGCGCACGAGCTCACCGAGGCTGACCCTGGTGCGGGTCGCGAGCGGGCCCACCGGCAGCACCCTGTCGAGGGCTGCCCGGAGGGCGCCGGCCCGGCCGATCACCGCGGTGACGGAGGGATCCGACGGATCCGCGGGAATGCCGAGCACCCCGGAGCTGGGGAGCGGCTGCGCCGAGGCCGCGAGGTCCTTGCCGGGGAGCTGCACCCAGGCACCGGTCGCGTCGGGGGCCACGATGCGGTCGCCCAGCCCGAGTTCCTCGGCGAGCGAGGGCACGGTGGCGGAGCGGGTGGAGAAGGATTCGGCACCGCTGTCCAGTTGGAGACCGCCGAGCACGCGTCCGTCCACGGTCCCTCCGAAACGGCCGGACCGCTCGAGCAGGGTCACGTGGAAGCCCCGCTGCAGGAGCATACGGGCGCCCACGAGGCCGGCCATGCCCCCGCCGATCACGACGACGGTGCGGCGCCGCGGGACCCGCTCCTGCGCCATCGGGTCCCCGTGCGGCCCGGCAGCCCCGTCGCGGTCCCCGCGCTTCGTCATGCCTACGGCTCCACGGAGTGGACGAGCTCGACGACGCGCGTCAGGACGTCCGGGTCCGTCTCCGGCGGGACCCCGTGCCCGAGATTCACCACGTGGCCCGGAGCCGACGAACCGGCCTCGAGCACGTCGCGGACGTGCTGCTCCAGGACGGGCCAGGGTGCGGGGAGCAGGGCCGGGTCGATGTTGCCCTGGAGGGGGACGGTCCCGCCGAGCCGACGGCCGGCCTCGTCGAGGGGCAGGCGGTAGTCGACACCGATGACGTCCACTCCCACCTCGTGCATGGCGACGAGCAGCTCCGAGGTCCCGGTGCCGAAGTGGATCAGGGGTGCCCCCAGGCCGCGGACGTGGTCCAGGGCGCGGCGCGACGCCGGTGCGACGGAACGACGGTAGTCGGCGAGCCCCAGCGAGCCCGCCCACGAGTCGAACAGCTGCGCTGCGCTCGCACCGGCCTCCAGCTGGGCGCGGAGGAACATGCCCGAGGCATCCGCGGCCCACTCCGTCAGCGCTCGCCACGTGTCCGGGTCGGAGTGCATCATGGTGCGCGGACCGAGGTGGTCGCGTGACGGCCGGCCCTCCACCATGTAGGCGGCCAGGGTGAAGGGGGCACCCGCGAATCCGATGAGCGGTGTGGAGCCGAGCTGGGCGACGGTGAGGGCGACGGCCTGCCGGATGGGCTCGAGCGCCTCCTCGGTCAGCCGGGGCAGAGCCGCCACGTCGGCTGCGGACCGGATGGGCTTGCCGAGGACGGGACCGACACCGGGGACGATGTCCACGTCGACCCCGGCCAGCTTGAGCGGGATCACGATGTCCGAGAAGAAGATGCCGGCGTCGACGTCGTGCCGGCGGACGGGCTGGAGGGTGATCTCGGACGCCATCTCCGGGTCCAGACAGGACTCGAGCATGTTCGTGCCCTCCCGCAGCGCACGGTACTCGGGCAGGGACCGTCCCGCCTGGCGCATGAACCACACGGGCCGGCGGTGCGGAGTCAGCCCGCGATACGCGGAGATGAGGGCCGAGCCGGACGTGCGTCCGTCGACCAGCGGGTGCGATGCTCCAAGGTCCATACCGCAGATTCTGCCGAAGATCCCGGCCGATGGTTAACCGGGCCGCCGGGCGCCGGGCCGGGCGTGGGCAACATCACCTG
The DNA here is from genome assembly GCF_057291175.1 of Arthrobacter sp. UYP4. NCBI lineage: Bacteria > Bacillati > Actinomycetota > Actinomycetes > Micrococcales > Micrococcaceae > Arthrobacter > Arthrobacter sp. UYP4. The sequence goes on from NZ_JBXAVU010000001.1 coordinate 1,150,143, forward strand.
CTCGTGGAGAGACACGATCCCGCAGGATTCCGCGGTTTGCAAGCGCCGGTAAGGATCACCTATTCAGGGAACGGGGGTCGTTCTCGGTATGATTGAGGGGCTGTGGTACTTCTTTCACTTGTAGCGACACACTCGAACGTCGACCTGGAAACCGTTGCCCGACTGAGCGTCGGGGCGCCCCAGGTCCCCTCTGTCGCGCTCGCCGACGACAGGTCGGTGTCGGGCGCCGTGGTCCTCGCCACCTGCAACCGGTTCGAGATCTACGCGGAGGCCCCGTCGGAGGACGACGTGGAGGCCGCACGGTCCGCGATCGTCTCCACCATCAGCGAGTACTCCGGGATTCCCGAGAAGTCGGTGTCCGCCTCCTTCGAGACGCACACGGGCCAGGACGTCGCAGAACACCTGTTCGCCGTCGGCGCCGGGTTGGACTCCGCCGTGATCGGGGAACGCGAGATCGCCGGACAGGTCCGGCGCGCACTCACCGAGGCCCAGGGCTCGGGAGCGGCCAGCGGCGGACTGGTACGCCTCTTCCAGGCGGCGTCGAAGACCGCGAAGGAGGTCGGGGCACAGACCGCGCTCGGCAGCCGCGGGCGTTCGATCGTCTCCGTCGCCCTCGAACTGGCGGGCGACATCTCCGACGACGCCGACTGGTCCGGCAAGGCCGTGGTGCTGTTCGGCACCGGCGCCTACGCGGGGGCCACGATGGCCGCGCTCAAGGATCGGGGCTGCACCGACATCTCCGTCTTCTCGTCCTCGGGACGCGCGGACGCGTTCGTGGCCACACGCGGCGGGACGGCCGTCGCGGCCGCGGACCTGCCGGGTGCCATGCGCCGGGCGGACGTGGTCATCGGGTGCAGCGGCAGTGACGCACGCATCGACGCCGCCGACATCGAACGGGTCCGCGAGGGCAGCAACCGCCCGCTCGTGGTCATCGACCTGGCGCTGAGCCACGACTTCGATCCCGCCGTCGGCACCCTCGACGACGTCGAGCTCATCACCCTCGAGTCCGTGCGCGCAGCTGCACCGGAGGAGCAGGCCGACGCCCTCGCGCAGGCCGGCGACCTCGTGCGCGAGGCCGCGCGGTCCTTCGAGGAGCAGCAGAACACCCGGGCGATGAACGCCGCGATCGTCGCGCTGCGGCAGCACACCCAGGCCGTGCTCGACTCCGAGATGGAACGCGTGAGGGCGCAGCACGGCTGCACCGCGGCTGCCGAGGAGGTCGAGTTCGCCCTGCGGCGCATGGTCCGCCAGCTCCTGCACGTACCGACCGTCCGTGCCCGCGAACTCGCCGCCGAGGGACGCCAGGACGACTACACCGCCGCGCTGGAGGCCCTGTACGGGATCGACGTCGCGCCCGCCGCCCCGAAGGCGCCCGCCGCCCCGAAGGCGCCCGCCGCCCCGGCGACCGCCGAGGGAGCCACCGCGTCCGCCGCCGTGGTCCCGGCCGCCCGGCTGCACCACACGCATGCCGACGGTGCCGTGTGCCCGGTGGACCACGAGCGGCCCGCCCGCAGCGCCTAGTCCCCTGCCGCTGTCGGCGGACGCCCGGGACGGGCCCCTGATCCGTCCGCCTAGTACGTCAGCTTCGCAGGTTCGATCCTGCGGACCCACTCGATGATCCCGCCGTCCACCGACCGCGCGTCCGGGTGCCCCTGCCCCCGGAGGAAGCGCACGACGTCGGCCGACCGGACGCCCGACTTGCAGTGGACGTAGACGGTCCGGCCGGTGTCCACGGAGGCGTCGCCGTCGAGGATCGTCTCCTTCGGGACCAGCACCGCGCCGTCGATGTGAACGATGGCGTACTCCTCCGGGGTACGGACGTCGAGCAGCTCGAAATCGGCCGTGCCCGCGGACCGCTCGGCGAGGAGCCGCGCGAGTTCGTCCACGGTGATCGTCGGGACCCGGTCCTCGCCGCCGGGACCGTCCGGTGCGGCGGTCGGACCGGCAGGCGGCAACCCGCAGAACTGCTCGTAGTCGATCAGTTCGGTGATGCGCGCCGCCGTCGGGTCGGGACGCACGCGCACCTCCCGCCAGCTCATGTCCAGCGCGTCGAACACCAGCACCCTGCCGAGGAGGGTGGTGCCCACCCCCGTGATGAGCTTGATCGCCTCGTTGACCATCACGGAGCCGATCTGCGCGCAGAGCACGCCCAGCACGCCTCCCTCCGCGCAGGACGGCACGGATCCCGGCGGCGGCGCCTCGGGATAGAGATCGCGGTAGGTGGGTCCATGATCCTGCCAGAACACGCTGACCTGCCCGTCGAACCGGAGGATGGATCCCCACACGTAGGGCTTGCCGAGGATCGCGGCGGCGTCGTTCACGAGGTACCGGGTGGCGAAGTTGTCCGTGCCGTCGATGATGAGGTCATAGCCGGCGAACAGGGTCAGGGCGTTGGACCGGTCGAGCCGTTCCCGGTGCAGGACCACGCCGACCAGCGGATTCAGCGCCAGGATGCTGTCGCGGGCCGATTCGGCCTTCGACCGTCCGATGTCGGGCATCGAGTGGATCACCTGGCGCTGCAGGTTCGAGAGCTCGACGTCGTCGTCGTCCACGATGCCGAGCGTCCCCACCCCCGCCGCAGCCAGGTAGAGCAGCGCGGGCGAGCCGAGACCGCCGGCCCCGATCACGAGCACGCGCGCGTTCTTGAGGCGCAGCTGCGCGTCGGGCCCGAAACCGGGGATGATCAGGTGCCGGGAGTAGCGGGAGCTCTCCTCCTGCGTCAGGCTCCCGGTCGCGTCGACGAGCGGAGGCAGTCCTGGCGCCCCTCCCTGCCATCGCTCCGACGGCTCGGGGATCGGTTCCGCCGCGGGCTCAGCGGCGCCGGACACGGGTGCGGGAACGGGTGCGGGAACGGGCGGCGACGACGGGGAAGCGGTCATGCCCAAGGGTATTCCGCTTCCCCGCGCACCGGCCAGCGACCGGCGTGCGGGGACGGGGACAACCCGCGACCCGGAACGGGTGGACCGGGAGACCGGTGGGTAAACTGGGCGGACGTCCACCGACCGCTGAACCGAGGATCGCCCTACGTGAGTGCAGAACCGACCGCCTCAGGAAAGTCCCTCCGGCTGCCGCGGGACGAACGCCGCCGGCAGCTCCTGGCAGCGGCGCAGGAGGTCTTCGTGGGGAGCGGCTACCACGGCGCGGCGATGGACGACATCGCCGTCGCGGCCAAGGTCAGCAAGCCGGTGCTCTACCAGCACTTCCCGGGCAAGCGCGACCTCTACCTGGCCCTGCTCGACAGCCACCTCGCCGAGCTGACGCAGCTGCTCGTCGATGCCCTGCGCTCCACGGACGACAACAAGCTCCGCGTCCACGCGACCATGCGTGCCTACTTCCAGTTCATCGCGCAGGACAGCAGGGCGCACCGCCTCGTCTTCGAGTCGGACATCAGCAACGAGCCCGACGTGAGCAGCCGGCTCGAGGCCTTCAACGCACAGTTCGCCAACGACATCGCCGGTGTGATCGCGGGTGACACCCAGCTGTCCCTGGTGGAGGCGACGCTGCTGGGCCGCGGCCTGGCGGGGATGGCGCAGATCAGCGCCAGATATTGGCTGGAGACCGACGGAAGCCTCGACATCGATGCCGCCGCGGAGCTGATCTACCGTTTAGCTTGGCGCGGAATCAGCCGCTTCCCCAAGGAAATCTAGAGTAGGTTTCGGTACGAATCACAGGTTCACTACACAGGAGGCATGCGCCGTGGAAGTCAAGATCGGTATCCAGAACGTCAACCGGGAGATCATCCTCGATTCCGCCGAGAGCGCCGACGCGATCGCGGAGCTCGTGGCCGCGGCGATGAGCGGCGGTACCGAACTGCGCCTCAAGGATTCCAAGGGCCGCCAGGTGATCGTTCCGACGTCGGTCCTCGGCTATGTCGAGATCGGCGCCGAGGAGACCCGCCGCGTGGGCTTCGGCGCGCTCTAGTCCCGGGCGGACAGCAGGACGCGGACGAGGACCCGCGGGCGACGCCGGAAGGTGTGGCCCGCGGGTCTTCCTGTGCGGGGCGCCGGACTACGCGGTGAGTCCGAGTGCGCTCATGCGCCGCGAGTGGTTGCGGGTGAGCTGCGCGAAGAGGGCCGTGGTGTGCTGCGCGTGGTCGGGTTCGGCGGCGAAGAGCAGTCCCGCCAGGTACTCACGTTCGATACCGACGCGCTGCGCCTGCGTGAGGGCTTCCCCGACGAGCCTGCGCCCCCAGAGCGCGAGGCGCGAGGCGAGGCGCGGATCGTCGGAGAGCGCCTCCTTCAGGCGCCGCTGCAGGTGGGCGGCGCCTTCGCCCGAGTCGATGGCGCCGATGAGTTCGCGGGTGGCCGGGTCGAGGCTGTCGGCCAGGGCCCGGTAGAAGTCCCCGGAGAATGCGTCGATGACGTAGGCCTTCATGAGCGACTCGTACCAGTCACCGGGCCGCGTGCGCTCGTGGAATGCATCGATGGATGCCTGGAACGGCGTCATCGCGTCCTCGACGGACACGCCCCGCCGGCCCAGGAAGGCCGTCACCGACTCGAAGTGCTCGAACTCCCGGACCGCGAGCCGACCGAGGTTCGCGCGGTCCGCGAGGCTGGGCGAGAAACGGGCGTCCGACGACAACCGCTCGAAGCCCGAGAGTTCCCCGTAGGCGATGACACCGAGCAGGTCGGTGACGAAGCGGGCGTAGCGGGGGTCGGAGAAGGCGTCGGGCGCGGGGCCGCCCGCTGCCGGCCGGACGACGGCGTCCTGCCCGTCGGACGCCGTCGGAGGCTCCGGCCGCGTCGTGCGCACCGCCGAAGGGGCCGGCGACACGGTACGGTCCTGGCCGGACGTGGAAAGGGCCGTGCGGTCGGTGGAGCCGTTGTTCATTCTGCTAAGAGTACGCAATCGCAGGGGTGGGGCAACCCGCCGTACGGCGCCCGGCACATGTTGCGGAACGGCGACGCCGCCTAGGCTCGTCCCAGTCCGGACAGCGGGATCCCACTGCTGTCCGGTTCCCGACGCTCCGGTGCGCAGCCGGATGGAAGGCAGGCACCCGTGGACTTCTCCGCCGTCCTCGAACTCTCGGGCCGCACGGCCACCGGGCTGCAGGTGCCCGAGCAGGTCCTGGCCGCGCTCGGCGGGGGCAGGCGTCCCCCGGTGCGCGTCACGATCGGGACCTACACGTACCGCACCACCGTCGGGTCGATGGACGGGCGCCCCATGATCCCGGTCAGCGCGGAGCACCGCACGGCAGCCGGCATCGAGGCCGGCCGGACGGTGACCGTGGGGCTGGACCTCGACACCGAGGAGCGCACCGTGGACGTCCCCGAGGATCTCGCCGTCGCGCTGTCCGACGATCCGGCGCTGGTCCACGCGTTCGATGCGCTGTCCGTGAGCCGCAGGAAGGCCCTGGTGCTGCCCATCGTCCAGGCGAGGGGCGCGGACACGCGCCGACGCCGTGTGCTCAAGGCCGTGGACTCCCTCCGCCCGCCGCCTTCCTGACGGCGCGGGCACGTTCACGACATCCGCCCTGCCCGATGTCGTGAACGTGCACTACCGTAAGGCGTGTGCCAGCACAGCATATGGACCTCAGGGACCGCGAGTCCCAGCAACGGCTCACCGAGTCGCTGCGGTCCCTCCGCGAGGAACTCGACATCCGTGAGGATTTCCCGGAGGACGTGCTCCGCGAGGCGGCCGGGGCCGTAGCGGCCTCCCGCCTGCCGGACGCCGACCTGCGAGACCTGCCCTTCCTCACCATCGACCCGCCCGGCTCCACCGACCTCGACCAGGCCGTCCACCTGGCGCGCAGTGCCGGGTCCGGCAGGTCGGACGATCCCGGGCAGGGACCCGACGCGGGCTACGAGGTCTGGTACGCCATCGCCGACGTACCGCTCTTCGTCCGGGCCGGGGGCGCGGTCGACGCAGAGGCGAGGCTCCGCGGCCAGACCCTGTACGCGCCCGACGGACGGATCTCCCTGCACCCGGAGAACATCTCCGAGGACGCCGCGAGCCTCCTTCCCGACCAGGACCGCCCTGCCTTCGTGTGGCACTTCGACCTCGACGCCGGGGCCGTCGTCCGGTCCGTCACCGTCCGCCGAGCCACGGTGCGCAGCCGCCGCCAGCTCACCTACGCCGAAGTCCAGGCGGCGATCGACGCGGGCACCGCGGACGAGCATCTCCTCCTCCTCCGCGAGATCGGGCTCCGGCGCATCCAGCAGGAACTGGACCGCGGTGGGGCGAGCCTCAACCTGCCGCGCCAGGAGATCACGCACGACGGCGAGAGCTACGCCATCATCACCGAGCCGTCCCTTCCGTGCGAGGACTGGAACGCGCAGATCTCGCTCATGACGGGCATGGCCGCGGCCCGCATGATGATCGACGGCGGCATCGGCATCCTGCGCACCATGCCCGAGCCCGACGACGGCGCACTCGGCAAGTTCCGCCGCCAGTCGGAGGCACTCGAGCACCCCTGGCCCCCGGACATGCCGTACGGCGCCTTCCTGCGCACGCTCGACGTCGCCGACCCGCGGCAGCTCGCCCTGATGCACGCCGCGGCCTCGCTCTTCCGCGGCGCCGGCTACACCGCGTTCGACGGCGCGGTACCCGACGCCGTCGTGCAGTCGGCCATCGCGGCGCCCTACGCGCACACCACCGCCCCCCTGCGCCGCCTCGTGGACCGCTTCGTGCTCGTCACGTGCGCAGCGCTGTGCGCCGGCGAGGAGGTCCCGGAGTGGGTGCGTGCCGCCCTCCCCGACCTCAATGCGCTGATGGCGTCCTCGAACCAGACGGCCTCGCGGCTCGATTCCGGGGCGATGGACGCCGTGCAGGCGGCGCTGCTGAGCAACCGCATCGGCGAGGCCTTCTCCGCCGTCGTCCTGCAGGGCTCCCCGCCCGCCGTCGAGGACGCGCCCGGCCGGCAGGCCCCGCGCCTGTCCGGCACGGTGCAGGTCACCGAACCCCCGCTGGAGGCGAAGTGCTACGGCGAACTCGTGGCGGGAGAGCGCGTCACCGTGGTCCTGCTCGAAGCGGACATCGCCCGGCGGCGTCTCCGCTTCGAGGTCAAACCGACGGACGCGCCCCAAAGGGACCTGCGATGAGGCCCCGCACGGACCGGCAGGGTAGGCTGAGGGTGTAGTAATGGATGCCCGGTCGTTATCAATCCGTCGATAACCCGCAGTACCTACTCGATCCCGAGTTTTCCCGCGGGCGCAGGTCTCCCTCCGCAGCCCGCACGCAGTTGCAAGCCCGCGATCGGCTTCCACTGGACGCCCCGCGCCCGCCGATACGCTCCGCACAGGATGGATCCATCCCGGCGTCGAGCCTCGGCGGCCGCTCGGCCTGAATGAACGGTAGAACGTGCACAACACGAACGCAGACAACACCCCGGCCACGGACACGCACCACCTCGTCGCCGACAACTCCTCCGACGCCATCGACGTCGAGGAGACCCTGGTCACCACGGAGGAGCCGCACGCGGCCGTCGCCGAGACCTTCGCGGACTTCAACGTCCGCCCCGACATCGTCGAGTCCCTGAGCGACGCCGGCATCACCCACCCCTTCCCCATCCAGGCGATGACGCTCTCGATCGCCCTCGGCGGCCACGACATCATCGGCCAGGCGAAGACCGGCACGGGCAAGACCCTCGGCTTCGGCATCCCCGCGATCCAGCGCGTCGTCGGTCCCGACGACGCCGGCTACGAGAAGCTCCCCGTCCCGGGCGCCCCGCAGGCCCTCGTCGTGGTGCCGACGCGAGAGCTCGCCGTCCAGGTGGCGAACGACCTCACGACGGCGGCGAAGAAGCGCAACGCGCGCATCGTCACCATCTACGGCGGCCGCGCGTACGAGCCCCAGATCGAGGCCATCAAGAAGGGCGTCGAGATCGTCGTCGGGACACCGGGCCGCCTGATCGACCTGTACCGGCAGAAACTCCTGGTGCTCAAGAACGTCAAGATCGTGGTGCTCGACGAGGCCGACGAGATGCTGGACCTCGGCTTCCTGCCCGACGTCGAGACCCTGATCGCCGCGACCCCTCCCGTGCGCCAGACCCTCCTGTTCTCGGCCACGATGCCCGGCCCCGTCATCGCGATGGCCCGCCGCTACATGACGCAGCCCACGCACATCCGCGCCGCGGATCCCGAGGACGAGGGCATCACCAAGAAGGACATCCGCCAGGTCATCTACCGGGCGCACAACCTGGACAAGGCCGAGGTGGTGGCCCGCATCCTGCAGGCCCGCGGCCGCGGCCGCGCCATCATCTTCTGCAAGACCAAGCGCACGGCGGCGAAGCTCTCCGAGGAACTGATCGACCGCGGTTTCGCGGCCGGCGCGATCCACGGCGACCTGGGCCAGGGTGCCCGCGAGCAGGCACTGCGTGCCTTCCGCGGCGACAAGATCGACGTGCTCGTGGCCACGGAGGTCGCCGCGCGCGGCATCGACGTCGAGGACATCACGCACGTCATCAACTACCAGTGCCCCGAGGACGAGAAGGCCTACCTGCACCGCGTGGGCCGCACGGGCCGCGCCGGCAAGAAGGGCACCGCGGTCACCTTCGTCGACTGGGACGACGTCCCCCGCTGGGGCCTCATCAACAAGGCCCTCGGCCTCGACACGCCGGAGCCCGTGGAGACCTACTCCTCGTCGCCGCATCTCTACACCGATCTCGACATCCCCGAGGGCACCAAGGGGCGCCTGCCCCGCAAGGACCGCAAGCTCGCCGGCATCAACGCGGAGGTCCTGGAGGACCTGGGCGAGACCGGCAAGCGCGGCGGCGGTGCACGCCCCGACAGTGCCGGGGGCGACGGCGGACGCGGGCGTTCCGGCGGACGCGGCGGCCAGCGCCGCGACGGTGGGACGGCCGGCGACTCCGCCGACGGCCCGCGCAGCCCACGCAGCCGTGGTCGGGGCGGTAACCGTTCCGCGGACGCACCTGCTGCACCGGCGGCATCGGCACCCACGGGTGACGCCGTCGAGTCCGGCGGACACCGCCGTCGTCCCGGCTCCGACGCCGAGGTTCCCGCGGGCGACCGGCAGCGCCGCAGCCGCACGCGCCGGCGCAACGGCGAGGTCGTCGCGAAGCCGGCCGGCGGCGCAGAGGACTAGCCCTCGGTGACCGGACTCCCTGCGCCGTCCGCGCCTCCCACCTGGAGGGCGGACGGCGCGAACCTCGTGGTGCACGCGGACAACGCCGAGTACCTGGCGACGCTGCCGGATGCGGCCTTCACGATGATCTACGTCGATCCCCCGTTCAACACCGGCCGCGCGCAGCGCCGCCAGCAGACCACCATGGTGCGGGCTGTCGACGGCGCAGGCGACCGCGTGGGCTTCAAGGGGCTCTCCTACTCGACCGTCAAGGGTATGCTCGCGAGCTACGACGACGCCTTCGAGGACTACTGGGACTTCCTCGTACCCCGGCTCGCCGAGGCGTGGCGGCTCCTCGCCGACGACGGCACCCTCTACCTCCACCTCGACTACCGCGAGGTGCACTACGCCAAGGTGATGCTGGACGTCCTCTTCGGGCGCGACTGCTTCCTGAACGAGATCATCTGGGCCTACGACTACGGTGCCCGGGCCAAGCGCAGGTGGCCCGCGAAGCACGACAACATCCTGGTGTACGTGAAGAACCCCTCGGCGTACTACTTCAACAGCGACGAGGTCGACCGCGAACCGTACATGGCGCCCGGACTCGTGACGGCGGAGAAGGCTGCGCTCGGCAAGCTCCCCACGGATGTCTGGTGGCACACCATCGTGTCCCCCACGGGCCGCGAGAAGACCGGCTACCCCACCCAGAAGCCCGAGGGCCTGCTCCGGCGCGCCGTCGCGGCGAGCAGCCGGAAGGACGACTGGGTGCTGGATTTCTTCGCGGGGTCGGGCACCCTCGGAGCGGTGGCCGGGAAGCTCGGCCGGCGCTTCGTCTGCGTCGACAGGAACCCGCAGGCCATCGAGGTCATGCGCGAGCGCCTGGCGCCCTGGACCTGACCACGCACGGCCGGCTGCCGGGTCCGGCGTAGGCCGGGTCCGGGGGCCGCAGGATCCGGGGCGGACCGGAGGACCTAGCCCAGCGGTATCCCGGTGGCGAGCCCGGCGATGGCCTCGAGCGTCTCACGGGTCGTGACGTTCTCGCCCAGCAGGTTGGGCTTGCCGCTTCCGTGGTAGTCGCTGGAGCCGGTGACCAGCAGCCCGTTCTCGCGTGCGATCGTACGCAGTTCTCCTCGTGCGCCCTCCGGGTTGTCGCGGTGCTCCACCTCGAGTCCCAGGAGGCCGGCGCCGATCATCTCGTCGATGACGGCGCCCCCCACCACCGCGCCACGGTTGAAGGCAGAGGGATGGGCGAAGACCGGGACGCCGCCGGCGGCGCGGATGAGGGCGACGGCGTGTGCCGGGTGCGGCGCGTAGTGGCTGACCCAGTAGGGGGAACGCGCGGTCAGGATGCGGTCGAAGGCCTCGGACCGCGTGGTCACGACGCCGAGTGCGATCAGGGCGTCCGCGATGTGGGGGCGGCCCACCGTCGCACCCTCGGTCACATGCTCCTCGACCAGGTCCCAGGTGATGGGGAAGTCCTCGGACATGAGCTCGACCATGCGGCGGGCGCGCGTGAGGCGCGCCGTGCGGGACTTCCCGATCTCCTCGCGGAGGCCGGCGTGCTCCGGGTCGTGGAGGTAGGACAGCACGTGCACGCTGATGCCGGTGTCGGTGCGGCAGGAGACCTCCATGCCGGGGACGAAGGTGATGCCCAGCGTCGCCGCCGCCGCCGCTGCCCGGTCCCAGCCCGCCGTCGAGTCGTGGTCGGTGAGGGCGACGGCGTCGAGGCCCGCGGCGGCGGCGGACGCGATCAGGACATCGGGGTCCTCCGTGCCGTCCGAGACGTTGGAGTGGGTGTGCAGGTCGATTCTCACCGGACCCAATCTACGCGCCGGCGGGGTTCAGGCCTGCCTGCGGCACGGCGTCGCCGCGGGGCACGGACTTTCCCGCGGTACGGCGACGGTGAGACGATGGCGGGGTGAGCACCGACGACACCGCCCCCGCATCCCTAAACCCCACCGACTCGCCGGAGGGCCAGCCGCTGTCCGACCGCAACGAGAACCGCTCCCAGCGGCCGGACTCGGACGCCTTCAAGGCCTTCATGGCCAGCAGCTGGGCACCGGCGTCGGAGGACCTCCCGGCCGCAGCGCCCGTCGCGGCGCACGCCGCCCGCCGTCGTCGCGCCGTCTCCGACCGCTTCCCCGGCGAGCGCATCGTGATCCCGGCCGGCCCCTTCAAGGTCCGTTCCAACGACACCGACTACCGCTACCGTCCGCACTCCGGATTCGCCCACCTGACCGGACTCGGCCTCGACCACGAACCCGACGCCGTGCTGGTCCTCGAACCGGTGGAACAGGGAACGGGGGACGACGGCGGGAACCACACGGCCACGCTGTACTTCCGGGAACTCGCGGGACGCGACAGCGCCGAGTTCTACGCGAATGCGCGCTACGGCGAGTTCTGGATCGGCCAGCGCCTCTCGATGGCGCAGATCCGGGCCCAGCTCGCCCTCGCGACGGCGGACCTCGCCGAGCTCGAGGTGGCGATCACGAAGGATGCCGGCGTACCCGAGATCGGTGGGGTGAGCATCCGCCTGCTCCGGGAGGTCGACTTCAATGCCGATGCGCTCGTCGACACCTCCCGGATCAACACCGGAGTGGACCTCGAGAAGGCGGACGCCCTCGATGCGGTGCTCGCCGAGGCGCTGTCCGAGCTGCGGCTCATCAAGGACGCCTGGGAGATCGAGCAGATGGAGGCGGCGGTCGCCGCCACCGTCGGCGGGTTCCACGAGGTGGTCCGCGCCCTCCCCCGGGCCATCACCCATCCCCGGGGCGAGCGCGTGGTCGAAGGCGCGTTCTTCGCCAGGGCGCGCGAGGAGGGCAACGACCTCGGCTACGACACCATCGCGGCATCGGGGAACAACGCGACGACGCTCCACTGGATCCGCAACACCGGCCAGGTCAGGGCCGGCGAACTGCTGCTGCTGGACGCCGGGGTGGAGGCGGAGAGCCTCTACACCGCCGATATCACGCGCACCATCCCCGTGAACGGGCGGTACACCGAGACGCAGCGCAGGATCTACCAGGCCGTGCTCGATGCCGCCGATGCGGGCTTCGCCGCGGCACAGCCGGGCCGGAAGTTCCGGGAGGTCCACCTCGCGGCCGTCACGGTCCTGGCGGAGAACCTGGATCAGTGGGGACTCCTCCCCGTATCCCTCGACGAGGCGCTCTCGCCCGAGGGGCAGCACCACCGTCGCTGGATGCCGCACGGCACGAGCCACCACCTCGGCATGGACGTCCACGACTGCGCGCAGGCCAAGCGCGAGCTGTACCTGGACGGGATCCTCACCGAGGGCATGGTCTTCACCATCGAGCCTGGCCTGTACTTCAAGGCGGAGGATCTCGCGGTCCCCGAGGAGTACCGCGGGATCGGTGTGCGCATCGAGGACGACGTGCTGATGACCGCCGACGGGCCCGTCAACCTCAGCGCGGCCCTGCCCCGGAGCCCGGACGACGTCGAGGACTGGATGGCCGGCATCTGGGGCAGCACCGGCGAATAGCCCCGGGGCGGAAGCCCACCCCTTTCATGAAAGAAGGCAGGGACCCGAGGGTCCCTGCCTTCTTTGGAACTGCCTTCTCCGGCGCCGCCCGGCGGTCGCCGTCCAGCCGCTGCTGTCCGGCTGCTGCTACCCCTGGTGCGGTCCCCCGGCCGAGCTGGAGCCGTGGGTCCCGGGCCGTCCGTCCTCCACGGGACCGTCCTGACCGCCGTCCGCCGACTGCACCGGGGCCTCCGTGGCCCCCGGCGCGCCGGGCTGGTCCTCGACGCGCACACCGTACTGGGGCCGGCCGTCGGGAAGGTCGGGGAACTGCCCCCTGCGCGGACCGCTCGTGCCGGGACCGGCGGTCTGCCCCTCGGCCGTCCCCGCCTGCTGCGGCTGCTGCTGCCCCGGGAAGGGATCGTTCCACGACGCGGGACGCTCGGGCGCCTGCCCGGGTGCCTGCCCGGGTGCCTGCCCGGGCGCCTGGCCGGGTGTCTGCCCGGGTGCCTGGCCCCAGGCGGAGGGGTTCGCGCCGGGGTGCTGGGCCTGCCCGTTCATCGGGAGCTGCTGCAGCAACCGGCGTGCGTCGGCCGCCACGCTCGGATCGACGATGACGTCGTAGCTCGTCGCGATGACCTGGCTCGTGGAGGTGAAGTCACGCTTGCCGCGCTGGAACGCGTAGGTGATGACGCCGAACAGCAGCCAGAAGATCGCTCCGAGCGCGATCGACGACGTGATCGTGACGCCGGTCTCGCTGCCGGCGAAGAGGCTCAGGATCACACCCACGAAGAGGCCGAACCAGGCGCCGGTCGCGGCACTGCCGAGCGCCACCCGCGGGTAGCTGAGGCGCCCGGTGACGCGCTCCACCGTCTTGAGGTCGTTGCCGATGATCGCCACCCGCTCGACCGCGAACTTGTGGTCGGCGAGGTAGTCCACGGCCTTCTGGGCATCGAGGTACCCCGTGTACCGGCCGATGGTCTCGCCCGTGGGCAGCACCCGGCCCAGGTCGCGGGAGGCAGTGGTTCCGAGAGGTGGTGTCGACATGCATCCCATTCTTGCGTACTGCTCGATCACGTGGGAGGAGTATCGCCCGCGGTGAACTCCCGCCTCCCCCGCCACCGGCAGGGAGGGCCCGCCGCAGATGCCGTACCACCGCCGGCGGTCCGACCGACCGTCGCGATGCCGTCCCGATGCCGTCCCCTCGTGCGGCGGCGGATAGCCTAGAGCTGTGACTAACAACCCGACCCGCGTCTTCGTCGCCCGACTGCTGGGGCTCGATGTGTTCGATCCCCTGGGTGACCGCCTCGGCCGCCTCCGGGACGCCGTCGTCCTCGACCGCGGCCCGACCAGGCCTCCGCACGTCGTGGGCCTCGTGGTCGAGGTTCCCGGCAAGAAGCGCGTGTTCGTCCCCATGACGCGCATCACCTCGATGGACCCGTCCCAAATCATCTGCACCGGCCTCGTCAACCTCCGCCGCTTCGAGCAGCGTGGTGCGGAGATGCTGGTGGTGGCCGAACTCTTCGACCGACGCCTGACCCTGCGTGACGGAAGCGGGAGCGCCGTCGTCGAGGACATCGCGATGGAGCGCAACCGTGCGGGCGACTGGCACGTCTCCCAGCTGTTCGTGCGACGCGGCGGATCGACCTCCCCCCTGCGCGGCCTGCGGCGCGGCGGCGAGCGCCTCATCATCGACTGGCTCGACGCCTTCCACGGCACCACGGACGAACCGCAGGGCGCCACCCAGTTCGTCGCCCAGCACGACGACCTCAAGCCCGCCGACTTCGCCGACGCGCTCCACGAGATGAACGACAAACGGCGCATCGAGGTCGCCGGCGAGCTCCAGGACGACCGCCTCGCGGACGTCCTCCAGGAACTGCCCGACGACGACCAGGTCCAGATCCTGCAGTCCCTGACCCGCGAGCGCGCGGCCGACGTCCTCGAGGAGATGGACCCCGACGACGCGGCCGATCTCCTCAACGAGCTCCCCGAGGCGCAGAAGGAGGAGCTCCTGCAGCTCATGGAGCCCGACGACGCCGAGGACGTGCGCCGCCTGCTCGAGTACGAGGAGGACACCGCCGGTTCCCTCATGACCACGGTGCCCGTCATCCTCCCTCCCGAGGCGACCGTCGCCGAGGCGCTCGCGCACGTCCGCCGGGAGGAGCTGACCCCGGCCCTCGCCTCCTCGATCTTCGTCTGCCGCCCGCCGCTCGAGACGCCGACGGGGCGCTACCTCGGCGTCGTGCACATCCAGCAGCTGCTGCGCTACCCGCCGCCCGAGCCGCTCGGCAACATCATCGACACGGACCTCGAGGCCGTGGGCGACCAGGCGAACGTGAGCGAGGTGTCGAGGATCCTCGCCACCTACAACCTGAACTCGCTGCCGGTGGTCAACGCCGACGGCAGGCTGGTGGGCGCCGTGACCGTCGACGACGTGCTGGATCACCTGCTGCCCGACGACTGGCGGGCCCAGGACGACACATCCGGACCGAAACGAGGTGACCGCCGTGGTTGAGAGGATCAAGTCGAATTCACGCGGACTGGATACGCCGCGCGAGACGCGCAAGCGCTTCCTCCCGCGCCTGCGACCGAACCCGGACCGCTTCGGCAGCGGCACGGAGAACATCGCCCGTTTCATGGGCACGCCGCAGTTCCTCTTCTACATGACGGTCTTCGTCGCGGTCTGGCTGACGTGGAACACCGTCGCTCCGGCGAACCTGCGCTTCGACAGCGCGGCCCTCGGGTTCACGGCACTGACCCTGATGCTCTCCCTGCAGGCTTCCTATGCGGCACCGCTGCTGCTTCTCGCGCAGAACCGCCAGGACGACCGCGACCGCGTCTCCATGCGTGAGGACCGCCAGCGGGCGGAGCGGAACCTCTCCGACACCGAGTACCTCACGCGGGAGATCGCGGAGCTGCGCATCGCCCTGCGCGAGGTGGCGACACGCGACTACGTCCGGTCCGAGCTGCGCTCCGTCCTCGAGGAGCTGCTCGAGACGACCGACGGACAGGAACTGACCCTGCAGAAACGCAGGCCCCGGAAGCCCTCGGAGAGTACGGTGGCGCTGCCGAAGGTCCAGCCCGCCGGGAGGAAACCCGTCCGGTGAGTGCCGCCCTGCCCGTCGAGGAGGCCGTGCGGAACGCCCTCACCTCGGTGATCGACCCCGAGCTGCGCCGTCCCATCACCGAACTCGGCATGGTCGACGCGGTCGCCGTCAAGGGGCGCACCGTCCGGATCCGGGTCCTCCTGACCATCGCCGGGTGTCCCCTGCGGGACACCATCCGGCGGGACACCGAGGCTGCCCTGTCCGTCGTGGAGGGCGTCGACGACGTCGAGGTGGAGCTCGGCGTGATGGACCAGGCCCAGCGCGACGCCCTGAAGGAGCAGCTGAAGGGCGCCGGCGGCCGCCGCGGGATCCCGTTCAACGAGCCGTCATCCCTCACGCGCGTCTACGCGGTCGCCAGCGGGAAGGGCGGTGTCGGCAAGTCGAGCGTGACGGTGAACCTCGCGGTCGCGATGGCGGCGCAGGGGCTCCGCGTGGGGATCGTGGACGCCGATGTCTACGGGTTCTCGGTCCCCGCCCTCCTGGGCATCACGCAGCAGCCCACCCGCGTCGACGAGCTGATCCTGCCGCCCGTCGCCCAAGGCGTGAAGGTCATCTCCATCGGCATGTTCGTCGACGGCAACCAGCCCATCTCCTGGCGCGGGCCGATGCTGCACCGGGCGCTCGAGCAGTTCCTGACGGACGTGTACTTCGGCGACCTGGACGCCCTGTTCCTGGACCTGCCGCCGGGCACGGGCGACATCGCCATCTCCGTGGCCCAGCTGCTGCCGTCGTCGGAGCTCCTGGTCGTCACGACCCCGCAGAGCGCTGCCGCCGATGTCGCCGAACGCGCCGGCGCCATGGCCGCGCAGACCGGTCAGCGAGTGGCCGGCGTCATCGAGAACATGTCCTGGCTCGAGCTGCCCGACGGCGGGCGGCTCGAACTGTTCGGCGCGGGAGGTGGAAGCACCCTCGCAGCGAGGCTGACGGACACGCTCGGCACCGAGGTCCCCCTGCTCGGCAGCATCCCGCTGGAGGTGGCCCTGCGCGAGGGCGGCGACGCCGGCACTCCTCTCGTCCTCGGCCGGGACGGCTCGAGGGCCCGTGCGGAGCTGGAGGCGATCGCCGCTGTGCTCGCCCGTCGCCCACGGGGCCTGGACGGACTGAAGCTGCCGCTCAGCCCGCGCTGACGAGAGCCGCCGCCGAGCGGAGCGCCATGCCCCGGGTCTAGGTGGCCTCGAGGTCGTACGGAGCGGACTGCCCCGACCCGAGGCGGGGGCCGAACGGCACGGACGCATCCGGACGGACGGCACCGGCGGCTGCCACCGCGGGAGCAGGGGCGGCCTTCGGGGCGCCGCTGCTCACGGGCTTGAAGACGTCCTCGATGTCGTCGAGGAGGGCTTCCTTGATGATCCGGCGGGGATCGTACTGGCGTGGGTCGAGCTTCCGCCAGTCGACCTCGTCCAGTTCCGGACCGACTTCCTCCCGGAGCTGCTCGCGCGCACCCGAGGCCATGCGGCGCAGGCCCTTGACGAGACGGGCGAGCTGGGCGGCGTACTCCGGAAGACGCTCCGGGCCGAGCACCATGACGGCGATGATCGCCAGGACCACGAGTTCGAGGCCGTTGATTCCCAACACGTGAAAAGACTACCTTCCCGGCCTGCGCCGACCACATTCGCCGCTACCGCGGGCCGGACGCCGGCCGTGCCCGCGGGAGCCGCCCGACCGGCGACACCGCCGGTCAGCCGCCGTTCTCCTCGGGGTGGGTGATCGTCGAGAGACCGCGGAGGATGCGCTCCACCATGGAGTCGTCCCCGCCCTGCGGCGCCAGCGCGAGCTGGGCGTGCTCCGCCGTCACGAGCTGGCTGAGCGTCTGCGGCATGGCGGCCGCGGGCAGGTCGGACACCACGGTGTAGGTGACCGACGGCGAATCGAGGACGACCTGCCAGGGCCGGCCGGGGAGGACCCAGACGTCCTGGCCTGCACCGCCGACGTGCTCGAAGCCGTCCTGCGTCACGATGTTCCCGGTGACGGCGTTCAGCGGCGGAGCAGCGGCATCCACAGCGCCGCCGACCTTCCGCTGTTCGTAGACGGTCACGGTGTCGCCGTCGTTCTCCAGGACGAGTTCCAGGGTCGGTGTGCCGTCGACGGTGATGCCCTCGGCGCTGCGGAGGTCGAAGCCGAGCGATTCGAGTTCCGGGCAGTACCAGCCGCCGGCCCGCAGGGTCTCCAGCTGGTCGGTGTCCAGGTAGGTGGGCGTCCGGGGTGCCACGGCCTCCCAACCGGCGCGCAACGCGGTGGTGCCGCCGGCCTCGGCGACCGTCGCGGGCCGGGTCTCCGATCCGATGACGTAGGCGCTGGCCAGGAGCGCGGCGACGACGGCGGCGGACCCACCGGCCGTGGCGACCAGCGTGCGGCGGCTGCGGACGGGACCGGTGCGCTCGTGATGGGCGCGTACGAAGGCCGCACTCGAGCCGGTCCGCTCCTGGACCCCGGCGGACCCGAACCCGGGCGACAGCAGCCTGCGCTGCAGGTCCGGGTCGGGTGACGGGTTGCGCAGTCCCAGCAGCGCGCTCTTGAGACGTCGGAGCCGGGCCACGCCCGCAGCGCACGAGGCGCAGCGGGAGACATGGCGCTCCACGGCGATGCGGCGCCTGTCGGACAACTCACCGTCGACGAGGTCCTGCAGCGAGCGATGGGGATGCAGCATCGGCCTAGCCCAGACCGGCGATCCGTGGCACGCCGAGGGCGGGACCGTTCCCGCCCGACCGGCGCGGGTCGCGGTGGGCGAGCTTCTCCCGCAGCATGGTGCGGCCGCGGTGGATGCGCGAGCGGACGGTACCGAGCTTCACCCCGAGCACCTGCGCCACCTCGTCGTAGGCGAGGCCTTCGAGGTCGCAGAGCACGACGGCTGCGCGGAAGTCCGGCGGCAGTTCCTCCAGTGCCGACTGCACGTCGATGTCCAGGTTGTTGAACTCGAAGCTGCGCTCGGGGCCCGGGTGCTTGCTCGGGAGGCGGCTCTCGGCCTCTTCGGTGAGTCCGTCGAACCGGATGCGCGTCTTCCGTCGGGCCTGATCGAGGAACAGGTTGGTGGTGATGCGGTGCAGCCAGCCGTCGAGCGTTCCGGGCTTGAAATTCGCGAGGGAACGGAAGACCCGCACGAAGACCTCCTGGGTGAGGTCCTCGGCGTCGAACCTGTTGCCCGTGAGCCGGTACGCGAGGCGATAGACCTTCGGTGAGTAGTTGGTGACGACTTCTTCCCAGGATGGTGCGACCCAGGGGTTGCCGTGCTCGTCGAGCAGCGGCTCGTCCGCGCCCGTGCCGGCCTCCACGGCGATCTGCCCCGCCTTGACACTAGACATCATGTTCCCCTTCTCGCCGCGAATCCCGAACAGGCTGCGTCCCGCGGGCGCACGACCTGCGGGAGTACCGGGGATTCGGGACTGCGCTGCTGCTGGATGTCCCGAGAGAAAAGTCTTTCGTACCAAGCTGGGAACTCGCTGGCAGATCCGTGGACGTCGCTCTCCCCCGGTGCCGTGGGTCACGCACCGTCCGCCCCGGTACAGGACGCGCCGCATGGAAGTCCTGCTGCGCCGCACAGTAGGGTTGGGGCGGGGCTTCCGCCCCTTCCAGCCCGCATCCCCGAGAACCATAGAACGGACGTCCATGGCCGCCGACAAACACAGCAGCTGGTCCTACACGGAAGGACTCCCCGACGAGGACGACATCCTCCTTCGGGCCCGAGACCGCTCCCACGAACTCGGTGTCACCCCCGTGACGCCTGCGGTCGGCGCGGCGCTCACCGTGCTGGCTGCGGCGTCGAAGGCGAGCACCGCCGTCGAGGTGGGCGCCGGCGCAGGCGTGTCCGGCGTCTGCCTGCTGAGGGGACTCGGACGGAACGCGGTGCTGACGACGATCGACTCCGACGTGGACCACCTCCGCGCCGCGCGCGAGGCCTACTCGGAGGCCGGCATCCCGTCCAACCGCACGCGCACCATCTCGGGCCGCGCCGCCGATGTCCTCCCGCGCCTGACGGACCGCGCGTACGACCTGGTCTTCATCGACGCGGACAAGCCCGGGCTCCCGGCCTACGTCGAGCAGGCCACACGCCTGCTCAAGGACGGTGGGATCATGATCGTCAACGACGCCCTGGACCAGGACCGGGTGGCCGAGCCGGCCGTCCGGGAGCAGTCGACCAACACACTGCGCCAGGTCGGCCGGATGATCCGGGAGAACGAGTCCCTCGTGTCGGCGCTCCTGCCGACCGGGACCGGGCTCCTGCTGGCGGTGAAGCAGCGCGCCTGACGGCGCTGCCGCCTAGGTGGTGACGGTGAGCAGGCAGTCCTTGAGCTTGCCCGCTTCTTCCGCGTTGAGCTCGACGACCAGGCGTCCGCCCCCGTCGATCGGCACCCGCATGATGAGGCTGCGCCCTTCCTTGGTGACTTCCATCGGTCCATCGCCGGTACGCGGTTTCATGGCAGCCATGGGGAGTGTCCCTTTCAACAGGGCGCAACCGCGGTCAGCGGCAGCGCGACAGTAAACGGTGCGCCTGACCCGGTGGCCCGATGAGGGTCCCGGTGGTGCACGTCATCCCCTTCATTATTCAGCACAAGGCCTGCTCCTGCTAATTCAGGTGCGGCGTGGATCACACTCAGGGTGGATAATCACCGTCCGGCCCGGACGGCGTCCACGCCCACAGCCAGTCCACCCAGAGGAACTGGAGGACCACCGACACCGGCAGGAGCACCCACAGGACGCGGCCGCCGCCCAGGCGTGCGCCCGCGAGCGCCAGGGGGAAGAGCGGCAGCAGGATGCGCCAGGTGCTGGACTGCGGATCCCAGAACGCCGCGAGGTACAGCAGGTAGCCGGCGCACCAGGCGCCGAGCACCAGCCCGATCGAGCGCACGGCCGGCGAGAGGAAGAGGGCGACGCCGCCCATCACCAGCGCCACGACCACCAGCGCTCCCGCCGCGGGTCCCAGCACGGCGGCCGGCGCCTCGAACCACGGCACGAAGGGTGCCAGCGCCTCTCCGCGCCAGGCGGTCTCGGTCGCGACATAGGCGTCGCGCTGGCCGGTGACCACCCACGCGGCGACGGGCCATGCGACGGCGGAGAGCGAGGCGACGACCCCCAGCAGGAACAGCGGCCGCACCCGCCCTGCGGCGCCGTCCGACCGGTGCGCGACCTGCAGCGCGTGGAGGAACAGGATCCCGACCATGATGGCGAACGGCACTCCGGCAGGACGCGCGGAACACATGAGCACGACGACGGGCATCGCCGCGTAGTAGCGGTGCGTGGCGACGAGGTAGAGCGCGGAGGCGAGCAGCAGCAGGTGAAGCGACTCCGCGTAGGGCACCTGCAGGATGGCGGCGACGGGCGCGAAGGACACCACCGCGACGCCCGCGAGGGCCCCCGCGGCGTCGGAGCGGAGCCGGAACAGCCGGTACACCACGAGGGAAGCACCGGCAGCGGCCGCGATGGACACGGAGGGCGCGAGGATCCCCCAGCCGAGGCCCGTGACGGCATCGAGCGCGCGGACCAGTCCCGGGAAGAGCGGGTGGAACGCCCACTGGTTGTGGAGGACCGTGCCGCCGGCGTCCCGCGGCAGATCGGAGGGGTAGCCCTCCGTGAAGATGCGCTCGTACCAGCCGCTGTCCCAGTAGTCGATGAAGGTGCCGTAGGCGGGTGAGGGCCCGGACCAGGGGCTCGCGCCCTGGCGCGACGCAGCGAGGAGGAGGATCACGGTGGAGACGAGGCGCCCGGCGAGGAAGACCGCCAGCACCGGCACGGGCCAGGGCACCCGGCGGAGCGATGCCCGGCGCACCCCGGCCGTCCCCGTGCTGCTCACGGAACGGTCGGGGAGGCGACGGCCGGGTCGGCCGGGTCGGCCGGGTCGGCCGGGTCGGCCGGGGAGGTGAGCACCGCCGGCCCTGCCGCCATCCGGACCCAGCAGTCGCGGAGGTGGTCGTCCACGTAGCCCGTGGCCTGCAGCATCGCGTACGCCGTCGTCGGTCCCACGAAGCGGAAGCCGAAGCCGCGGAGCTCCCGGGCCAGTGCCGTGCTCTCGGGCGTGATGGCAGGGACGTCCGCAAGGGTCGCGGGCACGGCGTCCTGCAGGGGTCGGTGGGCCTCCAGCAGCGATCCGAGGGTCGTGCCGTCCGGCAACGCCAGCAGCGCCGCCGCGTTCGAGATGGTGGCCTCGATCTTCTGCCGGTTGCGGACGATACCGGCGTCGTTCATCAGGCGCTCGACGTCCCCGGGGCCGAACCGTGCCACGGCCGCCGGGTCGAAGCCGGCGAAGGCCGTGCGGAACGCCTCCCGCTTGCGCAGGATCGTGATCCAGCTCAGGCCCGACTGGAACGCCTCGAGGCTCAGCCGTTCGAAGAGCCCCGCCTCGGTGGGGACGGGCCTCCCCCACTCCTCGTCGTGGTACCGCTCGTACTCCGCGCTGGAGACCGCCCAGCCGCACCGGAGCCGGCCGTCCGATCCCGGGACCGCGATGCCGGTCATCCGGCGTCCTTCGCGGCGAGCCGCGAGCGCAGGTCCCCGATGAGGGCGTCGCGTTCCTCGAGCGCCGCCGCCAGCCGGTCGAGGACCTCGTCCACCTGGTCCATCCGGTAGCCGCGGAGGCCGAGACCGAAGCGGACGGCATCGACATCCGCCGCGGCGGGCACGTCGGGGAGCAGGACGGGCGGCAGCGACGCCACCGGTTCCACCAGTCCCAACCCGTCCCCCTGCACCCGGGGGGTGCCGGACCCGGTGCGGGCGACGGCCGCGGCGTCCGGCCCGTCGGCGCGGGTACCCGGTGCGAACCCGTGCAGGGCCGCAGGGAGCGGACGCCCCGAGGCGAGGACCGCGGTCCCTCCCACCAGCAGGATGGCGAGGATCACCAGGAAGATAGTCACAGCGCTATGGTGTCAGAGTTCCTCCGGAGCAACCCTCAGCCGCGGTGATCGTGACCGGCCGACGCGGCCACGATCCGCACGGCCTCCTCGGCGGTGTCGACCAGCTGCAGCAGCGAGAGGTCCTGCCGGGAGACGGTGCCCTCGGCGAGCAGGGTGCCTTCGATCCATTCGACCAGGGGGCGCCAGTAGTCCTTCCCGATCAGCACGATCGGGAAGGAGGTCACCTTGCCCGTCTGCACGAGGGTCATCGCCTCGAACAGCTCGTCGAGGGTACCGAAGCCACCCGGCAGCACGACGAAACCGCTCGCGTACTTGACGAACATGGTCTTCCGCGCGAAGAAGTAGCGGAAGTTGATGCCGAGGTCCACCCACTCGTTCATCCCCTGCTCGAAGGGCAGCTCGATGCCCAGGCCCACGGAGGTACCGCCGGCCTCGCAGGCGCCCTTGTTCGCCGCCTCCATCGCGCCCGGACCGCCCCCCGTGATGACCGCGTAGCCGGATTCCACGAGCCTGCGGCCCACCTCCTCGCCGATCGCGTAGTACGAGGAGTCGCGCGCGGTCCGGGCCGAACCGAAGACGCTGATGGCCGGACCGAGGTCCGCCAGCGTCCCGAAGCCCTCCACGAACTCGCTCTGGATGCGCAGCACGCGCCACGGGTCGGTGCGGGTGAAGCCTCCGGATTCGTCGGCGTCGAGGAGCATGTTGTCCGACTGCGGGACCGTCGCCTGGCCGCGCCTCAACTCGACCGAGCCCTTCCGTCGGGTGGCCCGGCCCGCTCCCGCGGGATCGGTCGCACGACTGCCGGACGTGCCGTCCGTGTCGGGGGTTGCGGACCGCCCCGGTCCGGCAAGGGCGCCGTCGTCGTGCACGGTGGTGGTCCCGGTGTCGCTGCTGGCCGAGGGGTGCTGGGAGGGAGACATTTCCCTAGGCTAGCCAACGGAAAGGCCGGCGGGCGGCTTTTGATTGCTCTTTAATCACAATCGGTGCCTTTACCCCACTGTGTATTGCTGGCAGGGAATAGTTCGCTAGATTTCTCCCATGACAAGTGAACCGCAACCGGCTGCGCCCGCGTCCTCGGGAACTCCCCTCGTCTCCCTCCGGGACGTGAACAAACATTTCGGGGACCTGCACGTCCTTCGGAACATCAACCTGGACGTCGCCCGCGGTGAGGTCGTGGTTGTCATCGGCCCCTCCGGCTCCGGGAAGTCGACGCTCTGCCGCGCCATCAACCGGCTCGAGACCATCGACAACGGCGAGATCACCGTCGACGGCAAGGTGCTCCCCGCAGAGGGCAAGGCCCTGGCGAAACTCCGCGCCGACGTCGGGATGGTCTTCCAGTCGTTCAACCTCTTCGCCCACAAGTCGATCCTCGAGAACGTCACGCTCGGTCCGGTGAAGGTCCGGGGCATGAAGGGCGGCGAGGCGAAGGAGCTCGCGATGTCGCTGCTCAAGCGCGTGGGCGTCGACAACCAGGCGCAGAAGCTCCCGGCGCAGCTGTCCGGGGGGCAGCAGCAGCGCGTCGCGATCGCCCGTGCGCTCGCCATGAAGCCCAAGGTCATGCTGTTCGACGAGCCCACCTCGGCGCTCGACCCGGAGATGATCAACGAGGTCCTCGACGCCATGGTGGCCCTCGCGAGGGAGGGCATGACCATGATCGTGGTGACCCACGAGATGGGCTTCGCCCGCCGGGCCGCCGACCGCGTGATCTTCATGGCGGACGGCCAGATCATGGAGCAGGCCACGCCTGAGGAGTTCTTCACGAATCCGCAGAGCGAGCGCGCCAAGGACTTCCTCGGCAAGATCCTCTCGCACTGACCCCCCGCACCATCCGCATACCAGAAGGCCTCCGGAAGGCCCCAACGCAAGGAGAACCAATGCAGAAGACCCGATATGCAGCAGCCGCGGTAGCTGCGGTGGCCGCACTGACGCTGTCCGCCTGTGGCGGCGGCGACAGCGCCGAGTCGGAGGGCGGCGAGAGCGGCAGCGCCGAGACCGTCCGCATCGGCATCAAGTTCGACCAGCCGGGCCTCGGCTACGACGAGGGCGGCTCCTACTCGGGCTTCGACGTCGACGTCGCGAAGTACGTCGCGAACGAGCTCGGGTACACCGAGGAGCAGATCGAGTTCGTGGAAGCCCCGTCGGCGAACCGCGAGAACCTGCTGTCCAACAGCCAGGTGGACATGATCTTCGCGACGTACTCCATCACCGACACCCGCAAGGAGACCGTCGACTTCGCCGGTCCGTACTTCGTGGCGGGCCAGGACCTCCTCGTCCCCACGGACAGCGACATCGCCGGCCCCGAGGACCTCGAGGGCAAGAACCTGTGCTCCGTGACCGGGTCCACCTCCGCCCAGAAGATCAAGGACCAGTACCCCGGGGTGCAGCTCGTCGAGCAGCCCGGCTACGCGGAGTGCGTCACCGCGATGGGCGGCGGCCAGATCGACGCCGTCACCACGGATGACATCATCCTCGCCGGCCTCGCCGCGCAGGAGTCCAACGCCGGCAAGTTCAAGGTCGTCGGCAACACGTTCTCCGAGGAGAACTACGGCGTCGGGCTCCCCAAGGGCAGCGACATGTGCGAGGACATCAATGCGGCCATCACCAAGATGATTGACGACGGTGCCTGGGAAGAAGCGATCACCAGCAACACCGAGGGTGCCGACTACACCTTCAACGCAGAGCTGAACCCGCCGACCCCGGCGCCCTGCGCGTAGCACCGCAATCATTGGTGGGGTGGTCCGCACGGACCACCCCACCAATGCCATGTTCCCCACCAGGAAAGAGGTGAACCGTGGAGAACTACCTGTCGCTGTTCGAGACCTACGACGTGCCCGCAGCGTTCTGGGTCAACATCCAGCTGTCGTTCTGGGCCGCCATCTGGGCCCTGGCCATCGGTACGGTGCTGGCACTGTTCCGTATCTCCCCCATCCCCAGCCTGCAGTGGTTCGGGGCGGCCTACGTCAACATCTTCCGTAACACCCCGCTGACGATCATCCTCGCGTTCGGGTTCCTCGGTCTGTTCTCCGTCATGCAGATCAGCCTGGCGAGTGACCTCAACCTCAGCCTGTTCCGGATCGCGATCGTGGGACTGGCGCTCTACCATGCCGCCTTCGTCTGCGAGGCGATCCGCAGCGGCGTGAACACGGTTCCGCTCGGCCAGGCCGAAGCGGCGCGTGCCATCGGACTCAGCTTCCTCCCCGCCGCGCGCCTCATCATCCTGCCCCAGGCGTTCCGCGGGGCGATCGCCCCGCTCGGCAACGTCCTGATCGCCCTCATCAAGAATTCGACCGTCGCCGCGGCCGGCTCGGTCGCCACCGAGTCCTCCGGCCTCATGAAGACCATGATCGAGTTCCGGTCGGACCTCGTGATCCCGATCTTCCTCACCTTCGCCCTCGGCTTCGTGATCCTGGTGATCCCGATCGGTCTCCTGACCACCTGGGCCTCACGGAAACTGGCGGTGGCACGATGAGCGTCCAACAGGTCCTGTTCGACGCCCCCGGCCCGCGCGCCCGGCGCAACATCCTCATCGGCAACATCGTGGGTGTGCTGGTCGTCCTCGGCATCCTCGCCTGGGTGGTCTCCGCCCTGGCGGACAAGGGCCAGCTGACCGGGAGCATGTGGTCACCCTTCCTCGAGTCGAGGACCTGGGAGTTCTTCATCCTGCCCGGGCTGCTCAACACCCTGAAGGCCGCCGGCATCTCGATCGTCACCTCGGTCCTCTTCGGGCTGATCTTCGGCGTCGGGAGGCTCTCGCACGCCGCGCCGATCCGCTGGTTCGCCGGCCTGGTCGTGGAGGTCCTGCGCGCGGTCCCCGTGCTGCTCATGATGATCTTCTTCTGGCTGGCGCTCGGCAGTTCGGGCGCCGTCCAGCCGCAGGACGCACCACTGATCGCCGTGATCATCGCCCTGACGCTCTACAACGGGTCGGTCATCGCCGAGCTCGTGCGCTCCGGCGTCCACGGCCTGCCGAAGGGCCAGCGCGAGGCGGGCATGGCGATCGGCCTGACCCGGAACCAGTCGCTGCGCTCCATCGAGGTCCCGCAGGCCCTGATCGCCATGCTGCCGGCCCTGATCAGCCAGTTCGTGGTGATCCTGAAGGACTCCGCACTGGGCTTCATCATCACCTACCCGGAGCTGCTGCAGTTCACGCGGCGCCTGGGGGTGGGCGAGGGCAACGTGATCCCGTCGCTGTTCGTCGCGGCAGCGATCTTCATCGCCATCAACTTCGCGCTCTCCACGCTGGCGACCCGGCTCTCCACGCTCCTCAGCTTCCGGACGAAGGGGCGCAAGCCGGCCGCGAAGGGCGCCATCGCCATGGATGCCGCCTCCACCTGAGGAGGCACCGCACCACATCCGTGGACGACGAAGGGCCCGGCACCAGCCGGGCCCTTCGTCGTGTGCGGTCGGGTCAGGACAGCCAGGTGGTCAGGGCGCGGAGGCATGCGCGCACCGCGTCGGCCTGCACGTGCTCGTCGTCCGTGTGCGCGAGCAGTGCGTCGCCCGGACCGAAGTTGACCGCCGGTATGCCGAGGGCGCTGAACCGCGCGACGTCGGTCCAGCCGTACTTCGGCTTCGGTTCGGCGCCGACAGCCGCCACGAAGGCCGCCGCCGCCGGATGGTGGAGACCGGGCCGCGCTCCCGCGGCGGCGTCGGTCCGCTCGACGGAGAAGCCCTCGAGCAGCGCCCGCACGTACTGCTCCGCCTGCTCGGGCGTCTTGTCCGGCGCGAAGCGGTAGTTCACCTCGATGACCGTGCTGTCCGGGATCACGTTGCCGGCCGTGCCGCCGCTGATCTTGACCGCGTTCAAGCTCTCCCGGTAGTCGAGCCCGTCGACATGGACGGTCGCCGGCTCGTGGTCGCGGAGCCGGACGAGGATCTCGGCGGCGCCGTGGATGGCGTTCTCCCCCATCCAGGCGCGGGCGGAGTGCGATGCCTTCCCGGTGACGCGCACGTCGAAGCGCGCGGTGCCGTTGCACCCTCCCTCCACCGTGCCGTCCGTGGGTTCGAGGAGGACCGCGAAGTCCGCCTCCAGCCACTCCGGATGGGACACGGCCACGCGGCCCAGCCCGCTGAGCGAGGCCTCGACCTCCTCGTGGTCGTAGAAGATGAAGGTGATGTCGCGGCTCGGCGCGGTGAGCGCGGCGGCGAGCGCGAGCTGCACGGCCACGCCCCCCTTCATGTCCGTCGCTCCCCGGCCGAAGAGCACATCCCCTTCCCAGGTGGACGGGACCGTCCCCCTCGACCCGGCGGTGGTGGGCAGCGGAACGGTGTCCAGATGACCGGCGAGGATGACCCGCTCGGCGCGGCCGAGCCGCGTCCGCGCCAGCACGCAGTCGCCGTCGCGGACCACCTCGAGGTGCTGCAGGGGTCGCAGGGCCCGCTCGACGGCGTCGGCGATGCCCGCCTCGTTGCCCGAGACGCTCTCGACGTCGATCAGTCGGGCTGTGAGCTGGGCGACGTCGGAGGCCAGGTCGAGCTCCACGGAGGGTGTCTGAATCATGCTGCAACCCTATCCCTCGGTAGACTGCTGCCCATGACTCCTCCTACGCCCAGCCCTTCCCTGCCCGGAGCCTCCCAGCGTGTGGCCGGTGGCATCGGCCTCGCGACGGTGGCCTCGGACGGCACCGTCCTGGATACGTGGTTCCCCGCCCCCTGGCTCGGAGCCGATCCGATGGACGCCGCCGCGCAGCAGGAGTTGCGCAACACCCTCGAGACGCTCGCAGGCTCCGGGTCCGACGACGCGCGGCAGGTGACCCAGCGGGTCGTGGACCTCGCCGTGGATCCGGACGACGCCCCGGCCGGGACCGAGGACGCGTACCTGAGGCTGCACCTGCTCTCCCACCGGCTCGTCGAGCCCAACACCATCAACCTCGACGGCATCTTCGGGCTCCTGGCCACTGTGGTCTGGACGAACCACGGACCGGCCCCCGTGCAGGGCTTCGAGACCGTCCGGGCCGCCCTGCGGGCGCGCGGACCCGTGGCCGTGCACGGCGTCGACAAGTTCCCGCGCATGGTGGACTACGTGGTGCCGGCAGGCGTGAGGATCGCCGACGCCGATCGTGTCCGCCTGGGTGCCCATCTCGCCGACGGCACCACCGTGATGCACGAGGGCTTCGTGAACTTCAACGCGGGCACCCTCGGCCACTCCATGGTCGAGGGCCGTATCTCCGCGGGTGTGGTGGTGGGCAACGGCTCCGACATCGGCGGCGGCGCCTCGATCATGGGCACCCTCTCGGGTGGCGGCAAGGAACGCATCACCATCGGTGAGCGCTGCCTGCTCGGCGCCGAGTCCGGTGTGGGCATCTCCCTCGGGGACGACTGCGTGGTCGAGGCCGGCCTGTACCTCACGGCCGGCACCAAGGTGACCCTTCAGGACGGGACGCTCGTGAAGGCCAAGGACCTCTCGGGTGAACCGGGCATCCTCTTCCTGCGCAACTCCGCCACCGGTGCGGTCGAGGCACGTCCGCGCACCGGCGACGGGATCGCGCTCAACCCGGCCCTGCACGCCAACTAGCCCGTGGTGCCGCGGCCCCCCTCCGCTGCTGTCCGTCGCCGCCGGCGCCGGCTGCGGACCGGTGCCATGCTCGCCGCCCTCGGGGTCGTCGTCGTCGGCGGTGGCGTCCTCGCGCTCGACCGGCTCCAGGACAGCGAGGTATTGGTCCGTGAACGCTGCAGTGCCACGGTGGGCGCCGATACCTTCGAGCTGAGCCCGACGCAGGCCGGGAACGCCGCCCTGATCTCCGGCGTCGCCGTCCAGCGCGGCCTGCCTGCGCGGGCGGCGTCCATCGCGATCGCCACGGCCATCCAGGAGTCGCGGCTCGAGAACATCGGCTACGGGGACGACGCCGGCCCCGACTCCCGCGGGCTGTTCCAGCAGCGGCCCTCGCAGGGCTGGGGCACGGAGGAGCAGGTCATGACGCCGCTCTACGCCACCGGCGCCTTCTACGACGCCCTGGTGGAGGTGCCGGGCTACGAGACGCTGCCCATCACCGAGGCGGCGCAGACGGTCCAGCGGTCCGCCTACCCCGAGGCGTACGCGGACCACGAGCCGGAAGGACGCGCCTTCGCCTCCGCGCTGACGGGCAACTCCCCTGCCGCCCTCGACTGCACGCTCCGGGAACCGGCCGCGGACGGCGACACCATCGCGGTGTCCGACGCCGCCGACGAGGTCTTCGGGCCGCTCGGGGGCGTCGCCGACGGGAGGACCCTCACCCTGGGCGTGAGCGGGACGACGGGCTGGGCGCCCGCGCAGTGGGCCGTCGCGAACGCCGCCGATCTGCACATCACCTCGGTCGCCTACGGGGGCCTTGAATGGGTGAGGTCCGACGGCGGGTGGACTCCGACGCCGACGGACCCCGGGACCCTGGTCGTCACCGTCGCAGGGATGACGCCCTGACCGGCCAGCGGCTCAGGCGAGCACCCTGACCACCGGCTCCACATAGCTGCGGAAGGACCGCTCGTCGTCGAACAGCTCCTGGCACATCAGGAGTTTGTCCGGCTCCACCCACCACGCGCGGTGGACGCCCAGCGGGAGTTCGACGACCTGCAGCGTGAAGTGGCGGGCGTCCCGGCCCAGTTCCAGCTCGCGTTCCTGCACGATCCGCGCCAGCAGGTACTCCATGCTGTCGGCGCCCCTCGCCCCCGTGTGGAGGGCATACTCCGCGCACCGCTCCTCGGCCCAGTCCATGGCTGCCCCGACGTGGGCCCGCATGAGCGCCTTCAGCGCCTCCATGCCGTCCAGCGCCTCGAAGCGTGGCGGCAGGGGCAGGACGGCGTCGCTGATACGGCCTCCGAGGAGGCTGTGCCACCACGCCTCCCACTCGACCCGCAGTGCCGTGTCACCACCCGCCTGCTCGGTCAGCCGCCGGGTCTCGACCGTCCGCACGGAAGGGACGACCGGCGGCAGCGCGGGGAGTCCGACCCCCCGCAGCCCGGCGCAGTCCCGCAGGTAGAGCGCCACGAGGAGCACCTGGGAGGTGTCCACGGTGAAGTACGTGCTGTACCCGGGGTACGACATGGGCCTCCTTCGGGACCGGTCGGGCTGGCTCCCAGAGTAGACCCCGCACCCGCGGCCGCTCCAGAGCCGCGTCCGTTTCGCTGGACTCATGGAACCGCACGCGGAGGACGGCCCGGAGGACGACGCGGTGGAAGAGTCGGGTGGGACGCCGACCTAGGATGGAAGCATGAAGATCCTCGTTACCGGTGGCAGTGGCTACATCGGCTCGCACACCGTCCTGACCCTGCTCGAACACGGCCATGACGTCGTCGTCGTCGACAACCTGCTGAACTCCACCGAGACCTCGCTCGAGCGTGTCGCGGCCCTCGCCGGCCGCACGCCCACGTTCCACCAGGCCGATCTGCTCGACGAGCCCCGGCTGCGGTCCATCTTCGCGGAGGAGAAGGTCGACGCCGTGATCCACTTCGCGGGCCTGAAGGCCGTGGGTGAATCGGTCGAGAAGCCGCTGTACTACTACTCCAACAACGTGGGGGGCACGCTGAACCTGCTGCGTGTGATGGACGATGCCGGCGTGCGCACGCTGGTCTTCAGTTCGTCCGCCACCGTGTACGGTGCCTCCGAGGAGGTACCCCTCACCGAGAAGCTCCCCCTGGACGCCGTGAATCCTTACGGGCGCACCAAGGAGCAGATCGAGGACATCCTCTCGGACCTCGGTGCCGCCGACCCACGGTGGAACATCGCCCTGCTGCGCTACTTCAACCCGGTGGGCGCGCATGCCTCGGGCACCATCGGTGAGGACCCCACCGGCGTGCCCAACAACCTGCTGCCGTTCGTGGCGCAGGTGGCCGTCGGCCGGCGCGAGAAGGTGATGGTGTTCGGCAACGACTACCCGACGCCGGACGGCACGGGCGTGCGCGACTACATCCACGTGGTCGACCTCGCCGAGGGGCACCTCGCCGCGCTCGACTACCTCGTGGCGCGCGGCGGCGTGCACACGTGGAACCTCGGCACCGGCAACGGCTCCTCCGTCCTCGAGGTCCTCACGGCGTTCTCGGCCGCGGTGGGCCGGGACATCCCCTACGAGTTCGCTCCCCGCCGGCCCGGCGACGCGGCCGTGAGCTACGCGGACCCCTCCTCCGCCCTGGCCGACCTCGGCTGGTCCGCGACGCGGACCCTCGCCGAGATGTGCGAGGACCACTGGCGCTGGCAGAGGAACAACCCGCAGGGCTACGCGACGGCCCCGGTCGCCTGACCTCCTCGTCCCGGAACGACGACGGCCGCCCACCTGATGGTGGGCGGCCGTTTCCGTACCGGGTGCGGGAAAGCTCGTCCCGCGGCTCAGATCGCGGGGTAGTGCCGCTCTCCCTCGCCCGTGTACAGCTGGCGCGGGCGCCCGATCTTGGTCTGCGGATCCTGCATCATCTCGCGCCACTGCGCGATCCAGCCGGGCAGGCGCCCGATCGCGAACAGCACGGTGAACATCTTCTCCGGGAAGCCCATCGCCTTGTAGATCAGCCCCGTGTAGAAGTCGACGTTCGGGTAGAGCTTCCGCTCGATGAAGTAGTCGTCCGCGAGCGCCTTCTCCTCGAGGCGCATGGCGATGTCGAGCAGTTCGTCGTTGCCGCCGAGCTTGTTGAGGATGTCGTGGGCCGTGGCCTTGACGATCTTGGCACGCGGGTCGTAGTTCTTGTAGACGCGGTGCCCGAAGCCCATGAGCTTCACGCCGTCTTCCTTCTTCTTGACCTTCTCCATGAAGTCCTCGGGCTGCATGCCCTTGGCCTGGATGTCGCGCAGCATGTTGAGCACGGCCTCGTTCGCGCCACCGTGCAGCGGGCCGAAGAGAGCGTTGATGCCCGCGGAGACCGACGCGAACATGTTCGCGTTCGAGCTGCCCACGAGGCGGACCGTCGACGTGGAGCAGTTCTGCTCGTGGTCCGCGTGCAGGATGAGCAGCAGGTCCAGGGCCTTGACCATCATCGGATCGAGGTCGTACGGCTCGGCCGGCAGGCCGAAGGAGAGCCGCAGGAAGTTCTCCACGAGGTTCATGGAGTTGTCCGGGTACAGCATCGGCTGGCCGATGGACTTCTTGTGCGCGTAGGCCGCGATGACGGGCAGCTTCGCCATGAGGCGGAACGTGGAGAGCTCCACCTGCTCGTCGTCGAAGGGGTCCAGGGAGTCCTGGTAGAACGTGGACAGCGCCGAGACCGCCGAGGACAGCACGGGCATGGGGTGCGCGTCGCGGGGGAATCCGCCGAAGAAGCCCTTGAGCTCCTCGTGCAGCAGGGTGTGGCGGCGGATCCGTCCGTCGAACGCGGACAGTTCCTCGGGTGTCGGCAGGTTGCCGTAGATGAGGAGGTAGGAGACCTCCAGGAAGCTCGAGTTCTTCGCGAGTTCCTCGATCGGGTAGCCGCGGTAGCGCAGGATCCCGGCGTCGCCGTCGATGTAGGTGATCGCGGACGTGGTGGCCGCTGTGTTCATGAAGCCCGGGTCGAAGGTGACCTGGCCGGTCTGCTTCAGCAGTTTCGACACGTCGTAGCCGTTGTTGCCCTCAACGGCGGGCACCAGCGGGAGGCTGAGTTCGCCACCGCCGTAGTGCAGGGAAGCAGCATTCTGCTCGGTCATCGATTCTCCTTCAGGAGCTGGAGCGAGGTCGTCGCCACATATCGTCATCGCAACACAGGAGGACACACGTCACTCCGGGAAACGCACATTCAGCTGAAACGCTACCGCCAGCGGGGCCCGATCACTAATCCTGCTGCCCTTCGCCGTGCACCGGTGACCAGCGCCGCTCAGCGGACCAGGTCGGCGAGGCGGGCGACCGCCGCCTCGATCCTCTCGTCGCTGCCCGTGAGCGCGACCCGGATGAAACCTGAACCCGCATCCCCGTAGAAGGTGCCGGGGCCCGCGAGGATGCCGAGCCCGGCCAGTCGGCCGATGGTGTCCCAGGTGGGCTCACCGTCGGACGCCCAGAGGTACAGGCCGGCCACGGAACCGCTGATGGTGAATCCGGCGGCCTCGAGGGCCGGGACCAGCAGGGCACGGCGTCGCCGGTACAGGTCCTTCTGTTCCGCCACGTGGGTATCGTCACCGAGCGCCACGCGCATCGCTTCCTGCACCGGATAGGGCACGATCATGCCGGCGTGCTTGCGCGAGTTGACGAGGTTGGCGATGATCGCCGGATCGCCGGCCGTGAAGGCAGCACGGTACCCGGCGAGGTTGGACTGCTTGCTCAGTGAGTAGACGGCCAGCAGGAGCTCGTGCGAGCCGCCGGAGACCCGTGGGTCGAGGACGCTGGGCACGGGTTCGCCACCCTCCGCGGGATCCCAGGCGCCCCAGCCCAGTTCCCCGTAGCACTCGTCCGATGCGACGACAGCTCCGAGGGAGCGGGCGTCGTCGACGATCGCCTTCAGGGCGTGGACGTCGAGCACGTCCCCCGTGGGGTTGCCCGGCGAGTTGATCCAGACGAGGCGCACCCGGGCGCGCACGTCCCCGGGGAGTTCCGCCAGGGAATCGGCCGGGACGGGCGTCGCGCCCGCGAGATGGGCTCCGATGTCGTAGGTCGGGTACGCCACCGTGGGACGGACGACGACGTCCCCCTCGCCGAGTCCCAGCAGGAGCGGCAGCCACGCGACCAGTTCCTTGGACCCGACGGTGGGCAGGATGTCGAGGGGATCCAGGCCCGGCACGCCGCGGCGGCGCGCGAACCAGGCGCTGATGGCTTCCCGCAGCGCTGTGGTGCCGTGCGTGGTGGGGTACCCGTGCGCATCGGCGGCCGCGGCCAGCGCGGACCGGATGAGTTCCGGGGTCGGATCGACGGGCGTCCCGATGGACAGGTCCACCACGCCCGCCGGATGCTCGGCGGCGACCGCCCGGTAGGGCGCCATCGCGTCCCAGGGGTAGTCGGGCAGGTGCAGGCCGAACGGCTTCGGCTCCCCGGCCACCACCTACGCGGGCTGGTTCTGGGGCGGCAGGGCCGCGATGATGGGGTGGTCGAAGCCCGTGTTGCCGACCTTCGCGGCACCGCCGGGCGAGCCGAGGTCGTCGAAGAACTCGACGTTCGCCTTGTAGTACTCGGCCCACTGCTCGGGAGTGTCGTCCTCGTAGTAGATGGCCTCCACCGGGCAGACGGGCTCGCACGCGCCGCAGTCCACGCATTCGTCGGGGTGGATGTAGAGCGACCGCTCGCCCTCATAGATGCAGTCGACAGGGCACTCTTCGATACAGGCCTTGTCCTTGACGTCCACGCATGGCTGCGCGATTACGTAGGTCACTTCCCACGCCTTTCGTTGGAGCTGGGTCGGCTGCGCACCCGAGGTGCGGTCTCCAGCTTAACGCAACGCCTCCCTCCGGCAGGACCACCCGCTCCCCGCCCGGGGTCGGCCGCGCCGACGCGCCCGGAGGTCTACCCTTGACGGGTGCAGAGCCCCCTCGACCTCCTCGCCTCGCTCCCCCTGAATACGAGGGTCGTCGTGCGGCGCCGCCTCGACGACGGCTTCACCGACTCGCTGGGCGACCTGATCGCGCGGGACGGCACCAGCTGCACCGTGCGCACCCGCAGGGGGGACGACGTCGTCCTCCTCTCCGATGTGGCGGCCGCGAAGACGGTGCCGCCGGCTCCGCCGCGCAGGGCCCCCCGCCGGGGAACGGCGTAACAGTGATTGGGACCTATCAATCGATAGGTCGAATTCCCGTACAATCGGCGGATGGACACAGACGAGGATCTCCAGGCCCGAGGCCGGGCGCTCAGCTCCCCTGTCAGGCTCCGCATCCTGCGTCTGTGCCTCCACAAGGCGAGGACCAACAAGGAGATCGCCGAGACGCTGGATCTCAATCCGGCGACGGCGCTGCACCACGTGCGCACCCTCCTGTCCACCGGTTTCCTCGCTGCCGACGACGCCCGCACCGGCAACCGTGGCGCCAAGGAGATCCCCTATCGCGCCACAGGGTTGTCCTGGCACAGCCGTATCCCGAATGCGGCGCCCGTGCTCGTGGAGACGTTCCTGCAGGAGATCGAGGGCCTGCAGCCGTCCGAGATCGACGTCTGGCGCCTCGGCGTCCGGCTCAACGACGAGCACCGCGCCGAAATGATGGGCCGTATCCGTGACGTGTTCGAGGAGTACGCCCGGCGGGACCCCGACGAGGACGGCACGGCCACCTCGATCATGCTCGCGCACCACCTGGACCGCACCGCGGACTGACTTCGCGGGACTGCTAGCGGCGCCGCTGCGGACGCAGCACGACGGCGCCCAGCGTCACGGCGACGAGCGTCATCGCGAGCACACCGAAGAGCCAGAGGTTGCCCGCGGCGGCGGTCCCCGGGGCGACCTCCGACGAGCCGGTGAGGATCAGCGTCTTCGACGACGTGGACAGCAGGGCGACCACGCCGTACGCGACCACTCCTGCCACCGCCGTCATCGCGACGCTCCGCGCCCAGAGCCCGCTCAGCAGGAACAGGCTGCCGGCGAGCGCCAGTGCGGCCACCGCGCCCACGGGCAGCGCCGTACCGGCGACGAAGAGCACGTGCGCGTGCAGCAGCGTCCCGAACACCGCTGCCGTGATCCCGGCGACGACAGCCCCCACCACGGCCACGAGGCGGCGCGGAGCGGACGTCGCGGGGCCCGATGACCCGGGCCGGGCGCCTGGAGCCGCGGCCGCGGCCGCAGCCGCCCGTCGATCGTCGTCGCTCCCGTACCGTCCGGCGGCCGATGCGTCCGGCACGGACGGGTCCGCCCGTGAGATCGGGCCGGAGTCCCCCGTCCCCGGGAACGCCGAACGCCGGCCCTCCCCCGCTGGGGAGGCGCCGGCGTCGTCGTGTGCCATGGTGCTGGTGGAGCTAGGCGCGGGCGCGTGAACGCGAGGCGCGCATGCGCTCGTTGGCGTCGAGGATGACCTTGCGGATACGGATGGACTCCGGCGTGACCTCGACGCACTCGTCCTCGCGGGCGAACTCGAGGGACTCCTCGAGCGTGAGGTTGCGGGGCGGGGTCAGGTTCTCGAAGGTGTCGGAGGAGGCCGCACGCATGTTGGTGAGCTTCTTCTCCTTCGTGATGTTGACCTCCATGTCGTCGGCGCGTGAGTTCTCGCCGACGATCATGCCCTCGTACACCTCGGAGGTGGGCTGCACGAAGAACGAGCCGCGCTCCTGCAGATTGATCATCGCGAACGGGGTCACGACGCCGGCGCGGTCGGCGATCATCGAACCGTTGGTGCGGTACTCGATGTCACCGGCCCACGGCTCGTAGCCCTCGGAGATGGACGCTGCGATACCTGCACCGCGGGTGTCGGTCAGGAAGCGGGTGCGGAAGCCGATCAGGCCTCGCGCCGGGACGATGAACTCCATGCGGACCCAGCCGGTGCCGTGGTTGGCCATGTTGGTCATCCGGCCCTTGCGGGCGGCCATGAGCTGGGTGACGCCGCCGAGGTACTCCTCGGGGACGTCGATGGTCATGTGCTCCATCGGCTCGTGGATCTTGCCGTCGATGGTCCTGGTGACCACCTGGGGCTTGCCGACGGTGAGTTCGAAGCCCTCGCGGCGCATCTGCTCCACGAGGATGGCCAGTGCGAGCTCGCCGCGGCCCTGGACCTCCCACGCGTCGGGGCGTGCGGTGGGCAGGACGCGGAGCGAGACGTTGCCGATGAGCTCCTTGTCGAGGCGGTCCTTGACCTGGCGTGCCGTGACCTTGGCGCCCTTGACCTTGCCGGCGAGCGGCGAGGTGTTGATGCCGATGGTCACGGAGATCGCGGGGTCGTCAACCGTGATGAGCGGCAGGGGCTGGGGGTTGTCGACGTCGGTGAGGGTCTCACCGATGGTGATGCCCTCGATACCGGCGACGGCGACGATCTCGCCGGGTCCGGCGGAGTCGGTGGGAACACGGTCCAGCGCCTTCGTGGCGAGGAGCTCGGTGATCTTGACGGACTTCAGCTCGCCGTTCTGGCGGGCCCAGGCGACGGTCTGGCCCTTGCGCAGGGTTCCGTTGAAGATGCGCAGCAGGGCGAGGCGGCCGAGGAACGGCGAGGCATCCAGGTTGGTCACGTGTGCCTGCAGGACACCCTCGGGGTTGTAGCGGGGTGCGGGGATGTGCTCGATGATCGTCTGGAACAGGGGCTCCAGGTTGTCGTTCGACGGCACGGTCCCGTCCGCCGGCTGCTCGAGCGAGGCGGCACCGGCGCGGGCGGCGGCGTAGACGACGGGAACGTTGAGGATCGCGTCGAGGTCGAGGTCGGGGACCTCGTCCGCGAGGTCGGAGGCGAGGCCGAGGAGCAGGTCCATGGACTCGCTGACGACCTCCTCGATGCGGGAGTCGGGGCGGTCGGTCTTGTTGACCAGCAGCACCACGGGGAGCTTGGCCGCGAGGGCCTTGCGGAGGACGAAGCGGGTCTGGGGCAGCGGGCCCTCGGACGCGTCGACGAGGAGGACGACGCCGTCGACCATGGACAGGCCGCGCTCGACCTCGCCGCCGAAGTCGGCGTGGCCGGGGGTGTCGATGACATTGATGGTGATCGTCTCGCCCTTGGCGGACGGACCGTCGTAGAACACCGTGGTGTTCTTGGCGAGGATGGTGATGCCCTTCTCGCGCTCGAGGTCACCCGAGTCCATGACGCGGTCGGCGACGTCGCCGTGCGCAGCGAACGAGTTGGTCTGCTTCAGCATGGCATCGACCAGGGTGGTTTTTCCGTGGTCAACGTGGGCCACGATGGCTACGTTGCGGAGATCGCTGCGGACAGCGGTGTTGCCTGTGGTTTCAGACATGCGTAAGGACTCAATTCAGTATCAACTGCGGGGAAAGTGACGGCGGCTGCAGTGCGCGCCCTCCTACCAGTCTAGGCGAGAGGTAAAAACAGACCTAATGCGCCCTGTCAATCGGCGTCCGGATTCGCTGTGGGCGCACAACGGCGGCGGTCCCTGGGAAGGGAACCGCCGCCGTCGTCCTCCGGTCGGCGCGGTGGGCGCCGTCGTTGTGGGCCGCTATGCGACCTCGGGAGGCAGCACGAGTCCGGCGCCGGGGATCGCCGCGAGCAGCGCCTGCGTGTAGGCGGTCTTCGGGTTGTCGAACACCTCGTCCGTGGTCCCCTGCTCGACGAGCCTGCCCTTCTCCATGACGGCCACGGAGTCGGCGATCTGCCTCACCACCGCGAGATCGTGGGTGATGAAGAGGTAGCTCAGGCCGAGATCGGACTGCAGGTCGGCGAGCAGGTTCAGGATCTGCGCCTGCACCAGCACGTCGAGCGCCGAGACGGCCTCGTCGCAGATCACGACCTCCGGGTCCAGGGCCAGGGCGCGGGCGATCGCCACGCGCTGTCGCTGGCCGCCGGACAGCTCGTTGGGGAAGCGCTGCATCATCGCGGACGGCAGTGCCACCTGGTCGAGCAGCTCGCGTACCTTCTTCTCCCGGCTCTTCGCGTCCCCCACCCCGTGGACACGGAGGGGCTCCTCGATGGTCCGGTAGATGTTGTACATCGGATCGAGCGAACCGTAGGGGTCCTGGAAGATCGGCTGCACACGGCGGCGGAAGTCGAACATCTCCTTGCGTCCGAGCGTGGTGATGTCCACGCCGTCGAAGCGGATGCTGCCCGAGGTCGCCCCTTCCAGCCCGAGGACCATCTTCGCGACGGTCGACTTGCCCGAGCCGGACTCGCCGACGACGGCGGTCGTGGTGCCGCGTGCGATCGAGAAGGACACCTTGTCCACCGCGGTGAACTCCGTGGACTTGCCCCAGTTCCCGCGGATCTTGAAGACCTTCGTCAGGTCCTCGACCTCGATCACCTTGTCCGGTGAAGCACTCTTCGCTGACGCCGGGGCGAGCAGGTCCTCCGTCTCGATGCCGGCCCGCTTCGCCGACTCGATGCGGCGGGACGCGATCGACGGCGCGGACGCCACGAGCTTCTGCGTGTACGGGTGGCGCGGGTTGGTCAGCAGTTCGAGGGCGGGACCCGCCTCGACGACCTGCCCCTTGTACATGACGATCACCTTGTGCGCGCGCTCGGCAGCGAGGCCGAGGTCGTGCGTGATGAGCAGCACGGCGGTGCCGAGTTCCTCCGTCATGGTGTCCAGGTGGTCGAGGATCTGCCGCTGCACGGTGACGTCCAGGGCCGACGTCGGCTCGTCGGCGATGAGCAGCCGCGGACGGCAGGACAGTCCGATGGCGATGAGGGCACGCTGGCGCATGCCGCCCGAGAACTCGTGCGGGTACTGGTTCGCGCGCGACTCGGCGTCGGGCAGGCCCGCCTCCGAGAGCACCTTCGCCACGTCCTGCGGGCCGCTCGGCAGGCCGTTGGCCTTTAGCGTCTCCCGCACCTGGAAACCGATCTTCCACACCGGGTTCAGGTTGGACATGGGGTCCTGCGGCACCATGCCGATGGAGGAACCCCGGAGCTCGATGATCCGCTTCTCCGACGCGGAGGTGATGTCCTCCCCGTCGAAGATGATGCTGCCGTTCGAGACGCGGCCGTTGGCGGGCAGGAGGCCGATGGCGGCGAGCGCCGTCGTCGACTTGCCGGAGCCCGACTCCCCCACGATCGCGACGGTCTCGCCGGGCATCACGGTCAGGTGCGCGTTGCGCACCGCCGGGACGTCCCCGTTCGACGTCGAGAAGGTGATGGCGAGGTCGCGGAGTTCGAGCAGCGGCTGCGGCATGCCCGACGGCGCTGCGGCCCTTGCGTTGCTGGTGCTGTGGCTCATCGTTTGCGTGCCTTCGGATCGAGAGCGTCACGCAGGGCGTCGCCCAGCATGATGAAGCTCAGAACGGTGATCGACAGCGCGAGGCCCGGCCAGAAGATGGCCATGGGGTTGCTGCGCAGCGACGGCTTCGCGGAGAAGATGTCGTTCCCCCACGACATGACGTCCGGCGGCAGTCCGATGCCGAGGAACGACAGCGTCGACTCCGCCACGATGAACGTGCCGAGGGAGATCGTCGCGATGACGATCACCGGTGCGAGCGCGTTCGGGATGACGTGCTTGACGAGGGAGCCCAGCGGCGAGACGCCGAGGGACCGCGCGGCCGTCACGAAGTCGGCGTTGCGCACCTCGATGACCGCCGCACGCGTGATGCGCGCGATCTGCGGCCAGCCGAACGTCACGAGGATGACCACCAGCGTCCACACGTTGCGGTTCTGCTGGAAGACGGGAAGCTGCACCACGACGATCGCACCGAGGATCAGCGGCAGGGCGAAGAAGATGTCGCCCACGCGGGCGAGGACCGCGTCCACCCAGCCGCCGAAGAAGCCGGCCAGCGCGCCGATCAGCCCTCCGATGAGGACCACGCCGAGCGTGGCGAACAGACCCACGGTGAGGGAGGACTGCGTGCCGTAGACGACGCGCGAGAGGATGTCGCAGCCCTGCACGGTGAAGCCCAGCGGATGGCCGGGGGCCGGCCCACCGTCGGAGTTCTCGAGCAGGCAGTTCTCGTTCGGCGGCTCGTTCGTGAAGATGCCGGGGAACAGCGCCACGAAGACCACTGCGAGGATGAGGACGGCGCTGATGAGGAACAGCGGCTGCTTGCGCAGGCTGCGCCACGCCTCACCCCACAGGCTGCGGGGCGCGGCGTCGGACACCGCGCTGTCGGTTGCCCGCACCGGTGTCTCGTCGGGGTCCGCCACGAAGTGCTCGATCGGGTAGGCGGACTTCTTGGTGCGTGCCACGGGGGTGGGTGCCTCGGTGGGAGCTTGCGTCCCGGTGGAGGTGGGTGTTGGTTCAGGCATATCGAATCCTTGGGTCCAGCCACGCGTACAGGAGATCCACCAGCAGGTTCGCGAGGCAGAAGATGAGGATCAGGAACGTGACGATCGAGACGACCATCGGTCCGTCTCCGTTCAGCACGGCACGGTAGAGGGTGTTGCCGACCCCGTTGACGTTGAAGATTCCTTCGGTGACGATCGCGCCGCCCATGAGGGCGCCGAGGTCGGCTCCGAGGAAGGTCACCACGGGGATCAGCGAGTTGCGGAGGACGTGCACGACGACGACGCGCCGGCGGCTGAGGCCCTTGGCGGTCGCCGTGCGGACATAGTCCGCGTTCACGTTCTCGATGATGCTGGTACGGGTCAGGCGCAGGACGTAGGCGAAGGACACCAGGCCGAGGACGACCGCCGGGAGCAGGAGCTCCGTGAAGGTGGCGTCACCGCTGACCGTCGGGTTGGTCCATTGGAGCTTGACCCCGATGAGGAACTGCATCAGGAAGCCGAGCACGAAGATGGGCACGGCGATCACGATCAGGGACAGCACGAGCACGGAGGAGTCGAACAGCCTGCCCTTGCGCAGGCCCGCGATGAGGCCGAAGACGATGCCGAAGACGGCCTCGATGACCAGGGCCATGACGGCGAGCTTCGCCGTGGTCGGGAAGACCTCGGCGATGATGGTGGCGATCGGCCGGCCCGAGAAGTTGGTGCCGAGGTCGAACGTCAGCACGCCCTTGAGGTACAGCAGGTACTGGATCCAGAAGGGCTGGTCCAGGTTGTACTGCTCGCGGAGACCCGCGACGACGGCCGGGGTGCAGCCACGCTCGCCGCAGATGGCGGCGGTGGCGTCGCCGGGGAGGCTGAAGACGAGGAAGTACACCAGCAGCGTGGCGCCGAGGAAGACCGGGATCAGCTGCAGGAAGCGTCGGACGATGTACCAGGCCATCAGCGCGCACCTCCCGGTGCGGCGTGCGTCCGGACGGGACGCAGGTGGGGAAGGCTCATGAGGTGTTGCACCTTTTCGTTGGAGCACGGAAAAGGGGCCTGCCCTGTGCCGGGCAGGCCCCGAGTCCGTTACGGGTTACTTGCCGGTGATGGCGTAGTAGAGCGGAACACCGTTCCAGCCGAACTCGACGTTGTCCACGTTGTTGCTCCAGCCGCCCTGGGCGACCTGGTACCACAGCGGGATGGCCGGGAGGTCCTCCAGGAGCTGCTCCTGGGCCTTGTTCATCGCCTCGTTGCCCTCCTCGACCGAGCTGGCGGCGAGTCCGTCGGTCAGCTCCTGGTCGAACTCCGGGTTGCTGTAGCGGGCATCGTTGGATCCGGCGCCGGTGGCGTAGATCGGTCCGAGGAAGTTGTACAGCGACGGGTAGTCGGCCTGCCAGCCGGCACGCAGGGCACCGGTGAGGGTCTCCTCCGTGGCTTCCGTACGCGCTTCCTTGAAGGTCGCGTACGGCTTGCCCGCGACCTCGATGCCCAGGTTGTTCTTGATGTTGTTCACCACGGCCTCGACCCACGTCTTGTGGTCGCCCTTGTCGGCGTTGTAGCCGATGGTCAGGGGCTGCGACTCGTCGTAGGGCGCGATCTTCTCGGCGTCGGCCCAGAGCTTCTTGGCCTCCTCCGGGTTGTACTCGAGGTTCTCGCTGCCCGGCAGGTCCGCGCTGTAGCCCTCGAGGACGGGAGCGGTGAAGTCCTTCGCAGGTTCACGACCGCCGTTGAAGATGACCTCGGTGATCTCGTCACGGTTGATCGCCATCGAGAGCGCCTGGCGCCGCAGCTTGCCCGCCTCACCCTCCCAGTTCGGGAGGTAGTACGGCACGGCGATCGTCTGGTTACCCGCGTAGGGCGACTCGATGGAGCGCTCGCCGAGGTCGTTCTTGAAGTTCTTGATGTCGCTCGTCGGGATCGTCTTCAGCACGTCGAGGTTGTCCGAGATCAGGTCCTGGTACGCCGTCGTGTCGTTCTGGTAGATCTTGAACGTCACGCCGCCGTTCTGGGCGGCCTGCGGGCCTTCGTACTCGTCGTTCGGCACGAGTTCGATCTGCTGGTTGTGCTGCCAGGCGCCCTCGGAGGCGAACTTGTAGGGTCCGTTGCCGATCGGGTTCTCGCCGAAGGCTGCAGGATCCTCGAGCGCGGCGGCGGGCAGCGGGAAGAACGCGCTGTAGCCCAGGCGCAGCGGCCAGTCGGACTCGGGCTGGGCCAGCTTGACGGTGAACGTCCGGTCGTCGACGACGGTGAGGCCGCTCATGGTCTCCACGGTGGAGCCCTCGGCACTGGCCTCGTCGTAGCCTTCGATGCTCTCGAAGAAGTAGCTCGAGAGCTGCGCGTTCTTCGCGGCGGCGCCGTAGTTCCAGGCGTCCACGAAGGAGCTCGCGGTGACGGGGTCACCGTTGGTGAAGGTCTTGCCCTCCTTGAGCGTGATCGTGTAGTTCTGGGCGTCCTCGGTCTCGATGGACTCTGCCATCTCGTTCTGGGGCTTGCCGTCGGCGTCGTAGCTGACCAGGCCCGCGAAGATGAGGTCGAGGATCGCTCCGCCACCCACCTCGTTGGTGCTGGTGGGGATCAGCGGGTTCTGGGGCTCGGATCCGTCCACCACGATGACGGCGTCCGTGGTGCCGCCGCCCGTGCTGGATTCAGTGCTTCCGCCGCCGCATGCACTCAGCGACAGAACGGCGATGGCCGCGACGCTGAGCATTTGGGAAGTGCGCGTGAAACGCATTCCGCCTCCTAGGTATCTGGGTCGTTCCGGCGTTGATGTGGCCGGATAGTTGTCCCGCAGGTAGCGAGAGCCAACTCACACCGGAAGATTCTATGCCCGTTCTGTTGCTTCCCTGAACATCCTGTCGGGGAAGGCTCCCAGCCGACTTTCAGCTTCGGCAGCCGTTCCAGTATTTCCGCAGGCCAGCGGGGAGAAGGGCGCGGCATCACGCTTTGATAACGGGTGCGAAAACTGGCACTCCGGCTCTGTACCGGCGGCAGGACGACGCGGCGGATCCCTGCAGCGCCGGCCACGGCGGGACCTGCAGGGAGCTCACGGGAGAGCCCGCCCCGCCGGTAGGCAGGACGGGCTCCTCGCCGGTGCGGGGCGGCTAGTCGGTCGACGCCAGGAGCTTCGCCCGCAGTTCACGGCGCTCGCGCTGTTTCGCCGGATCGGGCAGCGGAACGGCCGCCAGCAGCCGCTGGGTGTACGGGTCCTGCGGGCTGCGGAGGATCTGGTCACGGGTGCCCTGCTCCACGATCCGTCCGCGCTTCATCACGCAGATGTAGTCCGCGAGCACGTCGACGACGGCGAGGTCGTGGGTGACGAACAGGCAGGCGAAACCGAGTTCGCGCTGCAGGTTCTGGAAGAGCTCGAGGACCTTCGCCTGCACGGACACGTCCAGGGCCGACGTCGGCTCGTCCGCGACCATCAGCTTCGGCTTCAGCGACAGCGCCCGCGCGATGCCCACGCGCTGCTTCTGACCGCCGGAGAGTTCGTGGGGATACCGGTTGCGGTAGGAGCGCGGCAGCTCCACCTGGTCGAGCAGCGTCTCGATGCGCTTCTGCAGCTCACCGCCCTTGGCCTCACCCGCGAGGAACATCGGCTCACCGATGCTCTCGCCGATCGGCAACCGGGGATTCAGCGACGACGACGGGTCCTGGAACACCATCCCGACATGGCGCCGCACCGCCACGAGCTCCCTGGACGTGGGCCGGAGACCGGAGATGTCGGTACCCACGACCTTCAGCGACCCGGCGGCCACGGGCAGCAGGCCGACGGCGGCCCTGCCGATGGTGGTCTTGCCGGAGCCCGATTCGCCGACGAGCCCGATGACCTGGCCGGGGTAGACGGTGAGGTTCGCGCCCTCCACCGCCCGGAAGGCCGGGACCCGACCCTGCTTCGGGTAC
This sequence comes from Arthrobacter sp. UYP4, assembly GCF_057291175.1. Lineage (NCBI taxonomy): Bacteria > Bacillati > Actinomycetota > Actinomycetes > Micrococcales > Micrococcaceae > Arthrobacter > Arthrobacter sp. UYP4. The sequence goes on from NZ_JBXAVU010000001.1 coordinate 1,195,104, forward strand.
TCGATGGCGACGTCGACGAGCTCGAGCACCGGCGCGGTGGCCGGAGGGGCCACCGCGTCCTCGGCCGGGAGTTGGGCGAGGACCTCCTGCTCACGCCGTTCCAGCTCGTCGTGATCGATCGTCTGCAGCTCCGTGTGGGTCGCCGCCGCCAGCGCCGCGGTGATGTCGACGTCGTCGTCCCCGTCCCCCTGCCCGAGGTGGGGCACGGCGGCGAGCAGCGCCTTCGTGTACTCGTGCTGCGGAGCGTTGAAGATCTGCTCCGCCGTGCCGGTCTCCACGATGCGTCCCTTGCGCATCACGGCGATCCTGTCGGCGAGGTCCGCCACCACGCCCATGTCGTGCGTGATCAGCACGATCGCGCTGTTGAGCTGGTTCCGCAGGTTGCGCATGAGGTCGAGGATCTCGGCCTGCACGGTGACGTCGAGGGCCGTGGTCGGCTCATCGGCGATCAGGAGCTTGGGGTCGCAGGACAGCGACTGGGCGATCATCGCGCGCTGACGCTGGCCGCCGGAGAGCTGGTGCGGGTAGGAGCGGAACGCCTTGTCGGGGTCCGGAAGCTCGACCATCTGCAGCAGGCGCAACGCCCGCTGCCTGGCCTCGTCCGGGGAGATCTCGTTGTGCAGGCGCAGCGTCTCGACGATCTGGAACCCGACGGTGTACACGGGGTTCAGGGCGGTCATGGGCTCCTGAAAGATGACCGCGACGTCGTTGCCGCGGATCTGCCGCAGCTTCGCCGGCGACATCGTCAGCACGGACGTGCCGTTGAGCAGCACCTCACCCGTGACGCGGCTGTTGGAGGGCAGCAAACCGAGCAGCGACATGGAGCTGGCGCTCTTGCCCGAGCCGGACTCCCCCACGATCGCCAGCACCTCGCCGGCCCTCACCTCGTAGTTGAGGTCGATCGCCGCCGGGACCCACTTCTTGTCCACGCCGAAGTCGACGCTGAGGTTGCGGACCTCGAGCACGGGCCCCTGGGACGCGTCGCGGTCCGCGCCGGTGTCACCGGTGCCGCCGATTACCTGGGTACTCATGAGGGGATCTCCTTCGTGACGGAGGCACCGCGCGGGCGCGCAGCCTCCTGGATTGCCGCGCGCGGCTGCGGTGCTGGGACTATTGAGCCATGGAGAGCTCGAGGGAAGTGGCAGGGGTTACCGTGTTCAAACCGCGCACCGGTGTCTGGTTCACGGGGGTCGCTGTCCTCGTCGCTGCGGGCGGACTCGCGTCGGTCGTGGCGACCGAGGGCGCGGGCCGCCTGCTCGCGGGCTGGCCGCTCGTCGGAATCGCCTACCTCGGCTGGTGGCTGTTCTGGTACCCGGCGGTCGTCCTCGCGGAGGACGCCGTGACCCTCCGCAACCCGCTGGCGACCGTCCGCGTCCCCTGGGCCGCGCTGATCGATGTGGACACCAAGTACGCCCTGAAGCTCGTGACGCCCACCGGTGCCTTCACCGCCTGGGCCGCGCCTGCTCCGGGAGTCTGGGGAACCCACGCGGGGAAGCCCGAGCACGTGACCAATCTGCCGTCCACGAGTTACGGCCCCGGAGGGTCCATCCGCCCGGGCGATCTCAAGAACACGGATTCCGGCTACGCGGCGTACCTGGTCCGCTCGCGCTGGCAGGACTTGGTGGAGAGCGGCGCGCTCGATGTCGACCACCCGGAACGCGCCCGACGCTCCTGGAATCTCCCGCATCTCGCCGTGGCGGTGGTCCTGGTCGCCGCGGGCGCCGCGTCGCTGAACCTCGCGTCCTAGGAAGCTCCTCACGCCGCGGCGGGCTTCTCTGCGTCCTTGGCCCGGTTGGCGTTGAACTTCTTCTGCCGCGGGTCGAAGGCGTCGCGCAGTCCGTCGCCGATGAAGTTGATGCACAGGCAGATGAGCACGATGAACAGCCCGGGGAACCAGAACAGCCACGGACGCGTCTGGAACGCCTCCTGGTTCTGGCTGATGATCAGGCCCAGGGACACATCGGGTGCCTTCACGCCGAACCCGATGTAGCTCAGCGCTGTCTCGAGCAGGATGCCCGCGGACATGAGCAGCGTGGTGTTCACGATGATCACACCGACGGCGTTCGGCAGGATGTGCTTGAAGATGATGCGGGTGTTGGACGCGCCGGCGATCTTCGCCGCGTCGACGAACTCGCGCTCCCGCAGCGTGAGGAACTCGCCGCGGACCAGGCGGGCGAGGCCCGTCCAGGCGATCAGGCCGAGGAAGATGCCGAGCAGCCACACCTGGGCGCCGCTGCCGACGAACCGGTTGACGGACTCGCCCAGCGTCGCCGCGATCAGGACCAGGGGGATGATGATGATGATGTCGGTGAAGCGCATCAGCACCGCCTCGGTCCAGCCCCGGAAGTAGCCGGAGCACGCCCCGACCACGACGCCGACGAGGCACGCGAGAGCGCCGATGAGGAACATGATGATGATCGAGTTCTGCGCCCCGCGCATCGTCATCGCGAAGTAGTCGCGACCGATGGAATCCTGCCCGAACGGGTGCTCACCCCAGCTGAACGGCCCGGTGACGGTCGGGGCACCTCCGTTGAGCAGGGCGACGAATTCGGTGTGGTTGTACTTCCACCAGCCGGGGATGCCCGCGAACCCGACGGACGTGAACGCGAGGACGAAGATGATGGCGAACACGATGAGGCTGATGATCGCGGCCGTGTTGTCGAAGAACTTCCTGCGGACGATCTGCCCCTGGGACAGGCCCTTCGCCTCGGCCTCCGGGGCGGGGTGGGTGGGACCGGTGATGGTCCCCGCTTCTCCGCCGGGCAGGTCGGAGGGAGTCTGAGTGCTCATGCTTTCACCCTTACACGAGGATCGAGGAACGAATACACGATGTCGGCCACCAGGTTGAAGACCAGCGCCAGGATGCCGGCCACGAGGAAGAAGCCCATGATCGGATCCGGGTCGGTGCGCTGCAGCGCCTGCACGAAGAGCTGCCCCATCCCTGCGAAGGCGAACACCTGCTCCGTGATGATGGCACCGCCGATCAGGGCGCCGATGTCGAACGCGACGAGGGTCGCGAGGGGGATGAGCGCGTTGCGGAAGGCGTGCCGCATGACCACGGTCCGCTCGCTGAGGCCCTTCGCGCGCGCCGTGCGGATGTAGTCCATGTTCATGATCTCCAGCATCGATGCGCGGGAGTACCGGCTGTAGCTCGCGAGCGAGGCGAGCAGCAGTGCGAGGGTGGGCAGGAGCAGATGCGTGAATGTGTCGAGACCCGTGACCCAGAAGGTCCCCTCGAGCCCGGGCGTCTCGGCGCCCACGGTGGCGATCGGCCTCCCCCGCACGCGCGAGTTGCTGACGTAGGACGGCCACGTGACCATGAAACGGTCCACCACGATCAGCAGGCCCATGAGCAGGCCGGTGATGGCCGCCGCCCGCATGCTCTGACCGCGGTCGTACCCGCCCATGACGTAGCCGACCGCCATGCCGACGAGCACCGTGAGGATCGCGAGGACGACGATCATCCAGATCGTCGCGGCGTTGAGGATCGGGTTGACGACGTAGTACGCCACCAGGCCGATCGCCACCATGATGAGGGACGAGTACAGGGCCTTCCGGTTGCGCAGCCCCGCGGTCAGCAGCACGATGCCGAAGGCGATACCGACGCCCGTGACAAGCATGACGATCGGCCCGAGCCCCGGCGAGGAGAACCAGTCGACGAGGTCCAGCACGAACAGGAGCGTCGCGGCGACGACGGCGCCCAGGACGAAGGCGATCCCCTTGCGCTTCCATGACCTGCTGGCGAACAGCGCCCAGATGAGGCCGCTGGCGATGGCGACGACGAGGATCGTCGAACCCGGTATCCGGGGATCGGCGAGGAAGTTGTTGAAGCCGATGGCGCCGAACTCCTTGAGGAGGACGGCGAGCCAGAAGATCGGCAGGGAGAAGAACAGGAAGGACATGAACGTGACGCCGTAGTCCAGTCCGCTGTACTGGCGCAGCGCGGTGATGATGCCAAGCGACACACCGATGATGATCGCCAGCACGGTGGCCGTGGTGACGAGCGTGATGGTGTTGCCCATCGCGCGGACGAGCGCCGTGGTCACGGCTTCACCCTGGATGCTCGATCCGAGGTCGCAGGTCGCCGCGAAGGGGATCAGGCACTTTGCGGCACCCGCCAGCCAGCCGAAGTAGCGCAGCGGAGCCGGCGTGTTGAGATCGAGAAGCTCCGTCCGCGCCTGGATGAGCTGCTCCCGGTTCGGGGCGTTGCTGGCCCGGAGCTCCTCGAGCGGATCGCCGGAGAGCGCCGTGAGCTGGTAGACCACGAAGGACGCACCGAACAGGATGAGGACGGCCGTCACCAGACGCCGAACGATGTAGGTCACCATAGATTTCGAGCCTCAATATCGGATTCGATGGGTCATTCCCGTGCTATCGCAGAAGTGTAGTGCAGGGTTTCAGGCCGCCGGGACGCGTCCGATCCCGCACTTCCGGGAACCTCTGTTCGGGCGCCGACCGGGCGGCACCCTCGCTGCAGGCGGCACAGACGAAGGCGCCGGGACAGGCGAGTTCTCCTGTCCCGGCGCCTTCTCGCTCAGAGCGGGTGTCCCGGTGGTCGAGCTACTGGGTGATTTCCCAATCCCAGAGGTTCCACCAGATGCCGGTCTGGTTCGGCATGTACTCGATGCCGCTGACGTTGTCGCTGTACGCGTCCACACCGGGCACCTGGAACAGGGGCAGTCCGTACTTCGAGTCCCAGATGAGCTTGTCGATCTGGACCTGCAGTTCGTCCTGTTTGTCGGGATCCGTGGTCACGACGAGCTCGTCCATCAGCTCGTCGGCCTCGGGGCTCGAGAATCCGTTGAAGTTGGAGCCTGCGCCCGACTTGAAGATCTGCGGTACGCCGGACACACCGACACCCGAGTTGATCCACCCGAAGATGGTCGCATCGTAGGTGCCGTTGCCGAGCGCCGCACTCCAGTCGGAGGCACCGAGCCCGCCGTCGACGACCTTGAAGCCGGCCTGCGAGGCCGACTCCGCGATCAGCGTGTAGGAGTTGAGGCGGTTCGGGTTGTCGCGGTTGTACATGATCCGGACCTCGGGTGTCGCCCCGTCGAGCAGCTCCTTCGCGCCCTCGATGTCGACCTCGTCGTAGGCGTCGGACCCGTTGGTCGAGGCGGCCTCCTCGTAAGGCTCCTGGTCGGCGAGGAACAGCTGCGAATCGAGCGGCGCCGCGTCGGGGTTCAGCTTCTTGATGATCGAGTCCACCAGCTGCTGGCGGGGCACCGTCTTCATGAAGGCTTCGCGGACGCTCTCGTCTGCGAAGACGCCGCTGAAGTTGAGGTCCAGGTGGTCGTAGGACAGCTCGTTGCCCCGCGACACGGTGACGCCCTCGACGGCTTCCAGCTGCTCGACGGTGTCAGCGGACGCCTGCGGCGCGATGATGTCCGCCTCGCCGTTCTGCAGGGCCTGGACCTGGGCAGGAGCCTCACCGATGTAGCGGACGGTGATCTCGTCCACCTTCGGGATGGGACCCCAGGTGTAGTCCTCGTTGCGAACGAGCGTCATGGACTGGTCCGGAGTCATGGCCGAGGCGATGAACGGACCGTTCGAGAGGAACAGCGACGGATCGGTCGGCAGCGACTTCGTGTCGAAACCGGCGTTCCAGAAATCGGCCAGTGCCTGCACCTCGGGGCGCTCGACGGGGTTCTCAGGGTCGCCTGCCGGCGTGGTCTCGATGAGCTCGATGAGCGCGTCCTCGTCGGCGAGGCCGCCCTTCTCGGCCACGACATGCGCCGGCGTCGAGATGCCGCCCTCGCTCATGAGGCCGAAGGCGACCTCGTAGTCGGCGAAGGGCTCGGAGTAGTTGAGCGTGATCGAGCGGCCGTCGTCGCCGATCTCCGGGAGCTCGGTGAGGGCGAGACCAGTGGTGTCGCCCGCGTAGTCGAAGTAGGTCGCACCCGACACGACTTCACCCGCCTCGTCGGTGGTGGAGTCGTTGAAGTATCCCGATCCGATGGCCCACGAGAGCAGCAGGTCTCCGCCGTCGACCGGTTCGCCGTCGGACCAGTTGACGCCCTCGTTGACCGTGTACTTGACGCTGAGCGGGTCCTCGGAGAGGACCTCCATGGAGCCGAATTCCTCGTTCTTGACGACCTTCAGGTCATTGTCGATGTAGACGAACCCGGAGTGGGTCGCATAGGCGATCCGGCCGTTGATGTCCGAGTTACCCTCGGAACTGTTCGAGTTGAACGAACTGAAGCCGTTCACCTCGACGACCCGGATATTTCCGCCCGTCGCTTCGCCCTCGGCGCTCTCCTCGGGTGCTTCAGCACCCGTGTTGGCAGCGCAGGCGCTCAATGCGAGTGCTGCGACAGCAGCGACGCCCAAAGCTTTGGAAGTACGTCCGAAACGCATTCCGCCTCCTAATTCATAGTGTGGTTCCAGCTTCACGCGGTGTTGCATGACAGCCGACACGCGACCCGAGAGGGTGACGCCACTCACGTGAGCAAAAGCCTAAGTGCACTCTGTTACCAACAGGTACCTCTGGGACATCCGCCCGAGTGTTGTTATCGAGCTGCAACCAAATGGTCAGAGGCCTTCGCCACTGCATCTGCGGCAACACCTGGTCGTCCCTTCGGTCCCCGGCGTGCTGAGGGCGACTCCTGCTTGAAATGGCGCCGTGCGCGGTGTTTTGCTGGGGAGGCCGGTACCGCCGGCCGGGTGTCGCCGTCGTGCGAGGAAGCTGCAGCGGCGCACTGTCGACGACACGGGACGGACGTGAAGCGGGATGGCGTGGCTCTTCGTGGACATGCACGCGGCGGTCTGGGACGACGACGCCGATGTCCAGGCGGCGATCGGAGCGCTCAAGGTCCGGCTGGACCAGCATGCCGAGGTGCACCTGTCGATCCAGAGCAGGGGCCTGAAGGGGCCGGTCTTCGTCATCACCAGGGAGACGGTGCTCAGCTCCCCCGAGCTGAGCAATCGCTTCAACGCCGACCTGTTCGCCGAGCTCACGACGCCGACCGCGCGGAACAGCCCGACCATCCACTGGTTCTCGGACGGGCGCGGCTTCGTCTCGGAGACGAACAGCCGCATGTGGTGAGGAGCCGGCCCTCCCCGTTCTCCCAGCCGGCGTGGCATCCGGCGCATAGGCTGGGATCAGTCGTCCACTGACCCGATCTTCCGGAGGAAGCCATGCCCGTCAGTCCTCGCCCGCTGCGCAAGCTCGGCTTCCTCACGATCGGCCTGTTCGATCCGGTGGATCCGGCCGCCGGGCATGAGTCGACCCTGCGGATCATCGAACTCGGAGAACGGTTGGGGTTCGACAGCGCCTGGTTGCGCCACCGTCACCTGCAGTTCGGGATCTCCTCCCCGATCGCGATGATGGCCGCTGCGAGCCAGCGGACCTCCCGGATCGAGATCGGCACCGCGGTGACCCCGCTGGGCTGGGAGAATCCGCTGCGCCTGGCCGAGGACCTTGCCACCGTCGACCTGCTCGCCGGTGGGCGGATCAACCCCGGCCTGAGCGTGGGGGAACCGATGCACTACGACACGGTGAAGGACGAGCTGTACCCGGACTCGGCGGATCTGGAGGACTTCGGCTACGCACGCGTGGCACGGCTCGCCCGGATGATCGCGGGGGAGCCGGTCCGGAAGTTCTCCGGCCGGCAGGGCGTCGTCGAGGAGTTCTCCGACCGCGTGGAGCCACACTCCCCCGGACTGCGTCGACGTCTCTGGTATGGAGCGGGCAGCAGCAGATCGGCAGTCTGGGCCGGGGCCAACGGCTTCCATCTGCTCTCCAGCAGCGTGATCTTCCCCGACCCGGACCAGGAACCGGATTTCGCCCGCATCCAGCAAGCCCAGATCCTCGCCTACCGCGAAGCCGCCGCGGCTTCATCCGCCGCGCCTGGTCCGGCCCGCGTCTCGCAGGGCCTGGTGGTGATCCCGACCGACTCTGCGTCATCGGACCAGCGCGAGAAGTACCAGCGGTACGTCGATGCACGCGTGCCCCGCACGAGGTCGCCGCAGGGGCCCAAGGGCATGCTGTTCGCCCCGGACCTCATCGGTACCAGCGCTGAGATCGCGGAGCAGCTGTACGCGCACGCGGGGTTCCAGGAGGTCGACGAGGTCGCGTTCGCCCTGCCCTTCAGCTTCGACCACGAGGACTACGTCCAGATCCTCACCGACATCGCCGGAAAGTTGGGGCCGGCTCTCGGGTGGGCTCCCGCCGGCGTCGGTCAGGCCGTCCGGTAGCTTCCGCGTAGCGGTTCGCGGAGCGGGAGTACACGTCGGCGGTCGATGCGACGGAATCCGACGGGGCGGCGGGGCTTGGTCTACCGTTGGGACTGACCGATTCGACCACGGAGGCATCCTTGGCGACCCTGCACACACGCGCACCGGCTGCTCCGTCGACCCGATCCGGAGCCATCGACGCCCTCCGCGTCCTCGCGGTCGTCGCGGTCGTGACCGGTCACGTGTGGGCGGGACCGCTCATCGACGCCGGCCTCTACACCTGGCACGTCCCCGCGTTCTTCGTGCTCTCCGGGTACCTCTGGAAGAACCGCGAACCGCACTCACGAGGGGCTGTCGCAACGGAGGCGAAGAAACGCCTCAGGACCATCATGACGCCCTACGTCGCATGGTTGGTCCTGACCCTCCTCGTCCACGTCCCCCTCCACATCAAGCGCGGCACGCTGACGACCGACGCCGTGACACTGCCCCTCATCGGCGGGTCCCTCAACGCGGGGCCTTTCGGTGCCTACTGGTTCATGAGTGCCCTGTTCGTCTCCGCCGTCATGTTCCGGGCGCTGGAGCGGGTTCCCCTTGCCCTCCGGGTCGCACTCATCGCGGCGATCACGGCGGTCACCTACCTGTTCGGGGACGTCCTCGCCCGGCTCCCCCTGTCGCTCGGGGTTGCCGGCGCCGCGCTGATCTTCCTGCTCGCCGGTCAGGGACTCCGGCGCGTCCGGAGTCGGGTGGAAGCGCCGATCCGGTTCGGCGCAGCGTGCCTCGTCGCGGGGGCCACACCTGTCGTCGCCGGAGTGTCTGCGCCACTGGACATGAAGTACAACGAGCTCGGCACTCCGGTCCTCAGCATCGTCGTGGCGGTGCTCATCAGCTCCGGCCTCGTCCTGATCCTCGAGGGCGTGTTCGCCCGGCTGCCGGCACGGGTCCACGTCCTGTCCACCAGGCTCGCCGCGGGTTGCCTGATGGTGGTGCTGACCCACACCTACGTGCTGTGGTTGCTCGCTGTCCCCGACACGGAGCGGCCGTTGTGGGTGCTGATCGCGGCACTGGCTTTGCCGTGGGCCGTCGCGATGACCCTCCACCGGACGCCGCTCTCTCCCGTCCTCCTCGGAGCACCACGCGCCAGCTGAACAGAACTACCTGCACCGGCGCGCGGGTCCTGACGCTCGGCCGGGCAGCCAGCCCGTACCCCGGCTCGTGCGGCCGGGCACGATGTCGTGCGCGTGGTTCAGGGTCGATCTGGCAGTGCCGCCGGGCGTGACCATCAGCGATGGTGCCGTTCTGGGGGGAATGCAGTCGTCGCGGGAGACCCCCCGTGGGAGCGTGCCACCCCGGCTCCTCGAGAATCGAGGATCCCTAGCGCCCCAGCGAGCGACCGAGCTTCCGGATGGCGGCATCGTAGGCCTCGTCCCAGGTCCAGCCCGCCGCCGGCGCTCCGGCCAGCTCCAGTGACACCAGCCCGTGGACCTGCCCCCACACGACTCCGACCATCGAGGCGATCTCATGATCCGCTGCTCCAGGCAATGCTGCGGCAACCGCGCTGAACAACGGCATGATCGACGGCTCGGCGGCAGCCGGCGTCGGCTGACACGGCACCTGGCCGGCCAGAGGGCCGGCGAACATCAGGCCGTAGAGGATCGGATGCTCCAGCGCCCAGGTCCGGTAGGCCCGGCCCAGGGCTTCGAGGCCGCCCGCCACGGCCTCCTGCTGGGAGGCCGCGAAGGAAGCAAAGCCGTCGTCGAGTACGGCAGTCAACAGTTCCGCCTTGCCTCCGAAGAGTGAATACACCGCCGTCGTCGACGTCCCGGCAGTAGCGGCGATGGTGCGCAGCGACACGGAGGCGGCGCCGTCGCGGGCGATGAGGGCGGCTGCGGTGTCGAGCAGCCTGCGTCGCAGGGTCTCGTCATGGGCGATGGGTCTTGCCATGGGACCAGTATTCCATAACACTGTTTCATAACAGCGTTATGACAGGAGAAGCACATGACGAACCAAGTGCACGCAGGACGTTTCACAGCAGACCCCGAGGGTGGCCCGGTGACGGTCTTCCTGATCGGAATGCGCGTCAACCGATGGTGGAAGTTCGGGACGGTGGCACGGGTGGGCGCGGCCATGCCGAGGATGCTCGCCCATCTGGCCGCAACGCCGGAGGCCGGTCTTCTGAGCTACCAGCAGTGGATCGGCCGGACCACCATCATCGTCAGCTACTGGAAGAGCCCGGAGCATCTGCAGCGGTTCGCGGCCGACCGGTCGGCGCCGCACCTGGAGCCCTGGCGCCGGTTCATGCGCGAATCCGCCGGCACCGGCGACGTCGGCGTGTGGCACGAAACATACGAGACGATGCCGGGTGGCAGGGAAAGCGTGTACAGCGACATGCCCGTCTTCGGACTGGCAGCGGCCACGGGCCATGTACCGGTAGGAGCGGGACTGAACACCGCGCGCCAGCGCCTTAATGCGGACGAGGTCGGGCGGCGCCTGCCGGAGTGAGCCGTTCCCGCCAGATCTCGCAGAAGAACCCGCCCAGCGGAAGAGACCTCCGACGCCGGCGCCGTGCAGGACCGGGCCACCCGCCAGCGTCATCGGCGGATCGCTTCGCGATCGCGTCATGCACGGGGCGCTTCCTCCTCCGTGCCTTCACCGTGTGCAACCGGCAGAGCACACTCTGAGTCAGTCCGGCACACGCGGCCCACGGTTCGGGCCGGCAAGGGCTATACGTTGAAGCGGAACTCCACCACGTTCCGTAGCCGAACAACCTTTCGGGTTTGCTCGGCCGGCCTTTGGGGGGGGGGCTTGATACTCGCTGTGCCCGAACCGTCAGGCTCGTCGACTGAAGGAACAAGACTTCCTACCCACGGTAATAGTGGAAACTGATCGCGAATCCGGTGTGGCTCTCTGACCACATGACGCAGCCCTGAGGGTTGCTGTCTTTCCCCTGACCTGTCCGCCGGCTCGCGATCGCTTCACGTGCTGATGGGCATGGCTTGATAGGAGCCTGACGAGATCCCCTCACCGTATTGCCGGCTCGTCCTGGCCGCGTGAAGATTCACCGTCATCGAAAGGCAGCTATGTCAGATATTCAAGCGCAGGATCGTCGCGTTGTGGTTGGGGTTGATACTCATGCTGACACCCATCACGTCGCCGTCGTCTCCGAGTACGGCAAGCCGATAGCCGACCACGCGTTCCCGACGGCCCCGGAATGAGGTTAGGGAGTGCTTTGACCTAGGTGACCATGCCGATGAGTTCGACGAGGGTCTGCGTGTGTCGTTTCATCGTCTCGACGAGCTACCTGTATCCAGGCTTTCAGGCGAAGACGTGTGATCATGTCTACCCTAAGTGGCCCCCCGAGGACGGTCGTTTCTGGCCCCAGGTAGTGGTTCGTTGGCGGGATGGGAAGTATCCGGGCTATTTACCCTCAGCAGATCTTTCGGTCACTTGGGGCCCCGATGAGGATGATCTTGAGCCATGGTGTGAGCGAGACGGTAGGAGCCGGTGCCGGTTTCGATGATCGCTTTGTTGAACGTGAGCCGGTCGACGATCGTGGCGCAGAGGCGCGGGTTTGTGAACGTTCTCGTTCAATCCGCCGTGCGTGTATGCCATCGCATAGGCCTCGGTACGGTTGGAAATGAATACTGAAGTGCCCGCTTGGGGAACAAAAACCGGTCCCGTCGTGGACCTGGTCGGCGCATACTGGGAGCACCCTAACGATGTCCCCGACCTCGTGTCGCGGACTCAGCCGGATACACCGACGAGCCTCGTGCACGGACGTGGGATTCCCTCCGGCCTTCAAGCAGCCGGGGGTCGGAGGGAAACTAACTGGTTCCCGGCTTCGTCCACGCGCCCCCCGCATGCCTCGCCGTTCCTGCTTCCGCGAGTAAATCAGCTTTCATCTCTCCAGGTCTCCCGGCGGCCTGTGCCGACCTCTAACTCGGGATGGTGGTCAGGGTGCCTTCTGCTGGTCAGGGAGTTGGGTTTCTGCTGGTATGACGAGGAGTTCGGCAATACGCCGACGGTCGACGCTGGTGACCTGCAGGGTCGCACCGTTCACCTCGATGGTGTCTCCTGGCGTTGCGAGCCGGCCGAGGCGGTCGAGAACAAAGCCGGCGACCGTGTCCCAGGTGCCGCGGGGCAGCTCGATGCCGGTGGCCTCGGCAAAGTCCTGCAGGTTCAGTCGCCCGTCCACAATGCCCCCACCTTCGGCGAGCCGTACCGGTGCTGAGTCGGTGTCGTACTCGTCGAAAATCTCTCCCACGACTTCCTCGACGAGGTCCTCCAGGGTGATGATGCCGTCGGTGCCGCCGTATTCGTCGATGACGACAGCGATGTGGGTGTTCTGGGCGCGTAGTTTTGTGAGTGTGGGCAGCACGCGTGCGGTTGCCGGTAGGTACGGGATGGGCCGAAGAACCTGCGCCAGGGGTGCCCTTGGGTCATGCGCCGCGGCGTCGTACAGGTCCCGCACGTGGACGAAGCCGGTGATGTCATCAATGGACTGATCCACTACCGGGTAGCGCGAGAACGGCAGGTCCCCAATGTGCGAGATCGCCTCGCCGACTGTGTCGCTGCTGGTAATCGTGACGACCTCGGGGCGGGGTCGCATGACTTCGCTGATCTGCCGGTCGCGTAGGGAGAGCACGTCGTCCAGGATGCGGCGTTCGTCCTCGGGCAGTCCTTCATGGCTGGTGACGATGTCCCGGAGCTCTTCCTCCGTCATCTCCTCACTGCGTCGGTGCGGGTCGCCGCCGAGGAGGCGGACCACCGCGTTCGTGGATACGGACAGTAACCAGATCACCGGTCGCATGAGCACCGCAAAGCCGTTCAGGACCGGTGCCACGGCATACGCGAACTGCACATTGCGCTGGATCGCCAAGCGTTTCGGTGCCAGCTCACCCAAAACGAGAGACAGGTACGCAACAATCAGCGTGAGCAGGATTGTGGCAACAGTGAGGGCGGCCGATTCGGCTAGCCCCAATGACACCAGCACGGGTGCGACAGCGGGTGCGATCGACGAGGCCCCGTACGCGGCCGACGCGAACCCGGCGACCGTCACACCGATCTGCACCGCGGACAGGAACCTGTTCGGGTTCCGAGCCAATTCGGCGACCTTCACACCCCGCTTGCCCCGCTGGCCTATCGCGTTGACCTGGCTATCACGCAGCGTCACCAGCGCCATCTCGGTCGCGGCGAACACACCACCAATGAGCACGAACACCACCACCAAGCTGATGTTCAGTACCAGCTCCCCGCTCATCGGGCCACCCTGAGAACAGGCGGCCGGCCCGGCCTGAACCGGGCACCGGGTCTATCGCAGTCGGACGACGATTCAGGGGAACGAGTCATATCACCACTCTAGGAACAGGACGCCGCCTCGGTCGACCTATGGTCACAAGGCAGCACATCGCTTCATCCGGGCAAGGAACACGCCCGCGGTCATCAGGACCGAGCAGAAGAAACGCAGGTCGTGGCATTCACGGGATCGCTCCCGCCCCGCCGCTGCCCACAGCCGGGACAGTTCTCATGGGTTATTCACCACGCCTTGACAGCAGGAACCATGGCGCCCGTCTGCACACATCTACCTCATGTCACCGGCATGGAAGAAGGCTCCTCGAACGGGCGGTGGCCGTGCACAGCCTCCTACCAGCGTGGTCGCGACCAGCGCCCGCTTGCTGGTAGTTAGCTGTCGGTACGGTCACGATTCCGCGTCTTACCCCCGAATCATTACTGTCAGCCGTTGACGGGTGTCTATGGTCGAAGGAACGAGTCCAACCGCTATTGCGTGAACCCCCCCTTCGTGTTCTGCTTCCGAGAGGCCTCTCATGACGTCGTACAGTTCAATCTTCGCTACCCCACACCGCACCTCCTGGGTTGTCGCATCCGCCTTCGTGATGGCTTTGGGCCTGACGGGATGCTCGAGCCCTGCGGAGGAAGATATGGACGCGATTGCCGTCGGGGAGGACGGATCGGTGGGCCAGGTGAAGCTCCTGAGCGTTCTGCTGGTCTCCGAACACGAGGGCGAGCCCGCCAGGTTACTGGGAACCCTGGACAACGAAACTGACGAAGACCTCGAGGTCACACTCAGCGACGAGGACGACAGTGTCACGGTCACTGTCGCCGCCAATGACCAGTACCCGTTCGACACCAACGAGGCAGTCTTCGACACAGCAGGAGACGCACCAGGGGCGAACACATCCCTCACGGCCGAGGCGGACGGCGAAACAACGGAACTCACGATCCCCGTCCTGGACGGGACACTCGAGCGATACCGGCCCTACCTGCCCGAGTGATCCCTTCAACATGCAGCTTCTCTGCGGTGCCTGCGGTGCCCGCCGTGCAGCTTCGCGGCCGACTCTTCGGGCGGTGGACTTTGACGTGTCTGCCGCTCGTGGGCGGGACGGCACCGTTGGCGGCGCGATTGCAGGATGACGATGGAAGGGGTGTTCTGGGATGAGCCGTGTGGTTGGGCGCTCTGTTCGGGAGTCGTTGCGCGCCCAGTTGTGGCCGGTCCCGTTGGCTGCGGTCCTGGTGGCGGTCGTCCTCGGGCAGGCTCTTCCGTTCCTCGATGAGCGCCTGGATGACCGGCTTCCAGCAGTGGTGTCCGGTGTGCTGTTCGGCGGAGGCCCGGAAGCGGCCCGGTCCTTACTGGAGACGATCGCCAGTTCCACCATCACCGTAACGTCGCTGACGTTTTCCCTGACGGTCGTGACCCTGCAACTGGCCAGCAGCCAGTTCTCCCCCCGCCTGCTGCGCACCTTCACCCGGGACCGCTTCGTTCACAACACGTTGGCGCTGTTCCTGGCGACCTTCGTGTTCGCGTTGACCGTCCTGAGAAGCATCCGCGTGGAAAGCAGCGCAGGCGCCAGCTTCGTGCCGGACATCGCCGTCACCACAGCGTTCCTCCTGACCCTTGCCAGCGTCGTCGGCCTCGTCCTGTTCCTGGCCCACCTCGCACGACAGATCCGGGTGGAAACGATGCTCCGCGACGTGCACCGCGAGACAGAGCACACCCTCGAGCGCATCTACCCCGAGCACGGGGACACAACACCCCGTGATGTGCGTCCTCCAACGGACAGCCTGCTGCTGCGAAGCCCGCGATCGGCTTTCCTGACCCGGGTCAACGAGGACGGCCTCCTAGATGTCGCTACCCGCTCGGGTGTTGTCGTCAGCGTCGACGTCAGCCCTGGAACTTCTCTCATCGAATCCGTTCCCGTCGGACGGTTCTGGACCACGGACGGAACCCCACTCGAGGATCAGCACTGCGAAGACGTGTCAGAGGAGATCCTCGAAGCTTTCAGCACAGGGTTTGAGCGCACCTCGAACCAGGATCCGTCGTTCGGGTTGCAGCAGCTCCTGGACGTGACTGACAAAGCGCTCTCCCCCGGAGTAAACGACCCCACGACCGCCGTCCACGCACTAGGTCACATCTCGGCATTGCTGTGCTCGCTCACCGGCCGGTCGACAGGGTCCCGCACACTCGTCGACCCCGAAGGGGTACCTCGGGTGAAGCTGCACCTGCCGACCTTCAACGATCTCCTGGAACTCGTCATGGATCAACTGATCACCTATGCCTTCACCGACCCGCGGACTGCAAATCGCACCATCGACATGCTCTCCGAGATCCACATCAAAGCCACCGTCACCGACCCGGACCCAACCATCACCACCCCGCTCAACGCGCAGCTCGACACACAGCTGCAGCGTGTCCGCACTGCTGTCGAGAACTCCCCCATGGACGACACGATCCAGCGAAACCTCACCGAGCGCATCGACGGCATCAGCACGACCATCAGCATCGGCCGGTAAAGGAGATCCTTGTGAGCGATGATCTGGACGTACCTCTGGGTGGACGGGAACTCGTTCTGCATACCAGGCACGAGGTCCTGTCGGTTGCCACAACAATGCTGGCGCAGGCCTCCGAGCGGATGTGCCTGCGCCAGCGGAGTTGCTTCTAGGCGGTGCTGGTCGCGTCCTGAACTTCGCCGACGAGTTCTTCGAGGATGTCCTCAAGGAAGAGCATGCCGGTGGTGTTGCCCTCGGCGTCGAAGACGCGAGCGATGTGGGCGCCGGTACGGCGCATGGTGGCCAGGGCGTCCTCGAGGTCGCTGCTGCGATACGCGGAGGCGAGCCTGCGAATACGCTTGGCCGGCACCGGCGCATTGAACGCCTCCGGGGTGGACAGATCCGTAACGTCTTTCAGATGAACGTAACCGACGGGTTCGGCGGCAACGGTGAGGATATACCGGGAGTATCCGTGCTCCCCTACGGTGCGCTGAATGTCCGCCGGGCTGGCCGTTTCGGGCAGGTGCACGATGTCCCCGATGGGAACCTCGACATCGGCGACAGTCTTGGACGTGAACTCAAACGCGTTGGTCAAGGTGCCGCTGCCATCGGCGAGGACACCTTCCCTGGTGGACTGCTCCACGATGGTTGCGACCTCATCGAGGGTGTAGGCGCTGGTCGCCTCATTCTTCGGTTCGACCTTGAACAGGCGCAGGATGCCGTTCGCGATGCCGTTCAGCGACCAGATGACTGGTCGGACGACCTTGGAAACGAACACCAGGGGTGGTGCCAGGATGAGGGCTGCTCGGGTCGGGACAGAGAACGAGATGTTCTTGGGGACCATCTCACCCAAAACCACGTGCAGGAACGTCACCAGCAGCAGGGCGATGATGAACGCGATCACACCGATGGCTTCGGGCGGGATCGGGGTCAGGGCCAGCGGGTACTCGAGCAGATGATGAATCGCCGGCTCGGACACGTTGAGAATGACGAGGGAACAGACGGTGATGCCGAGCTGGCTGGTCGCCAGCATGAGCGTGGCGTGTTCCATCGCCCACAGGGTGGTCTTCGCGGCCTTGCTGCCCTCCTCGGCGCGCGGCTCGATCTGGGAGCGACGGGCGGAGATCACAGCGAACTCGGCGCCGACGAAGAACGCATTGACCGCCAGGAGCACGACCAGCCAGATCAGTCCGGGCAGGTACTCACTCATGGGTCAGGTCCTTCGTCAGTTCATCGATTGTTCGGTCATGGCGGCTTTGTTGGACAGCCTGCGGATCCTGCGGGTAATCGGCCGGGTCGGTCGGGGTGAACCGGATGCGTTCGACGTGGGATCCGAGGACGCGCTCCACGCGCAGCACGCCGTCGCCGAGCGTGACTTCATCGCCTAGTTCCGGGATGCGGTCGAGTTCGTCGGTCATGTACCCGGCCAGGGTGTCGTAGTCCTCACCCTCGGGCACCTCAATACCGGTGCGCTCTCTCAGCTCGTCAGGGCGAAGTGACGCATCGAAGGTGATGGACTTGCCGGTGCGGATGACACCGACGCGGGTGCGGTCGTGTTCGTCCTCGAGTTCGCCCACGATTTCCTCGATGAGGTCCTCGAGGGTGACGATGCCGGCGGTGCCGCCGTGTTCATCAGTGACGATTGCGACCTGCAGGCCCTGTCCGCGCAGCAGGCCCAGGAGTGTGTCGACGCTCATGGATTCGGGTACCCGTAGGGGTTCGACCATCAGCTTCTCGGCCGTGGTGATGTTCCGCGCATCCAGGGGAACGGCGAAGGCCTGTTTGAGGTGGATGACGCCGCGGATGTCGTCGTTGTCCTGACCGATGACGGGGAACCGGGAGTACCCGGTCGTCACCGCGGTGGCTACGATCTCAGCCGCCGTGTCGGTGGTCCGTACGGACGTCATCCGCACGCGGGGGGTCATGACGTCATCGGCGGTGTGGTCCGAGAACAGCAGGGTGCGGTGCAGCAGTTCGGCGTGGTCCTGATCCAGGGAGCCTTCCAGGGCTGACCGACGCACCAGCGAGCTGAGTTCCTCGGCGCTGCGTGCACCGGAGAGCTCTTCCTTCGGCTCGATGCCGAAGGAGCGGATGATTTTGTTCGCCGTGTTGTTGAACAGCAGGATCACGGGCCTGAGGACCGTGGTGAACAGGGCCTGGAAGGGGACGACGAACTTCGCGGTCTGTCGGGGTAGGGCCAGGGCGAAGTTCTTCGGTACCAGCTCGCCGATGACCATGGAGAAGATCGTGGCCAGGAAAATGCCGGCGACGGCGCCGATGCCGGGCACGATCGCCTCTGGGACGCCCGCAGCTAGGAGGGGTCCGCGGAGCAGGGAGCTGATGGCGGGCTCGAATGTGTACCCGGTGAGCAGGGTCGTCAGGGTGATCCCGAGTTGCGCACTCGAGAGGTGCGTCGAGGTGATCTTCAACGCCTTGATGGTGGGCTTCAGGCCCTTTTCGCCGCGGGCGTCGCGGGCTTCGAGCTCGCCTCGGTCAAGGTTCACGAGGGCGAACTCGGAAGCCACGAACATGCCGGTACCGACGGTGAGGATCAGGCCGACGCCGATCATGACTAACTCATACAAGGTGCCGCCCCCCATCCTCGATCGGCCGAAAGTCCGGCATTCAAGCGGGTGAGGGGCATGGGTCTATGCGTCGGGGGGTCATCCATAATGCCATCCAGTCTAACGAACAGCGTGCCGGTTCACCTGGTCGGGAAGGTGGTCAGGCTTACGCCAACAGCTCAACCCCGGTCCGAGTTGAGCAGCAGAACTGGCGCCTGAGGCCCGCCCGCAACCGCCACGGCACTGGCAACGGCGAATACTCGCCGTCCTACTGGACTTACCTTCCTACTTACTGTGAGCACCGAGCTGCTCCCTCCGGTCCCTGCTTGCTCATTCCTGCCGTGCTTAGACTGGCATATCGGCTCATCAGCCGATTGCACAACCACTGACGTCAACCGTAGGGAGATCATCATGGGACTGGACGACAAGCTCAGCAACGCAGCAGACAAGCTCGGCGGCAAAGGCAAGGAAGCCGCAGGCCACGCAACCGGTGATGAAAGCCTGCAGGCCGAAGGGCAGGGCGACCAGGTCAAGGGCGACCTCAAGCAGGCCGGCGAGAAGCTCAAGGACGCCTTCAAGAAGTGATGCTTTACCCCACGGCTGATTTAGCCGCTGGGTAAAGAGCAACGCAAAGGGAGTGCACCTGAACCAGGTGTGCTCCCTTTCTGCACCACCGGGCCGTCATTTGACTCTTATAGGAGCGTCGGATCATGCTGGTGACCTCACGGGTGCTAAGCGGGTTCGCCGTACGCTGCTGCGGCCACCTCGCGGTCGTCGGCCCCGGAAAGATCGTTCATCCGTGTGGGCTTCGGCCGTCGGCCTGTACTGCGGACCCACCGCCCATGCACATAGTGCGGCGTCAGTGCGGCGAATCAGTCGGATCCACGACAAAAGCTCCCGAGGGAAATCCGATCCACCCCAACCGTCCCTCACGAAAAAGATCCGCCGCTCGATGCATACACAGATAAGCACCCTGACGGCCGTGTCTGGACTCGAGTGCGTCAAGTACCTCGCCCGTACTGTGCAGCCTTCGCTCCTTCCCCTGACCGTCGATGAGCAGATACGTCCAGTGATGCTTCCGACCAAAGACACCCGAGGGGGCGTGTTCGACTACCTTGAGATATTGCTCTCTCAGAGCTGCCATACTGATCACCCCCATCTATAGCTGGGGGATCAATTTACCGGCCGATAGTCCTGCGCGGACGGTAGATGACCGAGCACATCTTTCATTACGACTCGCGAGTACCAGCCGATATCGAACTCGTATTCTGATCCAACCGCGAAGGACGACACCCAGCCCGATCAGGATGATGGCTGTCCTGAGGACGTTCCACAACCACCCGAATTCTTGCCTGCGCGATTCGCCTCGCGGACTCTCGCTTGCCATCAGCTCCCCTCGTTCACCAGCAATGACTCTTGCTAATGTCCGCTTCCATGGCGCCCAGCTGAAGGCGCCGAAGAACCTCCCGCAAATCCTCGAGGCGTCCAAACGTCGTCAGATCAGGCGTGGCGAAAGCAGGGTGGAACAGGTCGAGGTCTTTCGGTCGGGATGGTCAGTGCGAGAACTACCATCCTCCACGCACCGGGCCTTCAGAAATCGCCGCCCGGGTAGATGCCCTCGGGCAGCGTGAAGCACGCGGATCCTGATGCAATACGGATCTCGTTCGGGGAGAGTCCTTCGGAGACGAGATAACTCTCCCCTGGAGCAGGCGGGTCGATCTGAATCTGATAGTTTTCATCTACATCCCTATCGACGGATACTTCGGTTCCGTTCGCCCGATAGTGGGCTTCGATGGCTTTCACGATGGGCTCTATCTCGGTTCCTTCAGCGAGGGTGACCGTCGTTGCACCAGCCCAACTGTGCTGGGTCTCGTTGCAGGACAGAAGTGTGCCCGTCTGCAGTTGATCAATCGAGAGAACAGCATCCTTCGGGATCAGAGCGGCGATCTCCCCTTCCATAACCTGGGTGTGGGCTTTGGCTTCCTGCCAGGTGAGTTCAGCGTCCATCGATTCCTCCTGTGTTTGAGCGGCCGTTGGCGCAGGTGGCGCGGCCGGATCCGCGTTCGGGTTCCCGGCACAACCGGCAAGCCCGATCAGACCCACCAGCAACAACGTCATGAACCCGCTACGCGCCCTCATCGACCAATAATTTTCAGCATGTTATTAAGCGCTTTCAAGTTGTCCTCGCTGTCGGTGGCAATGAGGCTGTGGTTATCCATGAGGATTTTCCCCTCTTCGACGCTGTTGATCGCACCGTCGAGTTCGTCGTCGTCGGGTCCGCGGTAGAAGTACTGGTCGAACTCGTCGCGATGAATCGGGTTGTTCCCATCCCACACAACCCCTCTATTCGTGAAGGGGTTGGTAGCGCCCTGACCATGGATGAGCACATCGTCGTAGTACAGGTTCGAGTATTCCGTAGTCGGCCGTGGTTCCCAATCCGGGAGCATCCCGGCCCCGGCGAGGGAAATCACCTTGTCATACCGGGCTCCGGCGACTTCAGAGCTGGTGACGTTCGCCAGGCCCCAGCTGTGCCCGATGCCGGTTTGTTCGGCACCGTTCAGGTAAGGGTCAGTGCGCATCCCGGACTCGAAGGAGGCCAGTTGCTGCCCGGAGCTGCGTGCAAGGTGTTGATCGTTCGCCTCGCCGATTCGCGCCAGGTTGGGACCACCAGCGGTGTCCTCCTCTCCGGGAAACCGCCCATCCTTATAGACGAAAGCCACCGTCCCTGGCGCGTGTCTCCTGAGGTAATTCGACACCTGCTGTACCCCGCCGGTGTAGAAACTGTTCATCCCGGTGAACGTCCCCGGAACATAAGTGATCACGTTCCGTGTGTCGGGGTTTGGAGTGCCAATCAACTCCACGATCCGGGACCGATTCCGGTCATAGAGGTAGAGCTGGACGTTCCCGGCTTCTACCTCTTTGAGGTATGCCACCGCATTCTGCAGCATCTCCGTTCGGTTCGGGTCGTGGCGGGCTTGCCCGGTCCCCGACAGCTTCAGGGCTGTTTCCAGATCTTTCTCCGCCGCCCGGAGCAGGTTCGGCGCGTTCAACTGGTTGGCCCGTACCCTGGCCAGTGCGGGCATCCCGTCCAAAGCGCCGAACATCGCCGGAGCCGCAGCGAGCAGCAGCTCCTGCCGCTGCGCGACGCCGGCCGCATCCGCGGCGGTGCCGGCCCCCGTGGTCATGCCCGACCACCAGGCCCCGATCTTCGATGGACCCATGCGCTGAAGGGTCTGCTGCCATCCGGTCAATGTTGCCAGCGCCTTGGTATCCGCCAGCGTCGCAGTGGACAGATAGCTCAGCAGCGCCGCACCCGATAGGGACCCCGGTACGGTAGCAAGCACAAGGACATCGTTCGATACCGTCACCTGACCGACATGTCCGCTGCCACCGGCAGCACGGAACGTCGAAGCGATGTCGGAAAGCCGGGTCGCGTCCAAATGATTGTCCTCCAGGAACCGCCGCAGCCCGCTACCGACAGCGTTGAGATCAGAGTGCGCCCAAGAGCATTCCTGCTCGAACTCGGACACTGCTGCACTGACTTTGTCAGCTGCTCCTCCGGCGGCATCGTCCTGAATCCTGAAGGTCGACACCGCGGAGTCAAGGGTGGCAGGGTCAGCGGAACTCGCCCCAGCAGTGCTTCCGCTAGCTCAGGCACGCAACCCTTGCCGTGCGGTGTCCACGTTCACCGACGGACGGTCGGTCTCCTCCATGGACGGGCGCGGCCCTACATCCACTGCAACACCGCTGCCGGCACTCGCCCAGCCGGCGGCAAAGGCCCACGCCCTCGACTCATCCAAGCGACGCTGCTCGACCTCCGCGGCGCTCTTCGCTTCCTGGGCCTGACGGGCGACATCATCCAGCATATGGACCAACTCTGAACGGGCCGCCCGTTCAGCGGCAACGTTCTCCCGGAAACAGTTCGCGAACACGCCCCGGAATTCCGCAAGAGCAGCCGTTGAGATCGACTCCCGTCCGCCGCGTTGATCCTGCAACGCACGTGCCGCATCTCGACATGCGCCGATTAGACGATTGGCGACCTCCGTATCGAAATTCATTCAAACTCCCCCAGACAAATGAACACCCACGCACCACAACAAACCCTACCCAGTACGGCTCTTCGAAATCCGGTAGGAGTCATTGTTCGAAGCCACCGGCGGCGAGGAGCATGCGGAGCCGGTAGTCCCAGCAAGAAAACAACAGGAAAGATCAGCACATCCGCCGGGCAGAGGCCCGCACGGGAAAAAGCACGAAAAGAAGACCTACAACAAGAAGAAACCTACAAGAAAAGAGACCTGCGACAACCACGACCGGCGGAGGACACCCCCGCCCACGGCAGAACAACGCGAAAAGACCCGCTCAGCGAAGACCCGGTCCGGGAAAGCCAGTACCGGGGAACCTCTGTTTCCGTGACGATCCCGCTGACCGCGCCACTCCACCACGTGGCGCGGTCAGCGGGACGTCACCGCGAAAGGCTCCTGCTCAGGCGCCGCCGCCGGCGGAGAAAATGTCCTGCGAGATCTTCTGCAGCTGCGTCCGCAGCTCTTCCAGTTGCTGCTTGGCCTTGTCCAGGGCGGCCTTCGTCTCCGGCCACGTCGAACCCCGGAACTGCGAGGCCAGCGGCCCGTCCCAGATATTCGGGTCCGACAGGATCCTGCCCTGCGCATCCAGCGCCGAGATCTGATCGGTGAAACCACCATTGATGATCGACTGGACCTGGCCGATAGCAGCCTTCGCTTGCTCGGTCGACAACACACGCGACATGAAAAACATCCTCCCCAAGAGACCACCGCTTCAATGCCGGATGAGAGAAACACCGGCGAGCGGACGCTGATGACCCTACCAACACCAACTCGGTGAATCTGGACCGGCAAGAACGACCACGCGGCAGGTCCACGAATCCTCGTTCTCCTGACAGATTGCCACGTGTAGAACCGAACGCTCTCGACTCAGCAGAAACACCCCGTACGCGGAGTAGCGAAACGACGCGCATCCGGGAGGAAAGAAAAGCCTTGCCCAATTTTACGAATGAGGATCACCAGGCCCTACGACCAATAGATAGAGCCTACAAATCAGCCATGCAATTAGACATTAAATCGAAATTCAACCACGTCGCCGTCGGACATCACGTATTCCTTGCCCTCGATGCGCACCTTGCCGCGGGACTTGGCTTCGGCCATCGTCCGGGCTTCCATGAGGTCCTCGAAGTGAACAATCTCGGCTTTGATGAAGCCGCGCTGGAAGTCCGAGTGGATGACGCCGGCGGCCTCGGGCGCCGTGGCACCCTTCTTGATCGTCCAGGCACGGGTCTCCTTCGGACCTGCCGTGAGGTAGGTCTGCAGGCCGAGGGTGTGGAAGCCGACACGCGCGAGCTGGTCGAGGCCGGATTCCTCCTGGCCGTTCATCTCGAGCATCTCGCGCGCCTCGGCCTCGTCGAGCTCCACGAGGTCGGCTTCGAGCTTGGCGTCGAGGAAGATCGCGTCGGCGGGGGCCACGAGCCGGCGCAGCTCCTCCTGACGCTCGGCGCTGCCGAGCACGGCGTCGTCGACGTTGAAGACGTAGATGAACGGTTTGGCGGTGAGCAGGCTGAGCTCGCGGAGGTGTTCCATCTCGAGCTTGTCGCTGGTGACCGACGAGAAGATCGTGTCGCCGCGCTCGAGGACGGACTGCGCTGCCTGCATGGCGGTCAGCTGTGCGGCCTCGCGCTTCTTGATCTTCACTTCCTTCTCGACGCGCGGGATGGCCTTCTCGAGCGTCTGCAGGTCGGCGAGGATCAGTTCGGTGTTGATGGTCTCCATGTCGGAGCGGGGGTCCACCTTGCCGTCGACGTGGATGACGTCGGGGTCGTCGAACACACGGATGACCTGGGCGATCGCCTCGGCCTCGCGGATGTTGGCGAGGAACTGGTTGCCGAGGCCCTCACCCTCCGACGCGCCCTTGACGATGCCGGCAATGTCGACGAAGGAGACGGTGGCCGGCAGGATCTGCTTCGACCCGAACACCTCGGCGAGCTGTGCGAGGCGCGGGTCCGGCAGACTGACCACGCCGACATTCGGCTCGATGGTCGCGAACGGGTAGTTCGCCGCCAGGACGTTGTTGCGCGTCAGCGCGTTGAAGAGTGTTGATTTGCCGACGTTGGGCAGTCCGACGATGCCGATAGTAAGAGCCACGGGAGACAAGTCTACCGGGCGTCGGAGGACCGACCGGCGGTGTCGCGTCTGCCGATTGTCGGAGGTTCCTGCGACAGTGTGGGCATGAGTACAACCGCCGTCCTCCTCGTCCTCCTCGCCTTCCTCATCGGCTGCGCCGTCGGTGCATTCCTGGTGTACCGCGCAGTACGGCTGCGCGACGACGAGCTGCGCAGCGAGCTCGACGACGCCACAGCCCGACTGGGGAGCACGACGACGGAGCTCGCGGCAGCCGCGGCTCAGCGCGATCTCCTGCAGCAGCACAACCGCGAACTGACGGGCAAGACATCGACGGACAACGACGTCCTGCGGGCCCTCGCACCGGTGGCGGAGAAACTGACCCAGGTGCAGCGGCAGGTCGGGCTGCTCGAGCGCGACCGCATAGAACAGTACGGCCAGCTCGCGCGGCAGCTCGAGGAAGCGCGCGAAGCAGACGCCCGGCTGCTCTCGACGACGCACTCGCTGGCCGGCGCCCTGCGCAGCACCAGCGCCAGGGGCCAGTGGGGCGAGGTCCAGTTGCGGCGCGTCGTGGAAGCTGCCGGAATGCTCTCGCGCGTGGACTTCCTGGAGCAGGTCTCCTACACGACCGGGAACGACGGCGACCGCGCCCGCCCGGACATGGTGGTGCAGCTGCCCGGGGACAAGCAGCTCGTCATCGACGCGAAGGTACCCCTGAGCGCGTTCCTCGAGGCTCAGGAACTGGTGGGACCGGTGGCGGACGCAGGAGGGGGCGAGAAAGCCGGCCTCGAAGCCCGTCATGCCGAGCTGCTGAAGCAGCACGGCAAGGCGCTGCGCGCACACGTCGATGCGCTCGCCCGCAAGAAGTACTGGGAAGGCGCCTCCAACTCCCCCGAGCTCGTCATCTGCTTCATACCGGTGGAGTCGGTCCTTGCAGAAGCGCTACGGGCCGACCCTGAACTCCTCGACTACGCCTTCACCCGCAACGTCGCCCTGGCGTCGCCGGTATCGCTTCTCGGCATTTTGAAGGGCGCAGCGTTCAGCTGGCGGCAGGCCGTCCTGACCGACAATGCACGCGAGCTGTTCGACCTGTCGAAGCAGCTGTACGAACGCCTCGGGACGATGGGCGGGCATGTCACCCGTCTGGGAGCGTCCCTGAAGACCTCCGTGGAGCGCTACAACTCCTTCGTCGGCGCCCTCGAATCCAGGGTGCTCCCCACGGCACGCCGGATCGGCGCCTTCGACTCCGCATCCCTGGACGTCGTCGACGCGGCAGCGGGAGGAGTGGATGAGGCACAGGCGGAGGTGAGCCTGCTCGGCACCGCCCGCGCCCAGCGCGCAGGCAGCGTGCCTGCGGGCTCCGGGACCGCTGCGTCGGCGATCGACGCGACGCCGCGTTCCCTGACCGCCCACGAACTGCTCGACGGGACCGACGGGTAGCCGGGCGCGCTCCTACCGGCGGAGGGACAACTCCCCGGACGGTCCCGACAGGCGCCGCCCCAGCAGACCCTGGTGGGATTCGGCGGTGCCGGCGGCAGGAGATGCTACACCGGGTGAGGCGCCAGGCCCTTGCGGTGGTGCATCCATCCCTGTACCGTCGTGCCGCCCACCCTGAACAACGGACGTGCCTGGAACCTCAGTTGAGGGACGTCCGATCCTGCCGCTGGCCCCGCCCACCGCGACCCTGGGACGGATCACCCATCGCCTTCAGCGCGGCGCGGATCTCCTTGGGCAGCGAGAAGATGATGTCCTCCTGGGCCGTCACGACCTCCTCGACCTCGCCGTAGCCGTACTCAGCGAGCAGTCTCAGAACATCCTGGACGAGGTTCTCCGGGACGGAGGCACCGGATGAGATGCCGACGGTGGCCACGCCCTCGAACCAGGACTCGTTCACCTCATTGGCGAAGTCCACGCGGTGCGCCGCCTTCGCGCCGTACTCGAGCGCCACTTCGACCAGTCGCACGGAATTCGACGAGTTGGCCGATCCGACCACGATGACGAGATCCGTCTGCGGCGCGATCTTCTTGATGGCCGCCTGGCGGTTGGACGTGGCGTAGCAGATGTCATCGCTCGGAGGATCCTGCAGCGTCGGGAAGCGCTCCTTGAGCAGGTTCACGGTCAGCATGGTCTCGTCGACGCTCAGTGTGGTCTGCGAGAGCCAGATGAGCCGTTCCGGATCGCGTACCTGGACCTTGTCGACGTCCTCCGGCCCATTGACGATCTGGATGTGATCGGGCGCCTCGCCGGCCGTGCCCTCGACTTCCTCGTGGCCCTCATGGCCGATCAGGAGGATGTCGAAGTCGTCGCGCGCGAAACGCTGGGCCTCCTTGTGCACCTTCGTCACCAGCGGGCAGGTCGCGTCGATCGTCCGGAGACCCCTGTCCTCGGCGGACTGGACGACGGCGGGTGAGACCCCATGGGCAGAGAACACGACCAGCGCGCCCTCCGGCACCTCGTCCGTCTCGTCGACGAAGACGGCGCCCTTCGCCTCGAGCGTCGACACGACGTGCAGGTTGTGCACGATCTGCTTCCGCACGTACACCGGGGGTCCGTAGTGCTCCAGGGCCTTCTCGACGGCGATGACCGCGCGGTCCACGCCTGCGCAGTAACCCCGGGGGGCTGCGAGCAGTACCTTCTTCTCCCCTGGCACCGGTGCGGCTGCGAGGACGTCCTCCGGAGAGCGACGCCTGCGCGGGATGGTGGGCATGGGGACCTGAACGGTGGTACTGGTCATGATCCGATTCTACCGGGTGGGTGCTGCTCGACCTGCTGATCGCAGTCCTCTCCGCTGTGAGCTGAGCCCTACACCGGGCGCCGGTCATCCCGCCGACGCCGACCACCGAGCGCCAGTTGCGCGACGGCGCCGACCACGACGGCCACCAGCCCGCCGACGACCACGGGCACGCCGGCCTCGGCGACGCTTGCTCCGGCCTGTTCCGCCAACCCACGGACGAACACGTCCGCCACCGCGCTCGACCCGGGCGCACGAGCCGCGGCAGCGGGGATCCAGTCCCCCGCCAGGAACCCGACCACCCCGATGAGCGCCACCCCGAGGCCCAGGAGGGCGAGGGTGGTACCCCGTCGCCGAGCGATCACCAGCGCCAGCAGGCCCAGTACGGCCGCTCCGGCGAGGTACACCTCCCACGCCTGCACGGCACCAGCGACGCTGCTGAACACTCCGCCGCGCTCGACCGACCCGACCTCGATCATCGTGTCCTCCGGCACCGGGACCTCCACTCCGAGTCCTCCCCCGATGCTGTCCGCGACGAGTCCCACGACGGGACCGAGGTCGAGGGTCAGGATGGCCGGGGCCGGTTCGGACGGATCGGGAGCCTGGGCGAAGGTGAAGGAGTGCGACACGCGCAGCGTCTCGGTCCATGCGGCCGGATATCCCGACGCATCGGTGACGGTGCCCGCAGCATCCCGGATCAGCGGCTCGACGAAGGACGTGATCTGTTCGGGCAATCCGCCGCCTGCCGTCACGTCCTCGACCAGCGAATCGGTCAGTGCCGCCTGGAATTCCTCGTCCTCGCCGAGCGGGGCAGCGAGCGCGACGAAGCCGGACTCCTCCACGAGGTTCTCGTCGAGCCACGCGGACGCCAGTCCGCCGGCCGCGACGACGAGCGCGAGAAGGGCCAGCAGGGCCGAGAGCAGGGTCCGCATGAAATCCTTAGCTGGAGGTCGAACTACCGATTATGCCGGGTCCCCCGTCAGGAGGCACGGAGGATCGTGGCCCGCGGGGGTGCGTCCAAAGTGCACAGAGCCATGCCGTGAGCCGCCGCCGGGGGTCCGGGATGGTACAGATGAACAGGACAGACAGCGCAGGCGGGGCTTCCCCCGCCGAGGACAGGAGACGGATGACGAGCGAGGGAGTGCGCGCGCGACCGGCAGGGGCGGGATCATCCCCGCCGGCATCGACGGTGCCGGTCACGGCAGCCGAGACATCACCCGAATCGCCGTGGCCGCTCCATCTGCTGTCGGAGAAGCTCAAGGCCCACATCGAACGGGCGCCGGCAGCCTGGGTCGAGGGACAGGTCATCGAACTCAACCGCCGCGCGAGCATGTGCTACATCACGCTGCGCGACGTCGATTCGGAAGTTTCCCTCTCCCTGTCGGTCTACGGCTCCGTCATGGACCGGGTATCCATGCCCCTGGATCGCGGCTCCCGGGTCGTGGCACGCCTCAAGCCCGACTTCTGGGTCAAGACCGGGCGGCTGTCCATGCAGACGATCGACATCCGTCCCGTCGGGATCGGCGATCTCCTGGCGCGCATCGAGAGGCTGCGACAGGCGCTCGCCGCGGAAGGGCTGTTCGCACCGGCCCGCAAGAAGCAGCTGCCGCTCCTGCCTCACCGGATCGGGCTCATCACGGGCCGCGATTCCGATGCCATGAAGGACGTGATGCGCAACGCCGCCCTGCGGTGGCCGGCCGTCGAGTTCGAGGTCCGCGAGGTCGCCGTCCAGGGCGTGAGCAGCGTTGCACAGGTCTCCGCGGCCCTCGCGGACCTCGATGCCCACCCCCGGGTCGACGTCATCATCATCGCGCGGGGCGGCGGAGCGCTGGAGGACCTGCTGCCCTTCAGCGACGAGTCGCTGGTCCGCGCGGTCGCGATGGCGAACACTCCTGTCGTCAGCGCCATCGGCCATGAGGCGGATCGGCCGCTCCTCGACGAGGTCGCCGATCTCCGCGCCTCCACGCCCACCGATGCGGCGAAGCGCGTGGTCCCGGACGTATCCGAGGAACTCGCCCGGATCCGGCAGGCGCGTGCCGCGCTCGAACGCTCCATCCGGGTCCTCGTGCACCGGGAGGCGGAGAGCCTCGCGAACCTCCGCTCCCGGCCGTCCCTGGCGAAGCCCGAAGGCATGATCGACGTGCGGGAAGCCGACATCGAGCGGCTCCGGTCCCGCGCCCTGCGCTCTGCCGCCGCAGGGGTGGAACGCGGTGCCGTCGCCGTGCACCACCTGCGGGAACGCGTACGGTCCCTCTCGCCGCAGAGGACCCTCGACCGCGGTTATGCGGTGGTGCAGAAGGAGGACGGACACGTGGTGCGGACGCCGGAGGACGTGCCGACCGGCGAGGTCCTGCGGGTCCGGGTCGCGGGTGGCCAGTTCGGCGCCGTCGCCCAGGGCACACCCGCACCGCACGAACCCGCATGACGCTACAGCCACAGCAGGCCCGGACACGGGCCGACCAGCAGACGAGGAACACCGTGGAGAAGGAAGATGCCATGACGGAGAACACCCCACCGGAGCAGCGACAGTCCGACGTCGGCTCGCTGTCCTACGAGCAGGCGCGCGAGGAACTCGTCGCCGTCGTCTCGCGGCTCGAAGCCGGAGGTGTGAGCCTCGAGGAATCGCTGGCGCTGTGGGAGCGCGGCGAGGCCCTGGCCGATCGTTGCGAGGCGTGGCTGGAAGGCGCGAAGGTGCGGCTCGCGGCTGCGCGGGACAAGGCCGAGGGCCAGTAGCAGGCCGTCGCCCTGCTTCGGCCGGCAGGGCCCGATGCGGCGCCGCTACGCGTCGGGGGTTTGCAGCAGCTCCTGCAGTGCCCACGAGTTGCCGTCCGGATCGGCGAAGTAGACGAAGCGGCCCCACGGCTGCGCGTCCACGTCGCTCGCTGCGACGCCGCGTTCGAGCAGCCCTGCACGGGCTCTCGCCGCATCAGGTACGACGACCTGGATGCCGTGCAGCGATCCGGGCACCATGTCGCTGATGCCCTCGCCGAGTGCGATCGAACAGGCGGACCCCGGCGGGGTCAGTTGCACGAAGCGCAGGCTGCTGCTCACACGGTGGTCGTGGTCCAGCGTGAACCCCACCTGGTCGCGATAGAAGGAGATGGCCCTGTCCGCGTCGGTGACGGGCAGTGCGATGAGTTCGATCTTCCAGTCCATGGGAGCCTCCTGGCGGTGGTGGAGCCTCAAGGCTAGGAGCAGATGCGGACGGTTGCGGTCCGCAGCATCAGAACGGTCAGGAGGCGACGAGGCGCTGCTTCTCGACCTCCACGTCGAAGGATGCCCTGGGCCAGCTCAGCTGCATGTCCTCCAGCGTCGCGGTGAGCAACTGCTGCACGGCGAGGCGTGCATACCACTTGCGGTCGGCGGGAACGACGTACCACGGCGTGTCGGGCGTGCTCGTCCGCTCGATCGCGGCCTGGTACGCCTCCTGGTACTGCTGCCAGTAGCCGCGATCGTCGATGTCGCCAGGGTTGTACTTCCAGTACTTGTCCCTCCGATCGAGGCGCTTCGAGAGCCTGTCCTTCTGCTCGTCCTTGCTGATGTGCAGCATGACCTTGAGCACGCGGGTCCCCGAGGCCACGACGTCCTCCTCGAACCGCGAGATGGCTCCGTACCGCTTCTCGATCTCCGTCGCCGGGGATAGTCCGCGCACGCGGTGGACCAGGACGTCCTCGTAGTGGGACCGATCGAAGACTCCCAGCATCCCGGGTCTGGGGAGCTGGTGGCGGATCCGCCAGAGGAAGCTGTGCCGCCGCTCCTCCTCGGTCGGCGCCGCGAAGGCGTGGTGCTGCACTCCCTGCGGGTCGACCAGCCCTACGACGTGACGGACGATGCCGCCCTTTCCCGAGGTATCCATGCCCTGCAGGACGAGCAGGACGGCGATCTCGCTTCCGGCCCGGCTCTCGGCGAAGAGCTTCGCCTGCAGGGAGGAGAGAGCGTCGGCGCCGGCGGAGAGCGATGCGGCGCCCTCCTTCTTGCCGCCGTCGAAGCCCGGCGTCGACCGGGGATCCACGCCCGCGAGCGAGAAGTCCGGCCCCGCCAGGAGGAGGCGACGCATCGCGGCACTGCTGTCAGCTGTCACGGACATGGACCCTCCTGCGGTCAGGGCCGGTACGTGGACAGGAACTCGGCGAGCCTCCCGAGGGCATCCTCGATGACTTCCACGCTCGGGAGCGTGACCATGCGGAAGTGGTCCGGGTTGATCCAGTTGAAGGCCCTGCCGTGCGAGATCAGGATCTTCTGCTGCTTCAGGAGGTCGAGGGCGAACTTCTCGTCATCCTTGATGGGATAGACCTCGGGGTCGAGCTTCGGGAAGAGGTACAGGGCACCCTGGGCCACCTCGCAGCTCACGCCGTCGATCGCATTGAGCAGCTGCGCGGCCTTGTCGCGCTGCTGCTTCAAACGTCCCCCCGGCAGGATCAGGTCGTTGATGCTCTGGTACCCGCCCAGCGCCGTCTGGATCGCGTGCTGCGCAGGGACATTCGCACAGAGCCTCATGTTGGCCAGCAGGTTGATGCCCTCGATGTAGTTCGCGGCGTCGCGCTTCGGTCCGGAGATCGCCATCCAGCCGCTGCGGAACCCGGCGATCCGGTACGCCTTGGAGAGGCCGCTGAAGGTCAGGCACAGCACGTCGTCGCCCGCGACCGATGCCGCGTTGATGTGGACGGCGTCGTCGTAGAGGATCTTCTCGTAGATCTCGTCGGCGAACAGGATGAGCCCGTGCTCGCGTGCCAGGCGCACGATCCCCTCGAGGACGGGCCGGGGGTAGACCGAACCGGTCGGGTTGTTCGGATTGATGAGGACGATGCCCTTGGTGTTGGGCGTGATCTTCGAGGCCATGTCCTCGAGGTCGGGCCACCAGTGGTTGTCCTCGTCGCAGAGGTAGTGCACCGGGGTGCCGCTGGCGAGCGCGACGGACGCGGTCCAGAGCGGGTAGTCCGGCGTGGGGATCAGCACTTCGTCACCGGCGTTGAGCAGTGCCTGCATGGAGAGCGTGATGAGCTCGCTGACACCGTTGCCGAGGTAGACGTCGTCGACGTCGATCGTCTTGATGCCGCGACCCTGGTAGTACTGCACGACGGCGGTCCGCGCGGAGAAGATACCTCGCGAATCGCTGTAGCCCTGGGCCTCGGGCAGGTTGCGGATCATGTCCACGAGGATGGCGTCGGGCGCCTCGAAGCCGAAGGGCGCCGGGTTGCCGATGTTGAGCTTCAGGATGCGGTGGCCCTGGGCCTCCATGGTCATGGCGTGTTCGAGCAGTGGCCCCCTGATGTCGTAGAGGACGTTACGGAGCTTTTCCGACTGCTTGTAGGTGGCCATTGGATCAGGATGCCACAGCAGGGGCCCGGCACGCGGCATATGTCTGCCGGGCGCCGGGCCCCTGCTGGACGGACCTGGTACTGCTGAACTAGCCCGCGAGCCCCTTGTCGGCGAGCCAGTCCGCGGCCGCGTCCGCGGGGTTGCGCTTCTCGTCGCCGCTGACCTCGCGGTTCAGCGCCAGGAGGTCCTCGGTGGTCAGCTGCGCCGACACCTCGTTGAGGACGGTCTGCGCCTCATCGCCCACGGTGTCGGTGTTGATGAGCGGCAGCACCTGCTGGGCGATGAAGTTGTCCTCCGGGTCCTCGAGGACCACGAGGTCGTTGTCCGCGATGGACGGCGTGGTCGTGTAGATGTCGGCGGCCTGCACGGTGTCGTCGAGCAGTGCCTTCAGCGTGATGTCCCCGCCGCCGTCGTTGATGGCCTCGAAGCCGCCGGGCTCGCAGTTGTACTTCGCCTTCAGGCCGGGCAGGCCGTAGGCGCGCTCCTGGAAGGTGCTCGGTGCGCCGATGGTGATCTCACCGCACACCTCCGCGAGGTCCGCGATCGATGTGAGGTCGTACTTCTCGGCCGTGGCGGCCGTCACGACGAGCGCGTCCTTGTCCTCGGCCTCCGAGGGCTCGAGCACACCGAGCTTCACGTCGGGCGACTTCGCAGTGAGCGCATCGGGCAGCGCCGCGGCGATGTCCTCGGCGGATTCCGCCGTGGCGGCAGGATCGGCGAACAGCAGCAGGTTGCCGCCGTACTCGGGCATGATGTCGATCGAGCCGTCCTCGAGGGCGGTGTAGTAGATCTCCCGCGAGCCGATGTTGAGCTGGGTCGTCGCCTCGACGCCGGCCGCGTTGAGCGCACCGGCGTAGATCTCGGCGATGATCTGGCTCTCGGGGAAGTCAGCGGAACCGACGACGACGGCGCCGCCGGCGGACGCGGACGCGGTGTCCTCCGATTCACCCTGGGGGTCGCTGTTGGCACCGCAGGCAGTCAACGCCAGCGCGGCCGTCAGGCCGCCAGCCAGTCCCATCAAAGCGCGCCGCCCGGCGCGTTGTGCTGACAGGTTCTTCATGTTGTTCCTCCTTGTGCACTGGCGACGGCCTTCTGCCGGCCAGATCCTTGGGCCCGTCCCGGACCGGAGACGCGCAGTCCCGGTGAGATGGCGAATCTCTGCAGCAGTCCCAGAAGCAGATCGACGGTGATCGCGAGGACTGTGATGACGACGGCGCCGCCGAAGAGGCGTCCGTAGTCCGCGAGCTGTGTTCCCTCGACGAGGAAGACCCCGAGCCCGCCGAGGTTGATGAAGGCGACGACGGCGGCGGTCGCGATGACCTGCAGCACCGCTGCGCGGACTCCGCCGAGGATGACCTGCAGGCCGTTGGGCACCTCGACCCTGAACAGGATCTGGAGTTCGCTCATGCCCATGCTCCGCGCGGCATCCACCACGGTCCGGTTCACGGAGGAGATGCCGGCATAGATCCCGCTCAGCAGCGGGGGGACGGCGAGGAGCACGAGCGCCCAGATGGGCGGCATCAGGCCGAGGCCCGCGAGGAGCACGAACAGGAACACCATGCCGAGCGTCGGCAGGGCGCGGAGGATCCCCACGCCGGAGACGATGACGACGCGCCCGCGACCGGTGTGCCCCACGTAGAGCCCGATCGGCACCGCGATCACGAGGGCGACCAGCATGGTCAATCCGGTGTAGCCCAGGTGCTCGACGACGCGCGTGGGAATGCCGCGGTCGCCCGCCCAGTTGGCGGGAGCGGTCAGCCACTCCCCCATCTGTACGAAGAGGTTGCTGCTCGAGTAGTCCATCAGGCGCCCGCCACCTTCGCCTCGAGCGCGACGATCTCGTCCGCCGGCCTGCCGCCGGCGGAGACCCTGCGCGTCCACGGGGTCAGGAGGCGCTCCGTGAGGACGAGGAGGAGGTCCAGGACGAGTGCCAGCAGGAGGATGATGCCGATCCCGACGGCGATCTCGGTCGGGAAGGACCGGAACAGTCCGTCCGTGAACAGGGTCCCGAGGCTCGGGACGCCGATCAGTGCGCCGACGCTGACGAGCGAGATGTTGGTGACCGAGACGACGCGCAGGCCGGCGAAGAGCACCGGCAGCGACAGCGGCAGGTCCACGGTGAGGAACCGGCGCACGGGCCTGTAGCCCATGGCGACGGCGGCCTGGCGCACGTCGTCGTCGATCGAATCGAGCGCGTCGAGCGTGGACCGGACGAGCAGGGAGAAGGCGTAGACGGCCAGCGCCACGATCACGTTGACGGGATCGATCACCCTGGTGCCGAGCACCACGGGGAGGAACACGAACATCGCCAGTGACGGGACCGTGTAGAGGATCGACGAGCCGGTCAGCAGGATCGAACTGATCACCGGGTTGAGCCGGGCGAGCTGCGCCATGGGCACGGCGGCGAGGACGCCGAGGAGCAGCGGGACGATGGCCTGGAACAGGTGGAGGCGCGTGTGCAGCCAGACGAAGTCCAGGTTGGCGAGGAACCAGTCCATGGCTACACCGCCGTGTTGTGGTCGGAGCGGCCCCGGTCGAGCCTCGCGGCTTCAATGAGCTCGAAGACCTCCGCGGCTCGGACGACGCCGACGGCGCGCCCGTCGCCGTCGACCGTCACGCCCAGGCCTGACGGCGAGGACAGGGCGGCGTCCAGCGCGCGGCGCAGGGTGTCGCCGCGCGTGTAGAGGGAGCCTCCCGGGACCGCCTCGGCCTGCTTCGTGATGCTTTCGCGCGTCGCCTGCGGGACCCAGCCGTGGGGCCGACCCTCGGAGTCGACGAGCAGCGTCCAGGGCGAGCGCACCGAGACGGTCGGATCCGCGAGGCGGTCCACCTCGATGGTCTCGATCGGGTGGATGGCGACACCGTCCCCCTGCTGGAAGGACAGATGGCGGAAACCGCGGTCACGTCCCACGAAGCCCGCGACGAAATCGTCCACCGGGGCGCGGAGGATCTCCTCGGGGGCCGCGAACTGGGCCAGCCTGCCGCCGACCGCGAACACGGCGACCTTGTCGCCGAGGATCGTCGCCTCGTCGATGTCGTGGGTGACGAAGACGATCGTCTTCGCGAGGTCCCGCTGCAGGCGCAGCAGTTCCTCCTGCAGCTCGGCGCGGACCACGGGGTCGACGGCGCTGAACGGCTCGTCCATGAGGAGGACGGGCGGATCGGCCGCGAGGGCCCGTGCCACGCCGACGCGCTGCTGCTGCCCGCCGGAGAGCTGCCCGGGATACCGGCCGCCCAGCTCGGACGCGAGCCCGACGACGTCGAGCAGTTCACCGGCGCGCTTGCGTGCGGCGGCCTTCCCGACGCCGTTGAGGCGCGGGACCGTCGCGATGTTGTCGAGCACGGTCCGGTGCGGGAGGAGGCCCGAGGACTGCATGACGTACCCCATGGAACGCCGCAGCTCCGCGGCCTTCTGCTGCGAGACGTCCGTGCCGTCCAGGAGGATCTGCCCGGAGGTCGGCTCGACCATCCGGTTGATCATGCGCAGCGATGTCGTCTTGCCGCAGCCCGAGGGCCCGACGAACACGGTGATCCTGCCGCGGTCGATGTCCAGGGAGAGGTCGGCCACGGCGGGGCGCCCGCTGTCGTACGTCTTCGTCACGCTGCGGAACCGGATCATGGGGCGGGCGGAGTCCTGCTCGAAGGAGGTCATGTCAGCTGTGCCTTTCGTGGCAGGAGCTTCTCGGCCGGGTGTGACCCGCGGGCCCCCACTCGGTGCGGGCCCGGCTTGCCGTCTGGATTTCCGCAGGGCGACGCCTGCAGCGGTCAGTTCAAGCTGTCGGAGTTCTGAGTCTAACCATGTGTTCGGAGCAGACAAGAGCCCATATGGGTCTGCAGGAGGGCCGTTGGTTCCGCGGGCCCCGGGAGGGGCACCGCACGATCGTGCCGGGGTCTCCGCTCAGGCGGCCTCATCGGGGCCCAGGAGGAATCGGACCCCCATGACCGGGTCCTCCTCGAGGAAGACGACGTCGGTCATGCCCTCCGACCCGAGGCGGGTCCTCAACCGTGCCTGCAGATCCGGCTGGTGCATGGCAAGGCCGCCGCCGAGGACCACGGGGCCGGGTACGCCGATCACCGATGCGACATCGAGCACGAGGCGCGTGAGGTCGGCGGCTGCACGGTCGATGATGTCCGCGGCGTCCCCTGAACCGTCCCGGGCGGCGTCGAACACGGCACGGGACTGTGCCGCCCAGTAGGTCCGGCCGGCGCCCGAGTGGAAGAGCCCGATCAGTTCCGTCGGGGTGTCGATCCCGTTGAGCGTGAGGACCGCCGTATCGAGGGCATCGGGGTCCTGACCGAGGTCGTGCCGGTGCAGGGCACGGCGCACGGCTTCGCGCGCCACCCAGTAGCCGCTGCCCTCGTCGCCCAGGAGGTAGCCCCAGCCGCCCGAGCGCGCTTTCCGGCCGTCCTCGCCGACGCCCCAGGCCACCGAGCCGGTGCCGGCGATCACGGCGATGCCGGTCCGGGCACCGCCGGCCGCGAGGATGAGCCGCGTGTCGTGGATGACGTCGACGGCGGCGGACGGCGCGTGCGGGGCGATCAGGTCGCGGAGACGCTCGGCGTCGGCTGCGGTGTCCACTCCCCCGGAACCGGCGACGACGAGGCCGATGGTGGGGGCGTCCCCGGCGGGCAGGAGGTCGCGGAAGAGTTCCTCGAGGCTCCGGGCCGCCTCCGCCGGGCTCACGTTCTGGACGTTGGCGCTGCCCGCCTTGGCCTCGGCCACGAGTGAACCGTCGAGCCAGAGCGCGCCGTGGGTCTTGGATCCGCCGATGTCGAGGCCGACGACCGCTCCTGCCGACCTCCCGGTCGCGTTACCGTCCGCGACGGGCCCGCTCGCACCGGGGAGGGGGGACGGGCGGGGCGGCACGGGGGTGGTGGACATGCCTACAGCCTACAAAGAGGAGGACCGGACCCGGTACGGACCCCGCGGGCGGCGGTCGCTAGCGCGTCGCGCGGAGTCGCAGGACCAGTGAGCCCACGGCGAGCAGCGCACAGACCGCGGCGATGGCAAGCGCGAAGACCGTGACGGAGGCGTTCAGTCCCCATACGCCGGCGGCCGCTCCGAGCCCCAGTACCGGCACGGCACTGCCGAGGTAGGTGAGGACGTACACGGCGCTGACCGTCTGCGCGTGCAGGGCCGGATCGACCCGCACCGACACCTCGTTGAAGACCACCCGGAAGGCCATCCCCTGGCCGAAGCCCGCCACGACGCAGGCTCCGACGAGCAGCGGCAGGCTGCCCGTCGCCTCGGCCAGGGGCAGGAGGCCGACGCCGAGTGCCATGCCGGCGAGGCCCACGGGTGCCACGAAGCGCCCGCGCGGGGACAGCACCTGGCTGACGGCCGACGACCCGAGGACGAGGGCCGCGAGGAGGCCGATCAGGGGCCGGGAGGTCGTTCCCGCAATGCCTGCGAACCAGGTGGGGGCGAGACTCAGCGTGAAGCCGAAGACGGCGAAGCTGAGGAACCCGATGGAGGATGCGGTCCAGAACGAACGGCGTGCGTCCTTCGACACGGCCGGCCGGCGCGGCCGCAGTGCCGCGAGCGGATTGTCCGACGCGGCCGGCTTGATGGCGGGCCGGGCCCTCAGGAGGACGAGCGGCACCAGGAGACTCGCGAGCACCACGAGGTACAGGACGAACGGCGTGCGCGTCGGCGTGGGCAGGAGCGAGAGGAGCCCCCCGATCACGGGACCGGCGGCCACTCCCCCGGCGGAGGCGAGCAGTGTGAAGCGCGAAGCCCAGTCGGGCCGGGTGGGCAGGAGGTCGCGGAGGGCGGCGGCACTCGCGCCGGTGGCGAGCGCGACGGCACCCCCCTGCAGCGCGCGCCCCGCGGCGAGCATCGGCAGCGAGGTGGCGATCGCGAACAGCGCTGCACCCAGCAGCCCGAGGACGACCGCGAGGACGAGCGCCGCCCGCCGTCCGATGTGGTCGGACCAGTGACCTGCGAGGACGAGCCCTCCGATCAGGGCGACGACATAGGACGCGAAGGCGACCGTGACCGCGAAGGACGTGAGCCCGAGCTCGGCCTGGATGAGGGGATAGATCGGCGTGGCGAGGTTCGCCCCGATGAGGAGCGTCGAGATCACCGTCACCGCGAGCGCGAGACGGGCGGCCAGGGAGGCGTCCCAGCTCCGTCGCTCGATCATCGCCGGCCTCATCCGGAGCTCGTTGATGACGCTCATCCCAGCACTTCTCCTCGCTCGCACGCGCCCACCCTAGGCGCTCCCAGGGGCCGGATCATGCCCGGACTTCTATAGGATGGAGCCCACTGACCGCCCTGCAGCAAAGCTCGTCGCCCTTTTGAGCGCCGTGCGCAACACGGGCGGAGCCGACTGACGGGAAGTGAGCTTCGTGAGCAAGCTGGACAACCTCGACCTGCGACTGCTGCTCGAGCTGGTGCGGGACCCCCGCGCTCAGGTGAGCGAGTTGAGCGAGCTCCTCGGCGTCGCCCGGAACACCGCGCAGAGCCGCATCCGGCGGCTCCTCCGCGCGGAGACCCTCCGGCGGAGCGGGAGGGAACTGGACCTCGAGGCGCTCGGCTACGACGTCGTCGCGTTCGTCACTATCGAGGTGTCCCACCGCGAGCTCGATGCCGTCATCGCCGGCCTGCGCACCATCCACCAGGTCCTCGAGGTGCACGAGATCTCGGGCCGGGGGGACGTGTGGTGCAGGGTCGCCGCGACCGACACCCACAATCTGCAGGCAGCCCTGCGCTCGGTGCTGCGGATCAAGGGCGTCATCCGCACCGAGACGGTCCTCGCCCTGCACGAGCACATCCCCTACCGCACCGAGCCACTGCTGGAGAGGCTCGCCCAGCGCTCCGCGGATACCTGAGCGACCCCGTACCCCCCGTTCTCACCCTGTTCGCACCACCCGAAGGAGCAGCATGACCCTGCCGACCACCGACACACGCGTCACCTACCCCCAGGGTGCCCTCGAGTCAGCCTCCCGCGTCCTCCATGTCGAGCCGCGCGAGGACGGACGGAGTGCCGTCCTGCTGGACGTCACGGCATTCCACCCCGTCGACTCCGCCTGGCCCGACCAGGGGCCCGACCGCGGTGATCTCGCCTCGGGCTCCCACAGCTGGCCGGTGGTCGACTGCGTGGTGGGCGCCACCGACGGGAGTTCCCTGTATCTAGGCGGGGAATCACCCGTACGGAAGGGCGCGGAGGGCTGGGCGTTCGTCGTCGTGCACCTGGTCGAGGGCGCAGCGCCCGCGGAGGGCGACGACGTCGTCGTGCGGGTGGACGACACCTATCGGGCCGCGGTGTCCGCCGGTCACACCGGTTGCCACCTCGCCTCGCTGGCCCTCAACCGTGCGCTGGCCGGCCGCTGGAAGAAGGAGGTGGCGCCGGACGCCCTCGGGGCCCCGAACTTCGACGCCCTCGCTATCGACACGACGGTGATCGGCGAGTTCGGCTCGGTGGACAGGTACCGGCTGGGGAAGTCCCTGCGGCGGAAGGGCTTCAGCACGGAGGACTTCGACACCGCAGCAGCAGCCGCTGCGGTGAATGCCACCCTCGCGGCATGGACGGAGACGGCGGCACCGATCGGCATCACCGCGGACGGACAGGGCCTCACGGACCGGCGTCGGTGGGTCTGCGACCTGCCCGGCGAGCGGGCGGAGATCCCGTGTGGCGGCACCCACCTGACCTCGCTCGCCGGGATCACGGTCACCGTGCGGCTCGAGCTGGCGGATGCGGACGGCACTCCCGTCCTGCTCATGGACACCAGGGTCAGTACGTCCTGACGTCCGGCGTTTCTGCGGTTGCCCCAGGCGGGGCGGGTCGGTCGGAGATCCCACCGGCGGATCAGCCGCCGCCATGCGCGGGCAGCCCGATGAACGCGCGGAGGTCGCGGGTGACGCCGGCAGGATTGTCATCGACGAGGAAGTGCGCACCACCGGGGACGAACTGCACTGCCAGGTCGGGTGCGTCCTCGGGTGGGACGTCGAGAGCGTCGCGCGGTAGGAGTCCGTCCTCGGCGCCGACCAGCACGAGGGTCGGTGTGCGCAGGATGCGGCCGCGGTAGGTCCCGCGCAGGATCTTCAGGGCACCGGGAGGTATCACCTGCCGGTAGAGCGTCGACGACGCCCGCGCCCTGGCCGGGTCGCGCAGCACGGTGACGTAGGCCTCGACGTCGTCGTCCCGCATCGGCTCGCGGTCGATCCCGATGCGCCGGTACGGCCGGTCGTCGAACGCGTCGTGCGTGCCCGCCTGGACTGACAGGTTCCACCGGAACGCGTGCTCCGGTCCGGACCCGGCGCTGCCGGTCAGGCCGGCCCGTCGTCGGCGCCGAGGGGCGATGGCACCGATCCGGGAGTGGCGAATGCGGTGAGGAGCCGGAACCCCGACCTGTCGACGGACCCGTGACGCGCCGCGAGCACGACGACGCCGGTACCGGCGTCGCGGTCGAGTCCGATCCAGCTGCTGAACCCGCCGGTGCTGCCGTTGTGCCAGGTGATCCTGCGGCCGCGGTGCTCGAGCGTGATCCACCCGGCCCCGATACCTACCCTGGGCGCGAATTCTGCAACCGGCTCGAGGGCCATCAGACCCCTGGCGGTCCCGTCGAGCACCGAACGGAGGAAGCCCCGCATCGTACTGATGGTCGCCCGGACACCTCCGGCGGGCGCGATGGCCTCGCCGACCCATGGGGCCATCGGGCGGCCCAGCCGGTTGGACCCTCGCAGGTCCGAGGGCCCGAGGTCTTCGGCGCGGGTGGGAGTCGGGAACCCCGGGCCCAGGAGGTCCTGCAGGAGGGACCCGTAGCTACTGCCAGCTGCTTCCGCCACGGCGTGCCCGAGCAACTGGAACCCCAGGTTCGAGTACCTGGACCGAAGAGGGCCGAGGCGCAGGTTGCGCGTCTGGTCCAGCAGGTCGGTCAGTGAATCACCGTAGGGGTTGCGACCGCCGATCCAGTATCCGAGGGTCCGGCGAAGCGGCTGCATCCCCGGCGGCAACCCCGGAAGACCGGACCGGTGGATGGCCAAGGAGGCCAGGCTCACGGTGCCGACCTCGCCGTGGCCCTCGAGTGGGAGCAGCTCCCGCAGAACTGTCGACTGCGGAATGAGGCCGCGTTCTGTCACGTCCCGGTACAGCATGCCGGTGAGCACCTTCGAGATCGACCCGATCTCGAAGGTGGAGTGCTGGTCCGTACGGATCGTCGCGGTCATCTCACGCTGAGGGGTGACCACCGCCACTGCGCTCGCTCCTCCTGGTGACCCGAGAGTGCGGCCCAGAACGCGGACGAGATCGGAGTCACCGATCCATGCACTCTCCATGACGGACTTCCCTTCCTCGGGCACTGGGGACGACGACGGACAGGAAGCCCTCGGGCCTGCAGTCCGCCCCTTGCCCGGCGTCATCGAGCCTCTCACACGTCATCGATCCGGCAGGTACGGGGGAAGGCCCTGCACGGAGCGGAGTCCATGGTCTTCCCCCATACCCTGGCCTGGTCTAGCGCTTCGAGTGATTGCCCTTGAACGCGAAGTCAGCCGTGGATTTCCCGCCACTGCCCTTTGCCGTTCCCTTGACAGCGGACGTCGTCATGGCGAAGGTGAGGGTCGAATGAGCTATCGCGTCAGCCATCTCCTCGAGGACCACCGGGTCGATGTTCGTGATGGTGTCGCATGCCGCGTGATAGCAGGGATCGTAGGGACGACCGGCGGTTCCGCCGAAGACGTCCGCTTCTTCCTGCGACTTGATCCCTTCCGCGCCCGTGAACAAGCCGCCGGCAGGGATCCCGTTCTCGATGAACCCGAAATAGTCGCTGCGCCCATCGAACTCGGTGGGTGCCGTCGCCAGGCCCTGTGATGCGAAGTATGCGAGGAATACGTCCTCGACGGTGTCGGACCCGTTGGGGCCTTCAGCCCCGAACGCTCCGCCGTCGCCGTCATAGACGAACCGGACAGGGTTCGGTGAGGCGACCATGTCGAAGTTCAGGTTCACCGCATGATCCTTGATGTCCCTGGCCGACAGTTGGGAGACGTAGTAGTCGGACCCGATCAGCCCGTCCTCCTCACCGCTCCAGAAGGCGAAACGCGTGCGGTTGGTCGGCTCGATGCCCAGTTCCGCGATCTG
Organism: Arthrobacter sp. UYP4; assembly: GCF_057291175.1. Taxonomy (NCBI): domain Bacteria; kingdom Bacillati; phylum Actinomycetota; class Actinomycetes; order Micrococcales; family Micrococcaceae; genus Arthrobacter; species Arthrobacter sp. UYP4. The sequence goes on from NZ_JBXAVU010000001.1 coordinate 1,237,900, forward strand.
GATGGCCGTCTCGAGGATGGCCGCGCTGCCACTGCCGTTGTCGTTGATGCCAGGGCCCTCGGCCACGCTGTCCAGGTGGGCGCCCACGACGACCGTCCGGTCGGCACGGCCGGCCGTGTCGGCTATGACGTTGAAGGTCTCGACCGTCTCCTCGTGGGTCTCCAGGGCCACCCGCATCTCGAGCCCCTCGGTAGCAGCCAGTTGCTCGCCGATCGCGAAGGAGGTGCCCACGACGGGTATCGTCGAGCCTGCTTCGCCCAACGTGCCGTTCACGACACCGAAGCGGTCATCGGCAGGATTCACATCTCCCTGGTTGAAGATGATGACCGCCGAGGCCCCTTCAGCTGCCGCGTTGGCCGCCTTCAGTGCGAAGTCACACGTTCCACGCTGGATCAGGGCGATATTCCCGTCGGGAAAACCTGTGAAGTCACTGGCCTCGCAGCCACTGGTCGAGGCGCGGTCGCCGCTGAGATTCACATCGACCGCGGTCACCGGAGCTGTGACATCGCCTTCAGCGCTGGAGGCCATGTCGACATACTCATCGGCGTAGGTGTAGGTCGTCGGCGTGGGAGCGGTCTGCGCCAGTACTGCAAGATCCACGACGAACTTCGGGTACGTGAAGTACTGCCGGTCCGTTTCGTATCCGGCGGCCTGCAGCTGTCCTTCGATGTACTCAGCCGAAGCAACGTGCCCGGAGGTGCCCGCGGCGCGGTTGCCGTCATTGGCGTCCGCTATCGCCTGCAGCTCCTGGAGATGGCTGATGATGTTCTCGGCCGACACGGCGTCCCGAAGTAGCGCGGTGTCGGTGTCATTGGCGGCATGGACGGGCGGGGCCGATCCTATGATCAGCAAAACGGCTACCGACAGTGCGGATGACGAGGCGGTACGGGTTCTGCGCTTGGTTATCACGAGTTTCCCTTTCCTGAGAAGGGCCGGCGCCGTCGTCGGCCCGAGCATCACCGTACGCCCGTTCCGGAGGGCTCGATAGGGTCGGAGGCGGGCTTGTTGTCCCTGGTCCACGGGCGCCCTGTGCGCCGTGCCGAGCATTGACCGCGCGGACACCGCGTGCAAAACTCCCGGTCGTGACGGAGAAGGCAGCGATTGCGCACCCGAGGCTCGTACGTGGCGCCGCCGTCGCGATCGGCGCACTGACCACCATCGTGCTGGTCTTCACGGCGATCCGGGTGATGATCGACGGGCCCGACATCCTCGCGGGCACCGTACCCGGCGACGACTTCGCCGAACGATACGTCGCCCACCCGTGGTTGGCCTACCTCCATATAGCGCCGGGCGTCGTGTACCTCGTAGGAGCGCCACTGCAACTCTCGCGTCGGTTCCGCACCCGGCACTACGACGTGCACCGGCGCCTCGGGCGCGTCCTGCTCACCTGCGCGCTCGTCGCCGGGCTGTTCGCGCTGCTCTTCGGCGTGCCCCACGCCTGGGGAGGCGCACCCGAGGCCGCCGCGACGGTCGTGTTCGGCTGCTGGTTCCTGGCCTGCCTTGTGCTCGCGTTCCGGGCGATCCGGCGGGATGACGTACGGCACCACCGGCGCTGGATGATCCGCGCATTCGCCATCGGCATAGGCGTCGGAACCATCAGGATCTGGGTGGGGGTCTTCGAGGCTGTGGAGCAGGTGATGTCCGGCGGGACGACGCCGGCCACCCCGGACACGACGCTGTTCGGTGTCGCGTTCTGGCTCGCATTCACGATGCACGTAGCCGTCGGCGAATGGTGGTTACGGCGCACGCCCGCCCTGACGGGATGAGACGACCAACGAGCAGCCGTCACGGCGCCCTTGGACCGCAGCCGCGGGGCTGATCGAGGGCTGCTTTTCCCATGCTGGTCTTGATGTCACGGGCGGTGGCGAGCATCTCGCTGGTGGTGATGCCGTGATCCGCACCCCAATAGGCCCGAAGGCCCTTGTCGAGCTCCAGCGCTATGGCCTTGGCGTCCAATGCGCCGGCAGCGGGCAGGACGTCGCGGACGGCGTACACCAGCGCTCCGGCCATGGTATGTCGTCCCTCGGCCCCGACTGTGCCGGCCCTGCGGGACCGTCCTGCTCGAAGGACGGTGGTGCCCGGCTGATCCGGTTCAGGGGCAAGAGGATTCACGATGAACTCCACGATCGCCGCTTCATGGCCTTCTGCTAAGCCGCGGTCCGAGGAGCTAGTTCGAACCACCACAGAATAAAACAAGCACGGTTGGTATCACCGGCGCGTGGTCACGGGGTCGAGGGTGACGACACGAGGATCGCATCCCAGCAGAGAGTCCGCCCGAAGCGACCTCACCTTCGGCGTACCCCCGGGGATGCCCGGAACGACTTGTGGAGACGTACCGGTGGCGGCACCCCCGCGGGTACCCCTGAGTTGCCCTCTGTTAAACAACCTAAGTAAATCCTAAGCCCGATCGTCCCCTCGTGCGTGGCGTGCCGTCCACGGTCCTTGGCGGCCCTACCCGCCGGTACAGGATCACATGTCCTCGGGATGCGGTGGGGCCTCCCGAGGGAGTCGGCGTACGGCATTGACAACCGCTACGCCCGGGAGCACGCTGTTAGCCTCGCTCGCACGTGTTCGACCCAGCCCCGGCCCGGCCCCGCCGAACCCTCATACCGGAGCGCCTGGTCTCTCCTCCGGACACATGGTCAGAACCCACCCATCGAGGAGGACACGATGTCCGCAATCACTGTCAATGCCCTTGCATCCAGATCGTTCGACGATCCCGATGAGAAGCGCCGTCCACCCAGGACCAAGGTCGACGTGGTCAGCCTCGGCAACACCACGATCGGCAGGTTCACCTTCGAACCAGGCTGGCGATGGTCCGAGACCGTCAAGACCGTGGTGCATACCGAGAGTTGCCAGAACGACCACGTGGGGATCTGTACCGCCGGCACGCTCGAGGTGGAGATGGAGGACGGCAGCCGCGCCACCATCCACGCCGGCGACGCCTATTCGATCCCCGCCGGTCACGATGCCTGGGTCGGGAACGACGAGACGTTCGTGGGTTACGAGGTCATGAGCGCGGCCGTCTATGCCAAATCTGCCTGATTCACCGATGGACGCCTCCTGACGAACGGGATCCGATCAGGGCGACGCCGGGCTACCGCCCCGCGCCGAGAATCCTCGCTTCCACGAGGAACTGCTCGGCCACGTCCAGCCGTGAGAGCGCCTCGATGACGCCGCCCTCGCTCACCGCCTGGCGTCGCGCTCCTGCGATGAGGGTCAGGCTCACCGCCGCGGCGCGGCTCCGGAGGGCGGCGGGGTTCACATGCTGGTCGAACGCCTGCAGGAATCGCAGCAGGGCCTGGGGGACGTGCTCGTAGCCGGCATGCAGCCCGGGCAGGACCGCGATGTGGCCGAGGAAGCATGCGAGGTCGTCCACGAGGTGTCCGGGGCCGAGCGCATCCACGTCGAGGAGTCCCGATACGGCTCCGTCCGTCATCAGCAGATTGCCCTCGTAGAAGTCACCGTGCGTGGGCACCAGCGGTCCGGCGTCGGTCGAACGCACCGCATGGTCGATGCCTTTGGCGATGCGACGAATGCGATCCGCCTCCGAGGGCAATGCCGCGACCGCTCCCTCGGCGTAGTCCCGGACCCGCGCCGCCCATGGGGGTCGCTCCGGCAAGGAGAGGACGGCCGCGGGCAGAGCTGTGAGCACCCGCACCAGCGCGTGGGGATCGACGTCCGCCGCTCCGGTCCGCATGAGGAGCTCCGCGAGTGGTGTACCCGGCGCCGGGTGCATCGCGACGACATCCTGCATGGGATCCCCTGCGAGGACCGGCGCGGGCACCCCTGCGGCCCGCAGCATGCGGTGCCGTTCGGCGAGCGGCCCTGCCGTCCGGGCGCGGAGCACCTTCAGGTAGCGGCGGTCGCTCCCATTGACCGCGAGGACCACGGCGCGCCGGAGCGGACGGTAGCTCCTGAGGTCGAGCACCGTCGCGTCGGCGGCGTGCCCGCGGCCGAAGGCGAACGGGGTGACGCGCACCGGGTCGAGGGCCAGAGGCAGTCCGGGCAGCTGCGGATCGTCTGGGTGCACCCAGACGGACAGTGCGCCGGCTCCCCTGCGGGAGAACGAGGAGACGCGGTTCCCGGGCTGCGGGATGGCTGACGAGGTGATGCAGGCGTGGGTCGGGACGGGTGTCCCCCGCCCGCGACCGGACGGGCCGGACATACGGACCTCGATGGAGAAGACGCCCGTCACCCCCGCTCCGGGGCGGTGGTGGACCGGGCCCGGTCGCCAGGAGAGGAGATCCCACCCCGCGGCGGCGAGCGTGGTCTGCAGGAGCTCTCCGGGCGCATCGGATGCAAGGAGAGCGATGGTCTCCTGCTCGCTAATGATGCGTACGTCCCTCGCCCTCATCCGGGACCTAAATGCGTGCGACCGTCATCGAGCGCGGCCCGGCTGCCCCCATGACGGAGGCGTCAGGCGCGGCGACGCTGGAGGACGTCGTCGAGATTGATGCGTCCCGTCATGGGAGCCGAGACGGCCGCTGCCTCGGCGTCCTCCGCTGCTTCGGCAACCCGAGCCGCGGCTTCGGAGGCCTTGATGGGGGTCTTCGTGGAGGGCTTCGGGGCCTCCGGCAGATCCAGGGGGGCGGGAGCCTGGCGTTCCGCCTTCGCAGCGTCCACGTAGGTGGGACGAGGCACCTCGACAGGCGCCCACGCCGTCGTACCGGCCGGCGGGAGAGCAGCGTCCACGGTGGTGGACGACGCCGCTGCGCGGACATCCACGACGGACGAACCGTGCGCCACGGCGAGTGCCGCGGTCCGCAGCTCCATGGCGGACAAGGGTCGCGCGGCAGTCTCCTGGGCGTCGAACAGCGTGGTGGGGCGTCTGGGCGCGGCAGGTGCGGGCAGCACCACCGCGGAGCGTTCCGGGGCCATCTCGCGGACCGGCGCCATGGCGTGGGCGAACGCACGGTTGACGCGAGCCTGCCGGCCACGGACGGCGAGGAGACGCAGTGCGGCCACGGCGAGGGCCACCACTGCGATGCACGCGAGGGGAAGGAGCAGCGAGACGGCTCCGAACAGGGCGAGTGCGAAGGTGACCAGGGTGGCTACGAGTGCGACGAGGCCCACGGCCGCCACGGCCATGCGACCCCGGTACGGCGTCACCGTCATCGTGCGGGGGGCCACCGAGCGGGCGGGCGCACCATCGGCATCCGGCGTGGTCCGTGCCGGCGGCAGGGCGTCGTCCCCTGTGGCGGCTGCATCGTCGTGCGGCGCGTTACTTGTCATCATGTTCTCCACGGGGACGTCGGTCCTGGCTCTCGGCATTCGGGGTGTACTGCCGGCGGTGGCCGGCCTGGTCCTTCGCAGCACGATCGGCGCCACCCAGAGCAGCCACACGCCGACGACTGCGGCGAGCACCAACGAGCTGTCCAGGGAGAAGACCACACTTAGAACCGTAGAAGCAGTCGTACCACGACTCCGGCATTGCCGCCGGTGTGTCGGAGCCTAATATGCTCCTTCCGGAATTGGATCCGTCAGCCCGGACGGGGAGTCCCACCCTCGAGCCACGGTGACAGCAGCCCGCGCGGGACCTCCTCCGCCGTCAGGGCGAAGCTCCTGTGGTCCGCCCACTGCCCCGCGATGTGGAGGTAGCGCGGGCGGAGGCCCTCATCCCGGAAGTGCAGCTTCTCGACCACCCGCAGGCTGGCCCGGTTCTCCGGGCGGATGTTGATCTCCATCCGATGCAGACCGAGATCACCGAAGCAGTAGTCGGTCGCGAGGGCCACGGCCGTCGGCGCGATTCCCCGTCCGGCCCGCTCGGAATCGACCCAGTACCCGAGCGTGGCCGACATCGCCGAGCCCCAGGTGATCCCCGAGACGGTCAGTTGCCCCACGAGCCGGGCCTCGCGTGAACCGGGGCCCTGCTCGGTGATCAGGAACGGCAGCGCCGAGCCGGCCCTGGCCTGGGACGTCAGCGACCGCACCATCTGGTGATAGGTGGGGAGGAAACCGTTCGGATCAGGATTCGAGGCCTCCCAGGGCGCCAGCCACGGGGCGTTGCGGCGGCGCAGGGCCGTCCACGCCGCCTTGTCGCGGTGGCGGATGGGCCTCAGGACCAGGGATCCGGTCCTAAGGGTCACGGGCCAGCTGGCTGCCGACCACACGGCGTGCTAGTCCGAGAGCTCTTTGCTGAAGTCCTTGATCCAGGCACGGAGGTCCGGACCGAGGTCTTCGCGCTCCGACGCCAGGGTCACGACGGCCTTCAGGTAGCTCAGCTTGTCGCCGGTGTCGTACCGGCGGCCGCGGAAGACGACGCCGTACACGCCGGAGCCTTCCCCGTCGGCTGCTGCGAGGGTCTGCAGTGCGTCGGTCAGCTGGATCTCGTCGCCCCGACCGGGCTTCGTGGTCTCCAGGACCTCGAAGACCCGCGGGTGGAGGACGTAGCGTCCGATCACGGCCAGGTTCGACGGCGCATCCTCGACGGACGGCTTCTCGACGAGCTGGTTCACGCGCACGTGGCTCTCGCCGTCGATCGCCGTGATGTCGGCGCAGCCGTAGGCGCTGATCTGCTCGGGGTCCACCTCGATGAGGGCGATCACGGAGCCGCCGGTCCGGGCCTGGACCTCGATCATGGTCTCGAGCAGGGAATCGCGTTCGTCGATCAGGTCGTCACCGAGCAGGACGGCGAACGGCTCGTTGTTGACGTGCAGCTTGGCGCGGAGGACGGCGTGCCCGAGGCCCTTCGGGTCGCCCTGGCGGAGGTAGTGGATGTCACCGAGCTCGGAGGGGCGGCGCACCGCTGCCAGCTTGTCGTGATCGCCCTTGGCCTCGAGCGTCTGCTCGATGAACGGCACGCGGTCGAAGTGGTCCTCGAGGGCCCTTTTGTTACGCCCGGTGATCATCAGGACGTCGGACAGTCCGGCGTCGACGGCCTCCTGGACGACGTACTGGATGGCCGGCTTGTCGACGACAGGAAGCATTTCCTTCGGCATGGCCTTGGTGGCTGGAAGGAAGCGGGTCCCCAGACCGGCCGCAGGAATAACGGCCTTCGTCACACGTGATTGCAGAGTCATGAGCACCACATTACATAAAAGGCACTGGATTCCTCGGGCGCTGCGCACAATGGTGGAATGACCGCTTCAGCTCGTGATACGGACAAGGCCGGCCTGCGCGCATCCCTCCGCGCCTCCCGGGCGACCCTGCAGGCCTCGGACCGGGAGGACCAGTCGGACGGCCTGCGCCGGGTCGTGGTGCAGTACCTCTCCGACCGATACCGGCCCGCCGGGCGCCTCGACTCTCCCCTGCCGACGGTCGCCGCGTACCTCGGCGTCGACCCGGAACCGGCCACGGAACGGCTCGTCGGAGAACTGCACCGCCTCGGTTTCGGCGTCGTCGTGCCCGTCTGCGAGCCCGCCTACCGCCTGTCCTGGGTCCGCTGGGTCCCCGGCGTCGCGCTGCAGCGGTCCGTCCGCGCTCCCGTCCAGGAGCCCGTCGGTCCGAGGCTCGCATTCGACGACGTGCCGGACGTGGGCCTCATCCTGGTACCCGCCCTCGGCGTGGACCGGACGGGCAACCGGATCGGTCAGGGCGGGGGCTACTACGACCGGTTCCTGGCCGACCGTCCCCTGGACGGACCGGGGGCGGTCCCGCGGCTGGGCATGGTGTACCGGACCGAGGTCCTTCCCGCCGGCGCCGTCCCCTCCGAGCCCTACGACCAGCCTCTGGGTGGCGCCTTCACGCCCGACGGGCTGCTGCGCTTCGGGACCCGAGACCGCGCAGTGTAGACTGGCACTCGACCCCGGAGAGTGCCAGAGCAGTGTCGGTGAGCCATCCGGGGACCACGTTGTTCGTCCAGGAGGATTTCCATGCCCATGTACGCCTATGCCTGCAAGGACTGCGGCCACGCCTTCGACATCCAGCAGTCGTTCTCCGACGACTCGCTCACGGTGTGCCCCGAGTGCGGCGGCTCGCTGCGCAAGAAGTTCAACAGCGTGGGCGTCGTCTTCAAGGGCTCGGGCTTCTACCGCAACGACTCCCGGGACACGAAGACCAGCACGGACGCCGGCTCGAGCTCCGCGAGCTCCGCTGCGAAGCCGACCTCCGACGCGTCGAGCTCCACGGCATCCAGCTCGTCCTCCGCCGCGTCTCCGAGCACCGCGGGAGCAACCAGCAGCGGGGCTGCGGCAGCCGCGTCCTGAGCTGCCGCCCGCGGCGCTCTCCCGGCACCGAGCTGCCGCTCGGCACACCGCGGCCACCGATGATGTCCACATAGCGTCCGGCCGGCCCCGGTGACACGGCTTCCCGCCTAGGGTCCGTGCATGACGACGACCCGCCCTCCGGGCGTCCCGCTCAGCTCCCGCCTCCGCAGGCTGGTGCACCGCCGCAAGCGGCTGCTCTGCTGCCTGCTCCTCAGTGCGGCAGCCGGCGTCGCGGTGGAGGCGGCCGTCGGCGACGACTATCGGACAAGGACTGTCGTCAGTGCCTCACGTGATCTGGCCATCGGGACGGTCCTCACCGAGGCGGACGTGGCCCAGACCACCCTCCCCGAGCAGGCGGTTCCGGGCGACACCTTCGATCGGCCCCTGCAGGTGATCGGCCAACAGCTGGCCGCGCCCCTGTCCCAGGGCGCGCCGGTGGCCGCGACCGCCCTCGTGGGCGATGGGCTGCTGACCGGCACGACGCCCGGCACGGTCGCCGTCCCCCTCCGGCCCTCGGACCCCGCGACGGTCCAGCTGCTGGCTCCCGGGCAGCTCGTCGACGTCATCCTCAGTACCGGCAACGGCTATGACGTCGCAGCCGACTCGACGGTCCTGGCGCGCTCCGTCGCGGTCCTGTGGACCGCGCCCATAGGCGGCGGCAGCACGTGGCCCGGCGCCGACGACGACGGCGGCCTCGTGGTCGTGGCCGTGCAGGCGGACGACGCCGCGGCCCTCGCCGGGTCCTCCAGCTCGGGCGATGTCCACCTCGTACTGACCTCGGCTCCGTGACCGGTCACGATGGCCGGGCTGTCGTCCCCTCTCCTGCACCCGGCCTGCGCACGTGCAGGGAGCGCCGATCCGACCCGTCAGCCCCAGTGCGGCGGACGCTGCTCCTTCAGCCACTCGTCGTGGTTGTCCTCGGTGTCGCCCCACGAACGCGGGTCGTCCTCGGCGGCTGTCGTCGGGACTGCCGGGGCCGCGTCGTCCCCCTCGCCGGGTTCACGGCCCACGTTCGTCCCGCGGCCCGGGTGCTGCTCGTCCTTCCGCATCCTGGCGGCGTCCTTTCGCGTCCTCGGCTGGTCGGAGGTGTTCCGCGGGGGAAGCCCGATCAGGGCCGCGGCCCGTTCGGCGCATCCGTCCGGGTCGGTGAAGACCTCGATGGTCCACAACGGCATGTACCGCCACCCCATCCGCTCGAGGACCTGGGGGCGCAGCCTGCTCCGCTCCCGCACGGTCATCGCGCCGTACCGGCCGGTGCCGTCGGACTCGATGGCCAGCGGGGCGGGGCGCTCGTCCTGCACCGCGGCGGCGCTGCCGTCCGGGCGGAGATCCGCGGGCCGCACCGCGACGATGTCGAGGACACCGGCGTAGTGGTCACGCACCTCGGCGCCCCGGTACCGCAACCGGTCCACGAGGTCGGCCACCAGGGGGTCCTCGTTGCCGCCCGAGGCAGCAGGGGCGTGCCCCGGACCACCACCGAGTTCACGCTGGAGCAGTTCGAAGAAATCCAGCGCTCCCGTGGTGAGCCGGTCCGGATCCAGATCGGACGGTTCGAAGCAGGTCAGCACGTGCTGCAGGTGCCGCGCCCGGGTCATCGCCATGACGAAGTTCCGGCGACCGTCGGGCCCGGACAGCGGGCCGAACGAATGCAGGGTACGTCCGTGGGGGGTGCGGCCGTAGCCGAGGGAGAAGATGATGTCATCGCGCACGAGCCCACCGGCACGCTCGACGGGGACCACGCGGAAGGACTCCCGTCCGGGGACGAAGAAGTCCGCGGCCCACGGGAACTCCGCCATCTGCAGGCGGATCGCCTCCCCCACCCGGGCAGCGTGCCGAGCGCTGGCCGTCACGACGGCCAGCGAGAAGCTCGGGCGGCGGCGGATGTGCTCGAAGACGAGTTCCACGACCCGGTTCACCTCGACGGCGACGCTCTCCACGCCGTCGTGCTCCGAACTCGGCATGCCCGTGCCGTTGGGCAGGTACTCGACCACGAGCCCGCGGCCCTCCCCCGTCACCTCCGAGGCCTGGGGCAGCCGCGACAGCTTGCCGCCGTAGAAGGATTCGCTGAGGTACGTGTCGAGGCCGCGATCCACCCCTCGGTAGATCTCGGTGAGCCCGCGCACGGGCAGCACCTCGCGGAGCGAGTCGAACGCGCTCGGGAGCGGCTCGAGGGTGGACGCGCGATCGGCGGACTGCACCTCGATGCTGAAGCGTGTGGGCCCCGCAAGGCGGTCGTCGCCGAAGACCACGACCTGCGCCGACCGCGCGATGCAGGGCACCGCGCTCTGCAGGGACATCGACTCGCCATCGAGGATGACGGCGGCATCGAAGGAGTAGCCGTCGGGCACCGCACCCCTGATCGTCAGGGGGCTGACCGCCCAGACGGGCAGGAGCGCCGCGACCAGGTCATGGTGGAGGCCCGCGAAGACCTCGAGGGTCAGGGTGCCGTCCTTGAGCTCCTGCCGCAGGCGTCCGGCATCATCCGGGTGAGCCTCCACGGCGGCGCGCCAGCGCTCGGCGAGGGTCCAGCGGATCCGGGCGGGCCCGGAGGCGATGTGTGCGTTGTCCGCGAGACGGTACTCGGCCTCCAGCCTGCGCAGGCTGTCGCCGTCGGACATCGCGAGGTAGTCGTCCCCGCTGATCATCGCTTCCAGGGCGGACTGCCACCAGGCGAGTTCCAGTTCCGAACCCACGCGTTCGGCGGGGATCTCCCGTGCGGCGAGGTCGGCGAGGAGATCGGCCAGTCCCTGCTCGCGCATCTCGTCGAGCAGCAGGGTGCGCTCCGGCAGGGTCTCCAAAGTGTCCCTGTCACCGGCGAGGTCGCGGAGGAGCGCTTCGAGGCTGTCGAGGTCGAGCGCCGCGAGGTCGGGGCGACCCGAGGTCGTCCGCAGGATCGCGGTCAGCTCCGCCAGCCGCTCGTCGACCGCCCGGTAGGAGGAATGGATCTCCGCGAGTCCCGTCGGGACCTGCGGATGCCGTTCGGTCAGCGCGTATCGGGTCCAGAGCGTGCGCTGCTGCTGCACCTCGAGGAGGGAGGTGTGGAGGTCCGAGATGTGGACGCCGGGCCGGATGTACTCCTTGGCCACGCGCCGCAGGCGGGACCGCGTCATCGAGCTCATCTCGATGTCGCGCTCCTTGCGCCACGACGACGGCGCCGTCGCGGAGATGAGGTCGGTTACCGGACGGTCGAAGATGTCGGGTGTGAACTTGTCGAGGCTCCCCCGGACGGCGACGAGGAGTTCGAGCTGCTCGCCCCATTCCCTGAAGGTTGCACCGAGCGTGATGTGCGAGTGTTCGGCGACGCGCTGCACCTTGCCGCGGAGGTCGGGGATCCCCGTGGCGAGCTGCTCGGCCAGGGCGTGGGCGTGCTCGGTCTCCTTGCGGTTCAGCAGCTGCGCCCCGTACCAGGGGCTCTCGGTCGACGCCTTGCTGAAACTGCCCAGCTCGGCGGCCCGCTGGAGGCGCTCCGTCAATTCCTTGCGGTCGGCGATCGAGTCCAGCACACTCCGCTTGAGCCGCACGGTGGTCGACGGCGCGGGATCGAGCGCCGTGAGTCCCGCGAGGGACTGCATGGCCTGGTAGGGCGAGCACCCCCACCGGCTGCGGATGTTGTGGAGACTCCGGACATGTTCCATCAGCTGGTGACGGTGCCCGGTCAGGGTGGCGTGGAGGGTCCCGAGCTCCGGCTCGACGGCTTTCTCGTTGCGGACCAGCGCGCGGACGACGGCTTCGCGCAGCTGTGCAGGCCCGGTCTGGCTGCCCACCTGGAGCACGAGGGACCCGAGATCGAGGCCGTCGAGGTCCTGCACGAACTCGTTGAGGGTGCCACGGCGTTCCGCTGCGACGATCACCCGTCTGCCGGCCGCCGCCGACCGTGCCGCGACGTTCAGCGCGGTCTGGGTCTGGCCTGTTCCGGGAGGAGTGGCGACGGCGATGCTGACACCCGCCGTGACGAGGTCGAGCACATCCTGCTGGGCGCGATCGGCGTCGAGGACCAGGAGTTCGTCGGCCGGCTCCCGCTCGTCGGCGGGAGGGAAGGAGAGTTCGTCCGCCGCGGCGGCGAGGGTCGGAGCAGTCTCCCCCTCGCCGGTGGCGGCGGCCAGCAGCGCGGCGAGGATCGGGTGGTCGCTGCGGAGGGCCGGGTCACCGGTGACACCTGCGAGGTCGGCGAACGTCGCGACCAGGATCCGGTGCTCGACGGACATCCCGCGGACGCCCTCGCTCAGCGCACGCATGCGCTCGAGGACGGGGTGGGGGTCGAAGCGGGCCGTGCCGTAGGCCAGTCGAGCGATACCGGCCGGATCCACCTGCAGGCCCTGGTGATGGCGCAGGTGGCGCACGAGCGCCGGGTTCATCCGGGCCTGCTCCGTGATCTGCAGCTCGTAGTCGTCCTGCGAGGGGTGGACCGTGAGGGACACCGCTGTGAGGAGCACGGGCGCGTTCAGGGTCTCGGAGCGACCCGAGTCGTCCACCGCGCGCCACGATGCGGTTCCCGCGGCCAGGTAGCCCACATCGATCCCCCGCTCGGTCCCCAGCTCGAAGATCTTCGCGCGCAGGGCGCGGGCGGCGGCCTTGGCCGCGCTGTACTGCACGGGGTCGCGCAGCAGGGTCGACAGCCGCGTGCGCCGCCCGGCGAGGAGCTGGGCCAGTCCGGACGGGTGGGCGTGCGTCAGATCGATGCTCGTGCCGGCCGAGGGCCGGAAGTGGAGCAGGGTGTCTCCGCTGGCCTGCGGGCCGAGCCCCTCGAGCCAGGGCACGAGGGACTCTTCGGCGGACGGCGTGCCGGCTGACGGCTCGTCGGCGGACGGCGTGCCGGCTGACGGCTCGTCGGGGGACGGCGTCTCGGCGGACGGGGTGCCAGCGGACGGGGTGCCAGCGGACGGCGCCGGCTGCTGATCCGACTGGACCTCCTGCTGGACCTCCTGCGGATGGTCCTGCGGATCCTCCTGCGGCCTGCCGACCGGCATCTCCGGCGCATCCTGCTGGTCCTGCTCCGGCACGACAGCCTTCTTCCCTGCATTATCACGTGCTGATCTCGACCAGATGGGCATGTCTTCCAAACTATCCGAAAAGCGCACGGACCCCGCGGATAGCAACGCGGCCCGGGCGGACCGGAGGTGGGTTGCCCCGCCTCCGGGATCCGCCTACTCCCATTCGATGGTTCCCGGCGGCTTGCTGGTCACATCGAGCACCACGCGGTTGACACCGTCCACCTCGTTGGTGATCCGGTTCGAGATCCGAGCCAGCAGATCGTACGGCAGCCGCGACCAGTCCGCCGTCATGGCGTCCTCGCTGGAGACCGGACGCAGGACGATCGGATGCCCGTACGTGCGCCCGTCGCCCTGGACGCCCACGCTGCGCACGTCCGCGAGCAGGACCACGGGCATCTGCCACACCTCGTTGTCGAGCCCGGCCGCCGTCAGCTCGGCGCGGGCGATCGCATCGGCCTTGCGCAGGAGCTCGAGGCGCTCCTCCGTGACCTCTCCGACGATGCGGATACCGAGCCCGGGGCCGGGGAACGGCTGGCGTCCGACGATCTCCGCGGGCAGCCCGAGCTGGGCGCCCACCGCGCGCACCTCGTCCTTGAAGAGCGTCCGGAGCGGTTCGACGAGCTCGAACTGGAGGTCCTCGGGCAGGCCCCCGACGTTGTGGTGACTCTTGATGTTGGCGGCACCCTCGCCGCCGCCGGATTCGACGACGTCGGGATACAGCGTCCCCTGGACGAGGAACCGGATGGGCTCGCCCTCGGCCTCGGCCTCGCGCATGATGGCACGCTCGGCCTCCTCGAACGCCCGGATGAACTCGCGGCCGATGATCTTGCGCTTGGTCTCGGGGTCGGAGACGCCGGCCAGCGCGTCGAGGAATCGCTTCTGCTCGTTCGCGACGTACAGCTTGACGCCGGTCGCGGCCACGAAGTCGCGCTCGACCTGCTCGGCCTCACCCTCGCGGAGAAGGCCGTGATCCACGAAGACGCAGGTGAGCTGATCGCCCACGGCCCGCTGAACGAGCGCAGCGGCGACGGCCGAGTCGACACCGCCGGAGAGCCCGCAGATGACGCGTGCGTCGCCGATCTGTTCGCGGATGCGCTCCACCTGCTCCTCGAGGATGTTGCGGGTGGTCCAGTTCGGGTCGAGCCGCGCGCCCCGGAAGAGGAAGTTCTCGATCACGGCCTGGCCGTGCTGCGAATGCTTCACCTCGGGGTGCCACTGCACGCCGTAGAGGCCCTTCTCCTCGTTCGCGAAGGCGGCGACCGGGGCACCGGCCGTGCTGGCGAGGACGTCGAACCCCTCGGGGGCGGCCTGGACGCTGTCGCCGTGGCTCATCCAGGCGTTCTGCTGATCCGGTGTCCCGCTGAGGATGGAGCGCGACTCGCCGTCCGACCGCACATCCGTGGACCCGTACTCCCGCAGGCCGGTCTTCGCGACGGTACCACCGAGCGCGGAGGCCATGGCCTGGAAGCCGTAGCAGATCCCCAGGACGGGCACGCCGGCCTCGAACAGGTCGCGCTCGACACGCGGGGCCCCCTCCGCGTAGACGCTGGAGGGGCCGCCCGAGAGGATGATCGCCACGGGGTTCTTCGCGAGGATCTGCTCGGTGCTGAGCGTGTGCGGGACGATCTCGGAGTAGACATCGGCCTCGCGGACGCGGCGTGCGATCAGCTGGGCGTACTGTGCGCCGTAGTCCACGACGAGGACAGGGCGGTGTTCAGAGCCGTTCTCGGGGGTAGTCACCCATCAACAATAGTCCGCGGGCACGGGCCTCGCACATCTTCGGGACGACGTCGGGAAGGAACCGATGGCGACCGTCGGACGGGCGACGGCAGTGCGGACGGAACGGCTCAGTAGCGGGAGGCGGCCTCGGGGTGCTCCCTGAGGTCCTGCTCCGCCTGGCGGTGGATCCGCTTCTCCACGAAGAACGAGAGCAGGGGCACCACGCCGCCGAGCGCGATCAGGACGAAACGGCTGAATGGCCACCGCAGGAACTGCCACAGCCGGAAGTCCGCGATGAGGTAGACCACGTAGAGCCAGCCGTGCACGATCAGCACCGCGGTGGACAGGTTGAATCCGCCGGCGGTCTCGGCGACGACCTCGGGCAGGAACTGGATGGCGGCGCCACCGCCGGCCACGATCTCGGACCCGTATCCGTACTTCGCGACCATCTCGACGACGACGAGCAGCAGCATGACGCCCGTGGCGTAGGCCAGCACCCTGTAGAACGCCAACGCCGAGCGGATCTGCGCGTGGGTTCCACCGAACCGCCTCTTCGGCGTGCCCTTGGAGCGTGGGCCTCCGGATCCGGCAGTCGGGTCGAGGGCAGGTTCAGTCACGGTGTGCACCGCTTTCGGGATCGGTTACGGGACGGGTGGAGGGGACGACGACGGGGCTGTCGGCATGGACGGCGTGCGCTTCCGCTGCCGCCTCCGCTGCGTCGGCTTCGTCCTCGAGGGTGCGGCGGTGATCGTCGGCCACGAGCCGCCACCAGAGGAAGAACGCGAATCCGGCGAAGACGACCCATTCGATGGCATAGAAGATGTTGAGCCAGTTGATGGGTGTCTCCTGCGGCTGCGGACCGACCAGGACGCGCTCCATGTCGGCCGCGAAGGGGATCCCGGCGCCGCCGACGGTGATGTCCGAGGCCACGACGAAGGCTGCGTAGGAGGACCGGTCCCAGAGGTTGGAGAGCTCCGCCGTGGCCAGCGTGGGGACCTGCCCCTCCACCGGCCGCTGGACCTCGGGCGCCTCGGGCGGCAGCAGGCGACCGACCACCCGGGCCGCGCCCTGCTGCTCCGCCACGGCCGCTCCGTCGTCCGCCGTGGGCACCCAGCCGAGGACGACGGGGATGACGGGGATCTCGCCGGGGGCCTGGTCCTCCGACCCGTCGACGGCGAAGCCCTGGACGACCCACAGCCCTTCCTCGCCCTCGAGCAACCGGTCCTGGACGAGGATTCTGGTGCCGGGCAGGAACTCGCCGTCGAGCGAGACCATCTGGTCGGCGACGGTCGCGTAGAGGGGGCTCATGGGCTCAAGGACGTCGGTCAGGGGACGGATGTTCTCGGTGGTACTCGGCGCGGGCGGGGCGGTCTCTCGCGACGAGTTGAACTGCCACTGGCTGAGGAGCACGAAGACCGCGGCGATCGTCATCGCAAGGATCAGCATGAGGATCCAACGAGGCTTCAGGGCGGTCTTCAACACTCCTTAAAGGTACTTCGTGACTCTGTAGAACAACGAATGCCGCCGGTGCCGGATGCGCCCGTGGCACGGCCCGGGAAAGTGATTGGTGAATCCCTATCGCTTCGGTCCGATGCGGTCTAGGCTTGGTCCTCGTGCGTGCCTTTCCCTATCCCCTGACCGGCTCTCCGGACCTGCGCTCGCCCACGCGCTACCTGCTCTGGCTGGGCGGCTTCCAGAAGGCGACGCTCGCCGCCGGGATCCTGCTCGGTGCGGTCTGGATGGCGTCGCAGGCGGTCATGCCCTTCGTCCTCGGCCGGGCCATCGACGACGGCGTGATCGGCGGTGACTCCCGGGCGCTCCTCGGCTGGGCCGGGGCCCTGCTGGGCCTCATGGTCGTCCAGGCCGTCTCCGACACGGCGACGCACCGGGCCGGGGTCAGCAACTGGATGCAGGCCGCCTTCCGCTCCGTACGCCTCGTGGGGCACAAGATCAGCCGCACGGGCGATGCCCTGCCGACGGCCCTCTCGACGGGCGAGGTCGTGTCGACGGCGGCGTCGGACGCCTTCCGGCTCGGTGAGGTGTACGAGGTGCTGACGCGCCTCGCCGGTGCTGCGGCGGCGTGGCTCGTGGTGACGGTGCTCATCTGGCAGACCTCCCCCCTGCTCGGCCTCGTGGTGCTCCTCGGCGTGCCCGTGTGCTGCGGGCTGCTCCTCTTCGTCGTGCGTCCCATGCAGGCGCGGCAGCGCGAGCAGCGCGAGGCCTCGGGCAGGATGACAGCGGTGGGCGCCGACACGGTGGCAGGCCTGCGCGTCCTGCGCGGCATCGGCGGGGAACACATCTTCGTGGACCGGTACCGCGTGAAGTCCGCGGCCACCCGTGACTCCGGTATCCGCGTGGCCCGCTCCCTCGCCGATCTGGAAGCTTCTCAGGTGTTCATCGCGGGGACCTTCAGTGTCGTGTTCACCTGGGTCGGCGCCTCACTCGTCCTCGCGGGCGAGATCACGCCCGGCGAGCTCGTGGCGCTGTACGGCTTCTCCATCTTCCTCATGACGCCCATACGCGCCGCCGCGGACTCGGTGGCCCGCTTCATCCGCGCGCACGTCGGTGCCCGGAAGATCATCGCCGTACTGTCCGTGGACGCGGATGTCGCCGGCAGCAGCACGCCGGTCCCGGCACCGCCGTCGGGCTCGGCCCTGGTGGACGAGCGGTCGGGAGTCGTCGTCGAACCCGGGCTCCTCACCGCCGTCGTGTCCCGGGAACCGGCGGAGTCGACCGCGGCCGTCACACGCCTCGGCCGGTTCGAGGACGCCGTGCTCGCCGAAGCGACCGTCCGGTGGGGTGCCGCCGATCTCCGGCACGTGCCGCTCGCCGACATCCGTGCCCGCATCGTGGTGAGCGAGGCGAGCCCCCAACTGTTCAGCGGGTCCCTGCGCCGGCAACTGGACCCGCACGGCAGGCACGACGACGGCGCGATCCTCGCGGCCCTCGAGGCCGCGAGCGCGCTGGACATCCTGGACGGGATCGACGGCGGCCTGGGGCACGAGGTCACCGAACGTGGGAGGGGCTTCTCCGGGGGCCAGCGGCAGCGCCTCGTCCTGGCGCGCGCCTACCTCACCGGAGCGGAGAACCTCGTGCTCGTGGAGCCGACGAGCGCCGTCGACGCCCATACCGAACAGCGCATCGCCGCGCGCCTGCCGGGAGCGCGGCGCCACGCCGGCCTGGCCACCGTCATCGTCACCGCGAGCCCTCTCATGCTCCGGGCCGTGGACCGGGTGCTGTTCCTCGAGGACGGCCGGGTCGCGGCCCGCGGCAGCCACCGCGACCTCATGGCCACCAGTCCCGCCTATCGAAATGTGGTGATCCGCAGTGAGTAGTACCGCGAAGCTTCCCGTCGCGGAGCCCAGGACCGTCCGGGACGAGGCCTCCCGGCTCATCCGGCACCACCGGCGGGGGCTCGGCGCGGTGATCGCCCTGTACGTCGGATCGGCCGTCGCCGGACTCGCCGGGCCGCTGCTGCTCGGCATCCTCATCGACGCCGTGTCGGCGGGCACGACGGCGGGCTTCGTCGCGTCGGTCTCGCTGGGGATGCTCGGTTTCCTCGCCGTGCAGTCGGTGCTGCGACGGTACGCCGTCCGGTCCGGCATGGTGTTCGGGGAGCGCGTCTTCGCGGAGCTGCGCGAGGACTTCCTGGAGGACGTCACCGCGCTTCCGCTCTCCACCGTGGAGAAGGCGGGCACCGGGGACCTCGTGGCCCGCACGACCAACGACATCGAGGCCGTGTCCCACACCGTCCGCTTCGGCGTGCCGCAGGTCGTGGTGTCGGTGGTGACGATCATCCTGACCCTCGGCGCCGCCGTCGTCACCTCGCCCGTCCTGTCCGTCGCCCTGCTGGTCGGCCTGCCGCTGCTGTGGCCCGTGACGCGCTGGTACCTCAGGCGCAGCGCCGCAGGCTACATGCGCGAACGCGAGACGTACGCCGTCGTCAACGGGACGATCACCGAGACCATCGAGGGCGCGCGCACCGTCGATGCCCTGAGCCTCGGCGGGCTGCGACGGGAGGACCTCGACGGCGCCCTGGGCACGAGCTACCGGGCGGAGCGCTACACGCTGTGGCTCCGCTCGGTCCTGTTCCCGGCGGCCGATATCGCCTTCTGGCTGCCCGCTGCCGCCGTCCTCCTCTGGGGAGGGTGGCTGGCGGGCCAGGGCGTCGTCACGCCGGGCGCCGTCGCGGCCGTGGCACTCTTCGCCGTGCGCCTGATCGACCCGGTGGACCTGCTCATCATGTGGACCGACGAGATCCAGGTCGGCGCGGCCTCCCTCGCGCGGATCGTCGGCATCAAGGACGTGGAACCGGACCGCCGGGCGACGACGGCGGAGCCGGCGAACGAGGACATCGTGCTGTCCGCGGCGAGCTATGCGTATCGGCCGGGGCACGATGTGCTGCACGGCGTGGACCTCACCCTGGTGCGCGGCGAGCGCCTGGCCGTCGTCGGCCCGTCCGGAGCGGGGAAGTCGACGCTCGGGCGCCTGATCGCCGGCATCCATCCGCCGTCGTCGGGATCGGTCACGGTGGGCGGTGTGCCCCTCGTCGACCGCCCGCTCGACGATCTCCGCCGCGAGGTGGCTCTGGTGACGCAGGAGCACCACGTCTTCGTGGGGTCGGTCTCCGACAACGTCCGCCTGGGCCGCGCGGATGCCGGCGACGGGGAGATCGAGGATGCGCTGCGCAGCGTGGGTGCGCTCGACTGGGTGCAGCAGTTGCCGGAGGGCATGCACACGGAGGTCGGTTCGGGCGCCCACGAGCTGACGCCCGCCCAGGCGCAGGAGCTGGCCCTGGCGCGGCTGATCCTCGCGGACCCGCACACCCTGGTCCTGGACGAGGCCACGTCGCTGATCGACCCGCAGGCGGCTCGCGACCTGGAGCGGTCCCTCAACGCGGTGCTCGAGGGGCGCACCGTCATCGCGATCGCGCACCGGCTCCACACGGCGCACGACGCCGACCGCGTCGCCGTCGTGGAGGAGGGCCGCATCGCCGAACTGGGCTCGCACGACGAGCTGCTGGCGCTCGACGGCGCCTACGCCTCGCTCTGGAACTCCTGGCGGAGCGAGTAGGGGCGCGCAGGTCCTAGTGGTCGAAGAAGACCAGGGACGAGTTGATCAGCTCGGCGATGACCTCGGCGTCGTGCGCGCGGCGCAGCGACTCCCGGAAGTTCTCCTTGAACAGGCTGCGCGCGATCGTGGCGAGGACTTCGAGGTGCTCCGAGAACGACTGTGCGGGCGTCGCCATGAGGAGCACGAGAGTGGCAGGGCCGTCCACGGCACCGAAGTCGAGGCTGTACCCGAAGCGCGTGACCCCGACGGCGATCGACGTCTGGTTCACGTACTCGCTGCGGGCGTGCGGGAGGCCCACGCCACCGGGGAGACCGGTGGCCATCTGGTGCTCGCGGGAGTTGACCTGGTCGAGGAACGCCCGGAGGTCGGAGATCCGGCCGGCCGCATGCAGGCGTGCGGCCAGCTGTGCCGTTGCATCCTCCTTGGATGCGGCCTCCATCTCCAGGATCACGAGATCCGGTGTGGTGAGCTCGGCGTCGTGCAGCTCGAGGGAGTTCTGGCTCACGGTGTGCCTTTCGAGGTTCAGTCGGTGGAGACATACGGGGAAAGCACGACTTCCACCCGCTGGAACTCCTTGAGGTCCGAGTAACCGGTGGTGGCCATCGCCCGGCGCAGCGCACCGATCAGGTTCGAGGTGCCGTCCGTGTGGTGCGACGGCCCCCACAGCACCTCCTTGAGCGGTCCGACGGTGCCGATGTTGACCCGGTCGCCGCGCGGAAGCTCATGGTGGTGCGCTTCCTGGCCCCAGTGCCAGCCCTGGCCCGGAGCCTCCTCGGCGCGGGCGAGCGCGGAACCGAGCATGACGGCGTCGGCGCCCATGGCGATGGCCTTCACGATGTCGCCGCTCGCACCCATGCCGCCGTCGGCGATCACGTGGACGTACCGGCCGCCGGACTCGTCCATGTAGTCGCGGCGGGCGCCGGCGACGTCGGCGATCGCCGAGGCGAGCGGCGAGTGGATGCCGAGTGCGCGGCGGGTCGTCGTCGTCGCTCCCCCGCCGAAGCCGACGAGGACGCCTGCCGCACCGGTCCGCATGAGGTGGAGCGCGGGGGTGTAACCCGCGGCGCCGCCGACGATCACGGGGACGTCGAGTTCGTAGATGAACTTCTTGAGGTCGAGCGGCTGCTCGTTCTTGGACACGTGCTCGGCGGACACCGTGGTGCCGCGGATGACGAAGATGTCGACGCCGGCAGCGAGGACGGTCTTGTAGAACTGCTGGGTGCGCTGCGGGGTCAGTGCGCCCGCGACCGTCACGCCCGCTTCGCGGATCTCGGCCAGCCGGCTGGTGATCAGGTCGGCCTGGATCGGCGCGTCGTAGAGCTCCTGCATGCGTCGGGTCGCCGCGGGGCTGAAGTTCCCCGCGCCCAGACCGGCGATCTCCTCGAGCACCGGCAGCGGGTCCTCGTAGCGGGTCCAGAGCCCTTCGAGGTTGAGGACACCGAGGCCGCCGAGCCGCCCCATCGCGATTGCCGTGGCGGGCGACATGGCGGAGTCCATGGGCGCTGCTACGACGGGCATCTCGAACTGGTACGCGTCGATCTGCCAGTTCACCGAGACGTCGAGGGGATCCCGGGTGCGCCGGGAGGGCACCACCGCCACGTCGTCCAGCGAATATGCCCTGCGTCCGCGCTTGCCTCGGCCAATCTCGATCTCGTAAGTCACTGCTCTAGGTTAGCCTAGCGCGGCCGCCGTCCCCGGTGGACGTCCTGCTCCGCGGAAGGGGACATGCCCGCCCGCGGGTGTGCAGGCGGGCATGCCGTTCATCGAGGTGCGGGCTAGCGCTGCCGCACCCGGCTGAGGAACCGTTCGGACCGCTCCCGGAGCTCGTCGACCTGGCGACGCACGACGACGGCGGGGTCGGGATGGATCTCGCCGGCAGGAGGCTCCCTGCGGACGTTCGAGGAGCAGATGAAGTCCGCGCAGATGAGGGTGCCGACGGTGTTGCCGTCGCGACCGGACCGGCCGGAACGTCGGGCGACCCAGAGGAGGACGTCCTCCTTCGAGAATACGTCCCGGCAGAGCTCGCAGAGCACGGACCGGTTCTTCCGGGCGCCGCTGTCGGGTGCCCGGAGGAGCATGCCGGACAGGCCCTGGGCGGTGGGGACCACGAGGTACCCGCGGAGCGGCATCTTCTCGTCCCGCCAGCCGAGGAAGTCGAGGTGGTCCCAGTCCAGGGTCTCGAGATTCTTGGGCGGTGTGAGCTTCGCGGTCTCGGATCGCGTGGCATTGATGAAGGAGGAGCGGATGTCCTTGATGGAAAGGGGTTGCATGGGAGAGTGCCTCAGCAGTCGGAGGATCGGAGTGATCGAGCTCTGCCGGCTGGAGGCATGCGAAGGAACCGTGCCGTGGGTGGGACGGCACCGTCGACCCGCTCTGGGCGGTGGATGCGGGAGTTCAACTGGAGGGGCTGTCCGCTGCATGCTGGAAGGCCGGCTGCGGCGCGGGCGCACAGCAGGCCGGAGCGGCCACCCCGCTTACCGCGATCCGGGCCCTGGCGGTCCGTAGCATGCTCATTCGTCCTTGCTCCCTGTACTTCGTGCGGGGCTATCCTCGCAGGAGGACGGCCGGACCGCAAAGCGGCGCCATCACGCACCGGTCATCGGTGGAGGGATGGGTTGCCCCATCCCTCCACCGCCGTGCGGCCGCCTCCGCGGGAGATGCGACCTACTGCTGCACCACGAGGTCGTCGAACGCCACCTTCACCGGTGCCACGGTCGCCGAACTGGAGAGGTAGGCGTCCACGGCCACCGATCCTGCCTTCTGCAGGACAGGCTCGGAGTCGGTCGACGTGAGCTGCCAGGCAGCAGGCTCCGCCGTCCCGACCTTCCACACCTTGGCCTGCACCGTCGCCGGGGCGGTACCCGACACCCGCACCCGCATGGAGTACGTGTCGGTCACGCTGAAGGTGAGGGGCACCGAAGCGCTCCCGAGGCGGGTCGTCGTACCGTTGACGGCCTTCTCCGTGATGAGCGACAGCCCACCGGTGCCGGACACCAGGAGCTTTCCCCGGTAGTCACCTGCTCCTGCGACGTTGCGGCCGATCACCGTCAGATGGAGGCCACCGCCGTTGGGCGCCTTGTCGAGCTTCGCGGTGAAGCGGGTGTCGGTGGTCAGCGACGAGACGCCGTCCAGTCGCGCGGTAGCACTCGAGGCTGCGGCCGCCAGGTTCAGCAGGCCCCTGCTTCCGTCGACCGAGTACTTGCCGGTGGATCCACCGACCGCCCAGGTCCCACCCGCCTCGGCGGTGCCCCAGCCTCCGGTGACGGTCCGGCTGAAGGTGTCCCGGGCGAGCTCACCCGCCGGTTGCCCCGCCGCTGTCACAGTCACGGCACGGGAAGCGGAGTTCGTCGCTCCGGCGTTGTCGGTCACCGTCAGCCTCACCGTGTACGTTCCCGCCGCGGCGTAGGTCTTCGAGGCCTTCGCCCCTGTACCCGTCGTCCCGTCACCGAAGTCCCAGGCGTAGGAGGCGATGGTGCCGTCGGCGTCGGTCGAGGTCGAACCGTCGAAGGACGCTGCCAGGCCGGTCGCGGTCTGCGTGAACGCTGCCGTGGGCGGGGTGTTCGCGGGCGGAGTCGCCGTGACCGTGACGGCCCTGGACGCCGTGTGGACGGCACCTGAGTTGTCGGTCACCGTCAGCTTCACGGTGTACGTGCCCGCCGCGGCGTAGGTTCTCGAAGCCTTCGCCCCTGCACCCGTGGTCCCATCACCGAAGTCCCAGGCGTAGGAGGCGATGGTGCCGTCGGCGTCGGTCGAGGTCGAACCGTCGAAGGACGCCGCCAGGCCGCTGACCGTCTCCGTGAACCGTGCCGTGGGAGGGGTGTTCTCCGCCGTGCCCGCCATGACGGTGACGCTCACGTTCTCCGAGCGGACCTCGTTGCCGAAGGGGTCGGTGGCGAAGATTCGATAGGTGTGCGTCGAGGACGGGACGAGACCCGAGTCCTCGAACGTCAGCACGGGCCGCTGCCAGAACTTCGACAGCTGCGAGACCGTGTGCACCGGGGTGGCAATCTGGCCGTCACGGATCACCCGATATGTGAGCTTCTCGTTGTCGAAGTCCCAGTTGGATGTCCACTGCACGGTGACCTTGCCGGCTGCCGTGGAGGTGAGCGTGGGGTTGGTCCCGGCACCGGTGACGGTGGGTCCCACCTTGTTCGGCGCGATGTTGCGGACCGCGAAGCGCACGAGGCCCTGCTGCCCCACGCCGTTCACCCGGGGGAACTCCCCGCCCAGCACCACGTAGTCGGAGGTGCCGGTGACCGTCCAGGCCGCCTGGCCCTGACCCGTGAACGTGCCGGCGGTCAGTCGCGGGAACCAGGTGAGGAGCGACGGGGCGGGATTGCCTTCGAAGTTGAAGTATCTCCCGACGCTGTTCCGCTTGACGGTTCCGGTCGTGCTCCTGCTGAACGCGATGGCGCGTTGCCAGTCCCGGGGGTTGGACTCCGGGAACCCGCCGATGTTCCCGCAGTAGTGGGCATGCCCCACGGTGTAGATGGTTTCACCGATGGGAGAGACGCCGTAGGAGTCGCCGTGGCAGTCCTCGACCCACTTCACGGACCCGTCCGACCAGTTCGCGGAGAACGTCCCCTCGAGGTTGCCACCTGCACCGAAGACGTAGCCGGTCCCGTAGACATTCGTGCCGTCGGTGGACAGCGAGGTGATGGCGGCATCCGCTCCCCCGTTACGGACCAGATCGTTCACCGCCCAGGGCCTCAGCGCGCCCGACGTCGCATCGATGGCGGCGAGTCCGTACCCGGGGTTCGCAGATCCGTTGAGGGTCGTGAAGCTGCCGCCCACGACGAGTTTCGTGCGGTCAGGGGACAGGACCATCGCCCAGACGTCCCCTCCTGCGGCCTGCGGATTCCAGCTGCGCAGCGCCCCGGTGCCGGCATCGACGGCAGCGAGCTTCGGCCGCGAGGTGGACCCCACAGCGGAGAACCAGCCGCCCAGGTAGACGGCGTCCGCCGTCGCCACGATCGCATCGACGCGCGAGTTGGGCGCCGGCTTGAAGGAGTTGATCACCGCACCGGTGGTCGGATCGAGTGCGGCGATCCGGGAGGCAGGTGCTCCGTTCACTGCCGTGAAGGCGCCTCCGACGTAGATCCGTGAACCGTCCGGTGACGCCGCGATGGAACGGGCCTGCGCGTTGAGGCTCGGGGCGAAGGACTGGATGAGCGCCCCCGTCCTGATGTCGTAGGCGAGGATGTGGTTGCGCGACACGGTGTTCGTTCCGGCTGCGGCCCCGGCCGGCCGGGCCGTGGTGAAGTTGCCGGCCGCATAGACGGTGTTGCCGATGATCACCTGCTGCCAGACGACGCCGTTGACCTGCACGGTGGGCAGCGGATCGGCCGACACCGTGGGCGGGTTCGCGGCAGTGATCGGATCGGGTGCCGTGTCCGCAGCGGCCATCGGGCCGGCGGCGACGGTCGCCACGACGGCGAAGGCACAGGCGGCTGCCATCGCAAGGGTCTTCCGGAGTACGCCGCGGTACCCCTGGCGCCCGGTGGCTTCGTCCTGCGATGCCACCGGCGGGATGCTGTGATTCATCATGGTGCCTCTCCTTGCAGTGGCACGGGGCCTTCGAAGGCCGCGACCGGTGAAACTGCCTGGTAGTGGAACAGGACGCGGACGGCTGTGCGCTGTTCCGGTGGGATCTGGAAGACGAAGACCCCCGAGACGGTCTGTCCGGGGGCGACATCGGCAGGGAAGGCAGTGGCTCCAGGGCCGCTCAGCTGACCGGCCGGGGATCGGTCGGTCCCTGCCTCGACATTCACGACTGCTTCCGCCAGGGAGACGGACTCCGTGGTGCTGTTGGTGATCTCGAGGGTGAACTGCACCGCGGGACCGTCCACCTCGCCGATGCCCCGGGCCTCGCCGTCGACGGCCTTCATCGCTGCCACCCTGGCAGCAACGCCCTCGGCGACATCGGCTGGTTCATCGAAGGTCTGCGGGGTGGCGACGGGCGGCGGCTCGTCGATGATCTTCCCGGTGGCGGTGGGCGGGGCGAAGGCGTCCGATCCCGGGTCGGGAGCAGCC
Organism: Arthrobacter sp. UYP4; assembly: GCF_057291175.1. Lineage (NCBI taxonomy): Bacteria > Bacillati > Actinomycetota > Actinomycetes > Micrococcales > Micrococcaceae > Arthrobacter > Arthrobacter sp. UYP4. The sequence goes on from NZ_JBXAVU010000001.1 coordinate 1,263,863, forward strand.
GGCACCTCGGTGGCGGGAACCTCCGGGTCGGAGGACGTCGGGCCGGAGGACGTCGGCGTGGATGCGGGTCCGGTCGGTGCGGGTGGGTCCGCTTCGGATCCTGGTTCGGCGGGAGCGGATCCGGAAGCGCCGGACGGGGCGCTGGAGGGGCCTTCGATCTGCGCCGACCGGGTCGTCGGCTCGGGAGCCAGCGAACCAGCGGCGACGCCCCACCCGGTCAGGCCAAGCACAGTGATCAGGGCCGCAGCACCTGCGGCCCGTTGTCCCCTGGACATCCTCCCCGGCTTCCCGGGCTGGGAGGTCACGGCGTCGGCCCTTTCGCGGAGGAGGCGCTACAGGAGCCGGTGGCCGAGGGCTGCCGCCCGGCCTCCCCTGCACGGGTGACGGGCCCACGGTGGCGCGCCGGCCTGCTGCGTGTTCCGACGGGGGCGATCCGCAGTGACCGGCCCCGGAACGGCAGAGCATCCATCGCTTCCTCCTCAGGCAGGTTCATGAAACGCAGCGCGAGGGTCCCAACCTGTACTGACATCGACCTTACGAACCGCCGGCCCGTCCTACACGAGTAGGGCTTACGCGTCTTCACCGTCCGGAGTACGCAGGGCCACCGGGTCGCCCCGATCAAATACTGGCTCCGCTACCTAGGTCGGCGCCCGGGTACTGGTACGGCATCGATGCGTGGAGCGGGGGCATCGAGGAACGGGCATCGGTCGGGCGGCGATGCCCGTTCGCCCGGGAGTGCGCGCGACCGCTAGGACTCGAACTCGAACGAGCCGACGACCACCTCCGCCTCGCCGAGGTAGTCCGTCAGGCTGTGCTGCTCGAGCACTGCCGTGACCTCGATCGCGACATTCCCTCCACCCTGATCGAGGAGGTACAGACGCATCTCCACCGGGGCGCCGATGACGTGGTGCAGGGTGGAGACCCCGCCGCCGATGAGCACGGGGATCACGTGGGCGACGCGCATGAGGGGGCACGGGCTCCTCCAGTCGGCGCCCACCCTGAGATCGAGCGCCACACCGGACAGCCCGCCGACCGTCACGGGCACGTCGCGCGTGATCTGCAGCCCCGGAACGCTGCGATACCACGCTGCGAGCTCGGCGGCGCTCGTACCGATGCCGGGCTGCACCTCCTCCCCGCAGGGCGCTGGAGCGCGGATGTCCTGGTAGACGCCGATGTAGCTCCCGCCCCAGATGCATCCCGCCGGGTCCACGCTCCTGCTCAGCAGCAGATTGCCCGGCAGATCCTGACCGTTGGTCCACCCCGCGGGGACCGTGTACGAGCGTGCCGGCTCGAAGGACGTCGTCGAGTAGGTCCCCGCCGTCAGGGTGCCCAGGCAGACCCCGCCGTGCGGGTCCGGGCAGACGAAGGCTGCCGACTCCTCCGGTGGGTGGAGGGTGGCGCCTGCCGGTGTATCGGCACGGGCGGCGGCGGCGACCTCGCCGCGGCTGAGTGCCCGCGGCCAGGTCCGCACGTCGGCCACGGTGCCCGTGAAGAAGTCGGACGCCCGCCGATCGGCCTGGGCGCGACCGAACAGGAGCGGGCCTTTCGCCGCATAGACCGCGTCCGTGGCGATCCCCTGCTCGCTCACGGGGTATCCGTTGAGGAAGAACCGGGCGCGCCCGGCATCGGAATCGTAGACTCCCGCCAGATGCACCCACACGTCCGGTTCGACGTCCACCCGTGTTGCCCGGTCGCGATTGGTCACGAAACCACTCCCGTTGCCGTCCTCGGGCTTGACGGAGAAGGACCAGAACCCCTCGGCGATGCCCAGGAAGAATGATCCGGCGACGTCTCCTGCTTCGCTGAGGACGGCGGCGTACTCCCCGGGCCGCCCCGTCGGACGGGCCCAGGCACTCACCGAGAAGCTCGCGTCGGTGACGATCGGGCTGACCGTCCAGGTGCTGGCGTAGTCGCCCCCGCTCAGCTGCAATCCGGCGTCGGTCCATCGGGCGCCGCCTTCGGCGGACACGTCCACACCACCGACCGAGGCGTCCGGCCCCGTCATCGGCCAGACATTCTCCGCGCCGGTCTCCTCGGGCGCGGTGCAGGCGCCGACTGCGCCCGACAGAACGACGACGACCGTGGCCGCGACGACGCGGGTCCGGCGACGCAGGGGTGGCTGCGATCCCGGAAGGGCGGTGGCTCGCCTGGTACCCACCATGGATCCTCGTCCCGCAGTCATGAGATCCGGAGAAGCCGGTTGTCGACGCGCACGACGAGTCGGGCGCTGATGGGAGACCGCTCCCTGCGCCATCCTCCGTGGATGGTTGCAGGCCTCGAGGATACGCCCGGCGTGGTCGCGGACAAAGGGTCGGCGGCTCAGTCCTCGGGCAGCTGGCTCTCGAACATCCGGTAGTACCGTCCGCGCAGCGCGACGAGCTCCCGATGCGTGCCGGACTCCACCACGCGGCCGTCCTCGAGCATGTACACGACGTCAGCCTTCTCGATGGTGGCGAGCCGGTGGCTGATCGCGATGATCGTCCTCGAGCGGTCGGCGAAGAGCCGCGTGAAGATGCGGTGCTCGGCGAGCGCGTCGATGGCGGAGGTCGGCTCGTCCATCACGATGAACGGGGCGTCCCGGTAGAAGTTGCGGGCCATGGCGAGGCGCTGCCACTGCCCGCCCGAGAGTCCGCTGCCCTTCCGCCCGCGGGGGTCCTCCATCCAGTTGCTGACGTAGCTGTCGAAGCCGCTCGGCATCTTCTCGATGAACTCGGCGGCCTCCGCGTCCCGTGCCGCCCGGAGTACCCGCTCGTCGTCGCGGGGGTGGTGCACGTCGCCGAAGTAGATGTTGTTGGCGGCCGTGGCGAACTCGTAGCGCAGGAAGTCCTGGGACATGACCGCCAGGTGCTGGTGCCAGTCGTCGATGCCGATTCCGCGCAGGTCCCGTCCGTCGAGCAGCACCTCTCCCCTGCTGGGCCGGTACAGCCCGGCGAGCACCCGGATGAGCGTGGACTTCCCCGCACCGTTCTCCCCCACGATGGCCACGTGGGTGCCGCGGTCGAAGGACATGGAGATGCCCTTGAGCACCTCCACCTCGCCGCCCGCATAGGTGAAGTGGATGTCGCGGAGTTCGACGGCGGACGGCGCACCCTCCAGCCGGCCGGGAGCCCCGATGGACAGCGGGAAGTCCATGAACTGCTCGTAGTCCTTGAGGTTCGCGAGGTCCTCGTCGATGGAGCTGAGGGAGGACACGAGGTTGTTGGCCGTGCTCAGCGCCCGGCTGACGATCTGCTGGACGTAGAGGAACTGCCCCACGGGCTGTGCGCGGGCGATGATCTGACCCACGATCCAGACGAGGGCCAGCAGTTCGGCCCCGTACTGGAGGGCGTCCGCGAGCAGCTGCTTCGGGATGTACCGCTTCTGGAAGTCCAGCCGCCGCTTCTCGTCGGCGTCGCGCAGCGTCGAGCGCAGGTCCATGAGATACCGGACGATGCCGTAGAGCCGCATCTCGGCGATGTGCTGCGGCTTCATCAGGTTGGTCTCGATCATGCGGCGCTGCCGCCGGGAGTCCACCTGGGTGTTCCAGTGCGCCATCTGCTCCCGGGAGAGCCGGAACTGGAGATAGACGCTCGGGATGATCGCGATGAGCACGATCAGGGCGATCCACCAGCTGACCAGCAGCAGCGCCCCGATCGCGAGGACCACGGACACCAGTTGCGTGAAGATCGCCGCGATGCGGTCCAGCACCCGCGCGTAGGAGTCGGAGAAGCGGCGCGCCCGGTCGTAGAGGTCCACCGTCTCCTTGTCGTCGTACCGCCAGAACTCGAGCGCGAGGAAGCGCTCGTACATGCGGTCGCCCACGATCGCGCCGACCCGGAAGCTCAGGACCTGCTGGATGTAGCGGTCGATGCTCGTGAAGGCTCCCCAGAGCAGCCCGAGGACGGCCGTCACGACCACGTACACGACGGCGGACCGCCCGGCGCCGGGGTCGCCCGCATAGGCGGCGGCGAGCGCCGTCGTCGTCAGGGCCGCGAAGTACGTGGTGACCAGCGGCAGGACAGCGGAGATGAGCGAGCCTGCGACCTTCATCGCGACCGCGCCCGGTGACGCCTTCGCGCTGACCACCAGGACCTGCCCGACGGCACGGGCATACGGCCCGAGCCGGAGCTTGCGGCGGGCGGCGACCTCAGGCTGCGGGAGTCCGCTCATGCAGCATCGGCCTCCCGTCCGAGGTGCTCGGGATCGGGCGGCCGATACGACGCGAGGTGCTACTTGGAGCCGTAGTTGGGTGCCTCCACCGTCATCTGGATGTCGTGCGGGTGGGATTCCTTGAGACCGGCAGCCGTGATGCGGACGAACTTGCCCTTGGCCTTCAGTTCGGGGATGGTGCGAGCACCGGTGTAGAACATGGTCTGGCGGAGTCCGCCGACGAGCTGGTACGCCACGGACGCGAGGGGCCCGCGATACGCGACGCGGCCCTCGATGCCCTCGGGGATCAGCTTGTCGTCGCCGGTCACGTCGGCCTGGAAGTAACGGTCCTTGGAGTAGGACGTGTTCTTGCCGCGCGTCTGCATGGCACCGAGCGATCCCATGCCGCGGTAGGTCTTGAACTGCTTGCCGTTGACGAAGATCAGTTCGCCGGGCGCCTCGGCCGATCCTGCCAGGAGGGATCCGAGCATCACGGTGTCGGCGCCGGCCACGAGTGCCTTGCCGATGTCGCCGGAGTACTGGAGGCCGCCGTCGGCGATCACGGGCACGCCTGCGGGGATCGCCGCCTTCGCGGATTCGTAGATGGCCGTGACTTGCGGGACGCCGACGCCCGCGACGACGCGCGTGGTGCAGATGGATCCGGGTCCCACGCCCACCTTGATGCCGTCGGCGCCGGCGTCGATCAGTGCCTGCGCACCCTCGCGGGTTGCCGCCTGGCCGCCGATGATGTCCACGTGCGCCGCGGACTTCTCCGCCTTCAGGCGCGAGATCATCTCGAGCACGCCCGCACTGTGCCCGTTGGCGGTGTCGACGAAGAGGGCGTCCACGCCCGCCTCGACGAGGGTCATGGCGCGCTCCCAGCCGTCGCCGAAGAAGCCGATGGCCGCGCCGACGCGGAGGCGGCCGTCGTCGTCCTTCGTGGACAGCGGGTACTGCTCGGCCTTCGTGAAGTCCTTGACCGTGATGAGGCCGCGGAGGATGCCCTCGTCGTCGACGAGGGGGAGCTTCTCGATCTTGTTGCCGGCGAGGAGGTTGATGGCGTCGTCGCCGCTGATGCCCACGTGCCCCGTGACGAGCGGCATCTTCGTCATGACGTCGCGGACCAGGATGCGCGGGAAGTCACGCTCCAGCACGAAGCGCGTGTCGCGGTTGGTGACGATGCCGAGCAAGTGGCCGGTGCCGTCGACCACGGGCAGACCCGAGACCCGGTAGTGACCGCAGAGCTCGTCGAGTTCCTGCAGGGTGGCGTCGGGGCCGATGGTGAGCGGGTTGGTGATCATGCCCGACTCGCTGCGCTTCACCCGGTCCACCTGGTCCGCCTGGTCGGAGATGGACAGGTTGCGGTGGATCACGCCGAGGCCGCCCTGCCGCGCCATGGCGACGGCCATGCGCGACTCCGTGACGGTGTCCATCGCGGAGGAGAGCAATGGCGTCTTCACGGTGATGCGCTTGGAGATGCGCGACGACGTATCGGCCTCGGAGGGGATGACGTCGGTGTGGCCGGGCAGCAGGAGGACGTCGTCGTATGTGAGGCCGATGAATCCGAAGGGGTCGTGGGTCTCGTTCTGGCCGGACTGCTCGCTCACTGCTGCGCCTCTTTCGGTGTCGCCCGATGGGAGTGGGTTGGGGGCCTTCGGCGGGCTGCGCCGGCGGGCTCTGCCAGTCTAGAACGGATCGCAGGGGCGCCCTATTCCGGTGACACCACTCACGTCACCAGCCGAGCACGGCCCTCAGCCGCTGCTCGAACGCCGGCGCGGTGGTGGAGACGTAGGTCTTGGACAGGTGGTCCCGGTCCATGAACACGCGCACGTTGCCGACGACGCCGGAACACGTCGCCGAGGCGCAGACGAGGTCGGTGAGATCCAGGTGCTCGAGTCCCGGCACGCGGTCGGCCACGGCGGCCAGCGGCGACGACGGCGCCAGCACCTCGGCCAGGGGGACGTCGCAGGCCGAGGGGTCGGTGGCGTTGAGCGCCGTGCACTCGGCCATGTCGTCCTCGAAGCGGGGCGTGTCCCGCAGGCCGACGACGGGGATGCCGGCCGCGAGCAGGGGCGCGATCCCCTCCTCGAACCCGGCCGGGACCTCCTCCGCCGGCGAACTCCAGTCCGTCCGCGTGCCGACCGTCAGGACGGCGTCCGGCGCGAGTTCGAGCGCGTAGTCGCGGACCGCGTCGTTGAACGCCCGGCACTCGGGATCGACGGTGCTCGGAGCATCGACGAACCGGCAGCTGGGCCTGTGCACCGAGACGGCGAGCCAGTTGTTCTTCGTCGCCATGGCACCGAGCGCCGTCATCCACATCTGGGAATGGGAGTCGCCGAGCACCAGGATGGTCCGCTCCGCCGTCGCCTCGTCCCCCGTGCGGACGCACGAGGACAACCGGGGATCAGCGGGCATCAGGGCGTCCGGGCAGGGCCCGTCGACCTCCGCCCACTCGGCGCCGAGGCTGCTGGCCAGCGGCTTCACCAGGGCGTCCTCCGCTCCCCGGAACCGGAAGCCGGGCGCCAGGGCTGCGGCGCCCGGGTTGTCGTCGTCCGTCTGCTGCTGCACCGCCGCTTCCTGTGCCTGGACCCGGTACTCCCAACCCGAGAGGGGCACGGCCACGAGCGCGAGGGCCAGCGCCGCGACCAGGCCGGTCCGCCGTCGCTGCACGGTCGGCCACTGCCAGGCGCGCATCGGTTCCTCGACGAAGCGCATAGTGAGCACGGCCAGGACGAGCGAGGCCGCGATGACGATCCCGCCGTCGAGCATGCCGGCTCTCGGCTTGTCGGCGACGACGAGCCAGAGGACGAGGACGGGCCAGTGCCACAGGTACAGGGCGTAGGACACGTTGCCGAGCCGCAGGAGCGGCGCCGAGGACAACCAGCGGTCCACGCCCGCGGGACTGTCCGTGCGGCCCGCGACGAGCACGGCGGCGGCGGCGAGCGTGGGCCAGAGGGCGATGTAGCCCGGGAACTGCTGCTGCACCTGCAGGAGGACGCCGCACGCGAGCATCATGACCACGCCGGCCCAGCCCAGCACCACCCGGACCCGCGCCGGCACCACCAGATAGGGCAGGGCCAGCGCCACGAGCGAGCCGAGGGCGAATTCCCAGAGCCTGGCGCGGGTGTCGAAGTAGGCAGCCGCCTGGTCCGCGCCGGTCTGCCAGACGGAGAACGCGAGCGACAGCGCGAAGACGGCGCCGAACAGGACCAGGAGGACGGGCCGGGGCCGCAGCCGGGTGACCGCGACGAGGACGGCGGCGGACGCGAAGACGACCGGCCAGAGCAGGAACACCTGACCCTGGATGGACAGGGACCAGAAGTGCTGGAGCGGGCTGGCCGCGCTGGAGTCGAGCGCGTAGTAGTCGACGGCGTCGGCCGCGAGCTGCCAGTTCTGCCGGTAGGTCAGGGATGCCCAGGTCTGGTCGAACACGGATCGCCAGCGCGAGCCGGGCACGAGGACCGCGGTTGCCGCGAGGACGGACAGCAGGACCACGACGGCGGCCGGCAGGAGCCGCTTCAGCAGCCCCAGCCAGTAGGCGGCCAGGTCGAGGGGCTGCGCGGCCTCGAGGCGCCGGGTGAACGTGACGGTGAGGAGGAAGGCGGAGACGAGCAGGAAGACGTCCACACCCCCCGACACCCGCCCGAGCCACACGTGGTAGACGACCACCATGCCGACGGCCAGCGCCCGGAGTCCCTGGACCTCCGGCCGGAACCGGCGCTCATCCGGGCGGGCCGGCTGCTCCCCGAGGGCCACGGACGGCGGGGACTGCGAGGCGGTAACCATGCTGTTCCTCCTCGGAGGCCTGGGGATCGGGCGGACGCAAAATCCCAGTTTACCGTTTCGTGATCTTCGGCGATGCCGGTGCCCGGGGAGCCCGATCCGTCCGGTCGCCCGCGTAGCACGTACCCTAGAAGGAGTATCTCCCCGGGAACGCCGGGGACCACCCGAACGGAATCGCCGGGTCTGCCGGCCCCGACATACGTCCGAGGGCCGCCGCCCCGCCCCCGCATGAACGAGAGATAACTGATCTGTGAATAAGAGACCTGCCGCACTGAAAGCACCACGGGAACTGGCCAAGGGAGCCATGCGCATCGTCGCTCTCGGTGGTATCGGTGAGATCGGCAGAAACATGACCGTCTTCGAGTTCGAGGGCAAGCTGCTGATCGTGGACTGCGGTGTCCTGTTCCCCGAGGAGCACCAGCCCGGCGTCAACGTCATCCTGCCCGATTTCTCCTACATCCGGGACCGGCTCGACGACGTCGTCGCCGTCGTGCTCACGCACGGGCACGAGGACCACATCGGCGCCGTCCCGTACCTGCTCAAGGAACGCGCGGACATCCCCCTGGTCGGCTCGCGGCTCACGCTCGCCTTCATCGAGGCGAAGCTCAAGGAGCACCGCATCACCCCGAAGACGGTGCAGGTCAAGGAGGGCGACCGTCGGACCATGGGCGGCTTCGACCTCGAGTTCGTCGCCGTGAACCACTCCATCCCGGACAGCCTCGCCGTCGCCATCCGCACCGCGGCCGGCATGGTGCTGCACACAGGCGACTTCAAGATGGACCAGTTCCCCCTGGACCGCCGCATCACCGACCTCGGCGCCTTCGCACGCCTGGGCGCCGAGGGCGTGGACCTGTTCCTCACGGACTCCACCAACGCCGACGTCCCCGGGTTCACGACCTCGGAGAAGGATCTCGCGCCGGCGATCGACGCGGTCTTCCGCACCGCCCCCCGCCGCATCATCGTCTCGAGCTTCGCGAGCCACATCCACCGCATCCAGCAGATCATCGACACCGCACACCAGCACCGCCGCAAGGTGGCGTTCGTGGGCCGCTCGATGGTGCGCAACATGACCATCGCGGCGGACCTCGGCTACCTCAACATCCCGCAGGGCCTGCTCGTGGACTTCAAGAAGCTCGAGCGCAGCGACGACCACAAGGTGGTCCTCATCTGCACCGGCTCGCAGGGGGAGCCGATGGCGGCCCTCTCGCGCATGGCCAACAAGGACCACGCCATCCGCATCAGCGAGGGTGACACGGTGCTGCTGGCCAGTTCCCTCATCCCGGGCAACGAGAACGCCATCTACGGCATCATCAACGCGCTGACCGAGATCGGCGCCAACGTGGTGCACAAGGGCAACGCCAAGGTGCACGTCTCCGGGCACGCCAGCGCCGGTGAGCTCGCGTACTGCTACAACATCGTCAAGCCGCGCAACGTCATGCCGGTGCACGGCGAATGGCGCCACCTGCGGGCGAACTCGGAGATCGCCGTCGCCACCGGCGTCGACCCCCGCAACGTGGTCATCGCCCAGGACGGCGTGACGGTCGACCTCGTGCGCGGTCGCGCCACGCTCTCGGGCAAGGTGGAGGCCGGTCTCGTCTTCGTCGACGGCGACAGCGTCGGCGGGATCACCGAGGAGGACCTCCGTGAGCGCCGCCGCCTGGCCGAGGAGGGTGTCGTCACGGTCCTCGCGATCATCGATCCCGACAACGGGGACATCGTCGAGGCGCCGGAGTTCTTCACCAAGGGCTTCTCCTGCTCCGACGAGGACCTCGACAAGGCGGGCGCCGCCGTCGAGAAGGCACTGCGGGACTCCGCCTCCAACCGCCAGGGCGGCCGCCGCCAGGACCCGGAGGACATCATCGAGCGGGCCACGGCGAACTGGATGCGCCGGTACTACAACCGCCAGCCCGTGGTCTCGGCGATCGTCGTCGACGCCTGATCCCCAGCAGCACCCCGAAGGCCCCGGTACTCCCAGGAGTACTGGGGCCTTCGTCGTCCGGCCGCCCGACAGCGCCCGACAGAGCCCGCCGACCGTCCGTGCCCGACAGCGACCGCCGAACGTCCTGCTGTGCGGACCGGCCCACTGATCACGGCCCTCCGGTGGGCATGTCCGAGCATTCCCACCGGCGCGGGCCGATCGATGGGGACTCCCGTCGACACCGAGGCGCCACGGGCCCGCTGACACACAGCAGCACCCCGGCTCGGAGGAGCCGGGGTGCTGCTGTCGAACGGGACGGGCTCGGGGCCCAGGCGTCCTAGTGCGAGTGGCCGTGGCCCTCTTCGCCGTCGGACTCCTCGGGCTTCTCGACCACGAGGGTCTCGGTGGTGAGCACCAGCGCCGCGATGGAGGCGGCGTTGCGCAGTGCGGAGCGCGTCACCTTCACCGGGTCGATGATGCCCGCCTCCACGAGGTCCTCGTACTCGCCGGTCGCGGCGTTGAAGCCGTTCCCGACCTCGAGGTCGGAGACCTTCGCGACGACGACATAGCCCTCGTGTCCGGCGTTCTCGGCGATCCAGCGCAGCGGCTGGGCGAGGGCGCGGCGGACGAGTCCGACGGCGGTCGCCGCGTCGCCCTCGAGTGCGAGGACGTCGGGATCGGTGTCGAGTGCCTTGCCGGCGTGCACCAGCGCGGAACCGCCGCCGGCGACGATGCCCTCTTCGAGGGCTGCACGCGTCGAGGACACGGCGTCCTCGATGCGGTGCTTCTTCTCCTTGAGCTCGACCTCGGTGGCAGCGCCGACCTTGATGACGCCGATGCCGCCGGCGAGCTTCGCGAGGCGCTCCTGGAGTTTCTCACGGTCCCAGTCGGAGTCGGTGCGCTCCACCTCGGCGCGGATCTGCGCCACGCGGTCGGCGACGTCGGACTCGCTGCCGGTGCCGTCGACGATGGTGGTGGCGTCCTTGGTCACGGTGATGCGGCGTGCGGAGCCGAGCACCTCGAGGCCCACCTGGTCCAGCTTGAGGCCGAGGTCCGGCGAGACGACCTGCGCACCGGTGAGGGTGGCGATGTCCTGCATCATGGCCTTGCGGCGGTCACCGAACCCCGGGGCCTTGACGGCGACGACGTTCAGGGTGCCGCGGATCTTGTTGACCACGAGGGTGGAGAGCGCTTCGCCCTCGATGTCCTCGGCGATGATGAAGAGCGGCTTGCCGGCCTGCAGGGCCTTCTCGAGCAGCGGGAGGAACTCCTGCAGCGAGGAGATCTTGCCGGAGTTGATCAGGATGAGCGCATCCTCGAGGACGGCTTCCTGGCGCTCGGCATCGGTCACGAAGTAGGGCGAGAGGTAGCCCTTGTCGAACTGCATGCCCTCGGTGAGGACGAGCTCGGTCTGCGTGGTGGAGGACTCCTCGATGGTGATCACACCATCCTTGCCGACCTTGTCGAACGCCTCGGCGAGGAGGTCTCCGACCTCGGTGCTCTGGGCGGAGATGGACGCGACGCTGGCGGTCTGCTGGCCCACGACCTCGCGGGCGTTCTCCAGGAGGCGCTTGGCGACGGCCTCGACCGAGACCTCGATGCCGTGCTTGAGCTGGCCGGGTGCGGCTCCGGCGGCCACGTTGCGGAGGCCTTCCTTGACCAGTGCCTGCGCGAGGACGGTGGCGGTGGTGGTTCCGTCACCGGCGACGTCGTTCGTCTTGGTGGCGACTTCCTTGGCCAGCTGCGCGCCGAGGTTCTCGTAGGGGTCGTCGAGCTCGACCTCACGGGCGATCGTGACGCCGTCGTTCGTGATCGTGGGGGCGCCCCACTTCTTGTCGAGCACGACGTTGCGTCCGCGGGGGCCCAGCGTCACCTTGACGGTGTTCGCGAGCTTGTCCACGCCGGCCTCGAGGGCACGGCGGGCGGCGTCGTTGAATTCCAACTGCTTTGCCATTGTTGATTCCTTTCAGGCTTGTGCAGCGAGAAAAACCCCGGCCACTGCGGGCCGGGGCTTTCCAATCGGGGTACTACTTGACGACGACGGCGAGGACGTCGCGGGCGGACAGCACCAGGTATTCCTGGCCTCCGTGCTTGACTTCGGTTCCGCCGTACTTCGAGTAGATGACGATGTCGCCCTCGGCGACGTCGACGGGGACGCGGTTGCCGTTGTCGTCGACGCGACCCGGTCCGACTGCTACGACCTCGCCCTCCTGGGGCTTCTCCTTGGCCGTGTCCGGGATGACGAGGCCGGAAGCAGTGGTCTGCTCCGCTTCGAGGGGGCGGACAACAATGCGATCCTCAAGAGGCTTAATAGAGACCGACACTCGGGCTCTCCTTTGCGTTCGTTACCAATGGAATGTAGGCCGTCGGGTTGGCGTGAACCGTCGTCGCGGTGCCGGCGAACGCTTCCCTCGGGATTAGCACCCGCAGGGAGCGAGTGCCAACTCCGACTGTATGCAAGGGCTGGCACTCGGTCAAGGCGAGTGCCAGCGTTGACAGGCCGGAGGCGAAATGGTGACCGACGTCACTCCGAATAGGGCATGCTTCGGTTGCGTAATTCCCGAGCTTCCCTCTAGATTCGTGAAGGTAAGGCACCCCTTACTTCTACGACATCGGGCCGGGCCGGCCCCTTCCACTCGGAGTTCATCCCATGGCACACGTGCGCCTCGCCGTCCTTTCCGCAGCAGCTGCGGCCACCCTCGCCCTGACGGCCTGCGGTGGTTCCTCCGAAGCTGCCGACGAGCCGGCAGCGGCCTCGACCGTCTCGATCGAGCACGCACAGGGAACCACCGAGGTGCCCGTGGACCCCGAGACCGTCTTCACGTTCGACCTCGGCGCACTGGACACGCTGGACGCACTCGGCGTCGACGTCGCAGGCGTCCCGCAGGGCACGCTGCCCGAGCAGCTCTCGGCCTACGAGGGCGGCGACACCACGAACATCGGGTCCATGAAGGAGCCCGACTTCGAGGCCATCGCCGCCGCCGCACCGGACCTGATCATCATCTCGGGGCGCGTCGCGGACTCCTACGGCGAACTCTCGGAGATCGCGCCGACCATCGACCTCAGCGTGGACGCGACCGATCCCATCGCGAGCTTCACCGGGCACACCGAATCCCTCGGCCGCATCTTCGGCGCCGAGGACGAGGTCGCCGAGCGCCTGGACGCGCTCGACACCCGGATCGCCGAGACGAAGGAAGCGGCAGCATCCGCCGGCGACGGCCTGATCCTGCTGACCAGCGCGGGCGAGGTCACCGCCTACGGCACCGGGTCCCGCTTCGGCCTCATCCACGACGTGCTCGGCGTCGAGCCCGCAGCCGCGGTGAAGAACGAAGGCACGCACGGCGAGGCCGTCTCCTTCGAATACATCGCCGAGGTCAACCCGGCCCACCTGTTCGTCATCGACCGGGACGCCGCCGTCGGCGAGGCAGGCGCGGCCGGATCCGCCGTCCTGGACAACGAACTCGTCAACGGGACCGACGCAGCGAAGAACGACGCCATCACCTACCTCGACTCCGCGAGCTGGTACCTGATCGGCTACGGCCTGAACAACCTCGACGCCATGGTCTCCGCCGTCCACGAGGCCGTCGCGGCCTGATCCGCTCCGCCGTACCCACGGCCGGCGCCCCCATGGCAGCACTCTCCCTCCGGCCCCAGCGGGCCGCACAGCAGCACGGCTCCACCCGATCGCCGGCCCTCTGGCCGGCCGGCGGAGCCGTGCTGCTGCTTGCCGTCCTCAGCCTCTTCGTCGGAGTCTCGGAGGTCTCCCCCGCCGACCTGCTGGGCGGCGACCCCGATGTCTGGCAGACCTTCCTGGTGAGCCGGGTCCCCCGCACGCTGGCGATCATCCTGGCAGGCGTCGCCCTCAGCGTGGCCGGCTTCATCCTGCAGCTCATGGCCCGCAACCGGTTCGTGGAGCCCTCCACCGTCGGCACGGTGGAATCGGCCACGGCCGGGATCCTCGTCGCCACGCTGCTCCTGCCCGGTGCGCCGATCGTGGCGAAGATGGGAATCGCGGCCATCTTCGCTGTGGCCGGGACCGCACTCTTCCTGGCCGTCCTGCGGCGCATCCCGCTGCGGAACACCCTGATCGTCCCGCTCGTCGGGATCATGCTCGGCGGCGTCATCGCGGCGGTGACCACCTTCTTCGCCTACCGCTTCGACCTGCTCCAGACGCTCAACACCTGGATGATCGGGGACTTCTCCGGCCTCGTCCGCGGCCGCTACGAGCTGCTGTGGATCGTCGCCGTCCTCGCCGTCGTCGGCTACGTGTGCGCGGACCGCTTCACCGTGGCCGGCATGGGCGAGGAGTTCACCACCAACCTCGGGCTGGACTACCGGCGCACCATGAACCTCGGACTCGTGCTGGTCAGCCTGATCAGCGCCGTCGTGGTCGTGGTCGTGGGAGCCATCCCGTTCCTCGGGCTGATCGTCCCCAACCTCGTGTCACTGCTCATCGGGGACAACGTGCGCCGGTCCGTGCCCTGGATCGCCGTCTTCGGCGCAGGCTTCGTCCTCGCCTGCGACATCCTCGGGAGGATCATCCGCTTCCCCTACGAGGTGCCGGTCGGCGTGATCGTCTCCGTGGTCGGCAGCGCCCTGTTCATCGCCCTGCTCGTCCGGAGGACCGCCCGTGCGCGCTAGGACCACCGGCCTGCCCACCGCCGTCGTGCAGACCGGGCGGAAGCCCGCGAAGACCCTCCCGCCCGCCGCCTGGCTGGTGGTGCTCGGCATCGCCGCCGCCGCACTCATCGCGGCCTTCCTCCTCGTCGACCTCCAGGGGAACCTCGCCTACGTGCTGCCGCGGCGCCTGAACCGCGTCGGAGCCATGGTGCTGGTCGCCGCCGCCGTGGGCGTCTCCACCGTGCTGTTCCAGACCGTCACCGGCAATCGCATCCTGACGCCGTCCATCATGGGGCTGGATGCGCTCTACATCCTCATCCAGACCGTCCTCGCCTTCGCCCTCGGCGCCTCGACCCTCCTCACACTGGCCGCGCCCCTCCGCTTCGCCGTCGAGGTCACACTCCTGGTCGCCTTCTCCTGGCTGCTGTACCGGTGGCTCTTCACCGGTGGCGGGCACAGCCTCCACCTGCTGCTCCTTGTGGGGATCGTGTTCGGTGTCTTCTTCCGGGGTGCCTCGTCCCTGCTCCAGCGCCTGATGGATCCGAGTGAGTTCATCATCCTGCAGGACCTGTTCTTCGCGAGTTTCAACCGCGTGGACCCGATGCTCCTGCTGATCTCCGCGGTGGTCGTCGCCGGGCTCTGCGTACCCGCCTGGCGCCTGCGCCACCGCCTCGACGTCCTGGCCCTGGGCCGGGACACCGCGGTCGGGCTCGGGGTGGACCACCGGCGGACGGTGACGCTGGTCCTCGTGATCTGCTCGGTGCTCGTCGCCGTCTCCACGGCCCTCGTAGGACCGGCGACGTTCTTCGGCCTGCTCGTCTCCGCCCTCGCGTACCAGCTATGCAGCTCCTTCCGGCATGCGGTCGTGCTTCCCATCGCCGTGCTGCTCGGCGTGATCGCCCTCGTGGGCGGGCAGCTCGTCCTCGAGCAGGTCTTCGAGTTCGACACCGCGCTCAGCATCGTGATCGAGTTCACCGGCGGCATCGTCTTCCTCGCACTCCTCCTGAAAGGCCGTATCCGGTGATCACCATCGACCACGCCACCAAGCGCTACGGCAGCTCCACCGTGGTGGACGACGTCACCTGCACCATCCCGAGCGGGGGTGTCACCTCGATCATCGGACCCAACGGCGCCGGGAAGTCCACCCTCCTGTCGATGATGAGCCGGCTCCTCCCGCTCGACGCCGGCTCGGTCCGGGTGAACGGGCTGGACGTCAGCACGACGCCCGGTCCCGCCCTCGCGCGGACCCTGTCCATCCTGCGCCAGGAGAACCAGCTGACGGTCCGGCTCTCCGTGCGCGACCTCGTGGGGTTCGGCCGGTTCCCGCACAACAACGGCCGGCCCACCGTGGTCGACCGCGAGCACATCGACCGGGCGCTCGACTACCTCGACCTCACCGACCTGGCCGACCGGTTCGTGGACGAGCTCTCGGGCGGGCAGCGCCAGCGGGCGTTCATCGCCATGGTGCTGGCGCAGGACACCGACTACATCCTGCTCGACGAACCGCTCAACAACCTCGACATGAGGCATTCGGTGGACATGATGCGTCTGCTCCGCCGGCTCGTGGACGACCTCGGGAAGACCGTGGTGCTGGTGATCCACGACATCAATTTCGCCTCCTGCTACTCGGACACGATCGTGGCGATGCGCGACGGCGCGCTGATCCATTCGGGGACGCCGGAGGAGATCATGACACCGGAGGTGCTGCGGGACGTGTACGACGTGGACATCCAGGTGGAGCGGATCCGGGGCAACAGGATCGGCGTCTACTTCGCCTAGGCTGGCAGCATGGCTTCGGACAACATCGCGGACATCCTGACGCCCGAGGGCTGGGAGCTGCTGAACTCGCTCGGGCCCTACACCGAGGCCGACAGCCTGCGCCTCTCGGAGCAGCTGCGGAAGGCCGGCCACTCCCCCGAGGTGGTCGCCGCCGCCCTCACGCAGTCACGCCTGCGCGCGAAGGCGTCCGCGAAGTTCGGGCCGTTCGCTGAGCACATGGTGTTCACCTCGACCGGACTGGAGCAGGCCACGCGCCTGATGGTCGCGGCACGCCATGCGCAGCGCTTCGTCGACGCCGGGCTCGTGAGGGTCGCGGACCTCGGCTGCGGCCTCGGCGCGGACAGCATGGCCCTGGCCACCCTCGATCGCGAGGTCACCGCCGTCGAACTCGACGAGACCACCGCCGCGGCGGCGACCATGAACCTGCTGCCCTTCCCCAACGCGCGCGTCGTGAACGCCGACGCAGCATCCGTGGACATCGCGGACTACGACGGCGTGTGGCTCGATCCGGCACGCCGGACCACGACGACGTCGGGTACGTCGCGACTCTTCGACCCCGAGGCGTTCTCGCCTCCTCTGTCCTTCGTGCAGCGCCTGGCGGACGGCGGGACGCCCGTCGGCGTGAAGATGGGCCCCGGCATGCCGCACGGGGCGATCCCGTCGACGTGCGAGGCGCAGTGGATCTCCGTGGACGGGGACGTCACCGAGGTGGGCCTCTGGTTCAATGCGCTCCGCCGCGACGGCGTCCGGCGGGCTGCGCTGGTCATCGGTCCCCGCGGCGCCGCGGAGATGGTGTCGGGGGCGGAGTTCGGCGAGGGCCCCACCGCCGCGGTCGGCGAGCCCGGTGGCTACCTCTACGAGCCCGACGGCGCCGTGATCCGCGCCGAACTCGTGGCGGACCTCGCGGCGCAGCTCGACGGGCACCTGCTGGACCCGATGATCGCCTACATCTGCGCGCCGTCGTTCACCGACACTCCTTTCGCGCGCGCCTACCGCGTGCTGCAGGTACGGCCCTACAACGTGAAGGCGCTCAGGGCGTGGGTGCGCTCGGAAGGCATCGGCGTCCTCGACATCAAGAAGCGCGGCACGTCCGTGACGCCGGAGGAGGTGCGGAAGCAGCTGCTGACGGGATCGGGCAAGGGACGCAAGAAGGCCACTCTCGTGCTGACCCGCATCGGCGACGAACGGGTGGCGGTCGTCGTCGAGCCCGCCGGCCCGGCGTGACGGCAGGCCACACATCGGCCTTGCCCGCAACCGACCGTGCCGCGCACCGTCAGGGTGTCCGCGTTCCTAGACTCGGTGGGAGGACAGACGGATCGAGCGGGAGGCAGCAGATGGAGGACGGCACGGCGGAGACATCGGGAAGACGGCACGGCGTGCTCTTCGACGTCGACGGGACCCTCGTCGACTCGAACTACCAGCACACCCTCGCCTGGTGGCAGGCGTTCCGCCGGTTCGGCCACGACGTCCCCATGGCGGAGATCCACCGGGCCATCGGGATGGGCGGCGACAAACTCGTGGCGCACCTCCTCGGCGAGGACCGCGACGCCGACCAGGACGCCGAACTCGACGCGACGCACGGCGCGGTCTTCTCGACCTACTGGCCCGGCCTCCGCTCCTTCGAGGGAGCCGCGGACCTCCTGCGCCGCTGCGCCGACGACGGCCTCACGGTGGTCCTCGCGTCGTCCGCCTCCCAGCAGGAACTGGCCGTGCTGCGGGGGATCATCGGCGCCGACGAGGCGATCAGCGCCGCGACCAGCTCCTCCGACGCCGAGAACAGCAAGCCCTCCCCGGACATCCTCCGGGCGGCGCTCGACGCGGGCGGCCTGGATGCGGCAGACGCCGTGTTCGTGGGGGACTCGGTGTGGGACGTCCTCGCCGCCTCCGACCTGAAGATCCCCACGATCGGACTCGCCTCGGGCGGGACGAGCGAGGCCGAGCTGCGCGACGCCGGGGCGGTCGAGGTGTACAAGGACATCCGGGCGCTGCTCGACGCGTTCGACGACGGCGCGCTGCACAGGCTCGCGACCTCCTGAGGGCAGCGCGCGGGCGGGCACCCGGTGGGGCGGACCGGAGTCCGCACCCGCCCGCCTGCCGGCGCTAGTCCTCGCTGCTCAGGAGCCGCCGCCGGGCGCTCAGGAGCTCCACCTCCGGCCTCGCGGCGACGTATCGCTCCACGCGATCCAGCACGTCCACCAGGTGCTGCCGGTCGCCCCCGACCATGCCGACCCCGACGACGGCCCGGCGGTGCAGGTCCTGGTTGCCGACCTCGGCGACGGACACCTCGAACGTGCGGCGCAGGTCCGACACCAGCGGACGCACCACGGAGCGCTTGCCCTTCAGTGAATGCACGTCGCCGAGCAGGACGTCGAACTCGATGAACCCGATCCACATGGCGGTCCTCCTTGGGCTGGGCGCTACCCGGACTAGGCCGAATCACGCCAGACGACGATGGTCTCCAGGACCTGCACCGGACTCGGCAGTCCCCTGATCTGGGCCAGGACGAGCTCTGCGGCGGTGCTGCCGAGCAGGTCCGCGGGCTGCCTGACCGTGGACAGCTGCGGGCGGGTACGCAGCGCCCAGCTGCTGTCGTCGAAGCCGACGATCCCGACGTCGTCGGGCACTTTCCGTCCCGATTCCTGCAGGGCTGTCATGGCCCCCGCGGCGACGGCGTCGGACGCCGCGAAGACGCCGTCGATCTCGGGGCAGCGACGCAGCAGCTCCTGCATCCCCTCGAGGCCCGCCGCGTAGGTGTAGAGCGGGTACTCGACCACGAGCGAGGCGTCGAAGCGCCCGCCCAGGGCGTTCCGGAAACCGGTGAACCGGTCATGTCCCGAGTCCCGGTCCATCGCGCTGGCGATCATACCGATCCGCTTGCGGCCCGTCTCCACGAGCCGCCGCGTGATCGCCTGGGCCGCCGCCGCGTTGTCGATGGCGACGTACGGGAGGTCGGGAGTGCCGGGGGGATGCCCCACGAAGGCCGCCGGCACACCGATGTCCCGCACCGCCGACGCGATGGGGTCCGACGCCCGGGCGGAGACGATCACCGCACCGTCCACCAGCCCGCCCCGGAGATAGTCGGCGACCCTGCGGCTGTCCCGGTCCGAGTCGATGATGAGCGAGACGAGCTGGTAGTCGGCCTTCGAGAGCACGGCGTTGGCGCCGAGGAGGATGGAGCCGATGTTCGGGTCCTCGAACAGGAGCGAGTGCGGCTCGTGGATGATCAGGGCGATCGCCCGGGATTCCTGGGTCACGAGGTTCCTCGCGGCCGAATTGCGCACGTATCCCACCTGGGCGATGGCTTCCTCGACGGCTGTCCGCGCCTCGTCCGACACGTAGCGTTCGCCGTTGACGACCCGGGAGACGGTGCCCCGGGAGAGCCCCGCGGCGCTCGCGACGTCGTTGATCGTCGCCCGGCGGTTACGGGTGCGAGGGGGCATATCTGTACTGTAGCCGAGCCTCTCCGGGCCATCGGCGCGGAAAGGGCGTAGGGTGAAGGCAGTTGTCTAGAAGAAGGCGGCTGCCCCCGGTTCTTCTCTTCGTTCCCCCGGTGCTACCGCCGGGCACGCAACAGCAGAGCACCATCCCCGATAGGGGGAGTGCATCATGAGCAACCACGAAGCCCTTCTTCCACAGCCGCTCGCAGGCGGTGCAGCATCCCGACCTGCGCCCACGTCCAGTCCACGCCCCGGCACGCGCCGCGCTGTCCTGACGACGTAACCCCTTCCCGCGGGCTCTCCAGCGCCCTGACGCGGTGACTGCGCACCTCGCACTCCCGCACCCGATCGCTCCCGATCACATCACGCTCGGGCGGTCCCCTCCGCCGGCCCATCCTGCACCGGCACTGCTCTCCAGACACTGCAAAGGATCACCACCATGACGCAGCACATCGAAGAATTCCTCCAGGAATGCACCACCGTCACCGCCGACGGCTCCCTCGCATCCCTCGATGAGGTCGAGGGCCTCTACCTCTACTGGTCCTCCCTGCGAGCCGTGGCCACCTCGGACGGGACGGACGACGCGGACCCGACGGATACCAGCGCCGTCCTCGACGCCCTCCGGTCCCGCGGAGTGGAACCGGCCCGGCGCGACGGCGTAGATTATCTCGAAGGGCTCGTCCTCACCGGCCCGGTGATGACCGACTTCATCCTGTCCTGCGACTTCACCGGCGCCTGGGGCCACCCGGACGTCCGGGAGCTGGAGCCGGCGGGAGACGTCGCCGCAGCGTCGTAACACCCGAGGAGGTGCCGTGGGCAGGAAGGTCGCAGGGTCCCGCAGCACCCCCGCACTAGCCGCCCTCACCGCGGCCGGCATCCCCTTCACCGCCCGGCCCTACCAGCACGACGAGGGCGTCTCCTCCTACGGGCTGGAAGCCGCCGCCGCCCTGGGAGTCCCACCCGAGCGGGTGTTCAAGACGCTCATGACGAGCGTCGACGGCACCCTCGTCGCCGCGGTCGTGCCCGTCAGCGGATCCCTGGACCTCAAGGCGCTGGCCGTCGCGCTCGGCAAGCGGAAGGCCGCGATGGCCGATCCCGCACTGGCCCAGCGGCGGACGGGCTACGTGCTGGGCGGGATCTCCCCCATCGGGCAGCGGCAGCCCTCCCCCGTCGTGATCGACCGGTCGGCCCACGACCATCCGACGGTGTTCGTGTCCGGGGGCCAGCGCGGCTTGGACATCGAGCTGGCGCCCGCCGATCTCATGTCCGCCACGAACGCCCTGTCGGCACCCATCGCAGGACCCTAGCGCGCAGATCTCCGTGCGCTCCTATGCGCCGATCGGCACGGCTCCGCCCGAGACCGTCACGCCGCCCGTGCGGGGTATGCCGACGGTGATGACGGAGGGACGGCCGACGTCGGCTCCCTGGTGCACAGTGAGGGTCGCCGGCGGCGTGACCTCGCCCCGTGCCCGCAGGTAGGCGCCCAGGGATGCCGCCGCGGACCCGGTCGCAGGGTCCTCGCGGATCCCGCCGGGAGGGAATGGATTGCGGGCCTCGAAGACCGCGGGGCCGAGCCGGTGCACGACGGCGACGGTCGCATTCCATCCCTGCGTGGCCATGAGCCGCTTGAGCCCGTCGTAGTCGTAGTCGAGGCTCCTCAGGACGGCGGCATTGCGCACGGGCACGATCGGATGGATGTTCCCCGCGAAGGACAGCATCACGGGCAGGTCAGGGGCCAGGTCGTCCTCGCCCAGGCGCAGGTGGCGCAGCAGGTCCGTGCGGACGGCGGGCGCGATGACCTCGACCCGCGGCTCGACGGTCACGAGGGACGCGACGAACCGGCCGGACACGTTCCTGCTGTCGACGCCGAGCGTGCCGACCGGCGTCGACAGGAGCAGGGTCCCTGCCCCCTCGCGTTCCGCGAGCGCGACTCCGGTGGCGATCGTCGCGTGGCCGCAGAACGGGATCTCGGCCTCGGGTGCGAAGTAGCGGATCGTGGCCGCGCCGTCGGACCGCTCCGAGATGAAGGCGCTTTCCGCATAGCCCAGGCGGGCGGCGATGGCCTGCATCTCCTCGGGCGTCAGGCCGTCGGCGTCGAGGACCACCCCGGCGGGGTTCCCGCCGTCGGCGCGGTCGGTGAAGGCTGCGTAGCGGAGGATCTCCATGCTGCGATGCTAGTGGCAGCCGGGCGGGGCTTCAGCCGTCGACCGCCGTCGGGTCGCCCGCCTCGGTATTGGTCCTGCGGTTGATCAGCCAGGTCACGAGCCAGAGCACGACGCCGATCGCCATGAGGCTGCCGGCGATCTGGTACTGGACGACGTCGCGCCCCACCCACGGACCGGCGAGGAAGGCGCACAGGAGTGCCGCCACGACGGGAAGCGGGCCCGGGGACGTGAAGAACACCTTCCGGTTGACGTCCCGCTTGCGGCGCAGGACCACGCAGGCCACGTTCACGATGGTGAACACGCACAGGAGCAGGAACGCCGTGGTGCCCGAGAGGTTCGCGACGATGTTGCTGTCGGGATCGCTGGTCACGTAGAGGATCAGGCCGAGGGCCAGGATGGTCGAGAAGGCGATGCCGGCCCAGGGCGTGCAGCGTACCGGCAGGACCTTGGCGAGCGGCCGGGGCAGGACGTCCTGCCGTGCCATCCCGTAGATCAGGCGGCTCGCCATGAGCATGTTGATCAGGGCCGTGTTGGCGACGGCGAAGACGGCGAGGAAGGGGAAGATCCTGTCGATGGGGAAATCGGGCGAACCCTTGTGCACGACCTCGAGCAGGGCCGCTCCCTCGGCCTCCCGGATGCCCTCCAGTTCGGTGGGACTGAGCACCGTGACCACGGAGATCGCGACCAGCATGTAGAAGATGACGGCGATGCCCAGGCCGGTCAGCATGGTGCGGGGGAAGATGCGCTCGGGGTTCTGGGTCTCCTCGACCATGTTCACGGAGTCCTCGAAGCCCACCATGGCGAAGAACGCGATGGACGTCGCGGCCGTCACCGCGAGGAACATGCCCTTGTCCTGGTAGTCGGTGAAGACGAAGATCTCACCGACGTTGCCGTTGCCCTGCGCCATCGCGAGGAACCCGACACCGATCACGATGCACAGGGCGGCCACCTCCACGAGGGTCAGCACGACGTTGAACTTGACGCTCTCGCCGACCCCGCGCAGGTTGATCACGGCCAGGAGGACCATGAAGCCGAGCGCGACGGCGGTGATCACGCCCTGGCCCGGCATGTCCAGCCAGCCGTTGATCTCGAGTCCGCCGAAGAAGTTCTGGGCGAGCACGTTCGCGGACGTGGCGGCGCTGGTGATGCCCGAGCAGACCACGGCGAACGCCACCAGGAAGGTGACGAAGTGGATGCCGAACGCCTTGTGGGTGTAGAGCGCGGCTCCCGCGGCCTGGGGGTACTGCGTCACGAGTTCGAGATAGGAGAACGCGGTCAGCGTCGCGACGATGAACGCGAGCAGGAACGGCAGCCAGACCAGGCCGCCGACCGTGCCGGCCATGGTGCCCGTCACGGCGTAGACGCCGGCCCCGAGGATGTCCCCGACGATGAACAGGAGGAGCAGTTTGGGCCCGAGGACCCGCTTCAGTTCCGGTTCGCCGGTGGTGGCGGGTGCGTCGGACACGTGCTCGGCAGAAGTACTCATGGTCGGCCTCCCCTGTGGTTTTCCACCTCACTGTGGCCCTGATCAGCCTGCTTAGCAAGGGGTGCGCACGAGAAATCCGCGGGTGCGGGTGGGACCGCCGTCGCACCCCTGCCGTGGCACCCCTTGCCGGATCGCCGTCCGGCACAGATGATTTCCCGAGCTACCGTCCGTCTCAGAGGTACCAACGGCCCAGCAGGGGTCACCACAGGAACAGGAGAGCGGCCATGGCCACCAACGTCTTCATCAACCTCCCCGTCAGCGATCTCGCGACGTCGAAGGATTTCTACACCAGCTTCGGCTGGACGCTCGACCCCAACTTCTCCAACGACGACACCGGGGCCGTCACCATCAGCGACACCATCTACCTGATGATCCTCGGGCACCATCACTGGGCGCAGTTCACGGACAAGCCGGTCGCCGACACCCGCACCACCTCGGCCGTCATCAACGCCCTCAGTGTCGAGGACCCGGCCGAGATCGACACCCTCGTGGACAGGGCCCTCGCGGCCGGCGCCACCGAGGGCAAGGCCCAGGATCTCGGGTTCATGCGCTCGCGCTCCTTCGCGGACCCGGACGGCCACAACTGGGAGATCATGTGGATGGACCCCATCGCCCGGACCGGCGACTGGGAAGCCGTCCAGGCCAAGTACGGGGAGCAGCAGCCGGCATGACGCCGGGCCTCGGGCCGGCACGACGACGCGCGGCCTCCGGCACCGGCGGCCGCGCGGTCGTGACTGCCGGTGACGCGCTGTGGGACCTGGCCCATGCGGAGCGTGCGTCCCTTGCTGACGACCTCGCCGCGCTCTCCCCGGAGCAGTGGGACCTGCCTACCCTCTGCGGCGAGTGGAGCGTCGAGGAGGTGACGGCGCATCTCTCGGCGGCAGCCTCCGTCGGTGGCCGGATGTGGATCAGGAGCATGCTCCTCGCGGGCTTCCGCCCTGCCGTTCACAACCGGCGCAGGCTGTCCGAGCACCGCGGCCCCACCGCCGCGGCGACGCTGGACCGGTTCCGCGCCGTGGTCAACCTGTCCATCGCACCGTCGCCGCACCTGCCGGCATACCTCGGGGAGATCGTGGTGCACGCCCAGGACATCCGGCGGCCGCTGGGCATCGCCACGCAGCCCGGCGTCGACGCCCTGCTGCCGGTGGCGGAGTTCTTCGTCGCGAGAAACTTCACCGTCCCGAGTCGCCGTGTCGCATCCGGCCTGCGACTGGAGGCGACCGACGCCCCCTTCGCGTCCGGCGAGGGGCCCGAGGTCCGTGGAAGCCTGCTCGCCCTCGTGATGTGCCTCGCCGGACGCCCGGCGTATCTCGCCGACCTGTCGGGGCCAGGGGTGCCGGTCCTGCGGTCGAGGATCACCGGCGGGGCCTGACCCCGGCAGGACGGTGTCAGAGCTCGTCGGCGAGCCAGTCCTGCACCACGGGGATGTCCACGCGCTGGTAGCCGCCGAGGTAGCGGCAGTTCGCGGTGTAGGTGTAGCTCGTGACGGCCACGATGTAGTCACCGTGGAAGACGGGTCCGCCTGAGTCACCGAAGCAGGTGCCGCCTCCGCCGCGGTTGTCGTTCGGGTTGCCCTGCAACTGCAGGATCTGCGGCGTCAGCTTCTGGCCCGGCGATGTGGTGTTCCGGCGGATCAGCGGGTAGGACATGGGCTGGGGCTTCTGCGGGCCGGCCTCCGGCTTGCGCACCTCCGTGCCGTAGCCGACGACCTCGAAGAGGGTCCGGTTGAGCGTGGGCGACGCGAACTGGTCGAGGTACCCGACCGGCGCGATCGTCGCCGGTTCGATATCGGTGACCGGCTCGTCGAGGACGATGAGACCGACGTCGTTCCAGTTGTCGACATCCGTGAAGTCCGAGTACCCGGGATGGGTGGCAGCGGTGCCCGACAGGTAGCCGGCGCTGGTGATCTCCGCGTCCGTGTACCCCACCGACGCATCCGCTGCGTCAGGGAACGGTGCGGGCGGCGCCACAGCCACCACGGAGTCGAAGGTGACCAGGGTGCTTCCCACTGTCCCGTCGGTGCAGTGCGCCGCGGTCAGGAGGACGGTCGGCTCGATCAGGGTCGCCGAGCAACGGTACCGGCCGCCATCGTCACCGTAGGCGAGGATCAGCCCCACATTCGGGTGCTCCTCGCCGTCCGGCTGCCCTCCGGTGATGGCCGACGCGGGGGAGGCGCCGGCGACGGACAGGGCGACCGCCGTGGCGGCGAGCAGGGCGGAGCTACGGAGAAAACGTCTCATCATCGAAACCTTCCCAGGAAGAAGAGTGGTTCGAGAACGGTACAACTCCACGGGGGCCGAGAGCCACACTCCCGCTGCTGCGGAGGTCCGGGACGGCCGTCGCCGCGCAGGGAGGGACGTACCGGTCGAGCAGACGGAGCATCGACCGCCGTTGACAGCCGATGTGACCGCAGTTACTCTGGGAACGTTCACAGATTCTCGATGGAGAGCTCGGCGCCCCAATTCTGGGAGCGTTCACAGAACGCCGCTCGTCTTCTCCCTCACGCAGTCGCAGGGATTCGGCACACCCCACCGAGGAGCAGGCTTGGCACGCACAACCACCGTCGCAGGACTGTCCGGCACAGGACAGCTCGTGTATGGGTGCGACTACAACCCCGAGCAGTGGGACCCGTCCGTGTGGCACGAGGACGTCCGGCTGATGAAGGAGGCCGGTGTCAACCTGGTCGCCGTCAACATCTTCGGCTGGGCGGAGCTCGAGCCCGAGGAGGGCACGTTCCGCTTCGAGAACCTCGACGCGGTGATGGACCTCCTCGCGGAGAACGGGATCGGCGTCAACCTCGGCACCGGGACGTCGTCGACTCCCGCGTGGCTGACCACGGCGCATCCCGAGATCCTCCCCCGCGCGGCCGACGGCACCGTCCGCTGGCCCGGCGGCCGCCAGGCCTTCTGTCCCAGCTCCCCCGTCTACCGGGACTCCGCCCTCGCCCTCGTGCAGAAGGTGTCCGCGCGCTACGGCAGCCACCCCGCCCTGCGCATCTGGCACGTCTCCAACGAGATCGGGTGCCACAACTCCCTGTGCTACTGCGATGTCTCCGCCGAGGCGTTCCGGGGCTGGCTCCGCGCTCGCTACGGGGATCTCGATGCGCTCAATGCGGCGTGGGGCACCGCCTTCTGGAGCCAGCGCTACTCCGCCTGGGAGCAGATCCTGCCCCCCAGGCTCACCCTCTCGGCCACCAACCCGACGCAGACGCTCGACTTCAACCGCTTCAGCTCGGACGAACTGCTTGCGCACTACTCGGCCGAGGAGGCCGTCCTCCGCCGGAACAGCGATGCCCCGGTGACCACCAACTTCATGGTCGCCGCGCACATCCGCAACCAGGACTACTGGACATGGGCACCGGAGATGGACGTCATCGCGAACGACCACTACCTCGACCACCGCCTCGACGCGCCACTGGCCGAGCTGGCCTTCGCCGCCGATACCACGCGCGGGCTCGCGCAGGGCCGGCCCTGGCTGCTCATGGAGCACTCCACCGGAGCCGTGAACTGGCAGCCGCGGAACATCGCCAAGGGCCCCGGCGAGATGATCCGCAACTCACTCACCCACCTCGCCCGTGGCGCCGACGGCCTGTGCTTCTTCCAGTGGCGGGCCTCCCTGCAGGGCAGCGAGAAGTTCCACTCCGCGATGGTGCCGCATGCCGGCACCGATTCGCAGATCTGGCGCGACGTCGTCGAACTCGGCTCCTCGCTCGGAAAGCTGCGCGAGCTCGCGGGCACCACCGTGCATGCCGAGGTGGCGCTCGTCTTCAGCTGGGAGGCCTGGTGGGCCCACGACCAGGACTCGCATCCGTCCGGCGACGTACGGTACATCGAGCAGATCCATGCCGCCTACAGGGCGCTCTGGGATGCCGGGATCACCGTCGACGTCGTGCCGCCCGGCGCCGACCTCTCCGCCTACCGGCTCGTGGTGGTCCCGAACCTCTATCTGGTCCGCGACGAGCACGCCGCCGTCATCAGCGACTTCGTGGAGAGCGGAGGCTCTGCCTTCGTCACCTTCTTCAGCGGGATCGTCGACGAGAACGAGCGGGTGCGGCCCGGAGGCTATCCCGGGGCTTTCCGGGATCTGCTCGGCGTCCGCTCCGAGGAGTTCTTCCCCCTCGATCCGGCGCATCCGCTTCCACTCGACAACGGTTCGCCCGCGTCCCTGTGGTCGGAGGCACTGCGCCTGACCACCGCCGAGCCGGTGCTCAGCTATGCCACCGGCCATCACGCCGGCGCACCCGCCGTCACCCGCAACCGCTTCGGCACGGGCGAGGCCTGGTACGTCGGCACCGTGCTCGACGGCGGCGTCCTGAAGGACCTGCTGCTGCGCGCCGCCGTCACCGCCGGGGTCCGGCTGACCGAGGCGCAGTCCGGCCTCGAGGCCGTGACCCGCCGCGGCAACGGACACGACTACCTCTTCCTGATCAACCACTCCGCCGAGGACCGCAAGCACCGGGTCCACGGCCTGGAACTGCTGACCTCCGAGGCCGTGGCCGACGTCGTCGTCGTTCCCGCCGGCGCCGTCCGCGTCGTTCGCACCACCCCAGCACGACCCGACACCGACGGCTCGTCGCAGAGCCGAAAGGATGCAGGCAATGACAGTCATTAGTACGCCGGCGGAGGCCCCGAAGGCACCCCCGGCCACGAGGAAGAACCGCTCGTCGGGGGCGCAGCGCCGCGCAGTGGCCCTGTTCATCGCACCCTTCGCGATCTTGTTCCTCGCCTTCTACGCGATCCCGATCGTCTACGCCGTCGTCCAGTCGCTGCTCACCGTGGAGCGCGAGGGCACATTCGGCAAGCCACGGCAGGTCTTCGGCGGCTTCGTCCAGTACGAGCAGGTATTCCAGAACACCGCGTTCTGGGAATCCGTGGGACGCGTGCTGCTCTTCGGCGCGATCCAGGTGCCGGTGATGCTCGGCCTCGCCCTGCTGTTCGCGCTGCTCCTCGACTCTCCCCTGCTCAAGGGCAAGAAGTTCTTCCGCCTCGCGTTCTTCGCGCCCTACGCCGTGCCCGGGGTGATCGCCGCGATCATGTGGGGATTCCTGTACTCGCCGTCGCTCTCCCCCTTCGGCGCGGTCACCTCGAACATCGACTTCCTGTCCGGCAACCTCGTCCTCTGGGCGATCGCGAATATCGTGACCTGGGTCTACGTGGGCTACAACATGCTCATCATCTACTCGTCGCTGCTCGCCATCCCCACCGAGATCTACGAGGCGGCCCGGCTCGACGGTGCGAGCAACATCCAGATCGCCTGGCGCATCAAGATCCCCCTGGTGATCCCCGCGATCATCCTCACCGCCGTGTTCTCCATCATCGGGACGCTCCAGCTCCTGGCCGAGCCGCAGACGCTGCGCAGCTTCAGCTCGGCGATCAACAGCACCTTCACACCGAACCTCGCGGTCTACACCACGGCGTCCGTGCCGAACTACAACCTCGCCGCGGCGTTCTCCGTGGTCCTGGCCCTCGCCACATTCATCCTCTCCTTCATCTTCCTGAAGTCGACCCAGCGGAAGGTCACCCAGTGACGGCAGCCCCAGCCACCGCCCCCAAGCGCCAGCGCGGGGGACGTTCGACGGCGAACAGCGCCGACACCCGCACCCGCGGACCACGGCAGAGCGTCATGTCCCGCAGTGCCGCGATGCTCATCATGGGGGTCTTCACCCTCTACTTCCTGACACCTATCTGGTGGCTGCTGACCACGTCCACCAAGACGGGCGGCGAGGTCACCTCGACCGCACCCCTGTGGTTTACCGCGGACTCCCTCGGGACGTTCTTCGGCAACCTGGGACGGCTCTTCTCCTACGGCGACGGACTGTTCGGCCGCTGGCTGCTCAACTCCGCCCTCTACGCCGGCGTGGGCGCCCTGATCGGCACGATCATCGCCGCGATGTGCGGCTATGCGCTCGCCAAGTACGAGTTCAGGGGACGCGAGGCGATCTTCAACATCGTCCTCAGCGGCGTCCTGGTCCCCGCGACCGCCCTGGCCCTGCCCCTGTTCCTGATCTTCAGCCAGGTGAACCTCACCAACACCATGTGGGCGGTGTTCCTGCCGAGCCTCGTGAGTCCCTTCGGCGTCTACCTGGCACGGATCTACGCCGCCGCCAGCGTGCCGGGGGAACTGCTCGAGGCGGCCCGGCTCGACGGCTCCGGAGAGATCCGCACCTTTTTCACGGTGTCCACACGCCTCATGGCACCGGCGCTGGTGACGATCTTCCTGTTCCAGTTCGTCGCGATCTGGAACAACTTCTTCCTGCCCCTGATCATGCTCCGCGACCAGGACCTCTTCCCCGTGACGCTGGGCCTGTACGCCTGGAACAGCCAGATCAGCCAGATCCCCGAACTGCGGTCCCTCGTGATCGTCGGGGCGCTCGTCTCGATCCTCCCGCTGATCATCGCCTTCCTCGCACTCCAGCGTTTCTGGAGCAGCGGGCTCGGCGCCGGCAGCGTCAAGTAGCACCACTCCCCGACCAGCACTCCCCGACCAGCACTCCTGGTGCGCCGGCGTCCGCCCCGCACCGCACTGCTCAATCAACCGATAGGAAAGACAATGCGCGCGCATTACGGAAAAGTCACCGCGGCCTTTGCCATGATCTCTGCGCTGGCTCTCTCCGGCTGTTCAGCCGGCGGAGACAGCTCCGAGGCAGGGGCCGAAGCCGTCCCCTGCGAGGCCTCCGAAGGACCCGTCGAACTGAGCTTCACCACCTGGGTCCCGGGCATGGACCAGGTGGCCGAGCTCTGGAACACCGAGAACCCTGACATCCAGGTGAAGGTGCAGACCGGCCCCAACGGCAACTCCGGTACCTACCAGAACTTCTTCAACCAGATCCAGGCGGGCAACGCACCGGACCTCGGCCAGATCGAGTACGACGCCCTGCCCAACTTCCGCGTACAGGACGGTCTCGAGAACATCGCCGAGTGCGAGGGCATCGCCGACGCCCAGGACCAGTTCGTGGACTGGACCTGGGGCCAGGTGACCTTCGGTGAGGAGGGCTCGGTCTACGCGGTCCCGCAGGACAGCGGCCCGATGGCCATGTACTACCGCGCGGACCTCTTCGAGCAGGCCGGCATCGCGGTTCCCACCACGTGGGAGGAGTACGCGGCGGCGGCGGAGCAGATCAAGGCGCAGGGCTCCTACATCACCAACTTCCCGAAGACGGACGTCAACTGGTTCGCGGGCATGGTCTGGCAGAACGGCGGCCAGTGGTTCGCCAACGACGGCGAGAACTGGGACGTCAACCTGACCAGCCCCGAATCGGAGGAAGTGGCCACCTACTGGCAGGATCTGCTGTCCAAGGACCTCGTCTCCACGCTGCCGTCGTTCTCGGACGAATGGAACGCCTCGTTCAACACGGGCCAGCAGTGGACCTGGGTCTCTGCCGTGTGGGGTGCGACCACCCTGTCCGACGGCGCGCCCGACACCTCCGGCAAGTGGGCCGTCGCCCCGATGCCGCAGTGGGAGGACGGCGGAGAGGCCGCCGGCAACTGGGGCGGTTCCTCCACCGCGGTCCTGAAGGGCTCGGACCACCCGGCCGAGGCCGCGAAGTTCGCGCTCTGGCTGAACACCGATCCCGAAGCACTCGCGCTGGCCAACGAGCTCGGCGGCCTCTACCCCGCAGCGAAGTCGGCCACCGACCTCGAGGCCTTCGCAGGCGGCGTCGAGTACTACGGTGGGCAGAAGATCTACGACGTCTTCGCCGACGCTTCCGCGAACGTGAACCCCGACTTCACCTGGGGTCCCACGATGACGCAGACCTACACGGACGTCTCGGACGGATTCGGTGCTGCCATCGGTGGCTCCGGCACCCTGATGGACGCCCTCGAGAACGGACAGCAGAAGACCGTCGACTCGCTGAAATCGCAGTCGATCCCCGTCTCCGAGTAGTACCGGCGCACCTGCCGGAACGTCCCGAAGCGCCGCGTCCCGGAAGGGGCGCGGCGCTTCGCGCGTCGACGGCGTGCTCCTGCGGTTCGCGGATGCTCCCGTCGAGGCCGGGCGGCAGCACCCGGCGTTCCCGGACGTCCACGCCCTCCGTGCTCTTGCAGCCGACGTACGGCAGGACGTGCTCCGCCCCTGGCCGCTCCGTTGCAATAGGCTTGCCGGATGAGCTCCCCGCAGCCTCTCCCCGAAGACCGTGTCCGCGCGGAGGTGCAGGCATCGCGCCTCTCCGGAACGTCCGACGCGGACTGGTCCTCGTTCCTGGCGCGCTTCGATGCCGAGTTCCCGCGCCTGCAGGCCCTGTTCCATCGCATCTACGGTCCGGGAGCGGATGGAGAGCTCCTGCAGGTGGTCCTCGACGCCGCAGCGTCCTGGCAGGACCGGCCCGCGGACCTGAAGGCCCTCGACGCCGCCCGCGCCATGGCGCCGGACTGGTTCGCCTCGAACCGGATGCTCGGCGGGGTCTGCTATGTGGACCTGTACGCGAGGAACCTCGCCGGACTGCGCGACCGGATCCCCTCCCTCCGCGAGCTGGGCCTGACGTACCTGCACCTGATGCCGCTGTTCCTGGCGCCGGCGGAGAACTCCGACGGCGGCTACGCGGTCTCGAGCTACCGCGACGTGGACCCGGCGCTCGGGACCATGGACGACCTCGCGGACCTCGCTCGCGAACTGCGGGAGAACGGCATCGCCCTCGTGGTCGACTTCATCTTCAACCACACCTCCGACGAGCACGACTGGGCGCGCCGAGCCGTCGCCGGAGACCCGGACTACGAGGACTTCTACTGGATCTATCCCGACCGGGGCATGCCCGACGCCTACGAGCGGACGGTCCGCGAGATCTTCCCCGACGACCACCCCGGCTCCTTCGTTCAGCTCGAGGACGGCCGCTGGATCTGGGCAACGTTCCACTCCTTCCAGTGGGACCTCAACTACCGCAACCCCCGGGTCTTCCGGGCCATGGCCGGGGAGATGCTCTTCCTCGCGAACCAGGGCGTGGACATCGTGCGCATGGACGCCGTCGCGTTCATCTGGAAACAGCTCGGCACCACCTGCGAGAGCCTCCCCGAAGCGCATCTGCTCCTGCAGGCCTTCAACGCCGTCTGCCGGCTCGCAGCACCGTCGCTGCTGTTCAAGTCCGAGGCGATCGTCCACCCCGACGAAGTGGTCCAGTACATCGACCCGGGTGAGTGCCAGCTCAGCTACAACCCGCTGCAGATGGCCCTGATCTGGAACTCCCTGGCCACCCGGGAGGTGTCCCTCCTCGCCCAGGCCCTCGAACGCCGGCACGACATCCCCGACGGCACCGCCTGGGTGAACTACGTGCGCAGCCACGACGACATCGGCTGGACCTTCTCCGACGAGGATGCCGCCGAACTGGGCATCAACGGGCACGACCACCGCCGGTTCCTCAACGCCTTCTACGTGAACCGGTTCCCGGGTAGCTTCGCCCGCGGCGTGCCGTTCCAGGACAACCCCCGCACCGGGGACTGCCGCATCTCCGGCACCACCGCGTCCCTCGCCGGGCTCGAAGCGGCCGAGACCGGAGGCACGGAGGAGGCCCCCGGTGCCGCCGTCGCGCGGATCCTGCTGGCCCACTCGATCATCCTCAGCACCGGCGGCATCCCGCTGCTCTACCTCGGCGACGAGGTCGGGCAGCTCAACGACTACACCTACCTCTCCGACCCTGCGAAGGCCGGCGACAGCCGCTGGGTCGGCCGGCCGGCCTACCCGGTCGACCGCTACGCCACCCGGCAGGACCCCGCCACGGACGCCGGGGCCGTCCACACCGGCCTCGTCCGCCTCATCGAGGTGCGCAAGCACACCCCCGAGTTCACCGGCGGCCGCCTGGTCCCCTTCCACACCGACAACCCGCATGTCCTGGGCTACCAGCGGCCCGGCCTGCTCGACGGCGAGGACTCCACCGTCCTCGTCCTCGCCAACTTCGCCGACACCCCGCAGGATGTCAGCGCCCGGACCCTCTCCGGCCTGCCGGAGAGGGTCATCGAACTCATCACCGGGCGGCGGGCGCACCTGACAGCGGGTATCACCCTCGAACCGCACGGCGTGCGCTGGTTCAGGGTCCGCGCCGAGGTCTAGGCCCGGGCCCCGTCGGCACCGCCTGCCGGCGCAGGGACACGCCGCCGCCCGACCCGCCTGCTACGCCTCCCGGCGCGAGAACTCCCCCGCAGCCCGGACCTGCTCCGCCGTGGGACGGACACCTGTGTAGAGGACGAACTGCTCCTCGGCCTGCAGTGCGACGACCTCCGCACCCGTGATGACCGGCTTGCCCGCTGCCCGGGCGGCGAGGATCAGCGGCGTCTCCGACGGGGAGGCGACGACGTCGAACACCACCCGTGCCGCCTCGATGGCGGCTGCCGGGAAGGCGAGGGCGTCGGCGTCCGCGCCGGCCATGCCGAGCGGCGTCACGTTGAGGATGAGGTCGGCCGTCGACTCCCCCACCGCCTGCTGCCAGGCGAAGCCGTACAGGTCCGCGAGAGCCCGGCCCGTGCGCTCGTTGCGGGCCACGACGGTCACCCGGGTGAACCCGGAATCACGCAGGGCTGCGACGACGGCCTTGGCCATGCCCCCGGACCCCTGCACGAGGACCGAATGCGACGTCGGCACGGCATGCTCCCGCAGGAGCCGCTCCACCGCGAGGTAGTCGGTGTTGTACGCGGTGAGGACGCCGTCGTCGTTCACGATCGTGTTGACGGAATCGATCGCCTTCGCCGAGGGGTCCAACCTGTCGACGAGCGCGATGACGTCTTCCTTGAACGGCATCGAGATGGCGCAGCCCCGGATCCCGAGACCCCGCAGGCCCGCGATGGCCGCCGGCAGGTCCGGGGTGGTGAAGGCCTTGTAGATGAAGTTCAGGCCCAACTCCTCGTAGAGGTAGTTGTGGAAGCGCGTCCCGATGTTGCTCGGCCGCGCGGCCAGGGAGATGCAGAGGGTCATGTCTTTGTTCAGGATGGGCACGGTGCATATTCTTCCAGCAGCATGCCCGCCCGGGCGAGCGGACCCGCTCCGCGCCGCGCCAAGCACTAGCATAGGGACGAGTCTCTTTCCGCGACGGCGCGTCCCGAGGCACCAATCGATGAGCCCGTACCCGTCAGGAGCCGCTTCCTTGAAGATCGACTTTGCGCAGTCAGCCCAGTCCACGCTCGGCGTCGAGTGGGAACTGGCGCTCGTGGACCGCTACAACGGGGAGCTCGTCCCCGTGGCCAACGAGGTGCTCCGCGGGGTCAGCGCGAACCACCCGGAACTGCAGGACGACGACGAGCACCCCCACATCAAGCAGGAACTGCTGCTCAACACGGTGGAACTCGTCACCGGCATCTGCACCACCGTGGACGAGGCGAAGGAGGACCTGTCCCGCTCGCTCGCCGCCGTCCGGGAGGTCACCGACCCGATGGGCGTGGAACTGTTCTGCGCCGGTTCGCATCCCTTCAGTGCGCCGCGTTCCCAGCAGGTGACGGACAAGGAACGGTACGCGAAGCTGATCGACCGCACGCAGTGGTGGGGCCGGCAGATGGTCATCTACGGCGTGCACGTCCATGTGGGCCTCGACCACCGCGACAAGGCGCTCCCTGTGGTGGACGGCCTGACCAACTACTTCCCGCACTTCCAGGCGCTCTCGGCGTCGTCGCCGTTCTGGGGCGGCGAGGACACGGGCTACGCCTCGCAGCGCGCGCTCATGTTCCAGCAGCTGCCCACGGCGGGCCTGCCCTTCCACTTCGACGACTGGGCGGCGTACGAGTCCTACGTCCAGGACATGTCCACCACGGGAGTGATCGACGCCGTCAGCGAGATCCGGTGGGACATCCGCCCGGTCGGGAACCTCGGGACGGTGGAGATGCGCGTGTGCGACGGCCTGTCCACGCTGCGCGACGTCGGTGCCGTCGCCGCCCTCACCCAGTGCCTCGTCCACGAGTTCTCGCAGATCCTCGACGCGGGCGGCAGCATCCCCACCATGCAGCCCTGGCACATCCAGGAGAACAAGTGGCGGGCCGCCCGCTACGGGCTGGACGCCATCATCATCCTCGACGCCGACGGCAACGAGCAGCTTGTGACGGACCACCTCGCCGACGTGCTCACCCGGTTGGAGCCCATCGCCGCGAGACTCGGCTGCAGCAGCGAGCTGGCCGACGTCGAGGGCATCATGCAGCGCGGAGCCGGGTACCAGCGCCAGCGGCGCATCGCCGAGGAGCACGACGGCGACCTGCGCGCCGTCGTGCTGGACATGGTGCAGCAGCTGCGCGAGTAGCGGGCACCGACACCGGCCACGGCGCCTCCACCGCGACCGGAAGCACCGGCCCACATGTCCGGCTGGACGGCAGCCGTCGCGATCCTCCTCATCCGTGGGGTCGTCTCCTTCCTCGCCGGTTTCGGTCGAGCCCTAGGCGCCCTGGTCATGCTGTCGGTGTTCTACGTATTCCCCCTGGACGACGGCGCGGCAGCGGATACCGCGGACGCCGCGAAGACCGATGCCTGCAGGGAGGAGTGGCTGGGCAGGCGAGCTGCGCGGCGTCGGGAAAGTGCACCCGACGATCCGGACGCATGGTTGCCCGCTTTCGGATCCCCCAGCGGACGAGGGGCACCGGATGCTGTTCCCGGCGGGTTCTCGAGAAGGCGATCAGCCCGACGGGAAGAGCGTGGGGATCCCGATGGCGCTGACCAGAAACAGCGTGTCGACCAGCCACGATGACCGTCCGGCGTCTGCCACGGCGATTCCTCGTCCGAACGCTCCCGTGAGGAGCACGCTCACCAGGCCGACGAGACCGACTGACACAGCAGTGATCCGGGCGGCCTCGGGACGGTGGCGTCCACGGCTCCATGCGCGACCGAACAGGATCACGATGCCTGTGGAGGCGATGAAGCCCAGGAGCAGGAGGACGGACACCATCAAAAGGGAAGGATCCTCCATGGTGGGTGAATGATGGGAAGCTTGCTTGGTCGGCACGAGGGAAAGCAGGATCTGATGGCTTCAGCAGTGACGTTGATCCGGTCCACCGCGCTGACGGACGCAGCCCAGTATGCCTACGCCGCCACCGCGCCGGCCGATGCGCGACTGATCTTCCTCGCGGGGTCCTGTCCCCTCGATGAAACCGGGGCAACAGTGGGAAAAGGCGATTACGCAGCACAGGCGGAACAGTGCGTTCGAAACATGACGACGGCTCTCCACGCAGCTGGAGCGGTTATCGAAGACGTCATCAGCACCCGCGTGCTCGTGGCATCGACCGATCGGGGTGATCTCGTCGACGCCTGGGAGGTTGTACGCCGAGCGTTCGGTGCCCATGACGTACCGAGCACCCTGTTGGGCGTGACGGTTCTTGGATATGAGGACCAACTCGTGGAGATCGAAGCCGTGGCCGCTGTCCGCACCTGAGGATCCGCGTCAGCGTTCGGCGAAGGATCCTGCTACGGCACAGCCGAACCGGTGGCATCCTGCTCGTCGTCGTCGCCGGCATCGGCCCATCCCGTGCGACGTGAAGACCTACACCCGCGTCATGAGGCGACGAACTCGCCGAGCGCGGTCAGGAGGCGATCGACGTCGTCGTCGTTGTTGTAGGGAGCCAAGCCGACCCGCAGGGCGGCGCTGTCCTCGAGGTCAAGGCGACGGAAGGCTTCGTAGGCGTAGAAGGACCCCGCCGGCGCGAGGATGTTGCGATCCGCGAGGAATCGGTAGGCGTCCGCGGAGGACCGGCCCGGGAACGTCACCAGCAGTGTCGGTGTCCGATCTTTGGCTTTCGAGTGCAGCACGACGGCGTCACCCAGTTCCGCCAGCCCTGCCTCGATGCGGGAGCGCAACGCGAGCTCGTGCTCGTCGACCAGATGAGCGGATGCAAGAAGGCGCGCACGGCGGCCGGTCCCGGTTCCCGGAGCGATCGCTGCCAGGAAGTCCACGGCCGCCGTGGTTCCGGCCATGATCTCGTACGGGAGGGTGCCGAACTCGAACCGCTCCGGAACCGCGTTCGTGGACGGCAGCAGCTTGTCCGGCTGCAGCGACTCCAGCAGCTCCGGGTCGGCCACGAGAACACCGCAGTGGGGTCCGAGGAATTTGTAGGGCGAGCAGGCGAAGAAGTCAGCTCCCAGCGCCTTCACGTCGACCGCCGCATGAGCGGTGTAGTGCACACCGTCCAGGTAGACCAGAGCGCCGACCGCGTGCGCGGCATCGGCGATGCGGCGCACCGGCGGTTTCGTGCCGAGCAGGTTCGAGGCGGCGGTGATCGCCACCAGCTTCGTGCGCTCGGTGATCGCGGTCGCGACGGACGCTTGGTCAATCTCCGTGGTGTCCGGCTCGAAATCGATCCAGCGCACGGTGGCGCCGACCGCGTCGGCTGCCTGCACCCAGGGGCGGATATTGGAGTCATGATCCAGCCGTGACACCACGACCTCGTCGCCCGGCTGCCAGGTCTTGGCGAGATGGCGGGAGAAGTCGTAGGTGAGCTGCGTTGCGCTCCGCCCGTAGACGACCCCGCCGGGATGCGCCCCGAGCAGGTCGGCCATCGCCGCGCGGAATTTGCTGACCGCCGATTCGGCGTTCCTCTCCGAGCCCATGCCGAGGCCGCGGTTGGACAGCGGCCCGGTGATGGCGTCGGCTATCGCGGCTCCTACGACGGCGGGGGCCTGCGTCCCGCCGGGGCCGTCGAAGTACGCGGTACCGGTGCGTAGGGCGGGGAAGTGCGCGCGGAAGGCCGCGATGTCCAGGGTCATGCCGCTACTTTCTCAGGCGGGGGCCGAAACGGGAAACATCGCGGGCGGTAGTCGACCGACGTCGGCTATTCCGCAGAGGGAAAGTTCCCGTTGGCATCGGAGTGATACGACCGCAGTCCGTGCTTCACGCCGAGCCGGATGATCCAGTACAGGACCAGCCCGAAGATCACGGGCACGATGACCCAGACGACGAGAACGATCAGGAACGAGAATCCATCCAGACGCACAGCTACCCCCATCGGTGAACGATCAGATGCTCGAGCGTAGCGCGCGGGTCCGAGACTTCGGCGACCGCCGGCCGAGCGAGATCAGCTGGAGCGGAGGGCAGCCGCGCGTTGTTGCCGGCGGAGTCGCTCCCGCGTCAGTCGACCAGACCGCACAGGGCGAGTCCCAGGAGGTCTGGATCTGCGGCGTCGTGGACGCCCGCCTCGAAGGTGACAGTCTGTTCGGAGGGATCGGAGAAGACGATCCTGCCCACGTCGCGCATGATGATGCCGGCGCCGGGATCGGTGGCCAGGTATCTGTGTCCCACCACCGTGACAGTGTATTCGTTGGTGCCGGGTACGCGGGTTTAAGTCTGGACGAAGTGTGCCCCCACTTCGACCGACTTCATGGTGTCCAGATTCGTGAGGACATCGCGTGGTGCCGCCACCTGCATCCTGAACCGGGTCACGTTGCCTTGCTCGTCGAGCCAGAACAGAGACTTCGTGCTCGAGGTTCCGCTGATTCGGACGTCGAAGTCATCGCCGCAGCTGAACTGGAAGTCGTAGCTGTCGACCGTCACCGGATCGCGTTCGGGTCCGGCTGCGACAACCGAAGAGGCACCCGTCAAGGACAGGCCGAGCACGGCGACGGGCACGAGGAGGCGTGGATTTTTCATGACGGCTGCCTTTCGTGGAAGGGCGGGGCAGCGGAGTCGCCGTCACGTCGTGCCTAAAGGGTGCGCGTGAGTGGACGGGCTGTCAACGGCGGTCCGCTGTCAGCGAGCGGTCACTGGGTTGGACGCTTGAACCTTGCACGGCTGCAGTGTCCTCGTGCTCGACGCCGGCGGTGTCGGGCGCAGGAGGGAGTGGCCAGGCCGGCGAGCTGTGCGACGCTACAACCAGACGCCTAGCTGTACGCTCACGGCTCCTCACCGACGGCGTCAGAAGCTAGTCCGTCGCTGCATCGTCGTCGTTTTCGGGCTGCTCCCCACCCCAGATCGCCTTCGGGTAGATGCCCTCGGCAACCAGTGAGCTGGGACGACTGTTCAACGAGTGTGGCTCCAGGACCTCACCGAGAATGAGGATGCTGGCTAGTTCGCCAGGGTGGCGGAGGCCCCGGAAGCCACTGTTGTTCAGCGACTCGAGACGGAAGCGCCGGCCGAACCGATGGGGCCCCTGATCCACGACTACAGCGAGCGTCTCGTCGTCCAAAGGGTATACGGCGACGAGGTTCCACTCGTCCCGTGGGATGGCGGAGATGTGGTCGAAGGATGCCCTGAAGGCTGCGATCCATTCGACCATGGAGTAGTTCATGCGGCCTCCATGGCAGCTGTTCCCGTGCGTGGCCGGATACGGGTCAGGGGTTACGGCGTGAGAACGCTCGTCGCGCGTTGAAGCTGACGATGCCGACCATGAACAGTGAGAAGAACACCTTGATCACCAGGGGTGTGTTGTCGAAGTGGACCCACAGGTAAGTAAGGATGCCTATTGCGACGATGGTGCTGATGATGAATAGCGTCTTCGCGACAGGGGTGTTCGAGGTCATGGCCTATGTCTACCGGTGCGATGCTGCAACAACAAACGGGTCCTCATGGAAAAGGCGGACCTCCGCAGGCCGCCATCCACCGAGATCTTTCAGCCGCCCGGAAGCCGGTGGACCTGCGTCCGGCTTCGTAGGTGACGGTGGGGATCCCTCTCCGTACACGGGTGAGTTCGATTCGTGACCAGGACGGTCGAAGTGGGCGATGCCTCCCGTGTCAGGCAGGAGTGATGTGTCGCGAGGGAATCGGGCTCGAGTAGACCACGCTGGTCGTGATGCCACCGAGGGTAGCGAGGCGCCCGGTGATGCGTTCGAGGTCGCGCATGGAGCGGGCCAGGACCTTGATGATGAAGCAATCCGCTCCGGTGACGTGGTGTGCTTCGATGATCTCGGGCATCGAGTCGACGAGGTCGTGGAACGGCTTGTAGTTGCCGGTGGGGTAGGCCAGTCGCACGAACGCTGTCACCGCATACCCGAGAGCTTCAGGATCCACGGTGATGGAGTATCCGGTGATGACCCCACCATCGGTGAGGCGCCGGAGACGATCACTGGTCGCGCTCGGTGAAAGATTGATGGCCCGAGCGAGTTGCGCGACGCTCGTCCGTCCGTCCTGCTGCAGGTGGTGGACTATCGCTTCATCGGTTGCGTCGAGGTCCAACCGTCGGTTCGATGGCATAACGGTGAATGTACCGTGGTTCCACAGCCGTCGGCGCTTCCGCACAATCGATGTGCTGTTCCAGAAAAGCGTCGGACGAGATTCGATAGATGCATGTCTCCTTCCCTTTCCGCCGCTGACTTCTTCGCTGCGAAGCTCGCCTACGAAACCGACCCTGCGGACCTAGCTGCTGAGCGTGCATCTGGCCTCGGCCCGATCGTGATCGATACCCGCTCGGCCGCTTCGTGGAGGCAGGGCCGCATTCCGGGTGCCGCCCATATTCCGAACGCAGAGCTCGAAGCGCGCATCACCGACGTCGCCCCCGCCCTGGATGCCGCCATCGTCGTCTACTGCTGGGGACCAGGCTGCAACGGCAGCACCCGCGGCGCGTTGAAGCTGGCGTCGCTGGGCTATACAAATGTGCGCGAACTGGTCGGGGGGTTCGAGTACTGGTCCCGCGAGGGCTTCGCCACGGTCAGTGATGAGGGGCGCGCACGCCGTTCACCGGATCCCCTGACAGCGCCGTCCACACCGCGGCATGACGAGCGCGACACCGCCTGACAGGCGCAGAATCGCAGGTCGACGCCGAAGGCAACGGGAACGGTCTCGCCTGCGGCAAGCCACTCAACCCCGGTCGTCCAGGAGAGAGGGTGCCCTGCGGTCACCTGCCCGGTGGACGTCATCTACAGCTTCCGCGACGACGATCCGACCCGGTAGCAGCCTGGTCTTCGGTGCCGATCCGGCTGGTGGGTTGTCGCGGTGGGCGGAACACGGGCTTCGACCCTAGACTCGGGGAAGATGGATCAACGCGCCCATGAGGAGTTGGACAGTGGCAGACAGCAGCAGATTGGATCCGGCGAAGGATTTCCCCGAGGACCTGTCGACCGTGGACAGGGACGACCTGGACATCCTGAACAGCAGGAACCACCGGTCGCGGGACCGCCAGTTCGTCGAACATCATGAGGTGGATGCCGAGACCGAGGGCCAGCACCACGAGCTCCGCGAGGAGCTGGATCGGCGTCAGGCCATCCGGGACGCTCCGGCCGAGGAGACGGCCGAGGAGACGGGCGAGAGAGCGGTCCGCGAGTCCTGAGCCGATCCGGGATCACGGCTGTGATCCCGCGGCAAACCGCCTGCGGCAGGGAGGGTCTTCCCTCGGGCCTCCGCTAGCGCGAGCCCCCGGTGAAGCGGTCGTCCGTCGTCGGGTTGTCCGCGGGCGAGTCCTCGAGTCCGACGTTGCCCGCGAGCGTCTCGACGGACGGGTCGCCGTCCGCGACGGCCTGATTCGCGATGAGGTCGACCTCGTCCGCAGCGGTCAGCGGCCCGTCCTGGATCTGACCGACGTCGGTCGGATCGATCCCCTCGGTGCTGCCGAGATCCTTCAGGTGATGTTCTTCAGTCGGCTGGTCCATGATCCCGAGCGTAGGCCCGCCGCCGGCTTCCCTGCAGCCCCCGTAGGAACTGCCGTCCCGTCTTGCACCTGCCGGGAGTGCGGTGTAGCGGGACGGCGATCCTTCGACCGGCGTCAACGGTCGGTCAGTACGAGGGCGTAGTCGAAGGGTTGCAGCGTGACGCCGTCCACGGTGTGGCCCGTGAGGGCGTCCTCGCCCGCCACCTCGATCTCCGTGGCTTCTACGCCGTGGTTGATGACGGTCAGCAACCGGCCACGGCGGATCGCCTCCACCATCCGTGGCAGTCCGGGCAGCACCGGCTCCACGCCCGCCGCCGCGAACAGGTGCCCGAGCACCTGCCGGGCGCCGTCGTCGTCGGGCACCGTGGCGAGGTAGTAGGCGGCTCCTGCCCCCTCGCGGCGCACTGTGAGTGCCGGCCGGCCGTGCTGGCGGGCCCCGTCGAAGGTCGCCAGCACCTCGGCGTCGACGACGTGGGCCTCCTCCGCGAGGTAGGAGCCCGCGAAGCCGAATCCGCGGCCGGCGATCCGCGCCTGCTGCTGCCCGGGCCCCTGCGAGTCCGGTGCGACGAGCGCGCCGAAGTCCTCGACGACGACCCCGAGCAGGTCGCGCAGCTGCGTGCCGAACCCGCCCGGACGGAAGCGGTCACTCTCGTCGACCACGTCGCTGAAGGCTGTGACCAGCAGGTGTCCGCCCTGCTCCACGAAGGCGACGAGGTTGCCGGCGGACTGGTCCGTGAGCAGGTAGAGGTGCGGAGCGACGACGGCGTCGTACGTCGTGAGGTCTGCCGTGGGCGGCAGGATGTCGACCTGCACATGGAGGCGGTGTGCGGTGTCGTACCAGCCCCGCACGAAAGACAGGTAGTCGAGGGAGGTGGGGTGGTCGGGGTTCTCGATGGCCCACCAGTTCTCCCAGTCGAGCAGGATGGCGACGCGCGAGGAACCGTCGTCGGCGGGCAGTCCCGGCAGCCGGTCGAGCTCCTTCCCGAGTGCCACCACCTCCCGCCAGGTCCGCGTCTGCGTCCCGGCGTGCGGCAGCATACCGGAGTGGAACTTCTCCGATCCCGCCCGCGACTGGCGCCACTGGAAGAACAGGATGCCGTCGGCTCCGCGGGCCACGGCCTGCATGCTCTGGGCTGCGAGCTGCCCCGGCGCCTTCGGCGCGTTCGACGGCCGCCAGTTGACGGCGTTGGACGCCTGCTCCATCAGCAGCCACGGGGTGCCCGGCTTGAGCGACCGCATGAGGTCCCCGTGGAAGGCGCCCTCGCGGAAGCTCTCGGGGTCGTTGGGGTCCGGGTACAGGTCGTCGCTGATGACGTCCAGCTCCGGCGCCCACTGTGCGTAGTTCGCCGGTTTGAAGGCGCCCATGAAATTGGTGGTGACGGGCTGCGTCGCGCCCGCGGCGCGGATGATGTCGCGCTCCATCCGGTAGCACTCGAGGAGCATGTCGGAGGTGAACCTGCGGTAGTCGAGGAGCTGGCCGGGGTTGTGGCTGTAGGGCGCGTGGCGGGGCGGGAAGACCTCGCCGAAGCTGCCGTAGCGCTGGGACCAGAACATGGTGCCCCAGGCCTCGTTCAGAGCGTCCACCGTCCCGTAGCGCTTCTCCAGCCAGAGGCGGAAGGCATCCCGAGCCGCATCGGAGTAGTCGACGTTGAGGTGGCAGCCGTACTCGTTGTTCACGTGCCAGAGCACCACGGCGGGGTGCTGCGCGTAGCGCTCCGCGATCCTCGTCACGAGTGCGGCGGCGAGCTTCCGGTAGGCGGGCGACGACGGCGCGTAGTGCTGGCGGCTGCCGTGCCAGTAGGGCGACCCGTGCTCGTCCGCGGCCAGCATCTCCGGGTAGGCGACGGTCGCCCAGGGTGGTGGCGACGCCGTCGCGGTGGCCAGGTCCACGGCGATGCCGGCGTCGTGCAGGAGGGCGATGATGCGATCCAGCCAGTCGAAGTCGAACTCGTGCTCGGACGGCTGGATCCGGGCCCACGAGAAGATCCCGAGGCTGACCATCGTCACCCCGGCCTCGCGCATGCGTGCCACGTCATCAGGCCAGATGTCCTCGGGCCACTGTTCGGGGTTGTAATCGCCGCCGTAATGCACGCGAGCTCCAGGGGTAGTCGGGGTGGTCGGAAGGATGGTCAGAACCGGGTGGGGCGGTCCCGCACGGAAGTCGCCAGCGCCGCGAACACC
The DNA here is from genome assembly GCF_057291175.1 of Arthrobacter sp. UYP4. Taxonomy (NCBI): domain Bacteria; kingdom Bacillati; phylum Actinomycetota; class Actinomycetes; order Micrococcales; family Micrococcaceae; genus Arthrobacter; species Arthrobacter sp. UYP4. The sequence goes on from NZ_JBXAVU010000001.1 coordinate 1,307,824, forward strand.
AGGCATCCGATGCCCGGGACCACGAGTGGTGGCAGCTGCCATGCGACGATCGCCGTCAGGCCCACCGCGAAGGCGAGCCAGGCGACGCCCGCCGGGTCACGCCGCACGTCGCGGACCCACTGGAGCCCGGCGGTGCGCCATGAGCGCGAGTCCTGCCAGCGGGCCGTCGTCCCGGCAAGGGCTGCCAGCAGGGCGACCAGCAGGACGACGCCCATCGCCAGGACGAACTCCCACCCCGGCAGGATCCGCGCAGCGGCGACGACGATGTCGAGCAGCAGGAGCGCGACGCCCAGCATGACGCCCAGACCCACGAGCCAGCCGGTCCGCAGGGCTGCGGTGAAGTCCGCAGCGAAGTGGCGGAGGGAGGAGTCCTCGGCGCGGAGGAAACGGTGGAGATGGGCCGAACCGGCAGCGAAGGCCGCAGGGATCATGACGATCCCGAGGCCCGCCACACAGCACAGCACCCCGACCCACAGGACCTCTCCGAACAGGGCGAAACGGGCGGACGCCCCGGGCCAGCGCAGGCCGCTTCCGTCGCGGGTGGCGGCTTCCCGCCCGCGAACGGCCTCGCGCCGGCGCCGGCTCATCCCTTGAGGCCCTGGGTGGCGACACCGTCGACGAGGAAGCGCTGGAAGATCACGAAGAACAGCATGACCGGCAGCAGTGCGAGCACGGAGATCGCGATGGTCGCGCCGTAGTCGGAGGTGCTCGTCTGGTCGTTGAAGATGCGCAGGGCGAGCGGCAGGGGGTACTTGTCCGGCGAGTTCAGGTAGAGCAGTGGGCCGAGGAAGTCGTTCCAGCTCCAGATGAACGCGAAGATCGACGAGGTGATGATGGCGGGCTTGATGAGCGGCAGGGTGATGGAGAAGAAGATCCTCGCGTGACCGCAGCCGTCGATGCGCGCGGCCTCGTCCAGTTCCCGGGGCAGGTTGCGGATGAACTGGACCATCAGGAAGACGAAGAACGCCTCCGTGGCCAGGAACTTGCCGGCCAGCAGGGGCCAGAAGGTGTCGATCAGTCCGAGGTTCCTGAAGATGATGTACTGCGGGATGATCAGCACGTGGAAGGGCAGGAGCAACGTCCCGATCATGGCGGCGAAGAGGATCTTGCTGCCGCGGAAGTTGATGCGGGAGAAGGCGTACGCGGCCATCGAGGACGAGATGACCGTGCCGATGACAGCACCGACGCCGAGGAGCAGGGAGTTGAGGAAGAACTTCCAGGTCGGGATCCCGGCAATGCCCTGCATCACCTTCACGAAGTTGTCGAAGGTCGGATTCTCGGGGAAGAAGCCCTGGTTGCTGCCAAACTCGGAGTTCGGCTTGAGCGACGCCGAGACCATCCACAGCAGCGGGTACAGCACGATGGCCGTGAGCGCGACGATGCCGATGATCCAGATCGCGGTCGGGATGTGCCGGCGCATCGGACGGCGCCGGGGCGCCCGCATGGTGGGCTCGTCGGGGTTCACCGGGACGGGGACGGCAGGGTTGGATTCGATCGTGGTCACTTGGAGTCTCCTGCGTAGTGGACCCAGCTCCTGGAGGTGCGGAACAGGATGAAGGCGAGGACGCCGACGGCGAGCAGCAGGACCCATGCCATCGCCGAGGCGTAGCCCATCTGGTTGTTGGCGAAAGCCCTCGTGTAGAGGTACACGGTGTAGAAGTTCGTGGCGCCGCCCGGGCCGCCTGTGCCGGAACCGATGATGTAGGCCGAGGCGAACACCTGGAAGGCATTGATCATCTCGAGGAGCAGGTTGAAGAAGATGACCGGCGAGAGCATCGGAACGGTCACGCTGAGGAACTTGCGCCAGGCGCGTGCGCCGTCCACCGATGCCGCCTCGTACAGCTCGGCAGGGACCCCTTTGAGCCCGGCCAGGAAGATGACCATCGGTGCGCCGAACTGCCAGATCGCGAGGAGGATCATCATCGGCATGATGAGCGACGGGTTGCCGATCCACCCGCCGAGGTTGATGCCGAAGAGGTTCAGCGTGCCGTCGACGGGGCCGTCGGTGGAGAACATGGCCCGCCAGACGATGGCGATGCTGACGCTCGCTCCGATGAGGCTCGGTGCGTAGAACGCCGAGCGGAAGAAGCCCGTGCCGCGTGCCTTGTAGTTCAGGAGCATCGCCACGCCGAGTGCGGCCGCGAGCTTGATGGGCGTTCCCACCAGGACGTAGACCAGGGTGATCCGCACCGAGCTCCAGAACTTCTCGTCCCCGGCCATGCGGGTGAGGTTCTCGAGCCCGGTCCACTCGGGAGCGGTGAAGAGGTTGTAGTCGGTGAACGCGAGGTACAGCGAAGCCACCATGGGGCCGAGGGTGAGGCCGATGAAGCCGAGCAGCCACGGGGAGAGGAAGACGTAGCCCGCCACGGTGTCGCGATTTCGGGAACGGCGGGGCCGGGGCGTGCCCGTCCGGCGGCGGGCCGCCGGACGGGCACCGGATTCGGCGGTGCGGGCTGTTGCTGGCGCGTGCGCCGAGTCCGTTGTCACGATCTAACTCCTTTGTCTGCCTAGCTACCGAGCGTGACGGAGGCTTCGTCGAAGAACTGCTTCGCGGCGTCCTCCGGGGTCACGGCGCCCAGTCCGATGGACTTGCCGAGGTCCCAGAACGTCTGCTCGATGGCGCCGAAGCCGGCGACCGGTGCCGCCGGAGCGTCGCCCATGCGACCTTCGATGGAATCGAGGTAGTCCTTGACGGCCTTGTCCGGTCCTTCAAGGTTCGCACCCTCGAGCTGCGTCTCCGAGGCGGGGATGCCGAGTGTCGCGCCGAAGATCTCGCCGACCTCCGGGCTGTTGATGAGGAAGTCGACGAATGCCGCCGCTGCCTCGGGGTGCTCGGTCGAGGAGGATGCAGCCTGCATCAGGCCGACCTTGCGGTACAGGTCCTTCTCGTCCGGGCTGTCGGTGGGAGGAGCGACGATGGTGATCTCCTCGGCTCCGGAGTCTCCCAGGTAGCCGCCGAGGAAGTTGCTCCAGCTCATCTCGCTGGTGGTCAGGTTGCCACCGAAGCCGGAGACCGGGTTGATCTCCTCGAGCTTGCTCTGCGGAACGGTGACCTTGTCGCGGTTCTCCTGGCCCTCGGTCCAGTGCTCGACGAGCTCCTCCTGCGTGAAGTTGAGCTCGCCGTCCTCGGTGAACAGCTCGCGGCCCTGCTGGCGCAGCTTCAGCTCGAGGTCCTGGATGCGCTGGGTGGTGTCGGTTCCTCCGTACACCGTTCCGCCCGTGGCGTCGGTGACGGACGCCATGTACGTGTTGTAGTCGTCCCAGCTCGTGCCGCCCTCGTAGGGCTCGACGCCGGCGTCGGCGAGCAGTGCCGGGTTCTGGAACACCGACCACGCGCTGTAGCCGGTGGGGATGGCGAAGGTGCCGTCCTCGAGCTTGCCGGTGGACAGCAGGCTCTCGTCGATGGCGTCGGTGGTGATGCCGTTGCCGAAGTAGTCCTCGAGGTTCAGGAGCAGGCCGTTGTCGCCGTACTGACGGAGGTAGGTGTAGTCGAACTGCATGACGTCCGGCAGTCCGCCGCCCGCCGCCTCGGTCTGGCGCTTCTCCCAGTACGACGGGTAGTCGGTGAACGTGTCGTTGATCGTGATGTTCGGGAACTTCTCCTCGAACGCCGCGATGGCCTTGTCGTAGCGGGCGGCGCGGTCGTCGTTGCCCCAGAACGTGTAGTTGAGGGTGATCTCTTCCTCGGTGTTCAGTGCTGCAGGTTCGCCCCCGCCGCCGCCACAACCGGTCAGGGCCAGGCCGGTGGCGGCCAGGGCTGCAACGCCCGTCAGGGTGCGCCGTGAGAATGTGCGGAACATCTTTGTCCTCCTGGAAAACTTCTTCGTCAGCCATCGTTGGACGCCTCTGGGAAAGCGTTATCCCACAGCGTAGATTGAATCGTATCAATGGTCAACAGCCTGATCCGGGCGAGCTTGTCCGCGCTCTATCTTCGCCCATCGAAGCCATGAAAGGATGCACCCCATGCCTCAATTCGACCTGCCCCTGTCCCAGCTACGGAGCTATCTGCCGGATCGCGACGAACCCGCCGACTACGACGCCTTCTGGGACAAGACCCTCGCTGAGCAGCGGACGCACGCCGCCTCCCCTTCCTTCGAGGAGGTGGACGCGGGCTACACCCAGCTGGTCACGGAGGACGTCACGTTCGCCGGTTACGATGGCCAGCCGGTGAAGGGCTGGCTGCTCACCCCGCGTCACCTTCCCGGCCCCCTGCCGACCGTCGTCACCTACATCGGCTACGGTGGCGGGCGCGGCCTGCTCGGCGAATGGACCGGACTGCCCAGTGCGGGGTTCGCGCACTTCGTCATGGACCTCCGGGGCCAGGGCTCGGGCCACCGGCCCGGCGACACCGCGGACGGCGCCCTCAACGGGCCCCACGTCGGCGGCTTCATGACGCTCGGCATCGAGGATCCCGCGACCTACTACTACCGCCGGCTCTTCGTGGACGCCGTCCACGCCGTCGAGGCCGCGCAGGCGCACCCCGCCGTGGATCCGTCCCGCGTGGTGATCTCCGGAGGCAGCCAGGGCGGAGGCATCACCCTCGCCACGGCGGCTCTCGCCCAGCGCGTCATCGACACCCCGCCCATCGGCGCGATCGTCGATGTCCCGTTCCTCGCACACATGCGGCGAGCCACGGAGATCGTCGACACGGTCCCCTACTCGGAGATCGCGAAGTATCTCGGCACGCGCCGGAACGCGGTCGACTCCGTCTTCCGCACGCTCAGCTACTTCGACGGCGTGAACTTCGCGACGCGCAGCACCATCCCGGCGATGTTCTCGGTGGGCCTGCTCGACGACGTGTGCCCGCCGTCGTGCGTGTTCGCCGCGCACAACCACTACGCCGGCCCGAAGCGCATGAAGGTGTACCCGTACAACGGGCACGAGCAGGGCGGCGCCTTCCAGGACGTGGAGCACCTGGCCTTCATCCGGGAGCTCACGGGCTCCTGAGGCCTCTTGGGCCGCGTGCGGACGACGGCGGGGATCGCCCACACTCCCGGCTCTCCCATGGTCGCGGGGAGGGCCGGTCAGGCGCGGTGCAGCCGGGCCGCGCGGTCCTGGAACCAGAGCAGCAGTTCGCGCAGGGCCGCGACGGACTCCTGCGGATCGTCCCCGCCCTCGATGTCTGCGAACGTGCTGCGGAACCCGGGAATGTCCTCCGCAGCCACATCGGAGGCGGGCTCGTACGCCATGGTCCAGTCCGGGAACTGCCGTTCGTCGATGGTCTCCCGGAGGAGGACGCGGACGTCCAGGTGCCGGGGATCCGCGGCGATGATGGACATGCGTTCGCGCAGGACGTCCGCCGGCCCCTCGATGACCTGGAGGAATCGTCCGCTGCGGTACAGCAGCATCCCCGTCAGGTGCGCACGGGCATTGTTCTCCCTGCTCAGGGCCAGCAGTGCGCTGAGATCGCCGTCGTCGAACAGCTGGGCTGCGGTGCTCGAGTAGACGATCGACAGCAGGTCTTGGGGGTTTCGGCTCACAGGGCACAATCTACCCAACGGCCGCCGACCGTGGGGCGGCCCGGGCTCCGGCAGGACCGCGTGCCCGTCCGCACGCGATCCTGCCTAAAGTTCTGCTCGGCGTCGTCAGCCCAGCGTGGTGAGGACCGCCGATCCCGCGTACCCGAGCTGGACCCGGGCCTCGTCGGACACGGTGCCCGGCTTCGTCTGCTCCAGCCGGTCGAGGAACTTCTGCAGGGCCCGCACCGCGTTGCCGGACTGGTCCCTCTCCACGGCGCGCTGGGCCTGGTCGAGCGAGGTCCGTAGCTGCTGCGCGGCCGGACCCGAGACGTCGCCCGCCGCGATGGCCTGCTCGAGCTGTCGCTGCAGGGCGGGAAGCGCACCGGGCAGAAACGCGTCCGGGACGGGGACACCGGTGAAGTCGGTGTCCGAGGCCAGGTAGAAGCCGGTGTAGGCAGGCTGGTTGTAGGCCGTGTTCTGGCGGGCGATCTCCGCGCGGTACTGCGGATCGTGCATCAGGGTGTACAGCTTCCGGTCCGTCACCTCGGTGCTCACGAAGATCCGGATGGCAGAGCTGTCCGCCGTCCGGACCAGCAGTTCCTCGCGCCAGTCGCCGAGGACATCCGCGACGAGCGACGGGTTGCCCTTGGTGCCGTTGTTCGTGCGCGTGCCGGTCGCCGTGAGCAGGCGGCCGCGCTTCGCGTCGTCGATGGTGGCGGACTGGCTGCCGGTGCCGTTGACGAGCTGGGTGGTGCCATCGGCGGCCCAGCGGATGCTCATGTTCGTCCCCGGGCCGTTGCCCGGAAGGAGCTGCCCCGACGCCGAGCGGAGCCCCACGGCCCAGTTCTCGATGCCGCGGACGGCGGGATCGATGTCGCCGATCATGCCGCGGCCGGTGTCCCTGCCCGTGTAGCCGCCGAACAGGACCTCGCCGTTCGATGCATCCCGCATGGCCCAGCCGTAGGGAGCCCCCGTCGCACCCTCGTGCACGGAGAAGATCTCCTGGCCGGGGCGGTCCGGGTCGATGTCGGTGACGTGGATCGCGTCGCCGTGGCCCAGCTTCGCCTCCGTCCCGGGGGCGGAGCTGCCGGCGGGGAGGATGTCGGACGAGCTGTAGAGGAGCGAGCCGTCGTCATCGATGGTGGCGCTGCCGTAGACGATCTCCTGCCTGCCGTCGCCGTCGACGTCCGCGGCGCTCAGCGAGTGGAACCCCTGCCCGGACAGCGCGCCGAATTCCTCGCTGCTGCCCCTGCCGCCGTGCGGCCCGTCGTTGAAGGGGTTGGACATGGGGACGTGGCCCGAATCGACGGCCCAGTCCTGGGCCAGGCGCTCCCCGTCCCAGCTGTAGGACACGATGTTGGCCCGCGTGTAGTAGCCCCGGGCAAAGACGGCCGACGGGTTCTCGCCGTCGAGGTACACCACGCCGGCGAGGAAACGGTCCACGCGGTTGCCGGGCTCGATGCGGGCCATGGCGTAGTCCCCCCACAGCAGGCCGTCGTCTCCTCGGCCCGGTTCGTAGGGGACGGTCTCGAGTTCGGCACCGGTGGCTCCCTCGAACACGCTGAGGTACTCGGGTCCGTCGACGATGAAGCCCTCGAAGGCACGGAGGTTGTTCCGCGCGCTCCGGGACGGGGCGTAGACGTCGATGAAGTAGTCCGCCATCGCGCGGGCGTCGGCGTCCGACAGCGGGTAGTCGTAGCGCTGCGCGATCCCGAAGGCCTCCTCGAGCGTGGCGGGCCAGTTCCCCGCGGCGACCTCGGGGTGGTCCTGCCAGCCCTTGAACATCCCGACGACGTGCTCGTAGTAGCCTGCGGCATCCAGCCGGTAGTCGTCCGTGTCCGTGTAGCCGGCGGTGACGTCGGCCTCGGGCAGTGTCACGTAGCGTTCCGAGGTGACCGCTCCGTCGGGTCCGTAGGTGATGGTCTTCGTCCCGGGCGCCGTCTTGAGCATCAGCTCGGACCGGCCGTCGCCGTCGAAGTCCGACACCAGGAACTGCGTGTAGTGGGCGCCGGACCGGATGTTGACGCCGAGGTCGACCCGGCTCAGCAGGCGCCCCTCCGCCGTGTAGGTGTCGATGTAGGTGTTGCCCGTGTACCCGATCTGGGAGACGTCCTTGGAGTTCGAGGGATCCCACTTCACGAAGTACTCGTAGGCGCCGTCCCCGTCGACGTCGCCGACGCTCATGTCGTTCGCCGCGTAGGTGTAGGCCTCGCCCGCCGGCGTCACGCCGTCGGCCGGTCTGGTCAGCGGCAGGTCGGTGTACGCCTGCGTCCAGGGTGCCACCTCGGCGCTCAGCTCCACCTCGACCCCGTCGACGACGGCACCCACGCTGTACCGGGCGGCGGCCGCCGCGCCTTCCCCGGTCACGGCAGTATCGAGGTAGTTGGTGCTGTCCGTGACGGTGGCGACGGGTTCGCCGTTCCGGTAGACCGTGAAGTCGGTGCCCGTCAGGCGGTCCGCCGTCGCGCCGGCTACCTCGCCCGCCTTGAGCCGCCAGCTGAGGAACACACCCTGGGGCGTCGCGGCGGCGACCAGTCCCCGGTCCAGGTAGTCGAGTTGCACTCCCCCGATCGGAGCGGTGTTGCCGGCTCCCTGGCCCTGCGCCATGGCGGGGACGGCGAGACCGGAGAGGGTGAGGAGGGTGCCCGTGGCGAGGGCGACGCAGGTCGAGACCGCGGTTTTCTTGACCGAACTCATCATTGAATCCTTTGATTGGAAAACGCTTTCCTTCACCAACCTAGGTTTCGGGGCTCCCGGCGTCAAGGTCCGACCACGAAAAAGGGAGCAGCCGGAGCTGCTCCCTTTCCCTGCCGTCGGCCGATCAGGCGGAATGGCCCGGCGCGTGCTGCACGATGATCTCGCGCACGGGACCGTACAGCGGGTGCTCCGCTTCGAGGCCCGTGATCGTCGTCGTCGCCTCGCCCGGCTCCTGGGAGGCCAGGATCTCGGCCAGTGCTGCGACCTCGGGATCGTCGGCGGCCGAGAAGGCCAGTGCGGCCTGCATGGCCTCGAGCAACGCGGCCGGGTGGACGCCGGTCTCGGCCAGTTCGGCGGCCGGACCGACGAACCGCTCCTTGCGGCTCAGCTTCCGCAACGGCGCCCTGCCGACGCGCACCACCGTGTCCGGGAGGTGCTGGTTGGTGAAGCGGCGCAGGATCTTCTGCACGTAGGCCTCCTGCTCCGCCGCGTCGAACCCGTGCTTGGAGACGAGCAGCTGCTTCGTCTCGTCGAGCACGGCCCGCACCTTCGCGGCGATCGCCTCGTCCGCCATGGCGTCGGCGATCTTCTCGACGCCGGCCGCGTACCCGAAGTAGGCGGCCGACGCGTGGCCGGTGTTCACCGTGAACAGTTTCCGCTCGATGTACGGCTCGAGGTCGTCGACGTAGGTCGCGCCGGGGATCTCAGGTGCGTTGCCCTTGAACGGGGTGCGGTCGATGACCCATTCGAAGAAGGTCTCCACGGTGACGTCGAGCCCCTGCCCGGGCGCCTGGTTCGGCACGATCCGGTCCACGGCGGTGTTGGCGAACACCGCGCGTGACGCGAGGTCCAGGGCCGCACCGTCGTACGTCTGCTCGACCTCGCGGCGCAGGATGTCCGTCGCGTTGATGGCGTTCTCACACGCCATCACCTGCAACGGAGCGAGCTCGTCGCTACGCCGGGCGATCGCCCGGGCGATGACCGGCGCGAGGAACTTGAGGACGTTCGGCCCCACGGCGGTGGTGACGATCTCCGCCGTCGCGATCTCCGCGACGACGTCCTCCTCCTGCGACCGCGAGTTGAGGGCACGGTAGTTGTCCACCGTCTTCACCGCCGGCTCCTCGCCGACCTCGTGGACGTCGTAGCTGGACGTCGAGGCCAGCTGATCGATCAGGGCATCCGCGACATCGGCGAAGACCACCTCGTACCCGGCTTCGTGGAGCAGGAGCCCCACGAAGCCGCGTCCGATGTTCCCGGCTCCGAAATGTACTGCCTTCACTAAGCATTGACCTTTCCGAAGAGGGCGAGGACCTCGTCCACCGAGGTGGCCTCGTCGAGCTTGGCGACCTGGTCCTTGTCGGAGAAGACACGGGCGATCGCGGAGAGGATGGACAGGTGCTCGTTGTTGACGCCTGCGACGCCCACCACGAACTTCACCTGCTTGCCGTTCCAGTCGATGCCCTCCGGGTAGCGCACGATCGACACGGCCGAGCGCTTGATCAGGTCCTTCGCCGCGTTGGTGCCGTGCGGGATGGCGAGGAAGTTGCCCATGTAGGTCGGGACGGACTTCTCGCGCTCGTGCATCGCTGTGACGTAGCTCGAGTCGACCGCACCGCGCTCGACCAGCAGGCGGCCGGCCTCGTTGATGGCGTCCTCCTGGGTGGTCGCCCTGCCGTTCAGCACGACGCTCTGCTCGGCGAGGACGTCATTGGCACCGGTGCCTGCGCCGTCGGTGTCCGCGTCGGCCTCCGATGACGCGGCGGCCGGCATCGGGTTCTTCGGATCGACCCCACCTTCGGCCGAGGCACTGGCGCGCACCAGTTCGACGATCTCGTCATAGCGCGGGCTGTTCATGAAGTTATCGACGGAGACGTGCGTCGCGCGCTGCGTCAGGGGCTCGGCGCGGGCGGCGAGGTCCTGGTGCGTCACGACGACGTCGTAGTCGTCCTTCAGGTTGGCGATGGCGAGGTTCGTGACCTTGACGTCCGGGAAGCCGGCCGCCTTGATCTTGTTGCGGAGCACCGAGGCACCCATCGCGGAGGAGCCCATGCCGGCATCGCAGGCGAACACGATGTTGCGGATCGGTCCGTCCGTGGCGGACGTCGAGCGGAAGTTCCCGGCGACGGAGCTCTTCTTGCCCTTCAGGCCCTCCATCTTCGAGGCGGCACCGGCGATGTCGTCGTCCGTCGACTTCGAGGTCTTCAGGATGACCGAGCCGATCAGGAAGGAGACCGCAGCGGCCATCAGGACCGACAGGGTGATGCCGATGAAGCTGTCCTGGGCGGTCGCGGCGTAGACGGCGATGATGCTGCCCGGTGCGGCGGGCGAGCGCAGGCCGGCACCGGTGAGCACGAGGGTGAAGATACCGGCCATGCCGCCGCCGATGACGGCGAGGACCATGAGGGGCTTCATCAGGACGTACGGGAAGTAGATCTCGTGGATGCCGCCGAGGAACTGGATGATGATGGCGCCGGGAGCCGACGACTTGGCCATGCCGCGGCCGAAGACCGCGTAGGCGAGCAGCAGGCCGAGCCCTGGGCCGGGGTTCGCCTCGAGCAGGAACAGGAGCGACTTGCCCGTCTCGGTCGCCTGTTCCGTGGCGAGCGGGGTGAGCACGCCGTAGTTGATGGCGTTGTTCAGGAACAGGATCTTGGCGGGCTCGATCAGGATGCTCGTGAAGGGCAGGAGTCCCGAACTGACGAGGAAGTCCACGCCCCTGCCGGCTGCGTCGCTGAAGAGCGTGACCAGCGGGCCGACGGCGAGCAGACCGAAGACCGCCATGAGTGCGGCGAAGATACCGGCGGCGAAGTTGTTCACCAGCATCTCGAAGCCGGGGCGGATCTTGCCGTCCCAGATGCTGTCGATCTTCTTCATGAGGTAGGCGGTCAGCGGGCCCATGATCATGGCGCCGATGAACATCGGGATGCTCGTGCCGACGATCACGCCCATGGTCGCGGCCGCGCCGACGACGCCGCCACGGGTCTCGTAGATCATCTTGCCGCCGGTGTAGCCGATGAGCAGCGGAAGCAGGTAGGTGATCATCGGACCGACGAGGCCGACGTTCGGATCGCCGGCCTCGTTCTCGCCGAAGCCCCCGAGCACGCCCACCGGGAAGTAGCCGGCCTCGATGAACAGTGCCGTGATGAGGCCCCACGCGATGAACGCGCCGATATTGGGCATGATCATTCCGGACAGGAACGTCCCGAATTTCTGGACGCGGACCCGGGCACTGGTGCCGGACCTCGCTTCTAGTTGTGTTGCCACATTCTTTCCTTACCGTTGTCCCCGCAACTCTGCGGAGAGGGATGGGTGATGACCGGGAAGCGTCAGCTTCCCGACCTGCTGGAGATGCGCTGGAGCCATTCGAGGAAGAGCTTCAGTTCGGAGCTGGAGAGCTGGTCGGGGTGCGAGGACTGCAGCGCGGCATTGAGGGCGATCGCCGCCACGACCACGGAGGGTGTCCCCTCCGTGTCGGTGGTGGGGTCGCCCTCGGAATCCGTGGCCACGGCCGAGATCACGGCTTCCCGCGTCATGGCGGAGAGCTCGAGGTTGCGTTTCGCCGCAGGTTCCGCGATCAGCATGAGCGTGACGCCGATGTTGGCGGCGAGCATGCTGCGGGCGGCTTCACGCGGTGAGACGACGAGGCGGGCCGCCGCGGCCGCCCGCGCCAGCACCTCCTCGAGGAACGCCTCCGCGCTGGCCACCATGGATGGCCTGCGCTCGGGCCGGATGTTGCCGAACATCACCAGGTAGAGGTGCGGATGGTCGAGGCCGAACTGAACGTGGTTGTCCCAGTGCATCCGGAGGTCCTCGATCGGTTGTCCCGACGTCGGGAGGCCCCTCTCGGCGTCGAGGTACTCCGAGAAACCCTCGGCGACGACGGCGTCGAACAGGCCTTCCTTGTCACCGAAGTGGTGGTACAGGGTCGGAGCGGTCACCCGGGCGGCTTCGGTGATCTGCCGGGTGGAGACGGGCTCGCCGTTGGACTCCGCGAGCAGTGCTGCGGCGGCCCTCAGCAGCCTGTCCTTAGGCGCTGGTTCGCCTACTTTTTTCATGCCTGCTACCGTAGCACCTATAGCACCGTTATATGAACTGCATCACAAATAGTTTTTGCCTCGAGCGGCACAATGGTGCTAGACCGAAACACACCGGCAAGGAGACAAGGACGTTCAATGGAGAATTTCGCAGGGGTCGGAGTCAGCCCCGGACGCGTGATCGGTCCGATCCGCCACATGCCGAAGTCGGTCGGCGAACCTCCAGCCGGTGAACGGCACGACTCCCCGGACGCTCCCGAGGCCGCCGTCGCAGCCCTGAAGGCCGCCTCCAAGGCCGTCCAGGAGGAGCTGAAGCGCAGGGCGGGGATCGCCAAGGGCGATGCCAAGGCCGTGCTGCAGGCGACCTCGCTGATGGCGGCCGACCCCATGCTGCTGAAGTCCGCGACCAAGCTGATCAACAACGGCACGTCACCCGCGCGTGCCGTCTGGGAAGCCGGCGCGTCCGTCGCCGAGATGCTCCACAACCTCGGCGGCTACATGGCCGAACGCACCGCCGACGTCCTCGACGTCCGCTCCCGCATCGTGGCCGAGCTGCGCGGCCTGCCCGCACCGGGCATCCCGTCGTCGGACACGCCCTTCGTCCTCGTCGCCGAGGACCTCGCACCCGCCGATACCGCCACCCTGGATCCGGCTGTCGTCCTCGCCCTCGTCACCTCCGGCGGAGGACCGCAGTCGCACACCGCCATCATCGCCCGCTCCCTCGGCCTGCCCGCCGTCGTCGCCGCCGTGGGCGTCGACGACATCGCCGACGGCACGGACGTCTTCGTGGATGGAGCGGCCGGCACGATCGCACTCGACCCGGGAGCCGAGGAGGAGGCAGCCGCCGAGGCCTACAAGGCGGCCGCGGCCGCGCTCACGGTCTTCGACGGCACCGGCGTCACCGCCGACGGGCACGAGGTCCCCCTGCTCGCCAATGTCGGCGGAGCGAAGGACGCCGTCAAGGCCGCCGAGGCGAAGGCCCAGGGGGTCGGCCTCCTCCGCACCGAGTTCTGCTTCCTCGAGCGGGACACGGAGCCGACGGCGGAGGAGCAGATCGAGGCGTACAAGGGCGTCTTCGACGCCTTCCCGGGCAAGAAGGTGGTGGTCCGCACCCTGGACGCCGGCGCCGACAAGCCCCTGCCCTTCCTCACCGACGCCAGCGAACCGAATCCCGCCCTGGGTGTCCGCGGCTACCGCACCGACCTCACGTCCCCGGGGGTGCTGGAGCGCCAGCTCCAGGCGGTCGCCGACGCAGCATCGCAGGCCAGTGCCGATGTCTGGGTCATGGCGCCGATGATCTCGACGGCCGAGGAGGCCGCGGACTTCGCCAAGCTGTGCAGCAATGCCGGCCTGCAGACCCCGGGCGTCATGGTGGAGGTCCCGTCCGCGGCACTGATGGCCGAGGCGATCCTCGGCGAGGTGGCCTTCGCGAGCCTCGGCACCAACGACCTCACGCAGTACACCATGGCGGCGGACCGCCAGCTCGGCTCGCTCGCCGCGCTGAACAACTCCTGGCAGCCCGCCGTCCTGCGCATGGTGCAGCTGACGGTGCAGGGTTCCGCAGCAGAAGGGCATGCGAAGCCCGTCGGCGTGTGCGGTGAGGCCGCGGCCGACCCCGCCCTCGCGGTCGTCCTCGTGGGCCTCGGCGTCTCGACGCTGTCCATGACACCGCGAGCGCTCGCGGGAGTCGGCGCCGTCCTCAACAGCGTCACCCTCGCCGAGGCGCAGCGCATCGCAGGCATCGCCGTCGCCGCCCCGACCGCGGCGGAGGCCCGGGCTCGTGCACGCGCCGAACTGCCCGTCCTGGAGTCCCTGGGGCTGTAGCGGGAACATCCCGCGGCCCGCCCGACCGCGTCCCCTTCGACGGGACGCGGTCGTCAGCCGCTGTGCGACGGTGCCCGGCCTAGGACCGGATCGCTGCCGCTGCTGCGTCGACGAACGCGGAGTCCGACATCCGCCCGTCGGCGACGAGCAGCGACCAACCCCAGTCGAACGCCTGGCCCGGGCCGAGGTGCAGCTCCGAGTGGAAGAAGGGTGCGGCGCACAGCATCGGTGTGCCGGCGCTGCGGACGAACCACGGCGAGGGCCCGCCGGGATTGCCCGGAGCGGGCACCATCAGCACCGATGCGGTCGGCGACCTGAGGCCGAGCCATGAGCGTCTGCTGCCCATGGCGTCCTCCTCGCTCAGGGACCCGATACCGGACCCCGCGCCGGTGGACCCGGGCGCGAGCCCGGGGTCATCCGGGCCGGAGGACGCAGGCACGTGCCCGGGGTCATCCGGCCCGGCGGCAGCGCCCGCGACGATGTCGGCGCCGTCGAACGATGACGCCAGGCGCAGGAAGAATCCCCCGTACCCCGCGTTCGCCCGGCCCGCCGTCGTCGGACTCCCGAAGGCCAGCGCACCCGCGCTGGTGTTGACCCACCGGCTCCGCACCGAGGTGAGCATCCAGTCGGCGCCGGCGTGGACGGTCCGAGCGCCCCATTTCCGGTCCTCGTCCAGGAACGCGCTCCCGTCCGCCGCGCACCACTCGAGCCGCTGCAGGACACCGGGGTCCCCGCCCACGTCGACGCCCTGCTGGGAGCCGTTGTTCGGCAACTGCACGTAGCCCTGACCCTCGCTGTACGTCGGCCCGCCCCAGAGGTTGACCGGGTAGCGCTGGCCTGCGACGGCGACATTGGACACGGCGATGCCGAGGCCCCAGTGCCAGGGGTGGTCGGCCGGCCCGCAGTCGCTGACGGTGCCGCCCGTGGGCGTCGACACCGGGTGCAGGAAAGGCCGGGGCGAATGCTCGGCGGGCGCTCCCCCGCCGTCGTGCAGGACGCCGGCGAGCCGGCCGTCCGCCGTCCGGACGGGCGTGGGACCGGTCACGCCGCGGGTCCGTGCGGCCGAGCCCCGAGGAGGGCTTCTGGGCGACCCGCCGGTCGGCCTTCGATGACCGGCGCCGTGAGGGCGCCGCGCAAGGCAGGATCTGCGAGGTCGGCCCGCGAGATCCAGCGGCCCTCACGTGCCGAGGCGTACATGGCGCTGACGATCTCCAGTGCGCGGGCCGGGTGTCCCACGACCCCGGGCATGCCGCCTCCGGCCAGCAGTGAGCCGTAGATCTCGGCGAACAGGGCATCGTGCCCGCTCGGGACCTCCTGCTCGGGGAGCGCCCAGGACGCCGCTGTCCGCTCGTCGACATGGGGTGCCGGCGCGATCTTCCAGTGCGCGTGCCCGTGGCCGTAGAGGTGCTCCAGTTCGATCGTCGCGTTCTCGGTATCGATCCGGAGGAGGCTCGACTCCCGCGGCGCGAGGACGGTGGTGACCACGGAGGCGACGGCCCCCGACGCGAAGACGAGGGACGCGTGGGACAGATCCTCGGTCTCGACGTCCCGTCCGAGCCGCCACATCGTGGCCTGCACGGCGGACCACTCGCCCAGCAGGTAGGCCAGCAGGTCCACCTGGTGGCTTCCGTGGCTCAGCGTGGTGCCGCCTCCCTCGGTGGCCCAGGTCCCGCGCCAGGGAACGGCGAAGTACTCCGCCGTCCGGTACCAGTTCGTCTGGCACAGCGCCGAGAGGGTCCGTCCGAACGCACCCGAGTCCAGCAACTCCTTGACGTGCGCGGCGGCCGTCCCCGAGCGCTGCTGGAAGACGACGGCGAGGCCGCGCTGGGCGGCGCGACCGACCTCGACCATGGTGTCGAGTTGGATGAGGCTCAGGGCCGCGGGCTTCTCGACCACCACGTGGGCTCCTGCCCCGAATCCCGCCGCCGTCTGTTCGGCATGTCCGCCGGGGGGCGTGCAGATGTGGAGGGCATCGACGCTGACGGCCGCGAGCATGTCCTCGAGCGACGCCGAACGGGAATCGATGCCGTACATGTCGGCGAAGGCCGCGAGGTGCTGCTCGGAGGGATCCGCAGCTGCGACCAGTTCCACTCCGGGCAGGAGGCGTAGCGCTCGGGCGTGGAGGTGGGCCACCCCACCGGTTCCCAGGATGGCCGCCCTGAGCGGCCCGGCCGTCGCAACCTCCGGGCCGGGAGCGGACTCTGTGCCGGACTCGGCAGCGGACTCGGCGACTGGACTCGGCAGGGGCACGGAGACCTCCATCATCGGCAGGGTTGCGGTCCTCGGAACACTAACAGAGAAAGCGTTTACCCGGCCGGGCAGGCGCGAGCGGGCATCGTTCGGCGTCGTGCAAGAATGGCCCTTTCCGCAATTCGCAGGGCGTGGCCCGAGGCTACCGCCCACACCATCAGGAGTGCACGCAATGTCTGCACCGGCAAGCAAGAGTCCCGCGACGCTGCACGATGTCGCCAGGGAGGCCGGAGTCTCGCTCGCGACGGCATCGCGGTCCCTGAACGGCAGCGCGCGGAAGGTGAACGAGGCCTACCGGCAGCGCGTGGTCGAAGCGGCCCAGCGACTCGGCTACACCACCAACCTCTTCGCGCAGGCCGTGGCCAAGGGCAGCACCACCACGGTGGCCCTGCTCGTGGCCGACATCGCGGACCCCTACTTCTCCAGCATCGCGGCGGGAGTGATCGATGCGGCGAGCGAGGAGGGGCTCGTGGTGACGATCGCCGTCACGGGCCGCAACGCCCAGCGTGAGCTCGACACGGTGCGGGCCCTGCGTGGGCAGCGTCCCCGCGTCATGATCCTCGCGGGATCCCGGACCACCGGCTCCGCCTTCGAGGAGCACCTGCGGGCCGAGCTCTCCTCCTTCGAGGACACGGGCGGCAAGGTCGCCTTCATCAGCCAGGACGCGGCGCCCTTCGCGACCGTCCTCCTGGACAACCGTGGCGGCGCACGTCACCTCGCCGTCACCCTGGCGGGCCTCGGCTACCGGGACTTCGCCGTCATCGCCGGACCGCCCGAGATCAGGACCTCCGAGGAACGCCTGGACGGCTTCACGGCGGGACTGGCGGAGCACGGCATCCCCCTTCCCCCCGAGCGCATCGTCCACGCCGACTTCACGCGCGACGGCGGCTACCGCGGCACCCAGGAACTGCTCGCCTCGGGAGCGCCCGTGGACCTGGTCTTCGCGGCCAACGATGTCATGGCCGTCGGCGTCGTGTCCGCCCTGCGCGACGCGGGGATCGTGCCCGGCGAAGGGATCGGCGTGGCGGGTTACGACGACATCCCGACGGTCCGCGACATCACGCCGGCCCTGACCACCGTGCGCATCCCCCTCGAGGACGTCGGACGGCGTGCCCTCCAGCTCGCGACGGGAACGGCCTATGACGGCGCCTCCGCGGAGAACGGCACAGGTCCGGCCCCCATCCCCACGGAGACGATCATCAGGGACAGTACGCCGCGTCGCTAGGACGGGGCATCACAGGGGCAGGATCGGCCCGGGTGCGGCCGTCCGGCGGGCCAGCTCCGCGACGTCGTCCAGCGGCAGCTCGGCGACCTCGGCGACGACCTCGATGTCCTCGCCGTGGCTGAGCGCCTCGGTCACGGCTTCCTTCAGGATCAGTTCGGCGCGGTCGAGCTCGAACTCGACATCCTCCTTGTCCGCTGCTGCGACGCGGATCTTCTGCAGATCACCGTTCGTCATGGCGTTGCGCGTACCTCACTTCCTGGCTCGACGGCATCGACGCCGGCGCACCTCCTCCAGGGTGTCCTCCGGACGGCTCGTCCGAGGCGCGGTGTCGGTGGCGTCGTCGCGACAATCCTAACCAGACACCTGCCTCCACGAGATGAAAAGCAGGTGACGGATGCCTTGCCACGGGGTGGACCGGCCCCGCACCGAGTTGGCCGGCAGCCCCGGCGTGCAGCGCCTACCCGCACGCGGTGTCCGCCGCAACAACCATCTGCATCACGGCGCCCATTCCCCTCCCGCCCGGCTAGGATGGGAGCAGCGGATCGGCGGCAACGTGCGATCGTGGTCTAGCAGAAGGCCCGTGGCGCCGGGATCAGGCCCGGCATGACGTTCGAGGCTACTGATGGACCTATTTCCCCCCTCCAACGAGTTGGGTGCGACGCTCGGTCGCATCCGCGGACTCGTGCTCACGCAGGAGACGGCGCAGCACGCCGTCGACCTCCTCGCACAGGTGGCGCAGGAGACGACACCCAATGCGTCGGGCGCGGGCGTGTCACTCATCCACGAGTCGCAGCGGACCAGCGTGGGCGCGACGGACGCGCTCGTCCGCACTGCCGACGATCTCCAGTACACCCTGTCCGAGGGACCGTGCCTGACGGCGTGGTCCACACGGTCGCCGGTGACGATCGACGACACGAGCACCGACGTGCGGTTCCCGCAGTGGAGCGCGGCGGCGGCCGACGCCGGCGTCCGGTCCTGCTTCAGCGTGCCCCTCCTGAGGGGCCGCGACTCCCTCGGCGCCATGAAGGTCTATTCGACCGTCCCCGCCGCGTTCGACGACGCCGACCGTGCCCGCCTCACGAGCCTGTCGATCGCCGCCTCCGCCCTGCTCGGACACGTGCAGACATCGGAGACATCGACCCGGATCAGCAGCGAGTTGCGCGAGTCGCTGCGCTCGCGCGACCTCGTCGGCATCGCGAAGGGGATCCTGATGGAACGCGAGGGCCTTACCGAGTCGGAGGCACTCACGGCACTGACCGCCCGTGCCCGCATCACCGGGGTGCCGTTCCGGCAACTCACCGCGGACATCGTGAACGGTCACGGTGACCACGGAACGGAGGATGCGTCCCGATGACATTCCCCTACTCGGAGGAACAGCGGGCGATGATCACGGCGGCCATCGTCGAATCGGGCTTCTCGACGGGTGAGGTGTGGCTCCACTACTTCTCGCTGAGCGGCGAGGTGGACGAGTACGAGGTGGAGGCCTACCTGGCGGGCCTGATGCCGATGCCCGCCCTCGAATGCGACCTGCTCGCCCTCGCCGTGAACGAGCTCATCGACGAGCTGCCCCCCAGGCGCCGCGCACCGTTCAGCGACGAGCTCGCGCGGGCGCACGCCGGAGCCGGGGACGCCCCGTCGCCGTGATCGAGTGTCGGACCCGCGGCATACCCTCGTCGCATGGCAGAACGACCGGGGTGGCACGGCATCCCTCCCAGCGCTGACAGGTTCATCCCACCGCTCCAGCTCGACGCTCCGTCCACCGGCATCACGGAGCCCCTGCGATCGCCCGCACTGTGGGTGGACCTCGACTACCCCGACGGCTCCACCTGCACCCGGAAGGGTTTCGCGATGGCCTGGACGGACACGGCCGTGCGTGCCCAGTGGATCGAGTACTCACGGGCGCGGGAAGCATGGGTCGACGCCGCACGGTGCCGGCGTCGGGACCTGAAGCCCTCGGCGGCACACGCCGCCTGAGCGCACCCGCTCTCAGGTTCCCGCCCGTCGCCCTCGTAGAGTGGGCGCATGGACAAGCCGGCATGGCACCCCGCGGTGCGCACGGGTGGGCGTGGCTAGGGCCGCCGGCTGGCACGGCCTCCCGCCGACCACGCATCGGTTCATGGCCCCGCTCCAGCTCGAAGCACCCACCGAGGGAATCACCGAGTCCGTCTCCCCCGCGCCGGCCCTCTGGGTGGACCTCGAGTACCCCGACGGCTCCCGGCAGACCGTCCGTGCA
Source organism: Arthrobacter sp. UYP4 (assembly GCF_057291175.1). NCBI lineage: Bacteria > Bacillati > Actinomycetota > Actinomycetes > Micrococcales > Micrococcaceae > Arthrobacter > Arthrobacter sp. UYP4. The sequence goes on from NZ_JBXAVU010000001.1 coordinate 1,327,546, forward strand.
TTCGCCATGGCGTGGACCGCTTCGGCGGTACGCGCCCAATGGGTCGAATTCTCCATCGCCCGCGAGGCGTGGGTGCGCCCGGACCAGTGCACCCGGCGTGAAATCCCGGGCCGTCCCGGCCCGGGCCGCTGACCCTCCCCCGGCTGCTTATTGTCACCTCCTCCTTCTTCCCCTACACTCTGGGTAAGCGCTTTCCAGAACAGCGTCACCGCCGGACCCAAGGAGTATCAATGTCAACGAGGACAATCGGGATCATCATGAACGGCGTCTCCGGACGCATGGGATACCGCCAGCACCTTGTCCGTTCCATCCTCGCCATCCGCGACCAGGGCGGAGTCCTCCTCGCGGACGGCACCCGGGTCCAGGTCGAACCGATCCTCGTGGGCCGCAACGAGGCCAAGCTCGCCGAGCTCGCCGCGAAGCACGGCATCGAGCACTACTCCACCGACCTCGACAGCGTCCTCGCGGATCCCACCTGGGAGATCTACGCCGACTTCCTGGTCACCAAGGCGCGCTCCGCAGCGATCCGGAAGGCGATCGCCGCCGGTAAGGCCATCTACACCGAGAAGCCCACCGCCGAGACCGCCGAGGACGCCCTCGAACTCGCGAACCTGGCCGAAGCCGCCGGCATCAAGAACGGCGTGGTGCACGACAAGCTGTACCTCCCCGGCATGCAGAAGCTCAAACGGCTCGTGGACTCCGGCTTCTTCGGCCGCATCCTCTCCGTCCGTGGCGAGTTCGGCTACTGGGTCTTCGAAGGCGGCTGGCAGGACGCGCAGCGCCCCAGCTGGAACTACCGCGCGGAGGACGGCGGCGGGATCGTCGTCGACATGTTCCCGCACTGGAGCTACGTACTGGAGAACCTCTTCGGGAAGGTCGAGTCCGTCTACGCCCGCGCCGTCACCCACATCGACGAGCGCGTCGACGAGCAGGGCCGCCCCTACAGCGCCACGGCCGACGACGCCGCCTACGCGGTGTTCGAGCTCGAGGGCGGCATCGTCGCCCAGCTCAACTCGAGCTGGACCGTACGCGTGAACCGTGACGAGCTCGTGCAGTTCCAGGTGGACGGCACGCACGGATCCGCCGTCGTCGGGCTGTTCGGCTGCAAGATCCAGCCGCGCAACGCCACCCCGAAGCCCGTCTGGAACCCCGATCTCGAGGACACCCACGACTACGACGCCGACTGGATCGACGTGCCCACCAACGAGGTGTTCGAGAACGGCTTCAAGACCCAGTGGGAGGAGTTCCTGCGCCACGTGCTGGAGGACGGCCCGCACCCGTACGACTTCCTGGCCGGCGCACGCGGGATGTACCTCGCGGAGCAGGGGCTGGAGAGCTCGCGCACCGGGCGACGACTCGACCTGCAGGACGTGCGCACCACCGCGTCCTCGCTCGAGGAAGCGATCACGCTGGCATGATCACGCTCGTCGACGCGGTCGGGGCCACCTCCACCGTCGAACTGAATCCCGCGCCTGCGTTCTCGAAGCCCGCGACGCCCCTGAGCAGCCGCACCGTGTACGCGGCGGCGCACGTGGTGCCCCGGTCCACGGCGGACAACGTCCCCGGCTCGCCCGCGGACCTCGACTGGGACGCGACCCTCGCCTTCCGGCACCACCTGTGGTCGTGGGGCCTCGGCGTCGCGGACGCCATGGACACCGCGCAGCGCAACATGGGGCTCGACGCCGCGGCGACGCGCGAGCTCATCTCGCGCAGCGCCGCGGAAGCGCGCTCCGTGAACGGTGCCCTCGTGGTCGGCGTGAACACCGACCACGTCGACGACGCCGTGATCGGGCTCGAGGCGGTCATCGACGCCTACAAGGAGCAGCTCCACTTCACCGAGGACGCGGGCGCCTCCGTCGTGCTCATGGCGAGCCGCCACCTCGCACGTGCCGCCCGTACCGCCGAGGACTACGAGAGGGTGTACTCGGAGGTCCTCGCCGCCGCCGGCGCCCCCGTGATCCTGCACTGGCTCGGCAGTGCGTTCGACCCCGAGCTGGGCAGCTACTTCGGCTCGTCGGACACCGATGCGGCGTCGTCGACCCTCCTCAAGATCATCGCGAACTCGCCCGACAAGGTGGCCGGCGTGAAGATGAGCCTGCTGAACGCGGGCTCCGAACGGGCCGTGCGGTCACAGCTCAACGCACCGGCACGCATGTTCACCGGGGACGACTTCAACTACGTCTCCCTCATCGGCGGGGACGCCTCGGGCTACTCCGATGCACTCCTCGGCGCCTTCGCGGCCCTCGGTCCGCACGCCTCGGCAGCGGTCCAGGCGCTCGACGCCGATGACAGTGCGGCGTACGGGCGGATCCTCGGCCCCACCGAAGCCCTGTCACGCCAGATCTTCTCGGCACCCACGTTCTACTACAAGACGGGGGTGGCCTTCCTCAGCTGGCTCAACGGACACCAGGCCGGTTTCGGCATGGTCAGTGGCCTGCAGGCCGCCCGGAGCCTGCCGCACCTGTCGGAGATCGTCCGCCTCGCCAACGAGTGCGGGGCCCTCGAGCAGCCGGAGCTCGCCCGCGAACGCTGGCACGCGCTGCTCGCCGTGGGCGGGGTGGCAGCATGAGCACGCCGAACGGGCGCCTGTCCATCAACCAGGCCACCATCAAGTACGCCCCGCTCGCCGACGCCCTGCAGGTGACCTCCGACGCCGGGATCACCAGTATCGGACTGTGGCGCGACTCCGTGCAGGCCGCATCGCTGCCCGAGGCCGGGCGGCTGCTCGCGGACTCCGGACTGCGCTTCTCCAGCCTCTGCCGCGGCGGGTTCTTCACCGTGCCGGAGGGCCGTGCACGCCGTGCGGCCATGGACGACAACCGGCGGGCGATCGAGGAGACCGCGCACCTCGCGGCCTCGGGTGCGCCCGGGTCCGTGGCGGTCCTCGTCATGGTCGCCGGCGGGATCCCGCAGGGATCGAGGGACATCGCGGGCGCCCGCTCCATGGTGCACGATGCCCTCGCCGAACTGGCCCCCGACGCCGAGGCGGCAGGTGTCACGCTCGCTCTGGAGCCACTCCACCCCATGTACGCCTCGGACCGCGCCGTCATCTCTACCCTCAAGCAGGCCCTCGACCTGGCCGCGCCCTTCTCCCCCGCGACCGTCGGCGTCGTGGTCGACACCTTCCATGTGTGGTGGGATCCCGAACTGTTCCCGCAGATCGAGCGGGCAGGAGCGGAGGGCCGGATCGCGAGCTACCAGGTGTGCGACTGGAAGACGCCCCTCGCGGCGGACGTCCTGCTGTCGCGCCACTACCCCGGGGACGGCGTCATCGATTTCGCCGGCATCACCCGGGCCGTGCAGGCCGCGGGCTACGCAGGCGACATCGAGGTGGAGCTCTTCAACCAGGACATCTGGGACACTCCCCCGGCCGAGGCCGTCGCGCGCACGGTCGAGGGCTTCGAAGCCTCCGTCTCCGCACACCTGGGCCACCTGAGCGGCGACCTACGCCGGTAGCATCGGCCTATGGAATCTACCGAGGTCGTCCGACGGTACTGGTCGTCGGTGTGGAGCAGGGACTGGAACGCGGTGGGCCAGGTGCTCGCGGACGACGTGGAGGTGTTCTGGCCCGTGACACGCGAGGTCATCCGCGGCCGGGACAACATGGTCGCCGTGAACTCCGAGCATCCGAACGGGTGGAGCATCGACGTCCTCAACGTCTACGACGCCGGTGAGGTCGTGGTCTCCGAGGTCCAGGTACCGCAGGAGGACGTCGGGATCTTCCGGGTCGTGTCCATCTGGACCGTGGCCGACGGCGTCATCACCTCCGGCCGCGAGTACTGGACGCTGTACGGCGGCGAGGAGGGCAGGGACTGGCGGCGCAAGTACGCGAGCATCGGCGACCTGCCCTCCTGAGGACCGCGAGGACGGTGCAGGAACGCACCGCCGTACGACCGGTACTGGCAATAGTCCCGACCGCACCATATGCTAAGCATGCTGATGATTTGGTCAGTGACCGTACCCACCCCAGACAAGGGAGGCATGATGAGCACGAAGGTCGAAGAAACCGTTGTAGTGAATCTTCCAGTGACGACCGTGTACAACCAGTGGACGCAGTTCGAGGAGTTCCCGCACTTCATGGGCGGCATCAAGCAGATCACCCAGCTCAGCGACGACCGTCTCGAGTGGGTCGCGGAGATCGGCGGCATCCGCCGGCAGTGGGAGGCGAGGGTCCTCGAGCAGGTGCCCGACCGCAAGGTCTCCTGGGCTGCCACGGAAGGTGCCACCAATGCCGGCACCGTCTCCTTCGAGGACCTCGGCGGCACCACGCGTGTGAACCTCACACTCGAGTACGAGCCCGAGGGCCTCGTCGAGAAGGTGGGCGACAAGCTCAACGTCGTGGAGAACCAGGCCAAGGCCGACCTGCACAGGTTCAAGGAATTCATCGAGTCGGAGAGCTACGCCACCGGCGCCTGGCGCGGAACGGTCGCCGGGCAGCCCGGGACCCCCACGGTCGACGACGCCGAGCAGTCACGCGGTGACAGCGGAAAGGCCGGCGTATCCGGCAAGGTCGCGGCGGGAGTCGGGGTAGCCGCGGCAGCTGCCGTGGCCGGCGTGGCCGCAGCGGCAGCGAGCAAGGGCAAGGAAGACGAGGAGGAGACCGTCGTGGAGACGGTCCCCGTCGTCGACGCCGCGCCCGTCGTCCCCGAGACCACCCCGGTGGTCGACGACGTGGACGTCATCGACGTCGACCCCGTCCCCGCAGTGGACGGCGTCCCGGGCACCGGAGTCCCCTCCGAGAGCCAGGGCCTCCGGGATGACACACTGGCCGACGGCGACCCGACGGATCGTCGAGGCACTCTGTAGTCCCAGGACCCACGCAGGGGCCGGATTCCTTCGGGAGTCCGGCCCCTGCCCTGTTCCCGGGCGATCTTCTGGAGCCCCAGGTGGGAACCGGGGAATTATGTGGTTGGCAACGTAGTTGTGTCCTTCACCAACCCACCACCACCCAGGAGAGCACCATGGACACCACGAACACCACGACCGGAGCGGACATCCTTCCCGCCGACCCGGCAGGCCGGCAGGGCCCGGCGGGAGCCACCATGAGGGCCCTCGTCCTCGACGGCTTCGGCACGGAGGACGGTTTCGTACCGAGGGATGTCCCCCTCCCCGTCCCGGGAGCAGGCCAGGTCCGCATCCGCGTCCGCGCCATCGGCATCAACCCCCTCGAGACCAAGATCCGGAAGGGCTGGATGGCCGAGGTGATGCCGACGACCTTCCCCGCCATCCTCGGTGCCGAACTCGCCGGCGTCGTCGACACCGTGGGCGACGGTGTGCAGGGGATCGCCGTCGGGGACCGCGTCGCAGGATTCGCGGCGACCGGCTCCTATGCCGAATACGCGCTGAGCCGGGCCGACGCCGTCGCCCGGGTGCCCGACGGTCTCAGCTTCGAGCATGCCGTCACCATCCCCACGGGTGCCGAGACCACCCGGCGCGCACTCGCTCCGCTGCGGATCACCAGGGGCGAGACCGTGGTCGTGAACGGCGCGGCGGGCGGCGTGGGAAGCATGGCGGTCCAACTGCTCGTCGCGGCGGGCGTCACCGTGATCGGGACGGCGGGCGAGGCGAACCACGAGTACCTCCGCACACTCGGCGCCATCCCGGTCGGCTACGGCGACGGCGTGGGCGAGCGGATCCGTGCCGTGGCGGAGCAGGGCGTGGATGCGGTCTTCGACGTCGCAGGGCAGGGATTCATCCCCGTCGCGATCGACCTGATGGGCGGCACGGAGCGCATCATCACCATCTCGGACTTCACCGCTCCGGCCCTCGGTGTGGCGGCCGCCGCCGGTGATCCGACGACCCTGACGGCGGACGGTTTCGCCGATGTGCTCGAGCTCGCCGCGCAGGGGAAGATCGCGACGCCGATCGCCGCCCTGTTCCCCTTCGACGACCTCGCCGGGGCGCATCGCCTGAGCGAGACCGGCCACCTGCGCGGGAAGATCGTGGTTCAGGGCGTCTGAGGCGCCTCCTGGCCCGCCCGGTCCATCCCGTCGAGGATCTTCCGGGCGAGCCGGGTGAACTCGTCCTGTTCCTCGTCGGTCAGCCCGGCCGCAACGGTCCCCTGAAGGCGGGCCCATGCCTCCGTGACCGGCCCGCGCAGGGCACGTCCGGCGTCGGTGAGGAACACGAGCGTCACCCGCCCGTCCGTCGTCGACCGGCTCCGTGTGATGAGGCCCGCGGCCTCGAGCCGCCGGACCGACTTCGCGACGGTGGAATGATCGAGCCGCTGCGGGGCGCCGAGGGACTTCTGCGACAGGCCGTCCTGATCCCACAACTGCATGAGCAGCAGCTCCTGCCCGGGGAAGAGCCCCAGTTCCCCCAGGAGGGAGGCGGCCAGCGACCGCTGCCCATGTCCGATCGCCAGGATCGCGGCACTCAGCGGATAGTCCCGCACGATCGGGGAACCCGCCTGGTTCCCCGCCGATGGCTCTGTCGGCCTGTTCATCCCGCGGTCGTCACTCCTCGTGCACCGGCTCCCCGGTGACGCGGTGGTCCGCGTGGTTCATCCCCTCGAGGATGAGCCGGGTGAGGTGCCCGTCGATGATGCTGTAGACCACGTTCCGGGCCTCCCTGCGCGTGGCCACGAGGCCGGAGAGCCGAAGTTTGGCGAGGTGCTGGCTGACCGCGGTGCGGTTCGCTCCGGTCGCCGCGACCAGGGTGCCGACGTCGGCCGGTCCCTGCGTGAGCAGCCAGAGGAGATGGAACCGCGTTGGGTCCGCCAGCATGCGGAAGGTGCCGGCGCCCGCCTCGAGCCGCTGCGAGTCCGGTGCCACCGGATGGACGAGGCTGGGAGCACCGCCGTCGTTGCCATGCCCGTGGTCCGGCTGTGCCGCTGTGCTGTCGCTGATGCCGGCCTCCCCTCGTCGATGTCCGCCGTGCCCCCTACGCTACCGGGCGGCGCGCGCTTCGGGACCTGCCGCTACAGGCGAGGTCGCGGCAGCGGGCCACGACACCAGGGCGGCGACGGTCCCGCCGGCGGCCAGCACGGCGAGGCAGAGAGCGGCCGCCGGCTGTCCCGCCGCTGCACCGATCCAGCCCGCGATCGGATAGGTCAGCATGAAGCAGGCGTGGCTGAGCGAGAACTGCGCCGTGAAGAGAGATCCCCTCGTGGCATCGGTGGCGACACGCCGCAGCAGCCTTGAGGAGGGCGTGCTGATCATGGAGGTCCCGACGCCCAGGACCGCCCAGAGCGCCAGGAAGACCCACCACGGCGAGCCGGAGCCCGACACGACCGCGGCAGCCAGGACACCGGCGGGCAGGATGGCCGCACCGATCAGCATGAACGTACGGTCGGAGATGCTCTCGAGGACCCGAGGGGCCGCGAACGCCACGAGCATGGAGCCCGCCCCGTAGACGGCCAGGGCCAGGGCGACGTCGGTGTTGGTGCCCGTGAACAGGTCCCGTGCGTACACCACGGTGTTGACCAGGACCAGGGCCGTGGCCGCGGCGACGACGAGGTTCAGCGCCAGCAGGCCGCGCAGGCTCGGCTCCCGCAGGAAGATCCGCGTGCCCAGCGTGGTGCGGTGCAGCAGCGAGCCCTGACCGGCGACCGCCGGGATCGCCGGCAGGCGCGTGACGAGGACCATGAGCGCGGAGGCAAGGAACCCGAGCATCGTCCCGAGGAACAGGTCCGAGTACGAGAGCACGGACAGCAGTGCCGCAGCGAGCAGCGGGCTGACAAGGGATTCGACGTCGTACGCGAGCCGCGACAGCGAGAGCGCCCTGGTGTAGTCCTTCTCGGCCGGCAGGACCAGCGGGATCAGGGCCTGGAACGCCGGCGTGAAGGTCGCCGAGGCCGACTGGAGGAGAAAGACCAGGACGTAGACCTGCCAGATCTGGTCGAGGAAGGGAAGGCTGAGGGCGACCATGGCACGCACCCCGTCCGCGGCGACGAGGACCACCTTGCGGGGCAGGCGTTCGACCACCGCGGCCATGACGGGAGCCACGACGACGTACGCGATCATCTTGATGGTGAGGGCCGTGCCGAGCACTGCGCCCGCCCGTTCTCCGGCCAGGTCGAAGGCCAGGAGTCCGAGCGCCACGGTGAGCAGCCCGGTGCCGAGGAGCGCCACCACCTGGGCGGTGAACAGATTCCGGTATGAGGTGGAACGCAGGACGGAGAGCATGATGAGAGGCCGTTTCGTCGGGGACGGAGACTCCACTGTACGTGCAGACATACGCACACGATGACGCTTTGTCGTCCGGTGTTTCGACCGGTCGCGGGCCGGACCTGCCGCCCTCAGGCTCCGGGGAGGACGATGCTCGTGACGGGGAGCGAGGGATCGGTCCCGAAGGCGATCCCGCTCGGCGCCCCGCCGGCCATCACGATCTGCGCACCGAGGGCCGCGACCATCGCACCGTTGTCGGTGCAGAGCGACGGCGCCGGGACGGTGAGCGTGATGCCCGCAGCCGTGCACCGCTCCCGCGTCAGGTCCCGGAGCCGCCGGTTCGCTGCGACTCCACCGCCCAGCAGGAGGTTCGTGATGCCGTGCTCCCGGCACGCGAGGACGGCCTTCGAGGTGATGATGTCCACCACGGCCTCCTGGAAGGACGCGGCGATGTCGGCGACGGGGACGTCCAGCCCTGCTGCCTCGTACTGCTCCACGGCGCGGGCGACCGCCGTCTTGAGCCCGCTGAAGGACCAGTCGTAGCGGTGCGGGCCGGGTTCCTCGGCCGTTCCCATGTACTTGGGTTGCGAGAGCCCGCGGGGGAAGCGGATGGCTTTCGGGTCGCCCTCCGCCGCCAGCCGGTCGATGGCGGGTCCGCCCGGATACCCGAGGCCCAGGATGCGCGCGGTCTTGTCGTACGCCTCGCCGGCGGCGTCGTCGATGGTCGAGCCCAGCAGCTCGACGTCGTTCGCGATGTGTCCCACGCGGAGGATCTCCGTGTGGCCACCGGACACGAGCAGCGCTCCGAGGTTCGGCGGCAGCCCGTCGGCGAAGGTGCCGCCGAGCATGCCGACGCCGACGTGCGCCACCAGGTGGTTGATCGCGTAGAGCGGCTTGCCGGTCGCGACGGCGAGCGCCTTCGCTGCGGAGACACCCACCATCAGCGCGCCCGAGAGTCCCGGGCCGGCCGTGACCGCGATGGCATCGAGCTCGTCGAGGGTGACGCCGGCGTCGTCGAGCGCGGACCGCAGTGTCGGCACGAAGGCCTCGAGGTGCGCCCGCGAGGCGATCTCGGGGATGACGCCGCCGAAGCGCACGTGCTCGTCCATGGAGGAGGACACGGTGTTGGTCAGGAGGCGGGTGCCGCGGACGATCCCGACACCGGTCTCGTCGCAGGACGACTCGATGCCGAGGATCAGCGGTTCTGCGGTCGTCACGGTGTCTCCCCGTCCTCGGTGGCCAGTGCGAGCCTCATGACCCAGGCGTCGACGCCGTCGCGGTAGTACCTCTTCCGCGTGTGGATCCGTGCGAAACCGAAGCGCGTGTACAGCTGCTGCGCACGTGGGTTGTCCGCCCGCACCTCGAGCATCACGTTGTCGGCGCCCCGCCGCCGGGCTTCGTCGAGCATCTCGGTGAGCAGGGCCCGGCCGATGCCCTGGCCCTCGAAGCGGGGCAGCACGCCGATGGTCTGGATGTCGGCCGTCGTGGCGAGGACCATGAGGCCCGCGTATCCCACGGCCTCGCCGTCCACCTCCGCCACGATGTAGCGCCGTGTGTCCGGCTGGAAGAACTCGGAGTAGAACATCTCGATGGGCCAGGCGTCGGCCGGGAAGAGCTCTTCCTCCAGCCCGCCGATCGTCTCGATGTCCTCGAACGTCAGGTCCCGCAGGGTGTACCTCACGCCGTCGCCCGCTTCCGCGGCCCGGGCACCCGTGCGTCGGACTCCCGCAGATAGAGCGGAGAGGTGTCCCGGAGGTCCTGTCCGGCGAGGAGGCGCAGGCGGGCCACGCGACCGAGCGCGGCCGCGTCCGGGTCGGACGACGCGAAGGCCGGGACGCCGTCGACGTCGTCCGGGTAGAGCCCCGCTGCCCGGCCCACGAGCGGCAGCCCCTCGGGCAGGCCGGCGGCGGCACCGACGTGGGGGCCGTCGAGGAGTTCGGGCAGGCTCCCGCCGTCCGTCGGCATGCCGTACTCGGCCCAGTAGACCTCGCCGCGCCGCGCGTCCGTCCCGACGAGGAATCTCCTCCCGGCCGGGAGGACTCCGCCCGCTGCGGCGTCGAGGGCCAGGGCGTCGAGGCTCATGACGCCGTGGAGGGGTACGTCCCAGACGAAGCCGAGCGTGCGGGCCGTGACGAGCCCCGCCCGCAGCCCGGTGAACGGGCCCGGCCCCACGCCCGCGACGACGGCGTCGAGTTCCGTGCCCGCGACGCCGGCATCGTCGAGGATGCGCTGCACCGCGGGAGCGAGGACCTCGGCGTGCGACCGGGTGTCGGAGCTGCCGAACCGGCCGACGACGACGTCGTCCCGCAGGAGCGCGACCGTGGCCGCGGCGGAGGTGTCGATGGCGAGGAGAAGCACCGGTCCAGCCTAGTCGAGCGGGAGTCCGGGCTGCTGTCCTGTCCACCGTGGCCCCACGCCGGTGAGGGTGACGGTGCGCACCTCGTCCACGCCGTCGTCGTCGAACACGGTGACCCATTCCCCGTCTGCTGCCGTGGGCCCGGTTCCGCCGAGCGGCCGTGCGATGTCCACCCGGAGCCAGCTGTCGCTCAGGTGCTCCACGCGGCCGACCCCCCACTCGATGACCGTGACGTTGGCGGCCATGGTGGCCTCGAGGTCCAGGTCGTCGACCGCCGCCGCACTCTCGAGCCGGTACGCGTCCACGTGGATGAGGCCCGGGCCGTCGCCCCTCGAGGAGTGCTGGCGGACGAGCACGAAGGTCGGCGAGATGATGCGGTCCTCGACCGCGAGGCCCCGCCCGAGCCCCTGCGTGAAGGTCGTCTTGCCGGCGCCGAGCTCACCCGAGAGGACCAGCAGGTCACCCGGTCGGAGCTGCGGCGCGAGGGCCGCGGCGAGTGCCTGCAGTTCGGTGGCCGAGCCGACGTCGTAGGACGCCGTCCAGTCAGGCGTCGGCGTCATCGCCCGCGCTCCCCTTCCCCGGGTCCAGGTAGATCCGCTCCACGCGGTCGCTGATCCGGGTCACCACCTCGTAGTTGATGGTCTGTGCGGCAGCGGCCCAGTCCTCGACGGCCGGGGAACCGGCTCCGCCGAACAGCACGGCGCGCTTGCCCAGCGGACCGTCCGGTGCGTCGGCGATGCCCGTGGTGCCGAAGTCGATGACGAGCTGGTCCATCGCGATCCGGCCGACCACCGGGTACATCCGGCCGCCGACGAGCACCGGGGCGCCGGTGGCGATGCGTGGAACACCGTCCCCGTAACCGACGGGGATCAGCCCGAGCGTGGTGGGTTTCTGCGTGCGGTAGGCGTAGCCGTAGGACACGCCCTGCCCGGCGGGCACTTCCTTGCAGTTCGAGACGGTGGTGCTGAAGGTCATGACGGGCCGCAGTCCGAGGTCTGCGGAGTCCTGGTCGGAGAAGGGCGAGAGCCCGTAGATGCCGAGGCCCACGCGCACCAGGTCGAAGTGGCAGTCGGGCCGGGAGAACGTCGCCGGTGTGTTCGCCAGGTGCCGCACCTCCACATCGATCCCCGCGTTCTCCGCGGCGGCGACGGCCTCCCGGAACGCCTGGACCTGCAGGTCCGTCTCCGGTCGGGCGGGCTCGTCCGCCACGGCGAGGTGGGAGAAGATCCCGACAACGCGGATCAGCCCTTCCTCCTGGTGTGCCACCGCCCTGCTGAGCAGGGCGTCCCACTTCTCCGGCGGACAGCCGTTGCGGCCCAGGCCCGTGTCGATCTTCAGGTGCACGATGGCGGGGCGCTCGAGTTCACGCGCCGCGGCGACCACCCGCTCGAGCTCCCAGCCCGAGATCCCGAGGTCGAGCCCGTGTTCGACGCCTGCGGTGAAGTCGGTTCCTGCGGTGTGCAGCCAGGTCAGGATCGGCGCCTCGATGCCGGCCCTGCGCAGTGCGACGCCCTCGCTGATGTGGGCTACACCGAGCCATGCGGCACCGGCCTCGAGCGCGGCGCGCGCCACCGGCACCGCACCGTGGCCGTAGGCGTTCGCCTTCACGACGGCCATGACCCGTGCGGGGTGGGCGACGTCGCGCAGGTGCCGGATGTTGTGCCGCAGGGCATCGAGGTCGATCTCTGCAACGCGCTCGGTGGAAGTCACTCACCCCATTCTGCCAGCTCGGTGGGAGCCGCCGCCGTCGGAACCTCCTGCCGCCATCCTCCAGCAGGTTCGGAGCCCGACCGGCGGCATCCGGGTTGCAGCCGGGCACGGCGGGAGGAAGGATCGAAGGCATGGTCGAACCCCCGTCAGGCACCCGCGGCTGCGTGCTCCCCGACGGTGACGGAGGCTCCTGCGGTCGTGCCGCGGGCGACGGACCGTTCCCCGTCTGCCCGACGCATGCTGCGCTGGTCGCGGAGTGGGTCGGCGCCGAGTACGGCACCACGGACCTGCTGCCGGGCGCCTGCGCGGCCTGCGGCTCGCGGCTCGGCGTGCGGTACGCGTCGGGGTGGGCGTGCGCCGCCTGCGAGTGGCGGGTCGGCGACGCCCTCGATGACGGGCTGCCGCCGCCGCGCGTCGACGTCGTCTACTACATCCGGTACCGGGACCGTATCAAGATCGGCACGACGGCGAACCCGCGGCAGCGGCTGGCCCGGATCTGGCACGACGAGGTCCTCGCCTTCGAGCGCGGCGACCGCCTGGTGGAGCACCGACGGCACGAGCAGTTCGCTGCCTGGCGCCTCGGCCGGTCCGAGTGGTTCGCGGGCGCTCCGGAGATCGAGGAGCACGTCGGCCGGCTCGCCGCCGGCGTCACTGATCCCTGGGCGCGGTACGCCCGCTGGCTCGGCGAGGCAGCCGCCCTCCGGGGGTGACGCCCCAGCGGCGATCGTCCCGACCCTGCCGTCCGCCTCGTCCCGTGCGGGCGGCTCAGCCGGTCCCGTCCGAGCAGGGCTCGGGCGGGCGTGTCGGCGGCGACGCGTCGGAGTGCCGCGCGATCGTCGCCGTCGCCCGGCGCAACGCCTCGGACGGGACGTCGGACACCAGGTCCTCGAGGAAGGCGTACCGGCGCAACCACTGCTTCCGTATGCCGTCGCGCCCTTCGCTGACGCGGTGCCACCAGTCCGCGATATCGCCCCACCCCGGCGCGGCCAGGGATCCTCCCACGTGCTGCACCGACAGCGACGCACAGAGATTGGCGAAGCTGAGGCGGTCCGCGAGGGAGAAGCCCGCGAGGTCGGCCATCACGAAGGCCGCTCCGAAGCAATCGCCCGCACCGGTCGGATCGTAGGCCGACACCGGCAGTGCCGGCACCCACTCCTCCTCACCCGTGACCGAATCGATGGCGATGGCGCCCTGCTGGCCCACCGTGACGACGGCGACCGGCACGCGGTCCGCCAGCGAGTACAGGGCGGTCCAGGGGTCGTCCGTGCGCGTGTACGCCATCGCCTCGACCGCGTTCGGCATGAACGCGTAGAAGTGCTCGAGCGACTCGAGCGTCTCCGCCGCCCACTCCCCCGCGGGATCCCAGCCGACGTCGCCGAACAGCTTCGTCCCCTGGGCCGCGGCCGCCCGCGCCCACTGCTCCACCTCGGGCTCGACGCCCACGATGGCGGCGCGGCACGACGGCGGCGTCCCGATCAGCTCCGATGCACGCAGTGGTGCGGGGTGCCCGTGCGTCACCATGGAACGGTCCTGGTGCACGGAGAGGGACACGGTCACCGGCGAGTGCCACTGCCCGAAGACGCGCGACCTCGACAGGTCCACGTGCTCCTGGTCCTGCAGCACGTCCCAGTTGAACTGGCCGTAGCCGTCGTCGCCGAAGGCCGCGGCGAGCGTGGTGTGGAGCCCGAGCCTGCTCGCGGCGATGGCCTGGTTCGCGATTCCCCCGGGCCCGGATCCCATGCCGTCGGTCCAGACCTCCGTGCCCGGTGAGGGCAGCTGGTCGAGCCCGGTGAAGATGATGTCGAAGAACACCTGCCCGGCGAGCAGGAGATCGAACTCGGGACTGTCCGGCGCGCGTGTGGCCGCCAGCGGATCGAAGCGGTGCTGATGGGCCATGTACGGCAGAATACTTCCAAGGCGCCGGTCGCGGGGCGGCGGGCGCCCATCGAATACCGTGCACGGCACTGCCGCCGGGCACGCACCGCAGCGGACCACCCACCACGGAAGCGGGTCGAGCCTTGCCCAGTACTGACGGAGCCGGCGCACGCCTGGTCATCGTGGGCGGCGGCGGCTTCCGGGTGCCGCTGGTCTACCGCGCACTTCTCGAGGGCCCGTTCGCCGGGCTCGTGTCCGACGTCGTCCTGCTCGACGCGCTACCGGAGCGCGCGCACGCCGTCGCCCGGGTGCTCGGTGCGCTGCCGAAGCCCGCCGGCCGCCCGGCGCCGTCGGTGCGCGTGGAGTCCCGTCTCGAGGTCGCGCTGCCAGGGGCGGACATCGTGTTCGCCGCGGTGCGGAGCGGCGGAGCAGAGGGCCGCATCCTCGACGAGCGCGTGGCCCTGGCCGCCGGGCTGCTGGGACAGGAGACCGTCGGAGCAGGCGGGATCTCCTACGCCCTGCGGTCCATCCCGGACATGATGCGTGTCGCCACCCTGATGCGCGACCATGCCCCCGACGCCTGGCTGATCAACTTCACGAACCCCGCGGGGATGGTCACCGAGGCGGTCTCCGCGGTCCTGGGCTCGCGGGTCGTCGGGATCTGCGACTCGGCGTCGGGCCTCGTGACGCGGGCCGCACGGGCGGCCGGCGTGGACCTGCACGGCTCGCTCGCGGGCGTCGACTACGTCGGCCTGAACCATCTCGGCTGGCTCCGCGGCCTGGCCGCGGAGGGGACCGACCGCCTTCCCGCACTCCTGGCCGATCCCGCGCGGCTCGCCGGCTTCGAGGAGGGACGCCTGTTCGGCCCCGACCTCCTGAGGACCCTCGGTGCCCTGCCCAACGAGTACCTGTTCTACTACTACTTCCACCGGGAGGCCCTGCGGTCCATCTGGAGTGCTGACAGGACGCGGGGAGAGATCCTCCGCGACCAGCAGCAGGACCTGTACCCGCGCCTGCTCGCCGCGGCGGAAGCACTCGCCGTGTGGGAGGACGCCCGGCGGGAACGGGAGTCCGGCTACCTCGCCGAGGCGCGCGGCGAGGACGAACAGCGCGACGAGGCGGACCTCGCCGGCGGCGGGTACGAGCGCGTGGCCCTCGAGGTCATGCGCGCCCTGCTCACGGGCCGCCGCGCGGAGCTCATCCTGAATGTCCGCAACGCGTCGACCTTCCCCGGGCTGCCTCCGGACGCCGTCGTGGAGGTCCCGTCCGTCGTCGACCGCTCGGGCGCCCGTCCACTGGCCGCCGCGCCGCTGACGCTGCACCAGCTCGGCCTCATGGCGGGTGTCAAGGCCGTGGAGCAGGACACCGTCCGGGCCGCGGTGCACGGGGACCGCGACTCGGCCCTTCGTGCACTCGCGGGCCACCCGCTGGTCGACTCGTTCCATTCCGCCGCGAGGGTCCTTGCAGGCTACGAGGAGGCATTCCCCGCGCTGGGAGCGTCCTGGTCCGGCTGATGCCGACCGTCGGCGTGCATGCGGCGCCGCACCTCGTCCGCCCCCAGGGGCAGCAGGCCGGTGTCCGTCGTGGCCGCGATCCAGGAGAAGCCCGCCGCGCCGAGGATCGCCGCGCGTTCGGGCGTGCCCGCGTAGGCACCCGCCCGGATCCCCGCGACCCTGCAGGCGCCGATGATCCTCTCCAGCGGAGCGCGCTCCCCCGTGGACGCGAGGAGGTCGTCGACCTCCAGCCCGAGGGCGAGCGACAGATCGAACGGACCGACGAAGATCATGTCCACCCCGGGGACCGCGGCGATCCCCTCCACCGCCTCCAGGGCGCGGGCGGTCTCGATCATCACCGAACACAGCGGGACGGCGTGCCGTCCGCCGTCGGAGCCCGGCTGGTGGACCGGCCGGGCGCCGTGGAGCGGCCCCCAGCTCCTGGCCCCGAGGGGAGGGTAGTGGCTGGCGGCCACAGCCGCTTCGGCGTCGGCCACGGTGTCCACGAGGGGCACGACGACGCCGTCCGCGCCCGCGTCGAGCGCCCGGCCGATGAGTGCGGCGTCATTGGCTGCGACCCGCACGAGCATCGGGGCGTCGCCCGCCGACCGCCGACCGAGGGTGTCCCGCAGCCCACGATCGTCGAAATGACCGTGCTGCGCGTCGAGGCCCACCCAGCCGAGGCCGGCCGCCGCCAGTGCGTTCGCGAGTCGGGGCTCGCCGAGGGTGGCCCACACGCCGAGCATCGGGTCGCGGCCAGGCATTCCGTCAGTCATCCCCCATTGTCACCCTCGACCGGGCTCGACGGCGCCGGGGTGGCACGCGGACCCGCGCTTCGGGGACGCGCCGGGGTGGCACGCGGACCCGCGCGTCCCCGGCCGGCCGGCGCCCCGCTTCCGCCCGCCGGCCCGATGACCGGATCAGGCGTCCAGTGCCCGTGCCCAGAGGTTGATGTCCGAATCGACGGCGAACTCGTCGATGGCGTGCAGCTCCTCCGAGGTGAAGTCGAGGTTCTGCACGGCTGCCAGGCTGTCCTCCAGCTGGCGGACACTGGAGGCGCCGATGAGCGCCGACGTGATGGGTGAACCCTTGACCTGCGGACGCAGGATCCAGGCGATGGCCATCTGGGCGAGGCTCTGGCCGCGGCCCTCGGCGATCGCGTTCAGCCCCCGCACCCGGCGGAGGTTGTCCTCCGACAGGTGGTCCTCGGAGAGCGACTTCTGGGCGGCGGCGCGCGAGTCGGCGGGCACCCCGTCGAGGTAGCGGCTCGTCAGCAGGCCCTGCGCCAGCGGCGAGAAAGCGATCGATCCGGCGCCCGTGGCCTCGAGTGCCTCCGGCAGGTTCGGTTCCCCGTTCTCCACCCACCGGTTCAGCATCGAGTACGAGGGCTGGTGGATCAGCAGCGGCGTGCCGAGATCCGCCAGGATCGCGGCGGCCTGCAGCGTCCGCTCGGGCGAGTAGGACGAGATCCCGGCGTAGAGCGCCCGTCCGGAGCGCACCGCGGTGTCCAGCGCGCCCATCGTCTCCTCGAGCGGCGTCTCGGGGTCAGGGCGGTGGCTGTAGAAGATGTCCACGTAGTCAAGCCCCATGCGCTCGAGGGACTGGTCGAGGCTCGCCAGCAGGTACTTCCGGGAGCCGAAGTTGCCATACGGGCCCGGCCACATGTCGTACCCGGCCTTGCTGGAGATCACGAGTTCGTCGCGGAACGGGCGGAAGTCGTCCTTCAGGTGGCGGCCGAAGTTCGTCTCCGCGCTGCCGTAGGGCGGGCCGTAGTTGTTGGCGAGGTCGAAGTGGGTCACGCCGAGGTCGAACGCCCGGCGGAGGATGGCCCGCTGCGTGTCGAAGGGCTTGTCATCACCGAAGTTGTGCCACAGGCCCAGGGAGACGGCGGGAAGCTGCAGTCCGCTCCGTCCCACTCGGCGGTACGGCATCTTCTCATAACGGTCATCAGCGGGGTGGTAGGTCATCCCCTCATCCTAGGCGAGCGGACGCTGCTTCCCCCGGGGAGGCACGGTGGGGGCCTACGGGACCCGGAGCGGACCCGGAGGCGGCTCGGCCGATGAGCCCGGCCCCTTCCCCGCCGGGCGGATGGCGCGCACCGATTTGTTCCGCCCGCTGGCCTTTGCGGCGTAGAGCGCCTGGTCGGCCGCGGCGATCGCCGCGTCGAGATCGTAGTCCGCCGCTTCGACGGCGGCGACGCCGTAGCTCACGGTCGGCATCTCGAACCCGCCCGGCGTCGAGTGTCCCCGCAGGGCCATGCTCACGTCCCGGGTGATGTCCTCGCTCCTGGACACCGAGGCTCCGGGCAGCAGGAAGATGAACTCCTCGCCCCCGTACCGGCCCACGAGATCGGTGGAGCGGACCGTCTCGGCGCAGGCCGCGGCGAAGGCCCTGAGGACGGTGTCCCCCGCGGCATGGCCGTGGGTGTCGTTGACGCTCTTGAAGAAGTCGAGGTCGGCGAGGATCAGCGTCCCGGGCCGGTCCGTCCGGGCGAGCCGATCCGTCTGCACGGACGCGAGGTCGAGGAACCCCGAGCGGTTGAGCAGCCCCGTCAGCGCGTCCCGGTCGGCACGCGTGCGTAGGTCCGTGGCGATCTGCTCGGCACTCAGCGCCGCTGCGCTGAAGGACACGACGACGAGCAGCAGCATGGTGATCAGGGTGGTGATGCCCGAGCCGAAGTAGGTGGTGAAGGCGTACCCGTCCTGGCCACCGGCCACGAAGGCGATGCACCGGCCCAGGTAGAGGAGCGCCAGGAAGCCGGAGGCGA
Organism: Arthrobacter sp. UYP4; assembly: GCF_057291175.1. Classification (NCBI taxonomy): domain Bacteria; kingdom Bacillati; phylum Actinomycetota; class Actinomycetes; order Micrococcales; family Micrococcaceae; genus Arthrobacter; species Arthrobacter sp. UYP4. The sequence continues at coordinate 1,345,855 of NZ_JBXAVU010000001.1, forward strand.
CCGCCAGCGGAGCCTGCACCCTGCTGTAGCTGCTGGGCAGCCGCCACAGCTCCCACGAGGCGAGTCCGATGGTCAGCGACATCATGCCGAGGAACACCGGACCACCGGACCACGTATTGGTGGCGGGGTTGTCGACCGCCGAGGCGAGCAGCGTCAGGAGCGGTGCCGCCGACAGCTGGAGCCAGGCCGGTTTGCTGGTCCGCAGGGTCCGGGCGCCCGCCCATACACTGACCGTCCCCAGGACCAGCAGCGTGTTGGACAGCGGGTTGGCCCACACCTGGTGCCCGGTACCGTCGAGCAGGTAGCCGGAGGATCCGATGAAGAAGAAGGCGATGGCGGCGCACCACCATGCGCTGTAGGCGGACCGGGTCTGGCGGAAGGCGACGGTGTAGAACAGCACGAAAAGGGTGATGGCGATGGCCCCGAAAGCCACCCGCAGTGTCGTGATGTCCAGGGTCATGGTGTTCCTGCCGCCTCGTGCCTTCCGGATCCCCGCGCCAACGTGGGCGGGATCCGCCTCCCCTCGGGGAAGATCTCCCGCCCAGTATGCCGGAGTCCACCGACCGTTCGTCCCGCCGGGCGCCGCTCCTGTCGTAACCCTTGCAGAGTCCGCGGGCTACGCTGCGGCGAGGCTGAGGACGAGCGCTGCATGGGGCGGCAGCTGCACGGTGTCGGCCAGCAGCCCGACCCCGTCGACCGTGGACAGCAGGACCTCGGCGTCGGCCCCGCGCACCGGGACGGTCGCCATCGTGTCGGCCAGGTTCAGCACGACGGCGGTGCTGCCGCGGTGCAGGACGATCCAGCGGCTGTCCTCGTCGAACTCCACCGAGATGCTGCCGAAGTCGGGATCGCGCAGTTCGGGGCGCGAACGGCGCAGGCGGATGAGCTCACGATAGGTGGCGAGCAGTTCGGCGTGGTGACCCTGCTCCGCCTCGGCCCACTGAAGCTTCGCGGAGGCGAACGTCGCGGGGTCCTGCGGGTTGGGCACGTCCTCAGGGCGCCAGCCCATGCGCTCGAACTCCTTGAGCCGCCCCTCGGCCGTGGCCCTGCCGAGTTCCGGTTCCGGGTGGGAGGTGAAGAAGGGCCAGGGCGTGGACGCCCCGTACTCCTCGCCCATGAAGAGCATCGGGGTGAACGGACCGAGGATGTTGAGCACGGCGGCCTGCGCGAGCTGTGCCGGGTTCAGGGAGGCGCTGATGCGGTCTCCGGCCGCCCTGTTGCCGATCTGGTCGTGGTTCTGGGTCGCGACGACCAGCTGGAGCGGCGAGACACGGGACGGATCGATCTCCCGGCCGTGGTGGCGTTCGCGGAACGACGAGTAGGTCCCGTTGTGGAAGAACCCCTTCTCGAGGACCTTCGCGAGTGCCCCGACCGAGTCGAAGTCGAGGTAGTACCCCTCGGTCTCCCCCGTGAGGTTGACGTGCACCGCGTGGTGGAAGTCGTCGCTCCACTGGCCGGCCAGTCCGTACCCGCCGACGTCGCGGCCCTGGATGAGGCGCGGGTTGTTGAGGTCCGATTCCGCGATGAGGAACAGCGGCTTGCCGAGTTCCGCCGCGCACTCGTCGGTGCGCGTGCTGAACTCCTCGAGGATGTGCACGGCGCGCTCGTCGTGCAGGGCGTGCACGGCGTCGAGGCGGAGGCCGTCCACATGGTAGTCCCGGAACCACATGAGCAGGTTCTCGACCACGTACTCGCGGACCTCGTCCGACTGCGGTCCGTCGAGGTTCAGTGCGTCGCCCCACGTGTTGGAGAGGCCCTCCGTGAGGTAGGGGCCGAAGAGCCCGAGGTAGTTCCCGCTCGGGCCGAGGTGGTTGTGGACGACGTCCTGGATGATGCCGAGGCCCTTCTGGTGCGCGGCGTCCACGAAGCGCTGGTAGGCGGCCGGACCGCCGTAGGTCTCCTGGACCGCGTACCAGAGGACCCCGTCGTAGCCCCAGTTGTGGGTCCCGTTGAAGGCGTTGACGGGCAGGAGCTCCACGTACTGCACGCCGAGGTCCACGAGGTGGTCCAGCTTGCCGATCGCCGCGTCGAGCGTCCCTTCGGGGGTGAAGGTGCCGAGGTGCATCTCGTAGATGACGCCGCCGTTGAGGCCCGGCGACTGCCACGACTCGTCCTGCCAGTCGTGGGCGCCCGGGTCGAAGGTGCGGGAGAGCTGGTGGACGCCCTCGGGCTGGCGGCGCGAGCGCGGGTCGGGGACGGGGGTGTCGGAGCCGTCGACGAGGTACCCGTAGGAGACGTCGGACGACGACGGCGGGGCGTCCGACGGATGCCACCAGTCGCCCTCGCCACGGGTCATTGGGTACTCGGTGCCGTCGGCCACGAGCGTGAGGGACTCGGCGCGGGGCGCCCAGACGTCGAACGGTGATCTCATGATGCGTCCTCCTGGACCAGTAGCGCTGCGGGGAAGGTGGTGAAGAGATCGGCCGCGCGGACGGTGCCGCCCGCAACGGTGGCGCCGGTGAGCGCGCACGTGTAGGTGCCGGACGGGAGGTCCAGCGTGGTGTCCCCCCACCCGCCGCGCTGCTCGAGTCCGTAGGGCAGTCGCGTGATCAGGGTGACGGCACCCCCGCGGTCGAAGCCGAAGACGTGGTCCGCGGCCTCACCGGAGGACGGGATGGCGGTGTAGCCGGTGAACAGCTCGGAACGGTCCCGGCGGAGCTTCAGGGCGCGGGTCACCACGAGCAGCTTCGCTGCGGCGTCGGCACCGACCTGGGGCAGGGCGCCGAAGGCGAGGTCGGTGAGCACCTGACGGCGCGCGTCGTAGTCCACCTCCCGGCGGTTGTCGGGATCCACGAGCGAGGTGTCCCAGAACTCCGTGCCCTGGTAGACGTCGGGCACCCCCGGCATGGTCAGTTGGAGCAGCTTCAGGCCGATCGAGTTCGACCAGCCCGCCTGCTGGATCCGCGCGACGAGGCCCTCGATGACGGCGTTGACCGAGGCGTCGTCGAACGCCGCGTCGACGGCGGCATGCATGCCGCGCTCGAACTCCTCGTTCGGCGCCGTCCAGTGCGTACTCAGGTCGGCCTCGCGCGAGGCCTTCTCGGCGTAGGCGTGGGCGCGCTCGCGGCTCAGCGGCCATGCCCCGATCAGGGACTGCCAGAGCAGCGGCGCGAACGTCGGGTCGCCGATGGGCGCGAGGTCCTCGAGCCCCGACAGCACGTCGGTCCAGACCTCGGGCAGCTCGGACAGGACGGAGATCCGGGAGCGGGTGTCCTCGCTGCGCTTGGTGTCGTGCGTGCTGAGGGTGGTCATGGCCAGCGGGCTGTCCGTCTCCCGTTCGAGCAGCCGTCGGTGGAGTTCCAGCGGGTCGAGCGAGAAGATGGCCGGATCCGCGCCGACCTCGTTGAGGGAGACGAGCCGCGAGTACCGGTAGAACGCGGTGTCCTCGACGCCCTTCGCCATGACCATGCCGGAGGTCTGCTGGAAGCGGCGGGCCAGTTCCGTCAGCTTCCCTGGACCGCCGTCGAGGAACGGATCGAGCAGCGGGTGGAGCGCGGTGATGGTGTCCGCGAGGTCCGGCCGGCGCACCTGCGCGTCCCGCACCGCCTCGGCGAGGTACTCCGAGCCACCCGGGAGGTAGCTGCGGTAGACCGGGAAGCAGGTCAGCAGTTCGGCGATCGCGTCCGCCGCGGCCTCCGGGTCGAGGCCCGCGTCCGCCGGGACGAGCCGCGTGAGCCGCAGCACCTCGGAGCGGAGGATGCCGTCGGCGATGCCGCGCTTCGTGCCGTGGATCATCTCGTGGAACGGATCCACGGGCACGGACGCCGTGAGGGCGTGCTCGCCCGCCGGGTCCGTGAAGAGCCGGTCGATGTCGGCGAGGGCGTCGTAGCCGGTGGTTCCCTCCGTGGCCCAGTCCTCCGGCATCTTCTCCCCGGGCTCGAGGATCTTCTCCACGAGCACGTACGCGCCGCCGGTCAGGGTACGGAGATCGTCCAGGTAGCCCTTGGGATCCGCGAGTCCGTCCGGGTGGTCGATGCGCAGGCCGTCCACGAGGCCCTCGTCGAACCACCGCTTCACCTCGCTGTGGCTCTCCTCGAACACCCACGGCACCTCGACGCGCAGGCCCGCGAGCGTGTTCACGCCGAAGAAGCGCCGGTAGTTCAGCTCGCTGTCGGCGCGGCGCCAGTTCACGAGCTCGTAGTGCTGGCGCTCGTGGACCTCGGCTCCGGTGTCACCCGGATGCGCTGTCCCTTCGGCGATCGGGTACCGGTTGTCGTAGTAGTGCAGTTCGCCGTCGACGACGGTGAGCTGGTCCAGCTCGCCGTCGCCGTCGCCGAGCACCGGTACCCGGATCCGTCCGTGGTTGGCGTCCCAGTCGACGTCGAACGCCTCCGCCATGCGGGAGGAGGGTCCCTCCTTCAGCAGCTGCCACCACCAGGCGTTGTCGGCGGGCGTCTCGATGCCCATGTGGTTGGGGACGATGTCGACGAGCACGCCCATCCCCGCGGCCCGGGCGGCCTCGCTGAGTGCCGCGAGGCCGCCGGGACCGCCCCGGTCGGGGTCGACGGCGGTGGGATCGGTCACGTCGTAGCCGTGGCCCGATCCCTTCTCCGCCGTGAGGATCGGCGACAGGTACACCCAGTCCACCCCGAGGTCGTGCAGGTACGGCACCAGGGCCGCGGCCCGATGCAGGTCGAACCCGCTCCGGATCTGCAGCCGGTAGGTCGATTTCGGTGTCAACACGTGGAAGTCCTCCTGGGACGGGGGTGGGTGTACCTGTCGGGTGGTGCTAGGGGGTGCCGGTCTTGGCGGTGACCTCGTTGGCGAGGATCGCCAGGGACGCCGCGACGGAATGGTCAGCGTCCTCGACCTCCGTGTGCGCCCGCAGGACCACCATGGACTTCGCCTCGATCGAGATCGTGGCGCCGGCCGGGATGGCCTCGCTGTCCGCGTACTTGCCGGCGGTGTCGATCACTTCGTCCCAGGAGGTCCCGTACTCGTCGGAGGGGATCGTGAAGTCCACGGCCTCGTCATGGGCGTTGAAGTACAGCAGGAAGTTGGCGTCGACGATCCGCTGTCCGCGCGCGTCACGGCCCTGGATGCCCTGGCCGTTGAGGAAGACCCCGATCGAGCGGCCGAAGCCGCTGTTCCAGTCCTCGGGCGCCATCAGCTCGCCGGACGTGTCGAGCCACACGATGTCCGGCAGCGCCTCGCCCTCGCCGCGGCGCACGGGGCGCCCGTCGAAGAACCGGCGACGGCGGAACGTCGGGTGCTCGGACCGCAGGCGGTTGACGGCCGCGGTGAATTCGAGCAACGGCTGGTCCATCTTGTCCCAGTGCACCCAGCTCAGTTCGGAGTCCTGGCAGTAGGTGTTGTTGTTGCCCTCCTGCGTCCGGCCCAGTTCGTCGCCGTGGAGCAGCATCGGGACGCCCTGCGAGAGCAGGAGGGTCGCGATGAAGTTGCGCTGCTGCCGCACGCGGATGGCGAGCACCTCGGGATCGTCCGTCGGTCCCTCGACGCCGCCGTTCCAGGAACGGTTGTGCGACTCGCCGTCGTTGTTGTCCTCGCCGTTGGCCTCGTTGTGCTTCTCGTTGTAGGACACGAGGTCGCGCAGCGTGAAGCCGTCATGGGCCGTGACGAAGTTGATGGACGCGACGGGGCGGCGCATCGAGTGCTCGTAGAGATCCGCCGAACCGGTGAGGCGCGAGGCGAACTCGCCGATGCTCGAGGGCTCTCCGCGCCAGAAGTCGCGGACCGTGTCGCGGTACTTGCCGTTCCACTCCGTCCACTGCGGCGGGAAGTTGCCCACCTGGTAGCCGCCGGGACCGACGTCCCAGGGCTCGGCGATGAGCTTGACCTGCGAGACGATCGGATCCTGCTGCACGAGTTCGAAGAAGGCCGAGAGGCGGTCCACCTCGTAGAACTCGCGGGCGAGGGCCGAGGCGAGGTCGAAGCGGAAGCCGTCGACGTGCATCTCCGTGACCCAGTAGCGCAGCGAGTCCATGAGCAGCTGCAGGGAGTGCGGGTTGCCGACGTTGAGCGAGTTGCCCGTGCCGGTGGTGTCCATGTAGTACTGCTTGTCGTCCTCGACCAGGCGGTAGTAGGACGCGTTGTCGATGCCGCGCATCGAGATCGTGGGACCCATATGGTTGCCCTCGGCCGTGTGGTTGTAGACCACGTCGAGGATGACCTCGATACCGGCGAGGTGGAGTTCGCGCACCATGGCCTTGAACTCCTGGACCTGCTCGCCCTGGTCACCGGTGGAGGTGTACTTGTTGTGCGGGGCGAAGAAGCCGATGGTGTTGTAGCCCCAGTAGTTCGACAGGCCCTTCTCCTGCAGCGTGCTGTCGTTGACGAACTGGTGCACGGGCATCAGCTCGATCGCCGTGACCCCGAGCTTCTGCAGGTGTGCGATCACGGAGGGGTGCGCGATGCCCGCGTAGGTGCCGCGCTGCTCCTCCGGGACATCCGGGTGCAGCTGCGTGAGTCCCTTGACGTGGGCCTCGTAGATGACGGACTGGTGGTACGGCGTGCGCGGCATGCGGTCGCCGTCCCAGTTGAAGAACGGGTTCACGACGACGCCGAGCATCATGTGCGCCGCGGAGTCCTCGTCGTTGACGGAGTGCTCGTCACCGAAGTTGTAGCCGAACAGGGCCTGGTCCCAGTCGAGGTCGCCGGCGATCGCCTTGGCGTAGGGGTCCAGGAGGAGTTTGTTCGGGTTGCAGCGGTGACCCTCGGCCGGGTTGTTGGGGCCGTGGACCCGGTAGCCGTACTTCTGTCCGGGAGTCACCTGGGGGAGGTAGCCGTGCCAGACGTAGCCGTCCACCTCCTTGAGCTCGATGCGGGTTTCCGTGCCGTCGTCGTCGAAGAGACAGAGGACCACCAGGTCCGCCACCTCGCTGTACAGCGCGAAGTTCGTTCCCGTGCCGTCATAGGTCGCGCCGAGGGGATACGCGTCGCCGGGCCATAGTTCCATGAGTTCTCCTTGATGTCTTCTGCCGTGGGCGCCTCGGGGGCGGCCACGGCGATACTCGCGGTCGTCGGGGTCCTCGGACCCCGATCTCCTGCTTCATGCATAGCGCATTCGTCTGTCGTACTGGTTAACCGTGTCGCTCACATCGCTAGGCGACGCTCCTCGAGGAGGTCCGCGACGACCGCTCCGATGTCGCCGGGAAGATCCGAGACCACCACCGGCCCACGGCGTGCCGCCCGACGGCCGGCGCGGCCGTGGATCAGCGCGCCGGCTGCGGCGACGGCGGCCCACAGGTCCACCGGGTCCACGCCGATGCGTCCCGCCGCGCCGTCGTCCTCCGCGAGCGTCGCGGCGAGTGCCCCGACGATCCCGGAGAGCGTGTCCCCGGAGCCCGCCGTGGCGAGCCAGGGGGTGGCGTCCGCCTGCACGAACAGCGCGCCGGAGGGGGCCGCAACGATCGTCGTGAACCCCTTGAGCAGGACGGTGGCGCCCGTGGCCTCGGCGGCCCTCAGCGCGAAGTGTGCGGGTTCGGCCTCGATCGCGGATCGTTCCGCCTCGACGCCGCGCGCGGCGAGCACCTCGCGCAGCTCTCCCGCGTGGGGCGTCAGGATGACCTGGGGTCCCACGCGCTCCGGTACCTCGGTGAGCGCACCGGCGTCGACGACGACCGGCAGTCCCGAGGTGATCGCGTCGCGGGCGCGTGTGCGCTGGTCGTCGTCGTCGACGGCTCCGGGACCCACCAGCCAGGCCTGGGAGCGGGCCTCCGCGACGGAGCCGGTGGAGGCCACCGCCTCGGGGTTCCGCTGGTGGATCAGCGTCGCGACGGCGGGCGGTCCGAGGTAGCGCACCATGCCGACGCCGGTGGCGAGGGCCGCGCCGACCGCGAGTGCTGCTGCCCCCGGGTAGCGGATGGACCCGGCGGCGACGCCGAGGACGCCGCGCGAGTACTTGTGGTCCCGGGCACCCGGGACGCGGAGCAGCGCGGCGGCGTCTGCGTCGAGCAGGGTGCGTGCCGCAGGCGGGAACGGGGCGAGGTCGAGGCCGATGTCGACGACGTGCAGTTGACCGGCCGCCACGGCACCGTCGCCGATGAGGAGCCCGGGCTTCGCGGCCCCGAAGGTGACGGTCGCGTCGGCGGCGAGGACCGGACCCTGGACGAGTCCCGTGTCGACCCCGATCCCGCTGGGCAGGTCGCAGGCGACGACGAGCGCGGAGCGGGCCGCGCGGGGCCCGGCCGCCGCGTCGATCGCCCGGACGAGGTCCGCGGCCGTGCCCCGGAGCCCTCCGCTCGCACCGGTGCCGAGGATGCCGTCGATGACGACGTCGGCCGCTGCGGCGTGCGCTGCGAGGTCGGAGACGTCGGCGCCGTCGAGGCGGACAGTGGTACCGCCGGCCCGGACGAAGGCGTCGAGGGCGTCGGCGTGCACGCGCTCGGAGGTGAGGACCGCCGTCGCGCCGACCCCCCGGCGCAGGAGCCGCTCCCCCGCGTACAGGGCGTCCGCTCCGTTGTTGCCGCTGCCGGCGAGCACGACGGCGGTGGCTCCGTAGGTGCCGCGGCCGGCGTCGCGCAGCAGCCCCAGCACCACGCCGAACAGGCCGTGGGCAGCCCGCTGCATGAGGGTGTCCCCCTGGCCGGCGTCGATGAGGGGTGCCTCCGCAGCGCGGACGTCACCCCCGGAAAAGGCGTTGAGCATATGATCGAGCTTAGCGGTAAGCCGACAGATAATCAGTACGGTTACTATTCGCCGGCCGAGGTGGCGCGGCCCTCCGCCACCACCATGGCCGTCGCGAGGCCGCCGTCGTGGCTGATCGACAGGTGCCATGTCTCGACGCCCCGGGCACGTGCCGCGGCCGCGACCGTCGCCTCGACGACGACGGAGGGGGCACCGGCGTCATCGACCGCGATGGTGCAGTGCTGCCAGTTCATGCCCACGGGTGCACCGAGGGCCTTGGCGATGGCCTCCTTGGCGGCGAAGCGCGCAGCGAGCGAACGGGTGTTGAGCCCGCGCTCGGCCGGGACGAAGAGCCGCTCCACCAGGGCGGGGGTCCGCTCGAGCTGCTGACGGAAGCGTTCGATGTCGACGACGTCGACCCCGATGCCGACGATCACGCCGCACGCCCGACGGGTGCCGCCACGGGATTCCGCGGCGGCACCGGGACGGTACTACTCAACCGTGACCGACTTCGCCAGGTTGCGCGGCTGGTCGACGTCGTAGCCCTTTGCGCTGGCGAGGGCGAGCGCGAAGATCTGCAGCGGGACCGTGGTGAGCAGCGGTGCGAGGAGCGTCGGCGACGCGGGCACGTAGAAGACGTGCTCCGAGTAGGCCTCCACGGAGGTGTCGCCCTCCTCCGCGATGACGATCGTCACGGCACCGCGCGCTCGGATCTCCTGGACGTTGGAGACCACCTTGGCATGCAGCGAGTCGCGGGCGGTCGACGACGGCATGACCACGACGACGGGCTGGCCCTCCTCGATCAGCGCGATCGGTCCGTGCTTGAGCTCGCCGGCGGCGAACCCCTCGGCGTGGATGTACGCGAGCTCCTTGAGCTTGAGCGCGCCCTCCATGGCCACGGGGAAGCCCACGTGGCGGCCCAGGAACAGCACGGACTTCGCGTTGGACATGTCCGCGCCGAGCTGCTTGATCTTGTCGGCATCGTCGAGGATGGACTGGATCTTGGCGGGGATGGTCGAGAGGTCCGCGAGGACGTCGGCGATCTCGTCGCGGTACTTGTTGCCGCGCAGCTGTGCGAGGTAGAGGCCGAGCAGGTACGCCGCGGTGATCTGGGCGAGGAACGCCTTGGTGGAGGCGACGGCGATCTCCGGGCCGGCGTGCGTGTACAGCACGGCGTCCGATTCGCGCGGGATCGTGGAGCCGTTGGTGTTGCAGATCGCCACGACCTTGGCGCCCTGCTCCCGGGCGTAGCGCACGGCCATGAGGGTGTCCATGGTCTCGCCGGACTGCGAGATGGCGACCACGAGGGTCTTCTCGTTCACGATCGGGTCGCGGTAGCGGAATTCGTGGGAGAGCTCGACCTCGGTCGGGATCCGGCACCAGTGCTCGATCGCGTACTTGGCGACCTGACCGGCGTAGGCCGAGGTACCGCACGCCAGCACCACGATCTTGTCGACGGAGCGCAGGATGGACTCGTCGATGCGCAGCTCGTCGAGCACGAGGTTGCCGGAGACGTCCGACCGGCCGAGGAGCGTCTGTCCGACGGCGTCGGGCTGATCGTGGATCTCCTTCTCCATGAAGGACTCGAAGCCGCCCTTCTCCGCCGCCGCGGCGTCCCAGCTGACGTGGAACTCGGTGCCCTCGGCGGGCGCGCCGAAGAAGTCGGTGATCGCGACGTCGTCGGGCGTGATGGTGACGATCTGGTCCTGGCCGAGCTCGACGGCGCGGCGGGTGAAGTCGATGAAGCCCGAGACGTCGGAGCCGAGGAAGTTCTCGCCGTCGCCCAGTCCGACGACGAGCGGGGAGTTGCGGCGGCCGGCGACGACGGTGCCGGGCTGGTCCTGGTGAATGGCGAGCAGGGTGAAGGCACCCTCGAGGCGCTGGCAGGCCTGCTGCAGGGCCAGGGTGAGGAGGTCGCCCTGGGCACCGCTGTCGACGAGCCTGCGGTACAGGAGGCCCACGAGCCCTGCCGCGACCTCGGTGTCCGTGTCGGAGAGGAAGGTTAGGCCCTCACCGGTCAGTTCCGCCTTCAGCTCGGCGTAGTTCTCGATGATGCCGTTGTGGATCAGGGCCAGCCGGCCGCCGTCGGCCAGGTGCGGGTGCGCGTTCTGGTCGGTGGGTCCGCCGTGGGTCGCCCACCGCGTGTGGCCGATGCCGGTCAGCGAGCGCGGCAGCGGGTCGGCGGCCAGTTCGTCGATGAGGTTGGTGAGCTTGCCGGCCTTCTTGCGCGACTCGATGCCGGCCGGGGTGATCACGGCGACGCCCGCGGAGTCGTACCCGCGGTACTCGAGCCGCCGGAGTCCCTCCATGACGACGTCGAGCGCGCCGTGCTGCGCTTCGGTTGATTCCTGCCCGAACGCCGGGGCGACTGAGTCAAGCGCCGACGATCCCTGGCCGTGGTCCCGGCCTACATACCCCACAATTCCACACATGCCTCCAATCGTACCGGTGGCAGGATTGGTTAATGCGCAGGCCACCGGGCAGAATCGTCGGGTGAGTGACAGAAGCACGGGTACGCAGCAGGCCACCAGTGCCGAATCCTTCACACCGTTCGTCGAGCTGGACCGGCCCATGTGGTCACGTCTGTCCCATGAGATCGAGAGTCCGCTCAACATGGAGGACGTGCAGCGCCTGCGCGGACTCGGGGACGCACTGAACCTCGACGAGGTGCGCGAGGTCTACGTCCCGCTCTCCCGCCTCCTCAACCTCTACATCGCCGCGGCGGGTCAACTGCACGCGGCCACGAACACGTTCCTCGGCGAGACGACCACCAGGACCCCGTTCGTGATCGGCGTCGCCGGTTCCGTGGCGGTGGGCAAGTCGACGACGGCGAGGGTGCTCCGCGAGCTCCTGCGGCGCTGGCCGGACACCCCCGATGTGGAGCTCATCACCACGGACGGTTTCCTCTACCCCAACGCCGAACTCGAACGGCGCGGCCTGATGCAGCGCAAGGGCTTCCCCGAGTCCTACGACCGCCGCCGGCTGCTCCGCTTCGTCAGCGAGGTCAAGAGCGGCGCGGCCGAGGTGACCGCACCCTGGTACTCCCACCTCACCTACGACATCGTCCCGGGCCGGGAAGTGGTGGTGCGGCGGCCGGACGTCCTGATCGTGGAGGGACTCAACGTCCTCGCCCCGGCACGGCCGCGACCCGACGGCATCACGGGCCTGGCGCTCAGCGACTTCTTCGACTTCTCGATCTACGTGGATGCGAAGACCGCCCATATCGAGCAGTGGTACATCGACCGCTTCCAGTCGCTGCGGTCCGGGGCGTTCGCCGACCCCGAGTCCTACTTCCACCGGTACGCGAACCTGACGGACGAGGAGGCACGGCAGACCGCCAAGGGCATCTGGGAGCGGATCAACGAGCCCAACCTGCTGGCCAACGTGCTGCCGACACGCGGACGGGCGCAACTCGTCCTCACGAAGGACGCCGACCACTCGATCCGCCGCATGCTCCTGCGGAAGACCTGACCGTGCGCCTCGTGCCGGGCGCGGCGATGGTGCTCCTGCTGGCACTCTCCGCATGCTCGGCCCCCGCTCCGGAGCCGGCGGCGGCGATCCCCACGTCGATCGCCACGCCGATCCCCACGCCGATCACGGCGGCGCCGCCACCGGACGCTGCCGCCGAGATCCCCTCCCCCGGCGACCTACCGGCCCCGGCCCAGCGTGAGCCAGCACCCGCTGCATCGGATGCGGCGCCGGGCCCGACCCCGGCGGCTGCTGCCCAGCACGCCGATCCCGGCGCCGTCGACCTGGTGGTGAACAAGCGGCGTCCCCTGGTGCCGCTGGACTACGTCCCCGCCGACCTGCGCCTGCCCGAGGTGGCGACCGCCACCGACAGGGCGCTCCTGCGTCCCGACACGGCCACGGCGGTGGAGGGGATGTTCGCGGCAGCCGCGGCCGAGGGCGTCGGGCTGGTCCTGGTCAGCGGCTACCGCTCGTTCGCCGACCAGGACTCGACGTACACGTACTGGGTGGGTGAGTACGGTGATCCTGCAGCGGCGGACACGGTGTCGGCCCGCCCCGGTTATTCGGAGCACCAGACGGGTCTCGCGTTCGACATCGGCCAGGCGGACGGGGCGTGCACGCTCGTGCTGTGCTTCCGCGACACGCCGGCCGCGCAGTGGGCTGCGGAGCATGCCGCGGACTTCGGGCTGATCCTCCGCTATCCGCTGGGGTTCCACGAGATCACCGGCTTCTCGGCGGAGTCCTGGCACTTCCGCTACGTCGGCAGGGACGTGGCCCTGGCGATGAAGGCCGCCGGGACGCAGACCCTCGAGGAGCACTACGGGCTGCCGGCGGCGCCGTCCTACTGACGTCCATCCGGTCGGCAGGACGGCATCCCGCTCAGGGCATGGCCGGTAGCCGCACGCCGGTCTCCGCTGCCAGCGCCGCCATCAGACGGTCCTGGAAGGCCGTGTCGTGGACAGCCTCGTGCGGCCGCCGCTGCTGCCGGTGGAACCAGTAGCCGCCGCTCGTGAGTGCGTCGGTGTGGTCGCTCGTCGCGAGCCACACCTGCGTCCGGTGGCCGAGCTCGAGATCGTCCGGCGCATCGGGGCCGCCCATGCGGGTGGGGACCCATCCCGGGTCGACCGCGTGGGCGACCAGGTCGGGCCGCAGCCGGGCCAGCGCGGCGACGAACGTCGTGAGGAAGAGCTTGCTGTCCCCGTACGAGCCCGGCGTGTGTCCCCGCCAGTCCACCCCGGCGAGGGAGGCACGACCACTGTAGTGCGAGCCGCTGCTGAGGTAGACGTGGCGCTGCGGACCCTCGAGCAGTGCGGTGAGGAGGTACGGGGCGATCACGTTGACGGGCATCACGGCGTGCCCGCTCCAGACACCCGCATTGTGGATCACGGCGTCCAGCGGCACCGCCGACCGTAGTTCGTCGGCGATGCGCACCACGGCGTCGCGGTCCTCGAGGTCCCCGACGACGACCTGCGCCCCGCGATCGCCCGGCACGAGGCCGGCCGCGCGTTCGGGGGTGCGGGCGTGGGCGACGACGTCGTGCCCGTCCGCCAGCAGTGCCTCCGCGGCGGCGAGGCCGAGCCCGTCCGTGGAACCGGTGACGAGGATCCTCATGCCATTGCCTTTCCGGGAACCGCGACGACCCCACCGACCCAGACTCCCGCGTTCCGGTGGATCCCGCAATGCCCGCGCACGGCGCCTCGGGTCGTGCAAGGCGGAAGTGCCGGCTGACATCCTCCGGCCGGTTTCCTAGGCTGGGAGGAAGCGCCGCGGGAACCGCCGGAGGAGGCACATTGACGGACAGGACTCCCGAGGAGGACCAGCCCGCGCTCGCCCTCGATGCCATCCGGAGGGCGGGCCTGTCGATCGGCGAGGTCTGGGTCCACTACCTGAGCATGGGTGGCTGGGTGGACGAGTACGAGGTCACCGCCTATCTCCACGGTCTGATGCAGCTCGACGACCTCGACCGGGACATGATCGCCCAGTCCGTCAACGAGCTGTACGACGACGTCTGCCGGTCGCCGCGCGCGCCCTTCGCCGCCGACCTCCGCTGACCGTCCGCGTGTAGCGCGCGCTGGGCGACAATGCAGGGCGCCTTCGCGGGGAGGCCCGACGCATGGATCATCACCGAGGGGGTCGAGCGGATCGAGGAACTCGACGTCCCCGCCGCGCTCGGGGTCCCCCTCGTCCAGGGCTACCTCCTGGGCCGGCCGGGCCGGCCCTGGGTCGAGCTCGATCCGGGGATCGCCCACCGACTCGCCCGGCGGGTGCCGGACTACGCGGGCTGCTTCACGGGCCTCGTCCGCGTGGAGAGGCTCATCACGGCACTCACCGGCGCGGCGGGTGAGGTGCCGGCCGTCGCCGTCGACGAGGGATCCCGCCGGGGCACGGTCTCACATCCCCGCCGGGGCGTGGATAGGTGAACGTCACGGGGCGTTTACGCGGCACGCCAGGACCGGAAACGCGCGCTCACTAGCGTCAGGGGAAAGCAGGAACACCAGCCCCTGGAGGACCCCGTGAGCATCGACGACGCACCAACGCCCACCCTGACCGCAGCCCTCCCCGCGAGCGCGGCGCAGCTGCACCACCGCCCCGGCCGCTGGATCGACAACTGGGACGCCGAGGACACGGCCCAGTGGAACGGTGTCGGCAAGTCCATCGCCCGGCGCAACCTGCAGTGGTCCATCGCCTGCGAGTTCCTCGGCTTCGTGGTCTGGCAGCTGTGGTCCATCGTCGTCGTCTATCTCCCCGCCGCGGGCTTCACGTTCACGACGTCGCAGATCTTCTGGCTGATCTCCATGCCGTCCCTCGTCGGTGCGACGCTCCGCATCCCCTACACCTTCATGGTGCCGAGGTTCGGTGGGAGGAACTGGACGATCATCTCGGCCCTCCTCCTGCTGATCCCGAGCATCGGACTGGCACTCTGCGTCTCGAACCCGGAGACCCCGTTCGGGGTGATGCTCGCCGTCGCGGCGCTCGCCGGCTTCGGCGGTGGCAACTTCGCCAGCTCGATGGCGAACATCACCTTCTTCTATCCGGCGCGCGAGAAGGGCTGGGCGCTCGGCCTGAATGCCGCGGGCGGCAACCTCGGTGCCGCCGTCGCGCAGCTCGTGGTGCCCATCGCCGTCGTGCTCGGTGCCGCCGCGACCCTGAACCTGCCGCTCGCGGGTTGGATCTGGGTGCCACTGATCCTGGTCGCCGCCTTCGGCGCCTGGAAGTACATGGACAACCTGTCGAGCGCCAAGAGCGACTTCGCGGGGTCCCTGGCAGCGGTCCGCGAACCGCACCTGTGGATCATGGCCCTGCTGTACATCGGCACCTTCGGCTCCTTCATCGGCTTCGCCGGTGTCTTCCCGAAGCTGATCGCCGATACCTTCCCCGCCTTCTCGCAGATCTCCATGGGCCCGGTCACGCTGGGCCTGGCCTTCCTCGGCCCCCTGGTCGGCTCCCTCGCCCGGCCCTTCGGCGGACGCCTGGCCGACCGGTTCGGCGGGGCCCTCATCACGGTGTGCGCCTTCGCCGTCCTGGCCACGATCGCCCTGACCGTCGTCTGGACCCTGCCCCTGGCCAACTTCTGGCTCTTCCTCGGACTGTTCCTCGTCCTGTTCGCCGCTGCCGGGGCCGGGAACGGCGCCACCTACCGCATGATCCCCGTGATCTTCGCCCGGCGGGGAGCCGCAGCCGGATCGGGGGAGTTGCGGGAATCGGTCAGCACGGCCCGCAAGTCGGCAGCGGCGCTCGGACTCATCTCGGCCGTCGGCGCCTACGGCGGTTTCCTCATCCCCCAGGTGCTCAACGCCTCGAAGGGCGCCTCCGGCAGCTATGACGGCGCGTTCTACGGTTTCGTCGGGGGGTACGTCCTGATGCTCGCGGTCACCTGGTTCTGCTACCTCCGCCGCTCCTCGCCGCTCGGCACGGTCTGACCGATGCTGCAGCAGGCCGGCGCCGGGCACGCCACGCACTGCCCCTACTGCGCCCTCCAGTGCGCCATGACCGTGACGCCGGCAGCCGGGGACGACGGCGTGACGGTCACCGGGCGCGCTTTCCCCACCAACCGCGGCGGCCTGTGCCGGAAGGGCTGGTCCGCCGCCGAACTGCTCCGGCACCCGGACCGCCTCACCGCGCCCCTGGTCCGGAACGGGGACGGCGACCTGCAGGAAGCGGCGTGGGACGACGTCCTGCAGCTGATCAGCGACCGGGTCCGCCGCATCCAGGCGCAGCACGGCCGGGACGCCGTGGCGGTGTTCGGGGGCGGCGGGCTCACCAACGAGAAGGCCTACACGCTCGGCAAGTTCGCACGGCTCGCGCTGCGCACCTCCCGCATCGACTACAACGGCCGCTTCTGCATGTCCTCTGCGGCAGCGGCCGGGAACCGGGCCTTCGGCGTCGACCGCGGCCTGCCCTTCCCGCTCGCGGACCTCGACGACGCCTCCGTGGTCCTGCTCCTCGGCTCAAACGCGGCCGACACCATGCCCCCGTTCGTCCAGCACCTGCGGGGCGCGCAGTCCGCGGGCGGGCTGGTCGTCGTCGACCCCCGCCGTTCGGCGACGGCGCGGCTCACGGACCAGGGCAGGGGCATCCATCTGCAGCCCACACCGGGCACTGACCTCGTGCTCCTGCTCGGTCTCGCGCATGTCGTGGTCGCGGAGGGCCTCGAGGACGTCCGCTACCTCGCGGCCCGCACGAGCGGGCACGACGACGTCGCACGCGGCCTCGCACGCTGGTGGCCGGAGCGCGTCTCGGGCATCACGGGAGTCCCCGCGGCCGCCATCCGGGCGACGGCGAGACTCCTGGCGCAGGGAGCCCGCAGCGGAGCGACCGGGGGCCCCGGCGCCTACATCCTCACCGGGCGCGGCATCGAGCAGCACGCGGACGGCACCGACACCACCACCGCCGCCATCAACCTCGCCCTCCTCCTCGGCCTGCCCGGGACCGCGCACAGCGGGTACGGGACGCTCACCGGCCAGGGCAACGGGCAGGGCGGGCGGGAGCACGGGCAGAAGGCGGACCAGCTGCCCGGCTACCGGAAGATCACCGATCCCGTGGCGCGCGCACACGTCGCCGCCGTGTGGGGGGTGCCCGAGGCGGCGATCCCCGGCCCCGGGCTCCCCGCCGTCGAACTCCTCGCCTCCCTCGGTGCCCCGGGCGGTACCCGGTGCCTGTTCGTCCATGGTGCCAACATCGCGGTATCGGCCCCGGACGCGTCGACGGTGATCGCCGGGCTCCGCTCGCTCGACCTCCTGGTCGTCTCGGACTTCTTCCTGTCGGAGACCGCGGCCATGGCCGACATCGTGCTGCCGGTGCTGCAGTGGGCCGAGGAGGAGGGCACCGTCACCAACCTGGAGGGCCGGGTGCTGCGCCGGCGCGCCGCCGTCCCGCCGCCCCCCGGGGCCCGGAGCGAACTGTGGATCCTGCAGGAGCTCGCCCGGCTGCTGGCGGCTCCGTCCCTGTTCAGCGAGGACCCGGAGACCATGTTCGACGAGCTCGCCCGCGCGAGCGCCGGCGGGATCGCGGACTACTCCGGCCTCGACTACACCGTGCTCGACGGCGAGGAGCCGGCCTACTGGCCCTACCCCGCCGGCAGCACCGGGACCCCCCGCCTGTTCCTCGACGCCTTCGCCCACCCGGCCGGACGCGCCCTGCTGGTCCCCGTCGCGCCACGCCCCGATACGGCCGGTGCGCGCGCTCCGGCCCCCTTGCTCCTGGCCACGGGCCGCCTCCTCGAGCACTACCAGTCGGGAACACAGACCCGGCGCGTCGCCGAACTCCTCGCGGCGCAGCCGGCGGCGCGCCTCCAGCTCCACCCCGCCACGGCGAGGGACCTCGGCGTCGCCCAGGGCGACCCCGTCGTCGTCACGAGCGCCTCCGGCGAGGCCCGTGCGCTGGCGGACCTCACACCGGACATCCGCCAGGACACCGTCTTCCTCGCCTTCCACTACGCGGAGGCGGGCAGCGCGAACCTGCTCACGGGCAGCACCACAGATCCGGTCTCGGGGATGCCCGAGTTCAAGACGACGCCCGTGCGGGTCTCGCCCCTGTCCCCGTCCTTCCGTCCCGCAGGCACCGACCGGCTGGAGGCCATCGCATGAGCACCGACGCGAGCACGGACGCGACCACGGACGCGAGCACACCGGAGCGGATCGTCGTGGTGGGTTTCGGGCCCGTTGCGGCTCGTCTCGTCGAGCACCTCGAACCACTCGTCGCCGCCGGCCGCGTGGCCCTGACCGTCGTCGGGCAGGAGGACGACGCCGCCTACAACCGGGTGCTCGTCGCGGACGTGGGCGTCGGCCGCGTCCGGGAAGCCGCGATCCGGCTCGCCGACGCGGAGAAGCTGTCGGCCGGAGGCGTCGACGTACGGCTCGGAACGCGCGTGGTCCGGGTGGACAGGCCCTACCGGCGGGTCCTGCTCGCCGACGGACAGGCCCTCGGGTACGACCGCCTCGTGCTCGCCACCGGCTCCCGCCCCGTCCTCCCGCGGCTCGACGGCCTCGACGACGCCGATAGGCTCCCGCCGGGCGTCGGCTTCCTCCGCGACCTCGACGACGCCCGCGCGGTCACCGCCGCCCTGGCCGCCCAGCAGCGCATCGTGGTGCTCGGCGGCGGCATCCTCGGCATCGAGGCGGCCCTCGCCGCGGCGGAGGAGGGCGGCCGGGTCACGCTCGTGCACTCCGGACGCTCCCCCATGGAACGGCTCCTCGGGAAGGGCGCCCGGGTCCTGGCGGCGGCACTGACCAGGGCGGGCATCACCGTGGTCGCCGGGACGTCGACAGGCATCCGCCTCACCGACGGTCGCTTCTCCGCGCTCGCCCTCGAGGGCGGGGCACGGGTGGAGGGAGGTGCCCTCGTGCTCGCCTGCGGAGTGCGGCCGCGCACCGAGCTCGCCGACGGGTGCGACCTGGCGACCGCGGACGGCATCCTCGTGGACCACGACCTGCGGGCCCTCGGCACCGGCGGCGTCTGGGCGATCGGCGACTGCGCCGAGGTCTGCTGCGGGGTCAGCACCTGCGCGGCCTGCACCGGGACCACCACTCCCCCGGGCCTCATCGGTCCCGGCTGGCAGCAGGCGGACCAGCTCGGGCTCGCTTTCGCAGCGGAGCTCGCGGGCCTTCCCGTCGCCGCCGCCGGACCTCCCGAGCGGCGCGACGCCGTGCTGGTCCTCAAGGCACGCGGCGTGGACGCCGTCACCGCCGGGGAGACCGATGCCGATCCGTGGACCGTCGCGCCCGGTCTCGCCGTCGCGGTCTGGGCGGACCCCGGGCACGGCCGCTACGCGAAGATGGTCACGCGCGACGGCGTCCTGACGGGCCTCGTCTGCGTGGGCATGCCGCGGACCGGCGCCGAACTGGTCCTGCTCTTCGAGCGCCGGAGCGAACTGCCCGCCGACCGGTCGAGCCTGCTCAGCCTGGACAGTGCCGAAGGGGTGCTCGCGGCACTGCCTCCCGGACCGGACGCGACTCTCTGCCGGTGCGCGGGCGTCACCCGCGGCACCGTGCAGGGGTCCGTCGCCGGCGGCTGCTCCTCCGTCCCGGAGGTGTCCGCGGGCACGCGGGCCGGGACGGGCTGCGGCGGCTGCCACGACGACATCCGCGCCGTGATCGAGCACCACTTCGCCGTCGTGCTGGCGTCCTGAACCGCGGCGGGAGGGCGCGGACCCCGCCCGGGTCCGGATCCGGATCCGGGTCCGGGTCCGGGTCCGGAAGGGTCCTACACGTGCAGGCGGTACCCCCGCTTCACCACGGTCTCCACCAGGCCCGGGTCGGGCAGGGACTTGCGCAGCCTGTTCACGTTCATGTCGAGCGCATGGCCGGCGCCGGTATGGGCCAGCAGCCCGGTCAGTGCGTCACGGCTGAGGACGGCACCGCGAGCGGACAGCAGCGCCTTGAACAGCACGAGCTGAGCGGGTGCTAGATCCACCTGGACCTCGTCCACCCGGACCGACCGGCCCCGCACCTCGACGTAGCCGGACCGCGTCCTGAGCTGCTCCACGTGGTGTTCGGCGAGATGGTCGCAGACCAGCCGGATCAGCGCGCCCATCCGGAAACGCTCGGGCACGATCGGCTCGATGCCGGCGTCGATCAGGGGCTGCGCTGTCACCGGTCCCACGGCCGCGGCCAGGACGCTGCGTCGGAACCGCTGGATCAGTTCCTCCTCGAGGCCCTGCTCGGCGGCAGTGCTGAACAGTGCGTCAACGGCGGGCGCACTCGTGAAGGTGACGCAGTCCAGCTGCCCGGCGCAGACGGCGTCGATGAGCCGGGGCAGCCGCTCGGACCCCTCCGGCTTGATCCACCGGTAGGGCGTGACGGTGAGGAGCGTCGCGCCGGACGCCCGGAGCCGTTCCAGCTGATGGGCGTCGGCGTAGGCGTGCAGCTGGACACCGATGGTCAGCCCTGACAGGTCCTGCTGCAGCAGCTCGTCCACGAGCGTGGCCGTGGTCTCGTCCGAACTGATCCCGACGTCGTCGAGTCCCGCCGCCCGCACAGCGCCCCTGGCCTTCGGGCCCCGGACGTAGATCCGGCCCGCCCCGAGCACCTCGAGGAGGTCGTCGCCCAGCCCTGCGGCGTCCGCGGCCTCGAACCACCGGCGCATCCCGTACGCGGTGGTGATGAGGAACAGGTCAGGGCGTGCGGACACCATGGCCGCCGTGTCCGCGAGCAGTTCCACGTCCTCGGCGATGGGCGCGATCTTCAGCGCCGGCGCGTGGAACACCGAGGCGCCGCGCCGCTCGAGCGCGTCGATCAAGTCACCGGAGCGGCGGTCCGAGGTCACGCCGATCCGGAAGCCCGCGAGCTGTCCGCCGGAGCCGTCCAGCCGGATGGCCTCGGTCATGATGCCAGCGATTCGGTCAGCCGGGCGAGGTGTGCCGCGCCGCCCTGCAGGTCCAGACCCACCCGCACCACCTCGCCGATCACGAGCACCGCAGGCGACTGGCACCGTGCGGCGCCGGCCGCCGTGACGATCGTCGAGAGGGTTCCCGCCGTCGTCCGCTGGGACGCGCTGTAGCCGCGCTCGACGACGGCGACCGGCATGTCGGGCCGCATCCCTGCCCTGCCGAGACCGGAGACGAGCTGCGGCAGCGTCGAGACGCCCATCAGGACCACGAGGGTCCCCCCGAGCCCTGCCAGGTGCAGGTGCTCCTCGTCGGTCAGCGGTGCATGGCCGGAGACGACGGTGAACAGATGGCTGACGCCGCGGTGCGTGACGGGGATGCCGGCGGCAGCCGGTACGGAGATCGCCGAGCTGACGCCGGGGATCACGCGGCACGGTACCCGCGCCTGGAGGCACGCGGCGAGTTCCTCGCTGCCGCGGCCGAACACGAACGGATCGCCGCCCTTGAGCCGGACCACGGAACGACCGGCGAGCGCATGCCGCACCAGGAGCTCGTTGATGCCGGACTGCGGGACCCGGTGGTGGCCGGGGAGCTTGCCGACGTCCACCAGCTCCGCTGCGGGGGCCAGCTCCGCGAGCGAGTCCGTCGGGGCGAGCCGGTCGTAGAGCACCACGTCGGCCTCCCGGAGTGCTGCGGCCGCGTCGAGGGTCAGGAGCCCCAGCGCGCCGGGACCGCCGCCCACCAGGGTCACCGATCCGGAGTCCTCGGACGCCGGTTCGGTGCCGAGGAGCGTGCCCGTGCGACGGCACGCGGCCCGGACGGCGTCGGCCAGGGGCTCGGGGAGCCCGTCCACGACGACAGCGAGCGCGGTGCCGTGCAGCACGGCGTCGTCGAATCCGGCCGGCGCGGATCCGGTGCAGGGGACCACGTCGGCTCCTGCCGCCCGGTACCGTGCCACCGCCCTGCGGGCGGCCCGCTCGCCGCCGACGACCACCACGCGCCGGCCTGCCAGATCGAGGTCCAGGTGCACGCTTCAGCCCTCCAGGGTTCCGGTTGCGGTGCGGACGGGGATCGCCGTACCGAGTCCCACGCGGCCGGCTCCGGCCTCGATCTCCGCGGGGGTGGCGGGGCGCTGCTGCCCGCGTTCCTCCACGAGGACGATCGACTGGTCCGCGGCGTCGGGGGCGTTGACGAAGGAACGGAAGCGGCGGAGCCGGTCGGGGTCCTTCAGCGTCGCCGCCCATTCGTCCTCGTAGTGTTCGACGTGCCGGGCCATCGCGGCTTCGAGGTCCTCCGCGATCCCGAGGGAGTCGTTCACGACCACGTCCCGCACGTGGTCGAGGCCGCCCTCGAGGTCGTCCATCCAGCGGGCCGTCCGCTGCATGCGGTCCGCGGTGCGGATGTAGTACATGAGGTACCGGTCGATGTAGCGGATGAGGGTTGCACCGTCGAGGTCCTGGGCGAGCAGCTGTGCGTGGGCGGGCTGGAAGCCGCCGTTGCCGCCGACGTACAGGTTCCAGCCCTGGTCGGTGGCGATCACGCCGACGTCCTTGCTCCGTGCCTCGGCGCACTCCCGGGCACAGCCCGAGACGCCCATCTTGAACTTGTGGGGTGCGCGGAGCCCGCGGTAGCGCAGCTCCAGGTCGATCGCCATGGCGACCGAGTCCTGCACGCCGAACCGGCACCAGGTGGACCCGACGCAGGACTTCACGTTCCGCAGGGCCTTGCCGTAGGCCTGCCCGGACTCGAACCCGGCCTCCACGAGGATCTTCCAGATCTCCGGCAGCTGCTCCAGCCGGGCCCCGAAGAGGTCGATCCTCAGCGCACCGGTCAGCTTGACGTACAGGCCGAACTGCTCGGCGACCTGCGCGATCACGGCGAGCTTCTGGGGCGTGATCTCCCCGCCGGGGATGCGCGGCACCACCGAGTAGGTGCCGTTGCGCTGCATGTTCGCGAGGGCGCGGTCGTTGGTGTCCTGCAGCGTGCCGCGGCCGCCGTCGAGCACGTACTCCCCGCGCTGCGTGGCGAGGATCGAGCCGATGGCCGGCTTGCAGATGTCGCAGCCGTGGCCGGCCCTGGCCTCGTCCGTCGCGCCGAAGCGGCCGAGGATGTCCTGGAAGGAGCCGAGGTCGAGCGCCTGGATGGCCTCGAACAGCTCCGGACGCGACATCGCGAAGTGCTCGCAGATGCCCTTCGGGACGGTCCGGCCGGCCTTGGTGAGCTCGCTGTCGAGCAGCTTCTTGAGCATCGGCACGCAGGAGCCGCACTGGGTCCCGGCCCGCGAGCAGGCCTTGAGGGCCGGCAGGTCCAGCGCCGGTTCCGCGGCGCCGCCGTCCTCCCCTCCCCCGTGGACCGCCGAGCGGCAGGCGCCTGCGGTGACGTTGTTGCACGAGCAGAGGATGACGTCGTCGGGCAGTTCCGACGGCGGCGCCTCGCCGCCACCGGCCGAGGACAGGTACGCACCCGGCTCCGCCGGAAGCTCCCGGCCCAGCAGGGGCCGGAGGGCGGAGTAGGGTGCGGCGTCGCCGACGAAGATGCCGCCGAGCAGCGTCTTCGCGTCGTCGGTGACCACGAGCTTCTGGTAGAGCCCGCGCGCCGGGTCCGCGTAGACGATCTCCAGGCTGCCCTCGGTGTCCGCGAGCGCGTCCCCGAAGCTCGCGACCTCCACGCCGGAGAGCTTGAGCTTGGTGGCCGTGTCGAAGCCGGGGAACGTGGACACACCGCCGAGGATCCCGTCGGCGCAGACCTCGGCCATCGCGTTCGCGGGTGCCACGAGGCCCATGCTGACGCCCTCGTAGCTGGCCACCTCGCCGATCGCCCAGACTCCGGGCATCGCGGTCTCGCACGCCGCGCTGATGACGACGCCGCCGCGGGGCGCCACCTCGAGCCCCGCGTGCCGCGCGAGTTCGTCGCGCGGCCGGATGCCCACCGCGAACACCACGAGGTCGGCCGGCAGCACCGTTCCGTCGCTCAGCGCCACACCCGTGACCCGGCCGTCGTCGTCCGTGTCGATGGACGTCGGCGACCCGCCGCAGTGGATGCCCAGCCCCTTGGCCGCGATGAGGCGGCCCAGCGCCTGCCCGCCGCCCTGGTCGAGCTGGGCGTTCATGAGCCAGCCGGCCCGGTTCACCACGGTCGACGCGGCGCCGAGCTGCTGCAGTCCGCCGGCGGCCTCGAGGCCGAGGAGTCCGCCGCCGATGACGACGGCGTGTGGAGTCCTGCCGAGCTCGGCGGCGAGGCGTGCGGTCTCCGAGCGGAGCCACTGGACGTCGTCGAGCGTCCTGTACACCGCGGCGTGCTCCCCGCCCGGCAGGGGCAGCCGCACGGCGTCGGATCCGGTGGCGAGTACGACGTCGTCGTAGGCGTACTTCTCGCCCGACGCGCCGACGACGCACCGTGCGGCGAGGTCCAACCGGACGGCGCGCTCCCCCGTGACGAGCCGGATGGCCGGTTCGCGCCACATGAGCGGCTCGCCGAGGCCGAGGTCGACGTCGTGGAGCAGGGCGCTGCTCAGCGCGACGCGGTCGTAGGGCGCGTGCGGCTCCTCGGTGAGCACGGTGACGGAGAGGCCGTCGGTGCCGCGCCGCCACAGGGCCTCGACGAGCCGGTGGGCTGCCGGCCCGCCCCCGACGACGACGATGCGCCGGTCGGATGCCGGGACGGCGTCGGCGGGCCGGGCTGCTCGGTTCTCGCTCATGGTGTGCCTTCCGTCCGGGGCCGGGGCGGTCCCGCGTCCGGTTCCACCGTACGAAGGGGCAATTACTCCTGTGTGTCGCGGATGTATCGCAAAGTTAACTTCGGGCTCACGGATGGTCGGAGGGCCGGTGAGGCGCAAGTTACCCGGCCGCAACAGCGCCGGGACGCAGGCGACACGTCCGCTGCCTAGCGTTGGTCCCACCGCACCACCGAGGGGAATGCCATGACCGAACTCGTACTGCAGCGTCCTGCCGCATCCAGCGCCGGCTGGGTCGCCGTCTGCCACCTCGACGACCTCGAGGAATGCTGGGGAGAGGCGGCCCTCGTCGGCCAGGAACAGGTCGCGCTGTTCCGGTTGCCGGGGAACCTGCTCCACGCCGTGGGCAACATCGACCCCCGGACGCGGGCCGCCGTCATGGCGCGGGGCATCGTGGGATCGCGCGGCACGACGGCGACGATCGCCTCTCCCCTGCACAAGGAGGTCTACGACCTGGCGACCGGGGCGTGCCTCTCGGGAGGGCCGGGTCTGCGTGCGTATCCCGTCCGGTGCGTGGACGGGGTCGTCGAGGTCGGCGTTGCCGCCTGAGGCGCAGCGGGTGCTTCAATGGCTGCCATGACCGCTTCCCCGTCCGGGTCCACAGCGCCCGTCCTGATCGCCTGCTCGCACGGCACCGACAACACCCAGGGGCGCCTTGAGGTCGACGCCGTGCGCTCCGGCATCGAGGCCCTGCGTCCGGGGCTCGAGGTCCTCGAGGCGTACGTCGATGTGCAGGATCCCGATCTCGTGGAGGTCGTCGCGGCACTGCCGCCCGGGCGCACGGCGGTCATCGTCCCCCTGCTGCTCTCCGTCGGCTACCACGTGAAGGTGGACATCGCGCGCGCTGCTGCGGGCAGGCCGGGCACGGTGGCGGCCCTGCCGCTGGGGCCGGATCCGCGCCTGGCCTCCGTGCTGCAGCAGCGGCTGCTCGAAGCGGGCGTATCGGACGACGACCCCGTGGTCCTGGCTGCCGCCGGGTCCTCCGATGCCTGCGCCGCGGAGGATGTCGCCGAGGTGCTGCCCGTCCTCGCCGAGGGCCGCACGGGTCCTGTGCATGCGGGGTTCGGTTCGAAGGCCTCGCCGTCCGTGCCCGACGCCGTCGCGTCCTACCGCTCGGTCGGGTCGGGGCCTGTGGCCCTGGCCTCCTACCTGCTGGCTCCCGGGTATTTCCACGACCAGTTGGCGAAGGCGGGCGCCGACGTCGTCAGCGCGCCGCTGCTGCCGGATCCGGCGATCGCGGAGATCGCGCTCGACCGGTACGACGACGCCGTGGCGCGCCTGCTCGCGGGTGGTCCGCAGCCGGGGGTTGTATGCCGGCGTCCGTGCCGGGCCCTGGTCCTGACCTGCGTGCGGAGTGCGGCGACCCAGCCGGTCTGACGCGGCGCTGCTACGCGACGGGCTCGAGGGAGAGGCGTTCCTGTACCGTGGCGGCCAGGTCCTCGGCGATGCGCTGGGCCGTGCCGGTGTCGCCCGCCTCGACCATGACGCGCACCACGGGCTCCGTGCCGGACGGGCGCAGCAGCACGCGTCCGGTCTCACCCAAGATCGCCTCGGCCTCCCGGACAGCCTCCTGCACACCCTCGTCCGAGGTGGCCGCCGTGCGGTCCACCCCCTTGACGTTGATGAGCACCTGCGGGAGTTTCGTCATCACGGCCGCGAGTTCCTTGAGGCTCTTGCCGGTCGCGGCCATGCGTGCCGCGAGCTGGAGGCCGGTGAGGACGCCGTCGCCGGTGGTGGCGTACTCGGCGAAGATGACGTGGCCGGACTGCTCGCCGCCGAGGCTGTAGTCGCCGTCGCGCATGCCCTCGAGGACGTAGCGGTCACCGACGCCGGTCTCCTTGATGGTGATGCCCGCCTCGCGCAGCGCGATCTTCAGTCCGAGGTTGCTCATGACGGTGGCCACGAGCGTGTCCTCCCGGAGCTTCCCGGCATCCCTCATGGCCAGTGCCATGACAGCCATGATCTGGTCGCCGTCGACCACCGTGCCCTCGTGGTCCACCGCGAGGCACCGGTCGGCGTCGCCGTCGTGGGCTATGCCCAGGTCGGCGCCGTGCTCGAGGACGGCGGCCTGGAGCTTCTCGAGGTGGGTGGAGCCGTAGCCGTCGTTGATGTTGACGCCGTCCGGATCGGCACCGATCACCACGATGTCCGCGCCGGCGTGCCGGAACACCTCCGGGGAACAACCGCTCGCCGCGCCGTGCGCACAGTCGAGGACCACCTTGAGTCCCTCGAGGCGGTGCGGGAGGGTCTGCAGCAGGTGGACCACGTAGCGGTCCTCGGCGTCGGCGAAGCGCTGGATCCGTCCCACGTCGCCGGCCACCGGGCGGTGCCGGGGGTTCGCCATCTCGTCCTCGATGGCGTCCTCGAGCGCGTCGCTGAGCTTCTTGCCGCCACGGGCGAGGAACTTGATGCCGTTGTCCGGGGCCGGGTTGTGCGAGGCGGAGATCATGACGCCGAAGTCCGCGTCGAGGTCGGCCACCAGGAACGCCGCGGCGGGCGTGGGGAGGACCCCCGCGTCGTAGACGTCGACACCGGAACTCGCGAGGCCCGCCTCGACGGCTGCGGCGATGAACTCGCCGCTGATACGAGGATCACGGGCGATCACCGCGGTGGGCCGGCGGTCACCGGCGACGGCGTTGTGCCCGAGCACGACGGCGGCCGCCTGGGCCAGCTGAAGGGAGAGTTCCGCCGTGATCAGGCCGTTGGCCAGACCGCGCACGCCGTCGGTGCCGAATAACTTGCTCATCGTTGATCATCCTAGGTGAAGAACATGACACCACTGAGGTGGGTCCCAACAAGGTTAAAGCACGATGCCCGCCCGGAAGTCCGGACGGGCATCTGCGCGTGTCCCCAGGCTTAGCGCTTGGAGTACTGAGGCGCCTTGCGGGCCTTCTTGAGACCGGCCTTCTTGCGCTCGATGACGCGGGCGTCACGAGTCAGGAAGCCTGCCTTCTTGAGGGCGGGGCGGTTGTTCTCGCGGTCGATCTCGTTGAGCGTCCGTGCGACACCGAGACGGAGGGCGCCGGCCTGGCCGGAGGGTCCACCACCGTGGATGCGTGCGATGACGTCGTAGGCGCCGTCGAGCTCGAGGAGCTTGAACGGGTCATTGACTTCCTGCTGGTGCAGCTTGTTCGGGAAGTAGTCGGCGAGCTCGCGCCCGTTGACGATCCACTTGCCGGTGCCGGGGACGAGGCGCACGCGGGCGACTGCTTCCTTGCGGCGTCCGACCGCTCCGCCGCCGACGGTCAGCGCAGGGCGCTCCTTCGTGGTGGCCTCGCTGGCATCGGTGGACTCTGAGGTGTAGCTCGTGAGCTCCTCAGTGGGTTCATTCAGCTCTTCAGTGTTCTGAGCCACGGTTCTCCTTGAAGTGATTTCTTAGTGTTGGTGGCCAGGACTACTGGGCGACCTGGGTGATTTCGAACGTCTTGGGCTGCTGTGCGGCGTGGGGGTGCTCGGCGCCGCGGTAGACCTTCAGCTTGCCGATCTGCTGTGCTGCCAGCGAGTTCTTGGGGAGCATGCCACGGATGGCCTTCTCGACGGCGCGCTCCGGGTTTTTGTCCAGGAGTTCGACGTAGCTGGTCGACTTCAGGCCGCCCGGGTAACCGGAGTGGCGGTAGGCGCGCTTCTGCTCCAGCTTGGAGCCGGTGAGCGCTACCTTCTCTGCGTTGATGATGATGACGAAATCGCCCATGTCGATATGGGGGGCAAAGGTCGGCTTGTGCTTTCCGCGCAGCAGTGTTGCGGTCTGGCTGGCAAGACGGCCTAGGACTACGTCAGTGGCGTCGATGACGTGCCACTGGCGGGAGATATCGCCTGGCTTCGGGGTGTACGTACGCACGGTGTTGGCCTTCGTTTCTATTTCGGTGTCGCCCGCATCCACGGAGATCTCCGTGCCCGCGGGCTCAGCTTATTCATGCGCTACCGGAACTTCAGGTGAGGGCTGAAATACGACCAGTTATCCCGTAAATCTCGGCTCCGCCCCCGGGCCAGGTGGTTCTGCAACTGAACCGCTCCGTGGGGCGCAGACGTATCGAGCTGGGATACGCACAACGACTACCAAGGTTATCCTGCGCCGTGCCCCAGGTCAAAATGGCCTGCTCCTTCGCCCGTCCGCCGCTTCGCCGGCCGGCGATGCTGCCCGGGGGGGGCCGGGCTCGGGTTTGCCGGCGTGCAACGCCGCGCCGGCGCGCACCTGCAGGAAACGGGACAAGCACCGCCAACGGGCAGGGCGAGCGCAGGTTCTGCGCATGCCGGGTACAGGATTGCGTCGATTCTCTCAGGATCGGATCAACTACCGATTCTGAAGGGATTCGGTTGCTAGCTTTCTGGCAGTGCTGGCGCTGGGTCAGCCGTACTTCCGTCCCCTCAGGAGTTTCATCATGATCGCTCACCTCGCAGCTAGCCTGCACACCCTCGGTTTCACCGTCCAGTCCCGCCTCCGCCGTGAGGAGACCGGCGCCACCGCCGTCGAGTACGGCATCATGGTCGCGCTCATCGCTGTGGTCCTCGTCGGCGGCGTCACGCTCTTCGGCGGAGCACTCAATACGTTCTTCACCGGGCTGTTCGCCCAGCTGACGATCTAGCGGCAACCTTCAGATCAGGCAGAGTAACTCGTTGGGCGGCGGCGCGAAGGCCGCCGCCCAACGTCATTAGGGAGCAATCATGGCGTCGAAGATAAACGAGCGCGGCGCAGTCGCCGTCGAACTCGCCCTGGTTCTCCCGATCCTGATCCTCCTCATGTTCGGCATCATCGAGGTGGGCCGGGCGTACAACGCTCAGGTGACGCTCACGAGTGCTGCGCGCGAAGCCGTCCGGGTTGTCGCGATCGGGAAGAATGACACAGTAGCGATCAACAGGGCGATTACTGCTGCCGACGTGCTCAGCCCGAACCTCACCTCCGCCAACTTCACCGTCACGCGGTCTCCGAGCGGCGCCGCGAACACTTGTCCGGTCAACAGCACCGTCACAGTGACGATCAGGTACACCATGACCACTCTCACCGGAATCGCTACGCCGTTCGCCCTGCGTGGCAAAGGAGTCATGCTGTGCGGTGGCTGACAGGATTTTTCAAGCACTCACGTCGAGACGAAGGTGGCGCAATCAGCGTCATCGTCGCCCTGGTCATGGTCGTTTTGCTTGCCTTCGCGGCCTTGGCCATCGACGTCGGCATGGTCTATGCCGAACGGGCACAGTTGCAAAACGGAGCTGACGCCGCTGCCTTGGCGATGGCCCAGAAATGTTCCCTCGATACAGCCGCCGCCAGTTGTACGGGAGCTCCCGATCTCGCGCGAAATCTCACCAACAAAAATGCACTCGATGATAGAAGCAATATCAAGGGCATCGTGGTCGACAGCTCCCTGCGAAGAGTGACGGTGACCGCCGGGGCCTCGGAGAGTGGACAGTCACCCAACCATGTCTCCCTCATCTTCGCGAAAGCACTCGGACTCGCCTCGACGGAAGTGACAGCATCTTCGACCGCCACCTGGGGTAGCCCGACAGCCGGACCGGCTCCATTCCCCATCACCTTCTCCGAATGCGAGCTCAGGGACGGACCCGGCTGGCAGGTCGTGGAGTACCGCAAAAAATCGGACGGCACGCCGGCCTGCGCCGGAGGTCCCCCTGGCGGGTTCGGCAGCCTTGATCAAATGCCCGGCAAGTGCGAAGCCATGGTCGACATCACGAAGAGCGCCACGGGAAGCAACACCGGCAACAACGGAGCACCCCCGAATTGCAGGAGCCTCCTCGACGAATGGCGGGCCAAGATAGAAGCAGGAGACCCGCCGACAGGACTCTTCCCGATCTACGACAACGTCACCGACAGCGGCAACAACGGGGTCTATCACCTCATCGGCTTCGCCGCATTCGAAGTGCACGGCTGGAAATTCAAGCAGGAGGGCAGTTCGGCCTACCCGGATTCGTTCCGCGACAACTACTACCCGGGCTACAAATGCGACACGGTGAAATGCATCGGCATCATCGGAAAATTCATCAAGATGGTGTCCCTCGACGACGCCTATACGTTCGGCCCCTACAACCCCACGATGGGCACAGCTGTCATCCGGCTGACGCTTTGAGAAAGAGCAGCACATGAAATCCCGCCTTCTGGCCGGCGTCGCTTCCGTCGTCCTCGCCCTCATCGGCGCCATCATGCTGTTCGGCTACGCCCAGAACGCCGAGGCCCGAGCCGTCGAGGGCCTCGAGCCCGTCGATGTGCTCGTCGTGGCTACTGCGGTTCCGGCCGGCACTCCATCGGAAGACCTTCTGCCCTTCCTCACCACTGAGCGCCTGCCTGCAACCGCGGTCAGCGGCTCCGCGCTCAGGGACCTCGATTCCTCGGGAGGCAAAGTCACCGCGGTCGATCTGGTTCCCGGTGAGCAGCTAATGACCGAGCGCCTCATCGAACCGGAGAGCATCGATCTCACGGGCAGATCCCCCGTGCCCGAGGGCCTCCAGGAGGTGTCTTTTGCTTTGGAGCCGCACCGCGCCGTGGGTGGAAGTATCCAAGCGGGAGATACCGTCGGCATCTTCATCTCGATGGAACCGGGAGTCCGACCGGCTGGTTCTGAGCTGGAGTCGACGCAGTTGGTTCTCCACAAAGTGTTGGTCACGGCCGTACAGCGTGCCGCCGTCGAAGCCGAGATCGATCCTGCAGCGGCGCCGGAAGAACAAGCTCGGGCACAAGCTGAGGCGCTTCCATCCGGCTCGCTACTCCTGACCGTCGCCGTCACGGAGGACCAGGCAACCCGACTCGTCTTCGGCAACGAGTTCGGCCTGGTCTGGCTCAGCAAGGAACCGACCACCGCAACGGAAAGCCCTGAACCCATCACTATCGGAAACAAGGACCTGTACCGATGAGCAGATTCGTCCTGATCACCCCCAGCTCCGACTTCGAGCAGAAAATCCGCCTCGCCGTCGCAGGTGGCTTGCAGGGCCACGTCAAGAGCCTGCCCGCGACCATCCTGTCCGGGGACTCCGACGCGATCTTCGACCAGCTCGCCCTCGAGCGGCCCGAAGTGCTGGTCTTCGGGCCGGGAATCGCGTTGGAAGACGCCCTGCGCCTCGCGATCATCGTGGACGTGAAGTTCCCGGAAATCAGCGTGGTGCTGGTCCACGACGACCATCCCGAGATCGCCCTGCAGGCAATGCGGGCCGGCGTCCGAGACATCCTCTCGCCCCTGGCAGACGTAGCCAGCATCAGGGCTCAGCTCGAACGCGCCTGCCAGGCCTTCGCCACCCGACAGCGCTCCGACACGCAGCTTTCTGGCGAGAAGCAGAGCGGACTGGTCATCGGGGTCTTCTCCCCCAAGGGCGGTGTGGGCAAAACGACCATCGCCACCAACCTCGCGGTCGGTCTCGGCAAGATCGCCCCGATGAGCGTGGTCATCGTCGACCTGGACCTGCAGTTCGGCGACGTCGGGACGGGCCTCTACCTCAACCCCGAATACTCGGTGCTCGATGCCGTCTCGGGTGCCGCGACGCAGGACTCGATGGTGCTCAAGGCGTTCCTCACTGCGCACCCCTCGGGCATCTACGCCCTGTGCGGTCCACGCAACCCTGCCGATGCCGACCGGATATCCTCGGAGCAGATCACCCGCCTCATCCAGCAGCTCGCCCTCGAGTTCCGGTATGTCGTCGTCGATACCGGTCCCGGGCTGACGGAACCGAGCCTTGCCGCCTTGGAGCAGTGCACGGACGCCGTGTGGGTCACCGGCATGGATGTTCCCAGCGTCAGAGGCCTACGAACGGGACTCGACGTACTGAATCAACTCAACCTGATGCCGGAGACCCGTCATGTCGTCCTCAACTTCGCGGATGCCAAGACCGGGCTCTCCGTGCAGGACATCGAGGCGACCCTCGCAGCACCCGTCGACGTCTCGATTCCGCGTTCCCGAGCTATCTCCCTAGCCACCAATCGCGGCGTCCCCCTGCTGCAGGACAAGGTCCGGGACCCTGCGACGAAGAGCCTCAACGATCTGGTGCAGCGCTTCGACCACGAGTGGCGCGCGAAATCACAACGCAAGCTCCACCGGCGCGTGGTGGTTCGATGAAGCTCTCGGCCCGCATCCAAGCCGCAGGGATTTCCCCCACCCCCGCAGCCGTCGAACCGACGGCTGCCGGAGCGAAGCCAGAGGAGCCCCGATCGGCAACGCTCGCTCCCGCGATCATCCTCGACGCCGCGGAGAAGCCCGGCACGGCGAAGGTCGACGTCTTCGCCGGGCTGAAACAGCGCGCCGCGTCCGCCCTCTTCGAGCGCATGGGCACCCGCGCGAGTGACACCACCATCAGCGAGGACGACCTTAAGATTGTTGCCCGCGAGGAACTGAGCCAGATCATCGATGCCGAACAGGTGCCGCTCAGTCCAGACGAACGTCGCCGCCTCATCCGGGATGTGGCCGACGACGTGCTCGGTTTCGGGCCGTTGCAGCGCCTCCTCGACGACCCCTCGGTCACCGAGATCATGGTCAACCGGATGGACCAGATCTACGTCGAGCAGAAGGGCCACCTGACACTGAGCGACTCCCGATTCAGCTCGGAGGAGCACCTGCGCAGAGTCATCGAGCGGATCGTCTCGAAGGTCGGTCGCCGCATCGACGAGTCGTCACCCTTCGTCGATGCGCGCCTGGAGGACGGTTCGCGCGTCAACGCGGTCATCCCGCCGCTCGCAGTCAATG
Organism: Arthrobacter sp. UYP4; assembly: GCF_057291175.1. Lineage (NCBI taxonomy): Bacteria > Bacillati > Actinomycetota > Actinomycetes > Micrococcales > Micrococcaceae > Arthrobacter > Arthrobacter sp. UYP4. The sequence goes on from NZ_JBXAVU010000001.1 coordinate 1,379,138, forward strand.
GGTCCTCGCTCACCATCCGCAAGTTCAGCAAGGTCCCGCTGACGGTGCAGAACCTGATCGACTTCGGCACGCTCACCCCGGAGATGGCGGAACTGCTCGATGCCTGCGTGAAGGCGAAGCTCAATATCATCGTCTCAGGCGGCACCGGTACCGGAAAGACGACACTGCTCAACGTGCTGTCATCGTTCCTTCCAGGGAATGAGCGAATCGTCACGATCGAGGACGCCGTCGAGCTCCAGATCCAGCAGGAACACGTGGTGCGCCTCGAGAGCCGCCCGCCGAACACCGAGGGAAAGGGCGCCGTCACCATCCGTGACCTGGTCCGTAACTCGCTGCGTATGCGGCCCGACCGCATCGTGATCGGCGAGGTGCGTGGCGGCGAGTCCCTGGATATGTTGCAGGCCATGAACACGGGCCATGACGGGTCACTGTCCACGGTCCACGCCAACTCACCGAGGGACGCTGTCGCGCGCCTCGAGACGCTCGTCCTCATGGCGGGCATGGACCTCCCGCTCCGTGCCATCCGCGAGCAACTGGCGTCCGCTGTCAACCTGGTGGTCCAGATCTCGCGACTGCGGGATGGCACGCGCCGCATCACGCACGTCACCGAGGTGCAGGGCATGGAAGGCGACGTCGTCACACTGCAGGACGCCTTTGTCTTCGACTACTCCGCTGGGGTCGATCACAAGGGCCGCTTCCTCGGGAAGCCCGTACCGACAGGTATTCGTCCCCGCTTCATGGAGCGCTTCGAGGACATGGGCATCACTGTCTCGCCCGCCGTTTTCGGGTCGGTTCCCGTCCGGGGACGGTGACCCCGGTGACCATGCTGCTGGGCGGCGTCCTGCTCGTTGTCGGCGCCATCGCGCTGACCCTTATGGCCCTCCGCCCACTGCAGTCCCCTGTTCCACTGGACCGCCGTCGCCCGCCCCTCGAGCAGCAGCATTCACAGCTGTCGCGCTTCGCAGGTGCAGCAGGCCGTGCCGTGGATTCCTACCTGCGCCGGAATCCAAAACGATTCCTGGACCGAAGCACCCTGGAGACGGCAGGCGTCAGACTGAGCCAGGCCGATGTGTACCTCCTCGTGATCCTCGCCGCAGCCACAGGCTTGGTGCTGGGCTGGGTGCTGATCGGCCCAGCGGCCGGTGTCCTGCTGTTGCTGCTCTCCCCCGGAATGGCGCACGTCACAGTGTCCTTCCTGTCGGGGCGGCGACGCCATCGTTTCGACGCCCAACTCGGAGACACGCTCCAGCTCCTCACCGGTGGCCTGCGAGCCGGGCACAGTATCCTCCGCGCCATCGATGCCGCTGCCACGGAAGCCGACAGCCCGACGTCCGAGGAGATGCGCCGCATCATCGCCGAGACGAGTCTCGGGAAGGACCTGCTGGCCTCCCTCATCGACACCTCGCACCGCATGCGGAGCGAGGATTTCGAGTGGATCGCTCAAGCCATCCAGATCAATCGTGAGGTGGGCGGGGACCTGGCCGAGGTGCTCGACGAGGTGGGACACACCATTCGTGAGCGGACCGAGATCAAGGGGCAGATCAAAGCCCTCGCGGCGGAAGGTAAGTTCTCCGCCTACATCCTGGCAGCTCTACCCTTCGGAATCGCGCTCGTCCTGACGGTAGTGAGCCCGGGATACATAGACGTGCTCTTCATCAAGCCCCTGGGGTGGGTCATGCTCGGCGTCGCCGCCGTCATGATGACAATCGGTGGACTCTGGTTACGCAAAATCATCGACTTGAAGTTCTGAGGGAAGCATCGTGAACTTGATCCTGCTCACCTCACTGCTGATGGTCTCGGCGCCGATCGGCTACTTCACGTGGTCTCTGCTCACATCGGACACAAGAATGCGGCGCTCGGTCCAGCACAACCTGAACCAGGGTATGGGTTTGGCATCCACCTCTGTCGAGAGGCCGAATCCTCTGCTCCAAATCGGGCGTCGGGCGACACCACAGGCATACGCGGCGAAGCTCGATTACCTACTGGCCCTCGCGGGACGACCAGCGTCCCTCCCCCTGGCGAAGGTCCTTGCGGCCAAGCCGCTCCTCGGATTTGCCGGCGGTATCGCCGGTTTGCTACTGCTGCAGTCCAATTCCAGTGGGACGTTCGTGCTTCTGGCAATCTTCATCACGATCCTTGGCTACTTCGTCCCGGATCTCCTCCTGTACAGCAGGGGCCAGGAGCGGCAGAAGGCCATGGCCCTCGAGCTCGCGAATACGCTCGACCAGATGCTCATCTCCGTCGAGGCGGGGCTAGGCTTCGAGAGCGCGATGCAGCGAGCCGGTGAGACCGGTAAAGGGCCTCTCGCGGACGAGCTGGTGCGGACGCTGCAGGATATGCAGGTGGGGCGTAGCCGACGAGAGGCCTATCTCGCCATGGCGGAACGAAGTACCATCCCGGAACTCCGCAGCTTCGTCAAGGCCATCGTGCAGGCCGATGCCTACGGCATCGCACTGTCCGGCGTGCTGCGCACCCAGGCCAAGGTCATGCGCGTGAAGCGGCGCCAGCGCGCCGAGGAGAAAGCAATGAAGCTACCAGTGTCGGTGCTCTTCCCACTGCTGCTGTTCATCTTCCCCGTCCTGTTCATCGTCATCCTGGGCCCCGCGGCACTCAACGTCATCGACACCTTTGCAGGCCAATAGGCGCTTTCCCTCAAGAGCGCCGGGCCTCCGCACCGAATCAGGAGAACAGGAAAGCAATTGCGCAGTTATCCCTCAGCATCAGCCGATTCCCGTTATCTCATCGGCTTCCGGCCGTAGCCTGACATGGTGCTTCCGAACGCTACCCCGAAGGTCCTGCCACTGGTGGACCTCACCGTGCTGTCCCAGCTCGAGCGACAGCTGAACGACCCCAGACCCGCTCGGGCCTTCGCTCGCGACTACATCACGGGCTTCGAGGATCGCTACCTCCGCCTCTCCAGCTCCGTGGGGAACCGGGACCTGCCCGCCGCCATCGATGCCGCCCTCAGCCTGCGCAACTCGTCGACGATGGTCGGCGCAGCGCGGCTCTCCGCGATGGCTGCGAGCTTCGAGACCGCTGTCACCTCGGCGGACCTGGATACGGCCCGGAGGGCACTTCCCGCGATCGAGCGCTGCGGCATGGACACCATCGACGAGCTCGAGTCCCGCTACCTCGCGTCGGCCTGAGACGTCGTCTGGGACATCGCGTCGAAGAGTTCCGCCTGCAGGCCGCCGGGGGGGTAGGGCGATCAGGGACGGGCAGGCGTGAGCCGGTAGCCCACGCCGCGGACGGTCTGCAGCCACCGGGGGTTCTTCGGGTCCTCGTCCAGCTTCCGGCGGAGGTTCCCGATGTGCACCTCGATGGCCCGCTCGTCGGAATCGCTGATGTAGGTGTCCTCGCCGTAGTAGTCCCCACGGACCACCCTCACCAGGTCTGCCTTGGTCCTCACGGCCCCGCTGCTCCGCAGCATCTCGGCCAGCAGGTCGAACTCGCTGCGCGTCAGCGGCAGGTCCCGCCCGTCCACGACGACGGTGCGGGCGGCGGTGTTCAGCGCCAGTCCGTTGTGTTCGAGGACCGGGGACGGCTCAGGTGCCGGCGCGGGAGCGGCCGGAGCAGCAGCCGCAGCGGGCGCGGGAACCGACACGGCCGCCGGGGAGACCGCTACCGGTTCGGGGACCGCACGGGGACGTCGGAGCATGGCCGCGATCCGCGCGCGGAGCTCCCGCGGGCGGAAGGGCTTGGTCAGGTAGTCGTCGGCCCCGGACTGCAGGGCGGTGAGCGTGTCCAGCTCGTCCCCGCGGGAGGTCAGCATCACCACGTAGCAGTTGCTGGAACTCCGGATGCGCCGCAGGACCTCGTACCCGTCGATGTCCGGCAGACCCACGTCGACCGTCACCACCGTCGCATCGTGCGTGCGGACCAGGTCCACACCGGTCCGTCCGTTGGGTGCCAGGTGCACGGTGAAGCCCGACTGCTTCAGGACCGCAGCCACGAGGTTCCGCACGTCGGCGTCGTCCTCGATGACCACTGCAACTCCCGGGTCGCTCATTCGACTCCCGCCCCCATGTGGCCTGCTCTGAAGCCCGTTCGATCCGTCATGAATCCCATTGTGCCTGTCTCCGCGGCGGATTTGCGCCGGGTTCCGGTCAAAACGCGGATTGGGCTACATAATGGTAGGCAGTACGTAGGTCTCAGCGTCGGGAAGTTGTTCAGCATGCGGGGTTTCACCTTTCCTTGGATAGTGCATGCCTAGGGATGTCAGTGCAGCGTGGCTGCGCGCTACGGCATCGAGGATCACCATCAGTCGTTCATTCGTGCTGTGCCAGATCCCCCTCACACTGATCGTCGTGGTCATCGGTGTCACGGCGCCCCTTCTCCGGCCCGGACTGATGTCCAACCGGACGTTCGAGCTCGGCTTCTCGATGATCCTGGTGCTGCTGGCCATCTGCCTCGTCGTCCCCTGGCGTGAGCTGCCGGCCGGCAGCCTGCTCATCGTCCCCGTGCTCGACTTCATCGCGATCGCCCTGATCCGGACCGGCGCATCGGAGACCCAGCCGGCTCTCGGCGTCCTCGCCATCTTCCCCGTCCTCTGGCTCATGCGCTCCTCGCTGCCCACGTGGGCGTCGCTGACACTCACCGTGCTCGGTTCCCTGCTCATCACGGCGTGGCCGTTGTGGGGCACCTTCGACCCGGCGCTCATCCGCTCGTACCTGGGGATCCTGCTGCTGCCGATCGTCATGCTCTGCATCGGCGTCACGATCCGCGTGATGAGCCTCAACGCGCAGACACGCGAGGTCGAGATCGAACGCAAGGACCGGGAACTCAACGACCTCCTGCGGGCCGCCATCGACCGCGAACGCGTCCTGACCGCGATCCTCAACACGGTCGACGTCGGACTCACAGCCGTGGACGCCCACGGCAACACCACGCTCACCAACCGGCAGCAGGAACTCTTCAACAGGCTGGCCGCCGGCCACGACGACGACGAGGAGCACGGCAGCCTGCTCTTCGGGCCGGACCGGACCACCCCCCTGACCGTGGACCGGCGGCCGATCTACCGTGCGCTGACGGGTGAGACGTTCGCGGACCAGCTGATCTGGGTGGGCGACGGTGACGCGCAGCGCGCACTCTCGACCGCCGCACGGCCCATCAAGAACGCCGACGGCCGCATCACCGGTGCCCTCATCGCCTGCAGCGACGTGACCGAACTGGTGGAGGCGGTCTCCGCGAAGGACGCCTTCATCTCCAACATCTCCCACGAGTTCCATGCCCCGCTCACCTCCGTGCTCGGCTACCTGGAGCTGGTCATGGAGGACGAGCATCCCCTGCCCTCCCACCTCAAGGGTTACGTCGACGTGGCGGGACGCAATGCCGAGCGGGTGCTGCACCTCGTCGCCGACCTCCTCTCCACCGCGGGAGACCGCGTGAGGGTGCATCCGCGTCCCGTGGACCTGGCAGCCCTGATCGAGATGAGCGTCAGGTCGAACCGGCTGCGCGCGCAGAAGAACAACGTCAAACTCAAGTCCGACGTGCAGAGCCCCCTCTGGACCCTGATCGATCCCCTCCGGATCTCCCAGGTGCTGGACAACCTGCTCTCCAACGCCATCAAGTACTCCCCCGACGGCGGCGTGGTGAACGTCCGCGCGGAGGAGACGGAGTCGACGATCGACCTCCACGTCGAGGACCGCGGCATGGGCATGACGGAGCAGGAAGCCCGGCAGGTGTTCTCACGCTTCTACCGGACACCGGCCGCCCGCCGGGCCGACATCGACGGAGCCGGGCTCGGGCTGGCCATCACGAAATCGATCGTGGAGAGCCACGGCGGCTCGATCGACTGCGTCAGCGCACCGGGCAAGGGCAGCCGCTTCACGGTGACGCTGCCGGCCAACGGCGAAGTGAGCCGCATGCACCAGGATTCCCTCGAGGAGTCCGTCTAAGGTGGTCCCCGCTCTGACTGCCGTAGCCGCTGCCGTCGTCGCCGCGGCACTGGCCTACGCGCTGTTCCCCCTCGCCGGCAGGGATGCCCGCATCGACCTGCCCGGTTCCCTCCGCCTGCCCCTGGCGCTTCTGACGGCAGTGCTGGCGGGAGGAGGCGCCGCGCTCGTCGGGCCGTCCTGGAACCTCCCGCTCGTGGCGGTCCTCGCGGCGTTCGGCGTGCTGCTCGGGGCGATCGACGCGCGCTCGAAACTCCTGCCCAACGCGGTCCTGCTGCGGTTCACGGCCGCTACCGCCCCCCTGGTGGTCCTTGCCGCGGTCGGCAGCGGCCGTTGGAGCGGCCTGCTGGGCGCCGTGGCGGGTGGTGCCGGACTCTTCACGGTCTATCTCGTCCTCGCGCTCATCTCCCCGGCCGGCATGGGCATGGGCGACGTCAAGCTCGCCGCCGTCCTCGGCGTCTACGGCGGTTGGGCGGGCGCTGCCGCCTGGATGGGCACCCTCCTCGGCGGGTTCCTCCTGGGCGGACTGGCGGGTATCGCCGTGCTGCTGCTGCGGCGCGGATCACGCGGCTCCACCTTCCCCTTCGGGCCGGGGATGCTGCTCGCTTGCTTCGGGAGTTTCGTGCTGCTCGGGTGAGTGACAGCGGCCGACCGAGGGTTCTCCTCCGGTGGGGGTCCTCCCCGGATCATCGGGCAGGAGGTCTCAGTCGTCGGCGGTCGGATCCTGCGACGCCGAGAGGTGCGCGGCCGTGCGTCGGGACCGGGTCAGGGCTGCGCGTTCGCCCACCTGGTCGTCGCCGGGATAGGCGATCTCCTCGAGAACGAGCGGATGCGGAGCGGCCAGGATCGATCGGGCGTCCTTGACCCGCGCAGCGAGCCGCTCGGCCAGCCACGTCGGCGGCATCTCCCCCGACCCCACGCGCAGCGTCGACCCGACGAGCGCGCGGACCATGTTGTGGCAGAACGCGTCCGCCTGCACCGTCGCCGTGATCACGCCGTCGTGCCCCCGGACGAACTCGTAGCGCTGCAGCTCCCGGATGGTGGTGGCGCCCTCGCGGGGCTTGCAGAACGCAGCGAAGTCCTGCATCCCGAGCAGGTGCCCGGCTCCCTCATTGAGCAGCCGCACGTCCAGCGGCGCCGGATACCAGAGCGTCGTGTGCCGGCGGAGGGGATCCTGCCCCGACGTGGTGTCCGCGATCGCGTAGCTGTAGCGGCGCCAGAGCGCGGAGAAGCGCGCGTCGAACCCTGCCGGTGCAGGCGTGGCGGATCGCACGACGACGGCGGGGACGGAGTTCCGCACGGATCGGCCACGGCCGGTCGTGCCGTCGGTCAGCACCCGGTTGATCGTGCCTGTCAGGCGGCGCAGGAAGGCATCCGCCGGATCGACCGGACGGCCACGCGCCATCCCCTCCCATTCGGTCAGCGTGAGGTCCACGTGGGCCACCTGGCCGCGGGCGTGGACACCGGCGTCGGTCCGTCCGCCCACCGTGAGCCGGGCAGGGCGGCGCAGGAGCGTGAAGAGGGCGTCCTCGAGGATGCCCTGCACCGTGGTGAACCCGGGCTGGAGGGCCCATCCCGAGAACGGCCCGCCGTCGTAGGAGATGTCGAGGCGGACACGCAGAAGCCCGCCGCCCCCTGGGGGGACGGCGGGCTCAGGCGTGGTCATGGTGTGCGTCAGGAGTGAAGAATTACTTCTTCTCGTCCTCGACGGAACCTTCGACGACGACGACCTCGTCGGTGGAGCCTGCTTCGGCGTCGACCGTGGTCTCCTCGGCGGCGACCTCCTCGGCGGAAGCCGCCGACTCGGCCGACTCGGCCGAATCTACGGAGTCTGCCGACTCGGGCGAGTCCACGGACTCGGCGACGGGCGCGGCTGCAGCGGCGGGAGCCTTGGCCTGCTCGGCCTCGGCGACGACGGACTGCTTCGCGGACATGGGCTCCAGCACCAGTTCGATGACGGCCATGGGGGCGTTGTCGCCCTTGCGGTTGCCGATCTTGGTGATGCGGGTGTAGCCACCCTCGCGGTTGGCGACAGCCGGTGCGATGTCCGTGAACAGCTCGTGGACGATGCTCTTGCTGCTGATGACGCCGAGGACGCGGCGACGCGACGCGAGGTCACCCTTCTTCGCGAACGTGATGAGACGCTCGGCGTAGGGGCGGAGGCGCTTCGCCTTCGTCACCGTGGTGGTGATGCGCTTGTGCTCGAACAGTGAGGCGGCCAGGTTGGCGAGCATCAGGCGTTCGTGCGCCGGACCGCCTCCGAGACGTGGGCCCTTGGTGGGTGTGGGCATGGTTATTTCTCCTCATTAGGTGTCCGTCCCGCCGCTTCCCAGCGGCGGGCGGACAGATAGCGTTTTAGAGCTCTTCGTCGCCGTAGGCGGCGTCGTCCTCTTCGATGGCAGCAGCGCGGGCGGCAAGGTCGAACCCTGGAGGGGAATCCTTCAGGGAGAGACCGAGCTCGACGAGCTTCGCCTTGACCTCGTCGATGGACTTCGCACCGAAGTTGCGGATGTCCATGAGGTCCGCCTCGGAGCGCGCAACGAGTTCACCCACGGAGTGGATGCCCTCACGCTTGAGGCAGTTGTACGAGCGGACCGTCAGTTCGAGGTCCTCGATCGGCAGTGCCATGTCGGCAGCGAGCGCTGCGTCCGTCGGCGACGGGCCGATCTCGATGCCCTCGGCGGCGGTGTTCAGCTCGCGGGCGAGGCCGAACAGTTCGACCAGGGTGGTGCCGGCGGACGCGACGGCGTCGCGCGGGGCGATGGCGTCCTTCGTCTCGACATCGACGATCAGCTTGTCGAAGTCGGTGCGCTGCTCGACACGGGTCGCTTCCACGCGGAAGGTCACCTTCAGGACCGGCGAGTAGATCGAGTCGACCGGGATACGGCCGATCTCGGAGTCGCCGGACTTGTTCTGCGAGGCGGACACGTAGCCGCGGCCGCGCTCGATGGTCAGTTCGAGCTCGAACTTGCCCTTCGAGTTCAGGGTCGCGATGTGGAGGTCCGGGTTGTGGAACTCGACACCGGCGGGGGGCGCGATGTCCGCGGCGGTGACGACGCCGGGGCCCTGCTTGCGCAGGTAGGCGACGACGGGCTCGTCGTGCTCCGAGGAGACGGCGAGGTTCTTGATGTTCAGGATGATCTCGGTGACATCCTCCTTCACCCCGGGGACCGTGGTGAATTCGTGCAGCACGCCGTCGATGCGGATGCTGGTGACGGCGGCACCGGGGATCGAGGAGAGCAGCGTGCGGCGGAGCGAGTTGCCGAGGGTGTAGCCGAAGCCGGGCTCGAGGGGTTCGATGACGAACCGTGAGCGGTTGTCGGCGACTACTTCTTCAGTCAGGGTGGGGCGCTGTGCAATGAGCACTTACATTTCCTTTCAGGAAGCATCCGCTATATGACGCTTCTGTATGGGCGGGACTGCTGGTGAGCCGGCTCAAAAGCTGCTCGGAACGGCACCGAACCGCCCTGCTGGAACCGGTGGTTCCTGCAAGGCGGTGCGGTGGCCGAAGAGCGGACTAGACGCGGCGGCGCTTGGGCGGGCGGCAGCCGTTGTGCGCGCTCGGGGTGACGTCGGAGATGGAGCCGACCTCGAGACCGGTGGCCTGCAGCGAGCGGATGGCGGTCTCGCGTCCCGATCCCGGGCCCTTGACGAAGACGTCGACCTTCTTGACGCCGTGCTCCTGGGCGCGCTTGGCAGCAGCTTCTGCAGCCATCTGCGCAGCGAACGGAGTCGACTTGCGTGAGCCCTTAAAGCCGACCTCACCGGCGGAGGCCCAGGAGATGACCGCTCCGCTGGGGTCCGTGATGGACACGATCGTGTTGTTGAAGGTGCTCTTGATGTGCGCCTGACCGAGCGCGATGTTCTTCTTGTCCTTGCGACGCGGCTTACGAACCGCTCCACGAGTCTTGGGGGGCATTACTTCTCCTACGAAGGTATTGGGTAAAGCATGATTCGGCTGGTCGGAGGTGATCCGAGCCAGGGACTTGGGCCCCTGGCCGCCGGGTCCCCTGGCGTGAGGAGCGCTAGCGACTCACGTGAGGGAACGGCTAGGGACTAGCGTCCGACCTTCTTCTTGCCTGCGACCGTACGCTTCGGACCCTTGCGGGTACGTGCGTTTGTCTTCGTACGCTGTCCACGTACGGGAAGGCCGCGGCGGTGCCGAATGCCTTCGTAGCTGCCGATCTCCACCTTGCGGCGGATGTCGGCTGCGACCTCACGGCGGAGGTCACCCTCGACCTTGAAGTTGCCTTCGATGTAGTCGCGGAGCTGGACCAGCTCGGCGTCGGTGAGGTCCTTGACGCGCGTGTTCGGGGAGATCCCCGTGTCGACGATCGTCTTCTCTGCACGGGTCTTGCCCACGCCGTAGATATAGGTAAGCGCGATGACTACCCGCTTTTCGCGGGGGATGTCTACGCCAGCGAGACGTGCCATGGTGGCGGTGCTCCTTTGGTGATACCGGAGGTCTGAAGCAGGACGTCCCCGGAACAAGTGTTCCGGTCCCCGGCCTCCGAGCCGGGGGTATACATCCCCTCAGGGATGCTGTCCTGCCGTTGAATGTACTTCTACGCGCGGGAAGAGCCTCTAGGAGAGGTTCTCAGCCCTGGCGCTGCTTGTGGCGCGGGTTCTCGCAGATGACGAGAACGTTGCCTTTGCGGCGAACCACCTGGCACTTCTCGCAGATCCGCTTCACGCTCGGGTTGACCTTCATGGTTTTCCTTCGAGTTGATTCTTATTTGTAGCGGTAGACAATACGGCCCCGGGTGAGGTCGTACGGGCTGAGTTCCACTACGACCCGGTCCTCAGGAAGGATTCGAATGTAGTGCTGGCGCATCTTTCCCGAGATGTGGGCGAGGACAATGTGACCGTTGGCCAACTCAACGCGGAACATCGCGTTGGGCAGCGCCTCGTTCACAGTGCCTTCAATCTCAATGACACCGTCTTTCTTGGCCATATCCTCCGCTAACGTCTATGCCCGCCACTTGCGTGGCGGACGGGTTTGGGGTTTTGATTGTCAGGCCCGCGGAGGGCCGGAGCTCCTCGCGCGGGGACGTCTCCAGAGCCCAATTGGGCACGAAAAGCAGAGACAACCAACAGACAACTCTACGCTACTGTCCCCTGATAGTTAAATCGGGGCGGAAGCCGGCCCCGCAGTCCTGCAAGGCACCGACGAGGAAGGTCCCGCACATCCGTGCGGGACCTTCCTCGTCGGTGGCGCTGGGAGCTCCTGCCGTCAGGCTGCCAGGGGAACCGGGGTCACACCGAGGAGCTCCAGCCGCGAGGCTCCCCCGTCGGGTGCGGACAGGACCCAGATGCCACCGTCGTGCACCGCGACGCTGTGTTCCCACTGGGAGGCACGCCGGCCGTCGGTGGTGACGACCGTCCAGTCGTCGTCGAGCACGGCTGTCTCCAGCTCCCCCTGCACGAGCATCGGCTCGATGGCGAGGCACAGTCCCGGCCGGACCTTCGGGCCGCGGTTCGAACTGCGGTAGTTGAGGACGTCGGGCGCCTGGTGCATCTGCGTCCCGATGCCGTGGCCCACGTAGTCCTCGAGGATCCCGAGCGCGGGGCCGGGCACCGACGAGACGTAGTCGTCGATCGCCGCTCCGATGTCACCCACGAACCGGGCCGATGCGAGCGCCGCGATGCCGCGCCACATGGCTTCCTCGGTGACGTCCGACAGGCGCACGTCCTCCGGCCGCGCCGATCCGACGATCACCGTGCGCGCCGAATCGGAGTGCCATCCACGGACCACTGCACCGCCGTCGATCGAGATGATGTCGCCGTCCTGCAGGGTGTACCCACCCGGGATGCCGTGCACCACCTCGTGGTTCACCGACGTGCAGATGCTCGCCGGGAACCCGTGGTAGCCGAGGAAGTTCGACGTCGCACCCTTCTCCCGCAGGACGCCCTCGAACACCTCGTTGAGCTGCGCGGTGGTGACCCCGATCGCTGCGGCTGCGACCGTCCGGTCCAGCGCCTCGGAGAGCACGAGACCGGCCTCGCGCATCACGAGCATCTGGCTGGTGGTCTTGTATTCGACCTTGGGCTGGCGGAACATTCGGGGTTAGCTCGCGACCTTGAGGGCGGCCATGACGCGCTCGGTGACGTCGTCGATGCTGCCGATGCCGTCGACCTTCGTGACGATGCCGCGCTCGTCGTACCGCGACACCACCACCTCGGTCTGGTCGTGGTAGAGGCCGAGGCGGTGGCGGATGACCAGTTCGTTGTCGTCCGAACGGCCGTCGAGCTTCGCACGGCCGAGGAGCCGCTTGACGAGCTCCTCGTCGTCAGCGGTCAGCTGGAGCACGACGTCGAGCTCGAGGTCGTTCTCGCGGAGGATGTCGTCGAGCTCCGCCACCTGCGAGGCCGTGCGCGGGTAGCCGTCGAGGAGGAAGCCCTCCCGTACGTCGTCGGCCGCGAGGCGGTCACGCACCATGCTGTTGGTGACGCTATCGGGGACGAAGTCACCCGCGTCCATGAACTTCTTCGCCTCGACGCCGAGCGGGGTCTCCCGCTTCACGTTGTCGCGGAAGATGTCGCCGGTCGAGATCGCCACGACGCCGAGGCGCTCGGAGATCCGTGCGGCCTGGGTGCCCTTGCCCGATCCGGGGGGACCGATGATCAGCATTCTCGTCAACGCAACAACCCTTCGTAGTGACGCTGCTGGAGCTGTGCGTCGATCTGCTTTACGGTCTCGAGGCCCACGCCCACCATGATCAGGATCGAGGTGCCACCGAACGGGAAGTTCTGGTTTGCACCGATGGCCACCAGGGCGATCAGCGGGATCAGGGCGACGAGTCCCAGGTAGATGGCGCCGGGCAGCGTGATGCGCGACAGCACGTACTGGAGGTACTCGGCGGTGGGACGGCCCGCACGGATGCCGGGGATGAACCCGCCGTACTTCTTCATGTTCTCGGACACCTCGTCCGGATTGAACGTGATGGCTACGTAGAAGTAGGTGAAGAACACGATCAGGAGGAAATACAGCGCCATGTACAGCGGGTGGTCGCCACTGGTCAGGTACGTGGTGATCCAGTTGACCCACTCGGCCGGAGCGGTGCCGTCCTGGGGGGTGTTGAACTGTGCGATCAGGCTGGGCAGGTAGAGCATCGAGGACGCGAAGATCACGGGGATGACACCGGCCATGTTGACCTTGATCGGGATGTAGGTGCTGCTGCCGCCCAGCGTGCGGCGGCCGACCATGCGCTTGGCGTATTGCACCGGGATGCGTCGCTGCGACTGCTCCACGAAGATGACCAGCGCGACGACGACGACGCCCATGGCGAGGACGAAGGCGAACACCGTGGCGCCCTGGGTGCGCAGGATCTCACCCAGCGAGGTCGGGAAGCCGGCGGCGATAGCGGTGAAGATGAGCAGCGACATGCCGTTGCCCACGCCCTTCTCGGTGATGAGCTCGCCCATCCACATGATGAGGCCGGTACCGGCGGTCAGCGTGATGATCAGGAGGATGATCGTGATGATGGAGTCGTCCGGGATCAGGGGCACAGGGCAGTTGCCGAGCAGTGCGCCGGAGCGGGCGAGCGATACGAGGGTGGTCGCGTTGAGCAGGCCGAGCGCGATCGTCAGGTAGCGCGTGTACTGGGTGAGTCGGGACTGGCCCTGCGCGCCTTCCTGGTGCAGCTCCTGGAAACGGGGGATGACCACCCGGAGCAGCTGCGTGATGATGCTCGCCGTGATGTACGGCATGATGCCCAGCGCGAAGATGGAGACCTGCAGGAGGGCTCCGCCGCTGAAGAGGTTCACGAACTGGTAAAGGCCGCCCTCGGTGTTGCCGAGTTCGAGGCACTGCTGCACGTTGCCGTAGTCGACCCCGGGAGCGGGGATGAAGGCCCCGAGACGGAAGATGGTGATGATTCCCAGCGTGAACAACAGCTTGCGCCGCAAGTCTGGCGTCCGGAATGCCCGGCCAATAGCGCTAAGCAAGCGTCCTCCTGAAGGTCTGTTGGTCCTGACGCGGACCGTACACAACAACCGAGTCTAACGGTTGGTCACCGGTGTGAGAGAACCGGCGTGGAGCAGGGGTGGCCTCAGCCGAAAAAAGACCCTCGGTGGGCAGGTCGAGCCTGCCCACCAAGAGTCTAGTTCCAAAGTGCCGTGGATCACAGCCGCCCCTCCCCCGGTCCCGCCGGGGAAGGGCCGACCAGGAACCTACAGCTCGGTGACGGTCCCGCCTGCGGCGACGATCTTCTCTGCAGCGGATGCGGAGAAGGCGTCGACCGAGACGTTGACGGCCACGGTCAGCTCGCCGGTGCCGAGCACCTTGACGGGCTGGTTCTTGCGGACGGCACCGTTCGCCACCAGGCTCTCCACCGTGACGTCGCCGCCGTCGGGGTAGAGCTCGGAGAGCTTGTCCAGGTTCACGACCTGGAACTCGACGCGGAACGGGTTCTTGAAGCCGCGCAGCTTGGGGAGGCGCATGTGCAGCGGCAGCTGGCCGCCGGCAAATCCTGCCTTCACCTGGTAGCGGGCTGCAGTTCCCTTGGTTCCACGGCCGGCGGTCTTACCCTTCGAACCCTCACCACGGCCGACACGGGTCTTCGCCGTCTTGGCTCCGGGTGCGGGACGCAGGTGGTGGACCTTCAGTGCGTGGACGCGCTCTGCTTTTTCCTCGGCTGCGGCGGGAGCCGCAGTGTTGTTCTCTGCCATTACTTGGCCTCCTCAACCTTCAAGAGGTGCGGAACCGTGTTGATCATGCCGACAGTCACGGCATCTGCTTCACGGACCACGGTGTGGCCGATCCGCTTGAGACCGAGCGACCGCAGCGTGTCGCGCTGGTTCTGCTTGCCGCCGATGGCGGACTTGATCTGTGTGATCTCGAGCTTCGCCGAGCTCACGAGCACGTTCTTCGGAGTGATCGCGGTCATCACGCACCTGCCTTCTGAGCTGCGATCGCGCGCAGCATCTGGTGGGATGCGACCTCGTCGAGGGGCAGGCCGCGGCGGGCCGCGACTGCCTGGGGCTCTTCGAGGCGCTTCAGCGCGTCAACGGTCGCGTGAACGATGTTGATGGCGTTCGCGGAACCGAGCGACTTCGAGAGGACGTCGTGGATGCCGACGCACTCCAGTACCGCACGCACCGGACCGCCGGCGATGACGCCGGTACCCGGGGAGGCGGGACGGAGCAGGACGACGCCGGCTGCTGCCTCGCCCTGCACCAGGTGCGGGACGGTGCCACCGATGCGCGGGACGCGGAACATCGTCTTCTTGGCTTCCTCGACGGCCTTCTGGATGGCGGAGGGGACTTCCTTCGCCTTTCCGTAGCCGACGCCGACCATGCCGTTGCCGTCGCCGACCACCACGAGGGCGGTGAAGCTGAAGCGGCGGCCGCCCTTGACGACCTTTGCGACACGGTTGATGGTGACGACGCGTTCGATGAACTTGTCCTTGTCGTCGTTGCGGCCGCCGTCGCGCCCGTCACGGCCACCACGGCCGCCACGCTCGCCACCGCGGGAGTTGCCGCCACGCTCGCCACCGCGGGTGTTGCCGCGGCCACGGTTCGCGTCGGCCGACGCGTTCTCAGTTGCGCCTGCAGCCGGAGCTTCGGCTGCGGGCTGCTCTGTAGCCGTATTCAATGGGGCTTCCTTTGCCTTGTTCTCCTCGGTCACAGTGCCAGCCCACCTTCACGTGCGCCGTCTGCGATTGCTGCAACGCGACCGTGGTACTTGTTACCGCCGCGGTCGAAGACGACTGCTTCGACGCCGACGGCCTTGGCACGCTCTGCAACGAGTTCGCCAACGCGCTTGGCCTTGGCGGTCTTGTCACCGTCGAATGCACGGAGGTCCGCTTCGAGGGTGGAGGCTGATGCTACGGTCACGCCCTTGGTGTCGTCGACGACCTGCACGAATACGTGGCGGGCCGAACGGTTGACGACCAGGCGCGGACGGACGGCCGTCCCGGAGACGCGCTTGCGTACCCGGAGGTGGCGGCGTCCACGCGAGGCGGACTTGCTCTTCGAGCTGCGCTTCTTGTTGATGCTCAGACCCATGGTTACTTACCAGCCTTTCCGACCTTGCGGCGGATGATCTCGCCTGCGTAGCGGATGCCCTTGCCCTTGTACGGGTCAGGCCTGCGCAGCTTGCGGATGGTTGCAGCGACCTCGCCGACCTGCTGCTTGTTGATGCCGGCGACCGAGAGCTTGGTGGGGCTGTCGACGGTCAGCGTGATGCCCTCGGGAGCCTTGACGGCGACCGGGTGGCTGTAACCCAGGGCGAACTCGAGGTCGCTGCCCTTGGCCTGCACACGGTAACCCGTGCCCACGATCTCGAGGTTCTTCTTGTAGCCCTCGGTGACTCCGACGATCATGTTGGAGATCAGCGTGCGGGTGAGGCCGTGGAGCGACCGCGACTCGCGCTCGTCGTTCGGGCGGCTGACGGTGAGAGTGCCCTCGTTCAGGGAGATCTCGATGGGGCTGGGAACCGTGTGGCTCAGCTCGCCCTTCGAGCCCTTGACGGTGACCTCGCTGCCGTTGACATTGACCTCGACACCGGCGGGAACGGTGATGGGGAGACGTCCAATACGTGACATTTTTCTTTCCCTTTCCCGTTACCAGACGTAGGCGAGGACTTCCCCACCTACACCCTTCTTGGATGCCTGGCGGTCCGTAAGCAGACCGGAGGACGTGGACAGGATGGCGATGCCGAGGCCGCCGAGCACGTGGGGCAGGTTCGTGGACTTGGCGTACACGCGCAGGCCGGGCTTGGAGATGCGGCGGATGCCGGCGATGGAGCGCTGGCGGTCCGGTCCGAACTTGAGGTCGATGGTCAGCTTCTTGCCGACCTCCGCTTCCTCTTCCTTCCAGCCGGCGATGTAGCCCTCGGCCTTCAGGATGTCCGCGACGCGGGCCTTGAGCTTGCTGTACGGCATGGACACGGAGTCGTGGTAAGCCGAGTTTGCGTTGCGCAGACGCGTGAGCATGTCTGCGACAGGATCTGTCATTGTCATGTGGGCTCTTGCCCTTCCTCGAAACGGTTTCCGGATTCCGGTCGGCACTCAGGGTGCCGGCTGGAGCGGACCTGCAACGTAGTTAGATTAATCTTCGGATTTGAAGGGGAAGCCAAGCGCCTTGAGGAGCGCGCGGCCCTCGGCGTCGGTCTTGGCGGTGGTGACGACGGTGATGTCCATGCCACGTACGCGGTCGATCCGGTCCTGGTCGATCTCGTGGAACATCGACTGCTCGGTGAGACCGAACGTGTAGTTCCCGTTGCCGTCGAACTGCTTGCCGTTGAGGCCGCGGAAGTCGCGGATACGGGGCAGGGCGAGGGAGATCAGGCGGTCCGTGAATTCCCACATGCGGTCGCCACGGAGGGTGGCGTGTGCGCCGATGGGCATTCCTTCGCGGAGCTTGAACTGCGCGATGGACTTGCGTGCCTTGGTGACCTGTGGCTTCTGGCCGGTGATCGCGGTGAGGTCCTTGACGGCCCCGTCGATCAGCTTGGAGTCCTTGGCGGCGTCGCCGACACCCATGTTCACGACGACCTTCACCAGGCGCGGGACCTGGTTCACGTTGGCGTAGTTGAACTCTTCCTGCAGGGTGGCCTTGATCTCGGACGCGTAGCGTGCCTTGAGGCGGGGAAGAACCTTGGTCCCTGTGGTTTCGACAGTCATTACAGATCCTTCCCTGATGACTTGGCCACGCGGATGCGGACGACACGCTCGCGGCCGTCGCGCTCGACGGTCTCGGTGCGGTATCCGACGCGGGTCGGCTTCTTGGTCTCGGGGTCGACGACCGCGACGTTGCTGATGTGCACGGGCGCCTCGACGACCTCGATGCCACCGGTCTTGGTGCCGCGCTGCGACTGCCCGACCTTGGTGTGCTTCGTGATCCGGTTGATGCCTTCCACGAGGACGCGGTTGGTCTCGGGGAACACCTTCAGTACCTTGCCCTGCTTGCCGCGGTCTCCGCCGCGTTCCTGCTTGGCTCCGGTGATGACCTGCACGAGGTCACCCTTCTTGATCTTGAGCTTTGTCTTCTGTGCCATGGACTACAGCACCTCCGGCGCCAGCGAGATGATCTTCATGAAACGCTTGTCGCGGAGCTCGCGACCGACAGGGCCGAAGATACGGGTACCGCGTGGGTCGCCGTCGTTCTTCAGGATCACTGCTGCGTTCTCGTCGAACTTGATGTAGGAACCGTCCGCGCGGCGGCGTTCCTTCTTGGTGCGGACGATGACCGCCTTGACGACGTCGCCCTTCTTGACGTTGCCGCCGGGGATCGCGTCCTTCACGGTGGCGACGATGACGTCGCCGATGCCTGCGTAGCGGCGCCCGGATCCTCCGAGAACGCGGATGGTCAAGATTTCCTTGGCCCCCGTGTTGTCGGCGACCTTTAGCCGCGACTCCTGCTGAATCACTTATTACTCCTGTCGTCGCGCCGGTTCTCTTGTCGAGCCTTGCGGAACGGATATGGGTGGGCCCCGTAATACTGGTACTCAGCACGTGCACGCCTGGGCGCGCGGCTGCGCGTCGATCTTCTGCACAGTGGATTTCGTGATGAACAAGATTATCGGGCTTTTGCCTATTTGCCCGGTGTGAAGGAAACCCGTGAGGGATGCCCCGCAAGCCGAAGTCCTGGGCAGGAGATCCTGCGGAGATACCTCGTGAGGGCATGCGCCAGCCCACCAGACAGACAAGGTACTAATCGTATCGCGACAATGCCCCGGACGCGAAATCGCGTCCGGGGCATCGTCGGTGGAGCCGGCGGCCGGCTCCGGGTCGTGCTGTGGTGCTACTTGGCCTTCTCGATGACCTCGACCAGGCGCCACCGCTTGGTGGCGGACAGGGGCCGGGTCTCGCTGATCAGGACCATGTCACCGATACCGGCGACGTTCTGCTCGTCGTGCGCCTTGACCTTGGAGCTGCGGCGAAGCACCTTGCCGTACAGGCCGTGCTTCACGCGGTCCTCGACCTCGACCACGATGGTCTTCTCCATCTTGTCGGAGACGACGTACCCACGGCGTACCTTGCGGTAGCCGCGCGAGTCGGCGCCGTGGACGGCCTTCTCGGTTCCTACGGTCGTCTCGCTCTGCTGCTCACTCATTTGGCGTCCTCCTCAGAAGCCTCGGTGTCCACGGAAGGTTCGTCCTTCGTGGAGGCCTTCTTGGCTTTCTTGGGCTTGTCCGCCTTCGCGGGCTTCGCTTCCTCGACGGGAGCGACGACCTCGGGGCGGATACCCAGTTCACGCTCACGCAGCACCGTGTAGATGCGTGCGATGTCGCGCTTGACCGAACGAAGGCGACCGTGGCTTTCGAGCTGGCCGGTGGCCGACTGGAAACGGAGGTTGAACAGCTCCTCCTTGGCCTTGCGCAGTTCTTCCACCAGGCGGTCCTTATCGAAGCCGTCCAGCTGGTCTGTTGCCAGTTCCTTTGAACCCAGAGCCATAACTATTCACCACCCTCACGACGCACGATGCGTGCCTTCAACGGCAGCTTGTGGATCGCGAGGCGCAGGGCTTCGCGGGCTACCTCTTCGGAAACACCGGACAGTTCGAACAGAACCCGTCCCGGCTTGACGTTGGCCACCCACCACTCGGGCGAACCCTTACCGGAACCCATGCGGGTCTCGGCAGGCTTCTTGGTCAACGGGCGGTCCGGATAGATGTTGATCCAGACCTTGCCGCCACGCTTGATGTGGCGGGTCATGGCGATACGAGCGGACTCGATCTGGCGGTTGGTGACGTATGCCGGGCTCAGAGCCTGGATACCCCACTCGCCAAAGCTGACCTCGGTACCGCCGGTAGCAGCGCCGGAACGACCCGGGTGGTGCTGCTTACGGAACTTGACTCGACGTGGGATAAGCATTTAAGCCTGTCCTCCTTCAGTCGCAGCGGGAGCTGCGGCGGTCTCGGCGGGTGCCGCGGCACCCTGGCCCTCGGAGCGCTCGGGGGCGCGGCGACGACGGTCGCCTCCGCGGTCTCCACCACGGTCGGCGCCGGCGGGGCCACGGCCCGGACGGTCTCCACCGCGGCCACGGGACGGAGCTGCTGCAGCCTGGGCTGCGAGTTCCTTCGCCGTGACGTCACCCTTGTAGATCCAGACCTTCACGCCGATGCGGCCGAAGGTGGTCTTCGCTTCGAAGAAGCCGTAGTCGATGTTGGCGCGGAGCGTGTGCAGGGGAACGCGTCCCTCGCGGTAGAACTCCGAGCGGCTCATTTCGGCGCCACCCAGGCGACCGGAGCACTGGACACGGATGCCCTTCGCGCCGGCACGCTGTGCGGACTGCATGGCCTTCTTCATCGCGCGACGGAACGCCACGCGGGAGGAAAGCTGCTCGGCGATGCCCTGTGCGACGAGCTGCGCCTCGATCTCGGGGTTCTTGACCTCGAGGATGTTCAGCTGCACCTGCTTGCCGGTGAGCTTCTCGAGCTCGCCGCGGATGCGGTCCGCCTCTGCTCCACGGCGGCCGATGACGATGCCCGGACGTGCCGTGTGGATGTCCACGCGGACGCGGTCGCGGGTGCGCTCGATCTCGACCTTGGCGATGCCGGCACGGTCCATGCCGGTCGACATGAGCTGGCGGATCTTGATGTCTTCGCGGACGAAGTCACGGTAGCGCTGGCCCGGCTTGTTGCTGTCGGCGAACCAGTGTGACCTGTGGTCGGTGGTGATGCCGAGTCGGAACCCGTGCGGGTTTACTTTCTGTCCCACTTAGCGGACCTCCACTTTCTCAGGGGTAGCGACGACAACCGTGATGTGGCTGGTCCGCTTGTTGATGCGGAACGCGCGGCCCTGGGCTCGCGGACGGAACCGCTTCATCGTGGGGCCTTCGTCAACGAATGCTTCGCTGATGATGAGGTTGTCCTCGTCGAAGGCGACGCCGTCACGGTCCGCGAGGACTCGTGCGTTGGCCATCGCCGACTGGACCACCTTGAAAACCGGCTCCGAAGCAACCTGTGGGGCAAACTTCAGAATAGCCAGAGCCTCATTCGCCTGCTTACCACGAACAAGGTTGACGACGCGCCGGGCCTTCATAGGCGTTACGCGGATATGACGCGCAATAGCCTTGGCTTCCATTGCTTTCCTTCTCTCGTCTTAGCCGTAAGAGCAGCGCCTAGCGGCGCTTGCCCTTGCGGTCGTCCTTAACATGGCCGCGGAAAGTCCGCGTGGGAGCGAATTCGCCGAGCTTGTGCCCGACCATCGACTCGGTGACGAACACCGGGATGTGCTTGCGTCCGTCGTGCACCGCGATCGTGTGCCCGAGCATGTCGGGGACGATCATGGAGCGGCGGGACCACGTCTTGATGACGTTCTTCGTGCCCGATTCGTTCTCGCGTGCGACCTTTACATAAAGGTGCTGATCGACGAAGGGGCCTTTCTTCAGGCTGCGTGGCATGTCTCCAGGCTCCTATCGCTTGTTCTTGCCGGAACGACGGCGACGCACGATGAGTGAATCGCTCTCTTTGTTGGGGCGACGGGTACGGCCTTCGGCCTTACCGTTCGGGTTGACCGGGTGGCGTCCACCGGAGGTCTTGCCCTCGCCACCACCGTGCGGGTGGTCGACCGGGTTCATGGCGACACCGCGGACGGTCGGGCGGATGCCCTTCCAGCGGTTACGGCCGGCCTTGCCCCAGTTGATGTTCGACTGCTCGGCGTTGCCTACCTCGCCGATCGTCGCGCGGCAGCGCACGTCGACGTTGCGGATCTCGCCGGAGGGCAGTCGCAGCTGGGCGAAGCGGCCTTCCTTGGCGACGAGCTGGACCGATGCACCGGCGGAACGCGCCATCTTCGCGCCGCCACCCGGGCGGAGCTCGACGGCGTGGATGACGGTACCCACGGGGATGTTGCGCAGCGGCAGGTTGTTGCCGGGCTTGATGTCGGCCCCGGCCCCGGCCTCGACGAAGTCGCCCTGCTTGAGCTTGTTCGGCGCGATGATGTAGCGCTTGGTGCCGTCGACGTAGTGCAGGAGGGCGATGCGCGCGGTGCGGTTGGGATCGTACTCGATCTCTGCGACGCGGGCGTCGACGCCGTCCTTGTCGTGGCGGCGGAAGTCGATCAGGCGGTACTGACGCTTGTGTCCACCGCCCTTGTGGCGGGTCGTGATCTTACCGGTGTTGTTACGTCCACCCTTCTTGGGAAGGGGACGTACCAGCGACTTCTCCGGCGTCGATCGGGTGATTTCAGCGAAGTCGGCAACGCTCGAGCCACGACGGCCCGGAGTTGTCGGCTTGTATTTACGGATTCCCATAACTCAATTCCTCGTTAAAGTGGTCTCCGCTCTAGGAGAGCGGACCGCCGAAGATGTCGATCGAGCCCTCTTTGAGGGACACGATGGCACGCTTGGTGCCCTTGCGCTGGCCCCAGCCGAACTTGGTGCGCTTGCGCTTGCCAACCCGGTTGATGGTGTTGATGGAGTCGACCTTCACGGAGAAGATCTTCTCGACCGCCAGTTTGATTTCTTCCTTGTTCGAGCGGGGGTCGACCAGGAAGGTGTACTTGCCTTCGTCGATCAGGCCGTAGCTCTTCTCCGAGACGACGGGTGCAATGACGACGTCGCGCGGATCCTTTGCGATGGTGCCGCTCACTTGGCATCCTCCTCGGTGATGACAGCAGGCGTACCGACGAACTGGTCGTAGGCGGCCTTGGTGAAGATCACGTCGTCGGACACCAGCACGTCGTACGTGTTGAGCTGGTCTACATAGAGGACGTGTACCTCGGGGACGTTGCGCACCGACAGTGCGGCGACGTCGTTGGCACGCTCGATCACGACGAGCAGGCGGGGCCGCTCGGAGATCGCACGCAGGGTCTCGATGGCACCCTTGGTCGACGGCTTGCCGCCGGGAACGAGGGACTCGAGGACGTGGATACGGCCGTTGCGTGCCCGGTCCGAGAGCGCTCCGCGCAGGGCGGCGGCGATCATCTTCTTGGGGGTGCGCTGGCTGTAGTCGCGGGGGGTGGGTCCGTGGACGACACCGCCGCCGGTCATGTGGGGGGCGCGGATCGAACCCTGGCGGGCACGACCGGTTCCCTTCTGCTTGAACGGCTTGCGGCCTGCGCCACTGACCTCGGCGCGGGTCTTCGTCTTGTGCGTACCCTGGCGGGCGGCGGCAAGCTGAGCCACGACGACCTGGTGCAGCAGCGGCACGTTGGTCTGTGCGTCGAAGATCTCCGCGGGGAGATCGACGTTTACGGTGTTGGCAGCCATTTGGCTATGCTCCCTTCACGGCGGTGCGTACGAGGACGACCTGGCCGCGGGCGCCGGGGACGGCACCCTTGATCAGCAGCAGCGACTTCTCGGCGTCGACGGCGTGGACCCGGAGGTTCAGCGTGGTCTGACGAACGGCGCCCATGCGGCCTGCCATTTTCATTCCACGGAAGACGCGGCTGGGGGTGGATGCTCCACCGATGGAACCGGGCTTGCGGTGGTTCTTGTGTGCACCGTGTGAGGCTCCAACACCGTGGAACCCGTGGCGCTTCATGACACCGGCGAAGCCCTTGCCCTTGGTGGTGCCGATGACGTCGACGGTCTGGCCGGCCTCGAACATCTCGACGGAGAGTTCCTGGCCGAGCGAGTAGGTGTCGGCGTCGGACGTCCGCAGTTCGACCACGTGACGGCGGGGCGTGACGCCTGCCTTGTCGAAGTGGCCG
Source organism: Arthrobacter sp. UYP4 (assembly GCF_057291175.1). NCBI lineage: Bacteria > Bacillati > Actinomycetota > Actinomycetes > Micrococcales > Micrococcaceae > Arthrobacter > Arthrobacter sp. UYP4. The sequence goes on from NZ_JBXAVU010000001.1 coordinate 1,402,634, forward strand.
GCGAGCGGCTTGGTGACCTTGCGGGGATCGATCTGGCCGAAGCCGATCTGGACAGCGGTGTAGCCGTCCTTGTCCTCGCTGAGGAGCTGCGTGATGACGTTCGAGTCCGCCTGGACGACGGTCACGGGGATGAGGATGTTGTTCTCGTCCCAGACCTGGGTCATGCCGAGCTTGATGCCCAGCAGGCCCTTGACCTGGCGCGTAAGTGAAGTAGACATAGGTATCCGCTCTCCCTTACAGCTTGATTTCGATGTTCACGTCCGCAGGCAGGTCGAGACGCATCAGCGAATCGACGGCCTTGGGCGTGGGATCAATGATGTCGATCAGACGCTTGTGAGTACGCATTTCGAAGTGCTCACGGCTGTCCTTGTACTTGTGCGGGGACCGGATGACAACGAAAACGTTCTTCTCCGTGGGCAGGGGCACGGGGCCCACTACCGTTGCGCCTGCGCGCGTCACCGTCTCAACGATCTTCCGTGCTGAAACATCGATGACCTCGTGGTCATATGACTTCAGCCGGATGCGGATTTTTTGTCCCGCCATGGCGTCTCGACTCTCTCTCTACATAACTGCCTGGGCAGTTCCGGTACGTACGTACATTTCCTGCGTCCGTTGTGCGACGCTTCCTGAGCAGACTGAATCCGGACAGATCCGGGTTCCTCACCCTGCCAGGGCTCCGACCCCCGCGCTCGGGCGTGTCGCACTTCCTGACACGCACGGTCCGCTGATTTCGGACGAGCCGAACGGGGTGGACTATATTTGGGCCCTGCGCCTCGGCGGACTCGATCCCTGCATCAGGCATTATCCTGACCGGGAAGAAGTCTCGAACCGCGCGCGCCGGCGCTTGAACAACTTATCCAGTGTGGCAGATTACCGCGATGATTGCGAACCGGGGCCCAGCGGGGTAGGGGTGATCTGCGCTACTGGGACGCCCCTCCCCCACCCCGGCGACAAGAAGGCCCCCGCCGTGGATACGGCGGGGGCCTTCCTGTCGCCTACCGGTCAGAGCCCGGTGGCTGGGTGATACCGAATTACTTCAGGATCTTGGTGACACGTCCCGAACCGACGGTGCGGCCGCCTTCGCGGATCGCGAAGCCGAGGCCCTCTTCCATGGCGATGGGCTGGATGAGCTCGACGGTCATCTCAGTGTTGTCGCCGGGCATGACCATCTCGGTGCCCTCGGGGAGGGTGATGACGCCGGTCACGTCCGTGGTGCGGAAGTAGAACTGCGGGCGGTAGTTCGAGTAGAACGGGTTGTGACGCCCACCCTCGTCCTTGGCCAGGATGTAGACGTTGGCCTCGAAGTCGGTGTGAGGGGTGATGGAACCCGGCTTCACGATGACCTGTCCGCGCTCTACGTCCTCGCGCTTGATGCCGCGGAGGAGCAGGCCACAGTTCTCGCCGGCCCAGGCCTCGTCGAGCTGCTTGTGGAACATCTCGATACCGGTGACCGTGGTCTTCTGGACCGGACGGATACCGACGATCTCGACCTCGGAGTTGATCGCGAGGGTTCCGCGCTCGGCGCGGCCGGTGACGACGGTTCCACGACCGGTGATCGTGAAGACGTCCTCGACGGGCATGAGGAAGGGCTTGTCCTTGTCGCGCACGGGGTCCGGCACGTTGTTGTCGACAGCTTCCATCAGTTCCTCGACGGACTTGACCCACTCGGGGTCGCCTTCGAGGGCCTTGAGGCCGGAGACGCGGACGACAGGAGCATCGTCACCGTCGAAGCCCTGCGAGCTGAGCAGCTCGCGAACTTCCATCTCCACGAGGTCGAGGAGCTCTTCGTCGTCGACCATGTCGGACTTGTTCAGGGCGACCAGCAGGTAGGGGACACCGACCTGGCGGGCGAGCAGGACGTGCTCGCGGGTCTGGGCCATGGGACCGTCGGTGGCGGCGACAACGAGGATGGCACCATCCATCTGGGCCGCACCGGTGATCATGTTCTTGATGTAGTCGGCGTGACCGGGGGCGTCTACGTGTGCGTAGTGGCGCTTCTCGGTCTGGTACTCGACGTGCGAGATGTTGATCGTGATGCCGCGCTGCTTCTCCTCGGGAGCCGAGTCGATCGACGCGAAGTCACGCTGCTCGTTGAGGGTGGGGTACTTGTCGTACAGCACCTTGGAAATGGCAGCCGTCAACGTGGTCTTTCCATGGTCGACGTGACCGATGGTGCCGATGTTAACGTGCGGCTTAGTCCGCTCGAACTTTGCCTTCGCCACGGGTTCCTCCTAGAACGTTTGAGAAGATCTGCTTCCCAGCCGCGCTTTTCGCAGCTGAAACTCATGCAAGTCTACTGGGGGCTTTTGGTTTTGATGAAATTGCTCTGCACTGCCGGTCCGACTGGTCCTGCAGCTGGGGAGGAGGGCCGGCCTGCCCTGGGACAGGCCGGCCCTCCTCCCCGTGGTCCCGTTTCCGGGAGGGGTACTACTCGCCGCGCGTCTTCTGGATGATCTCGTCGGCCACTGCCTTCGGGACCTCCGAGTAGCTGTCGAACTGCATCGAGTACACGGCACGACCCTGGGTCTTCGACCGCAGGTCACCGATGTAGCCGAACATGCCCGAGAGGGGCACGTGGGCGCGGATGACCTTGACGCCGCTTGCATCCTCCATGGACTGCATCTGGCCACGGCGGGAGTTCAGGTCACCGATGACTTCACCCATGTATTCCTCAGGGGTGCGGACCTCGACGTCCATGAGCGGCTCGAGCAGTACGGGCTGAGCCATCCGGGCGGCTTCCTTGAACGCCATGCGACCGGCGATCTTGAAGGCCATCTCGGAGGAGTCGACGTCGTGGTACGCGCCGTCGAGCAGCGTCGCCTTGATGCCGACCACGGGGTAGCCGGCGAGGACGCCGTCGTTGAGCGCGTCCTGGATGCCTGCATCGACACTCGGGATGTACTCGCGGGGCACGCGTCCACCGGTGACCTTGTTGTCGAACGAGTAGAGCTCGCCCTCGGCGGTGTCCAGCGGTTCGATCGCGATCTGGATCTTCGCGAACTGGCCCGAACCACCGGTCTGCTTCTTGTGCGTGTAGTCGTGCTTGGCGACGGCGCGCTTGATGGTCTCGCGGTAGGCCACCTGGGGCTTGCCGACGTTCGCCTCGACCTTGAACTCGCGGCGCATACGGTCCACCAGGATGTCCAGGTGGAGCTCGCCCATGCCGGCGATGATCGTCTGTCCGGTGTCCTCGTTGAGGGACACCTGGAAGGTGGGATCCTCGGCCGAGAGCTTCTGGATGGCGGTGGAGAGCTTCTCCTGGTCACCCTTGGTCTTCGGCTCGATGGCCACCGAGATCACGGGCTCCGGGAAGCTCATGGACTCGAGGACGATCTGGTTCGCCGAGTCGGACAGGGTGTCACCGGTGGTGGTGTCCTTCAGGCCGATCGCGGCATAGATGTGGCCGGCAAGGGCTTCCTCGACGGGAATCTCCTTGTTGGCGTGCATCTGGAAGAGCTTGCCGATGCGCTCCTTCTTGGTCTTCGTGGAGTTCGTCACCTGCGTGCCGGCCGAGATCTGGCCGGAGTACACGCGGATGAAGGTCAGCTGCCCGAAGAAGGGGTGCGTGGCGACCTTGAACGCGAGGGCGGAGAAGGGCTCCTCCGTGCTGGGCTTGCGCGTCAGCTCGACCTCTTCGTTCCGGGGATCGTGGCCGATCATCGGGGGGACGTCGAGGGGCGAGGGCAGGTAGTCGATGACGGCGTCGAGCATCGGCTGCACACCGCGGTTCTTGAACGCGGAGCCGCAGAGGATCGGGTAGAGCTCTGAGTTGATCGTCATCTTGCGGATGCCGGCCTTCAGCTCCTCGATGGTGATCTCCTCACCCTCGAGGTACTTGTTCATGAGCTCGTCGGACGACTCGGCGACGGTCTCGACGAGCGTCGCACGGTACTCCTCGGCCTTCGCCTGGAGGTCCGCCGGGATCTCCTGGATCTCGTACTTCGCACCCATGGTCACGTCACCCTTGGCATCGCCGGGCCACACGAGGGCACGCATGTAGAGCAGGTCGACGACGCCGATGAAGTCGTTCTCGGCACCGATGGGGAGCTGCAGCACGAGGGGCTTGGCGCCCAGGCGGCTGATGATGGTGTCGACGGTGAAGTAGAAGTCCGCGCCCAGCTTGTCCATCTTGTTGACGAAGCAGATGCGGGGGACCTCGTACTTGTCGGCCTGACGCCAGACGGTCTCCGACTGGGGCTCGACGCCCTCCTTGCCGTCGAACACGGCGACGGCGCCGTCGAGGACGCGCAGTGAGCGCTCGACCTCGACGGTGAAGTCGACGTGCCCGGGGGTGTCGATGATGTTGATCTGGTTGTTCTCCCAGAAGCAGGTGACGGCGGCGGACGTGATCGTGATGCCGCGCTCCTTCTCCTGTTCCATCCAGTCGGTGGTGGAGGCGCCGTCGTGCGTCTCGCCGATCTTGTGGTTGACACCCGTGTAGAACAGGATGCGCTCGGTAGTAGTGGTCTTGCCGGCATCGATGTGGGCCATGATGCCGATGTTGCGGACCTTGTTGAGGTCGGTAAGCACGTCCTGTGCCACGGTGTCTCCCTTATGACGAGAATGGAGTTCTGCTGGACCGCCGGCCGGGCCGGCCCTGGTGGGGTGACGGTCCGGCCGGCAGATCTGCTACCAGCGGTAGTGTGCGAAGGCCTTGTTCGACTCGGCCATCTTGTGCGTGTCCTCGCGGCGCTTGACTGCGGCACCGAGACCGTTGGAAGCGTCGAGGATCTCGTTCTGGAGGCGCTCCGTCATCGTCTTCTCGCGACGGGCCTTGGAGTAGCCGACGAGCCAGCGAAGGGCCAGGGCGGTCGAACGACCGGGCTTGACCTCGACGGGGACCTGGTAGGTGGCTCCACCGACACGGCGTGAGCGGACCTCGAGGGTCGGCTTCACGTTATCCATGGCCTTCTTGAGCGCTGCGACGGGGTCGCCGCCGGACTTGGCGCGAGCACCTTCGAGGGCACCGTAGACGATGCGCTCTGCGGTGGACTTCTTGCCGTCGACGAGCACCTTGTTGATCAGCTGCGTGACCAGGGGTGAACCGTAGACGGGATCTACAACGAGCGGCCGCTTCGGGGCCGGGCCCTTACGTGGCATATTACTTCTTCTCCATCTTTGCGCCGTAGCGGCTGCGAGCCTGCTTGCGGTTCTTCACGCCCTGGGTATCCAGTGCGCCACGGACGATCTTGTAGCGGACACCGGGGAGGTCCTTCACACGACCGCCGCGCACGAGCACGATGGAGTGTTCCTGAAGGTTGTGACCTACGCCGGGGATGTAGGCGGTGACTTCGATGCCACCGTTGAGGCGCACGCGGGCGACCTTGCGGAGAGCCGAGTTCGGCTTCTTGGGGGTGGTCGTGTAGACGCGGGTGCAGACGCCGCGCTTCATGGGGCTGCCCTTCAGTGCGGGCGCCTTGGTCTTGGAGACCTTAGGTGTCCGGCCCTTACGGACCAGCTGGTTGATCGTAGGCACTTTCGTGTTCTCCGTAATGTCTGAAGTGTTCTCTGTCGCCCGAATCCGCGGTCGCGGCACCTTCGCAGGGCCGCTCCGTCCGGGGATCGGGATCATCAGTCGTTTGGCGCTTCGCCTACCAACGAACTGCCGCAGAACGACTGTAGGCGTGCGAAAATGTGGCATTCGCTGTACAACTTACGTACAACACGGAGATACGTTTCGCAACGCCGATCCACTGCCACACAAACAATTGCTGTCAAGTCTACCAGAGATCGGCGGAGGGCCCTCCCGCCGGCCGCTCCCCCGCATGGTGGGGACCCCACGAGGGGACGGGAAAGGCCCCGGACCAGGAGGTCCGGGGCCTTTCCGCCGACAGTCGGGATCAGCGGAAGTCGCTGTTGCCCATGTCGTAGTCGTCCAGCGGGATGGCGTGGAACTCGGGGCTCAGGCCGCCCTCGACACCGGCGTAGTCGAAGTCGCTGAACGCGCTCGGACCGGTGAACAGGTTCGCCTTGGCTTCCTCGGTGGGCTCGACCGTGACCTTCGTGTAGCGGTCCAGACCGGTACCGGCCGGGATGAGCTTGCCGATGATCACGTTCTCCTTGAGGCCGAGCAGCGGATCGCTCTTGCCTTCCATGGCGGCCTGCGTGAGGACACGCGTGGTCTCCTGGAAGGAAGCGGCCGACAGCCACGACTCGGTGGCGAGCGACGCCTTGGTGATACCCATGAGCTCGGGCCGGCCCGAGGCCGGCTTCTTGCCCTCGGACACCACGCGGCGGTTCTCGTCCTCGAAGCGGCGACGCTCGGCGAGCTCACCGGGGAGCAGGTCCGACTCGCCGGACTCGATCACGGTGACGCGACGCAGCATCTGGCGGACGATGACCTCCACGTGCTTGTCGTGGATGCCCACACCCTGGCTGCGGTACACGCGCTGCACCTCGTCGACCAGGAACTCCTGGGCCTTGCGGGGGCCGAGGATGCGCAGGATCTGCTTCGGGTCGACCGCGCCGAAGACGAGCTGCTGCCCGACCTCGACGTGCTCGCCGTCGGCGACCAGCAGGCGCGCACGGCGCAGGACCGGGTACGCGATCTCCTCGGAGCTGTCGTCGGGGGTGACCACCAGGCGAAGCTGCTTCTCGGCATCCTCGATGGTGACGCGCCCTGCGACCTCGGAGATCGGGGCGACACCCTTGGGTGTACGCGCCTCGAAGAGCTCCTGGATACGGGGCAGACCCTGGGTGATGTCCTCCGCGGAGGCCACACCGCCGGTGTGGAAGGTACGCATGGTCAGCTGCGTGCCGGGCTCACCGATCGACTGCGCGGCGATGATGCCGACGGCCTCTCCGATGTCCACGGTCTTGCCGGTCGCGAGCGACCGGCCGTAGCAGAGCGCACACGTTCCGACACTGGACTCGCAGGTGAGCACGGAGCGCACCTTGATGTCCGAGATACCGGCCTCGAACAGTTCACCGATGAGCACGTCTCCGACGTCGGAGCCCGCGGCAGCGAGCACCTCGCCCTTGGAGTCGACGACGTCGGTGGCCAGCGTACGGGCGTATGCCGAGTTCTCGACCTCCTCGTGCAGCACCAGCTCGCCGTCGGCGTTCGGTACGGCGATCGTGACCTTCAGGCCGCGCTCGGTGCCGCAGTCGTCCTCGCGGACGATGACGTCCTGCGAGACGTCGACCAGGCGTCGGGTCAGGTAACCCGAGTTGGCCGTACGCAGGGCGGTGTCGGCGAGGCCCTTACGGGCACCGTGCGTCGCGATGAAGTACTCCAGGACCGACAGGCCCTCGCGGTACGAGGACTTGATCGGACGAGGGATGATCTCACCCTTGGGGTTGGCCACGAGGCCACGGATACCGGCGATCTGGCGGACCTGCAGCCAGTTACCACGGGCACCGGAGGACACCATGCGGTTGATGGTGTTGTCCTTCGGCATCGCGGCGCGCATGGACGCGGCGACCTCGTTGGTCGCCTTGTTCCAGATGTCGATGAGCTCCTGGCGGCGCTCCTCGTCGGCGATGAGGCCCTTGTCGAACTGCGACTGGACCTTGGCGGCCTGCGTCTCGTAGCCCTCCATGATGCCGGCCTTGTTGATCGGCGCGGAGATGTCCGAGATGGCGACGGTGACGCCCGAGCGGGTGGCCCAGTAGAAACCGGCGTCCTTCAGGTTGTCCAGCGTGGCGGCCGTGACGACCTTCGGGTAGCGCTCCGCGAGATCGTTGACGATCGTCGAGAGCTGGCCCTTGTCGGCGACCTTCTCCACCCAGGGGTAGTCCTCGGGGAGGGTGTCGTTGAACAGGACCTGTCCGAGGGAGGTCTCGATCAGTGCAGGGGTACCGGGCTCCCAGCCCTCGGGCGCAGCGATGTCGGCGCTGGGTACGAAGTTGGGGACGCGGATCCGGACGACCGAGTTCAGGTGCAGCTCACCGGAGTCGTGGGCCATGATGGCCTCGGACGGGCTGGTGAAGACGCGGCCTTCGCCGGCACTCCCCTCACGCTTGGTGGTGAGGTGGTGCAGACCGATGATCATGTCCTGCGAGGGCAGGGTGACCGGACGGCCGTCGGACGGCTTCAGGATGTTGTTCGAGGAGAGCATCAGGATGCGCGCCTCGGCCTGGGCCTCGGGGCTCAGCGGCAGGTGGACCGCCATCTGGTCGCCGTCGAAGTCCGCGTTGAACGCACCACAGACCAGCGGGTGCAGCTGGAGGGCCTTGCCTTCGACCAGCTGCGGCTCGAACGCCTGGATGCCGAGCCGGTGCAGGGTGGGTGCACGGTTCAGCAGCACGGGGTGCTCGGTGATGATCTCTTCGAGGACGTCCCACACCTGGGGGCGGTAACGCTCGACCATGCGCTTGGCGCTCTTGATGTTCTGCGCGTGGTTGAGGTCCACCAGGCGCTTCATCACGAACGGCTTGAAGAGCTCCAGGGCCATCTGCTTGGGCAGACCGCACTGGTGCAGCTTCAGCTGCGGGCCGACGACGATGACCGAACGGCCCGAGTAGTCGACGCGCTTGCCGAGGAGGTTCTGGCGGAAGCGACCCTGCTTGCCCTTGAGCATGTCCGAGAGGGACTTCAGGGGACGGTTGCCCGGTCCGGTGACGGGACGGCCACGGCGGCCGTTGTCGAACAGGGAGTCGACCGCTTCCTGCAGCATGCGCTTCTCGTTGTTCACGATGATCTCGGGTGCACCGAGGTCGAGCAGTCGCTTCAGGCGGTTGTTGCGGTTGATGACGCGGCGGTACAGGTCGTTGAGGTCGGACGTCGCGAAACGGCCGCCGTCGAGCTGGACCATGGGGCGCAGTTCCGGCGGGATCACCGGCACGGCGTCGAGGACCATGCCCAGCGGGCTGTTGGTCGTCGTCAGGAACGCATTGACCACCTTGAGGCGCTTCAGGGCACGCGTCTTGCGCTGGCCCTTGCCGTTCTGGATGATGTCGCGCAGCAGCTCGGCCTCGGCCGGCATGTCGAAGTTCTCGAGGCGCTTCTTGATCGCCTCGGCGCCCATGGAGCCCTCGAAGTACAGTCCGTAGCGGTCGCGCAGCTCGCGGTAGAGTCCTTCGTCGCCCTCGAGATCTGCGACCTTGAGGCTCTTGAAGCGGTCCCACACCTGGACGAGGCGCTCGATGTCGGCGTCGGCGCGCTTGCGGACGTTCGCCATCTGGCGGTCGGCCGAGTCGCGGGCCTTCTTCTTGTCGGCAGCCTTGGCGCCTTCACCCTCGAGACGGGCGAGCTCGTCCTCGAGGTCCTTGGCGATCGCGGCGATGTCGGCGTCGCGCTGGTCCGTCATCTGCTTCTTCTCGAGGTCGTGCTCGGCCTGGAGGTTCGGCAGTTCGGCGTGGCGGTTCTCCTCGTCGACCGAGGTGATCATGTAGGCGGCGAAGTAGATGACCTTCTCGAGGTCCTTCGGTGCCAGGTCGAGGAGGTAACCCAGGCGCGAGGGAACGCCCTTGAAGTACCAGATGTGCGTCACGGGAGCGGCGAGCTCGATGTGGCCCATGCGCTCGCGGCGCACCTTGGCACGGGTGACCTCGACGCCGCAGCGCTCGCAGATGATGCCCTTGAAGCGCACGCGCTTGTACTTGCCGCAGTAGCACTCCCAGTCACGGGAAGGGCCGAAGATCTTCTCGCAGAAGAGGCCGTCCTTCTCGGGCTTGAGGGTGCGGTAGTTGATGGTTTCCGGCTTCTTGACCTCGCCGTAAGACCAGCCGCGGATTTCGTCCGCGGTGGCAAGGCCGATTCGCATGAGGCCGAAGGAGGATTCGCTGGACATAGGGTCCCTGTTCTCTCTTTGTTCTCTAAATTCTTGAAGTCTTATGGGTGCGGCGGGGGTCCAGGCCCTGCGCCGGACCGGTGTTCGAGGAAGCGGCCTTCAATATTTCAAGGCCGTCCGCGGCCGCCGGAAATTTCGTTGGCCGCGTTCGAACACCGGTTCGACGGGGTGAAACCTAGACTTCCTCGACAGAACTCGGCTCGGCCCGTGAGAGGTCGATGCCCAGTTCCTCCGCGGCCCGGAAGACTTCTTCATCCGAGTCACGCATCTCGATCGTGGTGCCGTCGGTGGAGAGGACTTCCACGTTCAGGCAGAGCGACTGCATTTCCTTGATGAGGACCTTGAAGGACTCGGGAACACCCGGCTCGGGGATGTTCTCGCCCTTGACGATGGCCTCGTACACCTTGACGCGTCCGTGGATGTCGTCCGACTTGATGGTCAGGAGTTCCTGCAGCGTGTAGGCCGCACCGTAGGCCTCGAGGGCCCACACTTCCATCTCACCGAAGCGCTGTCCGCCGAACTGCGCCTTACCACCCAGCGGCTGCTGCGTGATCATCGAGTACGGGCCGGTGGAGCGCGCGTGGATCTTGTCGTCCACCAGGTGGTGGAGCTTCAGGATGTACATGTAGCCGACGGAGATCGGATCCGGGAACGGTTCGCCGGAGCGACCGTCGAACAGACGCGCCTTGCCGGACTCGCCGATGAGGCGCTCCCCGTCGCGGGTGACGTTCGTGGAACCGAGCAGGCCGACGATCTCGTCCTCGGTGGCGCCGTCGAACACAGGGGTTGCGACGGTGGTCGAGGAGATCTCCCGGGGGAGGTTCGGGAGGTTCTTGAGCCACTCGGGCTCGCCCTCGATCTTCCAGCCCTGCTTGGCTGCCCAGCCGAGGTGGATCTCGAGCACCTGGCCGACGTTCATGCGTCCGGGAACACCGAGCGGGTTCAGGACGATGTCGACGGGGGTGCCGTCCTCGAGGAACGGCATGTCCTCGATCGGGAGGATCTTGGAGATGACGCCCTTGTTGCCGTGGCGGCCCGCGAGCTTGTCGCCGTCCGTGATCTTGCGCTTCTGTGCCACGTAGACGCGCACCAGCTGGTTGACGCCCGGGGGCAGCTCGTCGTCGTTGTCGCGGTCGAAGATGCGAACACCGATGACCGTGCCGGACTCGCCGTGGGGGACCTTCAGCGAGGTGTCGCGGACTTCGCGGCTCTTCTCGCCGAAGATGGCGCGCAGCAGGCGCTCCTCGGGGGTCAGCTCGGTCTCACCCTTGGGGGTGACACGGCCGACGAGGATGTCGCCGGCTTCGACCTCGGCACCGATGTGGATGATGCCGCGCTCGTCGAGCGCGCCGAGGACCTCCTCGGAGACGTTCGGGATGTCGCGGGTGATCTCCTCGGCACCGAGCTTGGTGTCGCGGGCATCGACCTCGTGCTCCTCGATGTGGATCGACGTCAGGACATCGTCGGAGACGATGCGCTGCGACAGGATGATCGCGTCCTCGAAGTTGTGGCCTTCCCAGGACATGAACGCCACGAGCATGTTCTTGCCGAGCGCGAGCTCGCCCTGGTCCGTGGAGGGACCGTCGGCGATGATCGTGTTGTACTCGACGCGGTCGCCCTCGGAGACCAGGACGCGCTGGTTGTACGCGTTGCCCTGGTTCGAGCGGGCGAACTTCATGATCGGGTAGTTCGTCTCCGTGCCGTCGTCGTTGAGGACGCCGACCAGGTCGGCGGACACCTCCTTGACCACGCCCGCCTTCGTCGCGGTGACGGCGTCACCGGCGTCGACGGCTGCGTTCTTCTCCATGCCGGTGCCCACGAGGGGACGCTCGGAACGGAGCAGGGGCACGGCCTGGCGCTGCATGTTCGCACCCATGAGGGCGCGGTTGGCGTCGTCGTGCTCCAGGAACGGGATCATCGCGGTCGCGACGGATACCATCTGGCGCGGGGAGACGTCCATGTACTCGACCTCGGCGGGCTCGACGAGCACGGGCTCACCGGAACCACCACGCGTCCGCACGAGGACCATGTCCTCGGTGAACGTGCTGTTCGCGTCGAGGGGCGCGTTCGCCTGGGCGATGAGGCGCTCCACCTCGTCGTCGGCGGTCAGGTAGTCGATCTGGTCGGTGACGATGCCGTCGACGACCTTGCGGTACGGGGTCTCGATGAAGCCGAACGCGTTGATGCGGCCGTACGAGGCGAGCGAACCGATGAGGCCGATGTTCGGGCCTTCAGGGGTCTCGATGGGGCACATGCGGCCGTAGTGCGAGGGGTGGACGTCTCGGACTTCCATGCCTGCGCGGTCACGGGACAGGCCACCCGGGCCCAGCGCGGACAGGCGACGCTTGTGCGTCAGGCCGGCGAGCGGGTTGTTCTGGTCCATGAACTGCGACAGCTGGGAGGTTCCGAAGAACTCCTTGATCGCGGCGACGACGGGGCGGATGTTGATCAGGGTCTGCGGCGTGATGGCCTCGACGTCCTGGGTGGTCATCCGCTCGCGGACGACGCGCTCCATGCGGGACAGGCCGGTGCGGACCTGGTTCTCGATGAGCTCGCCCACGGCGCGGATGCGGCGGTTGCCGAAGTGGTCGATGTCGTCGACCTCGACGCGGAGCTCCACGTCCTCGCCGTCGCGCTTGCCGCCGAGGGTCTTGTCACCGGCGTGCAGGGCGACCAGGAACTTGATCATCGCGACGATGTCGTCGATGTTGAGCACCGAGGCGTCGGAGTCGGTGAGGTCCTTGTCGATCCCGAGCTTGCGGTTGATCTTGTACCGGCCGACCTTGGCCAGGTCGTAGCGCTTCGGGTTGAAGTACAGGTTGTCCAGGAGGGTCTGGGCAGCCTCGACCGTGGGGGGCTCGCCCGGACGGAGCTTGCGGTAGATGTCGAGGAGGGCGTCCTCGCGGGTCTCCGTCGCGTCCTTCTCCATGGTGGCGCGGATGGAGTCGTACTGGCCGAACTCCTCGAGGATCTGGCCCTCGGTCCAGCCGAGCGCCTTGAGGAGCACGGTGACGGACTGCTTGCGCTTGCGGTCGAGCCGGACGCCGACCTGGTCGCGCTTGTCGATCTCGAGCTCGAACCAGGCACCGCGCGACGGGATGATCTTCGCGCTGAAGATGTCCTTGTCGCTGGTCTTGTCGGCGGTGCGCTCGAAGTAGGCACCCGGCGAACGGACGAGCTGCGACACGACGACGCGCTCGGTGCCGTTGATGACGAAGGTGCCCTTGTCGGTCATGAGGGGGAAGTCACCCATGAACACGGTCTGCTGCTTGATCTCGCCCGTGTTGTTGTTCATGAACTCGGCCTTGACGTACAGCGGGGCGGAGTAGGTCGCGTCGCGATCCTTGCACTCGGCCATCGTGTACTTGGGGTCGGCGAACTCCGGCTCGGAGAAGCTCAGGGACATGGTGCCCTGGAAGTCCTCGATCGGGGAGATCTCTTCGAAGATGTCGGCCAGCCCGGAGGTGGTGGCCAGACCCTGCAGTCCCTGTTCCAGCGCTTCCTCAACGCGGGCCTTCCAGCGCTCGTTGCCGACGAGCCAGTCGAAGCTGTCCGTCTGGAGGGCGAGAAGATTGGGAACTTCAAGCGGTTCGTGAATCTTTGCGAATGAGAGCCGGGGTGCGGCGCCGTCGGCGTCGACCTGGCTGGTAGCGGTTGCATTATTAGAGGTGCTCGGGGCGACCAAGAGGGATCCTTCCACAGACCGTCAGGCTTGTCAGCGCTTTCGCCTCAGCACCGCCACCGCAGTATGCTGCGGGGATCTCAGTGCTCACCAGAGTCCGCCCGCGTGAACCCCACCATGTGGCCAGGTTAAACGACGAGAGCAGAGCAAAGCCCACCGCTATATGAAGGCTGAGGTTTAGAGGGAAGACGCAAAGAACTACGTTACGGCACGCGCAGCGAAAAGTCCAATACCCCTCTCCCCCTTCGTGCGTCAAGCCCGCCACGCCTGGTGGGGAGGAAGACCGGCCGGTACCATCCGGCGGCAGGAGCCGTTCCTAGCCGGCGGCAGGCTCCGGCAGCGGGCCCGTACTGGTGTCACCCCGCAGCCGCTTGACGATGAGCTCCGCGCTGATGAGGCACATGGGGATCCCGATGCCGGGGACGGTCGAGCTCCCCGCGTAGAACAGGTTCCCCACCCTGGCGCTGCGGTTCGAGCCGCGGAAGAACGCGCTCTGCTTCAGGATGTGCGCCGGCCCGAGGGAGGTGCCGCGCCACGCGTTGAGGTCGTCGGCGAAGTCCTGGGGGCCGTAGCTGCGACGGACCACGATGCGCTCGGCGAGGTCCGGGATGCCGGCCCACTCGGCGATCTGCCCGATGACGGTGTCCGCGAGCTCCTCGACCCGCGCGTCTCCCCCGCGCTCCACGCCGCCCCTGCCGATCGTGACATCGGCCGGGATGGGCACGAGCACGAAGACGTTCTCGTGTCCCTCGGGGGCCACGGATCCGTCGGTCGCGCTGGGGCGGCAGACGTAGAGCGACGCCGGCGAGGGCACCGAGGTCTCCTTGCCGAAGATGCGTCCGAAGTTGTCGCGCCAGTCCGTGGTGAACAGCAGCGTGTGGTGTTCGAGCTGCGGCAGCCCGCCCCGAACGCCCAGGTACAGCAGCAGGGCGCTGGGCCCGGGAACGCGCTTGTCCCAGTACGTCTCCGGGTAGGTCTGCAGGTCCGCCGGCAGCAGCGTGGTCTCGGTGTGGTGGAGGTCCGCGGCGGACACGACGATGTCCGCGCCGATCGACGTCGTCGTACCGTCCGCGCGGTAGGTGACTCCGCGGACCGTCGCCGTCCGCCGGTCGATCGGGGACCGCCCGGGTGTGCGGGCCTCGGTGTCGATCGACACGACGTCGGCGCCCGTGCGGATCTCGACGCCGGCGGACGTCGCGACGCGGCGCATGGCATCGATGAGCGTGGTGAACCCGCCCATCGGGTAGAGCACCCCGTCGTCGAGGTCGAGGTGGCTCATGAGGTGGTACATGCTCGGCGCGTCGAAGGGTGAGCTGCCGAGGAAGACCGCGGGATAGCCGAGGATCTGCTGGATGCGTGGGTCCTTGAAGCGCTTCTCCACGAAGGACTGCAGGGGCTGCAGGAGCAGCGAACCGATCCTCGGGAGCCTGCGCAGGACGTCCGGCCGGAGGAACGGGAGGAAGGACTGGAAGGTCGAGTAGAGGAAGCGCCGCTTGGCGATCTCGTACGCGTCCTCGGCGGAGTCGAGGTATTTCGACAGCTGCTCGCCGGCGCCGGCCTCCAGGGACTCGAAGAGCTTCGTCACGGCCTCGCGCTCGGCCGGGACGTCGACCGCTCCCCCGGCCTCGAAGACCACACGGTAGCCGGGATCGAGCTTCACGAGCTCAAGCTGCTCGGCGGCGCTCGTGCCCATCAGTTTGAAGAAGTGGTCGATCACCTCCGGCATCAGGTACCAGGAGGGGCCCGTGTCGAAGCGGAAGCCGTCCTGCTCCCACGAGCCGGCGCGGCCACCGACCTGCCCGCGCTTCTCGAGCAGGGTGACGTTGTGGCCCTCCCGTGCCAGCAGGGCCGACGTCGCCAGACCTCCGATCCCGCCGCCGATCACGACGACGTCCCTGGCGCCCACGCGTGTACCGCTGTCCTGAGGTGTCATGCCGTCCTCTCCTGCGCGGCAGGTTCCGGTACCGCGCGACCGGTGAAAGCTCGGGCAAAAATGCGGAACTTGACCGGGTTCGGGACCCGGATCCGCGCCCGGAGGAGGTCCTCCGCGGGGGTGCGGCGCAGTCTGGCCGCGAGCTCGGTGAACAGGCCCTGCGCCAGCGCCACGGCCCGTCGGGGGGTGGGGGGCAGCCCGGGGAGCGCTGCAGCCGAGATGCGCAGGTCCTCGTCGATGTCGTCGAGGAGCCTGATCTTGTCGGCCTCCGAGAAGCTGCCGGGGCGGATCCCCGGGAAGTAGCTGCGCCCGAGGGTCGAGAAGTCCTCGGCGAGGTCCCTCAGGAAGTTGATCTTCTGGAATGCGGCGCCGAGGTGCCTGGCCCCGTCGACGAGCACGGCGTCCTCCGCCGCCGTCACCGGGCGGTCGACGAGGAAGGCCCGCAGGCACATCAGCCCGACCACCTCGGCGGACCCGTAGACGTACAGCGCGAAGGATTCCGGGGTGTGCTCGCGCTGGGTGAGGTCGGCCCGCATCGAGGCGAAGAAGGGCCTGGTGAGGTCCACCCCGATGCCTGTCGCGCGGGCGGTGATGGCGAAGGCGTGCACCACGAGGTTGGCGCTGTAGCCGGTGCCCATCGCGTTCTCGGTCTCGCGTTCCAGGTCGTCGAGGAGGTTCTCGACGTCGGCCGCCGCCAGCCCGGCGCCCGCGGCGGCTCCGTCGACGATCTCGTCGGCGACCCGGACGAGCGCGTACACCGCCTCGATGGCTCTGCGGGTCGGCCGGTCCAGGATGCGCGAGGCCATCCCGAAGGAGGTCGAGTAGCAGCGGATCACCTCGGCGGAGGTCTTCAGCGCGGCCGCGTCGTAGCGTGCGAGGGAGTCGTCGATGCCCACTCAGTGCACCCGGTCCACGACGGCCGTCACCACGGGGTGGAGGGCGGAGCGCAGGGTGGCGGGCACGGCGTCGGACTCGAGGTGGGCGCGGGCCCGGGCGGCGTACTGAGCGGCGAGGTCCACGGAGTAGTCCCGCGCCCCGCTGTCCACGAGGACGCGCCGCACGTGGTCGGCGTCCGATGCGGACATCCCCGAGTCCCCGACGAGCGACGAGATGCTCTCCCACTCGGGACGGGCCGCGACATAGGACATCAGGGCGGTCCGCTTGCCCTCGCGCAGGTCGCCCCAGTTCGTCTTCCCGGTGCGCGTCTCGTTGCCGAACACACCGAGCAGGTCGTCGGCGATCTGGTAGGCGATTCCGGCGTCGCGCCCGAAGTCGCCGAGGCGGCCGATGACCTCCTCGTCCGCGCCCGCCAGCACGGCGCCGGCCTGCAGCGGCCCCTCGAAGGAGTAGACGGAGGTCTTCAGTCGCGCCATCTGCACGATGTCCTCGAGCGGCGGCATCGCGCTGGTCAGGGAGGTCTCGATGTCGAGGAACTCCCCCGCCGCGGATGCGAAGACCGCTTCGTCGAGGATCTCGCCGAGGCGGCGCCTGGTCGCAGCCGGCGCGTCGGCCCGCTCGAGCAGGCGGTACGCGTTGGACAGCGCGAGGTCACCGGCGATGACCCCCGCGGAGAAGCCGATGTGGCGCGCGCCGTCGGGCGACAGTCCCGCGTCCTCCGCGATGGCCCGGTACCGGCCGGAGACGTTGGGGATGCCGCGGCGGATGAAGTCGCGGTCGATCACGTCGTCGTGCACGATCAGCGCGGTGTGCAGCATCTCGAAGGCCGCGCCGACCTCGGCCGCGTTGTCGAGGTCGGTGCCTCCGAGCATCTGGTAGGCGGACATCACCAGCCGGGGCCGGAAGCGCTTCCCCCCTGCCGTGCACCGCTCGAGGGTCTCCCACAGGGCGTGGTACCCGGGTCCGATCTTCGCGGCGCGGACCTTGGACTCGTCGAAGAACCGGGCGAGGGCGCCCTCCACCTGCTCGAGCCCGGCGGGCGCGACCAGCAGAGTGTCCATGTCCATAGGTAAAGTAAACAACGGATAGTGCGCCGCTGACGAAACACAGGGCGTAGGCTGCCCGGCCGGTCGGCCGGGGGCAGCGGACTCCGCCCAGTGTGCGGACGATCAGCGGAGGAGAGCCACGATGGCCAGCGAGACGGGCACCATGCAGCAATCGGCGGCGGACGGCACGGGCCACGAGGTGGTGGTGCTGCTCGCCGAGGACGGCACCGCGCTCGGCACGCACGACAAGGCGACCGTCCACACACCCGACACCCCGCTCCACCTCGCCTTCTCCACGCACGTGTTCGACGACGCCGGGCGCATCCTCGTGACGCGCCGTGCCCTGTCGAAGAAGGCCTGGCCCGGGGTCTGGACCAATTCCTTCTGCGGGCACCCCGCCCCGGGGGAGACCTTCGAGGCAGCCGTCCACCGGCGTGCGGCCCAGGAGCTCGGCTTCGCCGTGAGGGACATCAGGCCCGCGCTCCCCGACTTCAGGTATCGCGCCGTCGATGCGTCCGGCATCGTCGAGAACGAGATCTGCCCCGTCTACACGGCGGTCGCGGACAGCGCCGTGGATCCGCTGCCCGACGAGGTCATGGACTACCAGTGGGCCGACGCCGCCGGACTCGTGCGGGCCGTCACCGCGACGCCGTGGGCGTTCAGCCCCTGGCTCACCCTCCAGCTCCCCCTGCTCTACCCGCAGGGCGCCGAGGGCCCCGGCCCCCGCGACCTCCCCTGACGAGGCCGGCTCCGGGGTCCGCAGCTCGGAGCCATAGTCTTGTAGCGGCACCATTTCAACGACGAAAGAGAGTATCGCCATGGCGACACCCACGCCATCCCCCGACGACGTCGTTCTCGTCGGCGGCGCCCGCACACCCCTCGGACGCCTCAACGGACAACTCGCATCCTTCACCGCCGTCGAGCTCGGCGCGCTCGCCATTGCCGGCGCACTGGACCGGGCCGGTGTCGAACCCGCCGCCGTGGACGCCGTCATCATGGGTCACGTGGTGCAGGCGGGCTGCGGCCAGAACCCGGCCCGGCAGTCCGCGGTGAAGGCGGGCATCCCCTGGAACGTCCCGGCCGTCACCCTCAACAAGGTCTGCCTCTCCGGGCTCACGGCCGTGATCGACGCGGCCCGCCTGATCCGCAGCAGTGAGGCGCGTGTCGTGGTGGCCGGCGGCCAGGAGTCGATGACGCGTGGACCCCACCTGCTGCCCGGCTCCCGCCAGGGCTGGAACTACGGCTCCATCTCCGCCCTGGACTCGGTGGCCCACGACGGACTGACCGATGCCTTCGACCACGACTCGATGGGTGCCTCGACGGAACGCGGCAACGTACGCCTCGAGATCGACCGCACGGCCCAGGATGCGGTGGCCGCGGCCTCGCACCAGCGCGCGGCGGCCGCTACCGACAGCGGTGTCCTCGCCGAGGAGATCGTCCCCGTCACCGTCCGGCAGCGGAAGGGCGACGACGTCGTCCTCACCACGGACGAGGGCATCCGGCCCGCGACGACCGTCGAGTCGCTTGCGAAGCTCCGGCCGGCGTTCAACCCGGACGGGGCGATCACGGCCGGCAACTCGTCGCCCCTGTCCGACGGCGCGGCGGCCCTCGTGGTCACCACGCGCGCCTATGCCGAGGAGAAGGGCTTGGGAGTCCTCGCCGTCGTCGGACGTCCGGGCCAGGTCGCGGGCCCGGACAACACCCTGCACTCCCAGCCGTCCGAGGCCATCAAGCAGGCGCTCGACCGGGCCGGGTGGACGGCGTCGGACCTCGACTTCATCGAGATCAACGAGGCCTTCGGGTCCGTGGCCGTCCAGTCCCTCAGGGACCTCGACTACCCGCTGGAGCAGTGCAACATCCACGGCGGAGCCATCGCCCTGGGTCACCCGATCGGCGCTTCGGGGACGCGCCTGGCGCTGCATGCAGCCATGGAGCTCGCCCGGCGCGGGTCGGGGAGATCCGCCGTGAGCCTCTGTGGCGGCGGCGGTCAGGGAGAGGCCCTGCTCCTCTGGCGTTGAGGGTCCGTTCGGGCCATCCGGGTGCAGACACGAAAAAGCCCCGCTTCACCGGAAGCGGGGCTTTTTCGCGTCTGCGACGGGCCCGGCGTGTGCCGGACCCGGGAGCAGCGGGTGTTACTTGAGGGTGACGGTGGCGCCGGCGGCCTCGAGGGCCTCCTTGGCCTTGTCTGCGGCTTCCTTGGTGACGCCCTCGAGGACGGCCTTGGGGGCGCTGTCGACAACGTCCTTGGCTTCCTTCAGGCCCAGCGAGGTGAGCGCGCGAACTTCCTTGATCACTGCGATCTTCTTGTCGCCTGCAGCCTCGAGGACGACGTCGAACGAGGTCTGCTCCTCTTCGGCGGCTTCGCCGGCTCCGCCACCGGCGGGGCCTGCGACTGCAACGGCAGCAGCGGTGACATCGAAGGTCTCCTCGAACAGCTTTACGAAGTCCGAGAGTTCGATGATGGACAGTTCCTTGAAAGCTTCGATGAGCTCTTCGTTGGTGAGCTTCGCCATGGGAGGCGTCCTTCCTTTAGTGGTGCACGGCACCGGAGTGTATGGATCGAGGCGAAACTAGTTCGCTTCGGTTGCTGCGGCTTCCTCGGCGGGAGCCTCCGTGGCAGCTTCTGCAGGAGCAGCGGCTTCCTCGGCAGCAGGAGCGTCGGCGTCGGCTGCAGGTGCAGCGCCGCTTCCCTCCTCGAGCTTGATGCGCAGGGCATCGACGGTGCGGGCCAGGGCGGACATCGGCGCCTTGAGCACGCCTGCGACCCGGGCGAGCTGGAGTTCACGCGACTCGAGGGCCGCCAGGGCGACGACCTCGGATGCGTCGAGGGCCTTGCCCTCGAAGATTCCAGTCTTGATGACGAGCTTCGGGTTGGCTTTCGCGAAATCCGTGAGGCTCTTGGCGGCAGCTACGGCGTCACCCTTGATGAAAGCGATCGCGGTGGGTCCGGACAGCTGGCCTTCGAACGCGTCGATGCCTGCTTCCTTCGCCGCGATGCCGGTCAGGGTGTTCTTGACGACGGAGAACTTGGTGTCCGCGCCAAGGGCACGGCGCAGTTCCTTGAGCTGAGCAACAGTGAGCCCGCGGTATTCGGTCAGGACAGCGGCGGTGGAGTCCTTGAAATCGGTGGTGATCTCGTCCACTGCAGAAACCTTTGTTGGCGTTGCCATAACCCTCCTTCCGGGGAATATGCGCCGGCTTTCCAGCCCCAATAAAAAACGCCCCGCGCAGATGCACGGGGCTGTGCTCGACACGGGCGGAGGCCGGTGGAGAGGAGCTTCGTTCACCTGCGTAGGCCGTCCCTCACGGGAACTTTCGGATCCGAGTCCTTCTTCCTGGTCGCGCACGGGTGCGCTGGCGGGAAGTGGAGGTGGATCGACCGACGGTCTTTGGTGCTTCAAGCCTACGTGACGCACCCGGCGCGACCAAATCGGCGTCAGGCGAGCACCTTCTGCCAGCCCGCGGTCCGGCCCGAGGCCCTGAATCCGAGGGCCACATTGACGTCGAGCATGAACGTGTTCTCCTCGGCGTTCCAGGTGTAGATGCGCTCCGCAGTGGGCCAGGCGTCGCGCGCGCGCCGGAGATTGGCCGCCTTGAGCCATGTCCCCAGGCGGTGCCCCCGGTGCTCGTCGAGCACCAGGGTGTCCTCCTGGTAGACGACGGCCGGACGGGCCTCCGAACGCTCGAGGATGGTGTGGCCCACCAGCTGCCCGCTCGCAGCGTGCCGCACGGCGCACACGAGGCTCGAGGTACCGCCGGCCAGCGTCCGCTGCTCCTCCCGTCGGATGCGGTCGGCGTCCCACGCCTCCTCCTCCTGCGCGAACCCACCGAGGGGCGGATCCGTGCTCATCTTCTGGCGCAGGAGGGCGTAGTCCTCGACGAGATCGTCGGGACACCGGTCCACCCACTCCACGAGGTCGTAGTGCCCTGAGCCGATGATCCGGGCGGCATGCTCGAGCCGCAGGGCGTCCTCGACGTCGTCGAGGGCGAGGACGCTCTGGCGGTCCACCTGCACCAGGTCGAAGCCGGACCGCCGCGCGAAGATTGCGGAGGCGTCGGACGCGGGGAAGAAGCCGGCGCCGGCGGGCGGGACGAGCCGCGCATCCGCCGCCGGCTCGTCCCCGGCGCTGGAGTCGCTCCAGGACATCATGATGGTCCGGCCGCGGTATGCCATCTCCTGTTCCACGAAGGACAGGAGGGAGGTGGCGATGCCGCGGCGGCGGTGGGAGGGCGCCACCTCGATCTGTACGAAGGCGGTCTGCGGGTTGTCCCGCAGGGGGATGCTGAGCCGCGCGTTCGCGACGATCTCCGAGCCGTCCCGCGCGACGCCGAGCACGTACTCGCGGTCGGGTGTCGCCTGGAGCATCACGAGCCGCTCCTCCGCGTCCACGCCGTGGTCGTCGTGCCCCCAGATGGCGCGCTCCACGGCGTTGCTCACCGCGGCACTCTGCGCGAAGTCCTCGCCCCCGTCCGCGTCGAGCGTCGCGGGGATCGGGAGTTGCCGGATGGCGATCGTCGACATCGGTCCAGCATAGGGTCAGTGATTGGGATAACTCAACCACTGTTGCCCTCGGACACGAAAAAGCCCCGCGGCGCAGGCCGCGGGGCTTGTCCGGAGGTCCACCTAGACGGTGAAGACCTTCGTGACACTCGGATCGACGGAGATGCCGGGACCGAAGGTGGTCGAGACCGTCGCCTTCTGGATGTAGCGGCCCTTCGAAGCCGACGGCTTCAGGCGGAGGATCTCCTCGAGCGCTGCGGCGTAGTTCTCGCCCAGCTTCTGCTCGTCGAAGGAGACCTTGCCGATGATGAAGTGGAGGTTCGAGTGCTTGTCGACGCGGAAATCGATCTTGCCACCCTTGATGTCGGTGACGGCCTTGGCGACGTCCGCCGTGACCGTCCCGGTCTTCGGGTTCGGCATCAGGTTGCGGGGGCCGAGGATCTTTCCGAGGCGTCCCACCTTGCCCATGAGGTCGGGGGTCGCGACCGCGGCGTCGAAGTCGGTCCAGCCGCCCGAGACCTTCTCGATCATGTCGTCGGAACCGACGAAGTCGGCGCCGGCCGCGATCGCAGCCTCTGCCTTCTCACCGGTGGCGAAGACCAGGACGCGGGCGGTCTTGCCCGTGCCGTGAGGGAGGTTCACGGTGCCACGGACCATCTGGTCCGCCTTGCGGGGGTCCACTCCGAGACGGAAGGACACCTCGACCGTGGCGTCGAACTTGGAAGGATTGGTCTCCTTCGCGAGGACTACCGCTTCGAGGGGGGCGTACTGCTTGTCCGCCTCGATCTTCGCGGCAGCTCCCTTGTATGCTTTGCTGCGCTGTGCCATCTGCTTGTTCTCCTTATGCAGTCGTGGTCTGCGGACCGCGCTGGGCCCTGCCACTCACGCCGGCGTCCGCGGGGTGCGTCGTCGTCGTGCTGTGAAAATGGTGGTGTGCCCGTCCGACGGTGCGGGACGGGGCGGTGGTGAAGGTGGTCAGCCCTCGACCGTGATGCCCATGGAGCGGGCGGTGCCGGCGATGATCTTCGCGGCGGCCTGGACGTCGTTGGCGTTGAGGTCTTCCATCTTCATGGTGGCGATCTCTTCGACCTGGGCGTTGGTCAGCTTCGCGACCTTGACCGTGTGAGGCGTGCCCGAGCCCTTGGCGACTCCTGCTGCCTTCTTGATCAGTTCGGCTGCCGGCGGGGTCTTGGTGATGAAGGTGAACGAGCGGTCCTCGTACACCGTGATCTCCACGGGGATGACGTTTCCGCGCTGGGATTCCGTCGCGGCGTTGTACGCCTTGCAGAATTCCATGATGTTGACACCGTGCTGGCCAAGCGCGGGACCAATCGGAGGAGCCGGGTTGGCGGCGCCTGCATTGATCTGCAGCTTGATGAGGCCGGTGACCTTTTTCTTGGGGGCCATGAAAGGGTCCTTCTCTTGCATTGCGTTCCCGCGGGACAGGAGCGTCCTGCGGGGTGGTGGCCATCATGGCGTGACGGCCGAACGGTGCTTCCCCGCCGAGCAGACGGGGAGTCGCCGAAGCTTTACTGGATCTTGGTGACCTGGTTGTAGGAGAGCGTGACCGGAGTCTCGCGCTCGAAGATCGACACGAGCACGACGAGCTGCTGCGACTCGTGCTTGATCTCGGAGATCGTCGCCGGGAGCGTCTCGAAGGGGCCCTCGTTGACGGTGACGGACTCGCCGACCTCGAAGTTGACGGTGGCGGGGGTGAACTGCGGCTGCACGGGCTTGCCCGACTCGGCGTCCGTGTGGACGATGGTGTGCTCGAGCATCGAGAACACCTCGGACAGGCTCAGCGGAACCGGGTTGTGGGCATTGCCCACGAAGCCGGTGACACCGGGGGTGTGGCGGACGGCACCCCAGGACTCGTCGGTGAGTTCCATGCGGACCAGCACGTAGCCGGGGATGCGCACGCGGTTGACGATCTTCCGCGTGGTGTTCTTGATCTCCACGACCTCTTCCATCGGCACCTGGATCTCGAAGATGTAATCTTCCATGTCCAGGGTCTGGATGCGGGTCTCGAGGTTGGCCTTCACGCGGTTCTCGTAGCCGGCGTAGGAGTGGATGACGTACCAGTCACCCTCCTGGCGGCGGAGCCGGGCCTTGAAGGCCGCGACGGGATCCTCGGCCGGGACGTCCTCGGCCGGAGCGTCGTCGCCGGGCTCGTCCGCTTCGGAGGCTGCAGCCTCGTCCACGGCGTCGGTGGCCGTCGCGTCGATCTCGCCGTCGGCGGCATCGAGTTCGGCGTCGTCCGCGAGGAGTCCGTCCTCGGCCGCGACGTCGGTGTCGGCGGGGTACTCGTCGGAGTCCTCAGCAGGCACGTCGACGTCGGAGGCGTCGACCTCCGCCTCCGTCCCGTACTCCTCGTTCTCCAGACCATCTTCGGGAGTGATCTGCCGTTCGAGTTCTTGCTCGGACACCTAGCCGCCTGCTTTCTGACATTCTTCGCAAGTCTGTCTTGCTTGCCTGTACTCAACCCGACACGACAACAGCCGCGCCGGAACGTGCATTCCCGGGAGGGTCAGCGTCAGCTGTCGCCGAAGACCCACACCGCGCCGGCCCCGAACAGGAGGTCCAGGGCGGTCACGAGGAGCATCATGATGACCACGAAGGCGAGGACGGTGATGGTGAATCGAACCAGCTCCCGACGGGTGGGCGTGACGACCTTCCCGAGCTCCGCGAGGACCTGGCGGATGAACAGCATGATGCGTCCGAAGAAGCCGCGCCGGGGAGCCTTCTTCTCGGAGGGGCTTCCCTTGGAGCTGCTCGCAGCCGTATCGGTCACCTTCAACCTCATCAATCTGTGTGGTGTTCCAGCAGGACCACCAGTGGCGCCCCCAGCTGATCATGTGTACCGCCGCGCGGGGCCTGTGCCTGCGCCGGGGCTTCGTGATCTTTTTCTGCCGTGCCTTCGCCGTCTTTCCGCGAAGGCCACGCGCAGGGCAGACAGGACTCGAACCTGCAACCTGCGGTTTTGGAGACCGCTGCGCTACCAATTGCGCCACTACCCTTCGGTTCGAAACGTTCAGCTACCACTCCGGACGGCCCGGTGAGGGCACGAACCATCATGGTGTTTCAACACCGAGGAACAAGTCTACGCATTCACCGGCGGAACGTCGAACCGGGGCGTCCCGACGGCCCCGCCGCCGGGTGGCCACGGTCGCTCGGCGGCCCCGCGACTCCTCCGTCCCGGAACCCGATGCGGACCCGGACAGGGGCCACCGCCTAAGCTGGAAACCGACACAAGACCCTCACCGAACGGGACCCGATGAACGCGACGACCGACGACTCCATCCGCGCAGCCCTCCCCCGGATCTCCCGGCGCATCGATTCCATCGCGGAGTCCGCGACGCTCGCCGTGGATGCGAAGGCGAAGGCCCTCAAGGCGGCCGGCCGGCCCGTCATCGGTTTCGGTGCGGGCGAACCGGACTTCCCGACGCCGGACTACATCGTCGAGGCCGCGATCGCAGCAGCCCGCCAGCCGAGGTTCCACCGCTACTCCCCCGCCGGTGGGCTCCCCGATCTCAAGCAGGCGATCGCCGAGAAGACCCTGCGCGATTCCGGGTACGCCGTGGACCCCGCGCAGGTGCTCGTCACCAACGGCGGCAAGCAGGCCGTCTACGAATCCTTCGCGTCCCTCCTCGATCCCGGGGACGAGGTCCTCGTGCCCACGCCGTTCTGGACCACCTACCCCGAGGCCATCCGGCTGGCGGGCGGCGTGCCGGTCGAGGTGTTCGCGGGCCCCGAGCAGGGCTACCTCGTGACCGTCGACCAGCTCGAGGCCGCGCTCACGCCGCGCACGAAGGTGCTGCTGTTCGTCTCGCCGTCCAACCCCACGGGAGCCGTCTACGCCGCCGATGCCGTCCGCGAGATCGGCGAATGGGCCGCTGCACGTGGACTCTGGGTGGTGACCGACGAGATCTACGAGCACCTGACGTACGACGGCGTACCGTTCACCTCGATCGCCACGGCAGCCCCCTCCCTCGGCGACCGGGTGGTCATCCTCAACGGCGTGGCCAAGACGTATGCGATGACCGGGTGGCGTGTGGGCTGGATGGTCGGGCCGAAGGACCTCGTGAAGGCGGCGACGAACCTGCAGTCGCACGCGACGTCGAACGTGTCGAACGTCCCCCAGATGGCGGCGCTGGCCGCGGTGTCGGGTCCGTTGACGGCTGTCGACGCGATGAAGGTGGCGTTCGACCGCCGCCGTCGGGCCATGGTGTCGGCGCTCAACGGGATCGACGGCGTCGAGTGCCCGACGCCGCACGGCGCCTTCTACGCCTACGCCGATGTGCGGGCGCTGCTCGGCCGGAGCTTCGACGGCGTCACGCCGGCGACCTCCGCCGAGCTCGCGGCGCTGATCCTGGAGAAGGTGGAGGTCGCCGTCGTGCCGGGTGAGGCCTTCGGCCCCAGTGGGTACCTGCGCCTGTCCTACGCCCTCGGCGACGAGGACCTCGCGACGGGCGTGGGACGCCTCCAGGAGTTCCTCGGCTCCGCACGCTAGCTGTCCCGGCCGTCCGCGGCCGGGCTCAGAGCAGCCTGCGCTCCGTGGCCCAGCGGGTCAGCTCGTGCCGTGAGGACAGCTGCAGCTTCCGCAGGACCGCGGACACGTGCGTCTCGACGGTCTTGACGGAGATGAAGAGCTCCTTCGCGGTCTCCTTGTAGCTGTAGCCCCGCGCGATGAGCCGCATGACCTCCAGCTCGCGCGCCGACAGGCGGTCGAGCTCGTCGTCGACGGCGACGGACGCCGTCCCGAAGGCGTCGAGGACGAAGCCGGCCAGGCGCGGGGAGAACACGGCGTCGCCGGAGGCGATGCGCTGCACGGCGTCGGTGATCTCCGGGCCCGAGATGGTCTTCGTGACATAGCCGCGGGCACCCGCGCGGATGACCGCGACGACGTCCTCCGCCGAGTCCGAGACGCTCAGGGCGAGGAACCGCGAGGCCGTCCCGCGTGTGACACAGCGGTGGATGACCTCGGCGCCGCCGCCACCGCGGCCGCCGGGCAGGTGCACGTCCAGGAGGACGACGTCGGGCCCCGTCGCGGTGATCACCGACTCCGCCTCCTCGACCGTCGCAGCCTCGCCGAGGACGCGGATCACGGGACCCAGCGCGGCCCGGAGGCCGGAACGGAAGATGCCGTGGTCGTCGACGATGACCACGGACACTGTCCCGGGTACCGCGCCGTCCGCGGGGAGGTTCTCGCTGTCCACGTGTGTCCCTTTCGCCGGCCGTCCTGCCGGGGTCCTGTCCTTCGCGTTCCGTCGCGTTCCTGCGCGTCCCTTCGCGTCCCTTCGCGTCCCTTCGCGTCCCCGCCCCTCACCGTCCGGCGTCGCCGCCGTCCCGCTCCGGCCGGTACCGGTGGGTCGCCCCGGGCCTAGGCGGCGCTCCCCGTGGTCCTGGGCAGGCGGAGCCGCACCTCGGTGCCATCGCCGTCGCTGCGCAGTTCCGACGAGCCGCCGTGGCGCAGCATCCTGCTGTGGATCGATTCACGGATACCGAGGCGGTCCGACGGCACTGCCGACGGGTCGAATCCGTCGCCCCTGTCACGGACGAACACCTCCACGGTATCCGCACCGGCCTCGAGGTAGACCGAGACCGCCACCGCCGCGTGCTTCGCCGCGTTCAGCATGGCTTCCCGCGCGGCCTGCGCCAGGGCGTCCTCTGCGGGTCCCAGGGCGGCGTCCCCGACGGCGACGACGGCGACCGGGTGACCGTAGAGGTCCTCGATCTCGCCGGCCATCGCGCGCAGTCGCTCCGCGAGACTGCCCGGGTCCCTCGCCGGATCGGCGAAGAGCCACTGGCGCAGTTCGCGTTCCTGGGCCCGTGCAAGGCGCAGCACGTCGGTCTCGGAATCCGCCCGGTTCTGGATGAGGGCGAGCGTCTGCAGGACCGAGTCGTGCAGGTGGGCGGCGATCTCCGCGCGCTCGGTCTCGCGTGCACGCGCCGCGCGCTCCGTCTCGAGGTCGCGCCAGAACTTCAGCCCCCAGGGAGCGAGGACCAGGCCGACACCCGCGAGGACGGCGAGGACCGCCACGAGGGTCGCCATGGTCAGGGTCCACGAGCCGCTGCTGGACAGCGCGACGAGGACGCCGGCGACCACCAGCACGATGCCCGCGAGCAGGCGCAGGGCCCCGCCCGCCCGGCCGGCACCGGCGCGGTTCATGACCCGGGCCCGCCGCACGTCGTCCAGCTGCGACCACGCCAGGGCGGCGCCCGTGGCGACGACGGCGATCGGCACGAGGAAGCCCCAGTTGACCTGCACCCCGAGCAGCTGCACCACGAAGACGGCCGCGGCGAGCAGCAGTGCCGTGCCGAACAGGACTTCCCGACGCCCGGCCCGCACCGTCCGTTCCCGCCAGGAGTCGGGTTCGAGGATGCCACCCGTCCCGGCTCCTGCCGGATCCGCGAAGCCGTTCCGCTGGTCCCCGCGGCCGGCCTGCGCGCCGCCGTCGTGCAGGATCTTCGTGTCGACCCCGTGCATGAAGGCGGCGGGCCCCGTCTGCCGCCCCGCCTCGGCGGCCTTGTCCGCCGCCGTCGGCACGAAGATCCAGAGCCAGGCATAGAGGAGGACGCCGGCGCCCGAGGCGAGGGTCAGCACCGCCATGCCGATACGCACCCAGGAGCGGGGTATCCCGAGATGGACGGCGAGGCCGGCGCAGACGCCCGCGATCACGCCGTCGGATCTGCGCAGCAGCGGGGGTCTCATACCCTCATGAAAGCACGCGGCCGGGCTCTCGGGGGTGCTCCCGGAGCACAATCAGGGCCCACTCAGGGTTCAATCAGGGTAGGTCCCAATGGTCGGCTGCGACGGCCGGCGGAAGGATGGAGGCATGACCTCAGCACCATCACCAGGCGGGCCGTCCTGGAAGCAGAATCCGGCCACACCGCATCCGGCGGATCGTCCCGCCTCGTCGTCGTTCTTCCGCTGGCTCCGCGGCCTCGACATCACCCGGGCACCCGACCGCTGGGTCGGAGGGGTGGCAGGCGGCGTGGCACGCCGTACGGGCCTGGACCTGGCGCTCGTCCGGGGACTGATCGTGATCCTCTCGGTCTTTGGGGGGATCGGGGTGCTGCTCTACGGACTCGCGTGGGCCCTGCTCCCCGAGCCCGACGGGCGGATCCACGTGGAGCAGGCCGGTCGGGGCTCCTGGACGTCCGGGCTGAGCGGTGCCGCCGCCCTCGTGGCGATCGGCCTGTGGCGGCCGAACCTCCCCTTCCTCGGTGACGGTGGTGGCGGCGGACTGCTCTGGACGCTGTTCTGGATCGGCGCCGTCGTCCTCTTCGTCTACTGGATCGTGAACCGGTCGGGCGGCGGACGGGCACGTCCGGACCTGCCGGGCGGAGGCCCTGCCGCACCCGGGAACGGACCCACGCACCCGTCCGGGCCGGCGCCCTTCGGACCGGCGCCCTTCGGACCGGCGCCCTTCGGACCCTCGTCCACCGGCCCCGCACCCGGCGGCACCGGCCTCTCCCAGGGCCCGTCCGATGCGCCGTCGGACAGCTCCGCCGACGGGCCCGCCGACCGCGCTGCCGGCGGTTCCGTCGGAGCGCACGACACTCCCACGGGACGGCAGGGCGACGACGGACCGGGCGCCGGGCGGATGCACGGCGACGCACCGTTCGGGGAGGACGTCCACCACACCGTCCCCCTGCCGTACCAGCCCGATGCCCGGGTGGGGTCCACCCTGTCCTATCCGCTGCCCTACCAGCCAGGACAGGCGGCATGGTCGGGCTCCCCGACCGCCTACCTCGGATCGCGTCCGCTCGAGCCGGACCTGCTCCGCGGAGCCGCGCCGACCGTGCCGCAACGCTGCTCCACGCGGCCCTCCGGCTCCGCCACCGCACTCCTCATCGGCGGCGCGATCACCGTCGCGGCGGTGCTCCTCGCGCTCGACTACGTGGGGGTCCTCGGCCTCGTCAACTCCGCCGTGGTGGCACTGGCAGCTGCCGCGATCGTCCTGGCCCTCGGCATCGTGGCCCTCGGTACACGGGGCCGGAGTTCAGGCCTCGTGGGCCTCGTCGCAACCCTGGCGACGATCGGCGCGCTCGCGTCCTCCTTCACCGTCGTCGGCGGTGCCTGGGTCGTGGCACAGGAGAACAGGACCACCCCGGCGTCGCTCCAGGCGGCGTCGGACGGCTTCAGCATCCTGGCAGCGGAGACCACGATCGACCTCACCGGGCTGCCCGCTCCCACACGGGACGTCGTGGTACCGGTGAACTCGCTGGTCAGCGACGTCACGGTGATCGTCCCCGAGGACGTGCCCGTCGAGGTCCGCACGCGGATGGCCCTGGGCAGCGCCGATGCCCGGGGCACCGCCGAGGACATCGGTACCCCGTCGCCCGAGTTCCGGAGCGACGGCGGCGTCCTCAGGTTGAGCGACGGCGAGCTGAACCCCGACGCCACCGGCGCCGCCCTGATCCTCGACGTGAGGGGCGCGATGAGCGACGTCACCATCCGCACCACCTCCGACACCGTCGGCAGCGACCCCCGGACCGACACCACCCCGACAGGAGAGACACCATGAGCACCTCGATCACCGAGCGGAAACGCCGGCCACGCGTCGCCACGATCGTGTGGGGGGCGGTGATCCTCGTCGTCGCCGGGCTCGTCCTGGTCGGCCAGTTCGTCGCCCTGTCGATCGACCCGGTGGTCGTGGCCCTCGGCCTGCTCGTCGGTGTCGGCCTCGCCCTCGTGGCCGGCGGGATCCTGTCGCTGCGCTCCCGGCCGACGACCGATGAGCAGGATCACCCCGATGCCATCGACTACTGACCAGCCCTCCCCACGCCACACTCCCGGAACCGAAAGGCACACCATGCAGTCGTTCTACCGCTTCCTCCGCTCCTCCCCCATCAAACGCGCACCCGGCGGCATCCTCGGCGGCATCGCCGCCGGCATCGCCCGGCAGTACGGCTGGCGCGTGAGCTACGTCCGGATCGCGATGCTCCTGAGCTTCCTGCTCCCGTTCATCGGCCTCCCCCTCTACGGGGTGCTCTGGCTGCTGCTGCCGAAGACCGACGGCACCATCGCCCTGGAGCAGCTCCTCCCGCGCGGCTAGGGATCCGACAGCACGACCGGAAGGGGCATCCGCAGCAGCGGATGCCCCTTCGCTGCTGCGGACCTGCAAGGATGGTTGGCGTGCCGAAGACTCCCACCGCCCGCCGCTTCCCCCGCCTGCTCGCAGCCTCCTGTGCCTTCCTCTTCGTCTCCGGCTACTTCGTGGTGCGCTTCCCCGACGTGGAGGGCGCGAGCTACGCGTCCTACGGCTTCAACCTGCTGATCGCGCTGCCTGCGTTCATCGCCCTCGTGCGGCAGTTCGGCGCTGCGCGCGGCACCGCGGCCCTGGTGGCCGTGTCCCTCTTCGGGTACCTGATCGAGGGGTTCGGCGTCGCCACGGGCGTCCCCTACGGCGAGTTCTACTACGGGGAGCCGCTGGGACCCACGATCCTCGGCCTGGTCCCGTACCTGCTGCCGCTCTCCTACGTACCGCTGGTGATCGGCGCGGTGGCGGTCGTGTCCACCGGCGGGAGCGCCCTGCGCCGGACGGTCCTCGGAGGCCTCCTGCTCGTCGTGATCGACGGCGTCCTCGACCCCGGCGCGGTGGCGCTCGGCTTCTGGATCTGGCCCGGCGGCGGCCCGTACTACGGCGTCCCGCTCTCCAACTACGGCGGCTGGCTCATCTCCGGGCTGATCGCCTCGGCGCTGGTCACCTGGATCGGCGGGCGCCGCCTGACCGCGACCGCCCTGCGGCCGGGGCTGCTCGACAGCCTGCTCGTCTCGATGTTCCTGTGGCTGGGCGTGTGCGTCTTCTCCGGCCTGATGTTCCCCGCAGTGCTCGCCGCGGCCCTGATCGTCCTGGTGGTCCGGCGCCGGCTGCAGCTCGTACCCGCCACCACTCCCGCGCAGGACGCGGTCGCCGCCCCGCACTCCTGAACGGTGTCACCCGAACGGGCCCGAAGCGCCGTTCAGGCCGTGGCGGCCAGCCGGCTCAGCAGCTTCTGGGTGGACATCATCGCACCCCCGAGCACGGCGGGCAGTCCACCGCCCGGATGGACCGAGGCGCCCACGCGCCACAACCACGGCCGCAGCGGGTCCGTGTAGGGCGGCAGGTGGAACGGTCCGCTCAGCCACGCCGGGTGCACCGCACCGTACAGAGCACCACCGGCCGAGCCGCGCTCGCCGAAGTAGCCCGGATCCAGGATCTCGTACGCGTCGAAGTAGTCCTCGAGCGGCTCCGGAAGGCCCAGCACGCGCGTGGCCCGGTCCAGTTCACGCTGCACGAAGGGATCCTGGAGCGAATATCTCCTGCCGTTGGCCGGCGCGGTGAGGAGCAGGGCGAGGGTCGCCGACTCGTTGGGATACACGCCGTGCGCGGGATAGTAGTTGGCGAACGCCATGGTCTGCTCGGGCTCGTCCCCGGCCTCGAGGCTCGCGTAGAGCGCCGCCGGGTCATCCGGCATGAGGACACCGTGACGTGCCGTGCCCTCCGGCAGCGGCCGGGACAGCACGGCGTAGATCCCCACGGCGGAACAGGTGAGCTTCCGCGGCGTGCGCGGTGCCCGGCCTGCCAGCAGGCCGGCCAGCCGGTGGGCATCGAGGCCGCTGACGACGGCGTCGGCCGGGTAGGTGCCCGTGGACGTGACGACCCGCCGTCGGGCGATGCGCTGCGCGGGCTCCCCCGTGCGGATCTCGACGCCCGTGTCGAGGGCGAGCCGCTCCAGAGCCAGCACCAGTTCGTAGATGCCGCCCTCCGGGATCCAGACGCCGTCGTGCGCCATGATGGCAGGCATGCTCGCGTACAGCGCGGGCGTACGGGTGGGGCTCACCCCCGCATTGAGCGTGTGGATCGCGATGACCTCGCGCAGTCCGTCGGGCAGCCACGGCAGGCTGTCGAGGTAGCTGCGCGTGGTGAGGCGGCGGCCGTACAGTCCGGCCAGCCGGGTCAGGGCCGGGTAGGCCGCCTTGTCCATCGGCCCCGTCGTGAGCAGCTGTGAGACGTCCCCGCCGAGGATGCCGTGCTCCGCGGCGAAACGCGTCCAGGCCTCGTGCCAGGGGTGCCCCTCGGGGACGGGCAGGGCGCTTTCGACGCCCCGGTAGTAGTACGTGCCGACGTCCGGCAGGCGCTCCAGGCGGAGCGCCGCGACGTCCTCCGCCCGGGCGGACCCGGGCGGCGCGACGTCGTCGAGCCTGTGCAGGAGTTCCTGCCAGACACCCGGGAACGTGAGGAGCGACGGCCCGGTGTCCATGCGTTGCCCCGCGACCTCCATGCGGCGGCTCTTGCCGCCCACGGAGTCGGAGGCCTCGAGCAGGGTCACGCTGTGCCCTGCGCGTCCGAGCAGCGCTGCCGATGCCAGCCCGCCGATCCCCGCGCCGACGACGACGACGCGGCTCACGGGTACAGCCCCAGGGTCAGTGCGACGACGAGCTGCACGCCCGCGACGGTCCCGGCCACGTAGGGGAAGGCGATCGAGTACCGGTACAGCCGGTGGCCCGTCGCGGGCCGCGGATCCCGGGAGAGACCGACCAGCAGCCAGCCGGCGATCAGCGCATTGACGACGGCCACCGGGATGTTGACGAGCGCGAAGCACACGGTCGATGCCGCCCACCATGCCCCGCTCCATGCCACGACGCCGCGCGCACCGAGCCGCACCGCCGTCGTCGTGATGCCCACGCTGCGGTCCTCGTCGATGTCCTGGACGGCGTCGTAGGTGTGCTTGGCCGCGCTCCAGGCCATGAGGCCGAGGGCGGCGGCCCATACCGGGTCGTCGCCCAGGGCGTAGGGCACGAACACGAGGGGGAAGGCGTAGGCGGCATTGCTGAGCGAGTCCACGTACGGGCGGGCCTTGAAGCGCAGCGGCGGTGCGGAGTAGAACACGAAGACCAGGGCGTAGGCGGCTATCCACGCGAGCGCCGGAGGCGGCAGGGTGACGGCGAACCAGGCAAGGAAGGGCACGTTCGTGATCAGGACGGAGAGCCAGATCGCCCGGACCTCGGAGGCCCGGATCCGGGCTCCCTCGAGCGATCCCTTGCGGGGATTGAGGGCGTCGGTGTCCTGGTCGAAGATGTCGTTGACGCCGTAGATCAGCAGGTTGAACGGCAGCGTGAGCCAGAGGAGGAGCGCGAGGGCCTCCTCCTGCCAGAACACCCCGGTGAGCCACATGCCGACGACACCGGTGCCGAGCGTGTTGATCCAGAGCACCGGCCGGGAGATCGAGACCATGCGCAGCGCCGCTGGCGCAAATCCTGCCTGTGGCACTGCTGGGATCCTCCTCGGACCGGCTGGGCGCGCACCCGACGGGACTCGAGCCCGTCGTGCGCCGGATGGTCCCAGCCTACGGGGTGCGCGGCGGCCCTCGGTCTGCCGCCGCGACGGACCTCGAGGACGCAGTCGGGTGCGGCAACACTGGTGTGTCTAGAATCATAGGCGGGCCCGATGGCGTGCTCCTGATGCACCATCCACCTCGTCGAAGGAACCCCACCCCCCATGAAGATCGGAATCCTCACCAGCGGCGGCGACTGCCCCGGACTGAACGCCGTCATCCGCGGCGCGGTGCTCAAGGGCATCAAGGTGCACGAGCAGGAGTTCGTCGGATTCCGCGACGGGTGGCGTGGCGTCGTCGAGGGCGATGTCATCGACCTCCCCCGCCATGCGGTGAGGGGCATCTCCAAGCAGGGCGGCACCATCCTGGGCACGTCGCGCACCAACCCCTTCGAGGGCAAGGGCGGCGCGGAGGCCATCAAGGAGAACCTGGATCGCCTCGGCATCGACGCGGTGATCGCGATCGGCGGCGAGGGCACGCTGGCCGCCGCGAAGCGGCTGACGGACCTCGGCCTCAAGATCGTGGGCGTTCCCAAGACGGTCGACAACGACCTCGACGCCACCGACTACACCTTCGGCTTCGACACCGCCGTGCAGATCGCCACCGAGGCGATCGACCGCCTGCGCACCACGGGTGAGTCCCACAGCCGCTGCATGATCGCCGAGGTCATGGGCCGCCACGTCGGGTGGATCGCCCTGCACGCCGGCATGGCCTCCGGTGCCCACGCCATCCTCATCCCCGAACAGCAGACGAGCATCGAGCAGATTGCCGAATGGGTCTCCGACGCCAACGCCCGAGGCCGCGCGCCCCTCGTGGTCGTTGCGGAGGGCTTCGTGCCCTCGCACATGGAGCAGGCCCACTCCGAACGCGGACTGGACACCTTCGGCCGCCCCCGCCTCGGCGGCATCGCC
Organism: Arthrobacter sp. UYP4; assembly: GCF_057291175.1. Classification (NCBI taxonomy): domain Bacteria; kingdom Bacillati; phylum Actinomycetota; class Actinomycetes; order Micrococcales; family Micrococcaceae; genus Arthrobacter; species Arthrobacter sp. UYP4. Next base: position 1,437,662 of record NZ_JBXAVU010000001.1, read on the forward strand.
GACCAGCTCGCACCCGAGCTCGAGTCGCGCACGGGCATCGAGACCCGCGCCACCATCCTCGGCCACATCCAGCGCGGCGGCGTCCCGACGTCGTTCGACCGTGTCCTCGCCACCCGTCTCGGCATGGCTGCCGTGGACTCCGTGAAGGACGAACTCTGGGGGACCATGGTCTCGCTCAACGGCACGGAGATCGCCCACGTGGGCTTCGAGGCGGCGCTCGGCAACCTCAAGCGGGTTCCGCAGCACCGCTACGAAGAAGCCGCCATCCTGTTCGGCTGATCCCATGGAACTCGATCCGGGGACCATCGCGATCGTCCAGCTCGCCTGGTCGCGGCTCCTGGGGCTCGACGACGGGGCCCTGGGCGACGGCGGATCCGACCGCCTGTACAGCGTGGACGACGATGCCGCCGTCCTCTCGTTCGTGACGCTGTTCGGCCGGGAGGTCCTCCGGGGGCCGCGATCGGCGGTCGACGCCGGCCGGGGTCTGCCTGCCCCGGAGCTGCGCAGCTCCTCGGCCCTGCTCTCCCTCAGCCATGGGCGCGGCGGCCGCGGGCTCGGCGAGGCCCAGCTCTACTTCTGTGACGCCCTGCCGCAGCTGGACGGGCCACCGGCCGTCGTCTCCGACGAGCGCGACCTCGTCCGTGCGCTCGAGCAGCGGTGTCCGCCCGACGACGTCGCGGAGGCCGATCTCGGCGGCGTCGACCATCCGTTCGTGCTGGTCGCTGAGGGGGACGGGACCGGGGAGGACCGGCCCACTCCCCTGTCCGGCGCCGGCTACGACATCTGGGAGGGCATCCTCGCGCACCTCGCGGTCCTCACGCCGCCCGAGGAGCGGCGCAGAGGCTACGGCGGGCGCATCGCCGCCGTCGCGATCGAGGAAGCCATGGCCGCGGGCCTGGTGCCCCAGTGGCGCGCGAGGACGGACAACACGGCCTCGCAGCGGACCGCTCGCCGTGCGGGCTTCGTCTTCGCCGGTACGCAGACGTCGGTGCTCCTCGAGGGCTGAGGACCGGCGCTGCGGGGTGGACCCGGCATGCCGGCATCCCTGCGTGACGGGAGCAGGAATCAGCCGAACAGTTCGACGACGTCCGTCCGCCCGAACATCTCCGCGGCGGCACGGGCGGAGGGCGTCCCGGCGTCGGGATCCGCGCCCGCCGCGACGAGGAGCCGGACCACCTCGGTATGCCCCTTGAAGACCGCGCCCGCCAGGGGTGTCTGTCCGCGGTCGTTGGCCTGGTCGGCGTCGGCGCCCCGACCGAGGAGGTCGCGCACGATGGCCGGGTGCCCGCTGTAGGCGGCGAGCATGAGGAGGCTGTCGCCCGCGGTGTTGGTCAGGGTGAAGGGCACGCCGGCATCCAGGTACCTCACCAGGGTGGCGCTGTCGCCGGAGCGGGCGGCCTCGAACAGTGCATGGGCAAGGGCGATCGCAGCGGCTGCGCCGTCGTCGTCGTTCGTGGCTGTACCCGCCGGAACCCCGTCGTCCCCGGCGCTCATCGCGGCGCCCTCAGGAAACCGGTCGCGCGCCCGACCACCTGGCCGGCGTCCGGTGCGACGATGACCTCCTGCGCGGCGGCATAGGCCTCCTCGCCGTCCTGCACGAGGAGGTCCGCCGAGGCATCGACCGATCGCTTGAGCACGGCCAGGGCGATCGGGCCCATCTCGTAGTGGTGGCCCACGGAGGTCACCCGGCCGACCGTGCGGCCCTCGCTCAGCACGGCACTGCCGGGAGCCGGGAGCGTGTGCTGGCTGCCGTCGAGGTGGAGGAACGTCAGGCGGCGCGGCGGGTGCCCGAGGTTGTGGACACGCGCCACGGTCTCCTGGCCCTTGTAGCAGCCCTTCGCGAGGTGCACGGCCGTGCGCATGAGGTCGAGTTCGTGCGGGATCGTCTTCTCGTCCGTCTCGAAGCCCGGCCGGGGCCGCCACGCCGCGATACGCAGCGCTTCGGCCGCCAGCGACCCCGCGAGATCGAGACCCGTGGCGGCCACGACCTCCTCCAGGCGCTCGCGCGGCACCAGGTATTCGAACCAGGGCCGTTCCCGTCCGGGGTGCTCGGTGTCGGCGATGGCCGAGTAGGCATAGCCGCCGATGCCGATCGCGGGCCAGGGATCCTCCCACACGACGACGCCGTCCCCCAGTTCGGGCAGCGCCCGGCTCGCCCCGAGGACAGCCCAGTCGTCGGTGGCGTCGCCGACCTCGACGCGGAGCATGAACTTCATGCGCTCCAGCCAGGCTGCCAGCGGTGCGGCTTCTCCGCCTTCGGTGATGAGCCAGGTGGTGGCGCCGTCGTCCACCACGTGCGCCGAGTACTCGATACGCCCCTGCACGGTCAGGAGCAGGGTCTCGGAACTCCGGCCCGGCTGGAGGCCGAGGAGCAACTGGGAGGACAGCGTGTTGAGCCAGCTGAGCCGGTCCGGACCGGAGACCGTGACCACGCCCCGCTGGGAGAGGTCGACGACGGCCCGGCCGTCGGCGAGGGACCGCTGCTCGCGGAAGGGGTCACCGTAGTGGGCTGCGACGCCGGCGTCCGCACCGCCGCCGTCGACGGCGCCGGGACGGCTCAGGAGGGGGCTGGGTGTCATGACGGTATAACGCCTTCCGGGCGGGACTATTCCTGATGGGCGCCCCGAGGGCTCGACGCAGTGCTGCTCCGGCCCTACCGGGTTCGTGCTGTCAGGAGGCTTTCTTGAGGATGGCCGAGGCGTGCGCCTCCAGGGAGTTGCCGTCCGCCGCGACATCCCATCGCCAGTAGAGGTTCCCCTCCACCAGGCCGAACAGGCGGGTGGCGGCGGTGTACTCCTTGGAGTGCTGCCCTCGCATCACGAGGTCGGTGCTGAGCTGGATCTGGGGTCCCTTGATGCTGCCGTAGTACAGCTCGGCGATACCGCCCGGATGCACGATCGTCGCCGTGATGTCGAACCCGCCGGCGTCGTTGCGGAACTGCTCCACCTCGTCGGCCGTCTTCAGGGCCGGGACGATGTCCGCGGGGCTCAGGCCGGGCCCGACGTCGGCGTCGTTCAGCTTGCGGTCGAGGGCCCAGAACCCGGTCTCCACGGACAGTGGGCGGAGCTGCGAGCCCTGCTCGTCGATGAGCCACGATTCCGCACTGTACTGGAGGTAGGGCAGGCCGTTCTGCGAGAACACGACGCGCTGCGAGAAGCGCTCCGAATCCGCGGTGCCCTCGCCGAGCATCCCCGTCCCCTCCCAGGTTCCGAGGAGCCACGACAGTGGGACCAGCTCGGGCGTCAGGTCGGTGGGCAGATCAATCGACATGGGGTCTCCGGGACGGTCGGCTACTTCTGGCCCTTGTACAGGCGCGTGATGACGAGGGCCGCGAAACCGGCCATGCCGAGACCGGCGACGACCAGCAGCGAGATGAAGAAGATTTCAAGGGCAAGAATGGACATGCTCCCATCCTAACGCCCGCTCCGCACGGGACGGGACGGGCGGATGTGCGTGCCCGCCTTCCTCAGGACAGGAAGAGTTTGTCGAGGAAATAGACCACGGAACCGATGGCGAGAACGGGGGTGACGCCCGCAGCGACGGCCGCGAGGACGTCGAGGGGCGCGTCGCGGGCCACCAGCAACCTGCGTGTGGCGGCGATGACGGCTCCGCAGGCGAGCCCCACCACGCCCGCGGCGAGCGCGGGGACATCGGTGAACAGGAGGGCGCCGAGGGGTCCCGCGAGCGCAGCGAGGACGACGGCGGCGGGCGCCACGAGCCGGTCCGGCAGGGGCAGGAGGGCGACGGCGATCGCGACGAGGATGCTGACCCCGGTCACCAGCGTCATGCCGGAGTCGGCCGCGTTGGCCGTGAGGCGGTCGGCCGCCACCCATCCGGCGCCCATCGCCACGGCGATGACGCCCGAGCTCGCACCGAGCGTGGATTCCAGGCGAAGGCTCTGGCCGGTCCCGCGGACCAGCTGGATCATGAAGACCGCACCGACCCCGAGGGCCACCGCGGCGGGGAACCAGGCCAGGAAGGACGGCCCCGGCACCGTGGCCGCGAGGATCACCGCGAGCAGGGCGCTCAGCCCGATGGCGGCGGACTGGCTCTTCCTGGCCGGGACGCGGAGCACGTACGGCCAGCCGATCGCAGCCAGGACGCAGACTGCTGCGACGGCGATCGCGAGGACCGGAAGGGCGATGTACGAGGAGGCGACGATGATGCCCGCGGCCGCGGCTGCGGTACCGGCCGCTGCGGCCACACTCGTCCTCTTCACCCCAGCAATACTGCCCTACCGGTCCTACCCGTGGGAAAACCGGGACGACGCGGGGCAGGAGCCCACGTGCGCCCGATCACAGGGCGGCGGCTATACTTGTCGAAATCTCTACCGCCCCGGTTCCGGATCCCTGCACCGGTGGCGCCGTTGCCCGATGATGCGCATTCCCGACCCGTGGAGGACCTATGCCGCACATCCTGATGCTCACGAACACCACCGGCTCGTCCGTCGACATCCTGCCGGCGCTCGAACTGCTCAACCACAAGGTGCACATCCTCGCGGCCGAGCCCACGGCGCTCCTGGAGACCGAGCCGTGCGACGTCGTCCTGGTCGATGCGCGCAAGGACCTGGTGGGAGCCCGCTCGCTCACCCAGCTCCTGAAGGCCACGGGCCTGAGCGCGCCCCTCGTCCTCGTCCTCACGGAGGGTGGCATGGCGGCGGTGGCTGTGAACTGGCTGGCGGACGACGTCGTCCTGGACTCGGCCGGCCCCGCGGAGGTGGAAGCGCGCCTGCGCCTCGTGATCGCGCGGTCGACGGCGGCGAGCGAGGAGACCAGCACCGAGATCCATGCGTCCGGTGTCGTGATCGACGAGGCGAGCTACACGGCGCGGGTCGGCGGCGAGCCGCTGAACCTGACGTACAAGGAGTTCGAGCTCCTGAAGTACCTGGCGCAGCACCCGGGCCGGGTGTTCACCCGGGACCAGCTCCTCCACGAGGTGTGGGGTTACGACTACTACGGGGGCACGCGCACCGTCGACGTCCACGTGCGGCGCCTGCGGGCGAAGCTGGGATCGGATCACGAGCAGCTGATCGGGACCGTCCGGAACGTCGGATACCGCTTCACGCTGACCCGGCTCCCGGAGGACCGCAGCGCGGTCAACCAGGACGCCTGAGACGGCAGGATACGCGAAAAGCCCCCTCCACCGCGGGTGGAGGGGGCTTGTCGCATATCCGGGACAGGACCGGATCGTGGTGGAGGACATACGGGTCGAACGTATCGCGGGCACCCCACTGGTGCATCCCCCTCGAGCAGTTCCCGACACTACCGCACCTGCGCCCGGTAGGCCAAAACGCGTGCAGGGAGCGGGGACTAGGCTGGGCGCATGACCGCCGCGCAGCACGCCCCCACCTGGTCCATCGACAGGATCGCCGGCGCCCCGGCGGCCCCGGTCCTCGAGGAGATACGCCGCCTCGCGGCCGCCGCCGTCGAGGCCGACGGCAATCCGCCCTTGTCCGAGCAGACCCTGGTGACCCTCCGCGCGCAGGACGTCGGGGACCGGCTGCTCGTGTTCACGGCCCGGACGCCCGGGCCGGACGACAGCGAGCTCGCCGGTGTCGCCGTCGTCCACCGCAGCACGGAGGACGGCGCGGTCCTCGAACTCGTCGTCGGGCCCGACTGCCGTGGCGAGGGCGCGGGGACCGCCCTCATCGAGGCGGTCCTCGCGGAGGGACTCGACGACCTCCGCGGCTGGTCGCACGGCAACCACTCGGCAGCAGCAGACCTCGCGGACCGCTTCGGCTTCGCACCCGTGCGGGAACTGTGGCGCATGCGCCTGACGCGTGCCGCGGTCGAGGAATCGGTCCCCACCCTGGTACTCCCCGAGGGGGTCGTACTGCGATCCTTCGTCCGAGGGCAGGACGAGGAGGCCTGGCTCGCCGCCAACGCCGGGGCGTTCGCCCACCACCCCGAGCAGGGATCGATGACCCGGGCCGACCTCGAGGCGCGGATGGCCGAGGACTGGTTCGACGCGGAGGGCTTCCTGCTCGCGGTGCGCGAGGCGGACGGCGCCCTGCTCGGCTTCCACTGGACGAAGGTGCATCCGGGCATCGGTGCGCACCCGCCCATGGGCGAGGTGTACGTGGTGGGGGTGACGCCGGAGGCCCAGGGCATGGGCCTCGGCAAGGCGCTCACGATCGCGGGCATCGAGCACCTCCACGGCAAGGGCCTGCAGGCCATCATGCTGTACGTCGACGGCGACAATGCCGCGGCCGTCGCGCTCTACCGGAAACTCGGTTTCACGCGCTGGGACGTGGACGTCATGTACGCGGGGAAGACGCCGCAACCCACCTTGTAAGGTTATTTTCGAGGCGTGCCCCGGCCGGTCAGGACGGGGCACCAGCCGCACCACGCCCGCCCACGCTGCAGGAGACGCAATGGATTCAGAGATCAAACGCCGGGGAGCGTCGCTGTACGGGTCTTCCGAGACGGCTCCGGCCCGGGCAACACAGGACCGCATCGACATCCCGGACTTCGCCCCCAGCCTCCTCCCGTCGGGCGACATCCGCCCGGACCGCTTCCTGGACCGGGAGATCAGCTGGCTCGACTTCAACGCGCGTGTCCTCGAACTCGCGGAGGATCCCGAACTCTTCCTCCTCGAGCGCGTCAACTTCCTGTCCATCTTCGCGTCCAACCTGGACGAGTTCTTCATGGTGCGCGTCGCCGGCCTGAAACGGCGCATCGCGACGGGCCTCGCGGTGCCGTCGGCCGCCGGGCTCAGCCCGATCGAGCAGCTCGAGAAGATCATGCAGGACGGCTACCAGCTGCAGCAGCGCCACGCGGCCGTCTTCGCCGAGCAGATCCGGCCCGCCCTCGCGCAGGAGCAGATCCACCTCACCACGTGGGGCGAGCTCGACGACGCCGCGCGGGCCGAGCTCCACAAGATCTTCGCCGAGAAGGTCTTCCCGATCCTCACTCCGCTCGCCGTGGACCCTGCGCACCCCTTCCCGTACATCTCCGGCCTCTCCCTGAACCTCGCCGTGGTGGTACGCAACCCCATCAGCGAGAAGGAGCTCTTCGCGCGTGTGAAGGTGCCCGACCAGCTGCCGCGCCTGATGTCGGTCGACGGCCCCCGCGCCGGCAATGTCGCCGGCCGGATCGCGCGCTTCATCCCGCTCGAGGAAGTCATCGCCGTCCACCTGGATCAGCTCTTCCCGGGCATGGAGGTCCTGGAGCACCACCTGTTCCGTGTCACCCGGAACGAGGACCTCGAGGTGGAGGAGGACGACGCCGAGAACCTCCTGCAGGCCCTCGAGAAGGAGCTGCTGCGCCGCCGCTTCGGGCCTCCCGTGCGCCTGGAGGTGACCACGGACATCAACCCGAGCATCAGGGCGCTCCTGTCCCGTGAGCTCGGCGTGGAGGAGGACGAGGTCTACAACCTCCCCGCTCCCCTGGACCTGCGCGGGCTCAGCGTGATCGCCGGGATCGACCGCGGGGACCTCCACTACCCCAAGCACGTCCCGCACACGAGCCGCTACCTGAACGAGAGCGAGACGTCGAAGGCGGCGAACGTGTTCGCCGCGATGCGCCGCCGGGACATCCTGCTGCACCACCCGTACGACTCGTTCTCGACCTCGGTGCAGGCCTTCCTGGAGCAGGCGGCCGCCGACCCGAAGGTGCAGGCGATCAAGCAGACCCTGTACCGCACGTCGGGCGACTCCCCCATCGTCGACGCCCTGATCGACGCCGCGGAGGCGGGCAAGCAGGTCCTCGCGCTCGTGGAGATCAAGGCCCGCTTCGACGAGCAGGCCAACATCTCCTGGGCGCGGAAGCTCGAGCAGGCCGGCGTGCACGTGGTCTACGGGATCGTAGGCCTCAAGACGCACTGCAAGCTCTCGCTCGTGGTGCGGCAGGAGATCGACGGGCTGCGGCGCTACTGCCACATCGGCACGGGAAACTACCATCCCCGCACGGCCCGCTACTACGAGGACCTCGGGCTCCTCACAGCCAACGACCAGGTGGGACAGGACCTGTCGCGCCTGTTCAACCAGCTCTCGGGCTACGCCCCGAAGTCCACGTTCAAGCGCCTCCTGGTGGCTCCGCGTTCGGTCCGCTCGGGGCTGATCGACCGCATCGAGCGGGAGATCGCGAACAAGCAGGCGGGTCTCGCGGCGCGCGTGGTCATCAAGGTCAACTCGATGGTGGACGAGGCGATCATCGACTCCCTGTACCGGGCGTCGCAGGCAGGCGTGACGGTGGACGTGATCGTGCGCGGCATCTGCTCGGTGCGTCCCGGCGTCCCGGGCCTCAGCGAGAACGTGACCGTGCGTTCCGTGCTCGGCCGCTTCCTGGAGCACTCGCGCGTGTTCGCCTTCGCGAACGGCGGCGAACCGGCGGTCTTCATCGGATCCGCGGACATGATGCACCGCAACCTGGACCGTCGCGTCGAGGCCCTCGTGCAGCTCAATGCGCCCGAGGACATCTCCTACCTGATGAACCTCATGGACCGCTACATGAACCCGGCCGTCTCCAGCTGGCACCTCGACGAGACCGGCTGCTGGACGCGCCACCACAAGGACGACGACGGCGCGCCCCTCGAGGACATCCAGTCCTGGCTGCTCGCGTCGCGGGCACGCCAGCGGGCGGTGTCACGCCGCTGATGGCCGCGACCACGAAGAACGCCACCGCCGTCGTGACCCAGGGCGGCAGCGCGACGGTCGTCGCGGCCGGGACGCTCTGCTGGCGCATCGAGAAAGGCCGGCTCCAGGTCCTGATCATCCACCGTCCCCGGTACAAGGACTGGTCCTGGCCGAAGGGCAAGCTCGATCCGGGCGAGACGACGCCCGAGTGTGCCGTGCGGGAGACCTTCGAGGAGGTGGGCCTGAGCGTGAAGCTCGGCATCCCGCTGGCGACGATCACCTACCCGGTGTCCTCCGGCGACAAGGTGGTGCACTACTGGGCCGCGAAGACCGAACGGCTGAGCCCTGAGCCGGACGGCAAGGAGGTGGACCGCGTCCAGTGGGTATCGCCCGAGGAGGCACGCGACATGCTGACCAGCGCCTCGGACATCGAGCCCCTCGAGTCCCTCATCGCCGCCCATGCGGCGAAGGACCTGCAGACGTGGCCCCTCATCGTGGTGCGGCATGCCAAGGCCAAACCTCGGTCCTCGTGGAGCAGGGCCGAGGGCGAGCGACCCCTCGCCGCCACGGGCCGGCGCCAGGCGATCGCGGTCAGCCGCCTCCTGCAGGCCTGGAACCCCGAACGCGTGGTCAGCAGTCCCTGGGTGCGCTGCGTCCAGACCATCTCCCCCTACGTGAACCAGCGCAGCGCGAAGCTCAAGCTCGTCGACGCCCTCACCGAGCACGACGCCGCCCGGAAGCCGGGGCGCGCCCGGAACGCCGTGGAACGCGTGTTCGACAAGCGCCGCCCCGTCGCCCTGTGCACGCACCGTCCCGTGCTCCCCCTGGTGTTCTCGGTCCTGGGCAACCACATGACGAGCAGGCTGCGAGCACTGCTCCCCGTCGAGGACCCGTACCTGGCACCCGGCGAAGCGGTGATCTGCCAGGTCAGCACCCTCAACCAGGGTCGCATCGTCTCCGTGGAGCAGTTCCGCGCCTACGACGACTGATCGGTGCCCGAGCGGACAGGGCCTCCACGGACGTCCCCTGCCCCTCGCACCGTCCTCGGGACCGGAGGACGACCGGAGGACGACCGGTCGGCGTCGATTCACCACTTCCGGCGCCGCCGTTCATGCCGCGTTCACCCCCAGGGTCTACCGTGAGGTGCTCCTGCAGGATCCAGCACCGAGGACGGGACGGACATGGCTGATGTGAAGGGGCTCATACGGGGGCTCGCACCGCACGAGATCGATCAGATCCACAGGATCGGGCCTGCCGGGCGCCTGACTCCGAAGCTCCTGCACGCCATCGACCGGGCCGCCGGCGGTCCGGGTGAGGGCCGCGGCTACTACGTGTACGGCAGCTCCGCGGGCACGGATCGACCCCGACCGTTCGTGCTGCGCGAGGACGTGTGCGCCGAACTGTTCGGCGTCCGCCACTAGGCACGACCTGCGGCGTACGACCCTCCGGCGGTCCTGCGGGACGTGCATCCCCCGGGAGAGGATAGCGGGATGACGTCCCCCCACGAGCCGCTGGATACAGGAGCCGCACCAGGCGGACCGATGGCCGGCGTCCTGCTCCGGCTGCAGGTCGGCCCGCTAAGCCACGGCCCGGGGAGCCACGGCCCGGGGAGCCACGGTCCGGGATCCGGGCTCCCTCCGGTCGACGTCATGGCGGGCCTCCTCGACGACACCGAACGTGCACGCGCTGCGCGAGTGGTCGACACGGATGTCTCCGGGCTCTTCGTCGCCGGACGGTACCTGCTGCGCGCTCTGGCCGCCGAGCTGCTCGGCGTGGAGGCCCGCCGTCTCACCTCGAGCTTCACCTGCCCCCGGTGCACCCCGGCGGGCGGGTCCGATCACGGCCGGCCGGGGTACCTGCTCGACGGCGAACGCCTGCCCGTGGCGCTCAGCCTGTCCCGCGCCGGTCAGGTGATCCTGCTCGCGGGCCTGGACCTGCGTGGCTCCGTCCGCGACCCGAGTGCCGGCATCGGCGTGGACCTGGAGCGGGTCGCGGATGTGGGGTTCGACGGGTTCGACGACGTCGCCCTCACGCCTGCGGAACGGCGCTCCCTCCGGGGGTTGTCCGTGCCGCGCCGGCCTGCGGCACGGGCTCGCCTGTGGTCGCGGAAGGAAGCCCTGGTCAAAGCCCTGGGGACGGGGTTCGCCGACCGGGGTCCTGACGAGGTGGACGTGCTGATGGACGACAGGATCACCGACGTCCTGGAGGTCGGCGGGGTGCTGCTCGGAATCCTGGGCCTCGCGGCCGCCGTCGCCGTTAGTCCCCTCCCTACCGGTTAGTCCCCTCCCTACCGGGTGGTCCCCTCCCTACCGGTTGGTCCCCGCACGCGCCGGGCAGCGCCGGGTCCGGCCCGCAGGCGTCACAGGGCGGGGAGGTCCTCGGCGAACAGCCAGGGTGCCAGCAGCGCTCCGACGTCGATGCCCTGCAGGGTGCCGGTGGCGAAGGCGAGGAAGTCCGGCGTGGTCACGGACCCGAACCGGTACTCCTCCGACCACGCGCGCAGGAGTCCGAAGAACGCGTCGTCACCGGCGGCCCTCCTCAGCGCGTGCAATGCCAGCGCGCCTCGCTTGTACACGCGGTCGTCGAACATGTCGGAGGCACCCGGATCACCGATGGTGAGGTCCTGCGGTTCCCGGGTGAGGCGCTGGTGCGTGGACAGCGCGCGGGCGTCCGCCGTCGTCGATCCGCCGGCCTCGGACCACAGCCACTCGGCATAGCAGGCGAAGCCCTCGTGCAGCCAGATGTCCTGCCACCGGGCGGCCGTGACGGCGTTGCCGAACCACTGGTGCGCCAGTTCGTGGGCGATCAGCCGCTGCGCCTCCCAGTCCTGGTCGAGGTGGTTGCGTCCGATGATGGAGAGCGTCTGCGCCTCGAGGGGGATCTCCAGCTCGTCGTCCGCGACGACCACGAGGTACTGGGGAAAGGGGTACGGCCCGAAGTGCCGCTCGAAGGCCGTCATCATCTCATGATGGCGGGCCAGCGAGGCCCTGGCGGCGGGCACGAGCGACGGCGGGACGGCGGCGTACTGCGGCACCGGCTGTGCAGGATCGCGCGGCACTGCGTGTGCGGGAAGCCCGACGGCGGGTCGTGCCGGGTCGTTCAGCGCCACGAGCTCGTAGCGCCCGATCTGGACGGTCGCGAGGTAGGTGGCCATCGGCTCCGCCTGCTCGTAGACCCACGTGGTCCGACTGGACTTGGCGATCCGCGAGACGAGCACACCGTTGCAGACGGCGCGGTAGCCGGCGTCGGTGGTCACCGTGAACCGGTAGCGGGCCTTCCGGGACGGGTGGTCGTTGCACGGGAACCAGGACGGCGCTCCGGTGGGCTGCCCGGCCACGAGGACGCCGTCGGTCAGTTCCTCCCACCCGACCTCGCCCCAGGTACCGGAGATCGGCTCGGGGTTGCCTTCGTAGCGGATGTCGAGCCTGAACTCGGCGTCGTCGGGCACCGGGTCGCGGAACCCGATCACGAGCTTGCCGGCGCGATCCTTGAAGGAGCGCACCCGCACGGTGTCGGACGTGACCTTCGTGGTGCGCAGTCCGCTGAGGTCCAGCTCGAGCTCCCGCAACTCGTGCTGGGCGGTCATCGTCAGGACGGCACGGCCGGACAACCGGTTGCTGGCGAGCCTGTAGTCGAGGGTCAGGTCGTAGTGTCCCACCCGGTAGGAGGTGCTGCCGTTGGCCGGCGTGTACGGGTCCGGTGAGCAGGCCTCTGCGTCACCGCTCACGCACCGTCCCCCGGACCCGACCACGAGCTGACGGGATTACCCATCCAGTAGCTCCCCGCGGGGACGGTCTCGCCGCGCATCACGAGCGACGCGGGGCCGACCGTGCCGCCCGCGGCGATGTCCGCAGCGGGAAGGATCACACTGTGCGGGCCGAGGGTCGCGCCTGCGGCGAGCTCGACGGTGTCCATGCTCATGATCCTGTCATGGAAGAGATGCGTCTGCACGACGCAGCCACGGTTGACCGTCGAACCGTCGCCGAGCGTCACGAGGTCCGCCTCCGGCAGCCAGTAGCTCTCGCACCAGACACCGCGTCCGATCCGCGCGCCGAGCGCCCGCAACCACCAGACCAGCGCCGGGGTACCGCTGGCGGCACGGGCGAACCATGGCGCGCTCACGCTCTCGACGAAGGTGTCCACGACCTCGTTGCGCCAGATGAAGGAACTCCACAGGGGATGCTCGGCCGCCTGGATCCGCCCGACCAGCAGCCACTTCGCGGCGACGGCGCTGCCGGCCGCGACGGCGCCGAGCATCATGAAGACCACGCCGCTCAGCAGCGCCGCCACCGGATACCCGCCCCGGAGGGCGAGTGCGTCGAAGATGACGAGCGCGCCCGCGGCGATCATCACGGTGAGGATGACCGGCACCACGCGGCACAGTTCCCAGAAGGCCCGGGCAGCCTTGAGCCTCCGCGGAGGCTGGAAGGTGCGGCTCTGATCGCCCGTCACGGCGAGCCGGCGCAGGCGCGACGGCGGACTGCCCAGCCAGGAACTGCCGGCCTTGGCCTTTGCGGGCGTGGCCGAGAGCACGGCGACGAGCGAGTTCTTGGGCACCCGCCGCCCCGCGGACGTCATGCCCGAGTTGCCGAGGAACGCGCGCCGCCCGATCTTCGCGGGAGCGATCCTGAGGTAGCCGCCGCCGAGTTCGTACGAGGCCACCATCGTGTCGTCCGCGAGGAAGGCACCCTCGTTGATCGTGGTCATCCTGGGGATCAGCAGCACGGTGGAGGCCTCGACGTTCCGACCCACACGTGCCCCGAGCAGCCGGAGCCACACCGGGGTGAAGAGGCTGGCGTAGAGGGGGAAGAGGAGGTCCCGCGCCAGGTCGAGCGTGCGCTCGGTGGCCCAGATCTGCCACCCGATCCGGCTGCGCGCCGGGTAGAAACCCTCCCGCAGGCCGATTCCGAGCAACCGGACGGTTCCGAGCACGAGGACGGCGTTCCCGATGAGCCAGAGGACCGCCGCGAGGACCACGGACCCCACGAGGGACGGCCAGACCGCCGAGAGCGACGGCGCTCCCCGCAGGGCGGCCACGACCGGGAGGGCGGCGATGACGGCGGCGACGTACGGGATGAGGGCGAGGGCTCCGGATGCCGCGGCGAACACGAGGAACGACAGGCCGGTCCGCAGCCGAGACCGCGGCGGCGGAGCATCCGGCCACCCGTGCTTCGCCCTGCCCGCCCGCGTCGCGGGCGAGCCGGAGACGAACTGTCCGGGCCCGACGGCGCCCTGGACGGCGGAACCGGGCGCCACCTCGGCGCCGGCGCCGATCCTCGCGCCCGGCATCAGGGTGCTGCGCGCACCCACCACGGCCCCGGCTCCGACGGAGACGGCCCCGATGTGGACGCGGTCGCCGTCGATCCACCAGCCCGAGAGATCGACCTCGGGTTCCACCGATGCGCCGGCGCCGAGGGTCAGGAAACCTGTGACCGGCGGGACGGAGTGGAGGCTGACGTCCGGGCCGATCCGCGCTCCGAGGGCCCGCGCGTACACCGGCACCCAGGGTGCGCTCGCGAGGCCGACCGCGCCCACGCTGTCCGAGATCTGCTCGGCCAGCCAGAGCCGGAGGTGGACCTTGCCGGAGCGCGGGTACACCCCGGGCTGAACGCCGCCGAGGAGGATACGGGCGGCCGCCGCGGACAGCGCCATGCGGCCGAGGGGACTGACGAAGACGAGCCAGGACAGTCCCACCCACCACCAGGACAGGGTGGGAGCCGCCGTCAGGAGGCCCGTGCCCCCGAGCACGTTGGCCGCGATCATCGCGTAGGTCAGCCAGCGCATCCCGGCGAGGAATTGCAGGGGGATGCCCATGACGGTCTGGAAGACCTGCGACCTGGTCGTGGTGCGCCGCACGGTCCGCGGTGGTGCGGGAGACCGCTCGCCGCCGTCGCCCGTCCCCGCGGCGAAGGCGGCGAGCGCGCCGAGCCGTGGGTGGGCGTAGATGTCCGCCACGGTGATGACCGGGTACCTCGAGCGGATGAGCGACACGAGCCGCGCAGCCGCGAGGGACCCACCGCCGTGCAGGAAGAAGTCGGCGTCCTCGTCCGCCGGCACCGAGCCGAGGACTGCCGCCCACTGGTCGGCTATCCACTGCACGCGCGGGTCGAGACCCCGCGGATCCCCGGGTTCCCCGACACCGGGGAGGGGCCACGGCAGGGCGTTCCGGTCCACCTTGCCGCTCGTCTTGGTCGGCAGCGAGCCGGCGAGGGTCAGCAGCGGTACCAGCGCCGCGGGAAGGCGCTCCGCGAGGAGGTCCCGCAGCTCAGGGAGATCGGGCTCGGGCCCGGCCGCCACCAGATAGCCGACCAGCAGCTGGTTGCCCGATGGCGTCGACTGCACCGCGGCGGCGGCCGCGGAGATCCCGGGGAGGGACTGGAGCGCAGCGTCCACCTCCCCGAGCTCGATGCGTCGGCCCCCGAGCTTGACCTGGTCGTCCGCGCGCCCCACGAAGACGAGCCCGGCGGCCTGCAGCCGGACGAGGTCTCCGGAGCGGTAGGCGCGATCCCAGCCGAGCGTGGGCATCGGCGCGTACTTCTCGGCGTCCTTCCCGGGGTCCAGGTAACGGGCCAGGCCCACTCCCCCGATGATGAGCTCGCCCGTGCCGTCCTCCCGCACCGGCACGCCGGACTCGTCCACGACGGCGAGGTCCCAGCCGTCCAGTGGCAGGCCGATGCGCACCGGCCCGTCCCCGCCCAGGCGTGCTGCACACGCGACGACGGTCGCCTCGGTGGGTCCGTAGGTGTTCCACACCTCACGGTCGTGCACGGCGAGGCGCTGCGCGAGTTCCGGCGGGCAGGCCTCGCCGCCGAAGATCAGGAGCCGCACGTTCTCGAGGGATTCCGATGGCCACAGGGCGGCGAGCGTGGGCACCGTAGACACGACGGTGATGCCGCGCGCTATCAGCCAGGGACCGAGGTCGACGCCGGTCCGGACGAGCGCTCGGGGCGCGGGCACGAGGCACGCGCCGTGCCGCCACGCCAGCCACATCTCCTCGCACGAGGCATCGAAGGCCACGGACAGGCCCGCGAGCACCCGGTCCGCGGGACCGATCGGTTCGCGCTGCAGGAAGAGGCGTGCTTCCGCGTCGACGAAGGCGGCCGCCGAGCGGTGCGTGACAGCCACGCCCTTCGGCGTCCCCGTGGAGCCGGACGTGAAGATGATCCAGGCGTCGTCGTCCGGCGTCGGAGCCCCCGTCCCCGCCGGGCGCCCGCCGGTCGCCGCTCCTCGCCCGACCGGCCCTCCGGTCAGGGACAGCCCCTGCCCGACGACGACGGCCGCACGTGACTCCGCGAAGACCACGCGGGCGCGCTCGTCGGGGTCGTCGGCGTCGACCGGCACATAGGCCGCACCCGCGACGAGGATGCCGAGGATCGCGATGTAGAGCTCGTTGGTCCCCGACGGGATGCGCACCCCCACGGTGTCGCCCCGCTTCACCCCGGCGTCGTGCAGCGTCGCCGCGAATCCTTCCGCGGCACCGACGAGCTCCGCATAGCTGAGATCCGAGGTCCCGTCGTCGAGCGCCGACGCATCGGGGTGCTGTGCGGCCGTCGAACGCAGGATGTCGAGGAGGGTACGGGGTGCCGGCGCGAGCGCCGACGCCGCGAACTGTGCGGGGTAGGGCGCGGCGGTGGCTCCGGGCGCGGGTATGGTCACGGGTGGAGTCTTCCGTCGGAAGGTGAACGGAAGGTGTCGTGCATGGTGCCCCTCCATTGTTCCGGCGAACTCTACCGGCGCCTAGACTTGATCGGGTGAGCACCCCCATCCCCACCCCCTACGAGGATCTGCTGCGCGACGTGATGGCCAACGGCGCGGCGAAGAGTGACCGGACGGGCACCGGGACACGCAGCGTCTTCGGCCGGCAGCTCCGCTTCGACCTGAGCGAGTCCTTCCCGCTCATCACCACCAAGCGCGTGCATTTCAAGTCGGTGGCACTCGAACTGCTCTGGTTCCTGCGCGGCGATTCGAACGTCCGCTGGCTCCAGGAACGCGGCGTCTCGATCTGGAACGAGTGGGCGGACGACGACGGCGAGCTGGGACCGGTCTACGGCGTCCAGTGGCGCTCGTGGCCCACCCCGGACGGTGGACACATCGACCAGATCGCCCAGGTGGTCGAGGCCCTGAAGAGCAACCCGGATTCCCGCCGCCATCTCGTGTCCGCGTGGAACGTCTCCGAGATCGCCGACATGGCGCTGCCGCCGTGCCACGTGTTCTTCCAGTTCTACGTGAGCCCCGGCACGGACGGCGGCCCGGGGAAGCTCTCCTGCCAGCTGTACCAGCGGTCCGCCGACACCTTCCTCGGCGTGCCGTTCAACATCGCCTCCTACGCGCTGCTCACCCTGATGATGGCGCAGCAGACCGGCCTCGAGCCCGGGGAGTTCATCTGGACCGGCGGCGACGTGCACGTGTACGACAACCACGTCGAACAGGTCGCCGAGCAGCTGTCCCGGGAGCCGTACCCGTACCCGCGGATCGAGCTGAAACGCACGCCGGCCAGCATCTTCGACTACACCCTGGAGGACTTCGACGTGGTCGGCTACCAGCACCACCCCACCATCAAGGCCCCGGTGGCGGTATGAGCGGCACCCCCTCGCCGTCCACCCTCGGCGTGCGCGACGCCGTCGGGTCGCACCCCGTGATCGGCATGATCTGGGCGCAGACCGAGAACGGCGTGATCGGCAGGGACGGCGGCATCCCCTGGCACGTGCCGGAGGACATGGCCCACTTCAGGGCGACCACCACGGGTCATCCGGTCATCATGGGCCGCCGCACGTGGGAGTCCTTCCCCGAGAAGTTCCGGCCCCTGCCGGACCGCACGAACATCGTCCTCTCCCGCTCCGGCACGGATCTTCCGGGCGCCGTCGTCGTCGATTCGCTGGACGCCGCCCTCGAAGCGGCACAGGCCGGACCGGGCGCCGAGGAGATCTGGATCATCGGCGGCGGGCGGGTCTACGCAGAGGCCATGGACCGGGCGAACGCCGCCCTCGTCACCGTCGTCGAGTCCACCGCGGAGGGTGACACCGTCGCTCCGGCCCTCGGTGCCGACTGGACCCTCGCGGCGCTGAGCCCCGAGGCCGGCTGGTTCGAGTCCTCGGGCGGGACCCGGTACCGCATCAGTCTCTGGACGAAGCAGGGCTGAACCCGCGGCCCGGCCCGCATCAGGGAGGTGCCGGTCACAAAGCGCGGTCCGCAGGACCTCCGCGGCTAAACTGGAGGGCATGACTTCAGCACCCGACAGCCCAGCCCTGCCCTCCGTCGGATTCGTGGGCTGGCGCGGCATGGTGGGCTCGGTCCTCATGCAGCGGCTCCAGGACGAGGGCGACTTCGCCCGCATCAATCCTGTGTTCTTCTCGACATCGGCCGCGGGCGGAGCCGCACCGTCGTTCGCCGACGGCTCCGGCACCCTGCAGGACGCATACGACGTCGGGACGCTCGCCAAGCTGCCCATCATCGTGACGGCACAGGGCGGCGACTACACGTCCGAGGTCTACCCGAAGCTGCGGGACGCCGGGTGGTCCGGGCTGTGGCTCGACGCCGCGTCCACCCTGCGCATGGAGCAGGACAGCGTGATCGTCCTCGACCCCGTCAACCGGTCGGCCATCGACGCCGGACTCGCGAACGGTGTCCGCGACTTCATCGGCGGCAACTGCACGGTCTCCTGCATGCTCATGGGGCTGGGCGGACTCTTCCGCAACGGCCTCGTGGAGTGGGGCACCTCGATGACGTACCAGGCGGCCTCCGGCGGCGGCGCCCGCCACATGCGCGAACTCCTCAACCAGTTCGGGGCCCTCCATGGCACCGTCGCCCTGAACCTCGACGATCCCGCCTCGGCGATCCTCGACATCGACCGGGCGATCCTCGCCAAGCAGCGGCACCCGAGCCTCGAGGCCACGCAGTTCGGCGTGCCCCTGGCCGGATCGGTCATCCCCTGGATCGACAGCGACCTCGGCAACGGCCAGTCCAAGGAGGAGTGGAAGGCCGGCGCGGAGACCAACAAGATCCTCGGCACCGACGCCCGCATCCCCTTCGACGGCCTGTGCGTCCGCGTGGGCGCCATGCGCTCGCACTCGCAGGCCCTCACCCTGAAGCTGACGCAGGACCTGCCCGTGAGCGAGATCGAGTCGATCATCGCTGCGGACAACGAGTGGGTGCGGGTCATCCCGAACACGAAGACGGACACCCTCGCGGGGCTGACCCCGGTCGCGGCGACGGGGTCGCTGGACATCCCGGTGGGCCGCATCCGCAAGCTCGAGATGGGCCCGGACTACATCAGCGCCTTCACGGTGGGCGACCAGCTGCTGTGGGGTGCGGCCGAGCCGCTGCGCCGGATGCTGATGATCGCCACCGGAAACCTCTAGCCCTCGGCGTCCGCCCCTGCTGCCGGTGGTGAAGCGGGCGCGGACGCCTGGTAGATCAGGGCCCTCGCCACGTCCCGGATCCGCACGTTGCTGTCATTGGACATCTGTTTGAGGCGCAGGAACGCCTCCTCGCTGCCACACCGGTGACGCCCCATGAGGATTCCCTTCGCCTGGTCGATCACACCCCGGGACGTCAGTGCCTCCTGGAGCTGCTCCACCTCCCTGCGGGCCGAGTGGTAGAGGCTCGAATGCGCCATGGCCGTGGTGGCGTACTCCACGAACCGGCGTGAGGTCTCGGCAGAGCTCTCCGCCGGCGGCTGCTCCAGATACCCGAGGATCCTGACGAGGTCGTCCCGGTAGTCGGTCACGTCCTCCACCTGTTGCAGGACGGCGACGAGCGCACCGTCCTCGTCGAGGACGGGGATGTTGACCGGGCTCCAGTAGCGTTCGAGGAACGCGCCGGGCCGCGTCGGGTCGGGGATGTCATAGCGGTGGATGTGCAGGCTGTCCCGCTGCCCGGTGGAGATCACCCGCTCGAGGGACTGGCGCATGGTCCGGGCGGGGGCGTCATCGGTCTGTCCCGGGTTCTCGGGGAAGACATCGAAGGCCTGGCGGCCGACCAGCTGGTCCCGGCTGATACCCGTCGATTCCGTGAACGCCGCGTTGACGTCGAGGATGACGAAGTCGAGATCCATCAGGGAATAGCCCGAGGTGGACGCCTCGAAGGCACTCTCCCGCAGGGACCTCGCCGAACCGTCCGGTCCTCGGCGCGTGACGTGTCGCTGTTCCGTCATTCGTATCCTTGTCGCTCACAACGGTTCCGCAGCAGGCCATGACGCTGCGATCGTTCGGATGGACAATCGTATCCACTGCCGCCGACATCCTGCGGGCACATCCGGCGGGTATCCCGTGCTTGCATCCCGGGTGGGAAAAGGTCGGAGGGTCGCGGCAGGATGGGCGCATGGATCCCGTGAACGCAGACACCATCCTCCGGCGCTTCTTCGCCGCGAGCGGCCACACGCGCCATCCGGAGAGCCTGCTGCGGTACGAGCGGGTCCAGTGCCACCTCCGGGACTACCTCGAGACGGTCGCGGCCACCCGGTTGGAGAGGGTCGACCAGGAGTTGCTGGCCCTCGAGCGCCAGTTCGGGACCACGGAACCCTATGTGCGGGTCATGGGCGCGCAGCAACTGCTGCACGCACTGCCGGAGTTCCTGTCGCCTCCCCAGCTCCTGCCGGATTTCCACGACCGCCTCGCCCAGATCAGCGTCGCATCCCGCCTGGCGCAGTGGCTGTGCTCACGGCGGCTCGTGGCGCGCGAGGACAGCCGGAGGGACCTCGTCCTGACCCGCGCTGCCGCCGAGCAGGCCCGCCGCTCCCCCGCGCTGTAGGACTGCGGGAACGCACGCCGCTGGGGCGGGGGATCCGCTAGAGGGAGCAGTTGATGAGCAGCGGCTCGGGTTCCAGGCGGATGCCGAACGTCCGTTCGACGCCGTCGCGCACAAGGCGCGCGACCGCCAGGAGGTCCGACGCCGCGGCGCCGCCCCGGTTGGTGAGGGCAAGGGTGTGCTTGGTCGACAGGGAGGCGCGTCCACCCGCGGCGGCGCGGCCGTCGTCGTCGGCGAGGCCGAAGCCCTTGGCGAAGCCTGCGTGCTCGATCAGCCAGGCCGCGCTGAGCTTGACCCGGCCCTCCTCGCCGGACGGATACCGGGGAGCGTCCTGCGGGAGTCGGTCCGCGACGGCGGAGGGGACGATCGGGTTGGTGAAGAACGATCCGGTGCTCCACGTGTCCGGGTCGGGGGCGTCGAGCACCATGCCCTTGCCGGCGCGGAGCCTGAGCACCTCCCGGCGGACGTCGTTGGCATAGGCGCGGGCCCCTACTTCGACGCCCAGCGCCCGGGCGAGCTCCGCATAGCGGACCGGCTTGCTCATGCGCCCGAGCCCCAGCTGGAACTCGACAGCCAGCACCACGTAGCGGGGTGAACCGTTGACGGTGCTGCGTTTGAGCAGGGAGTCCCGATAGCCGAACGTCAGCTCGAAGTTGGTGAAGCTCTTGATACTGTCCGTCCCGCGGTCGTAGGTCCGGACCGTGGCGATGGTCTGCGACACGTCCGAGCCGTAGGCCCCGACGTTCTGGACGGGCGTGGCTCCGGTCGAGCCGGGGATGCCGGAGAGCGCCTCGAGCCCGGAGAAGGCGTGCATCACGGTGTACCGGACCAGTTCGTCCCAGTCCTGGCCGGCCTGGACGCGCACCATGACGCCGCCGCACGTGGCATCGTCGTCGTTCACCGTGAAGCCCGTGGACGTGATGTGGACGACCGTACCGTCGAAGCCGTCATCTCCGATGAGCAGGTTGGACCCGCCGCTGAGAATGAGCAGCGGGTCACCCGCGGCATCGGCGGCGCGGACGGCCTCGACGATCTCCTGCTCGGTCGAGGCCTCTACGAGTGTGCGGGCCGGGCCTCCGACGCGGGCGGTGGTGAGGTCGGCGAGACGCGTGCCCGTCAGTGGCGCCGTCACGGCAGCCTCACCACGGCCTGTGCCTTCACGAGGACCTTCTGCCCGGCGGACATCACCGTGAGGTCGACCCGTGCCGTCGATTTCTCCGCGTCGATCGCGCCCACGACGCCGGTCACCTCGACGACGGCCCCCGGCTCCCCCGGCTGCGCCGTCGTGTCCTCGACGACGACCGGCTTGGTGAAGCGCGTCTGGTAGTCGACGACGGCGGCCGGATCCCCGACCCAGTCGGTGACGAGCTGCACCGCGGCGCCCATCGTGAACATGCCGTGGGCGATGACGCCGGGAAGCCCGACGCCCTCGGCGAAGGCCTGGTTCCAGTGGATGGGGTTGAGGTCGCCCGAGGCCCCGGCGTACCGCACGAGGTCCTGGCGCGTGAGGGCGATGGTGGCGGAGCCGATCTGCTGCCCGACCTCGAGTGTGGAGATGGATACCGTCATGGCTACTGGTCCTCTCCGCGCACGAGGATGGAGGACGTCGTCGTGGCCGTCGGCTCACCGTCGACGGTCGAGATCTCGGCGCGGGTCGTGATCATCGCTCCCCCGCCCATGGCCCGCACGGAGTCCACGTGCAGTGCGGCGACGAGCTGGTCCCCGGCGAGGATGGGGCGATGGTGGACGAAGCGCTGGTCGGCGTGCACGACGCGCGTGAAGTCGATACCCGCGGACGGATCGCCGATGAGCTGCGCATCGGCGCGCTGCGCCACGATGATGGCGAACGTCGGCGGAGCCACGAGGTCCGCGTGCCCGAGCGCCGCCGCGGCGTCGACGTCGTAGTGTGCCGGGTGCGTGGCCTTGACGGCCCGCGCGAAGTCGCGGATCGCCTCACGTCCTACGGAGTAGGTCTCTCCCGCGGGGTAGCTGCGCCCCTGCAGGTTCGGGTCGATGGTCATGGGTCCTCCGGTGGAAGCGGCGTGGGCAGTGGCGAAGCGAGCGGCGTCGCACCGCGCGGGAGTGGAACGGTCAGCGCAGGTCCTTCATGCGGCGTCGGACGTCGCGGGACCGGACCACCATGCCGGCGAGGTGGCACACCATGCCGACCACGATGACCGGGATGCCGGTGAGGACGAGGGCGCGCTGGTCCGTCGCGGCTCCGACGACCGCGACGAGGATGCCGATCGCCGTGGTCACCAGCGCGGAGACCACCAGCTTGCGGTACAGGTCCGAGCCGGTCTCCCAGGGCGTATTCAGCATGATCCGATTCTACTGCCGACTCCACCGGCCGCTGCTCAGAACAGTGCTTCCTGGACAGCGGGCACCGGCGTGCTGAAGGCCCCGGGCCTGATGCGCCGGCCCTTGAGCTGCGAGAGGTCCGCGACGAAGAGGAGGTCGGTCCCGTCGATCGAGACCAGCGCCGACGGGCCGAGCACCTCTCCGACGGTGAAGCCGTGCCGGCCGCTGCCCAGGAACGCCGGGTACGGCTGCAGCCCGCTCCGTCCGAGGACGGCGGACCACCCCGCCGGCGGTTCGAACTCCTCGTGCACCACCTCGAAGCCGTCCAGTCCCAGGCCGCTCTCGAGCAGTCCGCGGGCCGCCAGGGCGAGACCGTCGTTCACGTGCTGGAGCTGCACAGGAGGCAGGGGTGCGCACAGCGACACGGCCTTCGTCCCGGAGCGGACCGCCTGCTGGAGCCCGGTGCTACGGGTCACCTCGTCCTCGAGGATCCGGACGATCCGACCGTCGGCGGCGTGGGCCACGAACTGTGCGACCACCGCGCCCTGCTCCACGAGTCTGGCCCGCTTCCTCTGGTGGGATGCCGTGCCGACCTTGCTCGAGCCGTCCGCGAAGGTCGCGACGTACAGCCAGTGGGGCTGGTCGAGGTAGCGCTTGAGCCCCGCCGGAGCGATGCCGGAGCGGTGGATGTCGTGCATGAACCGGACGTCGTCCTGCGCGAAGCACCGCGCGCACTGGTAGCCCCGTTCGGCGGGCGCCTGGTCCGCGCACCGCACCCAGGTCCGGTCCTCCCGGCCGTGGACCCGGTGGAACCCCAGGCAGTACCGCCCCTCCGCGGCGACCTCGTAGGCCAGCCTCGTGCCGGGCGTGAGGCGGATGTCCTGGGCGCTGTCGTCGCCGGATCCGCCATCGGCCACGGCTCCCGGCACCTCGCCGGACACCACCGTCGCCACCGCCGGCACCGTCCGGAGTGACAGGACCGGCCCCGAGGAACGCCAGTCCACGCCGCTGCAGAGGGAGACGGGATCCATACCTCCAGCCTAGACGCGGCCGCTCCCCCGTCGCCCGGGAGCGTCAGGCGAGCACTGCGCTGAGGTCGTAGGCGGCGGGGATGTCGAGCTGCCCGAAGGTGCAGGAGCGTGCTTCGCGGTCCGGCCGCCACCGCTCGAACTGGACTGTGTGCCGGAAGCGGTCGCCCTCCATCTGGTCGTACCGCACCTCGACCACGCGCCGGGGGTGCAACCGGATGTAGGAGACGTCCCTGGCCGAGGCGAAGCGGCTGCGCTCGGTCTCGCCCCGTTCGATCTCCCCGGCCGCGTCGCGCATCACCTCGGGTTCGAGCTCCTCGACGAGTTCGAGCCGCCGCCTGTCCGAGAACGCCGAGATGCCGCCGACGTTGCGGAGTCCGCCGCCGTCGTCGTACAGGCCGAGCAGCAGGGAGCCGACGCCCGAGCCGGACTTGTGCACCCGGTATCCGAGTACTACCACGTCCGCGCTGCGGTGGTGCTTCACCTTGAGCATCAGCCGCTTGTTCGGTCCGTACGCGGCCGTGAGGGGTTTGGCCACGACGCCGTCGAGGCCCGCGCCCTCGAACTCGACGAGCCAGCGCCGTGCCAGGTCGACGTCGCGCGTGACCTGCGACAGGTGGACCGGTGCGGAGAAGGACTCGCCCACACCCTCCAGCGCCTTCCGCCGCTCACCGAAGGGGACATCCGTCAGGTCCTGGTCGTCGATCGCGAGGAGGTCGAACGCCACGAAGGACGACGGCGTCTCGTGCGCCAGGAGCCGCACCCTGCTCTCCGCGGGATGGATGCGCTGGGACAGTGCCTCCCAGTCGAGCCGTTCCGCGCCCGGTTCACCCTGCCGCACCACGATCTCGCCGTCGACGACGCAGCGATCGGGCAGGTTCTCGAGCAGGGCTTCGACGAGCTCCGGGAAGTACCGGGTTAGCATCTTCGAGCCCCTGCTCCCGATCTCGCAGGTGCCGTCCTCGATCCTGACGACGGCACGGAAGCCGTCCCACTTCGGCTCGTACAGGAGCCCGCCCGGCACGCTGTCCGGGTCGGGCACGGCGTTCACCGCTTTCGCGAGCATCGGCTGGACGGGGAACGGCAGGTCAGTCATACCCTGATCCTGTCGCAGAGGACCCGCGCTTGGCTATGGGCGCAGGCGCGGGTCCTTCCGGGGACGCCCGCGGTCAGGCGGTCTGGCCCTCGTGCGGGCCTTCGGCGATCTCCTCGAGGAGCTTGTCGTTGAAGGCGTCGAGGTCTCCGGGGTTCCGGCTCGTGACCAGCCCCTGGTCCACCACCACTTCCTCGTCGCTCCAGTTGGCGCCGGCGTTCTTCAGGTCGGTGGCGAGCGTGTGGTAGGACGTCAGGTCCCGACCGCTGACCACTCCGGCCTCGATCAGCAGCCACGGGCCATGGCAGATGGATGCGACGGGCTTGTGCTGTTCGAAGAACGCCCGGGTGAAGGCCTGGGCGTCCTTGTCGACCCGCAGGAAGTCGGCATTGACCACGCCGCCCGGCAGCACCAGTGCGTCGTAGTCGTCCGCCGTCGCATCGGACACGGCGAGGTCCACCTCGAACGTGTCACCCTTGTCCATGCCGTCGAAGCCCTGCAGCGACCCGGTCTTGGGCGAGACCAGCGTGGGGATGCCGCCCGCTTCCTTGACCGCGTTCCATGGGCTCGTGAGCTCGATCTGCTCCACCCCGTCGGTCAGCAGGAATGCGACCTTCTTGCCTGAGATGTCGTGTTCGGACATGCTGTTCTCCCTTGCGTAGAGCGTGGCTGTCGTACGGTGTCCAGCCTAGGAAGCGCCCTAGTGATAAGCAAGCTGAGCAATTTTCCCCATCGGCCTCACTAGGACCGCTTGGGGCGGGCGCGCACGTGCATGCGCTCGCCCTGCTGCCCGAAGAGGCTGATGAATTCGACCGATTCCCCGTCGGCGCTGGCGAACCAGTGCGGCGTATGGGTGTCGAACTCGGCAGCCTCGCCCGGCCCGAGCACGAAGTCGTTGCTCCCGAGCACGAGCCGCAGCGAGCCGTTGAGGATGTACAGCCACTCATAGCCCTCGTGCACCTGCAGATCGGGCTCCGTGCCGCGTGCGTTCCCCGCCAGCACCATCTTGTACGCCTGTACGCCACCCGGTCGCTTCGTCAGGGGGATGGCCGTGATGCCGTGGTGCTCGATCGGGCGCAGGTGGATCCGGGGATCACCGGTGGGAGGCGCCCCGACCAGGTCGTCGAGCGGGACGTTGTAGAGCTGCGCGATGGGCAGCAGGAGTTCCAGGTTGGGGCGCCGCTGGCCGGATTCGAGCCGGGACAGGGTACTGACGGACACGCCGGACGCCTCGGACACCTCGCCGAGGGTCAGGTTGCGTTCGGTGCGCAGGCCCCGGAGCCGGGGTCCGACGGCGTCGAGCACTGAGGTGAGGTCTGCTGCCATGGGTCCATCTTGCCATACCGGCAAAGAAGTTTGCTCATCTTGCCTCATCGCGCCGATGCTGGATTCATCAGCGCACCAGAAGGAGAACCACCATGCCAGCCACTATCAGGCCCCTGCAGGACAGGTACGACGTCGTCGTCGTCGGAGGCGGAGCCGCGGGACTCAGCGCCGCCGTGACCCTGGGCCGCGCACTCCGCTCCGTCCTCGTGCTCGACGCCGGCCGTCCCCGCAACGCACCCGCGCAGGGCGTCCACGGATTCCTGACACGTGAGGGCATGCATCCGCTCGCGCTGCTCGACGCCGGCCGCGGCGAAGCGGAGTCCTACGGGTCCACGGTCCTGGCAGCCGAGGCCGTGCAGGTGCGGCGCGAGACCCGAGGATTCGTCGTGGAGCTGTCCGACGGCCGCGTGGTCCGGGGGCGCCGCCTGCTCCTCGCCACCGGGCTCACCGACGGCCTGCCCGACATCCCCGGGCTCCTCGACCAGTGGGGTGCGGGCGTGGTCCACTGCCCGTACTGCCACGGCTACGAGATCCGCGGGCTGCGCATCGGCATCCTGGGCACCGGGCCCCTGTCCGTCCACCAGACCCTTCTCTTCCGGCAGTGGTCGGACGACATCACGCTCTTCCTCAACGACGCGGTGAGGCCGACGGACGAGGAATGGGACCGTCTGGCAGCGCGCTCCATCCGCGTGGTCGACGGCGCCGTCGCATCGGTCGACGCCATCGACGGCGTGCTGTCAGGGGTGACGACGCGCAGCGGCACGGCTTTCGCGCTGGACGCCCTCGCCGTCGGCACCCGGATGGAGGCCAACGGCGGCCTGCTCGCGCCGCTCGGACTGCCGGAGCAGCAGCATCCGTCGGGGATGGGCCGGTTCGTCGAACCCGGACCCATGGGCACGACGGCGGTGCCCGGCGTCTATGTCGCCGGGAACGTCTCCAATCTCGCCGCGCAGGTCGTCGTGGCTGCGGCAGAAGGCACCATGGCAGGTGCTGCGATCAACGCGAGCCTCGTCGAGGAGGAGACGGCCTGGGCCGTGGAGGGCTACCGCGGGCCCTTCTCCGCGTCGTCGGAGAGCGAGGTCTCGGCGCGCGTCCTCGGCACGCGCCGGCACGGGCTCGATGATGGGGTCCCGGGTGCTCCCGCACCCGTCGGGTCGATGGTCCGCGACAGGGCCGGAGAAGGGGTGCGCCATGCAGGTTGAGTACACGCAGGAGTTCTGGGACGACCGCTACCGGCAGCGTCCGAGGATCTGGAGCGGCAGGCCGAACCGCCAGCTCGTGGCCGTGGTGGAGGGCCTCCCTGCGGGAAGGGCACTCGACGTCGGCTGCGGAGAGGGAGCGGACGCCGCCTGGCTCGCCTCCCGCGGCTGGTCCGTCCTCGGCATCGATGTCTCCGAGGTGGCGCTCTCCCGTGCCCGGGCCCACGCGGAGGGTCTCGAACCGTCCGTCGCCGAACGCCTCGAGTGGCGCCGGGTGGACCTGCTGGCATCTCCGGACCTGCCCGCGGGCCTGGACCTCGTCTCCGTCCAGTTTCTGCATCTGCCGGAACCGGAGCGTTCGCGCATCTTCGGCTCCCTGGCGACCCTGGTCGGCGTCGGAGGGACGCTCCTGATCGTCGCCCACGATCCCTCGGACCTCCACTCCGGCGTCGGACGGCCTGCCCAACCCGATCTCTTCTACACGCCGGAGGAGATGGCAGGGCTGCTCGACGACGGCTGGGACATCCGGGTGTGCGAGTCGCGTCCACGCGTCGAGCGCACCGCCGACGGCCGGGACGTGAGCATCAGCGACGCGGTGCTGCAGGCGGTACGGACCGGCTGACCCGTCCGCAAGGGCCCGGCGGCGTT
The DNA here is from genome assembly GCF_057291175.1 of Arthrobacter sp. UYP4. Lineage (NCBI taxonomy): Bacteria > Bacillati > Actinomycetota > Actinomycetes > Micrococcales > Micrococcaceae > Arthrobacter > Arthrobacter sp. UYP4. The sequence goes on from NZ_JBXAVU010000001.1 coordinate 1,465,577, forward strand.
CTCCGTCGCGTGCTTCCCGCCGGGCCCGTCGGTAACCTCGACGCATGCAGTGGATCACGGAGAGATACGTCAACTTCGCCAGCATCATCGACGACGCGACCCTCGAACAGAACCGCAGAACCAGCTCCATGCCGTTCGTGTACCCCCACTTCGCCTCCATGCCCGACGCCCATCTGGGCCTTGGCTGTGCCGTCGGCTCGGTCCTGCCGACCCTCGGCGCCATCATCCCCGCGGCCGTCGGGGTGGACATCGGCTGCGGGATGGTCGCCGTGCGCACGGACCACTCCGCGGGGGACATCGCCCGCCTGGACCGGCGGAGGCTGCGTGAATCGATCGAACGAGCCATTCCGCTCTCCGCGGGCAACAACAACAAGCGGGTGTCCGCCTCCGCCCAGCCGCGCATCGACGCGCTCGACGAGGACGCCCGGCGTGCCGGGTTCGACCCTGCCGGCTACCTGAAGAACTGGCGGCTCCAACTGGGTACCCTCGGCTCCGGCAACCATTTCATCGAGGTGTCGCTCGACGAGGCGGACGACGTCTGGCTGTTCCTGCACTCGGGCTCGCGGGGTATCGGGAATCGCATCGCGCAGCGCCACATCCGAGCGGCGCAGGACTATTGCGCGGGCCGGTCCATCTCGCTGCCGCACCGGGACCTCGCCTACCTCGAGGAGGGAACGCCCGCGTTCGACCGCTACATCAGCGAACTGCTGTGGGCGCAGAAGTTCGCCCTGCTCAACCGCGAGGAGATGATGGACCGCGTGGTCGGCCAGTTCACGCACTGGGTGGGCAAGCCCGTGCAGGAGCTCGAACGCATCAACTGCCACCACAACTACACGCACCGGGAGCACCACTTCGGGAAGGACGTGTGGCTCTCCCGCAAGGGGGCCATCGCGGCGGATCCCGGGCGACCCGGCCTCATCCCGGGCTCGATGGGCACGCGCTCCTACGTGGTGACGGGCCGGGGCAACAGGGAGGCGATGGACTCGGCACCCCACGGCGCGGGGCGGGAGTACTCGCGCAACGCCGCGCGGAGGACCTTCACGCAGGACCAGCTCCGGGCCGCGATGCAGGGTATCGAATTCCGGGACACCCCTGCGTTCCTCGACGAGATCCCCGCCGCCTACAAGGACATCGATGTCGTCATGCAGGATGCCCGGGACCTCGTGGACATCCGTCATACCCTGCGCCAGATCATCAACGTGAAGGGCGACTGACGGCCCCTGACGGCACCGCGGACGGGAGTGGCGGCGGCTAGGCTGGCGCCATGTCGCTCCTGACCGGCACGCAGCCGCCCGCACCGATCGTCGTGGACGTCGCATCCGATGTGCCGCGGTGGTGGGAGATCGTCGGCGCCCTCGCACCCCTCGCCGTCCTGCTCGCTGCGGTGCTCGCGGCTGTCACGGCGTTCGCGGCCCTCCGGCAACGCTCGACGGCGGACCGGGCCGCACTGGAGCAGAAGAGGCGTGCGGACGACCGGGCCGAATGGTGGCGCAGGACGCAGTGGGCCATCGACGCCGCCACATCCCTCGACCCGATCCGGCAGGAAGCAGGGGTGGAGGCGCTGCTCCAGCTGTCCTACAGCGATCTGGCGACCGAGGAGGACCGCCTGATCCTGGACGCGATCTGGGTGAGCAATCCGGTGGCGAATCCGGAGGATCCCGACGCTGGACTGCCCGAAGGCGGTGCCGGACAATGAGACCAGGACGAAGGAGAGCGCCGATGACCGATTCAGCACATGCACGGCAAGCCCCGTCCGGACAGGGCGGCTATCGACGACCCGCCGATACTCCGCGGGTGACGGCGGCGAAAGCCCGTCTCCGGGTGGCCCTCGACCAGCAACTGGGTCGCAAGACCCCCCAATCCGTGAAGGATGCGGCGGCGGGCAAGCGCTAGCAGCTGCACGCGATCCTCGGATCGGGGCCCGGCAGGTTCGCCTGCCGGGCGTCGTCGTACCCGGGCGTCGTGCTCCGTGAACTACGACGATGAGCGGTGAGGGGCCTTCATGCCGACGAGGTGTTCGGAGACCTCCCAGATGCGGCGCGCGTCGTTCATGTCCGTCATGGGTGCCCAATGTTCCCGGGCGACGGGGCGTCCGCCGGTGGTGCGCCTGGGTCCGAAGAACTGGTCCCCGCTGGGGTCGGGCGCAGTGGCTGCCATGAGCGCCGGCAATGCCGCGCTCTGCGGGGTGCCGGCCAAGCCGACCCGGGAGAGGACTCCGATGAGGCGGCGCTCCGGCGGTATGCGGTCGCGGCCCATCCCGGGCTGTGCGGCCAACAGGTTCGTCGGTGAGATGCCGGGGTGTGAGAGGTTGCTGCTGATACCCCATCCTTCGACGCGGCTCCTTGCGTCGAGTTCGCGGGCGAACAGGCCGACGGCGATCTTGGATCCGGTGTAGGCCGTCATGACGTCGTAGCTGTGCTCGTGGTTCAGGTCGTCCCAGTTCAGGAAGCCCTTCCTCGCGGCGACGCTGCTCTGGTGGGTGACCCGTGCGCGGCCTTCCTTCAGGAGCGGCAACAGGCCCAGGGTGAGGGCGAAGTGGGCGAGGTGGTTCGTACCCCATTGCAGCTCGAACCCGTCACGGGTGACCTGTCGAGTGGGTGGGCGCATCACGCCGGCGTTGTTGACCAGGATGTTGATGGGCCGTCCCTCGGCGGCGAGGGTGGTGACGAGGGTGGCGACGGATGCCAGGGAGGACAGGTCCAGGGATCGGGTGCTGACGCTCGCGCCGTCGATGGTCGTGCGGATGCGTTCGGCTACGGCGGCCCCCTTGTCCGGGTTGCGGACGGGCATGATGACCTCGGCTCCGGCCTGTGCGAGGCGGGCGGCGATGACGGCGCCGATGCCGTCGCTGGCGCCGGTGACGACGGCGAGCTGTCCGGTCAGGTCAGGGATGGGAAGGTCGTGGTTCTGTGGCATCTGAGGGTCCTTCGGTAGAGGCCGGGTGATCACCGGAATCGGTGCCTGAATTCATGCTGTACCGGTTGCCACACCCCAGCCAGGACCTGTCGATCCACGGATGACGAAACAGCGGACAGGAGGCGATGCTGCGACGCCTGGTGTCGCGTGCTGCGACGCACGATGCGGAGAGGAACGATCAGTTGCTGATGGTCTGCGTGCCGATGACGGTCAGCAGTTGCAGTTTCTCGTGGCTGTCGCTGCCCGGCACGGCCGTGTAGACGAGCAGGCGATGGGACTGGTCCGGATCGAGCAGGGTCTGGCAGTTCAGGTCCAGGCGCCCCACGGTGGGATGGAGGAACCGTTTGAACTCGGGTGGCAGCACGCCCACGTCCTGCGCGTCCCACACCCGGCGGAAGTCCGCATCGTCCTGCAGGAGTGCCGCGAGTTCAGCGGCCCTTGAACCCGGCCCGCGGAGCGCGATGAGCTCGCGCAGGCCCGAAGCGTAGACGCGGGACAGCTGCTCACGTTCCTCAGGTGGATATGCTTCCCTGACTGACGGGTCGGTGAACCAGCGGTACCCGATACTGCGTCCTGGGCCCGTACGCGATGAGGCATCACCGAGTACGGCCAGGCCGAGCGGGGTCTGCCGGAGGGTGTCGCCCACCTCGGTGATGATCTCCGCCGGCGTATCGGTCAGCCGGTCGAGGATCCTCATCAACCCGGGGCTCACGAACTCGCTCGCCGAGCCCCGTGGCGGGGGCGTATGTCCGGCGAGGCGAAAGAGATGATCCCGTTCACCGAGAGTCAGATGCAGCCCCTGAGCGATGGCGGTGATCATCTGCTCCGAGGGGTGAGGTCCTGTGCCGCGCTCCAATCGGGCGTAGTAGTCGGTCGACATGTGGCACAGTCCGGCCACTTCCTCGCGGCGCAGACCACTGGTCCTCCGCCGCTGACCCCTCATCAGGCCGACGTCCTCCGGCTGCAGCGATTCACGACGAAGTCGCAGAAACGAGCCCAGACCGTCACGATCGATCATGCGGACCTTCCCTTCGTGGCAGGTCTTCCGTCCAGCAGGTCGACGCTCGACCATCCAGGGTCTGCCGATCCACCCATGGAGCGCTTTCCGGTCGAGGCGTTCGTCGAGCCCGCCTCAGTGGACGACGTCGTAGACGGCCTTCACGACACCATTGGGGTAGTTCTCGGACTCGCGAAGGCGCAGCTGTTGCCGGTCCCTGTCCATGGTGCTGAAGAGTCTCTTCCCGGCACCCAGCAGGACTGGGAACACGAGGAGGTTGTACCGGTCGACGAGATTCGCATCGGCGAGGGCCCGCGCGAGTTCGGCACTGCCGTGGACGAAGATCGCGCCGCCGTCGCCCTGCTTGAGTGCGGCTATGTCCTCGACGGATCGCAGGATCTCCGACGGCCCCCACCCGTCGATGAGCGCGTGCTCGTCAAGACTCGTCGAGACGACGTACTTCGGAAGGTCCTTGTAGGCCGCATGGTCCTCCGATCCGACCCAGATGGGCGCGAACGCTTCATAGCTGCGGCGCCCGAACATGAGCGCTGTCGTCTCCGCCAACTCCTCCTCTTTGAGGGCGAAAGCCTCAGGCAGGAACTCGGTGCTGAAAACCCATCCGCCACCGCGGTGCCCCTCTTCGACCCCACCGGGGGAATCGACCACACCATCCAGCGACATGAATCCCGTCCACACCAGTTCCCGTGACATCAAAAACCTCCATTGGTTCATCCAGTTGCCTACATGTACACGGTAGACGCAGCGCGCAGCAGGAATTCATCGGTTGCCTTAGTGAATGGTTCTGAGTCTCATGTGGGCTCCTGATTCGCGCGGGAGCGCGTCCGGTATCGCCCGGGCGGGAGCGAGCGTTCGCGGTGGAACGCTCGGCTGAAGGCGTAGACGAAGGTGTAGCCCACATCGGCGGCGGTGTTCTCGAGGGGATCGTCGGTGTCGCAGGCGAATCCTTCGTCGGTAACGCGAAGGGTAGGACGCGCGACGGGGGATCCCGTCAGGTGCAGTCACCTCCGGCTTCACCGGACGAAGATGTTGGTGTGGACCTCAACCCAGTTGTCGCGCTTCAGATCAGCTGTGTCGTACGAGTCCAAGACCAGCGTCAGCTGAGGCAGACTCGAGCCTCCCCTGGCGAGACGGTGACCAGTTGACCATGACCGCGGCCACACCCTCCGATGACGTCGTCGTTGTCGACCGCGTACGCGCAGTAGCCCTGGTCGTCGTTCATCGCTCCTACGAAGTAGGCAACCTGATTCTGCTCGGCCACCTTCCTGACCGAGTCCGCGTTCACGCTCTCGTCTACGACGACGTCCGGTAACCGGTCCGCCGCGGTGGCCTCCCGGTCCAGGGCCGTGATGCCGTATTCAGCACCACTGCATCCGCCGATCAGGATCAGTGTCGAAGCCAGGGCTGTTGCCGCTGCTGCCTGCTTGAAGTGCATCATCGTCCCCCTCGACAGCCGCCAGAGCATTACCTCGTCATGACGCTATCAACGGGCACAGGCGCTTCTGACGCGTGGCTCCGGATTGGAGCATCGAGACCCTTGATGCGGTGACCGCCGGGGGTAGCGGAACGCCGGCCACACCGACTGTCGCAATGAATGTACCCGCTACACATCCGATCATCGCCAGTCACCCGTGGAGCCCTGATACCTGTAGCTGTGAATCACAGCGGTGGGTGGCGTGGCTTTCACAGCGTTCGATGGCCGACCAACGTCCGTATCAGGATCGACATCCGGCGCTGAAAGAAGACTTCCATATCAGTTCAGTTCCGTGACGAAGCCGATCTTATTGCCGTCCATGTCCGTGAGTTCGAAGAACTCGACGACATCCTGAATCCGCCGCAGCTCGCTAACCCGGAGCCCGAGTTCCTTGAACCTCATGTGCTCTTCGGCGGCATCTTCGACGCTGATGTTGACGGACAAACCCTCGCACCCAGCGAGCTGTGGAGCCAGCGCAAGCTGAAGCCAGAAAGGGCCGAGGTCGAATTCCACGAGACCGTCGAGAGGGATCTGCGCGGGCTCCCCAAGCTCGAAAGCTGATGTATACCAGGCAACCGCTGATTCCACATCACGGACTGGCACCCCGATGGTCACTGCTTGCGCTCTCATCCGAGCAACCTAGCAACCCGCCCATGAAGTGGGAAGGACCATCGGGCGCTTCAGAGCTGGAGGACATGACTATTCATGCCCTTGAGCCGGTCCTGACCGAGAATATGACGGCGATCATGGGAACCCGTGAGGCGACAACTGCCGTGCCGAACTCATAAATTCTTGCCCGGTCCGACAGGCGAGATCTACCGTGTTGCCTCATAGGTCGCCGGTACAGCCGCGATAGGGAGAGTGGCGATGGTCTCCCTGAACACGTCGGCTTGTCCCTCTAGCCTCCTGATCAACGCGCCGGAGTGCTTCGCTCTCGTCGGTTGCTGACCGAGGGCGCGGGTTGCTGATGCCTCTAGTTGCGCTGCCCCCACCATCGCCGCACTGGCCTGCAGGCTCAGAAGCGCCGTGGTGATCTCTTCTTCGTCATGGTCTTGATAAGCCTGTTCGATGCGCTCTATCCGACCGGCCAGGAGTGCGCTGAAGGTGGTCAGAAAGTCCATTGCGACGTACAGGTCAAGATCTTCGACGAGCTTCGCCAATGCGGTCGTGTCAAAGACAGGAATCATCGGGTGCCTTCGAGTGCTGGTAACCCGCGGTATTCATCAGTGTCCGGGATTGACTGACTCGAGGTAACGCTGCACCGCGAGCTTCGGCACCCGGTAGGAGCGACCGAAGCGGATGCTCTCCATCGCCCCGGACTGCATCAACCGATACACCGTCATCTTCGACACCCGCATACTGGCAGCTATTTCTGCGACCGTCAGAAGGTCTGTCGTCATCGATGTGTTCTGTGCCATGACTACCCCAGCTCCCCGTATCGTGTGCCACGTTGGCCACAGTCTTAACACTGAACTGTTCCTGCTGGTTACACACGAGTAGTGACTACCTGTTCCGCACCACCGTCGACCAAGTACCAGGCAGGCCGCCGGCTCCTGGTGTCACCGCATCCGATGGATGCTGAGGCGCACCCGCAACGGACGCTGGCACCACATCACCGCCGACGCTTCAAGCGGTGGATGGGCGAAGTGACCCGAACCTGCCGGGCACTCGATGAGGAACCAGAGGCAACCGATGGACTCCGAGGCCTAAGCCGGCCCCTCGATAGGATTACCCGTCCCGTGCTCGATCCAAGGGCCGGTCCCGGTCACCGGGCACGTGGCGTCCAGAGCCCTCGACGTGGTGTCGTAATCAGTCGTGGGGAGCCCGTACGTCGAGCTGAGCATGGCGATGTCGCGATCGACGCGACCGTCGCTCCACAATGCGTCATAGCGGAATCCTCGAACCTCGCGACGCAGCCACCTGGTGGTGCGAGGGTACGCGGTCACCCGGAAAGCGATCGGCGCCTGATCGCGGGTCGACCAGGTGCGGGCATGCCGCAATACCGTACCCAATCGGGTGACGGCGAACGAGGACTCGGCGGTCCCGGCATCGGAGAACGACGCCATGCCTCCGTACAGGGTCAGGGAATCCGAGGCGGCTTCACGAAGATGATGTTCCCCCTGGATGTCCTCGAACAGCCGAAGGAGCCGATCAGCGGCATGGATTCGCGCCTCGTCCCCCTCTGCCTGAGCGACCACACGGACATGAGCGATGGCGGCGATGGCATCACTCTGGACCGACTCGACCGTTTCCCGCTTCGTACTCATGCCCTCATCCTATGGATGCGCCAGAGCAGCCTCATCAAGGAGGCCCTGTCGGGAATCCCTCAGCGGATGATGCATCCTGTGGAAGCGAGGATCCATTGGTCGAAGGCGTCCAGGTTGGCATCAGGCGAGACACCTGCGAGGTCGACACGCGTGGCGTTCCGGCCGCTCTCGACGAACTGGTTCTTCTGCTCGGTGGTCGACTTGCCGTGCTCGGCATAGATCACCAGGGTCGGGACAGCGAGGCTCTCCATTCCTCCCACCGCCGCGACATGCGGCAGTGAGGTTCCGGGGCATCACGTCCCGCTCGAACCGGGGGTACAGGCCATCCTCGCGTTCATCGAGGACCGCTCCCCATGAGCGCGACAGCGCACGGCGCCGAGAGCGGCAAGCGCGGACTCCTGGTCGCATACGGGCCGACCATGACCTTCCGGAGTCCCGCCGCCGGCGTCGCACTTCACAAGGACGAGTCGGCGCACCCCGGCTGGATGAGGGCGCCCAGGGACGGTGCTGTACGAGTAACGCCGTCAGCAGACAGAAGAAGACCCCCGGAGTCTCGAGGACTCCGGGGGTCTTCTTCTGTAGCGGTGGTGGGACTCGATCCCACGACCTCACGATTATGAGTCGTGCGCTCTAACCAGCTGAGCTACACCGCCCTAAATGAGGCTGCCCGCACCGATCGGATGATCGTCACGGGCCCCTCATTCATGAGCCCCCCACCGGAATCGATCCGGTGACCTCGTTCTTACCAAGAACGCGCTCTACCACTGAGCTAGGGGGGCAACAGCAAGAAACTTTACCAGTTCCCTGCCGCTGGTGCGAAATCGACAGCGGCCCGAACGGGCCGACCCCTGATTCCGCGTCGGACCCGCGCGGGGCGCGGGTCCGACGGGGTTCGACTAGCTAGTTCCTACCACTGCTCGGACTGGGCGCTGGAGCGTCCTGCTCCGGCTCCCGCACCCTTGGTGTAGCGGGGCTTGCGGGTGGCGTCGCCCGAGAAACGGGTGTCGCCGTCGCGCTTCGGAAAGTCCTTCTTGAAGGGCTTCTTGAACTCGCCAGCGCCGCGGTTGCCCGAGGGCTTGCGTCCCTTGTCGAGCTCGAGGTGGATGAGCTCACCGCCGATGCGCGTCTTGGAGAGCGCACGCAGCTGGTCCGTGGACAGGTCCGCGGGCAGCTCCACGAGGCTGTGGTCGGCGCGGATGTCGATGCCGCCGATCTGCGAGGAGGACAGGCCGCCCTCGTTGGCGATGGCGCCGACGATCGAGCCCGGCATCACGCGCTGGCGACGCCCCACCGCGATGCGGTAGGTGGCGTTGCCCTCGGTGAGGGTGCGCGTCGGGCCACGGGAGCCGAAGGCGTCCTTGCGGCCCTCGGCCCGCTCGCGCTGGCCGGCGGGAGCGACGGGGATGTCCTGGACGAGGATCGGCTGTCCGCCCTGCGCCATGACGGCGAGGGCAGCGGCGATCTCGGTGGCGGGCACGTCGTGCTCGCGCTCGTAGTTCGCGATGAGGTCGCGGAACAGTGCCACGTCCTTGCCTGCCAGCGTCTGGGTGATCTTGTCCGCGAACTTGCTGAGGCGCAGTTCGTTGATCTTCGCCGTGGAGGGCAGCTGCATCTGCTCGACGGGCTGGCGCGTGGCCTTCTCGATCGAGCGGAGCAGGTACTTCTCACGCGGGGTGATGAAGAGGATCGCGTCACCCGAACGTCCTGCGCGGCCGGTACGACCGATGCGGTGGACGTAGGACTCCGTGTCGTTGGGGATGTCGTAGTTCACGACGAGCGAGATGCGCTCCACGTCGAGGCCGCGGGCGGCGACGTCCGTGGCGACGAGGATGTCGATCTTGCCCTCGCGCAGCGCCTCGACGGTGCGCTCGCGCTGCTGCTGGGGGATGTCTCCGTTGATGGCTGCGGCTGTGAAGCCCCGTGAACGCAACTTGTCCGCCAGGTCTTCCGTGGCCGCCTTGGTGCGGACGAAGGCGATGATGCCGTCGTAGTCCTCCACCTCGAGGATGCGGGTCATCGCGTCGAGCTTGTGCGGGCCCATGACCTGCAGGTAGCGCTGACGCGTGTTGGTACCCGTCGTCGTCTTGCCCTTGACCGAGATCTCGGCCGGATCGTTCAGGTACTTCTTGGCGATCCGGCGGATGGCCGGCGGCATGGTCGCGGAGAACAGTGCAACCTGCTTCTCGGCGGGCGTCGAGCCGAGGATCTTCTCGACGTCCTCGGCGAAGCCCATGCGCAGCATCTCGTCGGCCTCGTCGAGGACGACGTACTCGAGGTTGGAGAGGTCCAGCGACCCCTTCTCGATGTGGTCGATGACGCGACCCGGGGTACCGACGACGACCTGCGCGCCGCGGCGGAGGCCGTTGAGCTGGGGGCCGTAGGGCGATCCGCCGTAGACGGGAAGGACGGTGAAGCCCTCCATGTGCTTGGCGTAGGAGGTGAAGGCGTCGGCCACCTGCAGCGCGAGCTCGCGGGTCGGTGCGAGCACCAGGACCTGCGTGTTCTTGCTGGGTCCGCCGTTGACGTCTGCGAGTTCCGCCATCTTCGACAGCGCGGGTACGGCGAACGCGGCCGTCTTGCCGGTACCGGTCTGGGCCAGACCGACGACGTCGCGACCTTCGAGCAGCGCGGGGATGGTTGCTGCCTGGATGGGTGAGGGCTTCTCGTAGCCGAGGTCGTTCAGTGCCGCGAGGATGCGGCCGTCGAGATTGAGCTCGGTGAAGCGGATGGTCACGCCGTCGTCGTCGGACTCCGGAGCGGGAACCGCTGCGGTGGTCTCGGTGACGGGGGTGGTGTCGGTGATGTGCTCGGACAGGTTTTCAGGCACGGAAAGAATTCCTCCAGATAGGTGCCGGACGGCCTGAGGATGGAGCCCGCAGAGCCGAATGAACATGGATCCGGCACTGTTTCAATCCCGAGGCCGAGCTCCTCGTCACACCGTGTTCTCTGCTCTCTCAGCAGTGATGTGTGACGTTTCTTCTAGCCGGCGCTCCCTGATGAATCTGCTCGCGAGTCTTCGCTCCGAGCCCCAACACAACCTATCCGGCCCGGACGGGGCGGAAATAAAGGGAATACCGGTGTGGGGGATGTTTCCAGTCTACGGCACGTACGCCCCGTCGCGCTCCACGAGGAGGCCATCCGGCAGGTGACGTTCGGCACGTCAGGCCGGCGAGGCGACCTTCAGGGCCTGGAGCGCGGCCTTGCGGACCTGCGGGGTGAGGGCGAGGTGTCCGGCCGCCGCGGCATCGAGCAGTGCGTGCGCCTGGCGTTCGTCGGGGCCCGTGTAGACCTGCGCAGCGGTGACACCGTGCTCGGGGACGCTGGTCACCCGGATGGTGTCACCCGCGGAGACGCTCCCCTTGGTCACGACGCTCAGGTAGGTGCCCACCCTGTTGGCCTCGGCGAAGCGCTTCACCCAGGACCTCTCGCCGAGGTACCGGGCGAAGTTCACGCAGGGCGTCCTCGGCATCGTCACCTCGAGCACCACCTGCTCCCCCACGCTCCACCGCTCACCGATGACGGCGTTGGAGGCGTCGATCCCCGCGACGCGGAGGTTCTCCCCGAACAGGCCGGGCGTCACCTCGCGCCCCAGCTGCTGCGCCCAGAACTCGGCGTCGTCCTGGGAGTAGGCGTAGAGGGCCTTCGTCGGTCCCCCGTGGTGCTTCCGGCTCGCCTGGATGTCGCCGGTGAGTCCGAGCGGATGGACGTTCACGGGCCCGTCGACCGCACGCTTGTCGATCGCAGTGACCCCGGTCGAGTCCTTCGTGGGGAGGAGTTCGTGCACGCGGCAGACGGCGAGGAGGGTACCGGTGGTCATGGCGACCATCCTATGCGGCGCCCGCATCCGCGCTCCCGGTCAGGGTTCGAAGCGGTAGCCCATCCCACTCTCGGTCACGAAGTACCGCGGCGAGCCCGGATCGGGCTCGAGCTTCTTGCGCAGCTGTGCCATGTAGACGCGGAGGTACTGCACGTCCTTCGCGTAGGCGGGTCCCCAGACGTCGAGGAGGAGCCGCTGCTGGGAGACGAGCCGGCCCGGGTGCGCGATCAGCCGGTCCACGATCTTCCACTCCGTGGGCGTCAGCCGGACGTCCTTCCCGTCCTTCACGACCCGGCGCGCACCGGCGTCGAGCAGGAAATCGGGCGTCTCGAGGACGGGTGCGTCGGCCTCGACGGCCGCACGCCGGGCGGCCGCACGGAGCCGCGCGAGCAGTTCGTCGAGGCCGAAGGGCTTCGTCACGTAGTCGTCGGCCCCGGCGTCGAGGGCATCGACCTTGTCCTGCGATCCATGGCGGGCGGACAGCACGATGATGTGCACCTGCGACCAACCGCGGATCCGACGAATGACCTCCACCCCGTCGAGGTCCGGCAGGCCGAGATCCAGCACGATGATGTCCGGGTGGTGCTCTGCCGCGGCGGCGAGCGCGGTCTCGCCGTCGACGGCTGTGACGCACTGGTAGCCGTAGGCACGGAGGTTGATCTCGAGGGCGCGGAGGAGCTGCGGTTCGTCGTCGACCACCAGCACCCGCGTCACAGATCCGCCCCGGTCGAGATCGGCAGGCGGATCACGAGCGTCAGCCCGCCGCCGGGGGTCTGCTCGGCGTCGAGCACGCCGCCCATGACCTCGGTGAATCCCTTCGCCACGGCCAGGCCCAGTCCGACGCCGGCTCCGGACGGCGCGTCGTCGAGGCGCTGGAACGGGCGGAACATGGTGTCCACGTCGTCGCGGGACACCCCCTGGCCGTGGTCGATGACGCGCAGCTCGCTCGCGGGGAAGCCGTTGATGAGCGCCCTGCCGGTGCCGCCGATGGACGCGGTGACCTCGATCAGCGAGTCCGGGGCGTACTTCCCTGCGTTCTCGACGATGTTCGCGAGGACCCGCTCCAGCAGTCCGGGGTCCGCTTCGATGGCCGGGAGGTTGGGCGGGATGGACACGTGCACGCGGTCCTCGGACACGTTCGCGAGGGCGGGTCCGACGACGTCGATCCACTTGAGCGGCCGCACGTGCGCGTTCACGGCGTCGCCGGTGATGCGGGACATGTCCAGCAGGTTGTTGACGAGCGCGTCCAGCCTGTCCGAGTAGTCCTCGATGGTCTCGAGGAGTTCGTCCTCGTCCTCCTGCGAGAAGGTCACCTCCGACTGCCGCAGGCTGCTGACCGCGAGCTTGATGCCGGCCAGGGGCGTGCGGAGGTCGTGGGACACCGAGCGCAGGATCGCCGTGCGCATGACGTTGCCCTCGACGAGCCGGCGGTTCGTGCGTGTGCTCGCGAGGAGTTCCTGCCGCTGCAGCATCGAGCGCAGTTGCCCGGCGAACGCCGTCAGGAGGCCGCGCTCGCGCCCCGACAGAGGACGCCCGTACAGCGCGAGCGAGAAGTCGCCGTCGACCGCTTCCCTGGTGGTCGCCGTCTCCAGCGTCCAGCGGTCCTCACTAACGCGAGCGGGGGCGTCCGTTCCCTGGGCCGACCCGCCGGTACCCGGCCCGCGACCGGCGGCGCTTGCCTGCCCGCGGCGTGGGGCGCTCGAGGCGGGGCCGGCCGCGTCCTGCTGCCGAGGTGTCGGACGGACGGCCAGCGCCCTGCGTTCCCGGCGGTCTTCGGCCGACGCGCCGTCCTGCCCGGCCCCGTCGCTCCCGGCCGCGCTCCTTCCGGTCCCGCTGCTCCCGTCCTCGGGACCGAACAGGGCGACGGCGTCGACGTCGAACTGCGACTGGACGTGCTGCAGGAAGCCCTGGAGCGTGTCCTCCTCCGCGAGCGCACCACGTGCGAGTTCACCGAGCAGAGCCGCCTCCTGCTGCGCCAGCACCGCCTCCCTGGAACGGCGGGCGGAGAGGCCGACGACGAGCGAGACCGCCACCGCGACGGCGATGAAGATGAACACGGTGACCACGTTCTCGGCGTCGGCGATCTCGAGGGAACCGAACGGCTCGGTCGACGTGTAGTTGAGGATGATGCTGCTCCACAGGGCCGCGAGCAGGGCGGGCCAGAGGCCACCGATCAAAGCGACGGCGATGACGCCTGCCAGCTGGAACAGCACGTCGACGACGAGCAGCGAGTTGCCCACCGCGAAGACGGCTGCCTCGAGGAGGGGCGGCAGGGCGAGCGCCACGACGCAGGCGCCGACGACCCGCAGACGGCTGACAGGAGCTGCGAGGGTACGCCGGGCCGCCACGGACATCAGGGGTTCCGGCTACTGGGCACGACGCCGTCGTCGAGCGCGGTGTCCCTGCTGCTCCCGCTCGGGGTCCGCCCGGATCCCGCAGCCGCCTGCTCGTCCATGCTGCTCGGAGCATGGACCGCCAGGCGCCGGGACAGGAGCACCCAGAGGACGGTGGTGGCGAGAGCGCAGAAGACGCCGGCGCTCGAGGCCATGAGCCAGCCCGTCGTCAGCTGCGAATTGAGGTCCTGGGCTCCGAACAGCAGGCCGATGCTCTTGGGCGAGTAGATGAAGACCACGAGGGTGATGACGAAGAGGGCCGCAGCTGCCGCGCGGTACGCCCGCAGTTCCGCCGGGAGTCCGGCGGCCTGGCCCGCGAGGACGGCCAGGACCACCACGATCCACACCCAGTGGTGGGACCAGGAGATCGGCGAGATGAGGAGCATGAGCAGCGACGTCATGGCGATGGGCAGGAAACGGTCACCGCGCCGTCCGGCCGTGCGGATGACGAAGGCCGTCGCGGCGACCAGCAGGAGGGAGCCGAGCAGCCACGGGATGGTGGAGGGGAAGTCGGGCCCGAGGAAATGCAGGATCGCACCGCGGAGAGACAGGTTGTCCACGTAGCCCTCGCCGCCGATGCGGCCAGTGTCACGCAGCATCTGCAGCCAGTAGGTCGCCGATTCCGCGGGCAGCAGGAGGAACCCGAGCGCGATCGTCCCGAAGAAGCCGCCGGCCATCGTGAACAGCTGCTTCCACTCGCCGCGCACGAGGAAGTACAGGCCGAAGACCAGGGGCGTCAGCTTGATGCCCGCGGCGATGCCGGTGAGCAGGCCGGTCGGCATGCGTCGGTGCGGGCCGGAGAGCAGGTCCGCGGCGATCATCGCGAAGAGCAGGATGTTGACCTGGGAGAAGGCCATGGTCTCGCGCCACGGGCCGAGCAGGCAGACCACACCGGTGCCCGCGATGGCCAGCGGCAGGGCTGCGGGGTGCCGCACCACCTCCCGCACACCGCGGAAGCCGCCGAGGTACCGCGTGACGAGGAGGGAGGTCGCAGCGGCGATGAGGACCGACAGCCCCACGAAGAGGAGGGCGCCCGTCTCGGCGCTGACGAGCGTCAGCACGGTGAAGGCCAGGGCCGCGAAGGGCGGGTAGGTGAAGAGGAGCGACCCCTCGCCCTCGCCGAAGGACCGCGTGTAGAGCGAGCCGTCGCCGTCGACCACGGACTGTCCGCCCATCCGGTAGACGCGGAAGTCCAGGCCGATGAAGTCCGCCCAGGCGAACGCCCAGACCCCCAGAGCGGCTGCGACGGCCACTGCGGCGACGACGCCCAGCGCCCGGACCGCTGCCGGGATACTGCGCTGGCTCATGCTTTCCTTCCGATCAACAGGGTGCTGTCACCGGCCCGGGAAACCCTGCGGAACGGCTCATCCAGTGTAGGCACGGCCCCGGGCAGGTGCCCGCGGGCCGATATGGTGGAAATCACCCCGCACCCTCGCGAAAGGTCGATGCACCCATGTCCTCCCCCAGCGGCACCACCACGCCCGCTTCCACCACGGCCATCACCAATGCCCACCTCGTCCCGATCGACGGGGAGCCCTTCGACGGCACCGTCGTCGTGGAGGACGGCCGGATCACGGCCCTCGGCGCCTCCGTTCCGGTGCCCGACGGCGCCACGGTCGTCGATGCGGGCGGGAAGTGGCTGCTCCCGGGCTTCGTCGACGCCCACGTCCACCTCGGGACGCACGAGGAGGGTGAAGGCGCCGCAGGAGACGACACCAACGAGATGACCAACCCGAACACCGCCGGCGTCCGCGCGATCGATGCCGTCAACCCCTTCGACCCCGGCTTCGACGACGCCCTCGCCGGCGGCGTCACCACGGTGAACGTCAATCCCGGCTCCGGGAACCCGATCGGGGGCCTCGCCGTCGCCCTCCACACGCACGGGCGCTACCTCGAGGAGATGGTGCTGCGCTCCCCCAGCGGCCTGAAGTCCGCACTCGGCGAGAACCCCAAGCGCGTCTACGGCGGCAAGGACAAGACGCCGTCGACCCGCCTGGGCACCGCGCTCGTCATCCGCGAGGCGTTCATGAAGGCCCAGAACTACATGGGCAAGGCCGACGAGAACGCGCGCGACCCGCACCTCGAGGCCCTCGCCATGGTGCTGCGCCGCGAGATCCCCTGGCGCCAGCACGCCCACCGTGCCGACGACATCGCCACGGCCCTCCGCATCGCCGACGAGTTCGGCTACGACCTCGTCCTGGACCACGGCACCGAGGCGCACCTGCTCGGCGACGTGCTGGCGGAACGCGGGACCCCCGTGCTGATCGGGCCGCTGTTCACCACGAAGTCCAAGGTGGAGCTGCGCGGCCGCTCCATCGCCAACCCGGGCAAGCTCGCGAGGGCCGGCGTCGAGATCTCGATCATCACCGACCACCCCGTGATCCCGATCAACTTCCTGGTGCATCAGGCCACGCTGGCGGTCAAGGAGGGCCTGGACCGGGAGACGGCGCTGCGCTCCATCACGATCAACCCCGCGAAGGTCCTCGGCCTGGCGGACCGCCTCGGCTCGCTCGCCGTCGGCAAGGATGCGGACCTGGTGCTGTGGAGCGGCGACCCGCTCGACGTCATGCAGCGTGCCCTGCAGGTGTGGATCGGCGGCACGGAGGTCTACTCCTACGACACCGAAACCTCCACCGGCACCGTCGCCCCGCGAGGATAGGCAATCTTGGGTCCCCGTCCGAACGCACTGCCGCCACGGCCGTTCACGCTGCGCGCGGCGATCGTGCTGTGGCTCGTGATCGCGGTGCTGCTGCTGATCGCCGCGGGCACCTTCATCACGTCGGCCGCGATGCAGGACCTCGACCGGGCAGGCTTCATCGGGCTCGGGGCGCTCTTCGGGGCGCTCGCCGTCCTGCAGCTGATCCTCCTGCTCCCGCTGCGCCGGGGCAGGAGGAGCGCCCGCGAGCTGCTGAGCACCATCGGCATCATCGTGGGCGTGCCGATCATCGTCCGCGGGACGCCCGGCCTGTCCCTCGTCGCGGGGGCGATGCTCGTCGCGGTGCTGCTGCTGTGGCTGCCGCAGAGCAGCGACTACTTCCAGCTGACCCAGCCGAAGGCGAAGAAGCGCTTCCGGCTGCCGGGTTCCCGCTAGCGGGGCTTGCCGGCGCGGCGTCGTGCACGGCTTTCGCCCTCGGAAGGGCGTGTCGGGCCAGGACACGCCGCGAAGGACGCCGTCCCCGCCGAAAACACGTGCACGAGGCCGCGGCGGCCCGGCCGACTCCGGACACACGAAGGGCCCCTCCACCAGGAGGGGCCCTTCGTATCAGGACTGGCGCAGTGTGGCGATCGCCTGGTCGAGATCGGTGATCAGGTCCTCGAGGTCCTCGATGCCGACGGACAGCCGGACCAGGTTCTCGGGGACGGCGAGCTCGGTGCCCTTGACGGACGCGTGCGTCATGTCGGACGGGTAGTTCATCAGCGACTCGATGCCGCCGAGGGACTCCGCCAGCAGGAATACGTGCGTCGACTCCGCCACCTTCTTCGCGGCCTCCGCCCCACCCTTGAAGGTCACGGAGATCATCCCGCCGAAGTCCTTCATCTGGGCAGCCGCGAGGTCGTGGCCCGGGTGCTCGGGCAGCCCAGGGTAGTACACGTGCTCCACCTCGTCCTGCTCGAGGAGCCAGCGAGCGATCGCGGTCGCGTTGGAGGAGTGCCGGTCCATGCGCACTCCGAGGGTCTTGAGCCCGCGGGTGGTGAGCCAGGCCTCCATGGGAGCCGACACGGCGCCGACGGCGAACTGGATGAACCCGATCTTCTCGGCGAGCTCGCCGTCGTTCACGACGACGGCCCCGCCGCTGGCGTCCGAGTGCCCGCCGATGTACTTGGTCGTCGAGTGGACGACGACGTCGGCACCGAAGGTGAGCGGCTGCTGCAGGTAGGGCGAGGCGAACGTGTTGTCGACGACGAGCAGGGCACCGGCGTCGTGCGCGAGCTGGGCGGTCGCGGCGATGTCGGTGATCTTCATCATCGGGTTCGACGGCGTCTCGACCCACACCATCCTGGTGTTGTTCGCGGCGATGGCGGACCGGACCGCGTCGGCGTCCGCCATGTCCACGGCGGTGTTGGTGATGCCCCACTGGGACAGCACACGGTCGATCAGGCGGTAGGTGCCGCCGTACGCGTCGTTGCCGAGGACGATGTGGTCGCCCGGACGGAGGGCGGCCCGGATGAGCGCGTCCTCCGCCGCGAGGCCCGACGAGAAGCTGAAGGCGTGCTCGCCGCCCTCGAGCGCCGCGATCTGGACCTGCAGCCCATCACGGGTGGGGTTGGTGCCGCGCCCGTACTCGTAGCCGTTGCGCAGCTTGCCGATGCCGTCCTGCGCGAACGTGGTGGTCTGGTACAGGGGCGGGATCACCGCTCCCGTCGTGGGGTCGGGGGTCTGGCCTGCGTGGACGGCCCGGGTGTTGAAACCCTGGGCGTTCGAGTGCGTCACGATGCTCCTGAGAATCCTGGTGGGAGTGAGTTATCTGCTCATGTACGTCAGCAAGTCGTGGCGCGTCAGAATTCCCACCGGGGACCCGACGTTCGTCACCATCAGCGCGTCGACGTCCTGGAGCCGTTCCCGCGCCGTCTCGACGGATTCGAGCGACCCGATGAGCGGGAGCTTCCCGTCCATGTGCTGCGAGATCTGGTCCGTCAGCTGCGCCTCGCCGCTGAAGATCTTCGCCGTCAGCGACCGCTCGTCGACGGACCCCAGCACCTCCCCCACCCTGACGGGAGGCTTCCGGGACAGCACCGGGAGGCTGGAGACGCCGTGTTCGGCCAGGGTCGCGATGACGTCGCGGACGGTCTCGGTGGGGTGCGTGTGCACGAGGTCCGGCAGCGAGCTGTTCTTGGCGCGCAGCACCTCGCCGACGCTCGCCTCGTCGCCGCCGGCCATAAAGCCGTGGGACTTCATCCAGTCGTCGTTGAAGATCTTGCCGAGGTAGCCGCGGCCGCCGTCGGGCAGGAGGACGACGACGACGTCGTCGGCGGTCAGGTCCTTGGCGACGCGCAACGCGGCGACGACCGCCATACCGCAGGACCCGCCGACCAGCAGCCCCTCCTCGCGGGCGAGGCGCCGGGTCATCTCGAAGCTCTCGGCGTCCGTGACGCCGTGGATCTCGTCCGGGATGGAGGGGTCGTAGGACTCGGGCCACATGTCCTCGCCGACGCCCTCGACGAAGTAGGGGCGTCCGGTGCCGCCCGAGTAGATGGAGCCGTCGGGGTCGGCGCCGATGATGCGTACGGGCCCGCCGTCGCGGTCCGCCGAGACCTCCTTCAGGTACCGGCCGGTGCCGGTGATGGTGCCGCCGGTGCCGACGCCGGTGACGAAGTGCGTGAGCTTGCCGTCGGTGTCGTTCCAGATCTCGGGGCCCGTGGTCTCGTAGTGGCTCAGCGGCCCGTTCTGGTTGGAGAACTGGTCGGGCTTGTAGGCGCCGGGGATCTCGCGGAC
Organism: Arthrobacter sp. UYP4; assembly: GCF_057291175.1. NCBI lineage: Bacteria > Bacillati > Actinomycetota > Actinomycetes > Micrococcales > Micrococcaceae > Arthrobacter > Arthrobacter sp. UYP4. Next base: position 1,484,893 of record NZ_JBXAVU010000001.1, read on the forward strand.
GAGGCGGTCGGAGACGCCGTAGTAGGAGTGCGGGCTGTCGGGGGCGACGGCGGTCGGCGTGACCACGACTTCTGCGCCGTAGGCCTTGAGGACGTTGCGCTTGTCCTCGCCCACCTTGTCGGGCACCACGAAGACGCATTTGTAGCCGCGCTGCTGCGCCACGAGGGCGAGTCCGACACCGGTGTTGCCGGAGGTCGGTTCGACGATGGTTCCGCCGGGCTTGATCTTCCCCTCGGCTTCGGCTGCGTCGATGATCTTCGCCGCGATGCGGTCCTTCACCGACCCGCCCGGGTTGAGGTATTCGACCTTCGCGAGGACGGTGGCTGCGATACCGTCGGTGACGGAGTTGAGCCTGACCAGCGGGGTGTTGCCGATCAGGTCGACGATTGAATTGGCATACTTCATGACTACAAAGTTACCGGCTGGTGCCCGAACGACCATGCCGCCGTTACGCCGCGGGACGCGACCCGACCTGCTACTGCCCCTGGATCGGAGCCCGCCCGTGACCCTGCGCACTGCCTCCCGGGCGCTCCTGCCGGTCCTCGCCCTGGCCTGCATCGCCGCCGGCCTGCTGCCCGGCCCTGCCCTGGCCGGGCTGTGGGAGCGTATCTGGCCGATCCTGCTCTTCGTGACAGCCATGACGGTGGTCACGGACCTGCTCTTCGCGGCGGGCGTCTTCGAACGGATCATCGCGGCGTCGGCGCGCCTGGCCGGGGGCCGCACGATCGTGCTGTGGCTCGTGACCGTCGTCCTCGCCGTGGGCTGCACCGTCTTCTTCTCGCTGGATACGACGGCGGTGCTGCTCACGCCCCTGGTGGTGCTGCTCGCCCGGCGGAGCGGGCTCCCTCCCCTGCCCTTCGCCATGACGATCGTCTGGCTCGCCAATACGGCGTCCCTGCTCCTGCCGGTGTCCAACCTGACGAACCTCCTGGTGCAGGAGCGGCTGCAGCTCACTCCGGCGGCCTTCGCGGGGCTCGTCTACGGCCCGGCGGTGGTGGGCATCGTCGTGCCGTGCGCCGTCCTGCTCCTGATCTTCCGCCGGCAGCTGTCCGGCCGCTTCTCACCCGCCGCACCCCGCGTAGCGGAGGACCGCGTCCTGCTGCTGTGCGGTTACGCGGTCCTCGCACTCCTGGTGCCCGCCCTGGTCAGCGGGATCCCGGTGGCGGCGAGTGCGAGCGTGGCCGCCGGCGTCCTCCTGGTCCTCTTCGCGGTCCGGCGACGCAGCACGCTGACCTTCCGGCTGATCCCGGTGAATCCGCTCGTCCTCGCCCTCAGCCTCTTCGTGCTCGTCACCGCGGCCCAGGCGCAGGGCCTCGACACCGGGATCGCTCCCGTGGCCGGGACCGGGGCGGGACTCGCGGACCTCCTGCAGCTCGCGGCCGTCGGTGCCGCCGGCGCCAATGCCGTCAACAACCTGCCCGCCTACCTGGCCCTGGAACCGCTGGCCGGCTCCCCCCTCCGCCTCGCAGCACTGCTCATCGGTGCGAACCTCGGGCCACTCGTCACCCCCTGGGGATCGCTCGCGACCCTGCTGTGGGCCGAACGGCTGCAGTCCCTCGGCCTGTCCATCCGATGGGTGCCGTTCGCGCTGGCGGGACTGCTGGTGACGGCGCTGACGCTGCCCGCGGCCGTCGTCGTGCTGTGGTGGACGGGGTCCTGAGCCTAGGCTGGGTGGGTAAGCAGCCTGCCGATGAAGGGAACCGACCATGACGGAGACCATGACGAACACCTACCGGATCGCTGCGATCGCCGGCGACGGCATCGGCAAGGAGGTCATGCCGGAGGGGTTGCGCGCGCTCCGGACGGCCGCGGACAGGTACGGCTTCGGGGTCGAGGTCACGGAGTTCGACTACGCCAGCGCCGACTACTACCTCGAGCACGGGCAGATGCTGCCGGACGGCTGGTTCGAGGAACTGCGCGGCTTCGACGCGATCTTCTTCGGGGCCGTCGGCTGGCCCGACGTCGTGCCGGACCACGTGTCCCTCTGGGGCAGCCTGCTGCAGTTCCGGCGCCACTTCGACCAGTACGTGAACCTGCGTCCGGTGCGGTTGCTGCCGGGGATCACCAGTCCTCTGGCCGGCAGGAAGCCGGGCGACGTCGACTTCTACGTGGTCCGCGAGAACACCGAGGGCGAGTACTCGAGCGTCGGCGGCAGGATGTTCGAGGGCACGGACCGCGAGACGGTCATCCAGGACACCGTCATGACCCGTACCGGCGTGGACCGCATCCTGAAATACGCCTTCGAGCTCGCCCGGAAGCGGGAGAAGAAGCACCTGACGTCGGCCACGAAGAGCAACGGCATCTCGATCACCATGCCGTACTGGGACGAGCGCGTGGAGGCGATGGCGGCCGGCTACGAGGACGTGCGCACGGACAAGTTCCACATCGACATCCTCTGCGCGAACTTCGTCCTCCACCCCGACTGGTTCGACGTCGTCGTGGCCAGCAACCTCTTCGGCGACATCCTGTCCGATCTCGGGCCGGCATGCACGGGCACGATCGGGGTCGCACCGAGCGGCAACATCAACCCCGACCGGACCTTCCCCAGCCTCTTCGAGCCGGTGCACGGGTCGGCGCCGGACATCGCGGGCAAGGGGATCGCCAATCCGGTCGGCCAGATCTGGAGCGCCTCGATGATGCTGGAGCACCTCGGCGAGCCGGAGGCGGCCGCCGCGATCCTCGGCGCCATCGAGTCGGTGCTGGCCGCCGGCGGTGACACCCTCACCCGGGACCTCGGCGGTACCGGGACGACGGCGTCGCTCGGCGAGGCGATCGCGTCGACGATCCGTGGGTGATCCGCGGCCCTAGCGCCCCGCCCCGTCGGCGGAGACCTCCCACTGGCGGGCACCCGCGCCGGCCGCGCCGCGCGACTCGACCACGCGCCGGGTCCGCTCGCGCACCGCTGCCTCGTGCTCCGGGGACGAGCAGGCCCCGACCGGCCGATCGGGGGCGAGGGAACACCAGCGGTAGGGTGCCGCGACGATCAGGGACGGCACCCAGTCGAAGTCGGAGACGGACCAGCCGCCGCCGGCAGCCCGGCTCAGCCGGACCCGGATCATCAGGCCTTCGTTGTTGACCTCGTGGACGGGTGACAGCTCGGTCACCCCGTTGCCCAGCCCGTACGCGATCCACGTGCCGTTGTAGCGCTCGACCGGCAGGACCGAGTGGGTGTGGTGGCCGTAGACGACGTCGATCTCGCCGCTGTCCGCGAGTGCGTGGGCGACCTCCACCTGCTGGGCGTTCGGGACGGAGGCGTATTCGTCGCCGGCGTGCAGTGCAGCGATCACGATGTCCGCCCCCTGGCCCCGGGCCGCCGTCGCCTTCGCGATCATGTCCTGCGCATCGATCAGGTCCACGCGCCACGGCTCGTCGGGCACCAGTCCGTTCAGCCCGTACGTCGCCTCGATGACCGCCACCCTCGCCTGCGGCTGATCGAGGATCAGGACCTCCTCCGCATCGGCGGCGCTCGCATAGGACCCCGTGTGGTCGAGGCCCACCGCGTCCAGCGCCGCGAGGGTGCGTTCCACCCCCTGCGTGCCCCAGTCGATGGTGTGGTTGCTCGCGGTGGTGCACGCGTCGTATCCGACGTCCTTCGCCGCGGCGAGGATCTGCGGCGGGACGTTGAACTGCGGATAGCCGCTGAACGGTCCTTCCGCGTCGGCCACGGGTGTCTCGAGGTGGCAGACGCCGAGCGTGCCCGCCGCGAGATAGGGGCGCTGGCCCGCGAGCAACGGCCCGAAGTCCAGCGGAAGTCGGCCCGTCACCGCCGCGTCCGCCGCGGCCTGCTCCCACAGCTGCGGGTGCACCAGGAGGTCTCCCGTGAGGATGATGCCCACGCAGTCCTCGCATGCCGGCGGGGACGGTGACGGTTGCGGCGACCTGCTCGGCGAGGTGCGAGGGGATGCTGCCTGCGGTGCGGGATCCTGCGACGCCCGCCCGGAACCGTCCACCGTGCACCCTGCGCACAGCAGGGCCATCACGACGAGGAGGACGAGGAGCCCGGGCGCGACGGACCGCCACCCCCGATTCCTCTGGGCCTCCACCATCGGCTGTTCCTCAGGACGATTCCACCGGATGCCTGATGCTACTCCCGCGCGACCCCGCGTGACACGCCGTCGGACATCGGGACAGCACGGCCTCCGTGGGACGATTGAGGCATGAGCATCGCCCCCGCCGTCGTGCCCCCGGGTGCGGAAGCCGCGGAGTGGATCCCCGACGGACCCTACAATCTCGCCGCGACGATCGGCACGCTGCAGTGCGGCACCCACGACCCCTCCTTTCTCGTGCAGGGACCCGACTCCTGGCTCGCCTTCCGTACCGTCGACGGCCCCGTCACGCTCTCCCTGCGGCAGCGGGGCTCCCTGACCAGCAGCCGCATCCAGGCGAACGCCTGGGGGCCGGGGGCTGCCCGGGCGCTGGCATCCCTTCCCCGCCTGCTGGGAGCGGACGACGACTGGACCGCCTTCGACTGCGCCGAGTTCCGGGCCACGCTGCCCGACCTCGCCCGCAAGGGCAGGTACCTCAATCCCGGCCTGCGCCTTCCGTCGTCGGGGCGGATGCTCGACACGGTGGCCCGGGCGATCCTCGAACAGAAGGTCACCGGCATCGAGGCCAAGCGCGCCTGGCGCTACCTGCTCGTCCGCTACGGCGACCCCGCCCCGGGTGCCGGTGGCGTCGCTCCCGCGGCACTCCGCCTTCCCCCGACCGCCGAGCAGTGGCGCCGCGTCCCGTCCTGGGACTGGCACAAGGCCGGCGTGGACGCGAAACGCTCGGCCACCATCCTCAAGGCGGCCCTCGTGGCGACCGGGCTGGAACGGCTCGCGTCCCTGCCGGGCGGTGACGCGGTCCGTGCCGGCCTGCGGTCGGTGCCCGGCATCGGCGTGTGGACGGCGGCCGAGGTGGTGCAGCGGACGCACGGCTGTCCCGACTCGATCTCCGTCGGCGACTACCACCTCGCGGCCTATGTCGGTGCTGCGCTCACCGGGCGGCGGACCGACGACGCCGGGATGATCGAGCTGCTCGCGCCGTGGCAGGGGCAGCGCCAGCGCGTGGTGCGGTCCCTGTACTCGAGCGGCTTCCGCAAGCCCACCTTCGGTCCCCGCCTCTCCCCCGAGGACCACCGCCGGCGCTAGGCCCGCCTTATGCGCGTGACACGATGCGGCCGCCGATCCGGGCGCCGCTAGGGTGGAGGCATGAGCCAACCCGTAGACGTCACCGCAGTATTCACCCCGCTCGACGGCGAGTTCTTCCGCGTGAAGCTCGCCCTGGACATCGCCATCGAACAGGTGGTGCAGGAGCCCGGCTGCATCCGGTACGAGATCACCGAAGCGCAGGAGGACCGCATCGTCCTCACCGAGCAGTGGGAGTCCACCGACCTGCTGGACACGCACCTGCGCGGCCCCGCCGTCCAGGACCTCGGCGAATCGCTGAGCGCCCTGCTGGCCAGGCCCGTGGAGATGGTGCGGTCGGACCAGGCCGCCTAGCACCGGAATGAGAGAAGCCCCGCACTCGAGGAGTGCGGGGCTTCCGTTCGGAAGGACGGCTACTGCGCGTCGCCGGCGGTGTCGCCCTGCGCCTGTTGCTGCGCGATCTGCTCGTGCACGGCCTTCATGTCCAGGCCCTTGACGGCGTCGACCAGCTCACCGAACTGCGTCGCGTTGAGCGCGCCGGGCTGGGAGAAGACGAGGACCTTCTCGCGGAACGCCATCAGCGTAGGGATGGAGGTGATCCCCGCGGCTGCGGCGAGCGACTGCTCGGCCTCGGTGTCGACCTTCGCGAAGGTGACGTCCTCGTGCTGCTGCGAGACGGCGTCGTACACCGGTGCGAACTGCTTGCACGGCCCGCACCAGTCGGCCCAGAAGTCAACGAACACGATGTCGTTGCCCTCGATGGTCTCGGGGAAGCTTGCCTCAGTGATATTGATTGTCGACATCCTTCAACGCTAGCGACCCCCTGGACCCTTGTCAGGCCTGTTCGCTACCGATGAAGTGCCCGCCCACCCACCCTTTTCTCCGGAGGCCAGCATGACCGACCCCTACGACCTCGCACGATTCGTCGACGCGCAGGACGCCCACGGCACCTACGACCAGGCCCTCGCCGAGCTGCGGAACGGCCGGAAGACGGGGCATTGGATGTGGTTCGTCTTCCCGCAGGTGGCAGGACTCGGCAGCAGCCCGACGTCGGTCCGGTACGCCATCGGCACCCTCGAGGAGGCACGTGCCTACCTCGCGCATCGGGTCCTGGGCCCCCGCCTCATGGAGAGTGTCCACGCCCTCCTCAATCTGCAGGGCAGCGATCCGGTGGCGGTGCTCGGCGGGATCGATGCGCGCAAGCTGCAGTCCTCCATGACGCTCTTCGACCGGGCCGGGCCGCAGGAGCCGTGGTTCAGGGCGCTGCTGGACCGGTACTACGCGGGGGCGGAGGACGAGGCGACGACGTCGATCCTCGACGGCTGACGCCGTCGCTCCGGCCCTGTCGCTCCGGCCCTATTCGCCCGTCCCGGTCGCGTGCGTGAGCGAGGCGCGACCGGCGAGGATCACGCCCGCCGCGACGAGCACCATGACCGCGGCGACGGCGTAGGTGGCGCGGGGATCGAAGACCTCGGCCAGCTTCGTCGCGGCGAAGGGTGCGAGCGCCCCGCCCATCCACCGGACGAAGTTGTAGCCGGCCGAGGCGACGGGCCGCGGCGCGGTCGAGACACCCATGGCGAGTTCCGTGTACAGGGTGTTGTTGATGCCCAGCAGAGCGCCGGAGACGACCACCAAGACGACGACGGCGGTCACCGAACGCTCGGCGGCCAGGGTGAGGCCGACGAGCACGAGGGCCAGGGCCGCGAGGGTCAGGAGCAGCACGCGGGTGGTGCCGAGCACGCGCTGCAGCACGGGTGCCACGAGGACCGAGAAGATGGCCACCATGAGGCCCCAGCCGAAGAACACCGCACCGATCCCGTACGCGTCCATGCCGAGGACGAAGGGAGTGAACGCCAGGATCGTGAAAAACCCGTAGTTGTAGAACAGGGCGCTGGATGCGGTGGTGCGCAGGCCCTTGTGTCCGAGCGCGACGAGCGGTGCCGTGAGCGACGTCGTGGTCGCGGGCCGGGGCGTGGCGGGCAGCAGGATGATCAGGGCGAGAAATGCCGCGGCCATGAGGACGGCGGTGCCGAAGAAGGGCGCGCGCCACTGCCAGCCGCCGAGGAGCGCACCGAGCAACGGGCCGAGGGAGATCCCGAGGCCGAGGGCGGCCTCGTAGAGGATGATCGCCGTCGCGGTACCGCCACTGGCCACGCCGACGATCACGGCGAGCGCGGTGGCCACGAAGAGCGCGTTGCCGAGGCCCCAGCCGGCGCGGAAGCCGACCAGGGTGGCGACGTCGCCGGACAGGCCGGCGAGCGAGGCGAACACCACGATCAGGCCCAGCCCGAGCAGGAGTGTCCGCTTGCCACCGATGCGTGAGGAGATGACGCCGGTCACGAGCATCGCGACGGCCGTCACGAGGAAGTAGCTCGTGAACAGCAGGGACACCTGGCTCGGTGAGGCCTGGAGGTTCTCGGCGATGGCCGGGAGGATCGGGTCGACGAGGCCGATTCCCATGAAGGCGAAGACGGCCGCCAGGGCTGTGGCCCAGACGGCTCTGGGCTGCCGGAAGAAGGACCGCTTCTCCTCGGCAAGGACCGTTGCGGGCTGCGCGGCCTGTGCGTGGGTGGTCACTCGGGTACTCCTAGGCTGTGTGGTTCAGTTTTTCGATGATCGGCAGGGCGGCGGCCAGTGTCGCGCGGTCGTCATCGTCGAGTTGTTCCAGCAGTGCCGCGACGCGTTCGTTGCGGCGCCTGCCGGCCGCCTCCCAGGCCTCGCGGCCGGTCTCCGTCAGCTGGACGAGGACGGCACGGGAATCGGTCGGATCGGGCTGCCGGAGGACGAGCCCCGCCTGCTCCAGCTTGATGATCTGCTCGGTCGCCGACGGGACGCGGATGCCGAGGTTCGCGGCGACCCGGCTCACGCGGAGCGGTTCGTCCGCGGCCATGCTCAGGGTGCTCATCTGCATGGTGGTCAGTTCCCCGTCGCTGTCCATGGACCGGCTGAGGTAGACGGCGTGGCGCAGGGTGGTGCGGAAGGACTGCGCGAGGGCCAGCAGCTGCGTATCCGTCGGAGGAAGGCTCATAGTTAGGTAGCCTAACATTTTCGGGCGGTGTTCTCAATCGACGGCGGTGCCGAGCCCCGCTAGCGTGGGACGCAGCCGACACCAGGAGGGACGATGCAGGACGAGACAGCACCGGCTGTCCACCCGGCGCGGGCCCTGCCCGATGGCGGGGATGCTGCGGTAGCACACCGGCACGACTCCACCCCCTCTGCGGTCGGCGACCCGCTGGCCTTTTTGGCGGGCTCCTGGCACACCGAGCGCCGTCTCCTCGACAGGGCCGGTGGTCTGACGGGCACCTTCATGGGGACCACCACCTTCACGCCCGACGACGACGGCCTCCGCTGGGAGGAGGAGGGGATCGTCGCCTGGCCGCAGTTCCAGGGTCCGGCGGTCCGCACCTATCTGGTACGGAGGGGCCGGGACGGATCAGCACTCGTGCACTTCCCCGATGGCCGGCTCCTGTGCCGGCTCGACCTCACCTCGGGCCGGGCCTACGACGAGCACGCATGTGCGCCCGACACCTACCGGGTCCGTTTCACCGCCACCTCGGCCACCACGGTCGAGTACTCGTGGGACGTCACGGGGCCCGCGAAGGATCTCCTGCTGACGACCGTCCTCACGCGGGAGTAGAGCCCCGGATCCTCGCCCACCGGAGCCGGGACCCGAGGTCGCGGAGGCGCCGCCCCGGTGCCGGCAGCTCGAAGAGGAGGTTCACCGACGCATGCTCCCTCGTCGAGTACACCCAGGCGAGACCGAGCGGCAGCCCGATCCCCAGCAGGAGCAGCAGTGGCAGCAGGAACCATCCGCCGGCGAGGCCGACGGCGTCGGCCAGGGCGAGCGTGACCATGATCGGCCCCAGGTGCGCGACGTAGAACACGATCGAGTAGCGGCCCACGAATGCGAGGAACGCGGTGGCCCGGTTGGTACCGAGCCGCGGGAACAGCCAGCACACGACGCCCAGGGCTCCTGCTATTCCCCAGGCGAACTCCCCCCGGTACAGGACGTCCCGGCCGATCACGTTGAGGACACCCACGGTGACGGCTGCGGCCAGGGCCGGTGCCAGCAGCCAGGGCCGGCTGGTGATCCTCACCAGGAGCGGGGCGTGCCGGGCACACCACGCCCCGAGGAAGAAGAAGGCCGCCAGGAAGGCCATGGTCTCGGGGCGGCTGCCGTGCGGCAGCACGAACGAGACCAGGAGCGCTGCACCTGCGGGGACGAGTTGCGGGATGCGGCGCAGCGGATAGGCGAGCGCATAGAAGACGAGGATGAACCAGAGATACCAGAGGTAGGTCGGCGAGCGGTAGAGGATCTCGGCGACTCCACCCGGGCTGAGGTCCCCACTCGCCGCCAGGATGATCAGCGACCAGAGGACGTACGGCCACGCCACCCGGGAGACCTTGCCGGCGACGTACTTCCGTCCGGGCTTGGCCAGTGACTGTGGCAGCAGGAGCCCCGAGAGGAACATCAGCACGGGCATGCGGAAGGGCTCGAGGAAGAGGTTCAGGGTATCGACGCCCGGCGTCGGCCCGGCGGCCAGCCGGAGGGACTCCGCTGCGTGCAGCAGGACGACGAGGAGGATGGCCGTACCGCGCAGGCTGTCGAGCCAGGCGATCCGAGCGCCCGGAATATCGCTGATCACGCCTCCCCTGCCGTCGAATTCCACTGTATGCATGCCTAGGTACTCTTCGTAGGGCAGGCCACCCGCGGATGGCTCGGACGTCCCTGTGGTAGCGGACCTATCAGCTTTCCCCGGGCAGGTCGAGCCGATGGCGGCACGGCGGGGCGGGAAAGCCCCGGCGCTACGCTGGGATCGACAGCGCTCGGGGGTCGCACGGTTTCTCTGGAGGTTTCCTGTTGGCAGTCAGTCTGCTCGGCGCGGCCGAGCGCGCAGCACCCACCGCGGGGAGGTCGGCTTTCCGGCCGGACATCCAGGGCCTGCGCAGTGTGGCGGTGATCGCGGTGCTGCTGTATCACCTCGGGGTGCCGTTCGTGCCGGGCGGATTCGTGGGAGTCGATGTCTTCTTCGTCATCTCCGGTTTCCTGATCACCGGGCTCCTCCTCCGGCAGCTCGTCGAGGACGGACGGGTCTCGCTGGTCGGGTTCTACGCGCGAAGGGCCAGCCGGCTGCTGCCGGCGGCGACGCTCGTCCTCGTCGTCACGGCCGCGCTGACCGCTGTGCTCCTGCCCGTCACGCGCTGGGCCTCGATCGGGTGGGACCTCATCGCCTCGGCGTCCTACGTCCAGAACTGGCGGCTTGCCGCCGACTCCGTGGACTACCTCACGAGTGACGCGGCCCCCGGGCCCCTCCAGCATTACTGGTCCCTTGCCGTGGAGGAGCAGTTCTACCTGGTCTGGCCCCTGCTCCTCATCGCCGCCGGGGGGCTCCTGACGGGGAAGAGGCGCCGGCGCGGGCCGATCCCGATGGAACGTCTGCGCCCGCTGCTCCTCGTCGCCCTCACCCTGGTGCTTCTGCCGTCGCTGGCCTGGTCCATCCACTACACCGCGACAGCTCCCGGGCCCGCCTACTTCGCCTCGACGACGCGGTTCTGGCAGCTTGCGCTCGGCGCCCTTCTCGCCGTGGCCGTCGCGCAGCTCGAGAGGCTCCCCCACGCTGTCGCGACGATTGCAGGGTGGGCCGGAATGGGCGGCATCATCGCCTCCGCGGTCCTGATCGACGGCTCGGTCCCGTACCCGGGAAGCGCTGCGCTGATCCCTACGGTGTCCTCCGCCCTGGTCATCGCCGCGGGCGTCGGCCGGGCTCCGCTCGGGCCCGGCCTCGTCCTCGGCACCCGACCCATGACCTTCCTGGGGGACATCTCCTACTCCCTGTACCTCTGGCACTGGCCGCTCATCGTCCTGGCGACGGCGGTGGTCGGAGAACCCGACGCCGTGACGGGGACCGTCATCGCCGGGCTCTCGATCGGCCTCGCGTACCTCACGTACACCGTCGTCGAGAAACCCGTCAGCGGGTGGAGTGCGTTCAGGGACGCCTCCCTCCGCGGCGTCTGTACCGGACTCGTCCTCATGGTGGTCGGCGGCATCGCCGGCGGGCTCCTCGTCACAGCGGTCCGCACGGAAGTGGACAGGGCGGAAGCCGTTCGTGTGCAGGTGCAGACGGTCCTCCACGGCGCCAGAACTCTCCCGGCGAACCCGCGATCAGCCGGGTTCGAACCGCAGGCGACGGCGGAGGACATCGCGCCGATGCCTGTCGTCGCAGCGAAGGACTTCCCCACCTGCGACTCGGCCAAGATCAGTGAGACCGAGATCGTCTCCTGCGAGTACGGGGAGAGGGCATCGGACATCCACGTGGCCCTCGTGGGTGACTCGCACGCGAAGCAATGGATCCCCGCCCTCGAGAAGATCGCCCAGGAGCGAGGCTGGAGGCTCACGGCATACATCCATGACGCCTGCCCCTTCGCGACGGGCGAGCTCGAGCGGAAGGGCAGGGTGTACACGACCTGCATGGACTGGAACGGCCGGATGCAGGACCTGCTGCAGGAGGACCCCCTCCTCAGCATGGTCATCACCAGCAGCTACACCGTCAGCGCCGGGATCTCCGGAGCGACCGACGACGTCGCTGCCATGTCGGAGGCGTTCCGGAGGTCCTGGAGCACCTTCACTCGGAACGACATCCCGGTGGCCGTCATCAGGGACACCCCCGCGCCCGGGTTCGACGTCCCGGAGTGCGTCGCGGCCAATACCGCCGCACTGGGCGAATGCTCCGCGCCCCGGGGCGAAGCAGCTGACGACAAGGGGCTGGCGCAGGTGGCGGGGGTGCGGGGCCTCCCCGGAGCCACCCTGATCGACCTGAACGACTTCATCTGCCCTGCCGACGAGTGCCCGCCCGTCATCGGTGACGTCCTCGTGTACCGGGACGGCGACCACCTGACCGCCACGTATGTCCGGTCCCTCTCCTCCCGCCTCGCGCCACCGCTCGACGCGCTGCTCGACGTCCCGTAGCAGGGCTCGTAGGGTGGCGCCGAGGGGAAGGACGCCCTCGTCGCGACGCTCCGGCATGAGCCCGGGGGCTTCAACGCGAAAGGCCGGTACTCCCACTATTCCTAGCGGAAGTACCGGCCTCTCCTTGCTGTGGCAGATGAGGGATTCGAACCCCCGTAGGCGTTGCCAGCTGATTTACAGTCAGCCCCCTTTGGCCGCTCGGGTAATCTGCCGAACGTCTTCACAGGAAGACCGCCCGCAGCAAGCGCGGGCAAGACAACTTTACAGACAAACGGCCCCGGTGACGAATCGGGTGGATCGTCACAGGCCTGCGGCCACCCTGCGCTCGATCTGGGCGTAGAAGGCGTCTGCCTGCCGGGGCGTCACCAGGCGGAACAGGACGGCCTGGTCGAGGTCGGCCCGGACACCCGCGAGGCGCTCCCCCGGGGTCGTGGCACCGTCCGTCGCAGTGACGGGCGACGCGACGCTCACCTGCGAGGCGGTATCGAGTCCGAGGATGATGTCGCTCGCGGCGTCGTCCACGGACTCGGAGCTCGCGGCCACCGCCCTCGGCGGGACGGCGAGTGCCGGTACCGCCGTGAAGCCCGTCAGCGACGCCGCCGTCGCGGCGGCGAGGAACGATCCCGCCACCGCCTTGCGGAGGCGGATCTGGTAGCGCCGGCGTCGTGGTTCAGGCATCTCGGTTCTCTCTGTGGCGGAAGCGGTACGGGTGATCCCACCGTGCCACCGGACCCGGTGTCTGCCCCCTACGACTCCTGACCGTTGCCTGTGAACGGGGCCGCAGCGGGCCGGGAGGGTTGCGGATAGTCTTGAGGGCAGGAAATCCCATCACCCCGAGGAGGAATCGTGGCAAGCGAATCCACGTTCGACGTCGTCAGCAAAGTGGACAAGCAGGAGGTCGCCAACGCGCTCAACCAGGCGCAGAAGGAGATCGCGCAGCGGTACGACTTCAAGGGGGTCGGTGCGGAGGTGGACTTCAGCGGCGAGAAGATCCTCATGAAGGCCAACTCGGAGGAGCGTGTGCTGGCCGTCCTCGACGTGCTGCAGTCCAAGATGATCAAGCGGGGCATCTCCCTGAAGTCCCTCGACACCGGGGAACCCTTTCCCTCGGGCAAGGAGTTCCGCTTGGAGACCTCCATCAAGGAGGGCATCGCCCAGGACATCGCGAAGAAGATCAACAAGCTGATCCGCGACGAGGGACCCAAGGGCGTCAAGTCGCAGATCCAGGGCGACGAGCTGCGCGTCAGCTCCAAGTCGCGCGATGATCTGCAGGCCACGATGGCCCTGCTCAAGAACTTCGACGAAGCGGACCTGCAGTTCGTGAACATGCGCTGACCCGGGCATGAGGCACAGACGACGGCGGCCCCACCTGCAGGAGGTGGGGCCGCCGTCGTCGTTCCGGGCTGATCAGCCGAGCGGTCGGCCGGCCATGCCCTCGAGGCGTGCGATGCGCTGGTCCATCGGCGGATGCGTGGCGAACAGGCGGCTCATGCCGGCGCCCTTGAACGGATTGGCGATCATGAGGTGTGAGGTGTTCACGAGGCGCTGGTCCTGAGGGAGCGGTGCGCGCTGCGTCCCGATTTCGAGCTTGCGGAGCGCCGATGCGAGCGCCAGCGGGTCGTCCGTCAGTGCCGCACCGTCCTCGTCGGCGTCGAATTCCCGGGTGCGGCCGATGGCGGTCTGGATGAGGCCTGCGGCGAGGGGCGCGAGAAAGGCGAGCAGCAGTGCTCCGATCGGGTTGCCGCCCTGGTTGCGGTTGCCTCCCATCATGCCGGCGAACGCGAACATCTGGGCCACGGACGTGATCACGCCGGCGACGGCCGCCGCGATGGAGCCCGTCAGGATGTCACGGTTGTAGACGTGCATGAGTTCGTGCCCGAGTACGCCGCGGAGCTCGCGCTCGTTCAGCAGCTGCAGGATCCCCTGCGTGCAGCACACGGCGGCGTTCTCCGGGTTGCGGCCCGTGGCGAAGGCGTTCGGGGCCGGGGTCGGCGAGACGTAGAGCCGGGGCATGGGCTTGCCGGCGCGCGCGCTCAGCTCCCGGACGATCCGGTACATGGCGGGCGCCTGCTGCTCGGTGACCTCGACGGCGCGCATGCTGCGGATGGCGATCTTGTCGCTGTTCCAGTAGCTGTAGGCGATCGATCCGACGCCGAGCAGTGCGAAGATCCAGAGGAACGCCGAGCTGCGCGTGGCTCCGGCGACGACCGCGCCGAAGACGAGGAAGATCCCCATGAGGGCGCCGAACAACAACGCCGTCTTGGCACCGTTGAAATGGTTGTGCACTGTCACTCCTTGCGACGACGACGGCCGGGCGCCGCCCACCGGTACAACGGCGGGTCGGAGCGCGGTGTTCCATTCATCGTACGGCGAGGGGCGTCACCGAGGACGGGCCGGGGCGGCGGTCAGGCCTCCGGCCGGCGGGAGTCGTACCGCGCGAACCGGGGCTGCCAACGGGCCACGGCGAGTACCAGCACGATACAGGCGACACCCCCGACGACGGCGGTCCAGCCCTCCCCCAGCCAGGCGGCCTGGCCGCCGGCCACCATGTCCCCGAGGCGGGGACCACCGGCGACGACGACGATGAACACGCCCTGCAGGCGCCCGCGCATGGCGTCCGGCGTGGCGGACTGCAGGATGGTGTTGCGGAACACGCTGCTGACCGAATCGGCGATGCCTGCCAGCACCAGGCAGGCTGCTGCAGGAAGCACCCACACCGACAGTTCCCCCTCACCGGGAACCGGCAGGGCCGACGAACCCGCCATGACGACCACGAGCCCGAAGCCCGCCACGGACGCACCCCACCCGACGATCGACCAGATCACGGCCCGGCCGTGCTTGTGGATCCGGCCGAGGGGTCCGGAGAACAGGCCGGCCAGCACCGAACCGAACGCGGCCGAGGCGAGCAGGATGCCGACGGTCTGTTCACCTCCGCCGATGAGCACAGCCCCGACGGCGGGCAGCAGCGCCCGCGGCTGGGAGGTGATCATGGCGATCAGGTCGAGGATGAACGTCATGCGGATGTTCGGCCGTGTACCGAGGAAGCGGAAGCCCTCGAGGACCGTCGCGAGCCCGGCGCGTCGGGTGGGACCCTCAGGGGGCAGGGACGGGAGCCGGAAGACGGCCCACAGCGCGAAGGTGAAGGTGACGACGTCGACCGTGTACGTCCAGGCGTAGCCGACCTGCGCCACCAGGAGGCCGGCGAGCAGCGGCCCGACGGTGAAGGCGAGGCCGAAGGTGATCATGCTCAGCGCATTGGCGGCCGGCAGCAGTTCCGGGCGGACGAGGCGCGGGATGATGGAGCTCCTGGTGGGCTGGTTGATGCCCGCGGCGCCCGACTGGATGGCGACCAGGAGATACAGCAGCCAGACGCTGTCGACGCCGATCCAGGCCTGCGCGGCGACGGCCATGGTGGTGCCCCACAGAGCGAAGCCGGAGTAGAGGGCGACGGTCCGCCGGTCCTGCGCGTCGGCGATCGCCCCGCCGTAGAGGCCTGCGACGACCAGGGGCACGAGTGCGAACAGGCTGAGCAGGCCCACGCTGAACGTGGACTGGGTGAGCGAGTAGATCTGGAGGCTGACGGCGACGATGGTGAGCTGCGTGCCGATGGCCGAGAGTGCCGACCCGATGTAGAGCCGCCGGAATGCCGGCGATTCCTTCAGCGGGGTGATGTCGGCGAGGAGTCGTGGCACGGGGAAAGTCTAGCCGGGCATTGATTCGCTGCAGCAACGAACCTGGCACGCCTCAGGCGGAGTCGCGTTCCCCTGCCCCGATGGCGCGGTCGATCTCCTGCAGGACCCGCCTGTCCGCGATGGGCCGGAAATGGCCCATGGTGTCCAGTTGGACGTTCCGTGCCCCCTCCACGAAGCTCCCGCCCGGGATGTGGGGATCGAACCGCCCGTAGATCGAGGTGATGCGGCTGTTGAGCGCGAGATTGGCCAGGAGCGTCCGGAGCGTCGGGTTGCGCGGCGAGAACGCGCGGATGCTCGGCAGGAAGAAGAATTCGGCGTAGACGGAACCGGAGAACGGCGTGTTGACGGCGACGAGGCGGGTGATCCGCGGTGCCACGCTGGACATGGTCATGAGGAACTTGCCGATCAGCCCACCCTTGCTGTGCGCCACGATCACGACGTCGGTGAGGTCGTGCTCCTCGAGGTAGCCGGCGGCGAGCTGGGCCATCGCCTCCACGGTGCCGCGGTTGTACCCGAGTTTCTGCACGACATGCACGGGATGACCTGCCCGGTGCAGGTGGTCGGCGACGGGCCGCAGGAACTGCCAGGTCTCGTAGATGCCCGGGATGAGGAGCACCGGTGCCTTGCCTCGGGGAGCATCGGCGGCGGGAGTGAGGTACTGGGCGGGATCGGCCCGGAAGAGGAAACCCTGAACCTGCCAGAAGCCCACGTAGGCGTAGTCCAGCAGCCAGGCCCGGCCACGCTTGAGAAGGTTCACCCTTTCCACGGTACCCATCGCGAGCCACCCGTGGTGCGCAAGTTAGTCGGACCTTATTATGACTAACTCAGATTTACTGGTTCACTGAAGCCATGATGCAGGCAGCGATGACACCGGAGGCCCGCGAGGCCCGCTGGTCCGCAGCCCTGCACGTCCATGGCCGCCGCGTGACGCGCCAGCGCCTCGCGGTCCTCGCCGCCGTCGAGCAGTACCCCCACGCCACGGCCGACGACGCCGCGACCGCGGTCCGCGCGGACCTGCCGCACATCACGGTGCAGTCCGTCTACGTGATCCTGGCCGACCTCACCGACATCGGCCTGCTGCGCCGCATCGACACGCCGCACTCCCCCGCCCGCTACGAGACCCGCGTGGGCGACAACCACCACCACGCGATCTGCACCGGCTGCGGCCGGATCGAGGACGTCGACTGCGCCGTGGGACACGCGCCCTGCCTGACCCCCGAGTGGTCGCCCGGTGCACGCCGCATGACCATCCAGATCGCGGAGGTCCTCTACCAGGGCCTCTGCGACGACTGCCGCTCGGCAGCCCCCAGCCACCACTGATCCCCAACCCCTAGGAACAGGAGCACTATGTCCGCGAACTTCAGCACCACGCAGTCCGGCGCCCCCGTCATCGATGACAGCAACTCGTCCGTCCTCGGCCGCGACGGCGCCATCCCGCTGACCGACCACTACCTCATCGAGAAGCTGGCCCAGTTCAACCGCGAGCGCGTCCCCGAGCGCGTGGTCCACGCCAAGGGCGGCGGAGCGTTCGGTGTCTTCGAGACCACCGAGGACGTCAGCATGTACACCCGCGCGGCGCTCTTCCAGAAGGGCACGACGACGGAGACCCTCCTCCGCTTCTCCTCCGTGGCCGGCGAGCAGGGTTCACCGGATACGTGGCGCGACCCCCGAGGCTTTGCCCTGAAGTTCTACACCTCCGAGGGCAACTACGACCTCGTGGGCAACAACACCCCGGTGTTCTTCATCCGCGACGGCATCAAGTTCCCCGACTTCATCCACTCGCAGAAGCGCCTTCCCGGCACCAACCTGCGCGACGCCGACATGCAGTGGGACTTCTGGACGCTCAGCCCCGAGTCGGCGCACCAGGTGACCTGGCTGATGGGTGACCGCGGCCTGCCGAACTCGTGGCGCACCATGAACGGCTACGGCTCGCACACCTACATGTGGATCAACGAGTCCAACGAGAAGTTCTGGGTCAAGTACCACTTCAAGTCCAACCAGGGCCACGAGGTGCTGACGGTCGACGAGGCCGAGGCGCTGGCCGGCTCGGACGCCGACCACCACCTGCGCGACCTCTCGGAGAACATCGCGAAGGGCAACCACCCGAGCTGGGACCTCAAGGTCCAGATCATGCCCTACGACGATGCGAAGACGTACCGCTTCAACCCGTTCGATCTCACGAAGGTCTGGCCGCAGGGCGACTACCCCCTCATCCCGGTCGGCAGGCTCACGCTGAACCGCAACCCGGAGAACTACTTCGCGCAGATCGAGCAGGCGACGTTCGCGCCGTCGAACTTCGTGCCCGGTATCGCCGCGAGCCCCGACCGCATGCTGCAGGCCCGCATCTTCTCCTACGCGGACGCGCACCGCTACCGCGTGGGCACCAACCACGCGCAGCTGCCCGTGAACATGCCGAAGAACGAGGTGCGGAACTACTCGAAGGACGGCGCGGCGCGCTACTACTTCAACTCCTCCTCCACCCCGGTGTACGCGCCGAACTCCGTCGGCGGGCCCGCCGCGGATCCGGCGCAGTACGGTGCGCACGGCGGCTGGGAGAACGACGGCGACCTCGTCCGGGCAGCGCACTCGCTGCACGCGGAGGACGACGACTTCGGCCAGGCCAGCACGCTGTACCGCGAGGTGTTCGACGACGCGCAGCGTGCGCGCTTCCTGGAGACGATCACCGGCGCGGTCGGCGGCGTGAAGAGTGACGACATCCGCGCCCGCGCCGTCCAGTACTGGGCGAACGTGGACGCCGAGCTCGGGGCGAAGCTGGCCGCGAACCTCGGCCACGGCATCACGCCGGCCACCGAGTCGGAGGCCGCCCTCTACTAGGGGATGCACGGACAAGGGCGGGCCCGGTCGGGTCCGCCCTTTCCCGTGTCCCGCGCCGCCCGTCCGAGGTGCGGCGCTCCGGCGGAGCGGCGCGGGCCCCTAGGCTGGAACCATGCCTTCCCTGCCCTGCGCCGAACTGCACCTGCACATCGAGGGGACCCTGGAGCCGGAGCTCATCTTCACCCTGGCCGCCCGCAACGGGATCCGCCTGCCCTACGCCGACACGGCCGACCTGGCGGATCGTTACGCGTTCACCGACCTGCAGTCGTTCCTCGACCTGTACTACGCCAACATGGACGTGCTGCGCACCGAGGCGGACTTCACCGACATGACCCGGGCCTACCTCCGCCGCGCAGCCGCGGCCGGAGTGCGGCACGCGGAGATCATGATGGACCCGCAGGCGCACCTCGCCCGCGGCATCGCCCTCGAGACCTGTGTCGGCGGAGTGGCTGCAGCACTGTCCACGAGCGAGGCCGACTACGGCATCAGCACCTCGCTGATCGCCGCCTTCCTGCGCGACCGCCCCGCCGCGGAGGCGCTCGCGGTCCTGCGGGACCTCCTCGCCATGGAGGCCCCGATCATCGGGATCGGCCTCGACTCCGCCGAGGTGGGCTATCCGCCGTCGCTCTTCGCCGAGGTGTACGACGTCGCACGCGCCGCCGGCCTGAAGTGCATCGCGCACGCGGGCGAGGAGGGCCCGCCCGGCTACGTCCGGGAGGCGCTCGACATCCTCCGGGTGGACCGGCTGGACCACGGCATCCGGTGCCTCGAGGACGAGGCGCTCGTGCAGCGGCTCGTCGCCGACCAGGTGCCGCTGACGGTCTGTCCGCTCTCGAACGTCCGGCTCCGCGCCGTCGCCACCCTCCGGGACCACCCACTGCCGGCGATGCTGGCCCGCGGGCTGAACGTATCCGTGAACTCGGACGATCCCGCCTACTTCGGCGGGTACGTCGACGACAACTTCTCCGCGCTGCGGCAATCCTTCGGACTGGGCGTGGACGACCTCGCGACCCTCGCCGCCAACTCGTTCCGCTCCGCGTTCATCAGCGGGGAACGGCGCGCCGCCCTCCTGGCCGAGGTCGAGGCCTGGAGGTCCGCGCCGGGCGCGGCCGGCGTCGTCTAGGCTTCCCGGCCGAGACCGTTTAGGCTCCCGGGCGCCGCGGTGCGAGACTGCAGGCAACGGCTGCACATCGGCGCACCGACGGAGGAGGACCGACCGTGGACGACTTCAGGATCCTGCATGCGGCCGGGATCCTCGAGGTCATGTGGCGGCCCGGAGCCGTGATCGGGCCCGCCGAGCTCGACGTGCTCGCGAACACGATCACGCATTTCCCGCACTGGCACTCCGCCCCGATGCTGGTGCACCTGACCCTGGTCAGGCACATCACGCCGCCTGCACGCCAGATGCTCGTGGCCTACCGCCACCTCGGGCCCATCGCGCTGATCGGGAGCGACCCCGTGGACAGGGTCCTCGCCGCCTTCATCGCCCAGTCCCGCAGCCGGACACGGTACTTCGCGGAAGCGGACGACGCGCGGGACTGGTTGACCGCCGTCCGGCGGGACCTGCCGTCGCCGGTGGACCTCCGCGTCCCGCTGCACTGAACCACCGTCGGCGGACCCACCACCGGGCCCTGTCCCTGTGCTCTCCTTCACATCCATGCCGATCCGTTGGATCCGCGGAAACGCCCGATGGTACGTTGCGGCCATGGACACCACGGCACCCCCACCCGAGACCGACGAACCGGACCTGATCGTCCGGCATTCGGCCTTCGAGGACGTCCTCGGGATCGTCACGGGAACCTTCACGGTGTCGCTCGGCCTGTTCCTCCTCAAGACGAGTGGCGCCGTGACCGGTGGCACCGCCGGTCTGGCACTGCTCCTGAGCTATCTGGGCGGACTCCCCTTCAGCGTCCTGTTCTTCACCGTGAACGTGCCGTTCTTCGCACTGGCCGTGTGGAAGAAGGGATGGGATTTCACCCTGCGCACCATGGCGGCGGTCGCACTGGTCTCCGCCCTGTCCTACCTGCATCCCCTCGCGCTCGGGAACGTGATGCTGGATCCGCTCTATGCAGCCCTCGGTGGGAACCTGCTGGCAGGCGTGGGGCTCCTGATCCTCTTCCGCCACAAGGCGAGCCTCGGCGGGTTCAACATCCTCGCGCTGATCCTCCAGGAACGCCTGGGCTGGCGGGCCGGGTACGTCCAGATGGGTCTGGACACAGCCGTCATCCTCACGGCCCTCACCGTGGTCGAGCCGGCCGGCGTCCTGCTGTCCGCCGTCGGGGCCGTTCTGCTCAACCTGGTCCTGGCCCTCAACCACAGGCCCGGCCGCTACCTCGGCACATAGCGGCTCCCGCCGGCCGGACGCACCGGCCGGACGGCGCCCCGACGACGGCGCCGCCCGGCACGAGCAGGACTAGACGGAGACCGGTACGCGCTCCTCATTCTCCTCGCGGAGCAGCTTCGCACCCTCGACGTCGACGTCCGGCAGGATCCGCTCGAGCCAGGCGGGAAGCCACCACGCGTGCCGTCCCAGCAGGTACATCGCGGCCGGAACCAGCGTCATGCGGACCACGAACGCGTCCAGCAGCACGCCGAAGGCGAGTCCGAACCCGATCGGGCGCACCATGGCGAGGTGCGAGAAGACGAAGCCCGCGAACACCGACACCATGATGATCGCCGCCGCGGTGACCACGCGCGCGCCGTGGCTGAAGCCGATGCGCACCGCGGCCTTCGGGTCGTCACCGTGGACGTACGCCTCACGCATGCCCGACACCAGGAACATCTGGTAGTCCATCGCGAGGCCGAACAGGACGCCGATCAGGATGATCGGCAGGAAGCTCAGGATGGGCCCCGGATTGGTGACCCCGAAGAAGTCCCCGAGCCAACCCCACTGGTAGATGGCAACCGTCGCGCCGAAACTCGCCAGGAGGGACAGCAGGAATCCGGCCGTCGCGATGACCGGCACGAGGATCGAGCGGAAGACCAGCAGGAGCAGGATCAGTGACAGGCCGACCACGATGCCCAGGTAGACCGGCAGCGCCTCCATCAGCTTCGCGGACACGTCGATATTCGCAGCGGTCTGCCCGGTCACGGCGATCGGGACACCCGTCTCCTCCTCGAAGTCGTCGGTCAGAGCGCGGAGATCCCGGACGAGGTTCTCGGTGGTCTCGCTCGCCGGGCCCTCCTCCGGGAGGACCTGGAAGATCGCGGTACGACCGTCCTCGCTGACCGCCGCGGGCACGGATGCGGCGACGTCCGGCACCTCGAGCAGGCGGTCGTTGACGTCCAGCCGCAACGCGGTCAGCTCGGCGTCGTCGGCGGTCTCGGGCAGGGACCCCACGACGATCAGCGGGCCGTTGGTGCCCGCGCCGAACTTGTCCCCGATCGTGCTGTAGGCCTGGAACGCCGTCGAGTCGGCGGGTTCGGTGCCGCCGTCGGGCAGGCCCACGCGGAGCTGTGCCGCAGGGATCGCGATGACGCCGAGGAGGAGGATCCCGGCGAGGACCGTCAGGACGGGCCGCCGCGTGACGATGCCACCCCATCCCGCACCCCGCGCCGCGCGTTGGTCGGCGAGGGACGTTCCGCTGTCCGTATCGAGCGGTGCGGCGGCCGAGTGCCTACCACCGTGGGTCCGGGCCCAGCGGCGCTTCGAGACGACCCGCCGTCCGATCACCGCGAGCAGGGCCGGCGTGAGGGTCAGGGCCACGAGCACGGACACCGCGACGGTCCCGGCGGCCGACAGTCCCATCACCGTCAGGAACGGCAATCCCGGTACTGCCAGCGCGGCGAGGGCCACGATCACGGTGATACCGGCGAAGAGGACCGCGTTACCCGCCGTGCCCGTGGCCCGGGCGAGCGACTCCTGCAGGTCCATCCCGTGCAGCAGCTGCGTGCGGTGCCTGTTCACGATGAACAGCGAATAGTCGATGCCGACGGCGAGCCCGAGCATCAGGGCGAGGACGGGAGAGATGCTGTTCATCTCGATCACGCCGGAGAGCGCGAACGTGATGCCCACGCCCACCCCGACGCCGACGATGGCCATCAGGAGCGGGAGCCCCGCGGCGATCAGCGTGCCCAGCATCACGATCAGCACGACGGCGGCGACGGCCAGGCCGACGGCCTCCGTGGCACCGACGATCCCCGATACGTCCTCGACGATCTCCTTGCTGTAGTCGACGGCCACGCCGGCTGTCTCGGCGTCGGCGGCCGTCTCCTGGACCGCTTCCCGCAGTTCGGGCGACACGCCGTTGATCTGCTGCTCGAACTGCACGCTGGCGACCGCCGTCGTGCCGTCCTCGGAGACGAGGCTCACGCCGGACGTCGCCTCGAGCTGACGCTGGGCGAGCTCCAGCTCGGCCCTGCCGGACTCGAGCTGCTCGCGGCCGGATGCAAGCTCGGTCCGGCTCGCGTCGAGCTGCGCCTGTCCCTGCGCGAGCTGCTGTTCGGTGGTGGTCACCTGCGCCGGCGGGAGCGTTCCGCGGGCCTGTTCGAGCTGCGCACGCTGCTGGTCGAGCTGGGCCTGGCCCTGCACGAGCTGCGCCTCGCCCGCGCTCAGCTGCTGCTCGCTCGCCGTGAGCTCGGCGCGGCCCGCTTCGATCTCCTGACCACCGGCGGCGACCTGGTCCGCGACGTCGAACGGGTCGACGACACCGCGCACACCGTCCAGGTCCGCGATCGCTGCCAGAGCGGACTCGACCCCGTCGCGTTGCTCGGGCGAGAAGGCGGTCCCGTCCTCGGTGGTGAAGACCACGGTGCCGGTCCCGCCGACGGCCTCGGGCAGTTCCTCCCGCAACCGGTCGGAGATGCGCTGCGACTCCGTCCCGGGGATCGTGAAGTTGTTCGTGAGGGTTCCCGAGAAGGCGACGGCGGCCCCCGCCACCGCGAGCATGATCGCCAGCCATGCGGAGATGACCCACCACCTCCTCCGGAACGCGAACGAGCCGAGCCGGTAGAGCAGAAAAGCCATGGAGTGGTCCTTGCGGGGTGAGGGGCGGAGGCCGGGGAAGGGGTGGTGTCAGGGACCGGCAGTTACGGACGGCACAGGGCTCGTGCCCTGCGCCGTCGCCGTCGTGTCCGCGGCGATGTCCGCCGCGGAATCGGTCGTGGGATCGGCGAAACCGTTCCGCAGCATGGTCAGCGATGCGAGGATGCGCGCCTCGAGCTGTGTGCCCGAGTCGTCGCCGGACTCGGGCGTGCTGGCGGCCCAGTCCCGCATGGCCGCCTTCGTGCAGGACAGCACGCACCCCACCAGCGCGGTGAGGTAGAGGGTGGATGCGGCAGGTCCGAGGCGCCGACGCAGGGCCTCGACGATCAGGGCCTCCGCCCGCTCCCACGAGTGCAGCTGTGCGCGCAGGAGATCGGGATTCGAGTCCGCCATCCGGAAGAGCTCGCCGTGCTGGGACAGCCCCTCCATCCGTGTGGTCTCGGAGAACGCCCGGACGATGGAGTCGAACAACGGCTCGTCCTGAGGTAGCTGCCCGAACACGGCGAGCGCGAGTTCGAGGAACCCGTCCGTCCGCACGGTCAGGGCGTCCTCCGCACTGTGGAAGTAGTTGAAGAACGTCCGGCGCGACACTCCGGCCCGCGCGGCGATCTGGTCCACGGTGAAGGCTCCCGGACCGACGGAGCGGGCGAGGTCGAAGGCCGCGTCCGCGATCGCGCGGCGCGTGTCGACCTTGTTCTGTTCACGGCGGCCCAGGGGGCCGGCGTTCTCGGTAGTACTCAGCACGGGTCAAGCGTAGGGGCAAAGTTGCACACCGTGCAAACAACGGGACAGCCGAATCTCACCGCACGCGTTCCGCCCCCCGGGCGTACGCTGGCCGGGCACCCCTTCCCTCGACACAAGGCGGCTCCATGAAGACCATCCGACTCGGTTCCAGCCTCGACGTCTCCCGGCTCGGCCTCGGCTGCATGGGGATGTCCGCGTTCTACACCGGCAGCGGCACCGACGACGCGGGTGCGACGAGGACCCTCCACCGCGCCCTCGATCTCGGTGTCACCTTCTTCGACACCGCCGAGATGTACGGCCCGTACACGAACGAGGAACTGCTCGGCCGGGCCCTGAAGGACCGGCGGGACGACGTCGTGATCGCCACGAAGTTCGGCACCATCCGCCATACCGCGGGAGACGCCGGAGGCATCGATGGGAGCCCGGAGAACGTGCGCCTCTCGATCGACGGATCGCTCCGGCGGCTCGGCACCGACCACGTCGACCTCTACTACCAGCACCGGATGGACCCCTCGGTCCCCGTGGAGGAGACCATGGGCGCCCTGGCGGACCTCGTCCGGGAGGGCAAGATCCTGCACATCGGGCTCTCGGAAGCGGCACCGGAGACGATCCGCCGGGCGCACGCCGTCCATCCTGTGACGGCGCTGCAGACCGAGTACTCCCTGTGGAGCAGGGATCCAGAACGCGAGCTCCTCCCCCTGGTCCGCGAACTCGGTATCGGGTTCGTACCCTATTCGCCGCTGGGCAGGGGATTCCTGACCGGCACCATCCGCTCGGTGGACGCGCTCGACGAGTCGGACTTCCGCCGCCGGAATCCCCGCTTCGCAGGAGAGAACCTGCAGGCGAACATCCGGATCGTCGAACAGGTGGACGACGTCGCCCAGCAGGTCGGAGCCACGCCGGGCCAGGTGGCCCTGGCCTGGCTCCTCGCGCAGGGGGACGACATCGCTCCCATCCCCGGGACCAAGCAGGTGCACTACCTCGAGGAGAACGTCGCCGCGGACGGCCTCACCCTCACGGCCGGCCAGCTGGAGCAACTGGACGCCGTCGCCGCACCCGTCGGCGACCGCTACGAGGACATGTCCGGCGTCGACCGCTAGCCGCGGTCGGCACGACGGGCGGTTGGCAACCGCAATCTTTCCGACCGTCCACCATCCCCCGGATGGTAGACCGTAGGCATGCTTCGCAATCCGGTCGAGGCGCGCGGCAACCCTCTGCGGGAGGCGGCGGCGCAGCGGGAGCCGCCACCCTCCGACGAGCCGGAGGGTGAGCACCGCGCTTCCGACGATGACCGGTTCCCGGATCAGCTCCGCACCCCGTGGAGCCCGAGTACAGGACGCGGAAGACGTGGAGGACGAATGTGTGGGATCGCCGGTGAGATAGCCTTCCGGGGTGCTCGTGCGGAGCAGGAACCCGTGGCGCGCATGACGGCCGCGATGGCGTCGCGGGGCCCGGACGGGCACGGGAGCTGGACCAACGGCCGGGTCGCCCTGGGACACCGGCGCCTCACCGTCATCGACCTCTCCGAGGCGGGTGCCCAGCCCATGCACGACCCCGGCTCGGGCCTGACCATCGTCTTCAACGGCTGCATCTACAACTACCCGGAGCTCAGGGCCGAACTCGGCGGCGACACTGTCTTCTCCTCCACGAGCGACACCGAAGTCATCCTGCGCGCGTACCAGCGCTGGGACGAGGACTTCGTGGACCACCTCGTGGGGATGTTCGCCGTCGCCGTCGTGGACGAGCGCCGCGAGCGCGTCGTGATGGCGCGGGACCGCCTCGGCATCAAACCCCTCTACATCGCGGAACTGCCGGGACGGCTGCGCTTCGCCTCCACCCTCCCAGCCCTCGTGGCCGGCGGCGGTGTGGACACCTCCATCGACGAGGTGGCGCTCCACCACTACCTGAGCTGGCACTCCATCGTCCCCGCCCCGCGGACCATCCTGCGGGGTGTCCGCAAGCTGCCCCCCGCGACCGTCCGGGTGATCGACGCCGATGGCGGCCGCCGCGACCGCGTGTACTGGAAGCCCGACTACGTGCGTGACCCCGGCAAGGCGGACTGGAGCGTCGACGACTGGCAGGACGCGCTGCACGAGTCCCTGACCACCGCCGTCCGGCGCCGGCTCGTCTCGGACGTGCCCGTGGGCGTGCTGCTGTCCGGCGGCGTCGACTCGAGCCTCATCGTGGCGCTGCTCGCCGAACTCGGGCAGAAGGGCCTGAGTACCTTCAGCATCGGCTTCGACGGCGCGGGCGGGGAGGAGGGCGACGAGTTCCGGTACTCGGACCTCATCGCCGAGAAGTACGGGACGCGTCACCACCGCATCTCCATCGCAGGCTCGGAGCTCGTGCCGGCCATCGAGGACACGATCGGCGCGATGACCGAGCCCATGGGCACCCAGGACGTGACGGGGTTCTATCTCCTCTCGAAGACGGTCTCGGAGCACATCAAGGTGGTGCAGTCCGGGCAGGGCGCGGACGAGGTGTTCGCCGGGTACGCCTACCACCAGCCCGCCGGGACGGCATCCCGCAGGGAGGCGCTCGATGCCTTCCGCGGCGCATTCCTCGACCGCACGCACGAACAGATCGCCGACGTCGTCGAACCTGAGTGGTACACGGACACCGACGTGAGCCGTGCGCTGCTGGAGGCACACCTCGACGCTCCCGGCGCCGACACCGCACTCGACGCCGTCCTGCGGCTCGACACCCACCTGTTGCTGGTCGACGACCCCGTGAAGCGCGTGGACAGCATGACGATGGCGTGGGGGCTCGAGGCCCGCGTCCCCTTCCTCGACCAGGACCTCGTCACCCTCGCCGCGCAATGCCCGCCCGAGTTCAAGGCCACGCAGGGCGGGAAGGGCATCCTCAAGGACATCGCCCGGAAGGTCATCCCACCCGAGGTGATCGACAGGCCCAAGGGCTACTTCCCCGTCCCACCCGTCAAGTATCTGGCCGAACCGCTCCTCACGACCGTGCGCGAGGCCCTCCGGGCCCCCGAGGCGAAGGACCGCGGGCTCTTCCGCGCCGACTACGTCGACCTCCTGCTGGACGAGCCGAACGGACACTACAGCCCGGGCGGCAACAACATGCTGTGGCAGCTCGGCGTGCTGGAGCTCTGGCTCCAGCGGCACCGCATCACGGGGTGACGGCGCGGAGGCGGCCCGTCAGCTCCTGCCCTTCCGGCGTGCCGGGAAATTGCCCGTGTTCGCCAGCTCGTCGGCCACGGACAGCAGTTTGAGGTTCATCTCGGTGGACACCCTCACCAGCATGATGAACGCCTGCCCCGCGGTGATGCCGTACCTCTCCATGAGGATGCCCTTGGCCTGGCCGATCAGGTCACGGGTGGCGATGGCGTCCTTGAACTGGTGGAGCTTCTGCGCGTCGGCGAAGGCGACCGCGGCATGGGACGCCACCAGCCGGCCCACGTAGTCCGATTCCTCCGTGAAGGCGTGCGGGGCGCGGCCGATGAGGTTGAGCGCCCCGAGGTTGTCGCCCTCGACGAAGAGCTGGAAGGACAGCATGCTGCCCGCGCCCGCCCGGACCGCCTTCGTGGAGAACTCCGGCCACCGGCTCTCGGTGCGCAGGTCGGGCACCCGGACGGTCTGCTCGTCGTACACCGCGCTCATGCACGGTCCTTCGCCGGTCCGTTCCTGGAGTTCATCGATCGCCCGCGCGAGGTCTCCCGACGGTGCGCGGGACTCGACCCGGCGGCGCGCCATGACGAGCGTGATCGATCCTTCGTCGGCGCCGGGTACGAGGCTGATCGCGGCGCGCACCAGGTGCTCGAGCACGGCATCCTCGGAGTCCTCCTGCTGCAGGGACCGCGCCAGGTCGCTCAGCCGACCGGCGACGTCGTCGTGCGGGGCGACCCAGGGCCCGCGATGCTCCCCTTGCCCGTCGTCCGTGATCATGGAAGTCTCCCCTGCCTGCAGCGGGACCGCGTCCGGGCCGGACGGGCTGCCCGGCGGTGGCCCGCGGAACCCCACCGTACCAGTGACCTGCGTCGTGGCAGCGGGTGTCGATGCCTGAGGGGTACGGACAGGGGCCCGGGTTCCCGGGCCCCTGTCCGTCACGGCTGGGCCATCAGCCTCGAGCGGATGAGGAACCGTTTGCCCTCCGGTGCCTCGACCGAGAAGCCGCTCCCCCGTCCGGGCACCACGTCGACCGTCAGGTGCGTGTGGCGCCAGTACTCGAACTGCTCACGGGACATCCAGAACTCGATGAGGCGAGGCTCGTCGCCGACGGTCGAGATGTCCAGGACGCCGAGCAGCACGTCCGCCTCCGCCGTGATGAACTCCCCGGCCGGGTAGCACATCGGCGACGAGCCGTCGCAGCACCCGCCGGACTGGTGGAACATCAACGGCCCGTGGATGAGCCACAGCTTCTCCAGCAGCTTGACGGCGCTGTCCGTCAGCGCCACCCGGGAGGAGGTCTCCCCCGGGAGGGTCACCGAGGCTTCGACGGTCATCGCATCTCCTAGAAGAAGCCGAGCTTGGATTCCGAGTAGCTTACCAGCAGGTTCTTGGTCTGCTGGTAGTGATCGAGCATCATGGCGTGGTTCTCACGTCCGATGCCCGAGGACTTGTAGCCGCCGAACGCAGCTCCTGCCGGATAGGCGTGGTAGTTGTTCACCCACACGCGACCCGCCTGGATCTCCCTCCCGGCACGGTAGGCGACATTCCCGTTCCGGGACCACACGCCGGCGCCGAGTCCGTACAGGGTGTCGTTGGCGATCTCCATGGCCTCCGCGTAGTCCTCGAAGCGCGTCACCGACACCACGGGGCCGAAGATCTCCTCCTGGAACACCCGCATGCTGTTGGTGCCCTCGAACACGGTGGGCTTCACGTAGTAGCCCTCGGCGAGGTCGCCGTCGAGGATGTTCCGCTCGCCGCCGATCAGGACCTTCGCGCCCTCCTGCGTGCCGATGTCCATGTAGGACAGGATCTTCTCGAGCTGGTCGTTGGAGGCCTGCGCGCCGACCTGCGTGTCGGTGTCGAGCGGATTGCCCTGGACCATCTTCTCCACGCGGGCGATCGCGTCGGCCATGAACGAGTCGTAGATGGAGCCCTGCACGAGCGCGCGGGACGGGCACGTGCAGACCTCGCCCTGGTTCAGCGCGAAGAGCGCGAAGCCCTCGAGCGCCTTGTCGTAGAACGAGTCGTTGCTGTCCGCGACGTCCGAGAAGAAGATGTTGGGGCTCTTGCCCCCGAGTTCCAGTGTGACCGGGATCAGGTTCTGGCTCGCGTACTGGCTGATCAGCCGGCCCGTCGTCGTCTCGCCGGTGAACGCGATCTTGCGGATGCGCTTGCTCGAGGCGAGCGGCTTCCCGGCCTCGACGCCGAATCCGTTGACCACGTTCACGACGCCCGCGGGGAGGATGTCGCTGATCAGCTCCATCAGGACGAGGATGGACGACGGCGTCTGCTCGGCAGGCTTGAGCACGACGGCGTTGCCGGCGGCGATCGCGGGTGCGAGCTTCCAGGTCGCCATGAGGATCGGGAAGTTCCAGGGGATGATCTGCCCGACGACGCCGAGCGGCTCGTGGTAGTGGTACGCCGTCATGTCCTCGTCCAGCTGGGACAGGTGGCCTTCCTGCGCGCGGATGGCGCTGGCGAAGTAGCGGAAGTGGTCGATGGCGAGGGGCATGTCAGCAGCGAGCGTCTCACGGACGGGCTTGCCGTTGTCCCACGTCTCTGCCACCGCGAGCATCTCGAGGTTCTCCTCCATGCGGTCCGCGATGCGGTTGAGGACCGAGGCACGCTCGGCGACGGAGGTCTTGCCCCAGGCGGGAGCGGCCTTGTGCGCTGCGTCGAGGGCCAGTTCGATGTCTTCCGCCGTGCCGCGTGCCACCTCGCAGAAGGCCTTGCCGGTGACCGGCGAGATGTTCTCGAAGTACTGGCCCTTGATGGGTGGAGCCCACTCGCCGCCGATCCAGTTCTCGTACCTCGGCTTGAAACTGACCTTCGATCCGTCCTGGCCAGGCTGGGCGTAAACAGTCATTGTCCAACTCCTTGAACTCCGTGTGTGCAGGACGTCGTCGTCCCTGCTGCACACACTAGGAGCCCGGTGGTTGCATCAACGTTGCATATCCCCCGGGGTCGCCCGGGCAGCGTCCGGGTGGCCCGTCCGCCTAGCCCTGTTCGCGCGTCGGTACCGCCGCGATCCCAGGCACGGGTCCATGCGCCGGATCGGCAGGCGTCACCGGATCGGTGTCCTCGCACGTCGTCGCCTCGGGTTGAGCGTCGGCGTCGGTTCCCTGGGCGGGGACGGACGGCAGCAGCGCGGGCGCGGTGCCGGTGGGTTCCGTCACGGGAGCGGGGTCCGAGCCGGGCGCAGGCTCACCCGGTTCCGTCGGATCGGTGTCGCACGAAGGGTCCGGCGTCGGTGTCGGGGTCGGCGTCGGAGTCGCACTCGGCGTCGGGACAGGCGTCGGAGTC
Organism: Arthrobacter sp. UYP4; assembly: GCF_057291175.1. Classification (NCBI taxonomy): domain Bacteria; kingdom Bacillati; phylum Actinomycetota; class Actinomycetes; order Micrococcales; family Micrococcaceae; genus Arthrobacter; species Arthrobacter sp. UYP4. The sequence goes on from NZ_JBXAVU010000001.1 coordinate 1,515,678, forward strand.
GCACTCGGGGTCGCACTCGGCGTCGGGACAGGCGTCGGAGTCGCACTCGGGGTCGCACTCGGCGTCGAAACAGGTGTCGGAGTCGCACTCGGGGTCGCACTCGGCGTCGGATCGGGTGTCGGGCTCGGCGTGGCACCCGGGTTCGGCTTCCCGCTCGGACCCGGGGACGGCGTAGCACTCGGTGACGGCGTCGCGCTGGGAGAGGGCGTGGCACTGGGCGACGGCGTGGACGTCCCGCCCGGAGACGGCGTGGCCCCCGGCGTCGATCCGGGCGCGGGCTTCTGGGGCGCGGTGGAACCGGGAGTGGGCACCGGCTTCGGCGTGGTGCCGGGCCTGGAGACTCCGTTCCCGGGAGTGGAGGGCGCCGTGCCGGACGGATCCGCCGGCGCACCGGAGCCCGTCGGGGTACCCGGCTCCAGGCCGTCGGTCCCTCCCGACGGGGCGGATGCCGCTGGTCGCGGGTAGGCGCCGGCCGTCGGCACGGGCTCGCCGGAGCGGGTGAAGGATTGCGCCCATGCCGGCATCGGGGCGGCAGCGCTGGTGCCCGGCGTGTAGTCCGTCAGTTCACCTCGGGGTGCTCCGTGCCCGATGGGGACGAGCTGCCACCGCACGGGGTCCACATGCTCGCCGTCCAGGATCGTCTCGAAGTGCAGGTGGCAGCCGGTCGAGGATCCCGTCGTCCCGATCGCGGCGATCGGGTCACCGCCGTCGACGGCGTCGCCCAGGGCGACCGAGATGCCCTGCAGGTGGTTGTAGGTGGTGATGAGGCCGTTGCCGTGGTCGACCTCGACCCGGTTGCCGCCTCCCCACTGGTGCCAGCCGACGGCCCGGACCGTGCCGGCATCGGCTGCGTAGACCGGCGTGCCGCACGGCGCGGAGAAGTCCTGGCCGGTGTGGAACTCTCCGTGCTCCCCGGTGATGGGGCTCGTGCGGAAGCCGAAGGAGGAGCTCGGGGTCAGCGCGTCGAGGGGCGAGAAGAGGGCACCGACCATCGGGCGCTTCGCACTGGAGGTCGTCGAGACGACGACCTCCTCGTCCGCGCTGACCTCGGCGCCGTCCGCGGCCTCGGGGAGGGGCATGGCCGGATCGAGGGCGTCGAGGCCGCCGAAGGGCGACAACAGGTAGGGCCCGACGACTCCCGTCGGTAGTGCATCATCGTGCAGCGCAGCGCTGGACCGGTGGGCCGCCGTGGCGGACACGGCCGACGCCGCTTCCCAGGACTGCGGGACGACGCCCTGGAATCCGACGAAGCACACGACCATGGCCAGGCTTGCCTTCATCTTCGTCCGGGAGGAGCGAGTAATCCGCCCCGGCACACGCGGTGTCCCACGGTGCTTTCCAGCCTGCGTCACGAGAATCCTCTGGTAGAAGCGGTCCTTCCGGTGGCGGATCCGTCGGGCGTCACTGCCCGCAGTCCCGACCACCAAGGACAACGGTAGCCGGACGGTCCCGGGTCCGCGACGATTCGTTGCGATTCGCTAACAAAATTTGGGAGAACTTGAGCCAACGGACAGCGGGGCGGACAACTCCGCCTCGAGCCACTCCACGTGCGCGACGACCGCTGCCCGCCTCGGCGAACGCCGGGGCAGGACGCGCAGCGCGCATTGCCACGCCTCGATGTCGTACTCGGCCTCGGCGAGCGCCAGGTACTGCAGCACGGTGTCGGGGGCGCCGTCGTTGAGGACGGCGTCCCGCAGGAGCGTCGACACCTCGCCGCGCAGGCGCATGACCGCCGGCGCCTGCGACCGCGGAAGGACGGCTCCGCGGTAGATCCCGAGTGCCATGCGGTGCGCTCCCCGGTGCAGGTAGTTCAGCACCTGCACGGCATCCACCACCAGTTCCGCGGCCAGCCGGTAGGGCCTGGACTGCGGCACGATCGCACCACCGTGATTCGCCAGCACCCGGCGCAGTCGCAGCATCTCGGCGCGAACCGTGGTGCCGGACGCATCCTCCGGATAGGCCATCGTCGCGATCTGGTCCGCCGTGAGGCCCTCCGGATGCAACGCGAGCAGCGTCAGCAGTTCGGCGTGGCGCAGACTGAGGTCCAGCGGGGCCCCACCGGCGTGGACGATGCCGTGGTCAGTGCCCAGGATCTGGAGGCTGTTGCGGTACAGGGCCGCCGGCGTCCGGGCCGGCCGGTGCCGCTTCGTCCCGGTCAGCCGGCTCTGCAGCCGGTGGATGCTCAGGTGGGCCTCGGCCGCGGCGACCGCGGCCTCCACGAGGGACAGGGTGTGCGCGGCGACCGCCTCGGCCGTGCCGGTGATGTCGATGACGCCCAGGACGGTCCCGGAGTCGGGGTCGTGCAGGGGCACCGCCGTGCAGCTCCAGGGGTGGGCCTGGACGTTGAAATGTTCGGCTCCCGCGATCTGCACGCTCCGCTCCAGGGCCAGGGCGGTCCCGGGCGCACTCGTGCCGACCGCCGCCTCGGACCAGTCGGCGCCCGCCATGAACAGCATGCCTTCGGCGCGGCGCCGGAGTTCGCGGTCGCCGTCGACCCAGAGGAGCCTGCCGTTCTCGTCCCCGACCGCGACGAGCATCCCCGCGTCGAGGCTCGGCCGTACCAGGAGGCGGTCGAGAACGGGCATGACCGCGGCGAGCGGATGGGCCTGGCGGTACGCCTCGAGCTCCTCCTCGGAGCAGAACAGCCGGGCACCTGCCGTGGCGGGGTTCGGCAGGAAGGTGAGGGACCTCAGCCAGGAGTCGTGCACGATGCCGCGGAGGTTGTCCTCGACACCCGCACCCCGTCCGAGGGCTTCGTGCGCCGCGACGGCGTTCCGCTGCACGACGTCGGCAGGTAGCTCCGCTGAGGAGATCGAACGGGACGGCGACATCGGCACTCCGCTTCGTGACCTGTCCTGCGGGGCAGCGCAGGACAGGTCACAGTGTAGCGGGCCTACTGACCGCGGGAAATGGCCACCATGTCCTCGCGGGGGACGAGCTTCACCCGCTCGCGCACGAGCTCGGCGTTGCCCGAGGTGTTGACGAAATTCGCCCCCAGCTTCATCTCGTGCGCGTCCAGCTTCAGCCAGCCGTCCCAGGTGGTGTAGTGGACGCCGCGTTCCTCGAGCAGGTTGATGATGGCGTCCTCGGACGGGTCCTCCGCCGGGGGCAGGTTGAGCCGGTCCTCGAGGAGGAACCCGATGGTCTCCAGGGCGTCGCCCTTCGTGTGGCCGATCAGGCCCACGGGCCCGCGCTTGATCCAGCCGGTGGCGTAGATGCCCGGCACGGGGTGGCCGTCCTCGTCGATGACGCGGCCGCCCTCGTTGGGGATGACCCCGCGCTTGTCGTCGAAGCCGACCTCGGGCAGTTCGGAACCGAAGTAGCCGATGGCGCGGTAGACGGCCTGTACGGGGTAATCGAGGAACTCACCGGTTCCGCGGACGTTGCCGTCCCCGGTCAGCTCCGTGCGCTCGAACTTCATGCCCGCGACCTTGCCGGGCGTCTCCGGTGCGTCGTAGACCTCGACGGGCGAGTGCAGGAAGTGCAGGTGCAGGCGCCGCGACGCGCCCGTCGGCTCGTCCTCCACCAGCCAGTTGGTGAGGGTCTTGACCATCGTCTTGGTCTGGTTGTTCGAGGCGATCTGCTCCTCGGAGCCCGCGTCGAAGTCGAAGTCCTCGGGGTAGAGGACGATGTCGACGTCGCGCGAGTGGGAGAGCTCCCGCAGTTCCAGCGGCGTGAATTTCACCTGGGCGGGCCCGCGACGGCCGAAGACGTGGACATCGGTCACGGGTGAGGCCTTCAGGCCCTGGTAGACGTTCTCCGGGATCTCGGTGGAGAGGAGGTCGTCGGCGTGCTTGGACAGGATACGGGCGACGTCGAGGGCGACGTTGCCGTTGCCGATCACGGCGATCTCCTTCGCGTCCAGCGGCCAGTCGCGGCTGACGTCCGGGTGTCCGTCGTACCAGGACACGAAGTCCGCTCCGCCGAAGGAGCCCTCGAGGTCGATCCCCGGGATGTCCAGGTCCGCGTCGCGGATGGCACCGGTCGCGAAGATCACGGCGTCGTAGAAACGGCGGAAGTCCGACAGGGTCAGGTCACGCCCGTAGTTGATGTTGCCGAGGAAGCGGATGTCGCCGCGGTCCAGCACCTTGTGGAGGGCGTTCACGATCCCCTTGATGCGTGGGTGGTCAGGAGCAACCCCGTAGCGGATCAGGCCGTAGGGTGCCGGGTACTGGTCGAAGAGGTCGATGCTGACGGCGAAATCGCCGCCCTGGACCTCGTTCGACTTCGTCAGGATGTCGGCGGCGTAGACGCCTGCCGGACCGGCGCCGATGATCGCGACCCGCAGCGGTCGCGCCGCAGCTGAGGTAGACACTGATTTGCCTTCTTCCCGGTGGAAAAGCTCCTGGTGGACAGCGTGGCGCGAATAAGCGCACACTTCCCTATTCTAAATGCCGCACCACGGCGCGGACTAACTTCGTGGCCGGGATCTCGTCCGGCCGCCGTCGTCCCCTCCCCGCTGTCGGTGGGTGGGAATAAAGCCCGGAACCGGCCGGTTCACGACCTCGTGAGCGGAACAGGTGTACAGACCAGACGTCCGGCGAGGAGCGAGAACTCCGTGGGCGTGCTCTTCGGCATCGGCGCCTACGGTTTGTGGGGTCTGCTTCCGCTGTACTTCCTCGTCCTGGCGCCGGCGGGCCCGGTCGAGATCGTGGCCAACCGCGTGGTCTGGTCCCTGATCTTCTGTGCGCTCCTGCTGACGGCCCTGCGGTCCTGGCGGCCGGTGCTCACGGCCCTTCGCACGCCGCGCATCGTCGGCACACTGGCCGTCGCAGCGCTGCTCATCGCCGTCAACTGGCTGGTCTACACCTACGGGGTCACCACGGGACAGGCCATCGAGGCCTCCCTCGGCTACTTCATCAATCCCATCGTCTCCGTCCTGCTGGGCGTGATCGTGCTCCGCGAGAAGCTCCGGCCCCTGCAGTGGACCGCGATCGGCATGGGCATCCTCGCCGTGATCGTCCTGGCCGTCGGGTACGGCGCCGTCCCGTGGATCGCCCTCACCCTGGCCTTCTCGTTCGGCCTGTACGGATTCGTCAAGAAGAAGGTCGGCTCGCGCGTCGACGCCGTGACCAGCCTCAGCATCGAGACGGTGGTCCTCGCGCCGATCGCCGCGGGTGTCATGATCTGGCTCGACGTGACGGGCGCGGCTACCCTCACGACCGAGGGCACCGCCCACTTCTGGATCATGGTCGCCTCGGGCGTCATCACCGCGGTGCCTCTGATCTTCTTCGGCGCCGCTGCCCGCCGCCTGCCGCTGACCACGATCGGGCTCCTGCAGTACCTCGCCCCCGTGCTCCAGTTCCTGCTCGCACTGCTGGTCCTCGGTGAGGACATGCCCTTCGAACGATGGATCGGCTTCGGCCTCGTCTGGGTGGGCCTCGTCCTCCTCACCGTGGACATGCTGAGGACCGTGCGCCGCCAGCCGCGGCGGGCGGGAGCACCCGAACCGGCGGTGACGGTGGCCTGACGGCGCCCTGCTCCCGGATTCCACCCCGGGAACCGGCATCGGCGGATCCGGAGGCCGGTCGGTCGAGCCGCTCCGGGATTTCCGCAGCGAGATAGGCCGCGTTGAAGCGGGACAGCAGGGCCACCAGGTCGACGACGTCGGCCTGCTCCCAGCCCTCGAGCTGCCGCCGGAAGTCGCGCCGTCGGCGCGCACGTGCAGCGTCCACGCGCCGGAGTCCCTCGTCCGTCAGCACCACCGGTCGGGATCGTTCGTCGTCGTCCGTCATCCTGCGCTCGAGGAGGCCGAGCCTGTGCAGCGCCGCCACGTGTCCGCTGACCGCCGGCTTCCCCATGCCCAGGGATGCCGCCAGGTCGGTCACCCGGCAGGGGCCGAGCATGCGCACCGCGGCCAGCACGCTGTAGGCGGCCGGCTCCATCGCGGCATCGATGCCACGAGCCAGCGCCCAGCACACCTGCTGCTCGCTGCGGCACATCGCCGCGGCCTTCTCCTCGACGACGTCGAGCGCGGCGCGGCGCGCAGCGCTTCCTGCGGGCGTGCGATGTCCGTCCATGGCCGAATCCTAGGCACGCGGAGCAGCGCCGGGACAGGAATCCCGCAGCATTACCCATCATTACTCCGCGCGATCGCTCCGCCGTGCACGCGCCTGTCGCGCCCTCCACGGGACGGAGGGATCGCGCGGGTCAGCTCGGGGTACGGACCCAGTCGCGGGGCACCACGACCATGGGCACCGGCAGCGCGCGGAGCATCTTGTTCGCCGTCGCGCCGAGGAAGATCTGGCGGTGCTGCGCGAGGCGGCTCGACCCCACGATGACGAGCTCGCCCGCGTCCCATTCGATGTCGTCGATGGCCTCTTCGATCGTCCGGCCGTGCGCCACGATGATCGATGCCTCGGAGCCTCCCGGCAACCGCTCGACGGCGCGCGCCAGCACCGAATGCGCATGCTGATGCGCCTTGTTGATCGCCTCCCCCGAATCGGAGGGCTCGTGCACGTCCAGTGCGACGAGTGACACGAGGCGCAGGGGCAGGCCACGCCGGGCAGCGGACTCGACGGCGACGTCGAGCACGCCCTCGGCACCTGCCCTCGTCCCGACGGCGCAGGTCATCCGGGTGAATTCGGCGCGGTGCCGGTAGCCACGCGGCGCGAGCGCGACGGGGACGTGCGAACTGTGCAGGACGCCGTTGGCGACGCTGCCCACGGTGTAGCGGCGCAGCAGGCCGTTGGTCGAGGCGCCGATCACGATCAGGCCGGCATCGACGTCGTGCGCCGTCTCCAGCAGGCCCTGCGCGAAGGAGTCCGCGAGGCGGACGTGCGTGGTGACCTCGACGCCGTCGGGCACACTGTCCCTCGCACGGTCGAGTGCCTCCTGGGCACGCCGGCTCCCGGGGGCCGCACTGCCGTCCTGGGGCCAGTCGAGAACGGTGACCAGGTCGATCCCCGCCGACTGCGTGAGCGCGAGCGAGGTGGCGAGTTCGAGGGCGTCCTGCCCACGGTCGTTCTCGGTGTAGCCGACGACGTAGCGCACGGGGGCTCCTCCTCGGTGGGATGCGGGGCGGCGCGGACGGAAGCGCCGCGGAGTCGGTCCACTCTAACGCAGCGCTTCCGGCCGTGCCCGCGTGCTACTCCTGCGGAGCCGACCCCTGCGTGAGCACTTCCTGCCGGAAGAACGCCGGGTTGATGCGCGACCACACCAGCATCAGCACGGCCCCCAGCAGGATCACCCCGATCCCCAGGATGAAGACCATGCCGACGCCGAACAGCTCCGAGCCGGAGCCGTACTCGGGATCCATCGAATCGACGGCCGTCTTGACGAACATGACCAGCAGGATGACCCCGCCGAGCAGGGGCGCCAGGAACCGGAAGAACATGTTCCGGGCGGACGAGAAGGCCTGTGCGCGGAAGTACCAGACACAGGCCAGCGCGGTGATGCCGTAGTAGAAGCAGATCATCAGGCCGAGCGCCGTGATGGTGTCCCAGAGGGCGTTCTCCGAGACCAGCCGCATGAACACGTAGAAGCCTGCGGCCGCGACCGCCGCTGCGACCGTCGCGTAGCTCGGCGACTTGTGCTGCGGGCTGATGCGGCCGTAGCCCTTGGGCAGCGCCTTGTAGTGGCCCATGGCGAGAAGCGTGCGGGCCGGGGAGACGAAGGTGGACTGCAGGGATGCGGCCGAGGAGCTGAGGACGGCCATGGACATCAGGATGGCGAAGGGTCCCATGACAGGGCCGGCGAGCGTCGCGAAGATGCTCTCCTGGTTGTCGGGGTTGCCGGCACCGAGTTCACCGTCGCCCACGCCCGAAAAGGCGAGGGTCGCGAGCGCGACCGTGAGGTAGATGACCACGATGACGACGACGGTCAGCATGCCCGCACGGCCCGGCGTCTTCTTCGGGTTGACGGCCTCCTCGCTCATGGTGAGGGTCACGTCCCAGCCCCAGTAGATGAAGATGGAGAGCGAGACGCCGGCGGCGAAGGCGGAGAAGGAGCCGACGGCGAACGGGTTGAACCACTCCGCGCTGATGCTCGTCGCGTCGAAGGCGGTGCCGTTCGCGACGTGGATGAAGGCCGCGATCGCGAACCAGGCGAGGACCACGAGCTGGAAGGAGACCAGCACGTACTGGACGGTCTTGGTCGCCTCCATGCCGCGGTAGGACACGTAGCAGGCGAGCGTGATGAAGACGAGCGTCGTGGCGATGTTCACCGGCAGGTTCAGCGTCAGGTCCGCGATGGCGGGATCGTTCAGCAGTTGCGAGAGCATCAGGTAGAAGAAGTCCACGGCCACGGCGGCGAGGTTGGACAGCACGATCACGGTGGCGGCGATCAGCCCCCACCCGCCCATCCAGCCGACCCAGGGCCCGAAGGCCCGCGTGGCCCAGGTGAAGGACGTCCCGGAGTCCGGCATCGCGTTGTTCAGCTCGCGGTAGCCGAGGGCCACGAGCAGCATGGGGACGAAGCCCACGAGGAAGATGGCCGGCAGGTTCACTCCGACCTCCGCGACCGTGGGCCCGAGGGCCGCTGTCAGGGTGTAGGCGGGTGCCACGGAGGACACCCCGATCACGACGGCGCCGAGCAGGCCCACCGTCCCGGCGTCCAGGCCCTTCCTGCTCAGCCCTGATCCCCTTTGTGTTGTCTCGTCGATACTCATGCGTCCGCCTCTGTGGGTAAGGCGCCCGGGCCGGAAGTGGTGCCGGGCGTTGCGTACGTACGCGGGACGACGACCATGGGGATGGTCAGCGTACGCAGGATCTTGTTGGCCGTGGATCCGAGGAAGATGCGCATGTGCTGCGCGAGGCGGCTGGAGCCGACCAGCAGCACCTCCCCCTCGTCCCAGGCCATGGTGTCGATGGCCTCCTCGATGGAGCTGCCACGCGCGGTCTCGACGCTCACGCGTCCTCCCGCGGCGAGCGACGACGCCGCTTCCGCGAGTCGCCGGTTCGCCTCGTCCTCCGCTCCATCCGGGTCGGTCCGGCCGCCGTCGAGCGCGACGAGGGACACGAGCCGCAGGGGCAGGCCGCGACGCTGCGCCGACGACACCGCGACGGAGATGACGTCGTCGGCCCCGGCACGCCGGCCGACCGCGCAGGTGAGGCGCGTGACGGGTTCGGTGCGCCGGTAGGACTTGGGCGCGAGTGCCACCGGGACGGGCGAGGCGTGGAGGAGGCTGCGGGCCACGTTGCCGACGTTGAACCTGTTGGCGAGGCCCCGGGAGCTGGCCCCGATGACGATCAGCGAGGCCTCCGTGTCCTCGGCCGCCTGGATGAGGCCCTCTGCGTTGGACTCGGCCCGGACCACCACGCCGCGCGCGGCGACGTCGTCGGGCACGAGTGCGAGGCCCTGGTCCATCCATTCCCGCATCTGCTCGGAGAGGAGGGTGTCGAAGCCCTTGTCCGGCGGATAGGTGCCCGCATAGAGCGAGTGCTCGGGGGTGACGAGGACGAGGTCGAGGGAGGCATCCTGGCGCCGCGCGAGCGCGACGGCGAGGCAGACGGCGTCGTGCCCGCGCTCGTCCGCGGTGTAACCGACGATGTAGCGCACGGTCAGGCCCCCGCGGTCGTGCCGGCGGACTGCAGCCCCGACGCCAGGGCGCGATGGATCGCGGCGGCGGTTCGCTGCCCCATCCGGATGGCGCCGTCGACGTGCTGGTAGCCCTCGGCCGCGATGTCCGAGCAGGACCAGTAGATGGGCCCCACCGGCGTGCGCTGGTCGCGACCGTACCGGTGCAGTCCGCCGAGGTCGTAGCTGGACGCGTACGCGCCGCGGGTCCACTCCTCCGAGGCCCAGTCCGATTCGTAGTACACCTCCGGCTCGAGCGCCAGCGGGCCGAGGAACCCCGCGATCGAGGCGAGGATCCGCTCGCGGCGTTCGTGCGGCGGGAGCTCGAACATCGCATCGGCCTTCTCGTCGGAGACGAAACCGACCAGCGTGCCCCGCGGGTCCTCGTGGTTGGTGTTGTCGTAGACCTCCTGCACGATCGAGTCCGCGCCGAAGCCCGTCCCGGAGAGGCCCTCCTCCCGCCAGAACGGTGTGGAGTACGTGGCGTGCACCTTGATGACCAGGCCCAGCGACTGGTGCTGGTGCATCTGGTGCTGGCGGCGTGGCAGGGGCGGCTCGTAGCTGATGCGCGAGTAGAGGTTCGGCGGGACGGCGACGACGGCGTAGCGTGCGTGCACGGTGGTCGTGTCGGAGACGACCGTCACGCCGTCGCGCCCGTCCATCCCGCTCCAGCGCAGCGTGCGCACGGGACTCGAGAGGATCACGTCCTCCCCGAGCTCCGCCGCCATGCGCTCCGAGACCGACTGCATGCCGCCGACCACGCGCTTGTCGAGGATGAAGTCCTCGTCCACGAGGTTCGAGAAGGAACCGGCGGTCGCGGCCATGAGGATGGCCTGGAGGGCGGAGAAGGAATGGGCCGGCTTGGTCAGCATCCCGCCGGCGATGAAGAGGCCGATGTTGTCGCAGGCCTCCTCGTCGTCGGACTGCTGCCGCAGCCAGTGGTGGAAGGAGACGGTATCGAGGGCGCGGGCGTCGGGGTGGTTCCAGGGCGCCTCCGGCCCCGCCTCCGCCACCAGCCGGTCGAGCAGGGCGATGAGCCGCTCCATCTCCTCGCGCGTGTAGTCATTCACGGGGAACATCTCTCCCGTGTAGCGGACGGGCCTTCCGTCGGGGCCGATGTAGACCGAGTCGCCCTCGCGGTACCGGGAGAAGGTCTGCAGGCCCAGTTCGTCGAGGAGCCCGATGAGGGCGGTCTGGTCCGGCGACACCCACTGGCCCCCGACCTCGTACACCGCGCCGTCGACGACGTCGGTGTGGGTCCGCCCGCCGACGCGGTCCCGTGCCTCGACGACCGCGACGGAATGTCCCGCCCTGGCCAGTTCCCGTGCGGCGGTGAGGCCCGAAGGACCTGCTCCGATGATGACGACGTCGCGCTCGATGGTATTCACGTGATCCTCCCGGACCCGCATGACGCGGGCCACAAAATGAACGGCATTCATTATTTCGCCCTACTATAGCCATGGGCGCCCCTCGAGGGAAGGGAACGCCCGTAGAGTTAACGCCACCGCAACCCAGGAGCAGGATCGATGACCGCAGCAACACCTGCACCCCGGCGTGCGGGCCGCCCCCCGCGCAGCGTCCTGTCCCGGGACGGCATCACCAGGGCCGCCCTGGACCTGATCGCCTCGGACGGCTACGAGGGCCTGACCATGTCCGCCCTCGCCCGGCGGCTCCGGGTGGCGCCGTCCGCGCTGTACAACCACGCCGCGTCGAAGCATGAAGTGCTCAGCTGGGTGCAGGACCACGTCATGACGATGGTGGACTTCAGCGCCTTCGACGAGGAGCCGTGGGACGAGGCCGTCCGGCGGTGGGCGTGGTCCTACCGCGAGGTCTTCGCGCGACACGCTCCTCTCGTACCCGTGATCGCCGTGATGCCCGTGACCGATGCCGCGGAGACGCTGCGCATGTACGAGGCGGTGGCGCGCGGCTTCCTGCGGGCCGGCTGGCCGGAGGACCGGATCGTGCCCGCGATCGTGGCGCTGGAGTCCTTCATCTACGGATCCGCGCTCGACGTCGCCGCCCCCGGGGACATCTTCGACTCCGGCACGCTGGCGCACCAGTTCCCCGTCTTCACCTCCGCGGTGAGGAGTGCCACCGATGCGACGGGAGCGGAGCAGGCGGCCGATGCCGCGTTCCGGGCAGGACTGGACGGCATGATCGCGGGTCTCCGCCTCCAGCTGGCGGCCTACTCCTCCTGACGCGCGGGCCGGACGAGCTGTCCCATCCGGTACGCGGTGGAGTGCAGCACGTCCGAGAACGTGTCGCTGTCGCCGTCGAGCCAGTCGTTCAGGGCGATCTCGAACACCAGGACCCCGTACCGTGCCACGAGGCGTGCTTCTTCCTTGCCCACGCCCTGCCCGGAAAGCGCCTCGGTGATGCCCCCCGCGAGGAGGACGTTCTTCAGCAGTTCGCGCTCGCGCAGCCCCTCGTCGGAGCCGATGATGGCGCGTCGAGCCTGCAGCTCGGCCCTCCGGCCCTCGAACGGACCGGCGGCCATTGCCTCGAACCCGTGCATCACGAGCCCCAGCGGTGACAGGAACGCCGGAGCCCCGGCCACGAGGGACGCCACGACGGCGGGGAGCTCCCGTTCATGCAGGAAGAGCACCTCGCGCTTGTCCGGGAAGTGGCGGAAGAACGTACGGGTGGTGAGACCCGCTCGAGCGGCGATCTCGGGTACTGCGGTGGCCGCAAAGCCCTGCTCGGCGAAGAGTTCGAGCGCCGCGCGCTCGAGCCTCAGCGCTGCGTCCGGTGCCCATCGACCCATGCGCCTATCGTACCGCTGATGACACACAATGTCGTGAAAGAGAGCCGATGACACCGCATGACATCAGGCGATACTCCTGGGCCATGGGCGTCAGCATCAGCGCCTGTACGGAGTGCCGGCGCCCCTGGTGAGCGGATCGCCGATGAGCCTGCTGATTGTTAGACGGACTAGCTTTACGGATCGTGAGTTAGCTGTTAGGTTCTGAGGACGGTCAAGCAACGGCCCACCCTTCTTCTGATCACCCGAGGTTCGTCATGTCTGTTGCCCCTTTGTCCCCGGCCCACTCCGTCCGCCAGGACGACAACGACTCCCGGAGCACGTGGCCGGATCTGGCCGCGCTCGACTTCGCCGCAGTCCCGGACTCCGCTGCGGCGCTGGGCCCGGCAGCGCCGGATGTGCCCCACGACCTGTCGACGGTCTCCACGCGTGAACTCCGCATCCTCTGCAACCAGCTGTACCGCGTACTGGACTCGGACTACCCGCCGTTCGGCGCGCAGGAGGACTACGAGGCAGTGGTGGAAGCCCTCACGGATCGCGTGGCGCGGGCAGCCGAGCGTACGGAGAGCCAGAAGCTGCGCGAGAAGTTCCGCGACAACCCCGTGAGCTCGCGCTTCGAGCTCTTCCACGACGGCACGATGGTCGGCTACGTGAAGTACGACATGCGGGCCGGGCGCATCCGCCTGCTGGAGACGGTGGTCGGCCCCGCATACCGCCAGGCGGGCCTGGAACCGGTCCTCGTGCGCCAGGCACTGCTCGAGGCACACCGCCGTCGCCTCGCCCCCATCCCCTACTGCCGGCACGCGCAGACGTTCCTCGCCGAGAACCCGCAGTTCCGGGCACTCATCCCCGTCGGCTGACGCTCCACCCGTTCCACGAGAAGGGCCCCGCAGCTCGTGCTGCGGGGCCCTTCTCGTGGTGCGTCGGTGATCAGCCGGCGTTCGCCGTGCGGATGGCGTTCTCCAGCACGTCTAGGCCGTCCGCGAGCAGCTCGTCCGGCATGACGAGCGGCGGCAGGAGGCGGATCACGTTGCCGTAGGTCCCGCAGGTCAGGACGATGACGCCCTCGCGGAGGCACTGCGCCGCGATCGCCTTGGTGGCGTCTGCGTTGGGCGTTTTGCCGCCCGGCATCACGAACTCGATGGCCAGCATGGCTCCGCGTCCCCGGAGCTCGCCGATGATGCTGTGCTCCCCCAGGTCCGCCTGCAGTGCATCGAACCGCTCGGTGACCCGTGCCTCGATGCTGCGCGCCCGGCCGGCGAGGTCCTGCTCCTTCATGGTGGAGATCGCACCGAGCGCCGCCGCGCAGGCCACGGGGTTGCCGCCGTAGGTACCGCCGAGGCCGCCCGCGTGGACGGCGTCGAGCAGGTCCGCACGGCCGGTGATGGCCGAGAGCGGCATGCCTCCGGCGATGCCCTTCGCCATCGTGATGATGTCCGGCACCACGCCCTCGTGGTTCACCGCGAACCACTCGCCCGTGCGGCAGAAGCCGGACTGCACCTCGTCGGCGATGAACACGACGCCGTTCGCCCTGGCCCAGTCGGCCAGCGCCGGCAGGAAGCCGTCGGCGGGGACGATGAAACCGCCCTCACCCTGCACGGGTTCGATGATGATGGCGGCGACCGAATCCGCGCCGATCTGCTTCTCGATCATCGTGATGGCGCGCTGTGCCGCCTCGGGACCGGTGATGTCCGGGTTCTCCTCGCGGAACGGGTAGCTCATCGGCACACGGTAGATCTCGGGGGCGAACGGACCGAAGTTCGTCTTGTAGGGCATGGACTTCGCGGTCAGCGCCATCGTCAGGTTGGTGCGCCCGTGGTAGGCGTGGTCGAAGGCGACGACGGCGTTGCGCCCGGTGGCCAGGCGCGCCACCTTGACGGCGTTCTCGACGGCCTCGGCGCCCGAGTTGAACAGCACGGTGCGCTTCTCGAAGTCACCCGGCGTCAGCTCGGCGAGCTGCTCGGCGACGGCGATGTAACCCTCGTAAGGCGTGACCATGAAGCATGTGTGCGTGAAGTGCTCCACCTGCTCCTTCACGGCGCTGACGACGGCGGGATCCGACGCGCCGACGCTCGTCACGGCGATGCCGGAGCCGAGATCGACGAAGGAGTTGCCGTCGACGTCGCGGATGATGCCGCCGTCGGCGTCCGCCGCATACACGGGCACGCCGGAGGCGACGCCCTGCGCGACGACCGCCGCGCGGCGGGCGGCCAGCTCGGTGGACTTGGGTCCGGGGAAGTCGCCGTTGATGCGGCGCTTCTGCTCCAGCCGGAAGCCGGGAGCGACGGAGCCTGGAGTGGTTGCGAACGTTGTCATGGGAATTCCTTTTCCTAAGGGACGGCTAGGCGTCCAGCACGCTCATGACGTGCTTGATGCGGGTGTAGTCCTCCACGCCGTACATGGAGAGGTCCTTGCCGTAGCCGGAGTTCTTGAAGCCGCCGTGCGGCATCTCGGCGGTGAGCATGATGTGCGTGTTGATCCAGACGGCACCGAAGTCGAGGTCCCGGGAGACCCGCATGGCGGTGCCGTGGTTGGTGGTCCAGACGCTGGACGCGAGCGCGTAGTCGACGCCGTTCGCCAGCTCCACGGCTTCCTCCTCCGTGGCGAAGGTCTGCACCGTGACGATGGGCCCGAAGGTCTCCTGCTGCACCACGGGATCGTCCTGGCGGGCGCCGGTGATGATCGTGGGCTCGAAGAAGTAGCCCTTGTCACCCGCGCGCCTGCCGCCGGTCGCGATGCTGCAGTGTGCCGGCAGCGCGTCGATGACGGCGTTGACGGCGTTGAAGTGGTTGATGTTGTTGAGCGGCCCGAAGTAGTTCTCCGAGTCGTCCGCACTGCCCGTCCTCAGCGTGGCGGTGTGCTCGACCATCGCTGCGACGAACTCGTCGTGCGCCTGCTCCTGCACGAGCACGCGGGTGATCGCGGTGCAGTCCTGGCCTGCGTTGAAGAACGCGAACTCTGCGATGGCCGCGGCGGACCTCTTCAGATCGGCATCGGCGAAGACCACGGCGGGCGCCTTGCCGCCGAGCTCGAGGTGGGCACGCTTGAGGCCCTTGGCCGCGCTCGTGGCGACGGCGATGCCCGCGCGTACGGAACCCGTGATGGACACCAGGCCCGGGACGGGATGCTCGATCATGGCCGCACCGGTCTCACCGGTACCGAGGACCACGTTCAGGACGCCGTCCGGCAGGATCCCCTGCGTGAGGCGTGCCAGCACGAGGGTGGACTCGGGGGTGGTGTCGCTCGGCTTGAGCACGACCGTGTTGCCGGCGGCGAGGGCGGGCCCGATCTTCCAGATGGCCATCAGGAACGGGTAGTTCCAGGGGGCGACCTGGGCGACGACGCCGATGGGTTCCCGGCGGACGTAGGAGGTGTGGCCCTCGAGGTACTCGCCCGCGGACTTGCCCTCGAGGATGCGCGCAGCACCCGCGAAGAAGCGCAGCTGGTCGGCGCCGACCGCGACCTCCTCGGCGGCGATCATCTCGCGCACCTGGCCCGTGTTGCGGTGCTGGGCCTCGACGAGTTCGTCGCTCGCGGCCTCGACGGCGTCGGCGAGCTTGAGCAGCAGGAGCTGGCGCTGGCTCGGCGTGGTGCGCTTCCACGTGGTGAAGGCGCGGGCAGCAGCCTGCATGGCGGCGTCGACGTCCGCGGGGGAGGAGACAGGCGACTGCGCCACGACCTCGCCGTTGGTCGGGTTGACGATGTCCAGGAGTTCGGTTCCGGCGGGCGTCACGAACGCGCCGTCGATGTAGTTCTGAAGGGTCTCAGCCACGCTGCAGTGCCTTTCACGAGGGGGTGTCCGCGGCCTCCGGGTAGGTCCGGCCACGGGTATCGAATCGACGGTACCGGGACGGGGTAACCCCTGCCACGGATATCTGCACAGCACGGACCGGGAAGTGCCGTGCAGGAGCACAGTAGAGCCTAGGCTTGAACCATGGCCATCACGCTTCCCGACCTGCTGTCCGACCCGGCCCTCGGCCTCGTGGCGGAGGGCCGCTCCGAGCCGCCGGCCCAGCCGATCCAGTGGGTCGCGGTGACCGAGCTGGAGGATCCGCGGCCGTTCCTCAGCGGCGCCGAGGTGATCCTCACGACGGGTGTCCGCCTCAAGACCGGCGCGGCCCAGCGTGCCTTCGTCCGCCGGGCGCACGAGGCGGGGGCGCTGGCCATCGGATTCGGCGTGGGTTTGACGCACCGGAGGATCCCGGCGGCCCTCCTGTCCGAGGCGGACGACGTCGGACTCCCGGCCTTCCGGGTCCCGTACGAGGTCCCGTTCATCGCCATCGGGAAGAGGGTGGCGGACGCCCTCTCCGCCGATCACTACGCAGGCCTCGAGGACCTCCTCGAGGGACACGCCGTCCTCGCGTCCGCCCTCCTCGGCGCCGGGGGCCTCGGCGCGCTCCTCGCCGAACTCGCGAGGATGCTGGGCACCGACGTCGCCCTCTTCCAGTACGGTGCACGCATCGCCGGGGCCGCCGGTCCGCGGCGCGTCCGCGATGAATCGACGTCCTGGCATCGGCTGCCCATCGCCACGGGGCTGAAGGACCGCTGCACACTCGCCATCGCGGAACCGTACACCCGGGCGGCGGTCGTCGACTACGCGCAGAGCCTCATCTCGGTGGAACTCACGAACCAGGGGCGGAACCGCACAGGAGCCCGGACGGCCGCCGGGCAACTGCTCGAGGACGTGGTGCGGGGAAGCCTCGCGGGTCCGGAGGCCGCCGCGAGGCTTGCGAGCTCGGGTATCGACACCGCGCTCAGGCACAGCGTCCTGATCGTCGACGTCGCCTCCGGCCAGCGCCGGGCCCTGCGCACGCTGCCGCTGCCCGACGGCTGGGACGGCGTCTCCTCCGCCCTGGTCGAGGACCGCCTCGTCCTCGTGCTGCCGGCCACCGCCGCACCGGAGCCGGCGCAGCTCAGCCAGTACCTGCATGGCGCCGGGCTCACCTCGCGCATCGGCGTGGGAGGGGCGTACGCCCAGCCGAACGGACTGCGCTGGAGCTATTTCGAGGCCCGGGAGGCACTCCAGCGGGGGCAGGCGCTGAACCTCGCCGACCGCCTGAGCCTGACGTCCCTCCTCATGGCGAGTGCTGACGTTCCGCTCGCCGATCTCGCGGCCGAGACCCTGAACCCGCTCGAGGCCTTCGACGAGGCGCACGGCGCCGGCCTGCTGGCGACGCTGCAGCGGTACCTGGACCTCGACGGGTCCGTGGCCGCCGTCGCGGCCGACCTCGACCTGCACCGCAACACCATCCGGTACCGGCTGCAGCAGGTGGTGGCGTTGACGGGGTACGACCCTGCGGTCACGGCGGACCGCGTCCACCTCTACCTCGCCCTCCGGGTGCGCGCACTCGGCTGAGGCGGGACGGCGGGCCCGCCGGACAGCGCCCCGTGTGGTCCCGGCCACTCCGGCCGCTCCGCGCCTACCACGTGGGCCGCACCCCCGCATGCGATAGTTGGATCACCAGATACCGGTCTCACAGTTCTTCGGGGGTATTCATGTCGCTTCTTCACGCCGACGAGTTGGACCTGCAGGAGTTGGCCCGACAGGCGATCCTGCAGGAGTACCGCCTGCCCTACGGGGAGGCCGACGGCACTCCGGTGGAGGCGTTCGACTACCAGACGCCCACGGAACTCCTCAACCTGGTGAAGCTCGCCGTCCGCGTCAGCGGGATGCACGCGGGCGTCATCAACATCATCACGGCCGACCAGCAGCACCAGATCGCGGCCGTCGGGGTGGATGCTGCCGTGTGCTCCCGCGAGGACTCGATGTGCTCGAAGGTCTTCCGCTCCGGCGCCATCACGGCGGTCCCCGACGCGTCACGCGATCCCCGCTTCGCCGACAACCCCTTCGTGAACGGTGGGATCGCCCTCGTGCGGTCCTACGCGTCCGTCCCCCTCGTGGCGGAGAGCGGGTACGCCCTCGGGACGCTCTGCGTCTTCTCCCCCGAGATCCTCGGCTTCGACGCCGAGCAACGGGAGGGCCTCGAGATCCTCGCCCGGCAGGTGGTCGAGGTCCTCGAACTACAGTTCAAGACCCGCCAGCTCGTCGAGGCCCTCGAGGTGGTCCGTCGCAGCAACGAGGACCTCGCCGGCTTCGCAGCCCGGGTCAGCCACGACCTGAAGAACCCGCTGACGGCGATCCTCGGCTACACCGAGCTCAGCGAGCAGGACGACGACGTCGAGACCTCGGGGCCGGCGGCCCGCTACTTCAGCATCATCCGGGGCAGTGCCAGCCGGATGCTCTCGACGGTGGAGGAGGTTCTCGAGTTCTCCCGCATCGGCGGCTCGATCAGCCGCCGGAAGGTCCGCCTGAACACGATGATGAACGCCGTGCTGCAGGACGTGCTGCCGCTCAGCAGTGCCTGCGACGCCGTCGTGACCGTCCGGGACGCCCAACTCGAGGTGGACCAGGCGCAGGTCACCGCCCTCCTGCAGAACCTGGTCTCGAACGCGATCAAGTACTCGGCCCCAGGGACTCCTCCCCGCATCGAGGTCGTCGCGGACGTCGGCCAGACCCAGGTGCTCCGCATCATCGACCACGGCAAGGGCATCGACCCCGCGGACCGGCACCGGGTCCTGGAACCGCTCGTGCGGCTCCAGCGGGAGGGCGACCCAGCGGGCAGCGGCATCGGCCTCGCGACCTGCGCGCGGATCGCGGCCGCCCACGACGGCTCGATCAGCCTCACGGAGACGCCCGGCGGCGGCACGACAGTCACCGTCGATCTCGGCCCGGCCTGATCCTTCCCGCAGCGCCTCGCGGCGCTAGAGCTGCTGCGACTGCAGCTGCTGGTCCTGGTCAGCGCGGGCCAGCGGGAGCCGGAAGGTGAAGGTGGAGCCCTCGCCCTCGACACTGCGGCAGCTGATGGTGCCGCCATGGCGCTCCACGATGGCCTTGGAGATGGCGAGCCCCAGCCCGACGCCGGGGATGGCGGCATTGCGGGCCGCCGAGGTCCGGAAGAACTTCGAGAAGACGCCCTTCAGCTCCTCCGCCGACATGCCGCTGCCCTGGTCCGTCACGCTGCACTCCACCTCGCCGTCGACCTCCGCGGCACTGACCGTCACACGCCCGCCGTCCGGTGAGTACTTGACGGCGTTGGAGAGCAGGTTGTCGAGCACCTGGCCGATGCGCGGGGCATCGCACAGCGCCAGGAGGCCGGGCTCGGTGCGGTCCTCGAAGCGCATCAGGGGGTTCGTCGAGCGTTCCCTGGCGGACGCCACGCGCTGCAGGACCAGTTCGGAGAAATCGGTGGGGACCGGTGTGATCTCCGGGGTCCCCTCGGCCGTGGAGAGCAGATCCACCACGAGCTTGTGCAACCGCTCGGAGTTGCGGGACACCACCTCGAGGCCGGATGCGACCTCGGGCTGCAGGTCGGGCATGCCGGTCAGCAGTTCGAGATAGCCGCGGATCGCGGTGAGGGGGGTCCGCAGTTCATGGGACACCGTGGCCACGAACTCGTCCTTCGCGTTGAGCGCGGTCACGAGTTCCGTGACGTCGTTGAATGTTACGACGGATCCTTCACGCGCGCCCGCCTGGTTCGTCATCAGGCGCGACGACGTCGAGAGCACCCTCTGGTCCGGCCGCTCGCCCCACCACAGGAGGTAGTCGGAGAAGACCTGCCCCTCGGCGGCTCGCCGGGTCGGCCTCCGTGCCTCGGGCATGACCGACTGGCCGTCGTGCTGGAAGATCCGGAGGTCCCCTTCCGCGGTGTTCCGCGTACCTCCTGCGAGGGCGCGGAACTGCTCGAGCTTGCGGTTGGTCAGCATCGGCCGCCCGGTCTCGTCGACGGCGATCAGTCCGATGTCCACGCTGTTGACCACGGTCTCCAGCAGCCGCTCCCGGCGCGCGCTCTCCTCGAGGAGCATCTGCAGGGCCTGGTCCTTCTCCTCGACGACCTGCTGCTGCGCCATCATGCTGGCGGTCATAACCCGTATGGTCACGCCGATCGCGAGCATGATGAACGGGAGGAGGATGGACTGTGTGAGGGACTGCGAGGTGACGGCGGCGTCGGTTCCGAAGACGGGTGCCCACACGATCGCGAGCGAGCCGAGGAACCCCACGGCCAGGGCGGCACGCGGGAAGAGCCCCGAGGCCGCCAGCCAGATGACGGGGAAGACGGCGAGCAGCCCGACGCCGGTGATCATGGTCCCCGCGCCATGGCGCATGAGTCCGATGGGGATGAAATCGAGCAGCGGGATGACCAGGAAACTGGCGTGCGGCAGGCGGTCCCAGGGGACGACGACGCACAGCGCCAAAAGTACTGCCTGCAGCCCTGCGCCGAGGAGGAAGGACCCGCTCGAGAAGAGATCACGGTGGAACAGTGCCCCGCCGACGAGGATGAGCAGCACCGTGAGGGAGAGCGGCAGCTGGCTGAGGACGACGCGCATCCGCAGGGTCAGTTCGTGGAACTGCCTGGTGTTGAGCGTCAGGTAGGAGAGCACCCTGTCCATGCTGACCGATCCCCCCTCCGTCGTCGAGCCAATCCGTCGCTGCATGACGGTGCTGGCGGCATCGGCGCGCCGGCTTCCACAGACTAGCGCGACCGCCCGGTGATTGAAGGTGCGGAATCCGCCTGCGCTCCTCAAGATCACCTCAAGTTCGACGCACCAAACCGGTGATCGTGGCGAAGCTGCTGTAGGGGCGCCGAGCATCGCCCGGCGTAGCGTTTAATGAGGATCATGACTGTCGCCCCCGAGAAACGCCGAGCACTGGTCGTTGAGGACGACGTCGACATCCGGGGCCTGCTCGTGCAGATCCTGAAGCGCGAGGGCTTCGAGGTGACGGAAGCCGGGACGGCGAGCGACGGGCTGGAGAAGGCGCGCGCCGGCGCGGACCTGATCACCCTCGACCTGAACCTGCCCGATGGCGACGGCGTGGAGATCTGCCGGGAGGTCCGCACCTTCTCCGACGCCTACATCCTCATGATCACGGCACGCACGGACGAGATCGAGCGCCTGACCGGACTCGAGACCGGTGCCGACGACTACATCAGCAAACCCTTCAGCCCGCGCGAACTCGTGGCACGCATCAACTCGCTGTTCCGCCGCCAGAGCCGGCAGGCAGCCGCCGACGTCGCCAACGCCGATGAGCGCCAGCGCGCCGCCGAGGTCCAGCAGAACCTCCTCCCCCGCGACAACCTGTGGGTCCGCGACTACGAACTGGCGGGACGCTTCCGGCCGTCCCGCAGCGTGGGCGGCGACTTCTACGACTGGTACGGCACCCCGGACGGGCTGCACCTCACGGTCGCCGACGCGATGGGCAAGGGCATGGGAGCCGCCCTCGTCGCGGCGACCGTGCGCGCCATCATGCGGTCGGTGGCCCCCCAGCCGAGCATCGAGACCGCGTTCGCGACGGCGGCGCGCGCCACCGAGGCCGACCTGGAGCAGACGAACTCCTTCGTCACGCTCTTCCACGGGCGCCTCGACGCCGCTACCGGCGTCGTCGGCTATGTGGATGCCGGCCACGGACTGGCACTGCATGTCACGGCAGACGGTGGCGTGACCCGGTTGAAGTCGGCGGGACCGCCGGTGGGGGCATGGCCGGACCAGGTCTGGGCAGCGGACACGGTGAAGCTCGGCCCCGGCGACTCCCTGGCCATCGTCAGCGACGGCCTGCTCGACATCTACGAGACGGTCGAGCAGTTCACCGAGGCCGTGGCCGGCGTCATCACGGCGGCGCCCAGCGCGGAGGCCGCCTGCGCCGTCCTGCTCGACATGGCCGACGTGCCCGAGGTGGCCGACGACGTCACCGTCGTCGTGCTCCGGCGCACGCAGGACTGACGCGAACCACACGCACGACCACACACCCACGGACAGGTAGAGGAAGAGGACACACAGATGGAATTCACCACCCAGGACAAGGGACGCTACACCGAGGTGGCAGCCAGTGGCCGCCTGAACATGGTGGCCGCCCCCAAGCTGCGCGAGGTCATCAACGACGTCGTGGCCGCGGGTGGCAAGCGCATCGTGGTGAACCTCGCGGAGACCAGTTTCATGGACTCCTCGGGGCTCGGCGCCCTCATCGGCTGCCTCAAGCTGGCCCGGCAGTCCGGCGGCGACCTGCGGATCGCCGCGGTCCAGCCCCAGGTCACCATGGTGCTCGAGCTCACCAGCATGCACCGGGTCCTGACACCGCACGGCACGCCCGACGAAGCCTTCCCGAATGACTGACATCCTCGCCCGGCGGACCCTCGAGGAACCCGCGGCCGAACAGGCGATCGAGGACCTGCACGGCGTGCTCGACCAACTGTGGCACGACGCGGCGTTCGTGCCGGCCATGGATCAGATGGCCTTCAGCACCGCCGTGATCGAGGCCGCGAGCAACGTCGTCCGCCACGGCGTCGCTGCGCAGGGCTCCGAACTCCTCCTCGGCGTCGAGCTCACGGTGGCCTCCGGGTACCTGCGGGCCGTCATCAGCGAGATCGGGGCAGCCCCCCTGGACCCCGTACCCGACCTCGAGGGGCCCGACCTGACCGCCCTCCCCGACGACGCGCTGCTGGAGGACTACGACGAATCAGGTCGCGGTCTCTCGATGATCCGGGCACTCGTCACGACGGTCACGGTCGAGCGGCAGGGCGACTCGAACGTGTGGGTCCTGTCCCGGGACGCCGGCGAAGGGCACTGACCCTCCGGTCCTGGTGTCCGCGGCTCCGGTCCTGGTTCCCGCCGGTTCCGGGTCACGCTTCCCGCCGGTTCCGGGTCACGGCTGCGCCCACCGAGCACGGGTCACGCCAGTGACGGCCCGACGAGCCGGCGGCCACCGGTCAGGGTAGTAACGGCCGGCCGAGCCCGCCGGTCACGGGTCACGGCAGTGGCGGTCGGCCGAGGAACGCCGCGAGGTCCGCGTAGACCTCCCGTGACTCCGGCAGGCGCGGGGCCGCCGGGAAGACGTGGAACCCGCCCGGATAGATCCTCATGGTGACGTCGGCGCCGGCTGCGACGGCCCGGTCCCGGAACACCGTCGCGTCCGCCATGCACACATCGCGGGTGCCCTGGTAGATCCGCGTGGGCGGCACCGCGGCCAGCAGGTCATCGGGTGCGCAGGCGGGGCTGACCAGAGGTGTCCTCGGGTCGTCGCCTCCGGCCCACCAGAGGCCGGCCTGCACGGGGCCCGCGACCGAGAGCATCGGGTCGACGGCCTCGTACTTCGGGATCGTGGGATTCGTGCCCGTGACATCGAGCCAGGGCGCGAACACGGCGACGCGCCCGGGTGCAGGCAGCCCGGCGTCGCGGAAGGCCCACGGCTGGGCGATGGCGAGCCCGCCGCCGGCCGAGTCCCCCATCAGCGTGACGTCCTCCGGATCCGCTGTCCGCAGGACCTCCCGGTAGACGGACACCAGGTAGGGGAAGGCCTCGCGGTAGGTGCTCTCCGGAGCCAGGCGGTAGAGGGGGATGGTCACGGCAGCACCCGTACGCTTGGTCAGCTCGGCGATGATCCACCAGTGCGGCCGCCCGAACTCGTTGAGGTAGATCCCGCCGTGCGTGTAGATGATGTGCGACCGCGTGGCGCCGAGGAGCGGCCGGACGGTGATCGTGCGCACGCCGTCGATCCGCTTCTCCTGGATCGTGTGGGTCTGCTTGAACGTCCACGGGATGGCCGCCGCCGACGGGTAGGTCCGGCCCGGGTACTTCCCGTTGACCCAGTCCGTCCCGGTCAGGTTCCTCTTGGTGGGCAGCAGGCCGATCAGCCGGCACGCGACGCGCATGGCCCGCGAGCCGTCGTGCGCGCTCGGTTCGACGGTGTCCGTGCCGGCCGCATATCCGCTCGTCATGGCCCCAGCCTAGTGCGGCCCCCGCGGACTGCGCCGCCTCTGTCATGCTGGTCGGGGCCGGAATGCCCCGGTTGGCGTCCTTTGTCCCACCGATCCGCCCGACGCCGTTCCGGCCCGCCGAAGGAAGAGATGGATACCGCAGCACACATCGCCCTCGCCGCCGACCTCCTCGGCGTGTTCTTCTTCGCCGTGTCCGGCAGCCTGCTGGCCGCACGGAAGGGCTTCGACCTCGTGGGCTCCCTCCTGCTCGCGTCGCTCGCGTCGCTGGGCGGCGGCGTGGCACGGGACCTCATCATCGACGTCCCGCCGGCGGCGTTCAACAATCCCGCCTACCTCGTGCCTCCCCTGCTGGCCACCGTGCTCGTCTACTTCGTGTTCTCCGGCGTGGAGCGGGTCAAGCGCGTCCTCGTCCTCTTCGATGCCGCGGGCCTCGCCCTGTTCTGCATCACCGGCACCATCAAGGCCCTCGACGTCGGCCTCAACCCGGTCTCCGCCGTCCTCCTGGGCGTCACGACGGCCGTGGGCGGCGGCCTGCTGCGCGACGTCGTCGCCAACGAGATCCCGCAGCTCTTCGACCCCCGGGACATCTACGCGCTGCCCGCGATGCTCGGCGCCGTCGTCGTCACCGTGCTGTACCTGACGGACACCTTCACGCTCGTCACGGGCATGCTGGCGGCGTCGCTCGTGTTCTCGCTGCGCGTCCTCGCCTGGCGCTACGGCTGGCACGCGCCGCTCGCGGCACGTACCTCCGGCATCCGCAGGTAGCCCCGGCGCCGGACGCGGCGGCTAGGATGGGGGAATCCCCCGCCACCACTCCTGGAGTACTTGTGACTGAGCTCTTTTCCGATCGATTCCGCGCCCTGGTGCCTCAGTACTTCGAGGGCGAGTGGGTCGAGGAGGACGGCTTGTCCGAGGACGAGCTCGCCGAGATGCTCGCGGGCAAGGACTTCGAACTCCCCCTCGCCCTGCACGAGTTCTACCGCGCCGTCGGAGCCACCGAGGACATCATGGAGGCGTTCCACTTCTTCTGGGACCCCGACGAGCTCGAGATCGAGGACGGCTTCCTCCTGTTCCTCGAGGACGAGGACGAGCAGTACACCTGGGGCATGAGGGCCGACCAGCTGGACGTCCCCGATCCGATCGTCTGGCGCCGCAACAACGCCCGCGGCGAGTGGCAGAGCGAGGAGGGAACCTTCAGCGAGTACGTCCTCGACCTGTTCGAGTGGGTCTTCGAGGAGGACGGGGAGGACTGATGGAGTTCGCCCACCACGCCCCCGACGGGTACCGGTGCCCGTTCTGCGACCTCGCGCGGGGGGACTTCAGCAACCCGGGGAACCTGTGCCGACCGGGTGACGTCGTCTACTCCGACGACCTCGTGCTCGCGTTCATCGCATCGCACGGCTTCGAGCCGAACCCGGGGCACGTACTCATCACGCCACGCGAGCACGTCGAGCTGCTCTACGAACTGCCCGACGACGTCGCCGCCCGCATCATGACGCTGACCCGCGACATAGCGATCGCCATCAAACTGGCGTGGGCGCCCGACGGCGTCTCGACGCGGCAGCACAACGAGCCCGCCGGCAGCCAGCACGTGTGGCACTACCACCAGCACGTCCTGCCCCGCTGGCACGACGACGGCTTCTACTTCACCCCGAAACGGCCCATCGTGGACCCGGAGATCAGGGCGCAGAAAGCCGACGAGCTGCGGTCCTTCCTTCCGGCGAGATAGCGCCCACCGGCTCCGCTTCACGCCCTGCTGCGGCTTCGTGCACGGCTTCTGAGCAAAGAGAGCGTGTCCTACGACGCCACGCCGCTTATCGGAGTCACCCGCCCACGAAAGCCGTGCACGAGGCCGCACCCAGCCATCCACATCAGCGGACGGGTCGGCGCCCGAGGGCCGTGAAGACCATCGCGAGGACATCGTCCGGCTGGAACATGACGTCCTCGTAGCAGAAACGCAGCACGATATACCCGCCGATCACCGTCATGTTGTTCCTCCTGCGGTCGCGCCGGAGTGCCTGGCGGTCCGAATGGAACGCCGCTCCGTCGATCTCCACGACGAGGCACCCCTCGACCAGGAAGTCGACCCGTCCCACGCCCGCTATCCGGACCTGCGGGCGAACCTCGAGACCGGCGCCGCGCAGCAGGAGTCGCGCCACGACCTCGATCGCGGACTCGCCGGTGAGGTCCACCGACGCCAGGGCAGCGCGCGCCCTGCCGTTGCGCTTTCCACGCAGCCGGGACTCGAGGAACGCCGCCACGGTATCACCGCGTCGGAGAGCGCACTCGACCATTGGGACCGACTCGTCGGTAGGCCGGCACTGCAGCACATGCACCAGCACGTCGGCGAGACCGACGAGTGGCAGCCGGGAGTGCGGAGGAACGGTGACGACCCGATGGTTGATGCAGCCGTCGGCCGAGCGGGTCGGCCGGCTGACGTGCACGCCGATCGCGGGCCGGACGCGCCACAGCCCGTAGTGGACCGCGGCGGAGACACATGTGAGCCGTGCTCCCGCACCCACCGCCCGGATGAACTCCGGCGGTGCGTCGGGAAGGGCCAGGACACCCCGTCGAACGCGGAGAATCCTGCCGTCGCCGATGGAGCGCTCGATCGCCCGCTCCCCCACTCCGCGCTCCAGCAGGGCACCCGTGGAGGCCACACCACCCGATACCGCGAGAATCTGCTCGATCGTCATGGACCAACCCAAGAGGCAGCCGCCCGTGATCGACGGTGGGCCCTTGGCTATGTGGACGGGCCGCGGGGTGCGGCGGCACGGGAGGATGCGGCGTCGTGCACGCGTTTCACCAGGGCGACCGCGTGTCGTCTCGAGACACGCCGACTATCAGGGACACTCCCGCGGGAAAGCCGTGCACGAAGCCGCGGAAACGCAGGCGCGACGGCGGCGCTAGACGTCCCGGCTGACGACGGCCTGCGCGAAGCTCGCGAGGGCCTGCTTCACGACGCTGTCCGGGAGCGGACCGAGGGCCGCGACGGCGTCGTCGGCCCACTGCTGGGCCACGGCCCAGGCCTCCTGCGTCTGCGGGTGCGAACGGACGGCGGCGACGGCCTCGGCGAGGGCCTCGTCGGAGGAGAGGTCGCTGTCGACGAGCGCGACGACGTCGGCCGCCGAGGAGTCGCCGGCGGCTGCGGCACGGCGCAGCAGGATGACGGGCAGGGTGGGGACGCCTTCGCGGAGGTCGGTGCCGGGGGCCTTGCCGGACTTAACCTTCAGGCCCGTGACGTCGATGACGTCGTCGGCGAGCTGGAACGCGACGCCCACCTTCTCGCCGTAGGAGACCATGACGTCCACGACCTCCGGCGGGGTGTCCGCGAAGAGGGCGCCGAGCTGCCCGGAGGCCGCCACGAGGGAACCGGTCTTGTCCGCGATGACCGAGAGGTAGTGCTCGAGGTCGTCCTGGCCGTCGCTCGGTCCCACGGTCTCGTGCAGCTGGCCGAGGCAGAGCCGCTCGAAGGTACGGGCCTGGATCCCGAGGGCCTCGCCGCCGAGTTCTGAGACCAGGATCGAGGCGCGGGCGAAGATGAGGTCGCCGGTCAGGATGGCGACGGAGTTGCCCCACACCTCGTGGGCGGTGGGCGCTCCACGCCGGTACGGCGCGGAATCCATGACGTCGTCGTGGTACAGCGTGGCGAGGTGCGTCAGCTCGACGACGACGGCCGCCTGGACCACCTTCGTGCGCGCCGGGTTGCCGAGGTGAGAGGCGAGGATGGTGAGCAGGGGGCGGATGCGCTTCCCGCCGGCCTCGACGAGGTGGCGGCTGGTGGCGTCGGCGAGGGGATCGGAATTGGCGATCGCACCGCGCAGCTGCTTCTCGACCTCCGCGAGGCAGGACGAGACGGACGGCCCCAGCTCCGGGTCCTCGGCGATGAGGGCGAAGCCGGGAGGCAGACGCAGGGCATCGGCGTCGTCCGGGATGTCCGCGGTATCCAGCGCGCTGTTCAGACCCACGCTGGTCCACCCGGAGTTGAAGGATTGTGTCACGGTCTAAGACTAACCAAGTGGGGCGGCGCTTTGCGCACGCAGGTGGCCCGTCAGGGACGGCTGGTTGGAGGTGGGGGGCACGAGCGACTCGAGCAGGTGGATGACGCGATCCTCGAAGCCCCGACCGCCGGCGTCCGTCAGGTTCGCCAGCATGCGCACCACGAACCGCATGAGCACCGGCACGGGCATACCGGTCCGCAGGGCGAGGGACAGGATGGCGGGCTTGCCGATGAGCTGCGCGAAGATGCGGCCGAGCGTGAAGTGGCTGCCCCACCGCTCCCGCACGTACGGCGCGTACCCGGACAGGACCTGGTCGCGTCCGAGCGGCGAGGCGACACCCTGCGCCCGCTCGATGAACTCGGCGGCGTACCGTGCCGACTCCATCGCGTAGGAGATCCCCTCGCCGTTGAAGGGTGACACCATGCCGCCGGCGTCGCCGAGGAGCAGCAGCCCGGGGCTGTAGTGCGGCGTCCGGTTGAAGCCCATGGGCAGTGCGGCTCCGCGGATCTCCCCGACCTGGTTCTCGGGTGTGAAACCCCACTCCGACGGCATCCCGGCGGTCCAGTCTCGGAGGACCTGCTTGTAGTCGAGCTTCCCGAACTCAGCGGAGGAGTTGAGGATGCCGAGGCCCACGTTGGAGGTCCCGTCGCCGACGCCGAAGACCCACCCGTACCCGGGCAGGGGCTTCCCGGTGGCGTCCGGCAGCTCGAGCCAGCCCTCCATCCAGTCGTCGTTCGTGCGGGGACTGGTGAAGTAGGTGCGCACGGCGACGCCGAGCGGCCGGTCGTCGCGCTTCTGCAGACCGAGGCTGACGGCGGTGCGGGTGGAGTTGCCGTCCGCCGCGAGGACGACGTCGGCCGTGAAGGTGCGCGTCTCGCCGGTCTTGCGTCCGTCGGCGTCCAGGAGGTTGGCGGTCACCCCGGTGACGCGCCCGGCCTCGTCGCGCTGCGCCGAGGTCACCGAATGGCCCTCGAGGATCGTGGCGCCCGCGGACCGGGCGTGCTGCGCGAGGGCCTCGTCGAAGCCGAGGCGCGTGCGGACCAGGCCGTAGTCGGGGAAGTCGCTCAGCTCGGGCCAGGGCACCTCGACGGTCCGCTTGCCCGCGATGAGGCGCAGGCCCTTGTTGCGGCGCCACCCCTCGCTCTCGTCGTGCGGCAGGCCGAGGAGCTGCAGTTCCCGTGTGGCGCGGGGCGTCAGGCCGTCGCCGCATACCTTCTCGCGGGGGAACCAGGTCTTCTCGAGGACCGTGACCTCGATCCCGGCGCTCGCGAGGTAGTAGGCCGCGGTGGAACCGGCCGGACCGGCACCGACGATGAGGACGGACACCTAGACGGCCGCCGAGATCCGGCGCAGGCGGACCTGCCCCGGCAGGAGCGGTTCCTCGCCCGGTGCCGCCGGTGCCTTGGTGGCGCGGTGGACGGCGACGATCCCGCCGTTGAGGTTGCGGTATTCGACGTCGTTCCAGCCGCTCTCGCCGATCCAGGCGGCGAGCTCGTCCTGGTTCGGCCAGGCGCGGATGGATTCCGCGAGGTAGACGTAGGCGTCGGGGTTCGAGCTGACCTTCCGCGCGATCGCCGGCAGCGCCCGCATCAGGTACTCGGTGTAGGTGGTGCGCCACAGCGCGACGGTGGGCGAGGAGAACTCGGCGATGACCAGCCGGCCGCCCGGCTTCGTGACCCGCAGCATCTCCGCGAGGGCCTTCTTCGGCTCGTTCACGTTGCGGAGCCCGAAGGAGATGGTGGACGCGTCGAAGGAGTTGTCCGCGAACGGCAGGTCGGTGGCGTCGCCGGCGACGAAGTCGATGTCCGGCCGCCGGCGCTTGCCGACCTTCAGCATGCCGAGCGAGAAGTCGCAGGCGACGACGTCGATCCCGGCGTCCGCGTAGGGTTCGCTCGACGTGCCGGTACCGGCGGCGAGGTCGAGGACGCGCTGACCGGGTTCGGCGCCCACGGCATCCACGACGATCCGGCGCCAGCGGCGCGTCTGTCCCATCGAGAGGACGTCGTTGACGACGTCGTACTTGGGCGCCACGTCGTCGAACATGGCTGCTACTTCGTCAGGACGCTTCTCCAGCGATGCACGATTCACCTGCTCATTGTCTCAAACAAACACCCGGCGCCTAATCGGTACCGGACCATGGCCGCGCTGTCGGGGTGCACGTGCCCAAGCTCACGATGCCGCACGGATACGCCGCAGGACCGCGGAGTACGCTTGGAGCATCATGAGCACTCCGTCCCTCACCGCGCTGACGCCTGCGCCCGGACAGTCCCGCGGGCTCCGCAGCATCACGGTGGGACGCGCCGACATGGACCCCCAGTCGGGCCTCCTCGAGTACGTGGTCCGGAACGACGCCCACACCTGGATCCGGCGAGGTGGCGGGCTCGTGGGTTACGGCGAGGCCGCGAGGTTCACCGTCACGGGCCCTGACCGCTTCACGCAGGCCCAGGAGTGGTGGCGACGCGAGCTCGCGGGCGCGGAGGTCGTGAACGAGCTCGGCGTCCCCGGGTCCGGCCTCATCGCGTTCGGGTCCTTCGCCTTCTCCAAGACCTCGCCGCACGAATCGCGCCTGATCGTCCCCGAGGTGGTGGTCGGCTGCAGCGAGGGCCGGAGCTGGCTGACGTTCATCACCGACGACGCCGAGGCCGACCTGACCGCCGAGGCGGCCGAGGCCGCCCTCGCCGCCTACCTCGTCGAGCCCGACGCCGACCGCTCCCCCAGCCCCGGTGACAGGCTCGGCCCCGGCGTCCTCAGCGAGGAGCAGTACAAGCTCGCCGTCGCCGAGGGCGTGAAGCACGTGCAGTCCGGCGAACTGAGCAAGCTCGTCCTCGCGCGCGACGTCGTCGCGGACCTCGAGACGCCCGTCGCCACCGCGCAGGTGCTGCGCGAACTCGCCGTCCGGTACGAGGACTGCTGGACCTACGCGGTCGACGGCCTGATCGGCTCGACGCCGGAGATGCTCATCAAGGTCGAGGACAACACCGCCCGGGCCCGCGTCCTCGCCGGCACCCTCGACCGCGCCAACGCTCCCGAGGGCGACCCCGACTACCCCACGCGGGTGCTGGCCGGGTCCGAGAAGCAGCTCCACGAGCACCAGATCGCGATCGACTCGCTCACCGGGACGCTCGAGCCCTTCACGAGTTCCATGACGTCGCACAGCGAACCGTTCGTCCTCCAGCTGCCGAACGTGTGGCATCTCGCGTCGGATGTCACGGCGCAGCTCGCCCCCGACGCCGCCGGCGAGATCCCGACGTCGCTGGCCCTCGTCCAGGCCCTCCACCCGACCGCCGCCGTCTGCGGCACCCCGACCACCGTCGCGGGTGCACTGATCCGCGAACTCGAGCACCTGCAGCGCGGCCCCTACGCCGGACCGGTGGGCTGGATCGACGCCGGCGGCAATGGCGAGTGGGGCATCGCCCTGCGTGGCGCGGTCGTCGAGACGCCCACGCGCGTGCGGCTCTACGCCGGCTGCGGCATTGTCGAGGGCTCGCAGCCCGAGGCGGAACTGGCGGAGACCTGGAGCAAGTTCCGGCCCATGATCCAGGCGCTCGGGCTGGCCCGCTGAGTCCTGCCCTTGGTTACCAATAAGCAATACCTGTAGCCTGTGATGCACATCTCTCTTTGCTCGTTAGAATCAGCAGGACCTTTTCCGCTCCATCCCGTCCGTTCAAGTGAGGTACCCATGCTTTCCAAGAAATCCGCAATGCTGGCCGCCCTGGCCGCCGGCGCCCTCGCGCTCAGCGCGTGTGGCGGAGGTTCCGACGACGCCGCGTCCGGCTCCGGAGAGGACAGTGGCCTGAATCTCGTCGCCGAAGGCTCGCTGACCGTCTGCTCGGACATCCCCTACCCGCCCTTCGAGTTCGAGGAGGACGGCGAGTACACCGGCTTCGACATGGACCTCATGAAGGAGATCGCCTCGGGCATGGACCTCGAGCTCGCCGTGCAGGACGTCGGCTTCGACGGACTGCAGAGCGGGGCCGTCCTCGCGGCGGGCCAGTGCGACATCGGCGCGAGCGCCGTCACCATCACGGAGGAGCGCAAGGCGAACCTCGCGTTCTCGGACCCGTACTACGACTCCCTGCAGTCGATCCTCGTCCCCGAGGGCTCGGACATCGCCTCGATCGAGGACCTCGCCGGCAAGCAGGTCGGCGTCCAGCAGGGCACCACGGGTGCGACCTACGCCGCCGAGAAGGCACCCGAGGCCGAGCTCGTCCAGTTCCCGTCCGACGCCGAGATGTACGCCGCGATCCAGGCGGGTAACGTCGACGCGCTCCTGCAGGACCTCCCGGTCAACCTCGGGCACACGGAGGAAGGCGCCTTCACCATCGCCGAGGAACTGCCCACCGACGAGCAGTACGGCTTCATCATGTCGAAGGAAGGCAGCGAGGAACTCGTCGCAGCCGTCAACGAGCAGCTGACGGCCCTGCGCGACAACGGCCGGTACCAGGAAATCTACGACTCCTACTTCGCGGAGTAGGACACCCCTACCCGAGCGGCGCCGGCAGTGCAGACTCCGGCGCCGCTCGGGCGCCACCTCCCGACGGAAGGTAATACCCCGCGTGAAACGATCGACACGCCGGCGCCTCACGCGAGGCGTCCTCTACGCGGTCTTCGCCGCCGCCGTCCTGTTCGTCGTCCTCTCGGCCGACTGGAGCAGGATCCAGACCAACTTCCTCAACGTCGAGGTCGCCCGGGACACGTTCCCCGAGATCGTCACGATCGCGGCGAAGAACACGGTCGTCTACACGGTGATCGCCTTCGTCGGCGGGATGCTGCTCGGCCTGCTCCTGGCGCTCATGAAGCTCTCGCCCGTCCTGCCCTACCGCTGGCTCGCGACCGCCTACATCGAGCTCTTCCGTGGCCTCCCGGCCCTGCTCGTGATCTTCGGCTTCGCCTATGCCGTCCCGATCGCCCTGCAGTGGCGCCCTCCGGGCGGCAATGCGGGCGCGGGCCTGATCGCCCTCATCATCGTCTCCTCCGCCTACATCGCGGAGACCATCCGAGCGGGCATCGAGGCGGTGCCCAAGGGGCAGGTCGAGGCCGCGCGCTCGCTCGGCATGAACTCCGCTTGGACCATGGTGACCGTCGTCCTCCCGCAGGCCTTCCGCATCATCACTCCCCCGCTGACCAACGAACTCGTGATCCTCATCAAGGACACGTCGCTGCTGTTCATCGCGGGCATGGCCATCGGCGACCGCGAACTGACCACGTTCTCGCGTGACGCCCTCACCAGTCAGGCGAACGCGACGCCGCTCGTGGTGGCCGCACTGATGTACCTCGTCATCACGCTGCCGCTGACCCAGCTGGTCGCGAAGCTCGAACGACACAACAAGAGAGGCCGGTGATTCCGGTGAGCCAGCCAGCATCGGGTGCCGCATCCCGCGGATCGGCCGCAGCCGTCCCCGCGATCGAGGTCCGGGCACTCTGCAAGACCTTCGGCAGCAACGAGGTGCTCAAGGGCATCGACTTCCACGTGGACCAGGGCGAGGTGGTCTGCGTGATCGGGCCCTCGGGCTCCGGCAAGTCCACGTTGCTGCGCTGCGTCAACCGCCTCGAGGAGCCCACCAGCGGCATCGTCATGGTGGAGGGCGTGGACATCACGGACAGCGAGACGGACCTGGACGACGTGCGGACGCGCATCGGCATGGTGTTCCAGCAGTTCAACCTGTTCCCGCACCTCACCGTCCTGAAGAACCTGACCCTCGCGCAGCAGCGGGCGAAGAAGCGGGGCAAGACCGAGGCCACGGAGATCGCCCGCAGGAACCTCGCCAAGGTGGGCCTCGCGGAGAAGGCGGACGCCTTCCCCTCGCAGCTCTCGGGCGGCCAGCAGCAGCGTGTCGCGATTGCACGCGCGCTCTCCATGGACCCGGACATGATGCTGTTCGACGAGCCGACCAGCGCCCTCGACCCCGAGCTCGTCGGCGACGTGCTCGAGGTCATGAAGCAGCTCGCCAAGGAGGGCATGACCATGATGGTGGTCACGCACGAGATGGGCTTCGCCCGGGAGGTCGGCGACCGCGTGGTGTTCATGGACGGCGGCGTCGTCGTCGAGCAGGGCAAGCCCGAGGACGTCCTCGGGAACCCGCAGCACGAGCGGACGAAGCTGTTCCTCTCGAAGGTGCTGTAGCTAGAGGAATCCGTCCGCCACCACATGGCGGATGCGCGCATGGAGGTCCCGGAGCGTCGCCCGCTCGGTCCGGACCTCGAGGATGGAGCGGCCCCGGATGGGCCGCTCCATCGCCGTATCCAGCTCGTCCAGCGTCGTCGCGCGCTCGTACCGCAGTCCGTAGGCGGCAGCGATCGCTGCGAGGTCCACGGTGTGCGGGGTGCCGAACAGCCGTTCGACGGCGGCACCGTAGCGGGCTGTCGTCGATTCCGCACCGTGCTCGAGCAGGCCGAAGATCCCCCCGCCGCCGTCGTTGAGGACCACGATGTGCAGGTCCGGTTGCGGTTCACCGTCGCCGAGCAGGAGTCCGCCGACGTCGTGCAGGAACGTCAGATCGCCCATGAGCACGCGCGTGGGGATGCCGGCGGCGAGCGCCACCCCGGTGGCGGTCGAGACG
Organism: Arthrobacter sp. UYP4; assembly: GCF_057291175.1. Lineage (NCBI taxonomy): Bacteria > Bacillati > Actinomycetota > Actinomycetes > Micrococcales > Micrococcaceae > Arthrobacter > Arthrobacter sp. UYP4. Next base: position 1,550,284 of record NZ_JBXAVU010000001.1, read on the forward strand.
GTGCCGTCGATCCCGGCCAGCCCGCGGTTGGCGAAGACCTCAAGCGGGTGCCAGTCGGTGGCGGCGACGAGGTCCATGTCGCGGATGGGGTTGGAGGAGCCGAGCACGAGGTTCCCGTCCGTGTGCTCCCACACCGCGTCGGCGAGGTGCAGGCCCGTGATGCGGGGTTCGCCGGCGAGCAGCGACTGGATCCCGGCCTCGGCCGTCGCCCCCGCCTCGCGCCACGAGCGCAGCCAGCCGTCGTCGCCGCGGCCCGCGAACTCCAGCAGCTCCGGGAGGTTGTCGATGATGCGCTCGGCGCGTCGGCCCTCCTCGAACCACGAGACGGGCGCGGGCAGGTACAGGGCGTGCTCGACATCGGGCCGTGCCAGCAGCGCGGTCACCGGACGGGACAGGGTGGGGCGGCCGAAGGTCACCACGCGTGTGATGGCCGGGCCGAGATGTTCGAGCAGGAGGCGGTACGGGGCGATCGCGCTGCTGCCGAAGCGGGCGTTCGACGACGGTTCCGCCAGCAGCGGCAGGTCCAGATGGGCAGCGAACACCGCGGCCAGTTCTCCCGCGCCGTGTCCCGCCACGACGACCGTGGTGCTCCCGGCGGCAGGCGTCGATGCCGCGGACGGATCCGATGCGTCCGACGCGGACGCGGGGGGTGCGTCGCTGATCACGGCAGGCCGGTCCTCGGGGACCGCCGGCTCGACGGGACGGCCGGCGCCGTCCGGTACCAGCGGATCACGGTAGGCCAGATTGAGGTGCACCGGTCCCGGCGGCTGCGTGGGCACGCCATGCGCGGGCCCGCCGGTGGCGGCAGTGAGCGCCTCCCGGACCAGGACGGACGGGTCCTCGCCGGCGGGGACGTCGAGGCCCGCCCGGACGTGCACGCCGAACAGGCCCGGCTGCACCGTGGTCTGGTTGGCACCGGTCCCGCGCAGCTCGCCGGGCCGGTCGGCCGAGACCACCACGAGGGGCACCGCCGCGTGGTTCGCCTCCATCACGGCCGGCAGCAGCTCCCCCACCGCCGTGCCCGACGTCGTCACCACGGCCGCGGGGCGCTGCCCGCCGAGTGCGAGGCCCAGCGCGGTGAAGGCCGCCGACCGCTCGTCGATGCGGACGTGCAGCCGGACCAGGCCGGCGGCTCCCGCCTCCGCGAGAGCGTAGGCGAGGGGCGCGCTGCGGGAACCGGGAGCGACGACGACGTCGGTGACGCCTCCGGCGACGAGGGCCTGGACGGCCCGGGCAGCGGATGCGGCGGAATCGAGAGGGACCGGAGGGGATGCAGCTGGATCAGTCACGCATCCATCCTTCCATCCCCGGCACGCACCGGATCCCTCCCCCAGGACGGGATCCGGTACATGCGATCAGCCCGGACCCCGGCCGGCTCGTGAGGCCGCTACGCCCGGTAGACCTGCACCACGGACGGCCGCGGGAGGGCGGCCTCGCCCCTGCCCGGCCGGGTACCTGCCGGTACGTAGTCGGGGAAGTAGGAGGTCTGGGCCGCCCAGTTCCCGTCCTCGCCGGGGTGCTGTACAGCGACGAACACGCTGCCGTCCTGGTCGTGGATCACCGGACCGCAGGTCTCGGCGTCCCGCGGCACCGCGAGGAACTGCTGCACGCGGCCACGCTCGGCGCCCTCGAGGCCCACCTTGAACAGGCCGTCGTTGAAGCCCACCGTGCTGGGCTGGCCGTCGGTGGAGATCCACAGGTTGCCCTGGGAATCGAAGGCCACGTTGTCCGGGCAGGAGATGGGCGAGACCTTGTCCTTCGGGTAGCCCCCGAAGTAGGTGGTCGGGTTGCGGGCCGGATCGCCGCAGACCAGGAGCAGGTTCCAGGTGAAGCGGGTCCCGGACGCGTTGCCGCCCGCCTCCGACAGCTCGACGATGTGGCCGTCCCGGTTCTGCGTGCGGGGGTTGGCCTCGTCCGCGGGGGCGTTCGAGCCGACGCCGCGGTTGGTGTTGTTGGTGCAGGCGACATAGACCTTGCCCGTGGCCGGGTTGGGCTCCACGTCCTCGCAGCGGTCCATCTTCGTGGCGCCCATCCTGTCGGCGGCGAGGCGCGTGAAGACGGCGACCTCGGCGGCCGTCATGCCGGCCACGACGGACCGGTTGTCGATGAGCAGCGGGAGCCACTCGCCCACGCCGTCGAACGCGCCGTCGGAGGGCAGCGTGCCGGTGCCGTTGATCTCGGCCACGGAGTTGCCCTGGAAGCGCGCGACGTAGAGCGAGCCCTCGCTCAGCAGCGTCATGTTGGCCTTGCGCGCAGCGGCGCTCGTGCCGGGCTGGACCTTGTTCTTCGAGACGAACTTGTACAGGTAGTCGAAGCGCTCGTCGTCGCCCATGTACGCCACCACCCGGCCGTCCGAGGCGACGGTGACGTTGGCGCCCTCGTGCTTGAAGCGTCCGAGCGCGGAGTGCTTCTTGGGCGTGGAGGTCGGATCGAAGGGATCGACCTCGACGATGTAGCCGAAGCGGTGCTTCTCGTTCTCGTAGCCGGCGTTCCGCGTGTCGAAGCGCGGCTCGTCGATCTCCCAGCCCCGTGCGGTCGGGCGGTTTGTGATGCCGTAGCGGCGGTCACCGTCGCTGGTGCCGGTGGCCACGAAGTAGCCGTTGAAGTTCTCCTCGCCGGAGAGGATGGTGCCCCAGGGCGTGGTGCCGCCGGCGCAGTTGCCGAGGGTGCCGAGGATGCTACGGCCCGCGGGGTCGTCCTTGGTCTTGAGCAGGTCGGAGCCTGCGGCGGGGCCTGTGACCTCGTACGGGGTGGTGGTCAGGTAGCGGCGGTTCAGCGGAGCGCCCTGGACGTAGGACCACGGCTTGTTCTTGTTCTTGCGCTCGAGCTCGACGACGGAGAGTCCGTGCGCCGCCTTGCCGATGCCGCGGACCTCGGCGGCGGGCAGGGTCGGCGGAACCATGATGGTCTCGTTCGTGTACTCGTGGTTGGCGAAGAGCACCGCACGGCGGCCCTTGCTGCCCTCGACCTCGAGGATGTCCGTGTAGTCGCAGTTGTACCCGAACTGCAGGGCCTGCGCGGCGGCGGTCTGGTTCTCGGCGTCGAATGCAGGAGACGCGCTGAACAGCGGATCGCCCCAGCGGATGACCGGCTTCCAGCCGTAGCCCTGCGGCACCGTCATGTCGTCGACCAGGGCATCGACGGGCGCGATGGCGTCGAACGGCAGGTTGCTCTTGAGGTAGCCCTTGCCGGGCGGTGGCGCGGCCTGGGCCGAGCCCGCTCCGGTCTGCATACCGACGAGGAGCGTCAGCGCACCTGCGGCACCGGCACCGAGTGCGCTCCGGCGCGAGAACTCACTCGAGACGATGTCCCGGAAGTAGTTGTTGGCGGAGGTGTTGCAGACGGCGTCGGAACACGCATTGTCACACTTGAGTGCGCAGGTGACGGCACTGCGCTTCCCCTTGGTGTGGCCGAGCATGGGCAGCAGGCGACGCGTGGTTTCAGTCATGGGTGGTACCTCTTCCAGGGGCGAACGGGTTCGCCTCCACCCTTCCGAGGACACCTGAACATCCATGGTGCGAGCCGATGAACGCCGGGTGAACGGCGATCGAACAGGCATCCCCCGCCCGGGTGGCTGCTCAGCCGGCCGGCAGGCCCATCTCCTGGAAGGCTCCGTCCAGATGCAGCGGGAGTGTCCGGCCCAGCTGCCGTTCCCGGGCGGCCTGCACGAAGGCGTCGAACAACGCTGTCTCGGTGGGGCTCTGTTCGGGGTGCCACTGGACCCCGATGCAGAAACGGTTCTGCGGGAGTTCGATCGCCTCGATGACGCCGTCGTCGCTCCACGCCGCAGCCTGCAGGCCGAGCCCCAGCCGGTCCACGGCCTGGTGGTGGGAGACGGGCACCGCCTCGACGCGCGTACCGCCCATCACCCGGGCGACGTGCGAACCGGGGCGGAGGTCCACGGGGATGGCGTTGAAGCGGTGGTCCCCCAGCTGGTACGTCCCCTCGCCCACGAGGTCGGGCAGGTGCTGGTGCAGTGAACCCCCGAGCGCCACGTTGAGCATCTGCTCGCCACGGCAGATCCCCAGCAGGGGCAGGTCGGTCCGGACCGCCTCCCGCACCACGGCGGAGTCCCACGCGTCACGCAGGAGGTGCGGACGATCGGTCTCGGCGTGCGGTTCGGCGCCGTAGCGTGCTGGATCGATGTCCCAGCCGCCGACCACGATCACGCCGTCGAGCCTCGGCAGCAGGTGCTCGAGCACACCGCCGTCGGTCCCCTGCGGAGGGAGCAGCACCGGGATGGCGCCGGCGGCGAGTACGGGCGCGAGATAGTTCTGGGGCAGAAATGCCGCCTCGATCGTTCCGCAACCCTCTGTCACGGCGGAATCGAGGTAGGACGTCAGCCCGACGACGGGGCGCGGCAGGGAGTCCGAAGTTGTCAAGGTTTTGTTCCTCTCACAAGACCATTGACGATCTAACCTAGCCCGCTCGTGTTGTGCCCGTATTTCCGCCGTGTGATTTTCGCGTGTCGTCCTGTCAGCCCCGGGATTCCCGCGATCCGTCGGCCAGGAGGGCGTAGGCCCTGTCCAGGCGTTCCAGCCACCACTGCCTCCTGTCGGGGGCGGCGGCGAACCTGTGCAGCTTCTCCTCGGAGACCTCGACCTCCCGTACCCCGATCCGCCCTAGGTGCGGCACCAGGGGGGCGTCGGTGACGTCACCGGCCATGAGCGACACCGTCGCGAGGCCGCAGGCATAGGGGAGGTCCGGCAGCGCGGCCGCCAGGGCCACGCCGGCCCGGATCCCGACGGAGGTGTCCAGGGCGGAACTGATGACGGCGGGCAGGCCCGCCCGTCCGATGATGTCGAGAGCACGCCGGACCCCGCCGAGCGGCGGGGCCTTGATGACCAGGATGTCGGCCGCGTCCTCGCGGGCGACGCGCAGCGGATCGTCCTGCCGGCGGACGCTCTCGTCGGCGGCCACCAGCACCCGGTGTCCGCGGCGGCGCAGTTCGAACCGCACGGTCCGCAGGCCTGCGATGTCCGGAACGGGCTGTTCCACGTACTGCAGGTCGAAGCGGGCCAGCGCGTCGAGCGCGGCCAGGGCTTCCCCGACGTCCCAGCCACCGTTGGCATCCACCTTGATCCCGGCCTCCGGGAGGAGCCTGCGCACCTCCGCGACGCGGGCGACGTCGGCCGCGAGATCCTGCCCCTTCTCAGCGACCTTCACCTTGACGGCGTCCACCGCTCCGAAGCGGGAGAGCACGCCTTCCACGGCGTCCGGTCCGACCGCCGGCACCGTGGCATTGACCGGCACCGACGTCCGGAGGGGTTCGGGGAAGCCGTGCCAGGCCGCCTCGATCGCGGACGCGAGCCACGGGGCGGACTCGGCGTCGTCGTACTCGGGGAAAGGGCAGAATTCGCCCCATCCCGCCGGCCCCCGCACCAGGAGCGCCTCACGCTGGAGGACGCCCCGGAACTTCACCCGCATGGGCACCGAGACCACGCGCGCCGACCCGGCCACCTCCGCCGGACCGGGCAGCGGCAGCGGCGACGTCGGAGGCGTCGGTAGGGCAGGCGGTGGGGTAGGCGGAGGGGTGCGCACGACCTCAGGTTACGGGAGGTACGGTCCCGGCCGGAGGTCACGGGACGGTTACGGAACTCGCAGGATCATGTGGAACGATTGGGTCGATGACGTCGCAGCGAACCTCTACCGGGCAGGCACGGGCAGCACGCTCACCGCTGCTGTTCGTGCTGGCCGCCGTGGCGTGCGCGAGCGCGCTGGGCTGGACCTACTGGGCGTTCGTGCGCACCACCACGGGCCAGTTCGCCGACGAGTCCGCGTGGCGCGAGGCCGGAGTCGCGGCGCCGGACACCCAGGGTCCCTTCCTGCGCTTCCTGGACACGCTCCCCACCATCTCGGTGATCGTCGCAGCCGCCGCCATCCTCTTCGTCGCCCTGAGGCGTCGGAGGTATGCGGCCGCACTCATCGCCGTCGCCGTGATCCTGGCGTCGAACCTGACCACGCAGCTCCTGAAGAACGTCGTGTTCGATCGGCCGGACCGGGGCGTCGCGACGCTCGCCTTCAATTCATTACCGTCAGGGCATACGACGCTTGCGGCGTCCGCGGCCGCGGCCGTGTTCGTCATCGCGACACCGCGCTGGCGTCCCTTCGCCGCAGCGGCGGGCGGGTCGTACTCCGTCCTCGCCGGAGCGGCCACCTTCATCAACCTCTGGCACCGGCCCGCCGATGTGGTGGCGGCGCTCCTCGTCGTCGGGACGTGGACCCTGGTCGGTGGGCTGATCATCATGCGGACCGGCGACACCTGGAACAACTGGCAGGGGTTCGGCGCGCACTGGGGGTCGGCCCGCAGCTGGCTCGTGGCGTGCTGGGTGCTCGGGCTCGGGAGCCTCGCGCTGTCGGCGGCCCTGTACTTCTCCGTGCAGGCGATCGGGCCGGCACCCGAACCCGGCACGGCGAACGTACCCCTGTTCTTCTGGTGGGGGCTCGCCTGGATCGTCGGCGTCGGCTTCGCGCTCTCGGCCGCCGCGGGATGGCTCTTCGCGGCGCAGGCCCGGGTGACGGCACAGCAGCAGGCGTAGCACCCCGCCGACTCCTCCGCATCCCCTTTCCTCCGCCATCGGACCGTTGATGCGCCGCCGCGACGGTGCAACGCTGGCCGGACCAGCGACGAAGGAGGCGGACGATGAAAGCCATGGTGTACCGCGGGCCCTACAAGGTCCGGGTCGAGGAGAAACCCATGCCGAGGATCGAGCACCCGAACGACGCCATCGTCCGGGTCACCACCGCGGCGATCTGCGGGTCGGACCTTCACCTCTACCACGGCATGATGCCGGACACCCGCGTGGGCACCACGTTCGGGCACGAGTTCATCGGCGTCGTCGAGGAGGTGGGGCCCTCCGTCCGGAACCTCACGCGCGGCGACCGCGTCATGGTCCCCTTCAACGTCTACTGCGGGTCGTGCTACTTCTGCGCGCGCGGCCTGTACTCGAACTGCCACAACGTGAACCCGAACGCGACGGCGGTGGGCGGCATCTACGGCTACTCGCACACCACCGGCGGGTACGACGGCGGCCAGGCGGAGTTCGTCCGCGTGCCCTTCGCCGACGTCGGACCCGCGATCATCCCCGACTGGCTGGACAGCGAGGACGCGGTGCTGCTCACCGACGCCCTGGCGACCGGGTACTTCGGCGCGCAGCTCGGGGACATCGTCGAGGGCGACACCGTGGTGGTGTTCGGCGCCGGCCCCGTGGGCCTGTACGCGGCGAAGTCTGCCTGGCTGATGGGAGCGGGGCGCGTGATCGTCGTCGACCACCTCGAGTACCGGCTCGAGAAGGCCCGCACGTTCGCGCACGCGGAGACCTACAATTTCGCCGAGTACGACGACATCGTGGTGGAGATGAAGAAGACCACCGACTACCTGGGCGCGGACGTCGTCATCGACGCCGTCGGGGCGGAGGCCGACGGCAACTTCCTCCAGCACGTCACCTCCTCGAAGTTCAAACTGCAGGCCGGTTCCCCCGTCGCCCTGAACTGGGCCATCGATGCGGTGCGCAAGGGTGGCACCGTGTCCGTCGTCGGAGCCTACGGGCCCCTGTTCAGCGCCGTGAAGTTCGGCGACGCCATGAACAAGGGGCTCACCCTGCGCATGAACCAGACGCCGGTGAAACGCCAGTGGCCGCGCCTGTTCGAGCACATCCAGAACGGCTACCTCAAGCCCAGCGACATCGTCACGCACCGGATACCCCTCGAGGACATCGCCGAGGGCTACCACATGTTCTCGGCGAAACTCGACAACTGCATCAAGACACTCGTCATCGCGAACCCCAGCTAGGAGATCACCGTGTCGTCATCCACGCCGTCCACGCCCTATGTCGCGAACAAGTCCAGGGACATCCCCACCCCCGAGGCACTGCGCGCCCGGATCCCCGGCTGGGGCGCGGACCTCGACCCGAAGGACCGACCGTCGTTCCCGCGGGAGGTGTTCGACCCGGCCGGGACCGGGGCGCACTGGGACTACCCCGAGGAGCAGCCGGGCGGAGAGGGCCGGGAGCGGTCGGTCGAGCACAGCCGGCTGACCCCGGCCTTCGGGACGAGCGCTCCCCTGAAGGGCGTCTCCGGCAGCATCCGGCGCTATGCCTACCGGTACAGCGAGGGCCGCGCCGCGCACTGGCTCCTGCTCCTGCTCGGAGACCGCGTGGACGCATGGGGTTCCCACGCGGCATCATTCGCCACGCTGCGTCCCGACAACCCCATCACGGAGACGGGCGTGCTGGCGGAGGGACGCCGGCACGGCCTCGCGTCCCGCTTCGGCACGGGACGCGCGGACACCAAGCATCAGTGGATGGATCCGATCATCGTCGGCGGCCCGTGGGTCGCCGCCTCGGCAGGCGTCGTCCTCGCCGCGCGTGCCATCGCCCGGCGCGGGAGGCGCTGACCGCCCGGAGCACCGCACGGGATGGTGAACGCTGCTGCACTCCGGGTCCCTGGACATCGACAGGACGACCATCGACGACGAACTCGCCCGGGTGACGGATGTCTGGACGCCGCACGTGTCGATCGACCAGCAGCTCTCCCCGTCCCGCGCCCCGGCCTGGTGCCCCACCGCCGGGGTCAGACCCGGGAGGCCGGCTCCGCCGACCCCGGGGCGGCACGCGGGATCCAGTACCAGAGGACCCCGGCACCGAGGAAACCGAGGGCCGCCGTCACCCAGATCCCCGCCGAGAGCGTGGCCAGCGCCGTCACGAGGGAGAGCAGCGCCGGCCCGGCCATGGTGCCGGCGTCGGTGAGCAGGCGCCAGATCCCGAGGAACTGGGGACGGCCCGGTGTCGGGGACAGATCGGCTCCCAGCGTCATGACGATGCCGGACCCGATCCCGTTCCCGAAGCCGATGAGCAGGGCCACGAGCAGCAGGCCCACGGCATCCGCGGTGAGGGGCAGCAGGGTCAGGGCCGTCCCCATGATGAGCATGCACGGCACGGCGATCCACCGGCGGCCCTTGACGTCCATGACCTTGCCCGAGGGGTAGAAGATCAGCATGTCGATCGCGCCCGAGAGCCCGTAGATCAGTGCCGTCGCCGAGGCGTCGAGGCCGATGTTCTCCGCCCACAGGGGCAGCACCGCCTGGCGCGTGGCCCGCACTGCCGCGATGAGGAGCACCCCGATGCCGACCGTGACGAAGATCCGCCGGTGGCTGCGCATGACGGAGCGCACCGTCGGGGCCGGCGGCGGTGCCAGGGCGGCTCCGACCGCGTTCTGTGCAGGGAGCGGCCTCCGGGCCGGTGCGTCGAGTTCCGGGACACGCCAGCTGAGGGCGGCAGCGGCGAGGCTCGCCACTCCTCCCACCCAGTACGCGCCGTCCAGCCCGAGGGTACTCATGGCGAGGGCTGCGGCGAAGGGACCCACGAAGACCCCGATGCGGGTGACACCGCCGAGCGTCGAGAGCGCCCGCGCGCGGAAGTACGGCGGCACGGCCTCGGTCAGGTAGCTCTGCCGCGCGAGCCCGAACACGGCGCCGGCCATCCCGACCATGAAGACGGCAGCAGCGAACACCGGCAGGGTGGGTGCCGCGAGCGCGAGGAACATCGCCGCCGCGCACCACAGGGCGGCGCCCACCAGGGCCTTCCGCTCGCCGAAGCGCGTGGCGATCAGGGTTGCAGGGACGTTCGTGACCAGTGATCCGATGCCGGAGAGCGTGATGACCAGGGCGGCCGTCGCGAGGTCGGCGCCCAGCTCGCGAGCCGTCAGCGCGATGACGGGCAGGATCGCGCCCGTGGCCACCCCGTAGAGCAGCGAGGGGCCGTAGGCTCCCACGGCGATGGCGCGCAGGTCGAAGGTCTCCTCGGGCACCGTTCAACCCTAGTCCGCCCTTCCGGCGTCCGCGTGACTGCTCTGGACAGTGCCGGGCGGCTGGCATACGTTTCTCCTACCGCCGAACCGGCGTCCTTCCTCAGGCGGGAGTACCGCATGGCAATACCGACCTCAGGCTTCGCGGGCAGGCGGCGGACCAGGGACGTGAAGCTCCCGCCGGGCCAGTACGCGACCGACAGCTTCCCCGTCATGTCCGCCGGCCCCACACCCCGGGTGCTCCGGGCGGACTGGACATTCCAGATCGAAGCCGGCCAGGGCCGGACGCACCAGTGGACGTGGGAACAGCTGCAGGCCCTGCCCCAGGAGGACGTCACCACGGACATCCACTGCGTGACCCACTGGTCGAAGTTCGGTACCGCCTGGCGCGGCGTCTCCCTCGACACGCTGTTCGAGGACGTCGAATCCGGGTCCGACTACACGATGGTGCACTCGTACGGCGGCTACACGACGAACATCCCGCTCGGGGACCTCCTCGACGGGAAGGCGTGGCTCGTCCACGAGTTCGACGGCGAGCCGCTCGCTGCCGCGCACGGCGGGCCGGCCCGGCTGCTCGTACCCCACCTCTACTTCTGGAAGAGCGCCAAGTGGGTCAGCGGCATCCGGCTGATGGACCAGGACCTCCCGGGCTTCTGGGAGACCAACGGATATTCCATGTACGGGGACCCGTGGCGCGAGGATCGCTACTGGTGAGGCGGACCTGGCAAGCGGCAGAGGTCAGCGCCGCCCGGCCCGAGACGGCGACGGCGCGTACGCTGCGGCTCCGCTTCCCCGACGCCGTCTCAGGAGTGGCCGGGCAGCACGTGGACCTGCGGCTCACCGCCGAGGACGGCTACCAGGCCGTGCGCTCGTACTCGGTGGCGGCATGGGTCCCGCCCCACGAGCTGGAGCTGACGGTCGAGGAGCTCGACGACGGGGAGGTCTCCCCCTACCTCGTCACCGAGTTGTCCGTGGGGGACCGGCTCGAGGTCCGCGGTCCCGTGGGCGGCTGGTTCACGTGGACCCCGGACCTCGGAGGCCCGCTGCAGCTCATCGCCGGAGGATCGGGCATCGTCCCCCTCATGGCGATGCTCCGATCCCATGCGGAGGCCCGCTCGGTGGTGCCGGCGCGCCTGCTGTATTCCGTCCGGGACCCCGGGAGCGTGTTCTACCGCGGTGAACTCACCGTCCTCGGACAGGAGGACACGCAGGTCACCATCGACGTCGCCTACACCCGTGCCGCGCCCGACGGCAGGCCCGTCGGGCGGCTCACGCGGGACGCCGTCACCGCCGCCTGCTTCCCGCCCGAGGACCATCCGGCCATCTACATCTGCGGCTCCACGGGATTCGTCGAGTCCGTCGCTTCGTGGCTCGTGGAGGACGGACACGACGCCGGCCGCATCCGCACCGAACGATACGGAGGATAGGGATGGACGATCAGCAGCAGCACTCCCCGGACCAGGACCACCTCGACGGCAATGCCCTCGCGGGCGCCCTCGAGCAGTTCGTCGCCGACCTCACGAGCGCCGACTGCACGTGCGACGGCTGCGGATCGTCCTCACCCCTGGCGACCGCCCTGCTCTACGCGCGGGCTCCGGGCATGGTGCTGAGGTGCCCCACCTGCACCGCGGTCCTCCTGTGCCTCACGGATCAGGGGGAGCGCCAGGTCCTGACGCTCGACGGAGTCCGCCATCTCGTCATCGCGCGACGCTGAGGACGGTTCGCTCAATCCCCGCCGCCGTCTCCCCCACCGCTCCCGGAGTCGAGGAAGCCCGGCAGCTCGGCCTCCGGGCCTCCGTCCGGCACCGCGACGAAGGTCTGGACCGAGTCACCGGCGCGCAGGGCCGCGGCGTCTGCGTAGTCCGGGAGGCCGACGGCACCGGGGTGGGTCGAGGCCGGCATCCCGGCAGGGTCGAACGGCGCCCCGGGAGGCATCTCGCCGGGTACCTGCACCGTCGCGTCGGTACCGGGTGCGAGGTCTCCCACCAGGGAGATCGTCAGGGCTGCCTCGTCGTCGATCGTTCCCACGGGATCCTCCTCCTGTCGGGTCGCCTGTGCGACCCTGTGGATCGATCGTCCCCGTTCCGGCGGTGGTGTCAAGGGGCATCGTGGAGGGTGGCCCTCGAGCCTGCCCGGCCGCGAGGACGGGTCACCGGTGATGGACGGGCCGCACCTGATGGACGCGCCGTGCGGGAGCCGTCGCCCGAGGCTGCACCTCAAGCGGCCAGCAGTCCGATCGACAGTCCCGCCCCCGCTGCAGCGAGCGCCGCCGCCGCGGTTCCCGCACCCGACAGCACCGCGGGCCAGACACGGCCGGCCTGGAGCAGCCGCACGGTCTCGTTGCTCGCCGTGCTGAACGTGGTGTAGCCGCCGAGGAATCCCGTACCGCCCACGAGCGTCCACGCGGGCGGAAGGGCTGCTGCGAGGACGAGTCCGGTCAGGAGCCCGAGCAGGAAGGAGCCGCTGATGTTGACGGCCATGGTGCCGGCGGGGACGGGACTGCTGACGCGCGCGCGGAGGGCTCCGTCGAGCAGGAAGCGCGCCACCGAGCCCAGCCCGCCCGCGACGCCGAGCACCAGCACGAGTCCTCCGCTCACGGCGCCGCCCCCCGCCCGCCCGGTGGGCGGGTCCGGCTGCCCACGGCGATGCCCGCTGCCGTCGCCGCCAGTCCCAGCAGGACGGACAGCACGAGGTAGGCGATGCCCTCGACGGCGCGGCCGGCTCCCACGAGGACCGCGGAATCGACGGCGAGCGCGCTGTACGTGGTGAAGCCGCCGAGGAAGCCCGTGCCGAGGAGGAGTCGGGCTGCCCGGCGGCCGCCCGTGTCCGGGCCCCGCCGGGCGAGCACTTCGAGGAGCAGCCCGAGGGCGAAGGCCCCCGTGAGGTTGATGAGGAGGACGGGGAGCGGAAGGCCCGCCGGTGCCGGCAGGGCCTCGGCGAGGCCGAAGCGCGCGAGGGTCCCCGCGGAACCGCCCAGGAAAACCAGGCCCAGGGCGGCGGGCCGGAGGTGCGGTGGCACCCTCCCCTCCGTCGGGCGTGCCGGGGACTCAGGCAACGTGGCGCGCGAGGAAGTCCAGGGCCAGGCTCCAGGCGTCCCCTGCCGGCCCGGGCCTGTAGGCGAAGCGGTTCGAGTCGTTGAAGAAGGCATGGCCCGCGTCGGGGTAGACCGTGGCGGTGAAGTCCACGCCTGCCTCCGCCATCGCTGATTCCAGCGCCGGCAACGCGGTGACGAGCCCGGCGTCGTCCTGCCCGTAGAAGGCCAGGATGGGAGCCTCGATGCGCGCCAGTTCCTCGGCGGAGAAGTCGGCGTGGCCGTAGAAGGGCACGCATGCCAGGAGCCTCGGCTCGTGGACGGCGAGCGAGAAGCTGTACGTACCGCCGAAGCAGAAGCCGGTGATCCCCACGCGTCCGGCCACCTCGGGGTCGTCGTGCAGGAACTCGAAGCAGGCCTGCACCCGCTGCGTCGTCAGCGCACCGAACCCGGGGTCCTGCAGCGGCGCCAGCAGTGCCCGCAGCTTCGGCTGGGCCCGGTTGCGAGCCTCCGCGTCCGGGCCGGCGATGGCCTCACCGATGCCGGCGGTGCTCTCCTCGGTGATGCCCTGGTCGGCGAGGAGGTCAGGGGCGACGACGACGTAGCCTTCCCGCGCGAAGCGGTCGGCGACGTCCCGGGTGTGGCCGACGAGCCCCCAGACCTCGTGGAGAAGGACCAGCCCGCCCCGCACCGGGCCGTCGGGGCGCGCCACGTAGGCGGAGATGCTGCCGGCGCCGGTGTCCGTGGGGATGTCCTGGAGGCTCATTCGCCTAGGCTTGCACGCTTCGTCAGGGTCCGCCAGCCGCCTGCGCGGTTGTCGGCGATGATGGCCCGGAAGATCTCCCGCAGCGCGTCCTCGTCGAGGGGCCGGTCCTCGTACACCGCGACGGTCCGTCCCGTGGAGTTGGTGTGCCCGCCCGTGATGATGCCCTGGGGGTCGGGGGCGAGACCGCCGTCGTAGAGGAAGACATTGACGTGGTCCCTGGTGGCGAGCAGCGCACAGACGTTGCCCTGCAGCACGAAGTACGGCTGGCGCGTGCGCTTGATCGTCTCCTCCACCTCCGGGTCCGCCTCGTGGACGAGTCGGCGGACCGTTCGGCAGATCTCCTGCTGCCAGGGCGGCAGAACATCGATGTAGTCGTCGATCCGGGGTTCGGGTGCCGGGGCCATGCGGACAGTGTGCCAGTGCGGCCCGCCGGCGGGAAGGGGCAGGCCGGAGCGACGGCCCCGGGCGGAGCCGCTGGCCACCACGCGGAGTCCACGCAGCGGTGGCGGTTCCTCGTCCCCGCCGTGCACTACAGTTGCCGGGTGCCACGCCCTACGCTGCCGTCCGGAGGAGGCCTGCGGCTCCTCGAACCGTCGGACGCCGAGGCTCTCGCGCGGGCCTACCGGCAGAACCGGGAGCAGCTCGAGCCCTGGGAGCCGCTCCGCGACGACGCCTTCTTCACGGAGGAGGGCCAGGCGGAACGGATCGCCGGAATGCTCGGCGACCTGGCTGCAGGGACCGACGTGCCCTGGGTCCTCACCGCCGGGGACGGGATCGCCGGCACGATCACCCTGTCGGGGATCGTGCGGGGACCCTTCCTCAACGCCCACGTCGGATACTGGGTGGACCGGCGGCTGCAGGGCCGCGGTCTCTGCTCGGCAGCCCTCGGGGAAGTGCTCCGGTACGCGCGCGACACCCTCGGACTGCACCGGGTCCAGGCGTCGGTCCTGCCGCACAACGCGCCGTCGATCGCCGTCCTGGAGAAGGCCGCGTTCACCGTCATCGGCCTGGCGCCGTCCTACCTGTGCATCGCCGGGGACTGGCAGGACCACACGCTGTACCAGCGCCTCCTGTACTGATCCGGGGACACAGGGAGTACTATCGGTGCCACCACAATCAGTCAACGACGACGGACGTGTGATGACCACCAGATTCTCCCTCCCTCTCGGCATCCTCAGCATCTCCCTCGGATTCTTCGCCCTGTTCGCGGGCGCCCGCGGCTATCCCCTCCTCCTGGTCGTCGCGGGCGGCATCGTGCTCGCGCGGCTGTGCTTCCGGCGGGTGCCCGCTCCCCGCGGGGACCCCGATGACGGGCGGGCCTCCGGGTTCTCGATGCCCCCCGTCGGCACCTGCCCGCCCGAGCGCCTGCGCGAGGCGCGGGATCTCGCGGCGCGGGTCCTCGAGGCGTCGGACACCACCGGCGCACACCGGCGGTGATGGCCCTCCGCCGGCCCGCGGACCCGAGCGCGCCCGCAGCCTGCCCTCCGCCCGGGCGTCCTGCCGGGTGCGCGCCGTGAGGCGGGTCCTGATCCTGGGCGGCACCGCGTGGCTCGGCAGGGAACTCGCCGCCCGGCTCGTGGGCGGCGGGGACGACGTCACCTGCCTCGCCCGTGGCACCGCCGGCCCGCCTCCGCCCGGGGCCGTATTCGTCGCCGCGGACCGATCGGACGCGACGGCGTACGACGCCGTCCGGGGCTCGGACTGGGACGAGGTCATCGAGATCTCCTGGGACGTCGCGCACGTCACCGCGGCCCTCGATGCGCTCGGAGCACGGGCCGCCCACTGGACCCTGATCTCCTCCTGCTCCGTCTACGCCTCGA
Source organism: Arthrobacter sp. UYP4 (assembly GCF_057291175.1). Taxonomy (NCBI): domain Bacteria; kingdom Bacillati; phylum Actinomycetota; class Actinomycetes; order Micrococcales; family Micrococcaceae; genus Arthrobacter; species Arthrobacter sp. UYP4. The sequence goes on from NZ_JBXAVU010000001.1 coordinate 1,565,705, forward strand.
ACGACGTCCCCGGTGCGGACGAATCCGCGGCGCTGGTCGAGCCGGGTGAGGGCGGCGAGGACGACTACGCCCAGGCGAAGGTGCTCTGCGAGCGGGCGTCGACGGCGGTGGTCGGTGACCGCCTGCTGATCGTCCGCGCCGGGCTGATCGCAGGACCCGGCGACGGGAGCGACCGCTTCGGCTACTGGGTCTCACGGTGCGCCCTGGCCCGGGACGGCGATGTGCTCGCGCCGACCCTCTCCGGCCGGTACGTGCAGGTCATCGACGTCCGTGACCTCGCCGCCTGGACCATCAGCGCCGGCCGGGCCGGCGCCACGGGAGCGATCAACGCCGTGGGTGACGCGCACCCGTTCGAGGAGGTGCTCGCCCAGGCGCGCCCTGTCGCCGGTCACACCGGTGCCGTCGTCGAGGCGGCACCGGAATGGCTGGTGGAGCAGGGCGTCGCGTACTGGGCGGGGCCGCGATCCCTCCCGCTCTGGCTCCCCGAGGACTTCGGCGGCTTCAGCCGCCGCAGCAACGCCGCCTTCCGGGCCGCGGGCGGCGTCCTGCGGCCCCTCCGGGAGCTCCTCGAGGACACGCTCGACGACGAGCGTGGACGCGGGCTCGGGCGTGAGCGCCGGTCGGGGTTGACCCGGGCGGAGGAGAGCGGACTGCTCGCCCGGCTCGGGGGCAGGACATCGGCCGGCTAGCCCGGCACTCGCGCCCGGCTCGGAGGGGCAGGACCATGACCGGCAGGACCGTGAGGGCGGCAGCCCTGTGCGCGCTGGTGCTCGCCGCGACGTCCTGCACGGCGGAAGCACTCCCCTGCACAGCGGTCGCAGCGCTCGGGGGGCTGTCCATCAGCATCGAGGGAGGGCCTGCAGCCGTCGTGGCGGGACTCGACCTGACGGCATGCACCGAGGACGGCTGCACCACCACCGAGGTGGTGCCGACCTCCGGCTCGTCGAATGCCGGGGAGACGTGCAGCCCCGAGGCAAACTCGTGCAGCGTCTCCCCGACGCCGGACGGCACCCTGCAGGGGTTCGCCGAGCTCGACCTGCCCGAGCAGGAGGTCCGCGTCGACGTGGTCCTCCGGGGGACGGACGGGTCCACGAACGGCTCTACGACCACCGTCCTCCCGGCCAGGGTGTACCCGAACGGCGAGCAGTGCGGGGGCGACGCGGTGCAGGGTCATCTGGTGCTCGACGACGGCGGGCTCCGTCCCGGTCCATGACCGCCCGTCGGGGCCACCCGGGGAACGGCGCCGGTGCGGGTTCCGTTGAACCGGGTACATCCTCCACGGAAGGCTCTTCCCCTGCGCATCCTCCTGACCGGTATCGACGGGTCCGGCAAGAGCACGGCCGCCCGCGACCTCACCCACGCCATCACCGCCCGGGGAGACCGTGCGGTGATGCTCAAGACGCCGGCCGGGCGCCGGACCATGGCGGCATGGTGGTCGCGGCTGGGCCGGGCGCCGGGACCCCGCCTGCAGGACACGCTGGAGACCGTGGCTCGCGTGGCCAATGCCCTTCTCCACGAAGTACGACTCCTCCGCTTCGACGGCGTCGTCGTGCTCGATCGCGGACTCACCTGCCAGCTCGCGCTGCGGGAGGCACGCGGCCTGCCGCGCGGCGTGCTCCTGCCGTGGCTCGAGCGGATCCTCCCGGCGCCGGACGTCGTCGCGCATTTCGACCTGCCCGTCGACGTCGCGCTGCGTCGCGTCGCGGCGCGCGGCACCGACGTGGAGACACGCGCGGGGCTCGTGGCACTGCAGGCCGGCTACCGGAGGCTGCCCGGGTTCGGCTCCTTCACGCTCCTCGATGCCGACCGGCCGGCGGGGGACGTCCTCGACGACCTGCTGGCCCTCGTCCGCCGGGAGACCGCCGGGGCCAGGACCTGAGACCCGGCCCGGTGCAGGACGGCGACGCTATAGGGCCGTGATCGTCCAGCCCGTCGCGTGCATCTCCCCGGGCTGGAGGACGACGAGGTCCTCGCCCGAGTTGAAGGCGTCGGGCGGGCAGGTCATGGGTTCGACGGCGAGGCCGAGGCGTGTGTTCTCGGGCTTCTTCGGGAGGTCCGCGGTGTGGATCTGCACCCAGGGGCAGCTCTGGTCCCACACCATGGCCGCGCCGGTGCCGGAGGCCGGATCGGTGACCCGGACCGTGGCCCGGCCGGCGGCGTCGTACGTGAGGCCGGTGAAGGCGTGGTCGATCTGGACGTCCCCGAGGACGCGCGCCGAACGGAAGTCGAAGGGCGTGCCGTCCACGGCTTCCTTGCCGACCGGCAGCAGGCGGTCCGGCGTGACGGTCAGGACGGTCGAGGCGGGGAGCTCGAGCACCCACTCGTCGAGCGGTGACGGACCGGCCACCAGGTACGGGTGGGGGCAGACACCGTACGGCGCTCGCCGGGATCCCGTGTTCAGGGCGGTGACGTCCGTCCGGAAGCCCTCCCGGTCGACACGGAAGCGTGCGTGCAGCGCGAGCGTGAAGGGGTACGCCTCCGTCGGCTCGATGGTGCAGCCCAGGGTCACGGTGGACGCGCTGTGCTCCACGAGGGTCCAGGGGATGTCGAAGACCAGTCCGTGCAGGGCGGCGCCGCGCTCGGGTTCGTTGACGTGCAGCTGGTGGTCGACGCCGTCGAACGAATAGCGGCCGTCCTCGATCCGGTTGGACCACGGCGCCACGAAGGCGCCGCGGAAGCTCGGCATCTCCTCGTCGGCGCCGAAGCCGACCACGAGCGGCCGTCCCTCGTAGGTCAGTTCCCGGACGGCAGCACCGAGACCGAGGACGACGGCCGTGTAGCCGCCGCCCTCGATCCTGTATTCGGAAGGGCTCATGCGAGGGATACGGCCGTCCAGGACACGGGGGGCAGCGTGATGGTCACGGCACCGCCGTCGAGCTTCGCTGAGGTGTTGGTCTTCATGGTCACGCGCTCGGGCTCCTCGAGGGTGTTCTTGGCATATACGTCCGTATCGTACAGCGACTGCGCCTCCACACGGCTGAAGCCGTTCAGTGCCGCGATGTCGATGGTCACGGTCGTCTCCTCGGTCTGGGACCGGTTGACGAGGAAGACGGCGGTGGCCCCCGTCGTGTCGTCGTGCGTGGCCACCGCGTCCACCAGGGACACCGTGCCGTAGTCGCTGGTCTCGTACGTGCCGGCGTCCAGCTTGAGTTCGAGCACGGAACCCTGCGCGAGCTTCGAGGTGAGGGAGAACGGGAAGAACGTGGTCTGGCGCCAGGCGGGGCCGCCCGGCTCCGTCATGATCGGCGCGATCACGTTCACGAGCTGAGCCAGCGACGCCGAGGTGACGCGGTCCGCGTGCTTGAGCAGCGAGATCAGCAGGTTGCCGAACACGACGGCGTCGGCCACCGAGTAGCAGTCCTCGAGCAGGCGCGGGGCCACGGGCCAGTTGTCGAGGCCCTCGATCTTGTCGACGTTCTCGAACCGGCTGATGTACCAGACGTTCCACTCGTCGAAGGAGATGTTGATGGTCTTCGAGCTGCCGCGGACGGCCTTCACGTGGTCGGCGGTCGCGACGACGGACTCGATGAAGGAGTCCATATCGACGGCGGAGGCGAGGAAGGAACCGAGGTCCCCGTCCTTCTCCTCGTAGTAGGCGTGGCAGGAGATGTAGTCCACGACGTCGTAGGTGTGCGTGAGCACCACGCGCTCCCATTCGCCGAAGGTCGGCATGTGGGCGCTCGAGGAGCCGCAGGCCACGAGTTCGATGGACGGATCAAGCTGGCGCATGGCCCGGGCCGTGATGGCCGCGAGCTTGCCGTAATCCTCGGCGGACCGGTGGCCGAGCTGCCAGGGGCCGTCCATCTCGTTGCCCAGGCACCAGATCTTCACCCCGAACGGGTCGGGGCGGCCGTTGGCCATGCGCTGGTCGGCGAGTGCGGTGCCCTTGGGCAGGTTCGTGTACTCGAGGAGCTCGAGGGCCTCCGGGGTTCCGCGCGTCCCGAGGTTCACCGCGAGCATGAGGTCGCTGTCGACCTTCCGCAGCCAGGAGGAGAACTCGTGCATGCCCACCTGGTTGGTCTCCGTGGAGTGCCAGGCGAGGTCGAGGCGGATGGGGCGCTCCTCGCGCGGTCCCACGCTGTCCTCCCAGCGGAAGCCCGAGACGAAGTTCCCGCCGGGGTAGCGGATGGTCGAGACGCCCATCTCCTTCACGAGTTCGATGACGTCCTGGCGGAAGCCCTCGTCGTCGGCGGTCGCATGGCCGGGCTCGTGGATTCCGTCGTAGACGTGGCGGCCGAGGTGTTCGACGAACCCGCCGAAGATGTTGCGGTTGATGCGCCCGACCGTGAAGGAGGGATCGAGTGTGAGGCGTGCGTTCTGCATCGAGCTGCTTTCTGTTCAGGGTGGCGTGCGGTGGGGCGGGGTGCGGGCTACTTGAGCGAGCCGAGCGACAACCCGCCCTGCCAGTACTTCTGGAGGGAGAGGAAGGCGATGATGAGCGGGATAATCGAGATGAAGGCGCCCGTGGTGATGAGGTTCCACAGGGCCTCGCCGCCGCTGCCGGCGTTGGACAGTGCCTGCCAGCCGTTCAGGCCCACGGTGACGGGAAGCAGGAGCGGGTCGCTGAGCACCGCCAGCGGCAGGAAGAAGTTGTTCCAGGTCCCGACGACGGACAGCAGGAGCACCGTGACGATGGCCGGACGCAGCAGCGGGAGTGCGATCTGGAAGAACGTGCGGATCTCGCCCGCGCCGTCGATCCGTGCGGCGTCGAGGAGCTCGTCGGGTACCGCCTCCTGGGCGAAGACCCGCATGAGGTAGACACCGAAGGGGCTGAGCAGCGACGGCAGGATGACGGCCCAGATGGTGTTCACCAGGCCCACCGAGCTCAGGAGGACGAACGTCGGGATGACGAGCGCCGTCAGGGGCACCATGACCGCCCCGAGCAGGATGCCGAAGAAGGCGGCCCGGCCGCGGAAGTTGTACTTGGCGAAGCCGTAGCCGGCGAGGACCGCCAGGACGGTGGCACCCACGCCGCCGGAGATTGCGTAGAGGAACGAGTTGCCGAGCCAGCGCCAGTAGATGCCGTCCTGCCGTTCGAACAGGCCCTGGAGGTTGCTGAAGAAGTGGAATCCGTCGTCGAACCAGAGCGGGCCGCCGGATCCGCCGAACAGGCCCGCCGTGTCCTTGGTGCTCGCGACCGTCAGCCACCAGAGGGGGGTGATGAAGTAGATGACGAGCATCAGCAGGAAGATGTGCGAGCCGATGCGCGGGCCGCCGTTGCGGGCCCGGTTGCGGGCTGCCGTGCCGCGTGTCTTCCGGCCGGCGTCCTGCTGCTGGGGGGTGTCTGTGACGAGTGCCATGGCTTATTTCAGTCCGCTCTGCTTGCGGGTCAGGAAGAGGAAGATGAAGGAGAAGACGAACACGACGATCCCGAGCGCGAAGGAGATGGCGGAGGCGTAGTTGAACTGGCTGTAGGAGAAGGCCAGCGTGAACGCATACATGTTCGGCGTGTACGACACCGGGATGGCTCCCTGCGCCACTCCCCTCAGGACCTGCGGTTCGGTGAAGAACTGGAGGGTGCCGATCAGGGCGAAGATGACCACCATGACCAGCGACGACGAGATCATGGGGACCTTGATGCGCAGGGCGATCTGCCGGTCGGAGGCGCCGTCGAGCACCGCCGCCTCGTAGATCCCGGGGTCGATGCCTCGGAGCGCCGCGTAGATGATGATCATGTAGTAGCCGGCCCACTGCCAGGTGACGATGTTCACGAGGCTGCCGAAGATGTTGTCCTGTGCCAGGAATTCCGGCGCGGCGAGTCCGAAGAGGCCGAAGATGCTGCTGGCCGGACCGAACCGCGGGCTGTAGAGGAAGCCCCACATCAGGGCACCGATGACGACGGGGATCGCGTAGGGGATGAAGATCATCAGGCGGGAGAACTTCGAGGCCCAGGTGGCGAGGTTGTCGAGGACGAGGGCAGCGACGAGGGCCACGAGCATCTGGGCCGGAATCATGACCAGGGCGAACTTCGCCACTGTTCCGAGGCCCTCGAGGAAGATCGGGTCGGAGAACGCCTTGAGGTAGTTGTCCGCGCCGACGAACTTGTTGCCGGTCGCGAGGGTGCTGGTGAACAGGCTCATCCGGAACGCGAAGACCAGGGGCAGGATGAGGAAGGTCAGGAAGATGAGGGCGAAGGGCGCCACGAACAGCCATCCCCAGCGCTGCCTGCGCCGGTAGTTCCTGTCGGGACGGTGCTTGACCTGCTGGGGGGCCTCGGCGCGGTGGGACGACGTCGGCGCGGTGGTCGTAGCCATGAAATGTCTTTCCTCGGGCTGGCGGTTGTCACGGTGGATCGGTCCCCTCGGGAGCGGACCGGGCGGGGAGGTGCCCACGGTCTCCGTGGGCACCTCCCCGGACGGCTACTTCACGGTGAAGCCCTGCTCGGTCGCGTACTGCTCGAGCGATGCCTGGAGGTCGTCGAGCGCCTGGCCGGCGTCCTTCTCGCCCTGCACCATCGCGTAGAGCTGCTCGGTGAGCTGGTCGTAGGCGTAGTTCTGGAACGGGCTGAAGGTCGCTCCCTCGTAGCCTGCAGCAGCATCGAGGAACACGTCCTTGTTGATCTGCTGTCCGCCGAAGAACTCGTACTCCTTGTCGGCGAACTCCGGGGAGTCGAGGACCGGTGCGTAGGACGGGAAGAGTGCTCCCTTGTCCACACCGAGGTTCATGCCCTCCTCATTGCCGAAGATGCCCATGGCGACCTTCGCAGCGAGCTCCTTGTCCTTCGCCTGTTCCGTCACGGCGAAGGTGGAGCCGCCCCAGTTCACCTGGACGGGGTTGGCAGCGTCCCACTGCGGGAGCGGTGCCGCGCGCCAGACGGCGGTCGGATCGGCGTCGGACAGCCCCTGCAGGTAGCCGGGACCCCAGGCCGCGGCGAGGTAGACGGCGTAGGAGCCGTCGACGAGCTTGGTGTTGTAGTCGGCGGTGAAGGCGTCGTCGGTCGCGACGAGGCCGTCCTTCACGAGGCCGTCCCAGTACTCCAGGACCTTCTTGGCACCGTCGTCGTTGACGTTGATGCCGATCTCCTGCGGGTTCGCGGAGTCGTACTCGAACGGCACAGACCCTGCCTGGGCGAAGAGCGCCTGGTTGAAGGCGCGGCCGTTGGTCGGGAAGTCGCCGATGACAGCGTCGCTGCCGGATTCCTTCAGCTTCCGGGCCGCTGCCTCGAACTCCTCCCACGTGGTGGGAACCGCGATGCCCGCGGCGTCGAAGAGGTCCTGGCGGTAGATCATGCCCATGGGTCCGCCGTCGACGGGGATGGCGTAGACGGCGTCGCCGCTGCTCGCGTCTTCCCAGGCGCCCTCGGCGTAGTCCGCCTTGACATCGTCGGCGCCGAATTCGGTGAGGTCCACGAGCGCATCGCGGATGGTGAAGCTGGAGAGGACCTCCGATTCGAGCTGGATGACGTCGGGGGCACCGGAACCGGACTCGATGGAGGTGGAGAACTTCGTGTACTCGTCGTTGCCCTGGCCCGCGTTGGTCCAGCAGATCTGGACGTCGTCGTTGGCGTTGTTGAACTGGTCGACGACCTCGTTGAACGCGGGGTACCAGGCCCAGACGGTGACCTGGGGCGCCTCGGCGTTGACGATGGTGTTGGTGCAGGAGGCTTCCTCGGAGCCGCCGCCGCCGCTTCCGCTTCCTCCGGAGCAGCCGGTCAGTGCTACGGCAGTGGCGGCGACGATGCCGGCCGTTGCCAGGAACTTGGCTTTCATATCTCTTGCTTCCTCTCGCGGTGGGATTCCACCGTGGTCCGCCCCGAGGGGCGGCCGGTCCGGGTGCTGCAGGGAGGAGGATCACCGGGGCACAGGTGCTGCGCCCGCTCGAATCTTCCTTGATCCGGGTCCGCCGTCCTGCAGTCCACCTCTCTGGGAGGGGGCTTCCGCAAGTGTCGGTTCCGTGGTTTACATCGTTGTAGGTAAACGATGTAGAAAGAAGCATGCAGAGTGGGGACGGTACCTGTCAAGCATCCGGGAGGATATTTTCGATTGCTGCAGGAGCGTCAGGCGGGAAGCGCCGAGGACTCCCGTTCGATGACCTGGAACCGGGCCTCGAACTCCCGGGGCGGCGCCTCTCCGTCCCGTCCGGAGATGCGCTCCTGCAGCACACGCACGGCCGTGTCCGCGATCTCGTCCCGGCCGGGGTCGATCGTGGAGAGGGTGGGCAGTGAATACCGACCCTCGTCGAGGTCGTCGAACCCGATGACGGCGACGTCGTCGGGAATCCTTCGGCCCGCCTCCTGCAGGACGCGCATCGCCCCGAGGGCCAGGGTGTCGTTCATGCCGAACACGGCGTCGAACGCGACGCCGGCCTCGAGCAGTTCCCGCATGGACCGGGCACCGTTGGCCCGGTGCCAGAACGTCGTATAGGCCACGAGTTCGGGCTCGAACGCGACGCCCGCCTCCTCGAGGGCCTGCCGGTAGCCCTGCAGCCGGAGTCCCGCCGAGCCGATGACCTCGCCCTCGTGCGCACCGACGACGGCGATGCGGCGCCGCCCCTTGGAGAGCAGGTGCGCGGTCGCGGCCCGCGCCGACTCCACGTTGCTCATGGTGACGTGGTCGGTGGGGCCGCCGAAGATCCGCTCACCGAGGAGGACGAGCGGGAAGTTCACGTTCAGATGGTGGGCATCCTCGTTCGACATGCCGAGGGGGCTGAACAGCAGGCCGTCGGTCAGCTGGAGCCGCGGGCTGGAAAGGATCTCGAGTTCGTGGGAGCGGTCCCCGCCCGTCTGCTCGATGAGGACCTTGAGTCCACGGCGCTCGGCAGCCTTGATGATCGAACCCGCGAGTTCGGCGAAGTAGCTCAGCGAGAGCTCCGGGACGGCAAGACCGATGACGCCGGTCCTGCCCGAGCGCAGGCTGCGCGCCGAGAGATTGGGGCTGTAGCCGAGCTCGGCGATGGCCTCCATGACCCGCTGCTTCGTGTCGGCGCGGATGTGCTGGTAGTCGTTGATGACATTGGAGACGGTCTTGATCGAGACACCGGCCGCCAGCGCAACGTCCTTCAGTGTGGCCGCCATGCCGCTCCCTCGATCCACCCGTGATGCCCTGTACGCCACGCGTGAGGTGAGTCTACAACGTTGTAGGATAGGCGGGCACCCTGTGCGGACGGAGTGCGCAGCACCTCTCCCATCGTCGCGACACCGGGCAGACAAGGACCACCATGATCGAGGAACAGGTACGGGACCGGCTCAACTGGGCGGGCAATTACGAGTACCGCGCCCGGACGATGGAGCACCCCACCTCCCTCGCGGAGCTGCAGCGTGCCGTGGCCGGAGCCGACCGCGTCAGGGCACTCGGCTCGCGCCACTCCTTCAACGACATCGCCGACACCCCGGGGACCCTCATCGCCCTGGACGTCCTCGATCCGGGGGTCGAGATCGATGCCGACGCGCTCACCGTCACGGTGGCGGCGGGCGTGCGCTACGGCGTCCTCGCGGAACACCTGCAGCGGCACGGCTTCGCGATCCACAACCTGGCCTCGCTCCCCCACATCTCGGTCGGCGGCGCCATCGCCACTGCCACCCACGGCTCCGGGAACGCCAACGGCAACCTCGCCACCGCCGTCGTCGGGCTCGAGCTCGTGACGGCGTCCGGCGACGTGCTCACCGTGGCCAAGGGTGACGCCGACTTCGACGGCATGGTGGTGGGCCTCGGTGCGCTCGGCGTCGTCCATAGCGTGACCCTGCGCATCGAACCGTCCTTCGACGTACGCCAGGACGTGTTCACCGAGGTGCCGTGGGACGCCGTCCTCGCGGACTACGACGCCGCGACCTCCTCCGCCTACAGCGTCAGCCTCTTCACGGACTGGTCCAGCGACACCATCGGGCAGGCCTGGCTCAAGACCAGGACGGACAGCGGTACACCGGTACCCGGGACGTTCTACGGGGGTGCGCCGGCGGACCGGGCATACCACCCGGTACCGGGCGTCGCCGCGGACCACTGCACGCAGCAGCTCGGCGTTCCCGGACCATGGTCGGACCGGCTCGCCCACTTCCGCCTCGCCTTCACACCCAGCAACGGCCAGGAACTGCAGACCGAGTACCTCGTAGGTCGCGAGCACGCCGTCGAGGCCATCGAGGCCATGCGTGCCCTCGCACCCAGGATCACGCCGCTGCTGCTGGTCTCGGAGGTGCGGTCGATGGCCGCGGACGAGCTCTGGATGAGCAACAACTACCAGCGGGACGGCATCGGCCTGCACTTCACGTGGAAGCCGCTGCAGCCGGAGGTCGAGGCGCTCCTGCCCGAGATCGAGGCCGCACTCGCACCGCTGTCGGTCCGCCCCCACTGGGGCAAGCTGTTCCTGGCCGGCGCGGACCAGCTCGCACCCGCCTATCCCCGGTTCGACGACTTCCGCAGGCTGGCCCTGCGCCTGGACCCCTCGGGTAAGTTCCGCAACGATTTCCTCGACCGGACGGTCTTCGGCACCTCCGCCTGAGGCCGCTCCGCGCGCCGTCGTGCGCGCGTGCCTAGTGCTTGCGCGCCAGCCACTTCCAGTGCGCCAGGGTCCGCAGGCGGATCAGCAGGGCCCGCGACTGCTCGGGGCCGTAGGGCAGGATCGGGATGGCCTTGGTCATGTCCACGGACGCCTCGTCCATGGCGAGGCGCGTCACGCGGACCGCGCTGCGCATCTTGTTCATCTGGGTGACCACCTCGGCCACGGAGACCGGCCGACCGTGCCCGGGCACGAACACGTCGTAGAGATCCTCCAGCGCCACCATCTTGCCGAGCGTCCGCACCCAGTCCGTGGGGAAGGAATCCTCGAAGGCCGGGTCGCCGCCCTCCTCGACGAGGTCGCCGGTGAAGAGGACGTTGCCCGCGCCGACCAGGAGGTCGTGGTCGGTGTGGCCCCGGCCCAGGTGGAACAGCGTCACGGACACGCCGCCGAGGTCCAGGTCAGCGGGCTTGCCCTCGACGAGCCGGTTGGCCGGCAGGAGATCGGTGGAGTCGCCGTCCGCCGCCCCCATCGCTGGCTCGACGGCGGCGACCAGCGCACGCTGCTCGTCCCCGTGCTCCGCCTGCACCGCGCTGCAGCGCGACGTCGCCCAGAACTCCTCGACACCCTGGGAGGCGAAGTAGCTGTTGCCGAAGAAGTGGTCAGCGTGGGCGTGGGTGTTCACCACGATCAGGGGCAGCGCGGTGACGTCCCGGATGTGCCGGAACACCTCCGCGGCGCCCAGGGGACCCGCACCGGTGTCGACGACGAGCGCCCGCTCCGTGCCGACGACGAGCCCCACGTTCAGTCCGAACCCGGCGGTGCGCAGCACGTGGATACCCTCTCCGAGTTCGCGCCAGGGGCTGCGGGTCTCGGTGCTGGGGACATCGGTGGTCATGGGATCCTCTCGGTGGCGGCAGGACTACCAGTCTAGGTCCGCGCCCGTCCTCCACCCGAGAGGCTCAGGCGCCGGAGGGGACGCCGGCGCTCAGGAGCCCGCGACCACGGCCTCGCGGGCCGGGCGGGGACGCTCGGGGATCCGGAAGAGCGGCAGTGCGACATTGACCAGCGGACCGATGAGGAGGGCGAACGCCACCGTGCCGAGACCCACGGACCCTCCGAGCAGCCAGCCGAGCAGGAGGACCGTACCCTCGATCGCCGTGCGGACGAGCCAGATCGGCAGCCCGAACCGCTGGTGGATACCGGTCATGAGGCCGTCGCGGGGGCCGGGGCCGAGGCGCGCGCCGATGTACAGGCCGGTCGCCACGGCGAGGAGCACCAGCCCGCCCGTGAAGAGCAGGCCCCTGGCCCACAGCGCGTTCGGCTCGTCCAGGAGCGCCAGTCCCACCTCGGCGCTCGGACCGACGAGCAGGACGTTGAGGATGGTGCCGATGCCGGGACGCTGCCGTAGCGGTATCCAGAGCAACAGCACGATCCCGCCGATGATGTTGGTCATGAAACCGAACGGGATGCCGGTCTGCAGGGAGCCGCCCTGGCTCAGGACGTCCCAGGGCGACACCCCGAGCGTTGCCCGGATCATCATGGCGAGCGAGAAGCCGTAGAGGAACAGGCCGAGGAGGAGCTGCAGCCCGCGCCGGGCGCCGAGGAACGTCATGGTCCCAGTAGAGCCTCTGATTGGCCGTACATCAAGATGCCAATTGTGGGATGGTGGCCCCATGATGGTTCTCCCCGCCCGCCGCCTCGCCGCCGAACTCGGTTCCTGGCGGACCGTCGGCCCCGCCTACGCCGCCCTGGCGGACCGTATCCGGCTGCTCACCCTCGACGGGCGGATCCCGCTCGGCACCCGGCTGCCGGCGGAGCGTGAACTCGCGGCGCAGCTCACCGTCAGCAGGACCCTGGTCGCGGCGGCCTACGCACGGCTGAGATCGGCCGGGTACCTCGAGAGCACGCGCGGCTCCGGAAGCGTCGTGACCATGCCGGGGCGCGGGGCTCCCCCGCAGCACGACGGCGGCGCCGCCGTCGTGCTCGACTTCAGCAAGGCGGCACTGCCGGCGGCACCGCAGGTCGGTGAGGCCGCGGCCAGGGCATCACGCGAGCTTCCCGCCTACCTCAACGGGAACGGTTACGACCCGCTCGGCCTGCCGCGGCTCCGGCAGGCCCTCGCGGACCGGTATTCCGCCCGGGGCCTGCCGACCCGGCCGGGGCAGATCATGGTCACCCTCGGCGCCCAGCACGCCATCTCCCTGCTCGCGCGCACCCTGATGGGGCGGTCCGACACGGCGCTCGTGGAGGCACCCAGCTACCCGCACGCCTACGAGGCCCTGAAGTCGGCCGGGCGCCGCCTCGTCGCCGTCGCGGTCGATGCGCACCGGGGCTGGGACGAGGACGGCCTCGAGCAGGCCTTCCGACGGACCCGGCCCGCGCTGGCGTACGTCATGCCCGACTTCCACAACCCCACCGGCGCGGTCATGCCGGCCGCGCAGCGCGCGCGTCTGATGGCCGCCGCCACGCGGGAGGGGACGGTGGTGATCGCGGACGAGACGATGGCGGAGCTGACCATCGACGGCCGGTCCGAACTCCCCCTCGCGGCGCATGGTCCGGCCGTGCTGACCGGTTCGATGGGCAAGACCGTCTGGGGCGGACTGCGCATCGGCTGGATCCGTGGCGAGGAGGACCTGATCCAGCGGCTCGTGCAGTTCCGGTACGCATCCGACCTGGGTACCCCCATCCTCGAACAGCTCATGGCCCTCGAGATGCTCGGGACGTACGACGAGCTCCTCCGGTTCCGCGCGACGCAGCTCGCCGCGGGCCGCGGGCACCTCGAATCGCTGCTGGCCGATCGGCTGCCCGGGTGGGAGGTCCCCCACGTGGCGGGCGGCCTGTGCACGTGGGTGAACCTCGGTGCACCGGTCAGCTCGCAGCTCGCCCTGGCCGCCCGGGACCGGGGCCTGCTCCTTGGGGCCGGTCCACGCTTCGGCATCGGCGGGGTCTTCGAGCGCTTCCTCCGCGTCCCCTTCAGCTATCCCCTCGAGGACACCCGGCGCGCCGTGGACATCCTCGCCTCCGCCTGGCAGTCCCTGGATCCGGCGGTCGAGGTGCAGGACGACTTCGCCCCGGCCCTGGTGTAGGAGACCGGTCCCGTCGTCACGACGCCCGCTGTCGTTCCCCGAGATGGGCCGCGAGGTAGGGCGCGGTGATGCTCGTGCCCGGGTCGAGGGCGGCGAGATCCCTCGGAGTACCGGTGGCGACGATCCTCCCTCCGGCCGAGCCTCCGCCCGGGCCGAGGTCGATCACCCAGTCGGCGGCCGCCACGACGGCCATCGTGTGCTCCACGACGACCACCGTGTTGCCGGCGTCCACGAGCTTCCGCAGCTGGGCGAGGAGCAGGACGACGTCAGCCGGATGCAGCCCCGTGGTGGGTTCGTCGAGCAGGTAGAGCGTGTGGCCGCGCCGAGCACGCTGCAGTTCGGTGGCCAGCTTGATGCGCTGGGCCTCTCCGCCGGACAGCTCGGTGGCCGGCTGGCCCAGCCGCAGGTACCCGAGCCCGACCTCGCGGAGCGTGGCGAGGGAGCGGGCCGCGCCCGGGACGGCGCCGAGGAAGACCGCCGCGTCGTCGACCGTCATCCCGAGGACGTCGGCGATGCTGCGTCCCTCGAGGGTGACCGCCAGGGTCTCCTCGTTGTAGCGGGCACCGTGGCACGTGGGGCAGGGCCCGTAGCTGCCGGGCAGGAAGAGCAGCTCGACCGACACGAAGCCCTCGCCCTGGCAGGTCTCGCACCGGCCGCCCTGCACGTTGAAGGAGAACCGGCCTGCTCCGAAGCCCCTCGCCGTCGCCTCGGGCGTCGCCGCGAAAGCCTTCCGCACGGCGTCGAAAAGGCCCGTGTAGGTGGCCAGGTTGGAACGCGGTGTCCTGCCGATCGGCTTCTGGTTCACGCTGACCAGCCGGTCGATGGATTCCAGCCCCCGGATGTTCCCGACCGCGGTGGAGGCATCACCGGCGTCGTCGCCCGCCTCGCCGTCCGCCGGCGTGTCGTTGCGAACGTGCCGTCCGACCGCGTCGGCGAGGACCGCGCTCACCAGGGTGGACTTGCCGGAACCGGAGACACCGGTGACGGCCGTCAGGACGCCCACCGGGATATCGGCGTCGAGCCCCGCCAGGTTGTGGCGGTGGATTCCCTCCAGCCGCAGCCAGGCCGAGGGCGTCCGTGGCTCGGCCTGCGCGGCGTCGGACGGTGCTGTCCCGGACAGGAACGGGGCCGTCAGTGATTCCGGGACATCCGCGAGCCCGTCGGCGGGACCGCTGTAGATGATGGTGCCGCCGCCCTCCCCGGCGAGCGGACCGACATCGACGATCCAGTCCGACCGCCGGACCACGTCCATGTTGTGCTCGACCACGAAGACGGTGTTCCCCGCGTCCTTCAGGGCTTCCAGCACGGCGAGGAGCGGCTCGACGTCGGCGGGGTGCAGTCCGGCCGACGGCTCGTCGAGCACGTAGACGACACCGAAGAGGCCGGACCGGAGCTGCGTGGCGATCCGCAGTCGCTGCATCTCGCCCGGCGAGAGGGTCGGCGTCGCCCGGTCGAGGCTGAGGTACCCGAGGCCGAGGTCGACCAGGACGTCCAGCCGCTGGACGAGGTCGCGACTGATGGTGGCGGACACCTCCGTGCCCTCCCCCGACGTGGAGGACCGGTGGGCGGCCGAGGGATGCTCGATCGTCGCCGCCGGCTCGAGGTGGGCGGCCAGATCGGCGAGCGGCAGGGCATTCGCGTCCGCGATCGTGAGTCCTCCGAACGTCACGGCGAGCGCTTCGGGACGCAGGCCGCTGCCCCCGCACAGCCCACAGGGCCCGGACACCATGAAGGGCAGGACGCGATCGCGCATCTGGGGGCTCTTGGAGTCGTGCAGCGTGTGCATGACGTAGCTCTTCGCACTCCAGAAGCGTCCCTTGTAGGGCTTCGCCACACGGTCACGCTGGGGCGTCACCTCGACGACGGGCTGCTCGTCGGTGAACAGGAGCCAGGTCCGCGCCGCCTCCGGCAGGTCCCGCCACGGCACGTCGATGTCGTGGCCGAGCTCACGGACGACGTCGCGGAGGTTCTTGCCCTGCCATGCACCGGGCCAGGCCGCGATCGCACCCTCACGGATGGACAGGGACGGGTCCGGGACGAGCGTCTGCTCCGTCACGTCGCGGGCGATGCCGAGCCCGTGGCAGCGGGGACAGGCTCCTGAGGCCGTGTTGGGTGAGAAGGCGTCCGACTCCAGCCGGCCTGCTGCGGCCGCCGGGTACGTTCCGGCCCGTGAGTACAGCATGCGGAGGGAGTTCGAGATGGTGGTGAGGGTCCCCACGGTGGAGCGCACGCTCGGAGTGCCGCGGCGTTGCTGCAGGGCGACGGCGGGAGGAAGCCCGGTGATCGACCCGACGTGGGGGGTGTGCCCCTGCTGGATGAGCCTGCGCGCGTAGGGCGCGACGGATTCGAGGTAGCGGCGCTGCGCTTCCGCGTAGATGGTCCCGAACGCGAGCGAGGACTTCCCCGAGCCCGAGACGCCCGTGAAGGCGACGACGGCGTCCCGGGGGCAGTCGACGTCGATCCCGCGCAGGTTGTTCTCGCCGGCACCCCGCACCCGGACGAAGCCGTCCCGCGTGCTCGTCGTTCCGTCAGGGGCAGCATTCATCGACTCGATCACCAACCCCACCCTACGGTCGTCCGGGGACGCTGCCCGCCGGGGGACCCGCCGCCGACGGGCGGATCATAGGACGGCGGCCACCCGAGCGGAAGGCCGCTGCCCGGTATTCACGGCATCGACCCCGCGGGACCCGGCTCCTAGGGTGGAGTCATGGCTGACATCAATGAAGAGTTCCCGACGCTGGACGACCTCAACCCCGACAACGACGCCCTGCCTCGTCCGTCACGGGCGACGCACGGGAAGTCCGACGACCACGTGGACGACGACGCCCTGGCCCTGGCGACCGAGCGTGAGGAAGTGGCCCTGGGCCTGAAGGACTACGTCCCGGAGGATGTCCCGCCGGCCACGGATCCCCTGCCGGAGGAGTCCTCCCCCGAGGCAGACCTCGCCCAGCGCGGGCTGCTCGGGAACCCCGACGACGCCTGAGTCCGACCGCTACAGGTCGGCGAGCATCCCTCCCGGGTTCTCCAGGGCGTCCGCGACGAAGCGGAGGAACCCGCCCGCCGTACCGCCGTCGCACACCCGGTGGTCGAAGGCCAGCGTCAGCTCGCTCACCTTCCGCACGGCGAGAGCGCCGTCGACCACCCAGGGTCGGTCGATGATCCTGCCCATGCCGAGGATGGCCGACTCCGGATGGTTGATGATGGCCGCGCTGCCGTCGACGCCGAACACCCCGTAGTTGTTGAGGGTGAACGTGCCGGAGGACAGGTCCGTCGGCGTCGCCCTCCCCTCGCGGGCCAGGGTCGCGAGGCGGCGGATCTCGGCGTCGAGCTCGCGTGCCGACAGGGTGTCCGCCCGGCGGACGCTGGGAACCATGAGCCCCCGGTCCGTCTGCGCGGCGATGCCGAGGTTGACTCCGTCCACGCGCACCACTTCCTGCGAGCCGTCGTCCGCGGTTGCGATCCGGCTGTTCAGCTCCGGATACCGGGCGAGGCCTGCGACCACGAAGCGTGCCACGAAGGCCAGGATGCCCGGGACGGCATCGGGCGTGCGGCGCTTCATCGCCTCGCGCAGCTCGACGAGGGGCGTGACGTCGACGTCGACCCAGACGGTCGCCTCGGGGATCTCGCGCCGGCTGCGGGTCATCGCGTCCGCGATGGTGCGGCGTACTCCGCGCAGCGGGGTGCGCTCGAGGACGGTGAGCCCGGAGCGGGTATCGGGCGGGGAGGACGTCCGCCCGGGAGCGGCGTCGACGGCCGGCCCGGGCCCCGGGCTGCTGGGCGGTCCATCCGTTCGCGTCGCGATGGCCTGCTCGACGTCGCGGCGCAGGATGAGCCCTGCCTCCCCCGTTCCGCTGATGGCGTCGAGGCGCAGCCCACGGTCCCGGGCCAGCTTGCGGACCAGCGGGGACACGCAGATCGGAGCCCTGCCGCCGGCGGGTGCCGGGGATGGCACCGGTTCGGCCTGGACGGTCGTCGTCGTGGGGGCAGGTGGGGTTGCGGCAGCCCGGGCAACTGCCGCGGCTTGCTTGCGCGGACGCGTCCGCCCTCCGGCGAGACCGCCGGGGGTTCCGTAGCCGATCAGCACGTTCCCCGACCCGCCGGCATCCACGGGCGGAGCGTCGTTCCCGCTGGTGGCCGACGTCGGGACGCCCGCGTCCTCCCGCAGGGCGGCCGCGGCATCCGCGACGGCCTTCCCTCCGGCGGCGGCCGGATCGGGGACCGGCGTCTCGGAACCTTCCGGACGGACCGACAGGAAGGGCGCTCCGACGTCGAGCACCTCGCCCGGCCTGCCGTGCAGCACGGCCACGGTGCCGGCGAAGGGGGACGGGACCTCGACCACGGACTTGGCGGTCTCCACCTCGGCGACGGGCTGGTCGACGGCGACGGTATCGCCCTCCGCGACGAGCCAGGACACCAGCTCCGCCTCGGTCAGGCCCTCCCCGAGATCGGGGAGCGCGAAGACGAGGAGTTGCGGGCTGACGGTCGGTGCGCTCATGTCAGTCCTCCCACTGCAGCTCATCGACGGCGTCGAGGATGCGATCGACGCTCGGCAGGTAGAAGTGCTCGAGCTTCGGCGAGGGATACGGGATGTCGAACCCCGTGACCCGCAGCACGGGTGCGGCGAGCGAGTGGAAGCAGCGTTCCTGGACCCGCGCCACGATCTCCGAGGCCACGGACGCGAAGCCCGGGGCCTCGGCGACGACGACGGCCCGTCCGGTGCGGCGGACGCTCTCGCACACCGTCTCGTCGTCGAACGGGACGATCGAGCGGAGGTCGATGACCTCGATCGACCGGCCCTCCTCGGCGGCGGCCGCGGCGGCGGCGAGGGCCGTCGGGACGGACGGACCGTAGCTGATGAGGGTCGCATCGGTACCCTGGCGGGCGACGACGGCGCGGCCGATGCGCCGGGGTGCCTCCCCGTCGTCGAACGTCCGGCGGAGCTCGGCGAGGTCCACCTCTTCCTTGGACCAGTACAGCTTCTTCGGTTCGAGGAACACCACCGGGTCCGGGGAGGCGATGGCCTCCCGCAGCATCAGGTAGGCGTCGTGCACGGTCGCGGGAGCCAGGACGGTGAGGCCGGGTGTGTGGGCGTAGTAGGCCTCGGAGGAGTCGCAGTGGTGCTCGACGCCGCCGATGCCGCCGGCGTAGGGGATCCGGATGACGATGGGCAGGCGCACCTTCCCGCGGGTGCGGTTCGGCATCTTCGCGACGTGGCTGACCACCTGCTCGAACGCCGGGTAGGCGAACGCGTCGAACTGCATCTCGACGACCGGCTTCATGCCGTTCATCGCCATGCCGACGGCCATTCCCATGATGCCCGCCTCGGCGAGCGGCGTGTCGAAGCAGCGCTCCTCCCCGAATCTCGCCGTCAGGCCGTCGGTGATGCGGAAGACCCCGCCGAGGGTGCCCACGTCCTCGCCGAACATCAGCACCGCCGGATCCGCCTCCATGGCATCCGCGAGGGCGGCATTGAGGGCCCTGGCGAAGGTCGAGGTGGTCCTGGCCGGCGGTGTGCGGACGGATCCGGCGACGTGTCCGGCGCGGTCCGCGGCGGGAGCCTCCGTGGTCTGCGTCATCGCTGGCCCCCCTGGTCCCCGGCGCCGTCGGCGGGCGCATCCGGCGCCGCGCCGCGCGCCAGTTCCTCACGCAACTGCTCGGCCTGCTCGCGCAGCTGCGATGTCTTCTCCGTGTAGACGTATTCGAAGAGCTCTGCCGGGTTCACCTCTACCTCCGTGTTGAGTCCCGTGCGGATGGCGGCGGCGATCGCGTCGGCCTGGTCGGCGAACGCCTGCTCGCCCTCGTCCGTGAGCAGGTTCAGGGCCCGCAGGTAGGTACGCATCCGCAGGATCGGATCCCTGGGCACCCAGCGTTCCACGTCGTCGGCCGACCGGTAGCGCGTGGCGTCGTCGGCGTTGGTGTGGGCCTGCATGCGGTACGTGTGGGCCTCGATGAGGGAGGGACCACCGCCGTCGCGGGCGCGGTCGACGGCGGCTCCGAGCACCGCGAGCAGGGCGGCGAGATCGTTGCCGTCCACGCGCTCCCCCGGCATCCCGTAGCCGATGGCCTTGTGCGCGAGGGAGGGGGCCACCGTCTGGTTCTTGAGCGGCACGGAGATGGCGAACTCGTTGTTCTGGATGAAGAACACCACGGGGACGTGGAACACGGCGGCGAAGTTGAGGGCCTCGTGGAAGTCGCCCTCACTGGTGGCGCCGTCGCCGCACATCGCCAGGACCACGGTGGGCTCGCCGCGCAGCTTCGCCGCGTGGGCCACCCCGACGGCGTGCAGGAGCTGGGTGGCGAGTGGTGTCGCCTGCGTCGCGACGCGGTGCTCGTGCGGGTCGTACCCGCCGTGCCAGTCTCCGCGCAGCAGCGTGAGGACCTGAAGGGGATCCACCCCCCGCGTAATGACGGCGACGGTGTCGCGATAGGTGGGGAACAGCCAGTCCTCGGCCCCGAGGACGACGGCGGCCGCCACCTGGCAGGCCTCCTGTCCGTGGGAGGAGGGGTAGACGGCCATGCGCCCCTGGCGCACGAGGGCGTTCGCCTGGTCGTTGATGCGGCGGCCGGCGACGAGGCGCCCGAAGGCGCCGAGCAGCTGCTCACCGTCGGGCAGCGGGTACCTGTCGTCGTGGTTGTGCTGTCCGTCGGGGTCCACCAGCTGTACCGGCTCCGCCGAGGGCAGCAGCGCCCGGTCGGCTGCCGGTGCGGCACCGCCGTCGGACGCTCCCCCCAGCATGCTGCCGCGGCCACCATTCGTTGCCGTACTCATCCCGCCTCCATCATGTGCCGCTGCGGCGGCGCTCCTACCGTGCGCCGGGCGATAGCTCCGGCACTGGATGCTGTGTAGGTCAAGTATGGTCAGCAGCCACCTTTTGTATCCACGGAGTCCGCAAAGTGTGGATCATCACGGTCGAAAGAGGATATTCTGTGGACGAATAGGCGGGTGTGACCTGCATTACGCGGAGGAGCGTGGACACGTGGCGGATGGCCCCCTCGACGACGTCGACCGGAAGATCCTCGCCGAGCTGACCAGGGACGGCCGGCAGTCGGTCACCTCCGTCGCCGAGCGGGTGCACATCTCACGGGCGCATGCGTACTCTCGCATCGCGAGGCTGACCGAGGACGGCGTCCTGACGCGGTTCACGGCCATCATCGATCCCGCCAAGGCCGGCCTGCGGTCGTCCGCCTACGTCACCCTGAAGGTGCGGCAGCACTCCTGGCGCGAGCTCCGGGACATCCTCAGGAACATCCCGGAGATCCACCACATCGCCCTGGTCGGAGGTGATTTCGACGTGATCCTGCTGGTGCGGGCGGAGGACAACGTCGGGTTGCGGCGCGTGATCTTCGACCAGCTGCAGTCGATGCCCGGGGTGCTCGACACCCAGACCTTCCTCGTCTTCGAGGACCTCGACACCCGCTGACCCCCCTTCCCCCGGGAACGACCCCCGGGAACGACCCCCGCCGGCCGGCGGGATCGCACGGGGATCCCGCTGCGTGTCGTGCTGCCGCTCAGCGCGGGCGGTCGCCGCCGGGCACATCAGCGGTCCGACGCGTCGAGAAGTGGCGCCGGTAGGCGGTCGGGGTGGTCGAGAAGGTCGCCGCGAAGTTCTGTCGGAGGGTGACGGCGTTCCCGAAGCCGCAGGTCGCCGCAATCTGGTCCACGGACAGCTCGGTCGTCTCCAGGAGCCTCCGGGCGGCGTCGAGGCGGCGCGAACGGATCCAGGCCGACGGTGTCGTGCCCGTCGCCGTGCGGAACGCACGGACGAAGGTGCGGCGGCTCATGTGCGCCTGGCGTGCGAGCCGGTCGATGGGAAGGGCCTCGCGGAGGTGCCCCAGGATCCATTCGAGGAGGTCCGCGACCGGATCGCCGGCCAGGCTCCGGGGAACCGGGTGCTCGATGTACTGGGCCTGGCCGCCCTCACGGTGCGGGGCGACGACGAGACTGCGGGCCACCCGGTTGGCGGCATCGGCCCCGAGCCGCTCGCGCACGAGGTGGAGACACGCGTCCAGGCCGGATGCCGTGCCCGCCGAGGTCATGACGTCCCCGTGATCGATGTAGAGCACGGCCCGATCGAGGGTGATGTCCGGATGCCGTCCCGCCAGTGTGTCGAAGGCCTGCCAGTGCGTCACGGCGCGCCGGCCGGACAGTAGTCCTGCGTCCGCCACCGCGATGGCCCCGAGGCACAGTCCGAGGACCGGTGCGTTCCGTCCGTGAGATTCCTGCAGCACGGTGCGCAGGACCTCACTCACCCCGCGGCCGTCGTCGAACCAGGAAGGGACCACCACGATGTCTGCCTCGGCAGCGACGCCCGGCCCGGAGATGCCTGCCAGCCGGTAGCCCTCCGCCGTGAGTACTGAGCCGGGCTCGTCGGAGAACAGGACGGTCGTCCACTCGGCGAGGCCCTGGCGCGTGACTTCGTCGAACACCATCTGCGGCACGGCGAGATGGAACATCGTGACGCCGTCGAACGCGTACACCGCGATCCGCATGCGCACCTCCCCGATTGGCCCGAATTCATCGTAACCGGGCCTGCGTGCCACTCGCTCCGGGCTGCCACCGGAGGAAGGATGGACTGCAGGTCCGTCAGCAACCGCAGACCAGCACCACCATGAGCCAGGAGAAACGTCCCCATGAGCACCCCTCGCCGCGCCCTCGTCCTCGTCGATGTCCAGCAGCAGTACTTCGCCGGCCCCCTCGAGATCCAGTACCCCCCGCACCAGCAGTCGCTGCCGCGTATCGCGGCGGCCGTCGATGCCGCTGCCGACGCCGGGATCCCGGTCGCGGTCATCCAGCACACGGCCGGCGAAGGCGCTCCGGTCTTCGCCCCCGGCACACCCGGCTTCGCCCTGCACCCCGAGATCGAGGGCCGGCGCACCGACGCGTGGAAGGGCGTGGTGAAGCAGTACGGCTCCGTCTACGCGGACACGGACCTCGCCGGCTGGTTGCGGGAGAACGACGTCGACACGGTCACCCTCGTCGGGTACATGACCAACAACTGCATCCTCGCCTCAGCTGTCGAAGCCGAAGCCCTCGGGCTCTCCACCGAGGTCCTCGCCGACGCGACCGGCGCCATCAACATCGCCAACGATGCCGGTTTCGCTGATGCGAAGACCGTCCACACGACACTGCTCGCGCTGCTGAACTCCAACTGGGCGGCCGTCGCCACGACCGAGGCGTGGACTACGGCCCTCGCCGCGCATCAGGCACTTCCGGGAAGTGACCTGGGCAGTTCCGCGACGGCTGGAACTGCGCGCACCGCCCGGTCCTGACGCGACGGGCCGACGGGAACGGACTATCGGCTGTGCTCTCCTGCGCCCTGCGTCCCTCGCTGCTCAGGCCGGCCTGCCGCGGCTGCCCCTGACGGAGGTGCGGAATGCGGCGAGAGCGGAGAATCCCGGCCACAGGCCTGTCCGATCGATGCGGGCGAGTGCGGCGGAGAACCCGGGTGATTGCGCGAGGTGCGACGGGAAATCGTAGCCAGGGTTGAGTTCGAGCAGGATCCGCAGGAGCAGGGCCCATCGGCTGCTCTCCGCTGCCGCGTCGTAGAGGGCCGTCGGTGGCTCGTCGAACTCGATGGCCAGGTGATGGCTCTGATGATCGCGGATCCTCGTC
The DNA here is from genome assembly GCF_057291175.1 of Arthrobacter sp. UYP4. Taxonomy (NCBI): domain Bacteria; kingdom Bacillati; phylum Actinomycetota; class Actinomycetes; order Micrococcales; family Micrococcaceae; genus Arthrobacter; species Arthrobacter sp. UYP4. The sequence continues at coordinate 1,588,835 of NZ_JBXAVU010000001.1, forward strand.
ACCATCGCGATCCACTGCACCAGGTCGGGGCCGAAGAGACCGGGAACGATGAGTCGTACGGGTTCGAGCAGTTCGCGAGCCCGATCCTGGTAGGTCATCTGGTTGAGGTGCCGCAGGGTCTCCCTGAAGACGGCGTGCGCCTTGTCCTCGTCGGGGAATCCTTCCGAGAGCAGTACCTCCACGCCTGCCTGTCGCGCCTGCCTCGCTGCACGCTCCACGGCGCGCTGGGCGACGCCCTCGAAGCGGACCCCCTCCAGGTACAGCCGACGATGAAGGCCTTCGAGTGCTGTTGCCAGGACCAAAGCGTCGAGCTGCCGGGGTCCCGTGGGACCGGTGAGGAGGAACGGCACGGGATCGACGATGTGCGCGAGGGGTATCCAGGCGGCGAACACGGCCACGGAGAGATCCTGGACCGGCAGGAAGCTGCTGCGAGCGAGGGGAACGGGCTCGCTGCCTCGATTCCGAAGGACACACCAGCGGTTCCCGACACGTACCTCGGTGTGGGCCACTCCTGGAACCTCCAGGCCGCTCCACAGACCCAGGAGCTGGCTGCAGGAGTGCTGCACCTGATGACGCAACCGCCGGAGTGGTGTCGCCCTGCCGGCGGAGAACTGGAGACCCGCCCCGTCGTCGGAACCCCATCCTTCGAGGACTCCCGGGATCGAGCCGGCGACCGGCTCCGAGGACTGTTCCCGCCGGAGGGCCGCACCCACCGGCAGAAGCCAGGTCCACCTGATGCCGGCAACGAGGTCGCGGTCACCGCGTACGTGTGCTCCCGCGAGGGACATGGAGCCGTGGAACGTCTGCTTCACCGATGACGGGGGCAAGGACGGAGCCTCCACGACGGCATCGAAGAGGGTGACGGGTCGGCCGTCCGCAAGAGAGCCCAGGATGTCCCGGGGTACGGGATCGGCGACGTTGTCCGGGTCTCCGCCGGGCGACACCCTGTCGGGCCCCGACCCGTCCGGTTGCTCGGGCCCGAGGATGGGGCCGTCGAGTTCGAGCACGAACGAGCCGTCCCGTTCGAAGCGCAGGACTCCGGGCACCAGATGGTCCAGGTCCAGTCCGAAGCGTCCGGTGAACTCGCTCATACGCCAGTATGCCCGCCGGTGCGCGGTACCACGAGTGCCGGCGCGGGGATCGTGCGGGGCAAGCAGCCCGGGATTCCCCGTTCCGCGCCGCATCGGACCCGTGCGGGCCCGGACCGGAGGTGTCTATCCGGTCAGTGGGGTGCGCTGGGACACCCAGATGGAGCCGACGAAGGTCAGGTACTCGTCATAGCAATCCCTCGTCACGTCATCGGCAGGGGGGCCGTCGCCGGTGGAGGAGGACTGGAAGCCCAACTGCTTGCCGTCCTGCTCGATAGGCCCGACGCCCCATCCCTTCTCCTGGACGCAAGCGCGGGTCGCGCCGACCGCGTCGCGGTACTCGGCAGCGGTCACCACCAGATCCTCCAGGATGGCCCGCTGGAACCCGCTGGCGCTGTCCCGCATCTCGAGCTTCTCGTCCTCGGAGAAGGACGGGACGGTGCAGCCCGTCAGCAGGAGAGCGGCCCAGCCGACAGCGGCGACTCCCCATCTGTTCCCCATGGGAGCATCCTGCCCCAGGGATTGGGCAGCGTCCATCGTCGGCCCCGTGACGGGCAGCCCACCCCGCGGTTCCGTGTACATCGCGGCGTCCTTCTGTCATCGTCGGTCGTGCATCGACCACCATCCGGCGGCCGCGCACGGCAAGCACCCCAGGAGATGACATGTCCCTCGTCCGCGTGCACAACTTCTCGGTCTCCCTCGACGGCTTCGGCACCGGTGAGGGCCAGCGGCTCGACGCACCCTTCGGTCACGCAGATTCACGGTTGATGGAGTGGGCGGTCGAGACGCGCACCTTCCGCGACATGGGCATCCACGGAGAATCGAAGGGGTCCCTCGGTGTCGACGACGCGTTCGCCGGCGCGTGGCGGCCCGGGATCGGCGTGGAGATCATGGGCCGCAACAAATTCGGCCCGCACCGCGGCCCCTGGGAGGACGAGGAATGGAAGGGCTGGTGGGGTGATGACCCCGTCTTCCACACCCCTGTCGTCGTCCTGACCCATCACCCCCGGCCGGCACTCGAGATGGACGGCGGGACGACCTTCTTCTTCGTCGACGCCGATCCCGTCTCGGCGCTCGAGCAGGCCCGCGCCCTGGCCGGTGACCTCGACGTCCGGATCGGTGGGGGTGTCCGCACGGTCCGGCAGTTCCTCGAGGCCGATCTGATCGACCACCTGCACATCGTCCTCGTCCCGATCGTCCTGGGGCGGGGCGAGCGGCTCTGGGACTCGCTCGAAGGACTCGAACAGCGCTTCGACATCGAAGCGACCCCTTCCCCGCAGGGGGTCGTGCACCTGGTCTTCACCCGGCGTCCGACCCGCTAGGACCGCGCCGGACGGAGCGTCAAACCGTCGTTCCAGCGCATCCCGACCGGGCGGGACCCTTCCGCTCCGCCCGGTCGGGACATGCTCGCACGGGTCTGGCCGCCCGCCCTGCTGGTGCTGGCCGACTGGATGACCGTCCACGTCGTGCGGCTGAGGAGTCGCAGCGGACACGTCCTGCTCTACCCGCCTGCCTGGGCGGCGGTTGCGGAAAGGTCCGCGGGGCGGCGGAGGCCACGGCCTCGCCCACGCACGGTCGGCTGGTCGACGTCGGCGGACACCGCCTGCACCTGGACCGCACCGACTCGGGCAGCCCGACGGTCGTCCTCGAGCCGGGTGCGGGCGAAACGGCAGCCGAAGTGGAACGGACAGCGTTGTCCATGGCACGCGACACCCGGCCCTTCCGGCGTCAGGCTCCGAAGCGCGGCGCCCGCTTCTCCCGGAATGCATCCAGGCCCTCGCGGTAGTCGTCGGAGGCGCCGAGGACGCCCTGCACATCGTTCTCGCCGCTGATGGCCTGCCACAGCCCGAGGCGCTCGTCACGGATCCGGCCGACCAACTGCTTGGAGGCGACGAGGGCCTGCAGCGGTCCGCGGGCGGCACGGGCAGCCTTCGTCCGGGTCAGCTCGAGCAGGTCGGCCGCCGGTACCGCACGGCTGAAGAGCCCGCCGGCCACGGCCTCGGCGCCGGTCAGGAGATCCCCCGTGTACATGAGGTCGAGGGCGCGGTGCGGACCGAGCCGCTCCGTGAACAGCCAGTGCCCGCCCGAGTCGAGGGCGAGGCCGAGGTTGGCGAACGGGGACCCGATCTTCGCGTTCTCCGCGACGTAGACGACGTCCGTGGCGATCAGCAGACCCAGCCCGACCCCGAGGCACGCACCGTGGGCGGCAGCGAACGTCGGAGCGGGGAACTCCGCCATCTTCCGCAGCAGCGGCGTCAGGGCGGCGTCGAGGAAGCGATGGGCGTCGTCGGCCCCGGGTTCGATCGAGCCGAGATCCCGGCCTGCGCAGAAGGCGCGCCCCTCGCCCCGCAGTACGAGGGCCCGGACCGTGCCGTCTCGGACCCCGGCAGCGGCGTCGTCATAGGCGGCCGAGAGGTCGGCGAGCGCCGACTCGTCGACTGCGTTGAGCCGGTAGGGGGCGTCGAGGACGATCTCCGCGACGCCATCCGCGACGGCGAGCCGGATCATGCCGGCGCCGGTCCCGGCCGGCGTCGTGGTCGGTGATGCAGGCATGGTTCCTCCTAGGCGTCGTAGTCGACGGAGACGGAATCGCTGGTCGGGTGTGCCTGGCAGGTGAGGACGAACCCGTTCGCCACCTCGTCGGGTTCGAGGGCGTAGTTCTCCTCCATCTCCACCGTCCCCTCGACGACCTTGGCGCGGCAGGTCCCGCAGACCCCGCCCGCACAGGCGAACGGCACGTCGGGCCGCACGCGCAGCGCCGCGTTGAGGATGGACTCGCGCGCGTGCGTGGGGCTCTGGACACTCCCCTTCAGCCCGTCGAGGTTGAAGGAGATGCTGTAGTTCTGGCCGGCGTCGGCCGGGGCCACGGGGCGTCCGATGCTCCCCTCGGGCCGGGTGGGCTCGCCCGTGGTGAACAGCTCGAAGCGCACCCTGTCCGCCGGCACGCCGCGCTCCGCGAGCGAGTCGCGGCACAGCTGCACGAGTTCGAAGGGGCCGCAGAGGAACCACTCGTCGACACGTTCGGCAGCAAGGACGGTGCCGAGCAGTCTCTCCAGCTTCTCCGCATCGATCCTGCCCGTGAGCAGCGGCGAGATGCGCTGTTCACGGGACAGGACGTGGTGCAGTGCGAAGCGCGAGGGGTAGCGGTCCTTCAGGTCAGCCAGTTCCTCGAGGAACATGACGTCCATCGCGGCCCGGTTCGCGTAGATGAGATCGAACCGGACGTGCGGACCGGCGGCCAGCATGGACCGGGCGATCGAGAGCACCGGGGTGATGCCCGACCCCGCGGCGACGGCTACGAGCGAGACGGCCGCCTGGCCCGGCGTGGTGCGCGGCGTGAACTGTCCGAGCGGACTCATGACCTCCAGGGTGTCCCCCGCCTTCAGGGACTCGTTCACCCAGGTGGAGAAGATCCCGCCGAGATCGCGCTTCACTGCGACGCGGAGCTCCCCGGGGCGCGGGTCGGCGCAGATCGAGTAGCTGCGGCGTACCTCCTTCGGTTCGCCGTCGACGTCGAGCGTCGCGCGAAGGGCCACGTACTGGCCCGGCAGGTAGTCGTAGCGGTCCTGCAGTTCTTCCGGGACGTCGAGCGTGACCTCGACGGCGTCCTCCGTCAGGCGGCGGACCTCCCGCACGGTCAGGCTGGAGAAGGCGCTGCGCCGCTTCGTCGAGGGGGCGAGGACAACGGCCATCAGTGCACCTTGAAGTAGTCGAAGGGTTCCCTGCAGTCGTTGCAGACGTACAGGGCCTTGCAGGACGTGGAGCCGAAGCGCGTCATCTCGCGCGTGTTCAACGAGGAGCACTGGGGGCACTTGACGCTCAGGCCGATCCGCACGGGACCGGCTGCCGCCGTGCCCGTGGGGGGCGTGATACCGTACTCCGCGAGCTTGGCCTTGCCGCCGTCGCTCATCCAGTCCGTGGTCCAGGCGGGCGCGAGGACCAGGCGGACCGCGACGTCGTCGTACCCGGACGCGCGGAGGGCCGTGGTCACGTCGTCGCGGATGGCATCCATCGCCGGGCAGCCCGAATAGGTTGGCGTGATGGTGACGACGGCCTGCCCCGTCTCCGTGACGTGCGCGTCCCTCAGCACACCCAGGTCCTCGATGGTGAGGACGGGGATCTCCGGGTCGCAGATGGTGGCCGCGATGTCCCAGACGGCGGCATCGGCAGCGGTCCGGCGCAGGTCTGCCAGCGCTACCACGACGCACCAGGATGCTCGCGGGCCAGCACCTGCATCTCGGCGAGGATGTACCCGAGGTGCTCGCTGTGGCGTCCCGACCGGCCGCCACCGACGGCACCGGGGACGGCGGGGCGCTCGAGGTCCGCCTCGTCGAGGACCGCCTGGATCGCTGCGTCGAAGGGCGCACGGAGGGTGCTCGGGCGGACCCCCGCGCCGTCGACCTCGTCGATCAGGGGGTGGTCGGCGAACAGTTCGTCCACGTAGGGCCAGGTGAGCTTGAGGCCGGCGATCATCCGGCGGCGCGACTCGTCGGTACCGAGCGCGAGGCGCAGGACCCACTGGATGCTGTGGTCGCGGTGGTAGTCGACTTCCTTGACGGCCTTCGCGGCGATCGCGGCGATCGTCGCGTCGGTCGAGTCGACGAGGCGGGAGTAGAGCTCCCACTGGTAGAGCGAGACGACGAGCTGCCGGGCGATCGTGCGGGCGAAGTCCCCGTTGGGCTGCTCGACCAGGTGCACGGAGCGGAACTCGGGCTCCCGCCGGAAGTACGCGAGGTCGTCCTCGGTCCTGTCCCACGCCCGTCCGGCGTAGGTGAGGAAGGACCGGGCGTGGCCGATCTGGTCCAGTGCGATGTTGGCGAGGGCCACGTCCTCCTCGAGCTCCGGTGCCCGGGAGATCCACCAGCCGAGCCGCTGGGCCAGGATCAGCGCGTCGTCGCCCAGCCCGAGCGCGTACTGCCCGACGGCGTCGCCGGGTTTGGTGTTCAGGAGCGCGATGTCCTCGGGCCGCAGTGCGTTGCCCGGCGTGATGCGCGTGGCACTGGCGTTCGCCTCGCTCACAGGTGCTTCACTCCCTCGCTCTTGGTGTAGTACGTGGCGTGGCGGTAGTCCTTGCCCTGCGGTGACTCGAAGAAACGGTCCTTCGCATCGGGATCGCTGGTGATGATGGACGACGCCGGGACCACCCACAGGCTGACGCCCTCGTTGCGGCGCGTGTAGAGGTCACGGGCGTTGCGGACGGCCATCTCGGCGTCGGGGGCGTGCAGCGACCCCGCGTGGACATGCGAGAGGCCCCGGGACGAACGGACGAACACCTCCCACAGCGGCCAGGCGGCGCGTGTCTCCTGCGGGCCCGACGCCGGTGCCTTCGCGCCGTCGTCGCCCGTCGTCGATCCGCCGGTCATCTAGGCCGCCTTCCCGTGCTTCAGGGCCTGCTTCTGCGCGTAGGCCGCCGCGGCCTCGCGGACCCAGGCGCCTTCCTCGTGGGCCTCGCGGCGCCGCTCCATGCGCTGCGCGTTGCAGGGCCCGCGGCCGGCGAGGACCTCCTTGAACTCGTTCCAGTCGAGGGGTCCGTGGTGCCAGCGCCCCGTCTCCTCGTCGTAGCGCACGTCCTTGTCCGGCAGCTCGAGCCCGAGGACCTTGATCTGCTCGACCATCATGCCCACGAAGCGCGAGCGCAGCTCGTCGTTGGAGAAGCGTTTGATGTTCCACTCCATCGACTTCTGCGAGTTGGGCGAATCTTCGTCGGGGGGCCCGAACATCATGAGTGAGGGCGCATACCAGCGGTCGACGGCGTCCTGCGCCATCGCCCGCTGGGCGGGGGTCCCGTTGGCGAGCTCGAGGAGGATCTCGAACCCCTGCCGCTGGTGGAACGACTCCTCCTTGCAGATGCGCACCATCGCCCGGCCGTACGGGCCGTAGGACGCCCGGCACAGCGGGACCTGGTTGCAGATGGCGGCTCCGTCGACGAGCCATCCGATCGCGCCGATGTCGGCCCAGGTGAGGACGGGGTAGTTGAAGATGCTCGAGTACCGGGCCTTGCCGGCGATGAGGTCCTCGGTCATCTGGTCCCGGGGCGTCCCCAGGGTCTCGGCGGCCGAGTAGAGGTAGAGGCCGTGACCCGCCTCGTCCTGGACCTTCGCCATCAGCACGGCCTTGCGCTTGAGCGACGGTGCGCGCGTGATCCAGTTCGCCTCCGGCTGCATGCCGATGATCTCGGAGTGCGCGTGCTGGGAGATCTGGCGGGTGAGCGACTTGCGGTAGTCGGCCGGCATCCAGTCACGCGGCTCGATGCGTGAGTCCTGCGCGATGAGGTCGTTGAACAGCCTCTCGCCCTCGACGTCGTGGTCCGTGTGCGTTCCTGCGTTCATCGCTGTAGCCGTCATCGTGCCTACCTCGCTCATCTGGACCGCCCGGCTTATTTACCGACCGTTCGTTCAGTATAGGGAGGTCGGCGAGGGGCAGTCAACGGAACCGGGGGTCCGCGAACGGCAGATCGGCCTCCACCAGGAAGGCGCGCAGCCACGCGAGCGCACTCGCTTCGGAGGTGAAGTACCGGGTGGGATGGATGGCCCTGCACGCGCCCGCGGCCAGCACCTCGTCCATGGGCCCGTCGCCCAGGAGGGCGGCCGCCACGACGAGGGACTCGGCATTGAAAACGGCGCGCGCACCGGGGGGAAGGGCGACGATGTTCGTCATGTCGACGAGGATCGCGTAGGGGCGTCCACGGGAGAGGCGGCGGCTGGCGGCGAGGACGGAGTACGCGTCCTCGGGTGTGATGCACGCTCGCTCGATCCACTCCAGGTGCTGCAGGTCGTCCGAGACCAACGCCACCGTGGCTTTGCCGCCTGCCGCCATCAGGCTCTCCATGGTTCTCCCTCGGGCGACGCAGACCGCCCGGAGCTCCCCTCGACGTCGGGGTAGCCTGTCGCGAACGCGCCGCCGATGAGCCGAAAATACCACCGGCCCGCTCTCTGCGTAAGGGCGGCGCCGAGGCGGGACCCGGGATTCAGCCGACGTGTGCGAGGGACGGGGCCCGGTCGGCACCGGCGGCGTCGAGGATCGCGCGGAGTGCGACGGCGACGTCCGCATCCCTGGTGCCCCCGGTCGACTGCGCGTGCAGCCATGCCGCCAGGCGCTTCTCGCCCGCCGACCTCGGCGCCGCCAGGGACGGCAGGCGCCCCTCCTCCTCGAGGAATTCAGCGATGCTCGCGATCTTCAGCCAGGCCACGCCGCCCTTGGTCGGCGCGCCCTGCATCGGGGACGCCAGGAGCCCGGCGGCACGCAGCTGCTCCGTGCGGTCAGCGGGAAGCCGACCCGCATGCGCCGATCTGCGCTGCTCGTCGAGCCAGAGCGCGAGCCGATGCTCGCCGGGGACCGCGGCACGGACAGCGGGTTCCCGGCCCTCGAGGGCCAGGAAGGTTGCGAGCGCTCGCAGTCGGAGTTCCCAGGATGTGGTCGGCACGGAGGCGCCCTCTCGGAGGCGGGTCAAGATGTCGTAGTAAGCATACGCATTATTAGACAAACTAGTGATTCTTGGTGCGCTGCGGCAGGTCCGGGGGCGCGGGACCGACCGAACGGTCGTGTAAAAATGGCGGTATGACTGTCGCCGGGCCCACTCCGATCCCTACCCGTCGCGGGCGGCCGGGCTACGACCAGCAGTCGGTCCTGGCGGTCGCCGTCGCCGCGTTCAACCGCCACGGGTACGAGGCGACGTCGATGGGGATGCTGGCCGAGGAACTCGGCATCAGCAAGTCCGCCATCTACCACCACGTGCCGTCGAAGGGCGACCTCCTGCGGCTGGCCCTGGACCATGCCCTGGGCGGTCTCGAGTCGGTCCTCGAGGATGCGCGGGCGAGTGCGGGCCCGGCGGACGAGCGCCTGGAGTTCGTCCTGCGCGGGACCATCGCCGTCCTGACCGAGCGGCTGCCCTTCGTGACCCTCCTGCTGCGGCTGCGCGGCAACACGGACGTGGAACGGGATGCCCTCGACCGGCGCCGGACCTTCGACCGCACGGTGGCGGGCCTGGTCGACGCCGCCCGCCACGAGGGATCCATCCGGGGCGACATCGACCCACGGACCACCACGCGCCTCATCTTCGGGACCATCAACTCGATCGTCGAATGGTACAGGCCGGGCGGTCCCCTCTCGGCGGACAAACTGGCCGACGACGTCATCGTCATGGTGTTCGACGGGCTGCACCGGCGCTGACCTGCTGCGCCCTGGCTGCTGCCTGCTCCTTCCTGCTTCCTGCTTCCTGCTTCCTGCTTCCTGCTTCCTGCTTCCTGCTTCCTGCTTCCTGCTACACGCTGCTGCCTGCTGCTTCCCGCTACACGCTGCTGCCTGTTCGCAACGCTGCTGCTCGCTCCTTCCTGCTCCACGCTGCTGCCCGCTCCTTCCTGCTCCACGCTGCTGCCTGCACGTTCCTCCCACCGAAGGGCTCCGTTCGGTGGGGGTTCCCGAACATGCCCACCGATCGACCCCGATCAGTGGGCACACGTGTCGCCCACATAGACCCGCACCACGAGAGCCGCACCCGGCCGAGGCATCATGCTGCTGCCATGGACGTCGTCGCGCTGCTGGCCCGATCAGGCGGAGTCGCGCGAGCACGCGATCTCCTGGCAGCGGGCGCCTCCGCCGCCCTCCTCACCAGGGCGGTGCGGAACGGCGTCGTGCTCCGGGTCGCCCGTGGCGTCTACGCCCTGCCGGACCACGACGCCGGAGCGCGGACGGCGCTGTCCCTGGGCAGCGAGCTGGGATGCATCAGCGCCGCGCAGCTCCGGGGGCTATGGGTGCTTCGTCCACCCCGCCTGCTGCATGTCACAACCGACTCCGGGCATGGGATCGACAGTGACCGGGTGCGGGTTCATCGTGCTGCCCGTCCCGTCTCCGACCTCACGGTGTGCCTGCAGGTGATGCGCTGCCTCCCCGAACTCGATGCCCTGTGCATCGTCGAGTCCGCCGTGGTCCGCGGCTCGGTGTCGCTCGAGGACCTGCGGGGGCAGGCCCTGGGGCGCAGATCCGGCTCCGTTCGCCGGATCGTGGGATCGGTGGATCCGCACGCCGAGTCGATCCTGGAGACGGTCGCCCGGTACCACCTCCTCAGGGCCGGCTTCCAGGTCTCGTCGCAGGTGCACATCCCGGGGGTAGGCCGCCTCGATCTCTTCGTCGACGGCGTTCTCGGCATCGAGGCCGATGGACGGCAGCACCACAGCGACCGGCGGGAGTTCGAGGAGGACCGCCGCCGGTGGAACATCCTCACCACCCGGGGAGTCCCGGTCCTCCGCGTGACCCGGAGCCTGCTCTTCGATGCTCCCGGGCCGTTCATCCAGCTCGTACGGGCCACCCTCGCGACACGTTCCTCCCACTGATGGGGGCCGTTCGGTGGGAATGCCCGACCATGCCCGCCGACTCGCCCTGATCAGTGGGAGGAACCCGCCGTCAGCCCGGCCGTACGGGCCCACCCGCCGCTACTTCTGCACGAGGGTCAGGACGTCGTAGGTCGCCACGATCTCGTCGTCCTGGTTCTGCAGGACGGCGTCCCAGGCTACCTCGCCGTACTCGTCCGTCTCGCGCGGCGTGATGCGCTTCGCGGTCAGGGTCACCCGGATCGAGTCGCCCGCGGCGACGGGCGTGATGAACCGGAGGTTCTCCAGCCCGTAGTTGGCGAGGACGGGCCCCGGAGCGGGGTCGACGAACAGGCCCGCACCCCAGGACAGCAGCAGGTAGCCGTGCGCCACGATCCCGGGGAAGAAGGGATTGGCGGCCGCCGCTTCCTCGTTCGTGTGGGCGTAGAACGTGTCACCTGTCGTCTCGGCGAACGCGGTGATGTCCGCCAGCGTCACCTCGCGGAGCTCAGAGCGCACGGCGTCGCCGATCCGCAGCGCCGCGAGGTCCTTGCGGAACGGGTGGACGTCGTCGAACCGGCGGTCCGCGCCCGTGTGCCACTCCCCCGTGATGGCGGTGAGCATGTTCGGGGATCCCTGCACCGCCGTGCGCTGCATGTGGTGCAGGACCGAGCGCATGCCGCCGAGTTCCTCACCGCCGCCCGCCCGTCCCGGGCCGCCGTGCACGAGATGCGGCACGGGCGAGCCGTGCCCGGTGGACGTCCGGGCGTCCTCGCGGTTGAGGATCAGCACGCGACCGTGATGCGCGGCGATGCCCATCACCAGCTCCTGGGCCACCGCCGGATCGTTGGTGCACACGGTCGCTACGAGGGACCCCGAGCCGAGGGCCGCCAGGTGCACGGCATGGGACAGATCGGCGTAGCCGATGACGGAGGCGACCGGCCCGAACGCCTCGACGGAGTGGAGGGCGCCTGCCTCCACGTCCTCCCAGGTGAGGAGCAGGGGCTCCATGAACGCGCCGCCCGGAACCGTGCCCCGGGTGTTGTCGGCACGCAGCACCTCCGGCGCGTCGAGCGATCCGAACGCGACGGCCCCACCCGAGGCCAGCAGTTCCCGCACCGAGCCGTGCACGCCCTCGAGCTGCTCGAGCGAGGCGAGCGCTCCCATGGTGACCCCTTCGGCGCGCGGGTCGCCGAGCGTGACCCGCGACCGGATGCGATCGCCCGCCGCGCGGACGACGTCGTCGACGAGGACCTCGGGCACGATGGACCGACGGATACTGGTGCATTTCTGGCCGGCCTTGACGGTCATCTCGGTGACCAGCGATTTCACGAAGGCATCGAACTCGGGGGTGCCGGGAACGGCGTCGGGGCCGAGGATGGCCGCATTCAGCGAGTCCGTCTCGCACGTGAACCGCACGCCGCCGCGGGCCACCGAGGGGTGGGACTTCAGGTGGTTCGCGGTGGACGCCGAACCTGTGAAGGACACGAGGTCGCGATAGTCGAGGTGGTCGAGGATGTCGCGGGCGGGCCCGGAGACGAGCTGCAGGGAGCCCTCGGGGAGGATCGCCGAGCCGATGATCAGCTTCACGACGGCCGCCGCGAGGAAGCCCGTGGGTGTGGCGGGCTTCACGATGGTCGGCACACCGGCGAGGAACGCGGGAGCGAGCTTCTCGAGCATGCCCCACACCGGGAAGTTGAAGGCGTTGATCTGGACGGCGACGCCCGGTATGCGCGTGTGGATGTGCGTCCCGAGGAACGAGCCGTCCTTGGACAGCACCTCGGGCGGGCCGTCGACGATGACGTGGGAGTTCGGCAGCTCCCGGCGGCCCTTGGACCCGAAGGTGAACAGGACGCCGATGCCGCCGTCGATGTCCACCATGGAGTCGACCTTCGTGGCTCCGGTCTTCGCGGACAGCTCGTAGAGCGGCTCGCGGTGCGCATTGAGGTGCTGCGCGAGCTCCTTGAGCTTCAGTGCGCGCTCGTGGAAGGTGAGGCGGCCCAGGGCCGCCTGCCCCGTGGTCCGCGCGAACCGGACGGCGGCCGCGGTGTCGATGCCGGCCGTGCTGACGACGGCGAGTTCCTCGCCCGTGCTGGCATCACGGACCACCGTGCCGTCGCCCTCCGCTGCCGAGCGGTCGGGGGTCCACCAGGCGTCCTCGAGGAAGCTGGGGACGACGTCGATCTGTACTCGTTCCGGGGCGGTTGTCATGGTCCGCTCGCCTTTCACTCGTGCTGCTGGAACGCCGGGCGCGTGCCGGCCTGTTCCTGTGGGGTCGGGTCCTGCCGGGTCGGGGGGACGGGCGGCGGCGGGGCGTCGTCCCAGTCGAAGAAGCCCTGGCCGCTCTTGCGTCCGAGCCGGCCCTGCGCCACCTTCTCGCGCAGGATCGCGGGTGGGGCGAAGCGTGGACCGAGCGTGGATTCGAGGTACTCCGCGATGCCGAGGCGCACGTCCAGTCCCACGATGTCGGTGGTGCGGAGCGGACCCACGGGGTGCCTGTAGCCGAGGACCATCGCCGCATCGATGTCCTCCGCCGTCGCCACGCCCTCCTCGAGCATCCGCATGGCCTCGAGGGCGATGGCGACACCGAGCCGCGAGCTCGCGAACCCCGGGGTGTCACGCACGACGACGGGCGTCTTGCCGAGCGCGTCCACCCAGGACCGCGCGGCCGCTTCGAGCGCCGCTGACGTCGCCGCTCCGAGGACCACCTCGATCAGGGTCGACGCCGGGACCGGGTTGAAGAAGTGGAGTCCGCAGAACCGCTCGGGCCGCTGCAGCACGGCCGCGAGCGCGTCCACGGACAGGGACGAGGTGTTCGTCGCGAGCCAGGCGGCGCCGTCGAGCACGTCCTCGACCGCCCGCAACGCCTGCCGCTTCAGGCCGAGGTCCTCCGGGACCGCCTCGACGACGAGCGAGCAGGGCGCGAAGGCGGCGTAGTCGGTGGAGACGGAGATCCGTGCGGACAGCCGGTCGAGGTCCTCCGTCGTCGTCCCGCGCTCCACGCTGCGCGCGAGGGCCTGCGTCACGCGCCCGAGCCCGGCCGATGCGGCCTCCTCGTCGCGCTCGACGACGACGACGTCGGACCCGGCGAGGCAGAAGGCGTGCGCGATGCCCGCGCCCATCCGCCCGCCACCGAGTACGCCGACACGGGTGGGGAATCCGCTCATGAGCCCTTCTTCCGGTCCAGGAACCGCTGCATGCGGTCGAACTTCGCCTCGGATTCGAACAGGACGGCCTGCGCCAGCTGATCGATCAGGGGATGGGCCTCCCGTGGGGCATGGAACACGCTCTTGGTGATCCGCACCGCCAGCGGGTCCTGCCGGCCGATCCGGTCCGCGAGGTCGTGTGCGGCCGGCAGGAGGTCCTCCGGGGCGTGGATCGCGGTGATGAGCCGCGCGTCGAGCGCCTCCTCGGCGGTCAGGATGCGACCGGCCAGGAGGATCTCCAGTGCGAGGGGCTCCCCCACGAGCTCCCTGAGGCGCCAGGTCGCGCCGGCAGCCGGGAGGATGCCGAGGCCTGTCTCCGGATTGCCGATCCTCAGGCGGGGCGTGCCGAGCCGGAAGTCGGCGGCGAAGGCGAGTTCCGCTCCGCCGCCGAGGGCGTAGCCGTCGAGGGCGGCGATGACGGGCATGGGGAGGGCGGCGATCCGCGCGAAGAGCGTCGAGTTGATCCCTGCGAGGGCATCGTCGCGCCGCCGCTCCCGCAGCTCGGCGATGTCGGCGCCCGACGCGAAGACGCCGTCGGACCCCAGGAGGATGAGCGTGCGCGGGGTGCGCTCGAGGTCACTGCAGACGGCGTGGAGTTCGTCGACCATCTGCCGGTCGATCGCATTGCGGACCTCCGGCCGGTGCAGTTCGACGACGAGCCGCGCCTCCCCCTCGGTGACCCGGAGAGCGGCGGGCATCAGACGGCCTCCACGAGCAGGGCCGTGCCCTGCCCCACGCCGACGCACATCGTCGCGAGGCCCAGGCGCCGCGCGGGGCCGGACAGTTCGCGCTCGAGCCGGCCGAGCAGCGTGACCGCGATCCGGGCGCCCGACGAGCCGAGCGGGTGGCCGAGGGCGATCGCGCCGCCGTCGCGGTTGACGATCTCCTCGTCGAGGCCGAGGCGGCGGATGCAGGCGAGCGACTGCGTGGCGAACGCCTCGTTGAGTTCGACGGCGCCGAGGTCGGCGATGGACAGGCCCGTGCGTTCGAGCACCCTGTGCGTGGCCGGGACCGGCCCGATCCCCATGACCTCCGGCGGGACGCCCGCGGACGCGCCCTCGAGGATGCGCGCACGCGGCGTCAGGCCGTAGCGCTCCACGGCCGCTTCGGAGGCGACGACGACGGCGGAGGCGCCGTCGTTGAGCGAACTCGAGTTCCCGGCCGTGACGATGCCGTCCGGCCGGACGACGGGTCGCAGCTTCGCGAGGACTTCCAGGGTGGTGTCCTCGCGGGGCCCCTCGTCGGTGTCCATGGAGAACGAGGTCCTGCCGCGGTTGATCTGGACGGGCACGATCTCGTCGTCGAATCGTCCCGCCTGCATGGCGGCGAGGGCGCGCTGGTGGGAGCGCAGGGCGAACGCATCGGCGTCATCGCGCGTGATGCGGTCCAGGGCCGCGAGTTCCTCCGCCGTCTCGGGCATCGAGTAGGTGGCCTTGTCCCGTGCGGCGAGCAACGGGTTCGTGAAGCGCCAGCCGATCGAGGTGTCGAAGACGGCGCCGGGCCGGGCGAAGGCCTTGTCCGGCTTCTCCATCACCCACGGGGCGCGGCTCATGGATTCGACGCCTCCGGCGACGACGACGTCCGCCGCCCCGGCCCGGACCATGTGGGATGCCATGATGATGGCCGAGAGGCCGGAGGCGCAGAGCCTGTTGACGGTGATACCGGGAACGCTGTCGGGGTAGCCGGCGAGCAGCGAGGCCAGGCGTGCCACGTTGCGGTTCTCCTCCCCGGCGCCGTTGGCGTTGCCGAGGATCACCTCGTCCACGGTGGCGGGGTCGACGCCGGCGCGCTGCACGACGGCGGAGAGGACGAGGGCCGCGAGGTCGTCCGGGCGGACGCCGGAGAGGGCTCCGCCGTACCGGCCGACGGGAGTGCGGACACCGCCCACCAGGAAAGCCTCGGCCATGGTCGTCTCCCTCGTCGTCGTGGTCCTGCCGGCGAATTACCGAACGTTCGTTCTGTAAAAGCCTGCTCCAGAATTGCACGCCCGTCCGGCCGGGTCAACCGGCCGCTCCCGGACGCGCCGGCGCGGCACCCGAAGGGGCTGCGGAGGGACGGTGGAGGGCTCCCCCGGGGGTCGGTGGGGCCCTGGCGGCAGTGGCGCCGGTGGCAAGATGGGAACCATGACCGCTGATGCCACCGCACTCGTCGTCCCCGTCCCGCCCCCGGCCAGCAAGGTGCCCCATGTGCGCACGCACCATGGCGACACCTTCGTCGACTCCTACGAGTGGATGCGCGACAAGGAGAGCCCCGAGCTGATCGACTACCTCCAGCGCGAGAACCGGTACGCGGAGGCCGTCACGCGCCACCAGGAACCGCTCCGCGAGGCCATCTTCGGCGAGATCAAGGAACGCACGCAGGAGACCGACCTCTCCGTCCCCGCCCGCAAGAAGGGGTGGTGGTACTATTCGCGCACCGAGGAGGGGAAGCAGTACGGCATCCAGTGCCGCGTGGCCGCGGAGGACACCGGGGATCTCGGCCGCGACTGGACGCCGCCCGAGGTGGTTCCCGGCCGGCCCGTCGAGGGCGAACAGATCCTCCTCGACGGCAACGAACTCGCCGAGGGCAAGCCCTTCTTCTCCCTCGGCGGCCTGTCCGTCACGGAGGACGGCACGCTGCTCGCGTACAGTGAGGACAACGCGGGTGACGAGCGCTTCACGCTGCGCATCAAGGACCTCGGAACGGGCGAGCTCCTCCCCGACGAGGTGCCGAACGTCTTCTACGGACTGTCCTTCGCCCCCGACGGGACGCGCGTCTACTACACCGTCGTCGACGACTCCTGGCGCCCCTACCAGGTGCGGGTGCACACCCTGGGCACGCCGGTCGAGGAGGACGCCGTCGTCTACCAGGAGGACGACGTCGCGATGTGGACCGGCTTCGAGGTGTCGGCCGACCGCACGCAGCTCCTCATCAGCATCGGGTGTTCCGAGTACAGCGAGTACCGTGTCCTGGACCTCGCGGATCCCGGGGCCGGGCTCACCACGCTGGTCCCCCGCGACGAGCGCATCCTGTACGACGCCGAGCCGGTCACCATCGCGGGCGTGCCGCACTACCTGCTGACCCACGACCGCGACGCGAAGAACTCCATGGTGAGCCTCGTGGCGGCGTCCGAATTCGCCAGGCCGCTCGCCGACCAGGAGTGGACGACGGTGCTCGCCCACGACGACGCTGTGCGCGTCAACGGCCTCACGGTCACCCGCACGCACGTGGTGCTGTCGGTGCGGAAGGACACGATCGAACGGGTGCAGGTCCTTCCCCTCGCCGGCCTGGGGACGCCGGACCAGGGGCAGCCGACGGAACCGGACTTCGACGAGGAGCTGTTCACGAGCAACCTCGCCAACGCCGAGTTCGACTCCCCGATCATCCGGCTGTCCTACGCCTCCTACCTCACGCCGCCGCGCGTGTACGACTACGTCCTCGAGGACGGTACGCTGGCACTCCGCAAGGAGACGGAGGTGCGCGGCGGCTACGACCCCGCCTCCTACGTCGCGGAGCGCCAGTGGGCGCCGGCCGCGGACGGCACCCTGATCCCGCTCTCGGTCGTCCGCCGTGCGGAACTGTCCCAGGACGGTACGAACCCCGCCGTCATCTACGCCTACGGCAGCTACGAGGCGAGTATGGACCCTGCGTTCTCGATCGCCAGGCTGTCGCTGCTGGATCGGGGCATCATCTACGTCACCGCGCACATCCGCGGCGGCGGCGAGATGGGTCGCAGCTGGTACGACCAGGGCAAGAAGCTCGCGAAGAAGAACACCTTCACCGATTTCGTGGACGCCACCACGTACCTCGCCGACTCGGGCTGGGTGGACGCCGGCCGCATCGCGGCCATGGGCGGATCGGCGGGCGGGCTGCTCATGGGCGCCGTCGCGAACCTCGCACCCGAGAAGTACCGGGCCATCGTCGCGCAGGTGCCGTTCGTCGACGCCCTGACCACGATCCTCGATCCCGAGCTGCCCCTCTCGGCGCTCGAGTGGGAGGAGTGGGGGAACCCCATCACCGATGCGGAGGTGTACCGCTACATGAAGGAGTACACGCCCTACGAGAACGTCCGCCCCGTGGCCTATCCGCGCATCGCGGCGGTCACCAGCTTCAACGACACCCGGGTGCTCTACGTCGAGCCCGCCAAGTGGGTGGCGCAGCTCCGCGAGACGACGACCGGCAGCGAGCCGATCGTCCTCAAGACCGAGATGGACGGCGGCCACGGTGGAGCGAGCGGACGCTACTCCCGCTGGCGCGACGTGGCCTGGGACTACGCGTTCGCCGCGGACGCGGTGGGCGCCACCGCGGTGCTGGCGCGCTCCACCAGCTCCGTGGTGTAGATGACGGGCTCCGGGTGCGAGCCCGGGGCCTCGATCTCCTCGAGCAGCATGGTGCCGGCCTTCACGGCCATCCGGACCATGGGCTGGGTGATGGTGGTCAGGGGTGTCGGCGCGGTCTCCGCCACGGCATGGTTGTCGTAGCCGACCAGCGCGATGTCCCCCGGGACCGTCCTGCCCGCCGCCTGGACGACGTCGAGCACGCCGAGCGCCATGAGGTCCGAGGCCGCGAAGATCCCGTCGATCTCGGGGTGCTCGGCGAGCAGCCGGCGAGCCGCGGCCGCGCCGCCGTCCGTGGTGAAGTCCGCGTGGACCACGGGACCGTCGGGAAGCCCTGCGTCGGCGAGACCGGCTCGCCAGCCGCGGAGGCGGTCGACGGCGGCGGTCATGTCCGCGGGGCCGGCGACCGTGGCGAGGCGCCGTCGCCCGATACCCGCGAGGTGCTGGGCGGCCAGGCGCCCGCCCCCGACGTTGTCGGTATCCACATAGGTGACGTCGAACGCCATGTCCCACGGCCGTCCGATGAAGATGGTGGGAAGGCCGGTCTCGGCCAGCGATCTGGCCCAGGAATCGGCCTTGTGGTGCGAGACCACGATCGCGCCGTCGACGTGCCCGCCCCGCAGGTAGCGCAGGGTGCGGGACGAGTCGTCCTCGGTCCGCGACATCAGCAGCACCAGTTGGACGTCGGTCTCCCGGAGCGCCTCCGTGATGCCGGTGATGACGACGGCGAAGAAGGGATCCATCATGACGCGGACGTCCGGCTCGGGGATCACCAGGGCGATCGAGGAGGTCCGGCGGGTCACCAGGCTGCGAGCCGCACGGTTCGGGATGTACCCGAGGGCGACGACGGCCCGGTCCACGGCCGCCTGCGCCTCGGGGCTGACCCGATCGCCGCCGTTGATGGCCCGGGACGCCGTGGACCGCGACACCCCGGCCGCCACGGCGAGGTCCTCGAGCGTGGGGCTCGGGCGGGCCGTGGTCGGGCGCAGCGACCGGGGCGGCGACGTGTTCATCACCTCGACAATACGGCACCGGCCTTCTCGGCGTCCGGCGACGACGGGCGCTCCGGCAGCTGGTTCGAGGCCGCGAGCCGCGCGTACCAGAGGGCACTCGCCTTCGGCGTCCGTTCCTGGGTCTCGTAATCCACGCGCACCAGACCGAACCGCTGGTGGTACCCCCAGGCCCACTCGAAGTTGTCCATGAGCGACCAGGCGAGGTAGCCGCGCAGGTCGACGCCGTCGTCGATCGCGTCCTTCATGGCGCGGACGTGGACATCGAAGAACGCGAGGCGATCCTGGTCGTCCACGAAGCCGGACCCGTCCGCGGTGTCGTCGTACGCCGCGCCGTTCTCGGTGATGTAGAGGGGGATGCCCGCGGGCCCGGTGTACTCGTCCTGCAGCCGGTTGAGCAGGCGGCGGAGGCCCTCGGGCTGAACCTCCCAGTCCATCGCGGTGACCGGCAGGCCGCGCGGGACGGAGCGCACGCCGTGCGCGGCGACGTAGGGCGAGGAGACCGGGCGTTCGAGGGGGGCATGGCCCTCCTGGGGCGCGGCCTCGTCCGACGGCGTCTTCGTCACGGCCTCGCCGTGGTAGTAGTTCACGCCCAGGACGTCGATCGGCGTTGCGATGATCGCGAGGTCGCCGTCCCGGATCGCATCCGTCAGGCCGAGGTGCTCGACGTCCCGGAGGAGGTCCTCCGGGTACTCGCCGCGCAGCACGGGATCGACGAAGATGCGGTTGAACTGCCCGTCGATCCGGCGCGCGGCGTCGCGGTCCGCCTCGCTGGAAGGATCGAGCGGATCGGCAACCGTGAAGTTGAGCGTGATGCCGAGCGTCGCGTCCGCGTCGCGTCGGCGGAGCTCCTGCGTCGCGAGTCCGTGCCCGAGGAGCAGGTGATGGGCAGCGGCGAGGGCTGCCGTGGGCTCCTGCCGTCCGGGTGCGTGCACGCCGGCTGCGTAGCCGAGGAACGCCGCGCACCAGGGCTCGTTGAGGGTGGTCCAGATGCGGACGCGGTCACCGAGCGCCTCGTGCATGACCGCCGCGTACTCCGCGAACCGGTAGGCCGTCTCCCGGTTCGTCCAGCCGCCCTCGTCCTCGAGTGCCTGCGGCAGGTCCCAGTGGTACAGGGTGAGCCATGGCTTGATGCCGGCTTCGATGAGCTGGTCCACGAGGGTGGAGTAGAAGCGGATGCCCTCGATGTTCGGGGTCACCCCGTCCGGCATGCAGCGCGACCACGAGGTCGAGAAGCGGTAGGCCTGCAGGTTGAGGCTCTTCATCAGTGCGACGTCGTCGGCCGACCGGTGGTAGTGGTCGCAGGCCACGTCGCCGTTGTGTGCATCCGCCACGGCTCCGGGGACACGGGTGAAGGTGTCCCAGATGGAGGGTCCCCTGCCGCCTTCCCGGGCGGCGCCCTCGATCTGGTAGGCGGCTGTCGCCGCTCCCCAGAGGAAACCCTCGGGGAAGGTGATGTCGGTGCTGCTCATCCTTTGACTGCTCCTTGCATGATTCCTGAAACGAGTTGACGTCCCGCCACGGCGAAGAGGAGCAGGAGCGGGATGGTGGAGAGCACCGCTCCGGCGAGCACGATCGAGTAATCGACGAAGTGCGCGGCCTGGAGCAGCTGCAGCGCCACCGGGAGGGTGGGGTTGGACGGATCCAGCACGATGAACGGCCAGAAGAAGTTCGTCCAGGTGGCGACGAACGTGAACAGCGCGAGCATCGCCGCAGCCGGTCGGGCCGCGGGGAGACCAACGTACCAAAAGGCCTGGATCATGGAGGCACCGTCGATCCGGACGGCCTCGATGAGCTCGTCCGGCAGGGCATCCCGCAGGTACTGGGTCATCCAGAAGACGCCGAACGCCGTCACGATGCCGGGCACGATGACGGCCCAGAGCGAGCCGGTCCAGCCGAGCTTCGCCATCACGATGAACAGCGGCACCACGCCGAGCTGGGTGGGCACCGCCATCGTGGCGATCACGAACACCAGCAAACCCTTGCTGCCCCGGAAGCGGAGCTTGGCGAAGGCGAAGCCGGCGAGGGTGGAGAACAGCACCACGGACGCCGCCGTGACGGTGGAGACGATGATGCTGTTGCTGAGCGCCTTCCAGAACGGGATGCTGTCCAGGACCGATGCCGCGTTGGCCAGGAAGTTGCCGCCCGGGATCATCGGCACGCCCTTGCTGATGACGGAGCTGTCATGGCTGCCGACCAGGAAGGACCACCAGAGCGGGAACACCGAACCGAGGATGACCGCGCCGAGGAACCCGTAGGTGAGGAACCCGGGACGGCGCATGGTTCCGCCGGGCGCGCCTCGGCGTCGCGCGCCGAGGCCCCGCTGGGCGGCGCGGGCCGCGCCCTTCCCTGCGGTCTGCTCGATCATGGGGATGGAGCTCATCGTCGGCCTCCCTGGTTCGCGATGCGGCGGGTGATGAGGAAGTTGGCCATCGCGATCACGACGATGATCAGGAACAGGAGCCAGGCGACCGCCGAGGCCCTGCCGAAGTTGCGCTGGCCCCAGCCGAGCTCCCAGATGTACATGGTCAGCGTCTGCCATTGCCGGTCCGCCCCGCCGAGACCCGCCTGGTCGAAGACCCGGGCCTCGTCGAAGATCTGCAGGCCGCCGATGGTGGCGGTGATGACCACGAAGATGATGGTGGGGCGCAGCATCGGCACGGTGACGGAGAAGAACTGCCGGAGGCGTCCGGCGCCGTCGATGGTCGCCGCCTCGTAGACGTCCCGGGGGATGGCCTGCATGGCGGCGAGGAAGATCAGCGCGTTGTACCCGGTCCACCGGAAGTTCACCATGGTCGCGATCGCCGCGTGGCTGGCGAGTGAATCGGAGTGCCAGCGGACCGGGTCCAGCCCTATCCCCGTCAACAGCTCGTTGAACAGGCCTGCCTGGTCAGCGAAGAGGTTGTTGAAGATCAACCCTACGGCCACGGGGGCCACCACGAAGGGGACGAGGACGCCCATCCGCCAGAACGTCCTGGCCCGCAGGTTGGCGTCGAGCACCGCGGCGATGGCGATGGCGAGGACGACCTGCGGGACGGACGAGAGGAGGAAGATGCTGAACGTATTGCCTACCGCGTTCCAGAAGAACGGCTGCGCGAGCACGAACTCGTAGTTCTCCAGTGCCGTGAAATCGCCCTGGCCCCCGATGAGGTTCCAGCTGTGGAGCGAGACCCATGCCGTGTAGAGCAGGGGGAACAGGCCCGTGATGGCGAAGAGCAGGAAGAACGGTGAGATGTAGAGATACGGAGACAGCTTGACGTCCCACTTCGACACCTTCTGGGAGAAGGCCAGGCGCTTCACGCTCGTCTCGCGTGAGGTCCGCCGATTCGTGTTGGGAGGTGGGGATTGGACCCGGTCCGTGACGGCCATCGGCTACAGAGCGCCCACAGCGGTGGTGAACTTCTCCCAGGAGGAGGCGGGGTCATCGGTCTCGTCGACGTCGACACGGGTCAGGGCCTGCTGCATCGCATCGTTGATGGCGAAGTAC
This sequence comes from Arthrobacter sp. UYP4, assembly GCF_057291175.1. Lineage (NCBI taxonomy): Bacteria > Bacillati > Actinomycetota > Actinomycetes > Micrococcales > Micrococcaceae > Arthrobacter > Arthrobacter sp. UYP4. The sequence goes on from NZ_JBXAVU010000001.1 coordinate 1,611,247, forward strand.
TTGGGGCCCTTGAACGGCGTGACCTCGACGGCGGTGGCCCGATTGGCGAGAATCTGGCCGGTGGGTGCGTCGTTGAAGAACGGATCGACCTGTCCCTGCAGCTCCTCGCTCTCGAGCGCCTCGACCTGGCTGGGGAACGTGCCCTTCGACTCGAAGGCCTTGATCTGCTGCTCCGGGGCGGTCAGCCACTCGGCGAGCTTCTTCGCCTCGGCCTGGTTCTCGCCCTGGGTGGGGACGGTCAGGTAGGAGCCGCCCCAGTTGCCGCCGCCGCCGGGGAAGACATCGGCGATGTCCCAGCCCTCGACGCCCTCGGCGTTGCCCTCGATGACTCCGAGCATCCAGCCCGGGCAGAGCTTCGTGGCGAACGCGTCGGACTGGAAGCTCGCCACCCAGTCGTCCTCCCACTGCGTGAGGTGCGCGGAGAGCCCGTCCGTGACGGACGCCTGGAGGACCTGCTCGTAGATGTCCTTGACCTCGGGGTTCTCGGTGGCGATCACCGTGCCGTCGTTGTCCTCGTAGGCGTTCTGGACCTGGTTGATCATGCCCTGGTAGGTGGCGCCGGCGGAATCGAACCACGCGACGCCGTCGCTGGCGGCCACGAATTCCTTACCGGCGTCGAAGTAGTCCTGCCAGGAGCCGTCGAGCAACGCGGCGACGGACTCGCGGTCGCTGGGCAGCCCGGCCTTCTCGAACAGGTCGGCCCGGTAGCACACGCCCTGGGGGCCGGCGTCGGTGCCGTACCCGATGAGCTGTCCGTCCTCCGTGGTGGCGGCTTCCGTCTTCCAGTCGAGCCAGCGGCCCTCGACGGCCGGGTCGGTGAGGTCGGCGAACTGGTCGGGGAACTCGAGCAGCTCGGGCAGCCAGTCGACCTCGATGCCTTCGATGTCGGACAGCCCGGACCCTGCGGCCAGACGGGTGGTGAGATTGTCGCGGGCCTCGTTGGAGGTGGCGGCCTTCTTGTGATTGATCGTGACGTTCGGGTTGAGCTGCTCGTACTCCTCGAAGAGCTCCTCGTAGCCGAATTCGTTGAACGTCCCGACGGAGAGGGTGACGTCGTCCGTACCGGTCTCGCCCTCGACTCCGGCGTTGTCCGAACCGCCGGATCCACAGGCGGTGAGGGCCAGGGCGAGGCATGCCGCCGTAGCGGAAAGTGCGGTGATGCGTGCTCTGCTGTGCACGGTTGACTCCTTTGTCAGCTTGATTCCGCCGCCGGTTGCAGCGGACTCGGGTGAGCATCCCTGGCGGACGCAGTGTCCGGACGGGTTCGGGCCGGGGCCGATCCTTGTCGGCGGCCTCCGGTGGGTTGGCGGCGGCGGGTTGCGGGAGCACCCGGAGCCCGCCGCCGACGCGGGATGATGATGTCGGCGGGATCGCCGTCCTCCGGCAGATCAGTTCCGGTGGGAGCGCTCTCACGACGTGCCACTCATCCTGACTGTGACGTACGGCACTGTCAAGTGGGAGCGCTTCCACCGCAACGGGATGGGAAAAAGCTGGACTATCGCCGCAGGTCAGACGCCGATCACGGTATCGGACGTGACCCTATTGTTATGTGGCGGCGGTACCGGCGGACGTGCCGCCGCTAGAGTTGCGCTCACCCGGTACCCGACCACGAGGAGTTCACAGGCGATGAACCAGGAGTCTTTCCCCCCATGGACCATCACGCTCGGCGAGCTCGACGAGAAGATGGGTGTCGTGATCCTGGAGCAGTCGGCGGAGCGCGTCGTCGCGACGATGCCGGTGGAGGGCAACCGCCAGTCCTTCGGCCTCCTTCACGGAGGGGCGTCGCTCGCGGTCGGAGAAGCCGTGGGCTCCTGGGCGGCGGTCATCCATGCCTCCACCCTCGGGAAGACTGCTGTAGGGGTGGACGTCTCCGCGACGCACCACCGCGGCGCCCGCGAGGGAACGGTGACGATCACCGCCACGCCGATCCAGCTCGGCCGCACCCTGACCACGCACGAGGTGCTGCTGACCGACGACGCCGGGCAGCGGCTCTGCACCCTCCGCATCACCAACCTGCTCCTGGACAAGCCGCATTCCGCGAGTACCGTTAGGCCATGACTTCCGCCACGCGTGCCCGCAGGACCCGTTCCACCCGATTCGTCGCGCTCGCTCTCGCGACGTCAGCGGCGCTGGTCGGCGGGGCCGCCGGCCCCGCCGCAGCCGCACCCAAGGCACCCCTGTCGTATGTTGCCCTCGGTGACTCCTACGCGTCCGGATTCGGTGCCGGCTCGTACGTCAACGGCTGCGGCCAGTCGCCACTCGGACTGCCCGGGATCCTCGACGGGAAGAAGCAGGTCGACCTGGTCGCCGATGCCACCTGCGCCGGAGCGAAGGTCGTCACGGAACCGGGCGGCGCCGTCGACCTCCCGGAGCAGGTGGCGGGCACGACCGCCGCCCGAGCACTGTCGGCGGACACCGACCTCGTGACCATCTCGGCAGGCGGCAACGACGCTGGCTTCGGGGAGGTCGCAGGGGTGTGTGCGACCCAGTCCCCCGCGATCTGCGCACAGTTCATCGCGGCCAAGAACGCCGCCGCGCTCCCCGTGCTCGACCGCACCCTCGATGCCCTGTACGACTCCATCGACGCGGCGGCCCCGAATGCCACGGTGGTCGTGACCGGCTACCCCCACCTGTTCTCCCCCGAGTTCGGGACCCCGGTCATCCCGATCGCCTCGCAGACCGCGTTCAACGCGGGCACCGATGCCCTCAACGCCGTGATCCGCACCCAGGCCGAGACGCACGGCTTCACCTTCGTCGACCTGGTCCCGAAGTTCGAGGGCCACGGGCTCGGCTCCACGGACCCCTGGATCACCTTCCGGGCAGGAGCCTCCGACAACCTGCACCCCACCGCGGAGGGCTACAAGTCCGGGTACTACCCCGCGGTACGCAGTGCCGTGAACTTCTCCCAACTGCAGCGCTAGGGGCTCCGTCCTCCGGGCCCGCGGGGGTCCGGCGGAGTCACCAGGACGGCCGCCGACGTCGACCGCGCACCCCTCGGGCACGTCCGGCACGCTCCCCCGACACCTTCCGCCGGCCCGCCCCTTCAGAAACAGGGCTGGTGGGCCTACCCTGTCGCCATGCCCTTCTCCATCCAGATCTCGATCGACTGCACGGACCCGCACGCCCAGGCGGACTGGTGGGCGGAGACCCTCGACTGGGTCGTCGAACCCACCGACGAAGCGTTCCTCGACCGGATGATCGCGGAGGGCTTCGCCAGCGAGACGGACGTGATCGTCCACAGCGGCAAGCGGGTCTGGAAGGACGGAACGGCGATCTGCCGGGCCGACGACGTCGGCCGGGCCGGTCGGGAGCGCATCCTGTTCCAGCCGGTCCCCGAACCCAAGGTCGCCAAGAACAGGGTGCACCTGGACATCAACCTCGGCGGCGCCGACAGGGACGAGCAGCGGACCCGGCTCGAGGCGCGGGGCGCCCGCTACCTGGCACGGCACTCCCAGGGACCGCACGCCTGGTACGTCATGCTCGACCCCGAGGACAACGAGTTCTGTATCGCCTGACGCCCCCGTACGACGCCGGGGGCGGGACGGGTCGGCGCCGTTCCGCCGCTAGACTCGACGGGTGACTTCAGAGCTGCCCGCCAAGGTATCCGACATCTTCGACCCGACCCGATGGCGGGTCGTGGCGGGTTTCGAGGACTTCGCGGACATGACCTACCACCGCCAGGTGGAGCGCGACGCCGACGGCGCCGTGGTGCGCGACCTCCCGACCGTACGCATCGCCTTCGACCGTCCCGAGGTCCGCAATGCGTTCCGCCCGGGTACCGTCGACGAGCTGTACCGCGCCCTCGACCACGCCCGCATGACGCCCGACGTCGCGACCGTGCTGCTGACCGGCAATGGTCCCAGCCCCCGCGACGGCGGCCACTCCTTCTGCTCGGGAGGCGACCAGCGCATCCGGGGCCGTGACGGATACCGGTACGCGGAAGGCGAGACCGGGGAGACGATCGATCCTGCCCGTGCAGGGCGCCTCCACATCCTCGAGGTGCAACGGCTCATCCGGACCATGCCCAAGGTCGTCGTCGCCGTCGTCAACGGCTGGGCGGCGGGCGGTGGCCACAGCCTGCACGTCGTGGCGGACCTGACCATCGCCTCGGCGCAGCACGGCCGGTTCAAGCAGACCGATGCGACCGTCGGCAGCTTCGACGCGGGATACGGGTCGGCCCTCCTGGCCCGGCAAATCGGGCAGAAGAGGGCACGTGAGATCTTCTTCCTGGCGCGCGAGTATTCCGCGCAGGACATGGTGGAGATGGGCGCGGTGAACGACGCCGTGAACCACGAGGAACTCGAGGTGACGGCGCTGGCCTACGCGGCGGACATCGCCCGGCAGAGCCCGCAGGCGATCCGCATGCTGAAGTTCGCCTTCAACCTCGCCGACGACGGACTCGCGGGCCAGCAGGTCTTCGCCGGCGAGGCGACACGCCTGGCTTACATGACCGACGAGGCGGTGGAGGGGAGGGATGCCTTCCTCGAGAAGCGTGCGCCGGACTGGTCCTCGTTCCCCTACTACTTCTAGGAGCCACGTGGAACTCCTTCCCGTGCACACCCCCGAGGGCTTCGACCCGCTGGGACTGCTGAAACCCCTCGCCGCCGCACTCTCGGGCGAGGGACCCGCCGTCGCGCCCCATGTACTGCCGGGCCAGGTCTTCGACGGCACCCTGCCGAACGACGAGATCGCTGCCGTCATCAGCACGTCGGGATCGACGGGGACACCCAAGCAGACGATGCTCAGCGTCGACGCGCTCGCTGCCTCGGCGATGGGCACCGCGTTCGCGCTGAAGGCCGAGGGCCAGTGGCTGCTCACCCTCCCCGTGCACTACGTGGCCGGGTTCCAGGTCCTCGTCCGCTCCCTGTACGCAGGCACCCAGCCCTGGGTCATGGACACCTCCGCCGGCTTCACCGCAGAGGCCTTCACCGATGCGGCCGCCGAGCTGACGGACCGCGTCCGGTTCACCTCGCTGGTCCCCACGCAGCTCCACCGCCTGCTGGCCGATCCGTCGCCGGAGACGCTGAGGCTCCTGCGCCGCTTCGATGCCATCCTGCTCGGCGGGGCGCCCGCCGGGGCCTCCCTGCGGTCCCTCGCGCGCAGCCAGGATCTGAACATCGTCGAGACCTACGGCATGAGCGAGACCTGCGGCGGCTGTGTCTACGACGGGACCCCGCTCGACGGCGTCGAGCTCCGCTCCGTGGACGGGCGTTTACGCATCGGCGGGGCGGTCCTCGCCGACGGTTACCTCGATGCGCCCGCCCTCACCGAGGAGAAGTTCGTGTTCAACTCGGGGCGGCGCTGGTTCGTCACGGACGACGCCGGGGACGTGGCACTCGACGGCGCCGTCACCGTGCACGGACGGCTCGACGACGTCATCATCACGGGTGGGCTGAAGGTCTCCGCCATGAAGGTGTCGGACGTCATCCAGGCCCTGCCCGGCGTCGAGCAGGCCATTGTGCTCGGTATCCGGAGCCAGGAATGGGGCGCTGCCGTCGCGGCCGCGATCGTGGGCGATGTCGACGCCGAGGTGATCCGCCAGGCTGTCCACGTCGAACTCGGGGCACACGCCGTCCCCAAGTCCATCGTCACGCTCGACGCCTTCCCCCTGCTGCCCGGCGGCAAGCCGGACCGCCGCACCGTCCGCTCGCTCCTCGAACGCGCCTGAGCGTCCGAGGACACCAGAAGCACCACCGACCCGACCAGAAGGAAACCTCCCGTGGCGACTGCCGCTCAATGGCTTGAAGGAGCCCGTCCCCGCACCCTCCCCATGGCCCTCGCACCGGTGATCATCGGCAGCGCGGCCGCGTTCGGCCTCGGATCCTTCAAACCGCTCAACGCAGTGCTCGCCGCGATCGTGTCCGTGCTGCTGCAGGTGGGCGTGAACTACGCGAACGACTACTCCGACGGCATCCGCGGGACCGACGACGAGCGGGTGGGTCCGCTCCGCCTGACCGGATCGGGGGTGGCCCAGCCCCGCCAGGTGAAGCGCGCCGCCTTCGCGTGCTTCGGCCTTGCCATGCTGGCCGGGCTGGCACTGGTGATCCTGGCCCAGACCTGGATCCTCCTCCTGGTCGGGGTGGGCTGCATCGCGGCCGCCTGGGGATACACGGGAGGGAAGAACCCCTACGGGTACCTCGGCCTCGGTGATCTGTTCGTCTTCGTCTTCTTCGGGCTGGTCGCCACCCTCGGCACCACCTTCACCCAGGCGGACCAGCTCAGCGCCGCCGCCTGGATCGGTGCGGTGAGTACCGGCCTGATCGCCATGGCGCTCCTGATGGCCAACAACGTCCGCGACATCCCGACGGACAGCGTGGTGGGCAAGAGGACCCTCGCCGTGCGACTCGGTGACCCGGCCGCCCGCATCAGCTACGTCATGATGCTCGCGGCGGCGGTCCTGCTGCCCCTGTTCCTCAGCTACGACTACCCGTGGGTGCTGCTGGTGCTGCTGCTGATCCCGGCGTGCCTCCAGCCGAGCTGGTTGATGCTCACGGGCAAGAAGCGCGGGAGCCTGATCCCGGTGCTGAAGCAGACGGGCCTGATCAACCTGGCGTTCAGCCTCCTCTTCACGGCAGGCATCATCGTCACGACGGTCCTCGCCTAGGCGGAGCCGGCCGGACTGCCCGAGGGTGCCGGCGGGGTGCCGGCGGGCCGCCTTCGGCAGCGTTGCCGTGCGGCTGTCGTCCCCCGGGACCGACGCTATGTCCCGCGTCGGCCGGCGCCCCGAGACGGTCTGTCAGGCAGCGGTGCCGCGCGGCTTCCGGTCCGCATTGACCGGGGTGTTGGGATCCAGTGCGTCCTCGGCCGCTGCGTCGTCGAGCTCGACCGCGGACCGCACGGGCGGCGCGCCGGGCGTGAAACGCCGCTGCAGGGTGGCGGCGGCGGCGTCCCGGAGGGTGCGGAAGAACAGGTACGTCACGCACCAGGCGAGGATCGCGGCCACCACCGCCGACAGGAACAATCCGAGGCCCAGCAGCACGCACGCCACGTAGAACACGACGATCAGCAGCAGGCGCAGGGCGGTGAATTTGAGGAAGGCCACGCTCCAAGTTTACTCGCCTACAATTGGCGCATGCCCCGCCTCCTGCTCTTCGCCGCGATCCTGGGGGTCGCCGTCGTCATCTATGCACTGATCGACTGCGTCATGAGCCGAAAACACGAGGTGCGGAGCATCTCGAAGACGGCGTGGTTCGTGACCATCCTCATCCTGCCGCTCATCGGGGCCGGGATGTGGTTCCTGTTCGGACGTCCTCGCAGCGAGGGTCCCTCCGGTCCGCGGCGTCCGGCTCCCCGCACGCCCACCGCGCCGGACGACGATCCGGCCTTCCTCCAGAATCTCGAAGCGCAGCGCCGCCAGCGCGCCCGCGAGCAGGAGCGCCGCCGCCGCGAGCAGGAGCAGAAGGAACGCGAGGCCAAGGCCGGCGAGGCCGGCCGGGAGACTCCCCCGAAGGACGACAAGCACGACGGCGAAGGCAACGACGACGCCGGCTCCGGTTCCGCGGGAGCCCACCACCCCTGACACCCTGCGTCCGCCTGCCAGGCCCCTGCGGCGCCGCCGAATGCCCTGGCACCCACTGATCGCGGGCGGTCTCCAGGCAGGTCCGACACGTCGCATGGCAGGGAGGACCATCCCATGCGCCCGATCCCGTAGCACCCACAGATCGCGGGCGGTCTCCAGGCAGGTCCGACACGTCGCGCGGCAGCGAGGACCATCCCATGCGCCGGCGCCCGATCCCGTAGCACCCACTGATCGCGAACGACCGGTGGGCATGGTCGATCATGTCCGCGGATCGGACCTCATCAGTGGGCGGAAGCCGAAGCCGCCCTTCGGGCAGGACCGACGGCGCGACCGACGGACACCCCGGCCGCACGCCATGCTCCCTGCTTGTACCCCCGCCGGAGGGGCGCTCCCGGACACGCGAGAGCCCCGCGGCATCCACCGCGGGGCTCTCCCGTTCCGACCGGCCGATACGCGGCCCGCGCCTACACTCCCGAGTAGCTGTGGAGCCCCGAGAAGTAGATGTTCACGATCGTGAAGTTGAAGACGATGCAGAGGTACCCGACGATCGACAGCCAGGCAGCACGCGTGCCCGTCCAGCCACGCGTGGCACGGGCGTGGAGGTAGCCGGCGTAGACGGTCCAGATCACGAACGTCCAGACCTCCTTGGTGTCCCAGCCCCAGTAGCGGCCCCATGCCTGCTCGGCCCAGATGGCACCCGCCATGAGGGTGAAGGTCCAGCCGACGAACGCCACGGCATTGAGCCGGTAGGACAGGTTCTCGAGGCTCAGCGCGGAGGGCACGAGGCGGAGGAACCGAGCGGTGTCCGCCTTGCCGGCGAGGAGTTTGGCCTCGCGGGAGGTCTGCAGGAGCTGCAGCACGGACATGGCGAACGTGATGGTGAACAGCGCCGAGGACGCCACGGCGATGGAGACGTGCACGATCAGCCAGTAGCTCTGCAGGGCGGGGATCAGGCGGGCGACCGGCGTGGGGAAGCCCACGGTGGCGGCGCAGAGCATGATGACCACGAGTCCCACCACGAAGGAACCGACGAACCGCAGATCCTTGCGGGTGAGCGTGATGAGGAAGATGGCGGCGACGAGGAAGGCACCTGTGGTGCAGAACTCGTACATGTTGCCCCAGGGGACACGGTGCGCGGCGATCGCCCGGGTGAGGACGGCGGCGCCGTGGACGACGGCGGCCAGCACCGTCAGCGAGACGGCGATGCGCGCTGAGCGGCGCCGGGGCCCCGACCCGTAGTCCATCGAGGCGTCCGCCGTCGCCGGCGATCCTGCCGCTGCCGCGATCGAACTCCCGCCTCGTGCGCCCACGCCCGCGAGGGACCGGGCCGGCGCCGCCTGCTCGTCCGCGAGCCGCGTCTCGAGGCTGCCGATCGTGGAGCTCGACTTCACGAGGTCGAGCACGAAGAAGACCAGGGCCACCACGTAGGCGATCGAGGCCAGCAGCATGAAGAGCTCACTGACCTGCCCGAGCTCGGCATTGACTGGTGGTGTCATGACTTGTCCTTTGCGTTGGTGTGCGACTGCCCCGTGCCGGCCGGTGCGGCGTCCTGATGACTATGGTCCCCCGCGCTGCCGGTGGGGACCAAGAAGCGATCCGCCAGCAGCTTCTCGACGGCTGCGCCTTCCGCCGGCAGGCGGTGGTCCTCCCCGCGGGCCAGCAGCCCGTACTCGACCATGAGGCGCCCGTCCGGGTGCTCGCCGGTGCGCACCCAGAGCCTGCGGCGCCCGATGAACAGGGACGCCGAGAGTCCGAGCAGCGCGAGTGTCGAGAAGACCAGTGCGCCCAGCTCGCCGGGATCGTGGTGGATGTCGAGGGCGACGTAGCGCTTGAGCCCGTCGAAGGTGACGGAACCCTTGCCCTCGGGCAGGTCGTACGTCTGTCCGACGCCGAGCACGATCCCGCCGTCGTCGTTGTTGCGGCTGTTGAGCTCGGTGAGGTTCTCGGTGTCCAGCACGTAGACGTTCTCGGGCGTCCCGTCGTCGAGCCCGAGGTCCCCGTAGTAGGAGTTCAGGTTCAGCTGCGGGTTGAAGGGGTCCGGGTCCCGCGAGAAGGAGACCCCCTTCTCGTCCACGAAGGCGGTGGGCAGGAAGAACCCGACGAAGCCGAGCTGGTCCGGCTTCGCGTCCGGGGCCTTGATGACGATCAGCGAGGTGTAGAGGCCGTCGGACGGGACCGAGACGACGGGGCCCTGCTGGGCGATGTTCCCCTCGCCGTCGCGCACGGTGACGACGGGCGCGTAGCCGTTGCCGACCAGGTAGACGTTGGTGCCGCCGATGGTGATCGGCGCGTTGACCTTGAGGACCTGCTGCGCCTCGTCCTCGCCCGGTCCGTCCTGCGTGGTGACGTTCGCCGTGAAGTCGAGCGGCTGGCCGTAGTGGCTCTCCTGCTCGCGGTCGAAGCGCACGTCGAACGAGTCGAGCCGGATCGAGTACGGCTCCAGCTGGTCGTCGGAGAAGTTGGAGCCCGGGCTGAAGCTGTCGTAGCCGATCAGGGTGTTCACGAAGCTGTCGCCCTCGACGATCACCTTCTGGCCGTTGTAGCCGAAGAGCCCGCCGACGGCGACCGACACCAGGACGCCGATGAGCGAGGTGTGGAAGACGAGGTTGCCGAGCTCCTTGGCGAGGCCGCGTTCGGCGCCGACGGAGGGGCGGTCGGTCCCGGCATCGCGCACGTCGACGCGGTAGCCGCGCTTCCGCAGGACCGCGGCGGCCTGCTCGGCGGCGGACGACGGCGTGAGGCCGGCATCACGCGCCCGGTCGGCAGGAACCTCGAGCGTGCCGTACACGGGCAGGCGGGAGAGCCGCTTGGGCGTACGTGGCGGCGTGGAGCGCACGGCTCGAAGATGCGCGATCGCCCGGGGCACCACGCAGCCGATGAGCGAGATGAAGAGCAGGAGGTAGATCGCCGAGAACCAGACGGACGAGTAGACGTCGAACAGCTGGAACCAGTCCAGCACGGGCCCGGTGTCCGGGTTGTCCTGGATGTACTGCGTGACGACGGCGGGGTTCGCCGGGCGCTGGGGGAACAGCGAGCCGGGAACGGCCGCCACGGCGAGCAGGAGCAGCAGGAACAACGCCGTGCGCATGCTGGTCAGCTGCGTCCACGCCCACCGCAGGGTGCCGAAGACGCCGAGTGAGGGCAGGACGACGTCGGCCCTGGCGCCCGGGGCGCCTGCCGTGTCCCTCGTATCCTGTGAGACGTCCTGCTTCACTGTGCCCTTTCCGAATGATGTCGATTGTTCGCGTGCGTGTCCGGCGGATGCCACCGGTGGTCAGATCGGCAGGACCACGTTGCCGATCAGGAGGTCCTGCAGCTGGGTGATCCAGAAGTTCCAGATGCCGGTCACCATGAGGACGCCCACGAGCACCAGGAGTCCGCCCCCGGCCCGCTGCAGCAGGAGCCGGTGCTTCCGGAAGAAGGCGAGGGCCCCCATGCCGCGGCGTACGCCGAGTGCGATCAGCAGGAACGGAAGGCCCAGGCCCAGGCAGTAGACGAACGTGAGGACCGCGCCCTTGAGTGCCGTCGCGTCGTTCCCGGAGATCGCCAGGAGTTGCACCGCACCGAGCGTGGGGCCGATGCACGGCGCCCAGCCGAGCCCGAAGGTCACACCCAGCAGGGGTGCCCCCAGGAGGCCGGCGGGTACCTTCGCATGGACGCGGCTCTCGCGCTGGAACCAGGAGAGACCGCCCATGAACACGACGCCCAGCAGGATCACGACGACGCCGAACACCTGGATGAGCCACCCCTGGGACACCCTCAGGAAGGCGCCCAACTGCCCGAACAGGGTCCCGTAGGCCATGAAGACGACCGAGAAGCCGAGCACGAAGAGCCCGATCCCGGCCAGCATCCGTCCCCTCTTCTGCTTCTCGAGGTCGACGCCGGTCAGGCCCGTGACGTACCCGAGGTACCCGGGGACCAGCGGCAGGACGCAGGGGGAGGCGAAGGACACCAGACCGGCCAGGAGCGCGACCGGCAGGGCGAGGAGCATGGAGCCGTTGAGCACGGCGTCGGCGAAGGCGTTCCCCGCGGCGAGGGGAACGTGTCCGGCCATGGCCACCGTCATGGACGGGACGCGGCGGGCGCGCTACTCGGCGAGGGCATCATGGATCAGGGCCTTGAGGGTACCGCGGTCGGCCAGTCCGAGGATCCGGGCGGACACCCGCCCCTCCCGGTCGAGGACGATCGTCGTGGGGACGGCCTGCGGCGGGACGTACTGGGTCATGCCGAGCAGCACTCCCCCGTCCTTGTCATCGAAGCTCGCGTAGGGGATACCGAAGCTGCGCTCGAACGCCTCTGCGGTGGCCTGCTCGTCACGGATGTTGACGCCGTAGAACGCTGCGCCCTGCGGCGCGTACTCGTCGTGGAGCGAGACGAGGTCCGCGGCCTCCTCCCGGCAGGGTGCGCAGGCGGCGTACCAGAAGTTGAGCACGGTGACCTGGCCGTCCCAGTCGGCGCTCGAGACGTCCGTCCCGTCGAACAGGGTGCCGGAGACCTCGACGGGCTCACCGCGGTCCGCGGCCGCGTACTCCGTGACGGAGCCGTCCCCTGCGATGTAGTTCTTGCCGTCACCGGCCGCGGCCTGCTGTGCGAGCGGGTCCTCGGCGGCACAGGAGGTGACCACCAGGGAAACCGGCAGCACGACGGCGAGCGCCATGCCCAGTTCGAGCAGGAGGCGGCGCTTCGGGGGACGGGCGGTTGGTGTCACAGCTTCTTCCGATGATTTCTACGACGTGTAGTAATTCTATTACGCCCCGGGGACATTCGCCGCACCGGGCAGCAGGTCGGCGCAGGGCTCGGCGTAGCGCACGCGGCGGACGGAGTCACCCTCGAAGTCGAGCGACGTGACGGACGTGAGGGTGCACTCGCGCTGGCGCGGGTCGTGCCAGAGCCGGCGATGCTCGGCGGCGAGCCGTGTCACCCAGATGGGCAGCTGGTGGCTGACGAGGATCGCCTCGGCGGGACGGTCCGCCCCTCCGCCCTCCGCGAGTTCGAGGGCGCGGCGGCGGGCGTCGTGCACCCCGAGCATCACCCGCGCCGCCTGCTCGGCGTAGGGCTCCCCCCAGGACGGCCGGAACGGATTGACGAGCAGGGGCCAGTACCTCGGCTGGCGGAGCCTGCTCTTGATCCTCGACATCCCCTCGAAGCGGTTCTCGGCCTCGATGATGCGCTCATCCGTGGCGATCTCCAGGCCCAGCGCCTCGGCGAGGGGGCGCGCGGTCTCCTGGGCCCGCGTCAGGGGGGAGGCCACGAGGTGGACGATGTCGGCACCCTCGTCGCGGCGCTGCTCGAAGTGACCCGCCACCTGCAGGGCCATCTGGCGGCCCAGTTCGGAGAGGTGGAACTCCGGAAGCCTCCCGTAGAGGACGCCCTCGGGATTATGGACCTCACCGTGGCGCACCAGGTGGACGGTTGCTCGCTGCATGGGTCCAGTTTCCCGCATGTCCCCGCACGACGGCCAATCGGGGCGCAGTGGACACCGGTACATTTACTTGAACATTCCACCGATTTGTGGAATAAAACATGCATACGCATGCTTCTATCCACTGTAAGCGTCGCCACCACCACTTCTCAGGAGTTCATCATGACTGTCCCCTCAGGCCTCACCTCCGGCACCTGGTCCTTCGATCCCGCCCACAGCGAGGTCGGATTCAGCGTCCGCCACGCCGGTATCAGCAAGGTCCGCGGCTCGTTCAAGGACGTCGATGCGTCCCTCACCGTCGGATCCTCCCTCGAGGATTCCAGCATCACGGCGACCATCAGGACCGCGTCGTTCACCTCGGGCGACGAGAACCGCGACGGGCACGTCAAGGGCGCCGACTTCTTCGACGTCGAGCAGTTCCCCGAGATGACCTTCGTCTCCACCTCCCACACCGGCTCCGGCGAGACCTACGAGATCCACGGAGACCTCACCATCCGCGGGATCACCAAGGCGGTCGTCCTCGACGCCGAGTTCAACGGCGTGGCCGTGGACCCCTTCGGCGCGACCCGCGCAGGCGTCTCCGCCTCCACCACCATCTCCCGCAAGGACTTCGGCCTGACCTGGAACGCAGCACTCGAAGCGGGCGGCGTCCTCGTCGGCGACAAGGTGACCATCACCATCGAAGCCGCCTTCGTGGCTCCCGCCGTCGTCACGGTCTAGTCCCGCATCCCGGCCGCTGGGCCGGCCGGCAGCACGCTCACGGCCGACGTCGTCCCCTGGACGGCGTCGGCCGTTGCCGTCGGCCCCTGTCCGCGGCCGCGGCCGACGAACTAGGCTGACGATGACCGCATCCACGAAAGGCACGTCCATGGGGGCTCCGGCGGGTGGATGGACATTCGAACCGCAACGGAGGACGCAGCGATGAGCACGCCACAGGACGACCCGAACGGGCAGGGCAACAGGCAGGGCGAGGGACAGCCGTGGAGCGCGCCCGGCACAGGCGGTGCCGGCCAGGACGGACACGGCCGGCCCGGCGCCTACGGACAGGGCGACGGTGGGGGCCGGTACGGCTACCAGTCGGCGCAGCCCTCCAGCTACGCCTACCCGACGCCCCCCGCCGGGGGATCCGGCCCGGCGGACAGGGGTCCCGCACCCACGGAGGTCCAGCGGGCGTACTACCTCATCCTGGCGGCGGGCATCCTCTACCTCGTGGCGTCCGTCGTCTCGGGCCTGACCACCCCCGTGCCGGATGCTCCGGGAGCATCCATCGGCGTGGGCCTGGGGATCGTCTTCGCGGCCCTCTTCACCGCCGTGTACATCGTGCTGGCCGTCTTCATCAGGAAGGGCCACAACTGGGCGAGGATCACTGCGACCGTGCTGGCAGGGCTCAACGTCCTGTCCGTCCTCAGCAGTTTCCTCCTCCTCCCGCTCGTGGGCCAGGCTGCAGAGGCGACCGGCCAGGCCGCGGTCCAGCCCTCAGGACTCTCGCTCGCCCTGAGCGTGATCGTCATGCTCCTCGGCGTGGCCGGCGTCGTCCTGACCTACGCGAAGCCCGCGCGGCCCTACTTCGCACCGAGGAAGCTCGGCTACTGAGCGGGACCTCCGCAGCGATACCTACTGGGCGCGGGAGATCGGATCGAGGTCCGTCTCCTGCGCCCGCTGCGCGTGATAGGCGAGGATCTGCAGTTCGGTGGACATGTCCACCTTCCGCAGCTGCACGTGCGGCGGCACCTGGAGCACCACGGGCGCGAAGCTGAGGATGCTGGAGATCCCAGCGTCCACCAGGCGGTCGCACAGCTCCTGCGCCACGGCGCCCGGCACGGACAGGACCGCCATGTTGGTGCGGGTCCGCTCCAGCACGGCCTCGAGGTCGTCGACGGCGCTCACGCGGAGGTAGCCGACCTCGGACCCGACGACGAGCTGGTCGGCGTCGAAGATCGCGACGATCTCGAAGCCGCGCGAGACGAAGCCGGAGTAGCCCGCCAGCGCGCGGCCGAGGTTGCCGGCGCCGATGATCGCCACGCGCCAGTCCAGCGTCAGCCCGAGGGCGATCGAGATCTGCCGGTTCAGGTACTGCACCTCGTACCCGACCCCCCGGGTGCCGTACGACCCCAGGTAGGAGAGGTCCTTGCGCAGCATGGGCGAATTGACCCCGGCAGCATCCGCGAGCTCCTCGGAGGACACGCGTTCGATCCCCTCGGCGAGCAGCGAGTTGAGGGCCCGCAGATAGATGGTCAGGCGGGCCACCGAGGCGGGCGGGATATGGCGTGACGAATCACCCACGGGGTGGAGGCCTGGCATGTCCGGCGTTGTCACTGTCATCGGCTCCGTTGCTAGCACCACCGCGAGCGGGCGGTGGTTCCTGGTCCCCCGGCGTCGTCGGGGCGGAAGTAGAACCACTGTATGCCGACGACGCGGGGCCTCCAAGCCGGACCGGCACGCCCTGACAGCACCCGGAGGGCCTAGGACAGCAGCCTGCGCAGCCTCGCCTCGTCGATCGACCAGAAGTCACGCTGCACCCCACCGATGAACAGGACGGGGAGTTCCTCGGCGAACTGCTGCCCGAGTGCCGGGGCATCGGTCACGGACAGTTCCCGCCAGCCGATCCCGAGGTCCCTGGTCACACGGTCCACCACTGCGCGCGCGTCCTCGCAGAGGTGGCAGTCCGGGCGCGTGAGGAGCACGACGCCGCTTCCCGGCGCGTCAGCGGTCGATTCCATGCCTCCACCGTACTGGCAGGGGCAGGCCCGCGGAGCGAAGAACTAGACTCGGAGCATGCCGGACGCCATCCAGGGCACGCAGCCCTCCCCAGAGCCTCCGGCGCCGCCTCCGGGCGAGGCCGCGTTCTTCGACGTCGACAACACCCTCATGCGGGGCGCGAGCCTGTTCCACGTAGCGCGCAAGATGTACCAGCGGAAGGCGTTCACCCTCCGTTTCGCGGCTGGACTGGCCTGGAAGCAGCTGCGCTTCATCATGCGCGGCGAGACGATGACCGACGTGGATGCGGTGCGCGAGGCCGCCCTCGCCTTCGCGATCGGGATCGCCCACGAGGACATCCTGGCCCTCGGCGAGGAGGTCTACGACGAGATGATCGCCTCGAAGATCTGGCCCGGCGCCCGCGCCCTCGCTGAACAGCACCTCTCCTCGAACCGGCAGGTCTGGCTCGTGACCGGCACGCCCGTGGAGGTCGCCGCCGTCATCTCCAGCCGGCTCGGCCTGACCGGCGCGCTCGGGACGGTGGCCGAAGTCATCGACGGGCTCTACACCGGACGGCTGGTGGGCGACTTCCTGCACGGCTCGGCGAAGGCCGCTGCCGTCCTGGCGGTCGCCGAGAGGGAGCACCTCGACCTCGCACGGTGCTGGGGCTACAGCGACTCGTACAACGACATCCCGCTGCTCACCGCTGTCGGCCACCCCGTCGCGATCAACCCGGACAGGAAGCTGCGCCGTCATGCACGCGCCAACAACTGGCCCGTCTACGACTTCCGCAGCGGTCGGCGTGCGGCCACCTTCGGCCTCAGCGCCGCCACGCTCGTCGGGTCCGTCTACGGCCTGTGGCGCGGCTTCTCACGCTTCCGGGGCCGCTGACGCCGCGGCCCGGCTCTGCCCTCTGCGCGATGCCTTCTGCGCGATCCGCAGGGCCGGGGAACGACGACGGCCCGGATCCGACGCCTCGAGGGCGGGGATCCGGGCCGGTCTGCACACCCCGGCTCGTGGCCGGGCGCCTGCCTACTTCTTGTTGCGGCGCTGGTGACGGGTCTTGCGAAGCAGCTTGCGGTGCTTCTTCTTCGCCATACGCTTGCGGCGCTTCTTGATAACTGAACCCATAGAGTCCTCACAAACTTGTTCTGTTGCCAGGGCGGCATCAGGCTCGTAGCCGGAAGGCCGTCCCTGGTCATGACGTCGGCACCTGCCGTCTGGCAGTCGCCCGGATGATGCAATAAATCGAGCGGGCCTAGGCCCGCCCAAAACGCTCCTTAACAGGGTACATCCGTTTGAACAACGGACTGGACGCGCGGACCCGGCCTCAGGCGCTCTCGGACTGGCCCTCGACCTGCGCGGCGAGGAGGAAGGCCTCGACCGCCGATTCGGGGACGCGGTACGAGCGGCCGAACTGCACCGCAGGGAGGTCACCGGCATGGACGAGCCGGTACACCGTCATCTTCGAGACACGCATGAGCTCGGCCACTTCCGCGACCGTCAGGAACTGCACATCCGAGAAGTTGTTCCCGTCTGCCATCTCACCACTTTTCCTTTGCACGAAGGCTGTTGTTCACCCTGAGACCGGCATCGGGGAGGACACCCCTGGAGGGACTCTCCGGCGTGTCGTCCTGAGCTGTCTGGATTTTCGCCTAAGGAACAACTCTAGTGGCTCCTGTGACCAAAGTGAAAGGACTGTGCGTCACCCAGGCGTCCGTCGTGGGAAGGCCCTACGATTCGCGACGCCGCCGCAGCTGCGACAACAGATCCGCGGCACGCTCGGCTGCGCGTCCCATGGTCCTCCCGATGGGCGGCCGGACGGCCTCGACCCCGGTCGGAGGCTGCGGGGCGGCGAGCACCGCTGCAGCCAGCACCCCGGTCTCGGCGATCTCCGCGGCCCCGGCAGCGCCGACATCCGCATCTGTCGCTGCTTCCGGCGTCGCGTCAGCCGATGCCTCCCCGGCCGGTTCCCCGAGGGCCGTACCCGCCTGCGTCGCGGACGCCTCGAAGTCGGCGAGCCAGTTCCGCACGTGGTCGAGCGGCGCCGGATCCAGCGAGTAGTACCGCTTCTGGCCCTGCGCCCTCATGGTGACCAGTCCCGCTTCCCTCAGGACCTTCAGGTGCTTCGACACCGTCGGCTGGCTCACCTGCAGCTCGACAACGAGCTCCCCCACCGCTTTGTCGCCGTCCCGCAGGTTCTTGAGGATCTGCCTGCGTGTTCCTTCGGCGATGACAGCGAAAACATCATCGATACCCATCCGCCTACCCTAGCGATATATACGCCGCCGGGCATCCTGCGACCCGACGCATCAGTCGAACCAGGGATCCAATCCGTGCAGCGGGAACACGGCCTTGCGCGTCGCCATCACCGTGCGGTCCAGGTCATCATCGGGGTCGTAGCCGACCTCCCAGGAACGCCACCACGTATCCGCACCGTCCCCCATCAGGCGGGGTGCATCGATCCCGTGCCGCTCGAGGACGTACTCGCGCCAGGCTGCGGGTACCTCGCTGCCCGGACCCAGTGCGGCGCCCGCCGCGACCGCGACGAGCAGCGTCCAGGCACGGGGCACCACGCTCGCGAGTGCGTACCCACCCCCGCCGGTGGCGATCCACCGCCCGCCGCACAGGCGGTCCGCCAGATCCCGCACGGCGACCATCATCGCGTGCTGGGCGTCCACGCTCACCCGGAGGTTCGTCAGGGGATCCTCACGGTGGGAGTCGCAGCCGTGCTGGCTGACGATCACGTCGGGCGCGAAGGCCCCGGCGAGCTGCGGCACGACGGCGTGGAAGGCCCGCAGGACGGCGGCATCGCCCGCGACGGTCGGCAGGGCCACATTGACGGCGTAGCCCTCGGCGCCGGGCCCTCCCGTCTCGTTGGCGAAGCCCGTGCCCGGGAAGAGGCTCATGCCCGTCTCGTGGAGGGAGATCGTCATGACGCGGCGGTCGTCCCAGAAGATGCTCTGCGTCCCGTCCCCGTGGTGGGCGTCGACGTCGATATAGAGGACGCGCTGCGCGCCGCGGTCGAGCAGCCGCTGGACGGAGGCGGCGGCGTCGTTGTAGATGCAGAAGCCGCTGGCCCGCGAGCGCGCTGCATGGTGCATGCCGCCGCCGAAGTTGACCGCCCGCACGGTCGTGCCCTGCAGGATGGCATCGGCGGCACCGAGCGAACCGCCGGCCAGACGAGCACTGGCCTCGTGCATCCCGGCGAAGGCGGGATTGTCCTCCGTGCCGAGTCCGTGCGCGGCGTCGGATCTGTCCGGATTGCTGCTGACGAGCCGGACGGCGCTGATGTAGTCGGGGCTGTGGACGCAGGCGAGGTCCTCGTCCGATGCCACGAAGGGCCGCGCGACCGTCACTCCCCGGCGGTCGAGCAGGCCGCAGTCCCGCGTGAGGCGGGCCGTCAGGTGCAGCCTCTCGGGATTCATGGGGTGCAGGCCACCGAAGTCGTAGGCCAGCATCGAATCGTCCCAGACGACCTGGAGGGGTACCGCTGGCCCGGAGTGCGTAGACATCCCTGCAAGGCTACGCGATGGCGGATATTCCGACGATGCCCGCGGGTGAGATGCTTTACTACTGCAGGAAGACAACAAGGGGCGGTCACCGTGCCGCTTCGGCGGGAGGACCGGCAGACGGGGCAGAGCGGGCGTCAATGCTAAGTCAACAGCCGCGGTGGCTGAAGGACGATCAGAACGGATACTTCAGGCTGCTGGCCTCGATCCGTGACTTCGTCGACTCCTTCGCCAACAGCTCTCCCGCCCGGCTCGCCCTGTTCATCTTCAGCGGCGTCATCCTGCTGTTCACCGCGCTCCTGAGCCTGCCGATCGCGACCACCAGCGGCGAGGTCACGGTCCTGCACGACGCCTTCTTCACTGCGGTGTCCGCCGTCTGCGTCACCGGGCTCACGGTCGTCTCCACGGCCACCCACTGGTCCTTCTTCGGGCAGCTGGTGATCCTGCTCGGCATCTTCATCGGCGGACTGGGCACCCTCACGCTCGCATCCCTGCTCGCGCTCATCGTGAGCAAGCGGCTCGGCGTGCGCGGCAAGCTGCTGGCCCAGGAGGCGCTGAACAACGCCAGCCGCCTGGGGGAGATCGGCACGCTCCTGCGGATCGTCATCGTCACCTCCGTGGTCATCGAGATCGTGCTCGCCGTCGTCCTCATCCCCCGCTTCATGATCCTCGGCGAACCGTGGTGGCAGGCGCTGTGGCACGGGATCTTCTACTCGATCTCCGCCTTCAACAATGCGGGATTCACACCGCACAGCGACGGACTGGTGCCCTACGAGACGGACCTCTGGATCCTGACACCGCTCATGGTCGGCGTGTTCCTCGGCAGCCTCGGGTTCCCCGTGGTCATGGTGCTCGTCCAGGTGCGCCACCGGTTCAGCAAGTGGACGCTCCACGCCAAGCTCACCGTGTCCGTGTCGCTGATCCTCCTCGTCGCGGGGACGTTCGGCTGGGGCTTCCTCGAGTGGGAGAACGACCGCACGATCTCCGGACTCAGCGTGGTCGACAAGAGCATCCACGCCCTGTTCGCCTCCGTGATGACACGCTCCGGCGGGTTCAACCTCGTGGACCAGAACGACATGAACACGACGACGATGCTCCTCACGGACGCGCTCATGTTCGCGGGCGGCGGGTCCGCGTCCACGGCCGGCGGCATCAAGGTCACCACGATCGCGGTCATGTTCCTCGCGATCGTCGCCGAGGCGCGGGGTGACGCCGACGTCCGCGCCTGGGGCCGCACCATCCCGCACGGTGCCATGCGCGTCGCGATCTCGGTCATCTTCATGGGTGCGACGCTCGTCCTCGTCGGCAGCGGCCTGATCCTCGCGCTTTCCGACGAGCCGCTCGACAAGGTGGTCTTCGAGGTCATCTCGGCCTTCGCGACCGTGGGCCTCAGCACCAACCTCAGCGCCGAACTGCCCCCTGCGGGCAAGTACGTCCTGTCCGCCCTGATGTTCGCCGGGCGCATGGGCACCATCACGCTCGCCTCGGCCCTGGCGCTGAGGCAACGCAGCACGCTGTACCGCTACCCCGACGAGAGGCCGATCATTGGCTGAAAGACCCGCCCACAACGCACCCGTCCTCGTGATCGGCCTCGGCCGCTTCGGTGCGGCCACCGCCGAGCAGCTGGTCCGGCAGGGCCGTGAGGTGCTCGCCATCGAGCGCGATCCGCAGCTGGTGCAGAAGTTCGCGAGCATCCTCACGCACGTCGTCGAGGCCGACGCCACGAACATCGACTCCCTCCGCCAGCTCGGCGCGCAGGAGTTCTCCGCCGCCGTCGTCGGCGTCGGGACCTCGATCGAGTCGAGTGTGCTCATCACGGCGAACCTCGTGGACCTCGGGATCGACCATCTCTGGGTCAAGGCGATCACGCCCTCGCACGGCAAGATCCTCAAGCGCATCGGCGCGAACCACGTGATCTATCCCGAGGCCGACGCCGGGCAGCGCGCCGCGCACCTGGTCGGCGGTCGCATGCTGGACTTCATCGAGTTCGATGACGGCTTCGCGATCGTGAAGATGTACCCGCCGAAGGAGACCCAGGGGTTCACCCTCGCCGAGTCCTCCGTGCGTTCCAAGTACGGCGTCACGGTCGTCGGGGTGAAGTCCCCGGGCGAGGACTTCACCTACGCCCGGCCCGACACGAAGGTATCCGGCCGGGACATGCTGATCGTCTCGGGCCACGTGGATCTGCTCGAGCGCTTTGCCGGCCGTCCCTAGCATGCGGCGGGGGCCCGGTTCCCCGCAGCCGGACCCCGCTACCCCGGCCCGCGTCCGCCCCGCGTTCCGGCCGGCGGCCGCATCGGCCCTCGGGGGTGCCCTCGTGCTCGCCGTCGTCGTCGCTGCCGCGCAGATCCACGGACTCGACCTCTCCGTCTACCGGGAGGGCGCGCTCGCGCTGCTCGGCCGGGCGGGCGACAAGGACCTGTACGACGACGCCCTCGTGCAGACCGACACGCGCGGCCTGCCCTTCACCTATCCCCCGTTCGCCGCGATCCTGTTCGTGCCCCTCGCGCTCGTGCCGCAGTCCGTGGCCCTCGGCATCGTCACCGCGCTGTCCTGCGGCTGCCTGGCAGGCGTCGCGGCCCTCGTGGTGCGGTACCTGCGCTCGGCCCGCCCCGCGGGCGCGACGGCGCCGCGGCACACCGCCGTCGCCGTGCTCGCGACGATGCTCGTCCTCGGCCTCAGCGGACCCTGGCGGGAAGGCCTCGGCTTCGGGCAGGTGAACGCCCTCCTGATGGTCCTGGTCCTCACCGACCTGCTGCGCTCCACGCGGTTGCCCTCCGGCGTCCTCGTCGGGATCGCCGCGGGCATCAAGCTGACCCCGCTCGCGTTCGGGCTGGTCTACCTGGCCCGGAGGGACTGGCGTTCCCTCGCCTGGCTGGCGGCGTCCTTCGGCTCCACCGTCGCCCTCGGGTGGGTCCTCGCCCCCCGCGAGTCCGCGGTCTTCTGGCTGGATGCACTGTTCGACGCCTCCCGCGTGGGGGCGACGGCCGACCTCTACAACGTGTCGCTCAATTCGATCGTGGCCCAGTCCGGCCTGCCCGGATCCCTGCAGCGGCCCGTGTGGGCGCTGGCGTCCCTCGCAGTGATCGCCGTCGGGTATCTGGCGATCCGGCGGGCGGACGACGCCGGCGACACCGTCCGGGCGATCGCCGCCAACGCCGTCGTGATGCTCGCGATCTCACCGATCTCCTGGTTCCACCACTGGGTCTGGATCGCGCTGGTCTTCCCCGCCGCCTACCTGTCCGCCCCGGAGGAGGGCGCACGGCGCACAGCCGTCCGGGTGCTGCTGGCCGCCCTCGTGCCCGTCATGATGTTCTCCTCCATCACCGTGACCCTCACCCTCACGGGGGCCGTGTCGGGCGAGGGGCCGCTGCCCCTGCGGCTCTTCACGGCACTCGGCGTGGTCCTGCCGGTGGCGCTGCTGGGGCTTTGGGCGCTGCGGCCGGTCAGGCGGACGGCGGCCCTGCCAGCTCACGGGTGATCGCCGCCGCGCGGGCGGTGGCGGACTGCGCGCCGGCGGTCACTATGTGCGCCAGTCCGAGCTTGTCGAAGGTCTCGATGGCGCTCTGCGTCGTCCCGTTGGGGCTGGTCACGGCCCGTCGCAGCGCCGTGGCGTCGGCGCCCTCCTCCGCCAGCATGAACCCGGCTCCGGCGACCGTCTCGCGGGCGATCAGCTCGGCCAGCCCGGGGTCCAGGCCGAGTTCCTCGCCCGCGGCCGCCATGGCTTCCGCGAGGTAGAACGCGTACGCCGGTCCCGAGCCGCTGACGGCCGACAGCGCGTCGACCTGGGCCTCCGGGATCTCGACGACCGTACCGGCCGGCCGCAGGAGTTCCCGGGCCTGCGCCATGAGCTCCGGCCCCGCCGAGGTGCCGGCCGAGATGGACAGCACGCCCCGTCCGAGGCGCGACGGCGTGTTGGGCATGGACCGGATGACGGGCTGCCCCGCGGGCAGCGCCGCCTCGATCATCGCGATGGACACCGCGGCGGCGACGCTCAGGACGACGGCGGTCGGTTCGAGCGCGGGCGAGACCTCACGGGCGAGGGGGACGATGCCGACCGGCTTCACGCCCAGGACGACGACGTCCGCGTTGCGGACCGCGGCGACGTTCGCGCCGTCGTCCTCGGCGGTGGCGAGGGCCTCGATCCCGTGGCGCCGGCGCAGCTCCGCCGCACGCTCGGCGCGCCGCACGGTGGCGGTGACCAGAGTGGGGTCCAGCCCGGCGGCGAGCAGCCCGGCGAGGATGGATTCGTTCATCGAACCGCAGCCGAGGAAGGCGATGCGCTGCGTTGCTTGCGGAGTCATGGCCCCATCCTGCCACGAGGGCTACCAGCCTTCTCCCAGCATCCTCGTCGTCGCGGCACAAGTTGGGGGCCTAGTGTTCCAACTACCTCATAAGGGTGCGAGTGATGGGGACCGGAATTCCTGATCCGGTCCGGCGTCGGTGGCAACAGATGATTCCCCCAGCATCTGGACCGTCCACCGGCGCCATTCCTCGTTCAACGGCCCGAGCGACCGGCCGGGCGGCCGGGACGTCGGCGCCGCTCAGTGGCGCAGGTGCGAACGCGCGAAGCGGAGGGTCTCGGCGAGCCATTCCTCGCGCTCCCCCGCGCCCCGTGCCCGGCGCGTGCTGACCTCGACGGCCACCACGCCGTCCCACGCCGCCCCTGCGAGGTGTTCGAGTGCCTCGGCGCACCGCTGTTGCCCCTGCCCCGGGAGGAGATGCTCGTCCTTCCCGTTGGGCGTTCCATCGGTCAGGTGCACGTGGGCGAGCCGGTCGCCCAGCGCCCGCATCTCCTCATAGGAGTCCATCCCGGCGATGGCGGCGTGGGAGAAGTCCCAGGTGATGCGCTCGTACGGCTCCGGCACCGGGTTCCAGTGCGGCAGGTAGGCTTTCGCCTCACGGCCGCGGACCTTCCACGGATACATGTTCTCGACGGCGATCTCGACGCCGTACTCGGCTGCGACGCGCGCGATACCCTCGGGGAACTCCTCGGCGTACCCCGTCTGCCAGCGGAACGGCGGATGCGTCACGACCGTCCTGGCCCCCACCTCGGCGGCCATCGCTGCCGAGAGTTCGATCTTCGTCCACGCCTTCCCCCAGACCTGCTGCGTCAGCAGCAGGGTGGGTGCATGGATGGCGAGGATCGGCATCTCGTACCGTTCGCTCAGGACGTTGAGCTGGTCGGGGCTCTGACTCACCGAGTTGTTGGTGACCATGACCTCGACCCCGTCGTAACCGAGGTCCTGGGCGAGCGCGAACGCGTCATGGACCGCGAGCGGATAGACGGAGGCACTGGACAGCGCGACCGGGATCGCGGGCAGGCCGTGGGCCGGGTGCGCCACCTCAGGCTCCCCTGGACAGGGGCGTGCGCCGCATCGAGTCGAGCTGGGAGTGCCCCACCCCGGCACCGGGCAGCGGCTCGTCGGCGTCGAACATCTTGGCGTCGAACCGCCTCAGCAGGAGTCCCTCCCGCAGCGCCCACGGGCAGATGTCCATGGAGGGGACATTGAACAGTTCCAGGGCGCACTCCGCCACGAGTGCTCCCGCGAGGACCTGCGGCGCACGGAGTTCCGAGACGCCGTCCAGGCTGGTGCGGTCCCTGGCGCTCATCGCGGCCAGCCGCTTCGTCCACAGGGTGAGGTCCTCGAGGCGCAGCTCGCGCCGGACGAAGGGACCTGCGGCCGACGGAGCGGCACCCGTGATGCGTGCCAGTGACCGGAAGGTCTTCGAGGTACCGGCCACGAGGTGCGGCGTACCGAGATGGGCGAACTGCGGCACTGCCTCGCGGAGGGTCGCCCGGATGTAGCGGCGCAGTTCCTTGACGCTCCTCGCCGACGGCGGGTCGCCCTGGAGCCAGTCACGCGTGAGCCTGCCTGCGCCGAGCGGTACGGACATGGCGACCTCGGGCAGCTCGTCCGTGCCCATCGCCAGCTCGAAGGATCCACCGCCGATGTCCAGGTTGAGGATCGACTCCGCCCCCCAGCCGTACCAGCGGCGGACGGCCTGGAAGGTCACTGCTGCCTCCTGGTCGCCGGACAGCTCCTGCAGGTCGACGCCGGTCTCCTCGCGGACCCTCGCGAGCACCTCGCTGCCGTTCCCCGCCTCACGGATGGCCGAGGTACAGAAGGCGAGGAAGTCCTCGGCGTCGTGCCCCGTCGCGAACTCCCGTGCCTCGCGGACGAAACCCACCAGCTCGTCCTGTCCCTGTCGGGAGATGCAGCCGTGCTCGTCGAGGTAGGCCACGAGCTGCAGGGGCTTCTTGTGGGAGGCGAAGGGCACCGGCCGACCACCGGGGTGGGCATCCACGAGCAGCAGATGGACCGTGTTCGACCCTATGTCCAGCACACCTAGCCGCATTGTTCCCGCGCTCCCAGCTCTCCCGCTATCGTCTGTGTTCCCGCCCCGCGCTTTCAGGCTACTTACCCGCCGCGACCTTGCGCTTCACGGGTGCCCTGCGGGTGGTCTTCTTCGGTGCCGGTCCCTTCGCACGCTTGTCGGCGAGCATCTCGATCGCCTGCTCCCGCGTCAGCTCCTCGATGGCCATCGACCCCGGGACGGTGATGTTCGTGACGCCGTCGGTGATGTAGGGGCCGAAGCGGCCGTCCTTCACCACGATGGGCTTCTCGCTCACCGGATCGTCGCCGAACTCGGCCAGCGGCGGGGTGACCGTCCGCCCGCCACGCTGCTTGGGCTGCTTGTAGATCTCCAGCGCCTGCTCGAGGGTGATCGTGAAGATCTCCTCCTCCGAGCCGATGGACCGGGAATCGCTGCCCTTCTTCAGGTACGGGCCGAACCGGCCGTTCTGCACCGTGATCTCCTTGCCGTCCTCGTCCGTCCCGAGGACACGCGGCAGATTCATCAGCTTGAGGGCGTCCTCGAGCGTCACCGTGTCCACGGCCATGGACTTGAAGAGCGAACCCGTGCGGGGCTTGACCTTCGCAGGCTTCTTCGGCGGCTTCGGCTTGCCGTTCTTGTAATACTCGACCGGCTGGCTCGCGAGCTCCTCGGCCGTGACCTCGGGGATCAGCTCGATGACGTACGGCCCGTAGCGCCCGTCGCGGGCCACGATCGTGCGCCCGGTCTCCGGGTCGGTGCCGAGGACGCGTTCCTGCGACGTCGGCGCCTCCATCAGTTCGATCGCCTTCTCGGCCGTCAGCTCGTCCGGTGCGAGGTCCTCGGGCACGTTGGCGCGCTGGGGCTCGGTCCCCTCGGGCGCATCCTCCGGCAGGGGCTTCTCGAGATACGGGCCGAACTTGCCCACCCGCAGGGTGATGCCCTCGGCGATCTCCACCGAGTTGATCCGGCGCGCGTCGATCTCGCCGAGCTCGTTGACGATCGTGTGCAGGCCCGTGTCCTTGCGGTCACCGTAGTAGAAGTGGTTGAGCCACTCCACGCGCCCGGCCTCGCCCCGCGAGATGCGGTCGAGGTCCTCCTCGAGCTCCGCCGTGAAGTCGTAGTCGACGTAGTCGTTGAAGTGCTCCTCGAGCAGGCGCACCACGGAGAACGCGATCCAGCTCGGCACGAGGGCCTGGCCGCGGGTCCGCACGTAGCCGCGGTCCATGATGGTGGACATCGTCGCGGCGTACGTGGACGGGCGGCCGATCCCCCGCTCGTCCAGCACCTTGACCAGCGAAGCCTCGGTGTAGCGCGGCGGCGGGGACGTCTCGTGGCCGATGGCCTCGATCGCCGTCGCACCGAGGGCGTCGCCCGTGGCGACGTTGGGCAGGCGCGTGCCCTGGGCGTCGTCGTCGGAGCCGTCCTCGTTGCGGTCGGCGTCGCGGCCCTCCTCGTAGGCGGCGAGGAAGCCGCGGAACGTGATGACGGTGCCGGAGGCGGCGAATTCGGCGTCCCGGCCGTCGGCGCTCGTCGCGCCGAGGCGGAGCGAGGCCGTCGAGCCCTTGGCGTCCGCCATCTGCGAGGCCACGGTCCGCTTCCAGATCAGCTCGTACAGGCGGAATTCGTCACCGCGCAGGGACTGGGCGACCTGCGCGGGGGT
Source organism: Arthrobacter sp. UYP4 (assembly GCF_057291175.1). Classification (NCBI taxonomy): domain Bacteria; kingdom Bacillati; phylum Actinomycetota; class Actinomycetes; order Micrococcales; family Micrococcaceae; genus Arthrobacter; species Arthrobacter sp. UYP4. The sequence continues at coordinate 1,638,396 of NZ_JBXAVU010000001.1, forward strand.
GCGGAACGAGTCTCCCGCAGGACGGATGGCCTCGTGCGCCTCCTGGGCGTTCTTGGCCTTCCCCTTGTAGACGCGGCGCGACTCGGGGACGTACTCGGGACCGTACAGCTCGGAGGCCTGCCGGCGGGCGGCGTTGATGGCCTGGTCCGAGAGCGCCGACGAGTCGGTACGCATGTAGGTGATGTAGCCGTTCTCGTACAGCCGCTGCGCCACCTGCATGGTGACCTTCGAACTGAAACGCAGCTTGCGGGCCGCCTCCTGCTGCAGGGTCGACGTCGTGAACGGCGCCGCGGGACGGCGCGTGTACGGCTTCGTCTCGACGGAGCGCACGGTGAAGGCGGCGCTCTCCAGCCCGGCGGCGAGGGACCGTGCCGCCTCCTCGTCGAGCCGGACCGCGTTGGCGCCCTTCAGCTCGCCGCGGTCGGTGAAGTCCTTGCCGGTCGCGATCCGGCCGCCGTCGACGGCGACGAGCTTGGCCGGGAAGGTGCTGCCCTTCGCCGAGTCCTCGGGGGTGAACGTGCCGGTGAGGTCCCAGTACGAGGCGGTCCGGAACGCCATCCGCTCGCGCTCGCGCTCCACGACGAGCCGAGTCGCTACAGACTGCACGCGCCCGGCGGACAGGCCGCGGGCCACCTTGCGCCACAGCACGGGGGAGATCTCGTAGCCGTACAGTCGGTCGAGGATGCGCCGGGTCTCCTGGGCGTCGACCATGGGGATGTCGACGTCGCGCAGCTCGCCCATGGCGCGCGTCACGGCTTCCTTGGTGATCTCGCCGAACGTCAGGCGGTAGACGGGGACCTTCGGCTTGAGGACCTGCAGCAGGTGCCACGCGATGGCCTCGCCCTCGCGGTCGTTATCGGTCGCGAGATAGAGCTCGTCGGCGTCCTTCAGGGCGGCCTTGAGCTCGGCGACCGTCTTCCGCTTCTCCGGTGAGACGACGTAGTACGGCTCGAAATCCTTGTCGAGGTCCACGGCGAACTTGCCCACCGAGGACTTCTTGAGTTCGGCGGGGAGGTCGGAGGGCTGCGGGAGATCCCGGATGTGCCCCATGGACGCCGCGACCTGGAAACCCTCGCCGAGATAGCCCGAAATGCTCTTGATCTTGCTGGGGGACTCTACGATGACGAGCTTCTTGCCGTGCTTCTTGTCCGTGGCCTTGGTCGGCACATCTCTCCTATATATACGGGTGCGATGCCGCGGCAGGTGCGTGGGTGTCCGGTCCGGATCCCGCTGCTCGGCCTCACCTCACAGTATGCGTCATGCGTACCTGCACAAGGGTAACCGCTGGTTTCAGGGGGCCGGAATCAGGAAGCCCTCGCGGACGAGCTGCTCGACATCGACCAGCAGTTCCGCTGTGAACGCCGCGTCGGGCCGGTCCAGGAGCATCGCGAGCGCACCCGCGATCTGGCCCGCGGTGAGATCGCCGTCGCATGCGGACACGAATCCGGCGAGCTCGGTGCTCAGCAGCGTGGTGCGCCGCAGCCCCGCTCCCTGCCGCAGCAGGATGACGCCGGGATGTTCCGCTCCGGGCCGTGCATGACGTTCCTCGGTGACGTCGTCCGCCACCAGCAGGAACTCGTCAGCGATCCCGATGCCCGACGCCGCCTGCTCCGTGTGGGCGGCGAGCCAGTCGTTCCGGCCGATCGCGGCGGCAAGGTGGGGGCCCACGGGCTGTTCGATCTCGTGGGTGATCTCCTCCAGCGTGACCCGGACGAGGTCGTTGGGGTTGCCGGGCCGACGCAGCCATACGGAGCCGAAGCCGATCCCCTCGACATCCCGCGACGCGAAGTCCGCGAGGTAGTCCGCGAAGCTCTCGAGGTATGCCTCCCGGTCGCGGTTCTCCGCGGCGTCCCGCAGCCACGTCTCGGCGTACTGCACGGGTGTCAGCTGTTCGCGCTGGATGACCCAGGCGTCGACGCCGGGCGGGACGAACCCACGGACCCGCCGGTCCCACGCGTTCCCCTCCGGGATCTCCCAGTTGCCGAGCAGCTGGGCGGCACCACCGGGTGCGAGTACTCCCGGCAGCGTCCCGACGAGGTCCTCGACGATGGCGTCCCCGGCGAGTCCGCCGTCGCGGTAGGTGTAGGCCTCCCCGGACCTCCCGGTGCGCGGGGTGATGACGAAGGGCGGGTTGGAGACCACGAGATCGAACCGCTCCCCCTCGACCGGTTCGAGCAGGCTGCCCCTGCGGAGGCTGACGCGGTCCCCCAGCCGCTGCGGGTCGATCTCCAGAGCCCGGGCGTTCAGGAGGAGATTGAACCGGGCGAACCCGAGCGCGCGGTCGGAGATGTCGGTCGCGGTCACGTGGCGGGCATGCGACAGCAGGTGGAAGGCCTGGATCCCGCACCCCGTCCCCAGGTCGAGAGCCCGCTCCACGGGCGTCCGCATGACGGTCTGGGCGAGGGTCAGGGACGCGCCGCCGATGCCCAGGACGTGGTCGTGGCGGAGGGGCCCCGGGCGCTGCTCCGATCCGAGGTCACTCGCCACCCACAGGCCACCGCCTGTATCGGAGCCGTAGGGCCGGAGCTCGACGGCGGCGTGCCGGCTCCGTCCTGCCGACGGGTCGGCGGCAGTGCGCGTCGCAGCTTCCGGCCCGTCGGCCGTTGTGACCTGCCGTTCCTCGTGCGACGTCGGCCCGCCGTCCGCACCGGGCTCGATGAGCCTCAGCTGTTCGAGCCCGGGCACGCCGAGGCGCGGGAACGCGGCCCGCAGATCCTCGTCGCCCACGGCTTCCCCGAGGAGCCACAGGAGGACCGGCACGGCCCGCGCGCCGGCCGAGCCGGAGAGGTGGCGCCTGCATTCGAGGAGCGCGGGGGCGAGCTGACCCCGGCCGAGGGCCGCGTAGGCCGGGGCTCCGAGGAGTTCCCCGACACCGTCGACCGTGTAGGCGAGGTCCCTCAGGTCCTCGGCGAGTGCCTCGAGCGCCGGGAGGTCCCGGCTCGAGGGTGTGGTGGGGACGTCGTCGTCGAAGTCCCGCCGGCCGGTCGGACGCGCGGCCGGCATCACGCGGCGCCCGCGGCCGTCGCCTCGGCTTCGTCGGACTCGCACCCCTGGGGGCACCGCAGTGTCGCCGGGTCGGCCGCGCATGCCGAGCAGTAGAGCGTGAGATTCCGGCAGGACGCGTTGGAGCAGTTCTCGAATGTGTTCGAGGGCGTCTGGCACCGCACGCACTTGCCGATCGTGACGGCGTCATCGCTGAATTCCAGGTGCATGCGCTTGTCGAAGACGTAGAGGGAGCCCTCCCACAGCCCGGCGTCGCGGTACTTCTCGCCGTAGCGGACGATGCCGCCGTCGAGCTGGTAGACCTCCTGGAAGCCGCGCTTGACCATGAGGCTGGACAGCACCTCGCAGCGGATGCCGCCGGTGCAGTAGGTGACGACGGGCTTGTCCTTGAGGTCGTCGTACTTGCCCGAGTCGAGTTCGCGGACGAAGTCGTGCGTGGTGCGCACATCGGGGACCACGGCCCCCTTGAAGCGTCCGATCTGCGCCTCGAGGGCGTTCCGGCCGTCGAAGAAGACGACCTCCTCGCCCTCGGCCCGCTTTGCATCGACCAAAGCGTGCAGTTCCTCCGGCGCCAGGTGGGTGCCCCCGCCCACCACTCCGTTCGCGTCGACCTCGAGTTCCCCGGGCGCCCCGAACGACACGATCTCGTCCCGGACCTTCACGCTCAGCCGCGGGAAGTCGTCCGCGCCGCCGTCAGACCACTTGATCTCCATGCCCTTGAACGCGGGGTACTCGCGCGTGGTCTTCACGTACTGCTTCACCGCGCCGATCTCGCCACCCACCGTGCCGTTGATCCCGTCCTTGGAGATGAGGATCCGTCCGCGCAGCCCCCACTTCTCGCAGAGAGCACGCTGCCACAGGCGGATCGCCTCGGGGTCGGGCAGTGGTGCAAAGGCGTAATAAAGGGCAATACGATTCATCGACACGGCTTAAAGCGTACTTTGCGTCTCAATACGGTCACCTCGGCGCCCGTCCCTGGTGATTCGAAGTCGTCGAGAACTATGGTTCAGCACATGGGTGCACACGCAGACGCCGAACTCCTCCAGACGTGGATCACCGGCTGGTCCGCCTGCCGGGGCTACGAGCCTCACAGGGACGCACGGAGCACCTCCGTGCTGCTCACGGACCAACAGGACCAGACCGAGCACTTCCTGTTCGAACCGACGACCGGGCTGTTCCTCGAACTCGCCGCCGAGACCCGGGACGATCCGACGCGCGTGCTGACCGTCGTCACCAACAGGATGCAGGAGCTCATCGATGCTGCAGCCCCCCTGCGCATGCGGGTCACCGACCGCCAGCAGTCCCTGATGAGCGTCGACATGGACGGCCAGGACGTCGAGGACCCCCGGCCCCCCGGGGACGACTTCACCCTCGAGCGCGAGCACAGCGGCGCCTGCCGCCGTGTGACGGTGCGCGCCGACGGGGAACTGGCGGCCCACGGCTCGGTGTCGGTGGTGGCCGAGCACGCGGTCTACGACCGCATCGTCACCGAGGACGGCTACCGGCGACGGGGACTGGGCAGCTTCGTCATGCGCGCCCTGACGGCCGGCGTCCTCGAGGACGACGTCACGTCCGGTCTGCTCATGGCCTCCGCGGACGGCCGGGCGCTGTACGAGTTCCTGGGGTGGCGCCACCTCGCCGATGTGTTCGTCATCAGAGGATAACGGCGGTTTCCGCTCTCCTCCCGGAGACCCGGTGGGAGAATTGCAGGGTGGCTGCGCAGAATCCCCTCCTTCCCCTCCTCGGAGGGGGGCCCGACCCTGAGCAGCTGCTGCATGTCCGCGAGATCCCCGCGCGCGAGGCCGAGCACGAACCGTGGCCCGAATGGGTGCACCCCGACGTCGTCGATGCCTTCGCCGCCCGCGGCGTGAGCGAACCGTGGCGTCACCAGGTGGAGGGCGCCACCTCGGCCCACGACGGGGAGCACACGATCATTGCGACGGGCACCGCGTCCGGGAAGTCGCTCTGCTATCAGCTGCCCGTCCTCGACGAGATCCACCGCAGCGAACTGCTGGACCGCGCGACGCTCGCCCCCACCGGCTCGGTGGCCCTCTACCTCGCTCCGACGAAGGCCCTGGCCGCTGACCAGCTCGCCGCCATCAACGCGCTGGGACTCCCCACGGTCCGGGCGGAGACGTACGACGGCGACACCGAGTCGGGTGCGCGGCGGTGGATCCGCGACCACGCGAACATGGTGCTGGCGAACCCGGACATGCTCCACTACGGGATCCTGCCCAACCACACGTGGTGGGCCCGGTTCTTCCGCCGCCTCAAGTACGTCATCATCGACGAGGCGCACAGCTACCGTGGCGTCTTCGGCTCGCATGTCGCGAACCTCCTGCGACGCCTGCGGCGCGTCTGCGCGAGCTACGGGGCGGATCCGGTGTTCATCGGGGCGTCCGCCACGTCGGCCGAGCCCGCCGCCTCCTTCGCCCGGCTGATCGGCGCTCCGACCCGGGCCGTGGACCGGGACAGCTCTCCGCACGGCTCCACCACCGTCGCCTTCTGGGAGCCGGAGCTCACGGGAATGAAGGGTGAGAACGGCGCGGCGACGCGACGGACGGTGATCGCCGAGACCTCCGACCTGCTCGCCAACCTCGTGTCCTCCCATGTGCGGACCATCGCCTTCATCAAATCGCGGCGGGGCGCGGAGAGTATCGCGCAGACCTCCCGGCGGATGCTCGAGGACGTCCATCCGAGCCTCCCCCACCGCATCGCCGCCTACCGCTCGGGATACCTGCCCGAGGAGCGCAGGGCCCTCGAGGCAGCCCTGCGCAGCGGTGAGCTGCTCGGTGTCGCGAGCACCTCGGCGCTGGAGCTCGGCATCGACATCTCCGGTCTCGACGCCGTGCTCGTGGCCGGCTGGCCCGGCACCCGGGCCTCGCTGATGCAGCAAATCGGCCGCGCCGGCCGCTCCGGGCAGGACGCGATCGCCGCATTCGTGGCCAGCGACGACCCCCTGGACACGTACCTGGTGCACCACCCCGAGGCCGTCTTCGACCTCGCCGTCGAAGCCACCGTCTTCGATCCCTCCAATCCGTATGTGCTGGGGCCGCACCTGTGCGCCGCAGCCGCGGAGCTCCCGCTGACAGACGCCGACCTCGTCCTGTTCGGCGCGACGTCGGAGGAACTGCTCGGCACCCTGTGCGACCAGGGCTTCCTGCGGCGCCGTCCCGCCGGATGGTTCTGGACCCATCCCCAGAGTGCCGCCTCGATGGTGAACCTGCGCGCCGACGGAGGTGGGCCGATCAACATCGTCGAGGCGGAATCGGGCGCACTCCTCGGAACCATGGATTCGCCGCAGAGCCACTACCAGGCGCACCCCGGGGCGGTGTACGTCCATCAGGGGCGGACCTACGTGGTGCAGGAACTCAACGAGCAGGACCACTGCGCCGTCGTCGCACGGGCCCATCCCGACTACTACACGCAGGCACGGGACGTCACGCAGATCGAGGTGATCGGCCGGGACGTCAGCCGGCTCTGGGGTGGGGTCCTCGCCAACTTCGGCGACGTGAAGGTGACGACCCAGGTGGTGTCCTTCCAGCGCAAGGCCTTCTCCTCCAACGAGATCCTCGGTGAGGAACCGCTCGAACTCGAGGCACGGGATCTCTTCACGAAGAGCGTGTGGTTCGAGATCAGTCCGGAGTTGCTGGAGGCGGAGGGCATCCTCGCGGAGGAGCTCCCCGGGGCGCTCCATGCAGCGGAGCATGCGGCGATCGGCCTGCTGCCGCTCGTCGCGTCCAGCGACCGCTGGGACATCGGCGGAGTGTCCACCGCGCTGCACGCCGATACCGGGATGCCCACCATCTTCGTGTACGACGGCCACCCCGGCGGCGCCGGCTTCGCCGAGCGAGGCTACGAGGCCGCGCGCACCTGGTTGTCCGCGACCCGTGACGCGATCGAGGCCTGCGAGTGCGAGTCGGGGTGCCCCTCCTGCGTCCAGTCGCCGAAGTGCGGCAACCGGAACAATCCGCTCAGCAAGGGTGGTGCCGTAGCGGTCCTCTCGCTCATCCTGAACCAGGCCGTTGCCGCTCCCGGTGCCGGTCGGGCCCGCGTATCGGACCCCGGCCACGATGCGGCTCCGGCCACCAGCGGCGCATCGATCTCCGCGTCGACCTCCCCGAGGTCCGCGTCTGCGGCGTCCGATCTGGAGGATCAGCGGACGGACGCCGGGTAGTCCCTGGGTGACGCTCACGGAGGCGGCCCGGCCCGGGCTGCGCCGAGGGCGTCGGGAAGCGGGCCGGCGACGCCGACCGAGACCCGGACCAGCGCGGTTCCGGGGCCCGCCCCGCCGATCGTGCAGTCCTGCACCCTGGCCCCGTGGCGTCCAGCGACGCTCGAGGCGGCCGCGCAGGGGTCCCCGGTGGCGAGTCCTCGCGCGACGTCCGCGGCTGCGAGTGCCGCGAGGTCGGCCGCGGTCGCCGCTTTCGATGCAGCGGATGCCGCCTGGAGCACCAGGACTGCTGCTGCGATCAGGAGGACTGCTACCAGCGCGAGGCCCGCCATCAGCAGCGTCCCGGCCCCACTCTCGGCATCGCGGCTCCGCCCTGCGCCGGCGGCCGCCCCACTCCTATCCACCGTGTTCCTCCTTCCCCGAAGCAGTGGCCGTGAGTTCGATCCCCATCAGGTCCACGACGGGTCCCTCGACCTGTGCCGTCACCTCGACGGTGGTCCATCCCGAGTCCGTCGCCACCCGCACCCTCGCGGTGGGCCCGGCGAGACGCTGCACCGTCTGCTGGACTGTTCCGCTGCTTTCGCCCCGCATCGCCTCGCGTGCTCCGGCACGTGCGGCTTCCTCCAGCCGTAGCTGGACGGTGCCGACATGGGCAGTCCCGAGCAGCAGCGCGAGGAGGACGACCAGGGCGGGAAGCACGACGGCGACCTCCGCCGTGACCGAGCCGCGCTGACCGCCGTCGGAGGTCCTGGCGGTCTCCTGGCGCAGACCCTTCCGACGAGCACTCGGCCTTCCAGGAGCCCCATCCGAGGGGTCCGGTGCGCGCTGGTGCTGCAGGCCATGCGGCTCGTGCGGCTCGTGCGGCTCCTGCGGGTTTCGCGGTGTGCGCGGGTCGCCTGGCTCGTCGGTACCGCTCATCAGATGACGTCCACGATGACACTCGTCCGGTGGTCCTGCGGGGTCGCGTCCCGGCCCGCCCCGGCCGGTCACCATCAGCCGAAGTTCAGCGCCGACGTGATCAGGGACATGAGCAGTCCCTTGATCTCGCCGCTCGACAGGACGGCGACGAGGAGCGCCGCGAAAGCGACGGCCGCGAGCGTCGCTATGGCGTATTCGGCGGTCGCCATCCCGGCTTCCTGACCTGTCGCCGGGTCCTTCCGACGGCGGATGATCCGCTCGTTCGACCGCCGGCGTCGAGCCTCCGCCCGACGGCTCATCCGGTCGACCGGCATCGGAGCCGGTGCGACGGCCCCGTGCCTGCCGCCCTCCGGCTTCTCCCGCTCGGCGTCGCCCACCGGATGAAGCGGCGCCGATGGTGCCGCCTGCGAGAGCTCGGACGGCGCAGGACGCACCGGGCTGCCGCAGCCTGCTGCACCGTCCGGAGCGACGACGGCGCTTCGGAACGCCGACCCTTGCACTACCTCGAGCTGGGTCTCCTCTGACATGGACTGTCCTTTCCTCGACGAGGGACACAGGTCCCGCGTGCTCTCCGCGACGATCGCCGCAGGACCAACTCTCGTCACCAGCCGGTGCTCACTCGACGACAGGACGGGCTAAGTGGATAACCCCTGTGCCCGAGGTGCCGCGGTCATCCTGCCCCGGAGCGCATCTCCCCGGAACAGGGGAACAAACGGTCCGACCGGCGCAGCGGAATGCACGGGAACGTGCGGTCCGACCGGCGCAGCGGAATGCACGGGAACGTGCGGCCCGACCGGCGCATGCGGAATGCACGGAACGAACGGCCCGACCGATTCAGCGGAATGCGCGGGACGAGTGACCTGACCGGCGCAGCGGGACTCACGGTCGGATCCTGCAGCGGGACGCACTCGCACACGCTCCGCGGAGCGCCGGCACCCACATCAGAGGGAGGGTAGGAGCCCCAGGACGACAGGCACGACGCCGAGGCAGATGAAGGCCGGCAGGGAGCACAGGCCGAGGGGCAGGACGAGCTGCACGCCCAGGGCTGCTGCCTTCCTGTCGATCTCACGGTTGTACCGTCGCCGCAGCTGCGCTGCATGGGCGTGGAGGAGCGCCGCCGAGGGCGCGCCCGTCGATGTGGCGAAGCGCAGACCGAGCCGGACATCCTCCACGGTGCGGTCCTGATCGCGGACGGACCGCCTCCGACCGGCATGGTGCAGGAAACCCGGGGGCGGCGTGTCCGCCCGGCTCCCCGCCCCGGCTTCCCAGGCCGCCTCCCACGACGCACCGAGGAGCCGTGCCGTGTGCACGCGGACCAGGTGCGAGCGGATACCGGGCTCGCAGGATTCGGCGACCAGCGACAGCGCATGCTCCACCGATGCTCCGGCGGACAACAGCGCTGCCAGCAGGTCGAGGAGCAACGGACCGTCGCGGATCCCGCCGTCCTGTTCCACGCCCCGTCGCTCCGTGCGGGCCGGACGGAGCCGCCCCGACGACACCGTCATCACGGAGGACGCCGCCGCCAGCAGGGCGAACACCAGGAGACCGGGCATCACGGTGATCCCCCACCCGCCCGCTGCACCAGCCACCGGGACCACATCCGCGATGCGATCATCAGGACGGCGCCGGCGACCAGCGCGAGGCGCCCCGGCGGTGACGCGGTGAGGACCTCCAGCGGGTTGGTGCCCAGTGCGAAACCGAGGACCAGGCCGACGGCCGGCAACCAGGAGAGGAGCACCACCGTCGCCCGCGGACCCGCCAGCGCCGTATCCCTGGCGGACAGCCCGTCGAGGTGCGCGTCCAGTTGTGCGGCGTAGTGCTCGAGGATCCCGGCCAAGGGCGCACCGCTGCGCCCCGCCACCTCGAAGCACCCCGCGAGGTCGATCCACAGCCGGTCGATGTGCGCGGCGGACGATGACACCCCGGCACCATTGCTGCGATGTGCAGCCCCTCGGCGGAGGGCGTCGGGAACACCGAGGCCGAGGTCCGCGGCACGCCGTGCTGTGGCGATCATCGGGCGCACGGCGGCCGCGAAGCTACTGCTCCCGTCGGCGTAGACGGCCTCGATATCCGCCCAGAGGACGTGCGGAGGCCGCCCTGCCCTGAGGAGCCCCGCCAGTTGGTGGACGAACAACGGGAGCTCGTGGAGGTCGAACGCCGGACGCCTGGACCTCAAGGGCCGGTCGGGCCGGACGACCCCTGCTTCCACGGGGGTGCTGCCGGTCCGAGCGGGACGTGTCGTGGTACCCGGCGCCCGTCTGCCGCTCCGTCCCGTGGTCGGCAGCACGAGGACGGTGCCGGCCAGCGCCAGGAGGATTGCCACGACGACTCCGGTCATGGCCCGTCCCCGCTCCGGCCCACCCGCAGGGCGAAGTCGTCCCATCCCGAGGCTCGTCGGCATTGCCCGCCGGTGTCGATGAGGACCGGCCGCACCAGGAGGCCGCCGCCCGGGCCGAGTTCCAGGAGCCCGATGCTCTCCACCCGGCGGCCACGCATGTCGCGCACGACGTGCACCACCACGTCGAGTGCGCTCGCTGCCTGCAGGGCGAGGGCTTCGGGCGACAGGCCCGCGAGCGCTGCGAGCGCCGCCAAACGGGCCGGGACGGCGTCGGCGGAATTCGCGTGGACCGTTCCCCCACCACCGTCGTGCCCCGTGTTCATCGCGGCCAGCAACTCCCGGACCTCGGCGCCCCGGCACTCCCCCACGACCAGCCGGTCCGGTCGCATGCGCAGGGCCTGCCGCACGAGCTCGGTGAGGTCCAGGACGCCGGCACCCTCCAGGTTGCCGTGACGGGACTGGAGCCCGACGGTGTGCGGGTGTGCAGGGTCGAGCTCTGCGGCGTCCTCGACCAGCACCACACGCTCCCGCGGCCCGGCCAGCCCGAGGAGCGTCGAGAGGAGGGTGGTCTTTCCCGTCCCCGTCGCACCGCTGATGAGGAAGTTGAGGCGGCGGCGCATCATCAGGGTCAGTGCCTCCGCCATCATGGGCGCCACGGTCCCGCGGTCGACGAGTTCCGGGAGCGAGAACTGCAGCGGTCTCCTGATCCTGATGGACAGCAGCGTTCCCGTCGTCGAGATGGGCGGGAGCACCGCATGGATCCGGAGCCCGTCCAGCCGCACGTCGACGGCAGGATTGCCGTCGTCCAGGCGCCGCCCACCCGCGGCGACGAGGCGCACGGCGAGCGCTCGTACCTCCGAATCGCCGGCGAAGACGGAACCCACCCGCTGCAGTCCCGCCGCGCCGTCCACCCACACGTCCGAGGGCCCGTTGACGAGGATGTCGGTCGTGGATTCCTGGGTGAGGAGGTGCTCGAGCGGTCCGAGTCCCTTGAGTTCCGCTCGAACCCGGTCGAGGGCCGATAGGGTACCTTCCGATCCGAGAAGCCTGCCGCTCGACCCCACGGCGTCGGCGAGGGCCGCCCCGGTCGCCTGCACGTCCCCGGCGAGAACGGCCCGCCGCACCGACTCCACCATCGACGCGGCACCCGGGTCCCTGTCGCGTGCCCCGTCGGCGACCGGCCGGGGTGGTGCACCCCGGTGGAGGGTGCCGGCCCCGGGACCGGCGCGTAGCTCGCGCCGGGTCGGCTGCCTCTGGGGGTCGGGCTCCTTCATGCGGCCGCGTCCCCCTCCGCAGCGACGGACTCGACGATCCTGCGTGCCTTCCTGGGCAGGGCGAAGTCGAACATCCTGCCGCTCGCCTCAGCAGTGGCGGCCCCCCGGACGAAGGGGAGGTACGGGAGCGCACCCGGGCGTCCCGCCAGTTCGGCGACCGCCCAGGCATCGAGGCCGTCGAGGACCGGCCCACGTAGCACCATGGTCACCGGGACGGACCCGCACTCCTGGAGGACGGCGGCCGCTGCGGCGACGCCGCGAGGCCTCGATGGCACGAGGAGGACCAGGCGGTCGCATGCAGACGCGAGGGCCCGGTCACCTGTCCCGGTGCTGCCGAGGTCGATGAAGCTGGTGTCGAACGCGCCGCGCGCGGCTTCCATGACAGCTCCCGCCGGCCCCGTCGCGTCCCCTCGCTCGACGCCGGGCGGGCCGGGTCGCGTGCCGTGCGACAGCACGGAGAGGCCGCCGACGGAGGGCAATGCGGCGGCGAGTTGCTCGGCACCGAGCGTCCCGCGGATCTCCTCGAGGTCGTGCCACCGCACGCCGGGGTGCTCCTCTATGCCGAGGGCACGATCGAGGCCGCCGCCGAGGGGATGCGCGTCCACCAGCAGCACGGACCTACCCTGGTCCGCGGTGCGTCGGGCACACCAGAAGGCGAAGGTACTCACGCCGCAGCCGCCGGCGGTACCGACGAAGCCGACCACCGCGCCGGTGGCGGCAGGGTTGACCCGCCGTCCGAGGTGTTCGGCGAGCCAGCCCGCACCCTGCGGCAGGATCACGACGCGCGACGAGGCGAGGGCCGCAGCGCTTCCCCAGGCCCGTTGCTCGTCGTCGGCGGTCCCCACGACGATGACCTCGCGCTGCCCGTGCACTCCCGCCGCGGCCTGGTCCACCGCGACGAGCAGCACCAGCGGGTCGTGCGTGAGTGCTTCGGCGAGGGTGGGGACGAACAGGCCCGCGATCCCGGCGGCAGCACATGCGCGCGCCACCTGATCCAGGACGAACTGCGTCCCTCCGGCGAGGACCACGGGCTGCCGCCGTTCCGTCCGCGTCCGCGTCTGCCGAGTCATGCGGCAAGCCTCGCTGCACCGGGTGGGCGTCACCGCAGGGGTCACCCCTATGTGGACAAGGACCAGGATTGAAGGAATGACAGCGCGACCGCCGACAATATGCTCATGTACATAGCCGTGGCGTCCCTGCCGTCGGGTCGCGGTGGCGACGCCGCCGTGGCGTTGCAGCGCCTCGATGCGGAGGGCGGGTCCGTCGGTGAGCCGGACGTGCTCGACCGCGACGGGCTCGGCGACGCCGTCGCCCGCCTGGAGGTCGAGCGCCCGCGCTGGGTGTGGAGCAGCACACGGGACTGGTATCCCGCCCTCCTGACCGCGGGCGTCGCCGTGGACCGATGCTGGGACCTCGCACTGACCCGGGACATCCTGGCCTACTCGGCGTCCTGCCGGCCCTCCCCCTACATCGATTCGCTGAGGTCGGCGGCCCCGAAGGACGACGGCACGGAGCCTCCCCGGCTCCTGATGCCACCCCCTCCGCCGCCGAACCAGCACTCGCTGTTCGACGAGCCGCGGGAGCCCTCCGGTCCGTCCCCGGAGGAGGTCCTCGGGACGTTCCGCGACCAGCTCGCCGCCGTCTCCGATGCCATGGAGCCGGGACGCCTCACCCTGCTGGTCGCCGCCGAGTCCGCGGGCTCGCTCATCGCCGCCGAGATGGAACACTGGGGGCTCCCGTGGCGCAGGGACGTGCATGAGGAGCTGCTCGAACGGACGTTGGGGCCGCGGCCCGCGGAGGGTGCGCGGCCGATCGAACTCGAGCGGCTCGCCGGGGTGCTGCGTGCCGAGCTGGGTAGCCCTGCGCTCAATCCGGACTCCCCGCAGGAGGTCCTGCGGGCCCTGCACCGGGCCGGGATCGAGGTGAGGACCACGCGCTCGTGGGAACTCGAGCAGCAGCAGCACCCCGCCATCGAACCGCTCCTGGCCTACAAGAAACTGTCGCGGCTCCTGACGGCGAACGGCTGGAACTGGCTCGACACCTGGGTCCACGCAGGACGCTTCAGGCCGGAGTACGTCGTGGGCGGCGTCGTCTCCGGCCGGTGGGCGTCCCGGGGCGGCGGTGCGCTGCAGATCCCTCGGCAGGTGCGCGACGCCGTCCGGCCCGACGAGGGTCATGTCTTCCTGGTCGCCGACGCGGCGCAGCTGGAGCCCCGGGTGCTGGCGGCGCTCGGACAGGACTCGGCGCTGGCCGCCGCCGCGCGCGGCAGGGACCTCTACCAGGGCATCGCCGACCAGGGATTCGGCGGGGACCGTGCGAAGGCGAAGCTCGCGATGCTCGGCGCGATGTACGGTGCGACGAGCGGTGAGTCCGGGCGGCTCATGCCGCAGTTGACCCGCGCCTACCCGCGCGCCATCGGCGTCGTCGAGGCGGCGGCGAGGGCGGGCGAAGCCGGGGAGGGTGTCTCGAGCTACCTCGGCCGTGGCTGCCCGCCCGCCTCGGAGGAATGGCGCGCGAGGCAACGGACGACGACGGCGGAGGAGCAGCGCCGCGCGGACGCGGCGGCGCGGGCCCGGGGCCGCTTCACACGCAATTTCGTGGTGCAGGCCTCGGCCGCGGAGTGGGCCCTGTGCTGGCTGGCGGAGATCCGGCGGCGGTTGACCGCGAGCAGCATCCCGCAGCCGCGGAGCCGCATCGCCTTCTTCCTGCACGACGAGGTGGTCCTGCATGTCCCGGTGGAGCAGGCCGCCGAGGCGGAGGCCCTCCTCGGCGACGCTGCGCGGGCGGCGACGCGGCTGATCTTCGGTGCCATCCCGATCGAATTCTCCATCACCACGGTCACCGTGACGTCCTACGCGGACGCCAAGTAGTCCGCACGGCCTCCGGTCACGCTTCCGTGCGACGGCCGGCGATCGCGGTCCGGGCCAGGGCATTTCACAGGGGTGCGGGGATCTCCTGCGACCGGTCCCACGGCTCCGTCCAGCCGAGACCGTCGAACACCGCATCCAGCAGCATCGCCGTGAATCCCCAGATCACCGCTTCGGGCGCCAGGAACGCGGGTGTCCGGCTGACGAATCCGTCGCGCCGGACGACTGCCGTCCGGCGGCGCGACGGGTTGAGGAGGGTCTCCACGGGACACCGGAAGACCAGTTCGGACTCGGCGGTGTCCACGACACGGATCGGCGACTGCTCGGCCCACCAGCCGAGCACCGGCGTGACCATGAAATTGCTGACGGGGAGTCCCACGTCGGGCAGGGTCCCCAGGACCTCGATGCCCCGAGGGTCAGCCCCCGTCTCCTCCTCTGCCTCGCGCAGGGCTGCCGCGCCCTCGTCCGCGTCCCCGGCGTCGATCGCGCCGCCGGGGAACGCCACCTGGCCCGGATGGTTGGAGAGCGAACTGGCCCGCATCACGAACAGGACGTCGAGTTCGTTGCGCCCTAAAGCCCTGCCGGGTCGTCCGGACCGGCCCCCGTCCCGGGCTCCGAAGAGGATCAGCACGGCAGCGCGACGGCTCCTGGTGGGGTCGAAGGTCGCGAACTGCCAGCCGTGCGGCTGCAGCAGCGTGGCTCCGGGGCGGTCCATCGACCTGACCCATCGAGTCAGCTCGTCGTACGCCGTCACCGCCGCATCCGCCGGATCCCCTCCCGGCACGAGCCGGGCCCTAGGCACCCAGGCCGTGCCCGGCCTCGCGGAGCTCCGCACGGGTCCGGCCGGCCCGCATCTGGTCCAGCAGCTCCTCCCGGCCCGGCGCGAGTTCGTACTTGAGCAGCTTGGCCGCCTTCATCGGGTCCGTCTCGCCCTCCCCGTAGGACGGGCACAGGGCCGCGACGGGGCAGACCCCGCACGCCGGCTTCTTGGCATGGCAGATCCGCCGGCCGTGGAAGACGACGTGGTGGGAGAGCATCGTCCAGTCCTTGCGGTCGAACAGCGCGGCGACGTCGAGTTCCACCTTCACGGGGTCCTCCGACGTCGTCCAGCGGAACCTGCGCGACAGCCGCCCGAAGTGCGTGTCCACGGTGATGCCGGGCACACCGAACGCATTGCCGAGGACCACGTTCGCGGTCTTGCGTCCCACCCCGGGCAGGGTCACGAGGTCCTCGAGCGTGCCCGGTACCTCGCCGTCGAATTCGTCGACGAGCCGCCGGGAGAGCGCAAGGAGGCTGTTGGCCTTCGCGCGGTAGAACCCGGTGGGGCGGATGATCTCCTGCAGCTCGAGCTCCTCGGCCTCGGACATGGTACGCGCGTCGGGGTACCGCTCGAAGAGGGCGGGGGTGGTGAGGTTGACCCTCACATCGGTGGTCTGCGCGGACAGCACGGTCGCCACCAGCAGTTCGAACGCGTTCCGGAAGTCGAGCTCCGCCACCGCGTAGGGGTAGGTCTCACCGAGGATCCTGTTGATCCGGCGGGCGCGGCGCTTGAGGGCGACGGGCGATTCCTCCTCGATCTTCGCTTTCCTGCCTGCCACGCGCGGATCTCCTCTCGGTGGTGCTGCTCGAGCCACCGGCCACGACGGGCAGGGGCGGAATGCGTCAGTCGCGGGGAGCGCGTTCGATGTTGCGCAGGTCCCGCAGGATACCGACCGATCCCGTGCGCTTGTCCTGGACCAGGAACTCGCTCCCGCGATCCTCGATGCCGACTTCCCAGTCGCCCGGCTGGAGCGTGAAGACCTCACGGCCGGTCTGTTCGTCGACGACGGGACGCGGCGAGCCGACCGCGAACCAGAACGCCTCGACGACGGGTTCCTCCTCCGCGAAGCGCGTTGCGGTGATGGGCTCCTGGTGGCTCCGTTCCTCCGCGGTCTCCGCTGCGGAGGACCCCGGGAGGTCGTCGCGGACGACGTCGTGGACCCGCGTCGCATCCGCGGCGGGCGTCGTGGTCTGCGACGGGACGGCCTCGGAGGCGTTCCGATCCGAGGAATCGGAGGTCCGCGTGCCCGCATCCTCCGGAGTGGCCTCCGAACCGCGGCCGACGGCGGAGGACCCCGACGGTTCGGCCGTCGTCGTACCGGTGACCGGGTCGTTGTGCGTCGGCGTGCCCTGCGACGCTCCCCGCTCCATCCCGGACTGGCCCGATGCGGCGGCACCGGCACCGACGGCGCCTGCCCCGCCCGCACCGTACAGGCCCGCGCCGTTCTGCAGCACTGCGGCAGCGGCAGGATTGACTCCCGCCGTGCCGGGACCGGAGGTCGTCGGGGCCTGCCGGGTCTTCGCTCCGGCCTCGGGCCTGGGCTGCTTGGGCTGCTTCGGGCGGGGGCGGGCTGCGGTGATGGGGCGGGCCGCAGCGGGCGCAGGCACCTCCGGCCGCTCCGCGAAGTCGTTCCGGAAGACCGGGAGGAAAGGAGCGGTGACGGTCGCGGCCAGCATGGCGAGGGACCCGATCAGCGCGAGCAGGGGTCCGGGGTGGAAGTCGGTCACGGTCTGGAGGAAGAAGTAGGTGGCGGCCAGGACGGCGGTGACCGATGCGAACTGGTCGACGGAGAGGGATCCGACACGGAGTCCCGCACTTCCCAGGCGTCGTCCGGCCAGGAGGGCGAGTGCGATCACGGGCAGCAGGATGCCGATGCCGATGAAGAAGAGCGGGCCGCTGTTCCAGAAGTTCGCGTAGCGCACCATGCCGTCGATGAACGGCAGCAGCGTCCCGATGAACACGAGCGCAACGCCTCCGCCGAAGACGGCCTCACGCAGGGTGAACGGACCGAGCACGGCCTCGCTCGGCCCGGTGGCGCCGGCCTGCCGGGTCGCCGTCGTGCCGGACGGGCTGTCCGCGCCGGAGGCTTTCTCGGCCGCCTGCGCGCCCGTGTCCCGTGCGTCGGTTCGGGATGCCGTCGCCTCCTGGCCGGAGGCGAGTCGCCCCTCGGTTGCTTCCGTCATCTCAAACTCCCGTTTCTAGCGCTGGTCACCGGCTGCATCGGCCGCCGGCATCACTTACCTCCTTCCACCCTAGCCATCGGCCCGCGCCTTCTCCACCGAAGGAGATGCCGAGCCGACCGCCGCTCACCGCACAATCGCCGCATCTCGGCTAGGTCCTGTGACGCCGGGCACACACCGGCGGGGAGAACTCGATAGTGTTCCACTGGAGCACGTTGCGGTGCGGCGAGCCGTCGCGGCACCCTGCGTCCTGTCCGTCATTGAACACGTCACAAAGGGGTAGAACATGACCGCCGAACGACAAGGCGATGCCTTCGAGAACCTGCTGCACGAGGAACGACGCTTCCCGCCCAGCGAGGCGTTCGCCGCGAACGCCGTCGCCCAGCCGTCCCTCTACGACGAGGCACGCGAGCAGGGCACGGAGTTCTGGGCCCGCCAGGCGCGGGAGCTCCTCACCTGGGACCAGGACTTCACCGAGACGCTCGACTGGTCGGACGCGCCCTTCGCGAAGTGGTTCGTGGGCGGCACGGTCAACGCCGCCTACAACGCCCTCGACCGCCATGTCGAAGCCGGCCTCGGCGACCGCGTCGCCATCCACTTCGAGGGCGAGCCCGGTGATACACGCACCATCACGTACGCGGAACTGACCCGGGAGGTGAAGAAGGCGGCGAACGCCTTCGAGTCGCTCGGCGTGGCGAAGGGCGACCGCGTCGCCGTCTACCTGCCCATGATCCCCGAGGCGGTCGTCACGATGCTCGCCTGTGCGCGGATCGGCGCCGTCCACTCCGTCGTCTTCGGTGGTTTCTCGGCGGACGCCCTCCGCAGCCGCATCGACGACGCCGAGGCCACGCTCGTGGTCACCTCCGACGGCACCTACCGCCGTGGCAAGCCGAGCCCCCTCAAGCCGGCGGTCGACGGGGCCCTCGAGAAGGAGGGCCACACGGTCACGAGCGTGGTCGTGGTCCGCCGCAACAACGAACCGGTCGAGTGGACCGAGGGACGCGACACCTGGTGGCACGACGTCGTCGACGGCGCCCCGGAGGAACACGTCGCCGTCGCGCACGACTCGGAGCACCCGCTGTTCATCCTGTACACCTCGGGGACCACGGGGAAGCCGAAGGGCATCCTGCACACGACCGGCGGTTACCTCACCCAGACCGCGTTCACCCATCGGAACACCTTCGACCTGCGGCCCGAGACCGATGTGTTCTGGTGCACGGCGGACATCGGCTGGGTCACCGGTCACAGCTACGTCACCTACGCGCCCCTCGTGAACGGCGCCACCCAGCTGATGTACGAGGGGACGCCGGACACCCCGCACCAGGGCCGCTGGTGGGAACTGATCGAGAAGTACAGGGTGTCCATCCTCTACACGGCACCGACGGCCATCCGCACGTTCATGAAGTGGGGCCGCGACATCCCGCAGAAGTACGACCTCTCGTCGATCCGCGTGCTCGGCTCCGTCGGGGAGCCGATCAACCCCGAGGCGTGGATGTGGTACCGGGAGGTGATCGGCGGCGGACAGGCGCCGATCGTGGATACGTGGTGGCAGACGGAGACCGGCGCGCACATGATCGCGCCGATGCCCGGGGTGACCGCGACCAAGCCGGGCTCCGCGCAGGTCGCCGTACCGGGCATCGCCGTCGACGTCGTCGACGAGATGGGGGTGTCGGTGCCGGACGGTTCCGGCGGCTACCTGGTGATCCGCGAGCCGTGGCCCGCCATGCTGCGTGGCATCTGGGGCGACCCGCAGAGGTTCAAGGACACCTACTGGTCCCGCTTCGACGACATGTACTTCGCCGGGGACGGCGCCAAGAAGGACAGCGACGGGGACATCTGGCTCCTCGGCCGGGTCGACGACGTCATGAACATCTCCGGCCACCGCCTGTCCACCACCGAGATCGAATCGGCGCTGGTGAGCCACCCGTCCGTCGCGGAGGCCGCCGTCGTCGGTGCCAGTGACGAGACGACGGGCGAGGCCGTGGTCGCCTTCGTCATCCTCCGTGGCTCGGCGAAGGACGACGACGACATCGTCACCACCCTGCGCAACCACGTGGGCAAGGAGATCGGACCGATCGCCAAGCCGCGGAACATCCTGGTGGTGCCCGAACTGCCGAAGACCCGCAGCGGGAAGATCATGCGGCGCCTGCTCAAGGACGTCGCCGAAGGCCGCGAGGTGGGCGACGCCACGACGCTGTCCGACCCCACGATCATGCAGCAGATCGCCGTCTCGCTCCGGAAGTAGCGCCCGACCCGGGACGCGGAGAGGCCCCCGCGCGTGCGGGGGCCTCTCTGCGTCCAGCCGGAACCGATCAGCCGATCGTGGCGTCGACCGTGACCTCGATGTTGCCGCGCGTGGCGTTCGAGTAGGGGCACACCTGGTGGGCCTGCTCGACGAGTGCGTCCGCCGTCTCCTGGTCCACGCCGCCGATCTCGGCGTGCAGGGCGACGGCGAGCTGGAACGCGCCGCCGTCGACCGCGTCGATGCTCACCTCGGCGGTGACCGCCGTGTCGCTGATCCTGGCCTTGCTGCGGCCGGCGACGAGCTTCAGTGCGCTGTGGAAGCAGGCTGCGTAGCCGAGGGCGAAGAGCTGCTCGGGGTTCGTGGCGCCACCGGCGCCGCCCATCTCCTTCGGGACCGCCAGGTCGACGACGAGCTGCCCGTCGTCCGTGTGTGCCTTGCCGTTGCGTCCGTCGCCCGTGGCGGTGGCGACTGCGGTGTAGAGAGCACTCATGTGGGGAGATCCTTCCGTCGTGGGGGCCGGACTGGCCCCCGCTCCTTCAGGTAGACTAACTAGTAACTCCACCCGACCCAAATCCACCCTCTCACGGGAGCATCCATGAACGCCCAGCCCCCCGTCCGGGAACGCATCCTCGCGTCCGCGACACGACTGTTCGACGCCGACAGCATCCGCTCGGTCAGTGCGGACAAGGTGATCGCCGACGCCGGGACCACGAAGGTCACCTTCTACCGGCATTTCGGGTCCAAGGAGCACCTCGTGGTGGCCTACCTCGAGAACCAGCTGGAGCAGTTGCAGACCGCCGTCGACAGCGAGCGTGCTGCGGGCCCGGATGCCTGCAGCGTCCTGCTCGCCCTGGCCGCCGCCAACGGCAGTGCAGCCTGCCGGCCGGGATTCCGCGGATGCACCTTCATCAATGCGGCCGCCGAGTACCCGGCAGCCGACAACGTGGTCCGCGCCGCCGTCGAGCGGTACCGGGCGTGGTTGCACTCCGTCGTCACGGAGCTGCTGTCCGAGCTCGGGGTGGAGCAGCCCGGGATCGTCGCGGACCAGCTCATCATGCTGCGTGACGGCGCCATGGTGCAGGGCTACCTGGGCGACCCGACGGCGATCACGGAGTCGCTCATCACCACGGGACGTGCCATCATCACCGCCGGTGCCGGTGCGGCCCTGCCCACCTGAGCAGCCCGGCGGCTCCGAGCAGCGCCGCAGCGGCCGCGCTGCGGACGGACGACCTGCCCGGGATGTGACGTTCGTCCGAAAAGATGGCCCGTACGCCGGAGCGAGAGGATGATTTCAGCGTGTCCACTACCGTGCAGCAGCCCCCCGTATCGAATCCGCGCATGGCCCGCCGCGTCGCCGGAGCCTCCTTCGTCGGAACAGCCCTCGAGTCCTACGACTTCTACGTGTTCGGCACTGCCGCCGCGCTCGTCTTCAACACCGTCTTCTTCACCGAGCAGGATCCGCTCGCCGGGACCCTCTCGGCGTTCCTGGTCTTCGCGATGGGATTCGTCGCACGCCCCCTCGGCGCGATCCTCTTCGGCCACCTCGGTGACCGGATCGGCCGCAAGCGCACCCTGATCTGGACCATCACCCTGATGGGGCTGGCCACCGGCACCGTCGGGCTGCTGCCCGACTACAGCACCATCGGCGTGTGGGCACCGATCATCCTGACCGTGCTGCGCCTGCTGCAGGGCCTCTCGCTCGGCGGGGAGTGGGGCGGCTCGATCCTCATCGCCACCGAGCACGCCGAGCCCCGCAAGCGCGCGCTCTACGCCTCGATCCCCCAGCTCGGGTCCCCCGTCGGCACCATGCTGATCTCCGCCATCTTCCTCGTCCTCGCCGTCGTCGCCCCGGACGTCATGACGACCTGGGGCTGGCGCATCCCGTTCCTGCTCGCCTTCCCGTTCCTCGCCGTCGCGATCTACCTCCGGCTCGCCATCGACGAGACGCCCGTCTTCCGGGAGACGAGCCGGCAGCATGCCCTCCCCCGCGTCCCCTTCCTCGAGGTCCTGAAGTCCCAGCCCACCGCGATCGTGGTCGCCATCGCCTCCGCGGTCCTGGGCATCGGCTCCTACTTCCTCATGGTCACCTACACCCAGGCCTACGGCACCGAGACCCTCGGGCTGTCCCAGGCGACGGTCCTGAACGCAGCCCTCGTGGGGTCGATCCTCCAGCTCGTCACCATCCCGGCCTTCGGCTACCTGGCGATGCGCATCGGCTCCGCGAGGGTGGTCGCCGGCGGGGCGTTCGGGACCGCGCTGATCGCCTTCCCGCTGTACTGGACCATCAGCATCGCGACGGAACCCCTGTACATCGCCGCGATCATCCTCGGCGGGATCCTGCCGACCGCCAGCTGGGCAGCCCTCGGCGGCCTGATGGCGGACATCTTCCGGCCGGCGACGGCGTTCACCGCCCTGTCCTTCGCCTACAGCATCGCCGCGATCGTCGCAGGCTTCGCCCCGTCGATCACCCAGCAGTTCGGCATCGCGACGGGCGGTGCCTGGTGGCACCCGGGCGTCGTCCTCGCCGCCATGAGCCTCGTGACGGTGGCCGGCGCGGTGGGCGCCGTGCGCCTGCGTTCCCGCCTCGCGGATCCGCCGGCCGGTGCCGGGCGTGCGGCATAGTTAGGGCATGACCCCGGCACGCACCCCCAGCATCCTCGTGATCAACGGCCCGAACCTGAACCTGCTCGGCACCAGGGAGCCGGCCGTGTACGGGACGGCGACACTCGACGACGTCGTCCGCCTCGCGTCGGATGCCGCACGGGAGCGCGGCTGCACCACGACGGCGATGCAGTCCAACCACGAGGGCGAGATCATCGACGCCATCCACGCCGCACGCACGACGGCGGACGGGATCGTCATCAACGCCGGCGCCTACACGCACACGTCGATCGCCATCCGGGACGCCCTCGCCGGGGTGGGCCTCCCGGTCGTCGAGGTGCACATCAGCAATGTGCACCGGCGCGAGGAGTTCCGGCACCATTCCTTCCTCTCGGGCGTCGCGGATGCCGTGATCGTCGGTGCGGGCGTCGACGGCTACCGCCTGGCGGTGGACCACCTCGCGACCCGGCTCACCGCTGCGGCCGACGGCGCCGCATCGTTCCCGAAAAGTTAGCCCGGGCCCCGTCGCGTGGACGGCGACGGCCCCGGACATAGGGCACGATGGTGCTATGACGGACATCACTCCCGCCGGAAGCGCGGCCGACCAGCCAGAGAACCTCGACGCACCCCTGCTCGAGGTGCGGAACCTGGCGGTGAGCTTCCGGACCACCCACGGCGAGGTCCAGGCGGTCGAGGACGCGAGTTTCACGCTCAAGCGCGGCAGCGCCCTCGCGATCGTCGGCGAGTCGGGCTCGGGCAAGTCGACGACGGCGATGGCCTGCATCGGCCTCCTGCCCGGCAACGGCCGGGTCACCTCCGGCAGCATCCTGTTCGAGGGCCAGGACCTGGTGGCTCTGCCGGAAGCGAAGATGCGCTCCATCCGCGGCAGGGCGATCGGCCTCGTACCGCAGGACCCGATGTCCAACCTGAACCCGGTGACGAAGATCGGCACGCAGGTCGCCGAAACACTCCTCGTCCACGGCATGGCGACCAAGAAGAACGTCAAGCAGCGCGTCATCGAGGTACTGACGGCCGCCGGCCTGCCCGACGCCGGCGAGCGCGCCAAGCAGTACCCGCACGAGTTCTCGGGTGGCATGCGGCAGCGGGCCCTGATCGCGATCGGCCTCGCCTGCCAGCCCCGCCTGCTCATCGCCGACGAGCCGACGTCGGCCCTGGACGTCACCGTGCAGCGCACCATCCTCGACCAGATCGAGACGATGACCGAACAGCTCGGCACGTCGGTCCTCCTCATCACGCACGACCTCGGGCTGGCCGCCGAGCGTGCCTCGCAGCTCGTGGTGATGCATCGCGGCCGTGTGGTCGAGACCGGACCGGCCGAGCAGCTGCTCAACGATCCGCAGCACCCCTACACGCAGTCCCTCGTCCGGGCGGCCCCGAGCGTCGCCGCCGTCCGCCTGCGCCCCGGCGCCTTCACGGCGGACACCGCGAGCCGGCTCAAGCTGGCCGAGGCCGTCTTCGCGGAGCACGAGGCAGGACACGACGGCGGGGTTCCCACCGACCACGGTTCCGACCACCTTCCCGCGACGAGTGATGGACATGCCCAGGACGTACCCCGCGCTGCCGCCGGAGCGCATGCTGCGACGTCGTCCTCGGACCGTCCGGCCGCACCCGGGATCGACGCGGCTCCCGCCGGCCCCGCAGCTCCCCCGAACATCGTCGAGATCCGTGACCTCACGAAGATCTACAAACGCCGCGGCAGCAAGGAGGACTTCTACGCGGCGAAGAACGTCACACTCGATGTCCCGCGCGGGCAGACCGTGGCGATCGTCGGGGAATCGGGCTCGGGCAAGACCACGACGGCGCGCATGCTCCTCAAACTGATCGAGCCGACCTCGGGGACCATGACGTTCGACGGCATGGACGTGGCCACCCTCGACAAGGCGCAGCTCAACGACTTCCGCCAGCGCGTGCAGCCGATCTTCCAGGACCCCTACTCCTCGCTGAACCCGATGTTCACGATCGAGCGCATCGTCGAGGAACCCCTCAACGCGTACAAGCGCGGGTCCCGGAAGGAGCGGGCGGCACGTGTCCGCGAACTGATGGACCAGGTCTCCCTCCCGCAGAACGCCCTGCGGCGCTACCCGGCGGAACTCTCCGGCGGGCAGCGGCAGCGTGTGGCGATCGCACGGGCCCTCGCCCTGCAGCCCGAGCTGATCGTCTGCGACGAGCCCGTCTCCGCGCTCGACGTCCTGGTGCAGGCACAGATCCTGAAACTCCTCGGCGAACTGCAGTCCGAACTGGGCCTCAGCTACCTCTTCATCTCCCACGACCTCGCCGTCGTCCGCCTCATCTCGGACTACGTGTGCGTGATGAAGGACGGCGAGCTCGTGGAGGCCGCCAGCTCCGAAGAGGTCTTCCAGAACCCCCGCCACCCCTACACCCGGAGGCTGCTCGCCTCCATCCCGGGCAACGAGCTCAACATCGACGAGGACCTGGCCTCCTAGAGCCGTCACCAGCCGATGCGGTCGAAGGCCTCCCGGAGCTTGCGGCCGCGCAGCGGGTTGAGGGACTCCACCCAGGAGATGCGCCCGCCGAGGTGTGCGCGGAAGTCGGCCTGGCCGCGTCGCTGCGACTCCGGACCGTGGACGAGGCAGTTGTACAGGGTCGCCTTGAGGGCGTCGTAGTCGGCCCGTGCCACGTTCGGATGCGCATTGACGACGACACCCGTCACGGTCTGCCGTGTCGCCGCGCTGCGGACGCGGGTCTTGTGCCTGTTCACCTCGTGGCCCTCGGCAGCGACGATGCGCTCGGCACCCCGGAGAAAGGCGTCCGCCCGGCGGGCGAGGCCGGCCGGGCCGCTGAAGGCGAGGTCGTCCGCGTAGCGCGTGTACGTGCCACCGGCTGCCTCCGCCCAGCCCGCCAGCCGGGAATCGAGCCGCCGCACCGCGAGGTTGGCGAGGGCGGGTGAGGACGGCGCGCCCTGCGGGAGGTGTGCGGCACGCAGGGCCTGGGCGAGTGCGAAGCGCTCCTCCGGAGTGCCGCCGCCGGGCATGGCCCGCAGGACAGCCTCGGGGACGGAGTGGGTGCAGAGTCCGGTGAGTACGTGCGCGGTGGCCTCGGGGCAGCCCGCCTGCCGCAGCACACCGAAGATCCGGCCCGGTGACACGTGCGCGAAGAAGGAGACGAGGTCCAGGGAGATGACGACGTCCGTCCCGGCATGCAGGGCCGCACCCGTCCTCGCGCTGCGTCCCGGGACGAACCCGTGGGCGGCGGGGTGCAGGGGGATCGGGGCGAGGACGAGATCGAGCACCCGGCGCTGCACGGTGCGCAGGCGGATCCCGGGGACCTCCAGGAGCCGCGGGACACGTCCCGGGCGCGAACGCCACTCGTAGCGGTAGTGGCGGAGTGCCTGGCTCGGTGCGCGCCGGTTCCAGGACCGGGTGTCGGCGAACCAGTCGAGCTCGCCCGGTGTCAGCCTGAGCTCCCGCGCGAGCCGGCCCAGGTCCGCGGCGCCCGGTGCTGCCGGCGCCCCCGTCCCGAGGTCCACGCGGGATGAGCGGTGCCCCTCCTCCGGGGAACCTGCGGTCAGGTACCGGGCCGGGGTGATCGGAACGCCCCTCGCGGCCGCTCGCCCGATCGCGTCCGTGAAGACCGGCTGGGCGCGGATCCAGCGGGCGAGCTCACGCGGAGCGCCGTCGGGCCGCCGCGGGTAGCCGGCGAACACGGCGCGGACGAGCGACCCCAACCAGCGCCGCCGGCTCCCGAGGACGGCGGCACCGGCGTCCAGGAGGTCCTCGCGCTGCCAGGCGGGCGCGGTCAGGAATGCCCCCGCGAGGAGGAACGCGAGTCCCGGACCGCCGGGCGCAGGCGTCCGTGCGAGCGTCCTGGCCGCCGCCGTCCCACGGCTGGCCCGGTCCGGGCCGCCCCGGGCAGGGAAGGATCCGCCGTCGTCCGGCAGGGATTCGGTGTCGTCCATGGCTCCCCCTCCGCCTGGGCGTCGCCGCACCGGTGTGCGACAGCGCGACGGATCCCGGCCGACCTGTCCTTCTGTTCGGGCGCTGAGCTGCGCGGAGCGCAGTCAGGCGCCTGAGGCGCCCTGTGCTGGTCGGTCTGCGTGCCCCGGGGTGACCCCGGAGAGGAACGCGCACTGCGTACGTGTTCCGCCTCGGCCGGGATCCGTCGGATGCCACCCTAGCAAGCGCCACGAACCGTCATGGCCTGTACCAGCGCGGGTAGGGCGCATAGATTGGCCGCACACGACGAGGCGGAGGAGCAGCATGAGCGACCAGGTGATCACGGGAACGACGACGGCGTCGGGTTGGCCGGCGCTACGAGTCGCGGACTGGCAGGACACGCAGGCGACACTGCACATGTGGCTCCAGGTGGTCGGCAAGATCCGCATGGCGCACGCCCCGCTGGTCAACCACTGGTGGCAGGTGCCGCTCTACGTGACGCCGCGCGGGCTCGGCACCTCCGCCATCCCCTACGGGGACGGGATGTTCGACATCGAGGCCGACGTCGTGGCGCACCGCCTGGTGGTGCGCAGCAGTTCCGGCGGGGACCGCAGCGTGCCGCTCGAGCCGCAGTCGGTGGCGAAGTTCCACGCACGGACCATGGCGGCACTGGCCGAGCTCGGCATCGACGCACCGATCCGGGCCGTGCCCACGGAGGTGGATCCCGCCGTACCCTTCGCCGAGGACCACCACCACGCGTCCTACGACGCAGCGGCGGTGAACGCGTTTTGGCGGCAGCTCATCCAGGCGGAACGGGTCCTCACGCGCTTCCGCGCCGAGTTCCTCGGCAAGGTGAGCCCCGTGCACTTCTTCTGGGGTGCCATGGACCTTGCCTGCACGCGCTTCACCGGACGTCCTGCCCCCATCCATCCGGGCGGTGCGCCGAACTGCGCCGACTGGGTCATGCAGGAGGGCTACTCGCACGAGCTCTCCAGCTGCGGGTTCTGGCCCGGCGGCGGCGAGGAGGGCGCCTTCTACTCCTATGCCTACCCCGAGCCCGAGGGGTACCGCGATGCCGTCATCGACGTCGACGGCGCCTACTACAGCACCGAGTTCCGCCAGTTCCTGCTGCCCTACGAGGCCGTGCGCACCAGCGAGGACCCGGATGCCACGCTGCTGCGGTTCCTGCGGGCCACCTACCGGGCCGCGGCGGCCACAGGTGGGTGGGACCCCGACCTGCGCATCGACCCGCACCGACTGGACCTGCACGCCCGCTAGGAGGGCCTTTGGCCCGCCTGCCCCGGAACCGGCAGCGGCCACCGCCCCGAGGGGTGATGGCCGCTGATGCACCGGGAAGCGGTCGCTACTTCCTCCGGGTCTTCGGATCGAGGGCCTCGCGCAGCGATTCCCCCAGAAGGGTGAAGCCCAGTGCCGTGATGGCGATGCATGCACCGGGCAGGAAGGCGAGCTGCGGAGCTACCGCGAGTTCCGCCTGGGCGTAGGTGAGCATGCGCCCCCACTCGGCGGCCTGGGGCAGGCCGCCACCGAGGCCCAGGAACGACAGCGCCGCCGCGTCGATCACGGCCGTCGCGAGCGTGAGCGTCGCCTGCACGATCACCGGTCCCATGCTGTTCGGCAGGAGGTGGCTCATGGTGATGGTCCGGCGGCTGAGCCCGAGGGTCTGGGCCGCCAGGATGTAGTCCGCCCCCCGCTGCGACAGCATGGAGGACCGCAGGAGCCTCGCGAAGATCGGGATCTGCGAGACGCCGATCGCGATCATGATGGCGTAGGAACTCTGGCCGAGCACCGCGGCGATGCTGACGGCGAGCAGCAGGTTGGGGACGGACAGCAGGATGTCCACGAAGCGCATGATGACGTTGTCCACCCAGCCACCGAGCCCGCCGGCCAGGACGCCGAGCAGCATGCCGCCCGCCAGGCCGAGCGCCGTCGAGACGACACCGATCAGCAGTGACGCCTGGGCGCCCCAGATGAGCTTGCTGAGCACGTCTCCGCCGAACCGGTCGAGGCCCAGCGGGAAGCCGTCGATCTCACCGGGACCGGGGATGGTGGTGGGCGTGATGGAGGTGCGACCCGGCAGCTCGTCGCCGCCGTACGGCGCCAGGATGGGCGCGAGGACGGCCACGAGCAGGAAGAGGCCGATGATGACGGCACCGACGATCGCCTGCGGGTTCCTGCGCAGGCGGAGGAAGGCGTCCTTCCACAGGCCGGTGCCCCGACCGGTGTCGATGGCGGGATCGTTCGGGGCCGCTGAACCGCCGGCGGCGGGAGGCAGGATGGTACTCATTGCACACGCACCCTCGGGTCGATGACGGAGTAG
Organism: Arthrobacter sp. UYP4; assembly: GCF_057291175.1. NCBI lineage: Bacteria > Bacillati > Actinomycetota > Actinomycetes > Micrococcales > Micrococcaceae > Arthrobacter > Arthrobacter sp. UYP4. The sequence continues at coordinate 1,667,068 of NZ_JBXAVU010000001.1, forward strand.
GACAGGTCGACGATCAGGTTGATCAGTGCGTACAGGATCGCGATGAAGATGATGAAGCCCTGAAGCACGGGGTAGTCCAGGCCGAAGATCGCGTCGCGCAGGAACCGGCCGATGCCGTTGAAGGCGAAGACCGTCTCCGTCAGGACCGCCCCCGAGATGAGCAGGCCCAACTGCAGGCCGATGGTCGTCACGACGGGGAGCATGGCGTTCCGCAGGATGAAGCTGCCGCGGATGGTGCGTTCCATCAGGCCCTTGGCGCGGGCCGTGCGGACGTAGTCCGCGTTCTGCACCTCGAGGACCGAGGCGCGCGTGATGCGGACGATGATCGCCAGCGGGATGGTCCCGAGGGCCAGCCCCGGCAGGATGAGGTGCAGGAACGCGTCCCATGCGGCGTCGTACTCGCCCGTGAGCAGTCCGTCGAGCACGTAGAACTGTGTGTAGTGCGTCGCGTCGATGCGCGGGTCCTGCCGGCCGTCGGGCGGCAGCAGGGACCACTGGATGGCGAACAGGTACTTGAGGATGAAGGCCAGGAAGAAGACGGGCACGGTGATGCCGATGAGGCTCAGGACCACGGAGCTGTGGTCGAGGAACCGGCCGTAGTACCGCGCGGCCAGGTAGCCGAGCGGGACACCGACGCCGATCGCGAAGATGAGTGCGATGACGGTGAGTTCGAGCGTCGCGGGGAAGCGGGTGGCGAACTCCTCGAGCACCGGGCGCCCGGTGTTGATGGAGACGCCGAAGTCGCCCCGGAGCAGCCTGCCCATGTAGGTGAGGTACTGGGTGAGCAGGGGGCGGTCGAAGCCGTAAAGCTCGTTGACGCGGGCGATGGCCTCGGGCGTCGCCTTCTCGCCGAGCAGGGCGGTGGCCGGACCGCCGGGGAGGCTGCGTACCCACAGGAACAGGAGGATGGACAGTCCGAACAGGGTGGGTACGAGCAGGGCTAGCCGCTTACCGATGACGCGTAACACTCAGGATCCTTCCGGGTGGACCGGCTTCAGCCGGACAGGGGTAGTACAGCAGTGTGGAGCCGGCCCCGACACCGGGACCGGCTCCACACGGGTACTGCTGCTACTCGCTCAGCTCGATGTCGGTGAAGACCTCGTCATTGACGGGGCTCGCCGGGTAGGAGGTGACGCGGGGCGCGAAGGCCAGCGAGGGAGCGGGGTGGGCGAGCGGGATGGCCGGGTTGAACTCGGCGATCTGCTCGTTGATCTCCTTGTACATCTCCGTCTGCTGGTCGCGGTCGCTGGTGCCACGGGCTTCGTCGAGGGCCGCGAACAGCTCGGGGTTGTCGAAGCCGAATTCCAGCTTCTCCTGGCCGAAGAAGACGCCGATGAAGTTGTCGGTGTCGTTGTAGTCGCCGGTCCACCCCAGCAGGTGCAGGCCGTGGTCCGGGGTGCCCTGGACCTGGTTCAGGTAGTCGGGCGACCAGGCGGCGGGCGCCGGGTTGACCGTGATGCCGACCTCGCTCAGCTGTGCCTGCAGGTTGGTGAAGACCTGCTCGGGCGTGGGCATGTACGGGCGGGAGACGTTCGTCGGGTAGTTGAAGGTGACGTCGAAGCCGTCGGGGAAGCCGGCCTCGGCCAGGAGTTCCTTCGCACGCTCGGGATCGTAGTCGTACGTCGTGACGTCCTCGTTGTAGCCGTCGACGACCTCGGGGATGAACTGGGTGGCGACCTTCGTTCCCTCGGGCAGCGTCTGCGAGACGAGGGCATCCTTGTCGATCGCGTGGGCGATGGCCTCGCGGACCTTCGGATCCTTCAGCTCGGGGACGGCCTGGTTCATGCCCAGGTAGAGGATGGTGAACGGATCGCGCGGCGTGATGTTGTAGCCGGCGTCCTTGAGCGACTGCGTGTCGGCGGGAGCCACGAGGTCGTAGCCGTCGATGTCACCGGCCTCGAGTGCCTGGCGGCGTGCCTGGGGGTCGTCGATGATGCGGAAGATCGTCTTGGTGATCTGGCCCTTCTCGCCCCAGTAGTCGTCGAAGATCGAGAGCTCGAGCTGCTGTCCGACGTCCCAGGAGTCGAACTTGAACGGCCCGGTGCCCACGGGGTGGCCGAGGGCGTACTCGCTCAGCGAGGGAGCCTCCGCGGTGCCGCCGATCTCGTCGGCGGTGAACTCCTCGAGAGCGGTCGGGCTCTGCATGGCGAAGGCCGGCAGCGACAGCGCGGCGATGAATCCGGCGAACGGCTTGGCCAGGTTGACGGTGACTTCAGTGTCCCCGTTGGCCTCGCAGGACTCGTAGACGGCGTTCTCGGGGCTGTCCGCGAACCCGCGGAACAGGGAACCGTAGTAGTACGACGTCGTCTCGGCCTGCTGGATGCCGGTCCAGTTGTACCAGCGGTCGAAGTTGAAGCACACGGCTTCCGCGTTGAAGGGCGTGCCGTCGTGGAAGGTGACGCCTTCCTTGAGCTGGAACACCGTGGACAGGCCGTCCTCGGCCGTCTCCCAGGATTCGGCGAGCAGCGGAGCGGGGTCGGCGGTGCCCGGCTCGACGCCGACCAGGCCCTCGAAGATCTGGCGGCTGACGCGGAAGGACTCGCCATCGCTGGCGAAGGCGGGATCGAGCGACTTGGGATCGGAGGACGCGGCGAAGACGAAGGTGGAGTCGACGGCGGCCTCGCCCTCGGTGCCGGTGTTCTCCTCGCGCTGGCTCTGGACGCAGCCGGTCAGGAGGAGTGCGGCGATGGAGAATCCTGCGGTGAGCGCAGCGCGTTTCCTCGCGAAACCTGCGCCGCGCACGGATGTGCCTCGGTTGGACATGTGTTGCTCCCTGGTGAACGAGTGATTCCTACCGGATGTGACCGGTATCCATGGGGACCACAGCGGCGAACGCGCTGATCCGTGTGACGAGCCTAACTTCCGGCGGGGCCGCCGGCGGCATTTCGGGAGCATCAGTGGTTACGATTTGGCATCGCGTGCGACGGACCGGGCCGGCGATACCCGCGCGAAACGTGCTTGAAACCGGAGGACCGATGGCTGGAACAGATACTGCAACATCCGTGCGTTATCGCAGCTTCGCGGAGGTCGAGACGCGGGGCTACTCGCCGCTGTACGACGCGTGGTGCATGGGCGTCAGCGGCGACGGCGAACTCCTCGCCCTGCTGGACACGCTCCCTCCGGCACGCCGCCAGCCCGTCCTGTTCCTCGGAGCAGCGCGATTCGTCGGCGTCCCGCTCGGGGACTACGCCGCCTTCCGGTCCTTCGTGCTCGATTCCTGGGACGCCATCCGCTCCGTGATGGAGACGCGTGCCACCCAGACCAACGAGGCCGGCAGGTGCGCTGTCCTGCTGCCGTCCCTGGCGGCGATCAGCGCCGACGAGGGCAGGCCGCTCGCTCTGGTCGAGGTCGGCGCCTCCGCCGGAGCCTGCCTGTACCCCGACCGCTACGCCTACTCCTACTCCCCCGGGCCCTCCCTGCAGCCGCCCGGCGGGTCCCCGGTACCGCCGCTGGACTGCACGGTGGCGGGCCCCGTGCCCGTGCCGTCGTCGCTGCCCGAGGTCGTCTGGCGGGCGGGGATCGACCTGAATCCGCTCGATGCGGGGGACGACGACGACGTCCGCTGGCTCGAGGCACTCGTCTGGCCGGAGCACCGCTTCCGTGCGGAACGCCTCCGCGCGGCCCTCGGCGTCGTCCGGGCGGAACCGCCGCTGCTCATCCGCGGGGACCTGAACGAGCAGATCCTGCCGCTCGTCGCCCGTGCACCGTCGGACGCCGTCGTCGTCGTGTTCCACAGCGCCGTGCTCGCCTACCTCGACCGGGCGGGGCGGGACCGCTTCCGGGACACGATGATGCGGCTCACCGCGCACCGGGAGCGTCCGGTGCACTGGCTGTCGCACGAGGGCTACGGCACACTCGCCGGTGTGCCCGACGCGATGGAGAAGGCGCCCGGTGAGGAGGACGGACGGTTCGTGCTGCAGCACAACGGCGTCACGATCGCGCGCACCGGACCGCACGGGCAGTCCATCGAGTGGCTGTAGCCCGGAGGGACGGACGTCGTCAGCGCAGGCGCAGGCGCACCGCGTGCCGCGCCATGCGTGCCACCAGATGCGCGCCCGTGTCACGAGGGCTGACGTAGCAGCGCGGCAGGGTGAACCGGTCACCCGGGTCGTAGTCGCCGATCACGCAGCCGTGGTCGTAGCCGGCGGCACGGACGGCATCCGCGGCGGCGTCGTCGAACTCGCCGTAGGGATAGCAGAAACTCACGACGTCGGCCTGCAGGATGTCCTGCAGGACCGTCCTGCTGCCGCCGATCTCCGCGGCCAGGGACTCCGCATCGGCCCCGGGCAGGTGGGGGTGGGTCATGGTGTGGCTGCCGACCTCCTGGCCGGCGGCGGCGACGGTGCGCAGCCGGTCGGCATCCATCAGGCCGAGCCGCGGGCCGTCGTCCCACTCGTTGTCGCCACCGAGGCGACCGGCCACCGCATAGAGGGTGCTGGTCATCCCGTGCCGCTGGAGGATCGGGAGGGCGTGCTCCAGGTAGTCGGTGTAGCCGTCGTCGAAGGTGAGCCCGACAAGGCCGCGCGCCTCCCCCCGGTCCACCGCCCTCAGCAGCTCCGACAGGGACACTCCCCGCAGGCCCGACCGCCGCAGCAACCGCAGGTGCCGGTCCAGCCGGTCCGGGTGCACCCGCAGCCGGTACGGATCCGGCTGGTCCGACGGGCTGATGGAGTGGTACATGAACACCGGTGGGGTCTTCGTGCGCGCCGGCCCGGTGCGGGCACCCCGTTCGCTGGCCATACCGGTTCCCCCTGGTCGAAGAGCGACGTGTGGCTGTCAGCGTATCAGCGGGCCTGGTCGGCCCTCGTGCACTGTCCTGCGGAGACGGCGTCCTGCAGTCCCTCGGCGCTCTCGACGATGGGACGCAGTTCCGCGAGCGAGAGCGCATAGCCGACGGGCGCGTCGGCGGTGGACTTCGCGAAGACCACGCCGGTGACCCGGCCCTGCAGGTCGAGCAGCGGACCTCCCGAGTTCCCCTGCTGGACGTTCGCGGCGAGGCTGTACACCTGCAGCGGCCGGGGATTCGCGCCGTAGATGTCGTTCACCAGGACGGGGGTGAGTCCCTGGATGCTCGCGGGCTGGATCCGGTACGGGCCACCCGCCGGGTAGCCCGCGAAGGCCGCCGTCGTCCCGTTGGCCAGGTCGTCGCCGAGCGGCAGCGCGGCGGCGTCGAGGCCGTCGACGGCGATCACGGCGATGTCGCGGGCCGTGTCGAGCTGCACCACCCGACCGGGCAGCGCTCCCGCGCCCGGGACCTCGACGACGGGCTCGTCCACCCCGGCGACGACATGCGCGTTCGTGACCACCCGGTCGGGCGCGACGACGAAACCCGATCCGGTCTGGTTCTGGCCGCATTGGAAGGCCGTACCGGTGATCCGGACCACCGAATCGGCGGCCGCAGCGAGCTCGGGAGTATCGACGGACGCATCGGGCACATCCGCCGGGGTCGCGGGCCCGACACTCTCCAGGATGGTGGGGATCCCGTCGTCGACCGCGATGGTCCGCAGCTGCGCCAGCCACGAGCGCACCGGCCCCGGGGTCGCCGTGTCGATGCCGCGGATCACCTGGGAGGACGCCAGCTGCTGGGACAGGAACGGGACGCCGAGCGTCCCGACGCTGAAGGCCAGCATCGACAGGACCAGTGCGGCGACGACCACGTTCACGACGCCCCCGAGGAGGCGGTCGACGATCCGCAGCGGCGGGAAGTCGGACCAGCGGCGGATCGAGGCGCCGAGCGCGGAGCCGACGGCCTGGCCCACGATGATGAGGACGATCACGGTGGCGATGACCGCGATCAGGCGCCAGGGGTTGTCCGGCACCCAGGCGCTGACGAGGGGCACTGCGAAGAAGGCCGCCACCGCGCCTGCGATGAACCCGGCGATGCCGCCGAGCGTCACGAGGAACCCGTTCCGGAGCCCCGTCACCAGGTAACCGAGGAGGACCAGCACCAGGACGACGTCGAGGAGGGTGAACCCGGCGAGGCTGAAGTCCGGCACGTATATTCTCCCCTGGCTATGGTGGACGGAGGGCTACGTTCCTCACGACGCTCCGAGCGATTCTAGCGGCGCAGCATGGGAGGACCGTGGGAACGGGGGTGCTCCAGCCGGAATACGGGTCACCGGAGCGTGTATCAGTCGTCACATCCGCTTCGGTACGGCAAGATGGAGGGCGGAGGACAGCGCGGACCGCCGCATGGACGACGTACAAGAGACGCATCAGGAGAATCAATGGATATCGAGGTACTGCGCAGGGCGCCCCTCTTCGCTTCGCTGGGGGACGACGTCTTCGCCGCACTCACGGACGAGCTGATCGAGGTGGACCTCCCCCGCGGTTCGTCGGTGTTCCGCGAGGGCGACCAGGGCGACCAGCTGTACTTCATCGTCTCCGGCAAGATCAAGCTCGGCCGCACCGCCCAGGACGGCCGGGAGAACCTCCTCGCGATCCTCGGTCCGGGCGAGCTGTTCGGCGAGATGGCCCTCTTCGATCCGAGCCCGCGCACCGCGACGGCCACGGCCGTCTCGGAGACGCGCCTCGCCGGCCTGAAGAACGAGAACCTCCGTACGCTGCTCGAGACCCGTCCCGAGGTCTCGGCCCAGCTCCTGCAGGCCCTTGCGCGCCGCCTCCGCCGCACCAACGAATCGCTCGCGGACCTCGTGTTCTCCGACGTCCCCGGTCGTGTGGCCAAGGCCCTGCTCGACCTGGCGGACCGCTTCGGCCGCCCGGCGACCGACGGCATCCTCGTCGCGCACGAACTCACGCAGGAGGAACTGGCACAGCTCGTCGGGGCGTCGCGCGAGACCGTCAACAAGGCCCTGGCGGAGTTCGTCCAGCGCGGTTGGCTCCGCCTCGAGGCGCGCGCCGTCGTCATCCTGGACATCCAGCGCCTGCGCCAGCGCAGCCGCTGATCACCTCTCCGCACGGAAAAGGCTCCGCACGACGAAGGCACCTGTCCGCGGGCAGGTGCCTTTGTCGTGCATCGGACGGGCGGTCAGCGCCCGCGCTGGACGGACCCGCCCTCGCTGAGCTTCGGGCACTCGACCTGCAGCATGAGGTCGCCGTCGTGTTCGGCGAGCTGCGGGTGGTAGATCTTCACCGGGCGCTTGTGCGACAGGTAGGCGATGCAGCCGCGGGAGGAACCGATCTTCTCGAGGATGATCTCCACTGCGGGCACTGCTAGTTCACTGAGCGTGCGGTTCACCGTGTTGGGCTGGCCCACCTCGTCGCCGAGCCTCGTGGTGTCGCGGTCCGCGACCTCCTGCGCGGCCCAGCGCCACTGGCCCCAGACGCCTTTGCTCGCGAGGATGCTCGGCTCCTGGTTCACCGGCTGGGCCGCCGCGAAGTAGTGGGTGTCGAAGCGACGGTGCGCGAAGTCCGGAGTCAGCCAGTGCGAGAGCGGCTTGATGAGGTCGGTGCGCACGCCCAGTCCCCGTCGGGTGAGGATCTCCGAGAAGCGGCACTCACCCTCGTTGATCGCCTCGCGCGCCTTCATCCACTCCTTGGCCTGCGTACCCTCCACCAGCGACGAGGCATCGGGTCCGGCGAGCAGCACCCCGGTCTCCTCGAACAGTTCACGGATGGCGCACAGCACGTGCCGGCGGGCCATCCGGTGGTCGTCGACGCCGAGGGTCTTCGCCCACATCGAGGGTGGAGGGCCGAACCACGGGAGGTCGTCGTCGTCGGACTCCTCGATGCTCCCGCCCGGGAACCCGATGACGCCCAGGGGCGACTGCCCGCGACGATAGGAGAGGTAGGTCTCCGTACCGATCGCGCTGTCGCGCAGGAGGACCACCGACGACGCCGGCCGGGCCTTCAGGGGCGTGCGCTCCCCGTGCTCGATCCAGCTCTCCGCCGCGGTGCGCTGGTCCGGATGGACGGGGAAGAGCCGGGTGCTGAGACGGTCCACGGCCTAGACGAACTCCGCGATGACCTCGACCTCGACGGGCGAGTCGAGAGGGAGGACGGCCACGCCGACGGCGGACCGGGCGTGGACGCCTGCGTCTCCGAGGACTGCTCCGAGCAGCTCCGAGGCGCCGTTGATGACGCCGGGCTGGCCGGTGAAGGACGGATCGGACGCCACGAATCCCACGACCTTGACGATCCGCGTGATGCGGTCCAGGTCGCCGATCTGGCTCTTGATGGCGGCCAGGGCGTTGACCGCGCAGGTGGCGGCGAGGGAGGCCGCGGTCTCCGCGTCGACGCCGTCAGCAGCACCGACCTTGCCCGAAGCTGTGAGTTTGCCCCCAATAAAGGGCAGCTGGCCGGAGGTGTACACATGGCTGCCCGTGACGACGGCGGGGACGTAGATGGCCACGGGCGGGACCACGTCGGGAAGGGCGATCCCGAGGTCCGCCAGGCGCGCCTCCACCGCCGAAACCGCGGTATTTCCAGCGGACACTGCTAGCTCTTCTCCCTCTTGAGGTACGCCACGAGACCGTTTCCGTCGGGTCCGGGAACCACCTGCACGAGCTCCCATCCGTCATCGCCCCACTGGTCGAGGATCTGCTTCGTTGCGTGGATGATGAGCGGAATCGTAGAGTACTCCCATTTCTTCATGAGGAAAGCCTAGCGCGTGCTTGTAAACTGGAATAATGGCTGCGCGCAAATCACCCCTGTTCGACACGGCAACCACCCTCGGCAAGATCATTGCATTCCTCGGGATCAGTGCGCTCGCCGGTGTGCTCGCCGCGGGCCTCCTGGTGCCCGTGGCCGCTGCCGCAGGAACGGGGGCTTCCGCGTCCATCCAGTTCTTCGAGGAACTGCCGGCCGAGCTCGAGCGCGAGGCGCTCGCCCAGCCGACGAAGATCGTGGCCTCCGACGGGTCCCTGATCGCGACCCTGTACGAGGAGAACCGCCAGCCGGTCACGCTCGACCAGGTCTCGCCGACCATGCAGGACGCGCTGGTCGCGATCGAGGACTACCGGTACTACGAGCACGGCGGCGTCGACCTCGAGGGCATCCTGGGTGCGATCGCCAGCAACGTCTCGAACGGCACCTCCCGTGGCGCGTCGACCATCACGCAGCAGTTCGTCAACAACGTCCTGATCGACACCGCCCGCCAGAACGGTGGAGCCATCACGCTGAGCGGTGGCGGGAAGACCGTGGGCGACAAGCTGCGCGAGATGAAGCTCGCCATCGCCGTCGAGAAGGAGCTCAGCAAGGACGAGATCCTCGAGGGCTACCTCAACATCGTGCCGTTCAGCGGCACCACCTACGGCGTGCAGGCGGCATCGCGGTACTTCTTCAACGTGGATGCCAAGGACCTCAACATCCAGCAGAGTGCGATGCTGGCCGGCCTCGTCAACGGTCCGAGCGCGTACAGCCCCGAGTCCAACCCCGAGGGTGCGCTGCAGCGCCGGAACCTCGTCATCGACGCCATGCTCACCCGCGGGAAGATCACGCAGGAGGAACACGACGCGGCCATCGCCACGGACCTCGGCCTCGCCATCTCCCCGACCCTCAGCGGATGCGTCGGCGCAGCGCAGGCTCCGTACTTCTGCGACTACGTCACGCACCTGATCCTCAATGATCCCGCCTACGGCGACACGGAGGATGCCCGCCGGAAGGTCCTGTACCGCTCGGGCCTGACCATCAAGACCACGCTGGACCCCCGCGTGCAGAACGCCGCGCAGACCGCCGTGACCGAGACCGCGAACCCCGACACCACGGACGGCAAGGTGGGGCACACCATGCTGAGCCTGGATCCGAAGACCGGCAACATCCTGTCGATGGCGCAGAACACCCGGTACAACCCCGAGGCGGCCCAGGGCAACACGGTGCTCAACTTCAATGTCGACCAGTTCGACGGCGGGGACCCGAGCAAGAGCCTGGGCGGCGGCGGCGGCTTCCAGCCCGGTTCGACCTACAAGCCCTTCACGGTCGCGGCCTGGGTCGAGAACGGCAAGAGCCTCAACCAGGTCCTCGACGGCACCAAGAAGACCTACCGCCAGTTCGACAAGTGGAAGGCGAGCTGCGCGCAGGGCGGGGAGTTCCTGATCCAGGAGGAGGACGGCTACACGCCGCAGAACTACGGCGACATCAACTACCGGTTCACCACCGTGCTGGACGGTCTCGCCCAGTCGCTGAACACCATCACCATGGCGAGCGCCAAGCAGCTGGACCTGTGCCGCATCCGGGACATCGGCTACGACCTCGGCGTGCACCAGGCGAAGAGCTCCGAGGGCGAGGAGGTCCCGTTCGGCTTCGGGCCGTCCTCGCTGATCGGTGGTGGCGGTGAGGCCGCGCCCATGTCCATGGCCAAGGCCTACTCCGGCTTCGCCAACGAAGGCGTGGTCTGCGATCCCCGCGCCCTCACCGAGGTGACGGCCATCGACGGGACGAGCTACCCCGTCCCCGCCGTGTCCTGCGAACGCAAGATCGCCGCGGACGTGGCGCGTGGCGTGAACTACGCGACCCAGCGCGTCATGACCAACGGCTCCGGGCAGCTCCTGGAGTACGGGGACATCCCCATGGCGGGCAAGACCGGCACCAACGATGCGCGTTCGCAAACCTGGTTCATGGGCTACAACTCCGGGATGGTGACCGCGAGCTGGGTCGGCAACTGGCAAGGCGAGGGAGACACCAGTTCGCTCGGCGGACTCGAGATCGGCGGGCAGGTGTACCCGGAGATCGACGGCTCGCTCATCGCCGCCCCGTCCTGGGCGCGCTTCATGCAGCAGATCCCCGGCCTGTACGTCGGGGCGCCGTTCGCCAACCCGCCCGCCGGCATGATCAGCGGCCAGCGCTCGACGAACCCCGGCCGGAACTCGGGCAACAACAACGGCACCAACAACGGTGGCACTGGCACTGGCGGTACCACCGGTGGTACCACTGGAGGACAAGCGGGCAACAGCGGCAACGGAGGCAACGGCTAGCGTGGAATCGACTCAGACAACCCGGAGCGGGGCACCGCTCGGCTGGATGGCAGGCCTCACCCTGACCACCGCGGCCGCAACCCTCGCCTACGCCTCGGCTGTCGAGCGCACGCTGTACCAGCTCCGGGAGGAGACGGTACCCATCCTGCCGCCGGGCGCCGCTCCCCTGCGGGTCCTCCATCTCTCGGACATCCACATGGTGCCCGGCCAGAAGTCGAAGGCCGACTGGCTGCACAGCCTCGCCAGCCTGAATCCCGATCTCGTGGTCAACACGGGCGACAACCTCAGTTCCAAGAAGGCCGTCGGCCCGCTGCTCGAGGCGCTCGAGCCCCTCCTGAAGGTCCCGGGCGTGTTCGTACCCGGATCCAACGACTACTACGCGCCGGTCCTCAAGAACCCGCTGCGGTACTTCGCGGGACCGTCGATCCCTCCGAAGAAGTCGAAGGCGCAGGATCTGCCCTGGGCCGACATGTTCAGCGCGTTCGGTGCAGCCGGCTGGGTGGACCTCACCAACAGGTCCCAGTCCGTCGGCTTCGGGAACCTGCGGATCGACTTCACGGGGGTCGACGATCCACACCTCGACCGGGACAGGTACGCGCCCTACCCCCCGGGCAGCAGCACCTCGGCGGACGCTCCCCACATCCGGGTGGCCGTCGCTCACTCGCCCTACCAGCGCGTCCTGGATTACTTCACCGCCGGCGGCGCCGACCTCATGCTGGCCGGCCACACGCACGGCGGGCAGGTGTGCATCCCGGGCTACGGGGCGCTCGTCAGCAACTGTGATCTGCCCACCTGGCGTGCCCGCGGTCTCACCCAGTGGGACTCCGACGGCCGCACCGTGCCACTGAACGTGTCGGCCGGCATCGGGACCTCACGCTTCGCTCCGGTCCGCTTCGCCTGCAAGCCGGAAGCCGTGCTGCTGACGCTGACTCCCCGGACGGCCCGCTAGCCCCGGCATCCTGCCGGCTTCTTCCCGACGTGTGAGCTGGGTTACAGCCCTCCTGGCCTAGGATGGTTGCTGAAGGACACCAACAAGCACCGATCACCGAAGAGTTGGCATGACGAACCAGAACACACTGTGGGAATCGCTCGGACGGCTCTATCCGCACGTCCGGCCCATCATCCCCCGGCTGCTCCTCGGCCTGCTCTGCGCCCTCGGGGCGAGCGTCATGGCGCTCGCCATCCCCCAGGTGCTGCGCGTCCTCATCAATGACGCGCTGGCGGAGGGAGGATCGGCCCGGACCGTCTGGATCGCCTCCGGCGTCGTCCTGCTCCTCGGCGTCCTCGAAGCCACGTTCGTCGCGTTGCGCCGGCAGTTCGTCATCGCCCCGGCGACGACGGTCGAGACGAACATGCGGACGTCCTTCTACCGCCACCTGCAGGACCTGACGATCGAGTTCCACGACCGGTGGGGCAGCGGGCAGCTGCTCTCCCGCGCGATGAGCGACCTCAACCTGATGCGTCGGTGGATGGCCTTCGGCCTCATCATGCTGGTGGTCACCTCCCTGACCGTGGTCATGGGCGTGGTCGTCATGTTCCTGACCAGCTGGGCCCTGGCACTGATCTTCGTCGCAGCCGCCGTGCCGCTCATGGTGTACGGCTACCGCTTCCGCACCTCCTACAGCCGCGTCTCCCGCAAGAGCCAGGACCAGGCCGGGGACCTCGCCACGACGGTCGAGGAATCCGTCCACGGCATCCGCGTCCTCAAGGCCTTCGGGCGCAGCCGTGAAGCGCTGGAGGACTTCGAGGAGCAGGCCGAGGAGCTGCGCCGCACGGAGATCTTCAAGGCGAGATCGCTCGCCAACTTCTCCATGGTGGTCACCCTGCTGCCCGAGCTCGCCCTCGGCGCCTCCCTGGTGGTGGGCGTGACGCTGGCCGCGAGCGGCGACGTGTCCATCGGCGCGCTCGTCGCCTTCTTCGCGACGGCGGCCGCCGTGGCCGGACCCGTCGAGTTCATAGGTCCGCTGCTCGCCATGACCTTCACGGCCAAGACGGCGATCGACCGGCACTACGAGGTCATGGAGTCCGAGAACACCATCACCGATCCCGCCGAGCCGGTACACCTCGAGGCGCCGCGGGGGGACGTGGTGTTCGACGCCGTCCACTTCCGCTACCCCGACGCGCAGGACGGCACCGGTGATGTCCTGGACGGCATCGACCTGACGCTGCGGGCCGGGGAGACGATGGCACTGGTCGGCGTCACGGGCTGCGGGAAGAGCACCCTCCTCCAGCTCGTCCCCCGGCTCTACGACGTCACGGGCGGCAGTATCAGCATCGACGGTGTCGACCTCCGCGAGCTCACCCTCGCCGAGCTGCGTACCCTCGTGGCGGTGGCCTTCGAGGACACGACGCTCTTCTCGAACTCCGTCCGCGACAACGTCCTGATGGGCTCCGACACTACGGGCACGGAGGCCGACAGCGTGCTCGCCGAGGCACTCGAGGTCGCCCAGGCGCAGTTCGCCTACGACCTGCCCGAGGGGCTCGACACGCTCATCGGCGAGGAGGGCCTCAGCCTGTCCGGCGGCCAGCGCCAGCGGATCGCCCTCGCCCGGGCCATCGCGGCCCGGCCCACCGTGCTGGTGCTCGACGATCCGCTCTCGGCGCTCGACGTCGCCACGGAGGAACGCGTCGAGGAGGGGCTGCGCGCCGTCCTCGGCTCCACCACGACGCTCATCGTGGCGCACCGGCCGTCGACGGTCGCGCTGGCGGACCGCGTGGCCCTGCTGCAGGACGGGCGCATCACCGACGTCGGCACCCACTCGGAGCTCCTCGCGCGCAGCGACCACTACCGCTACGTCATCGCAAGCCTCGACGACGAGGAGATCGCACAGCTCGGACGGCCGGTCCTGTCCGACCACGACGACGAGGAGGCACTGGCATGAGCCGCACCACGACGACCCCCGGGGGCGATCCGCCCAGGGACGGGAAGGGCGCCACCTCCGCCGGAGTCCTCAACGAGGACGACGTCCTCCTCGACCGCGCGCAGAGCAGATCCGTCCGCTCGAGGTCCTTCCGGCTGCTCGGGTCCCTGATCCGGCCGAACCGACGCCAGTTCGTCTGGACCGTGCTGCTCGTGGTCATCTCGCAGGCCGCCCGGGTGGCCGGCCCGGCCATCATCGCCTTCGGCATCGACCGGGCGCTGCCGGCCCTGATCGACGGCGACCCGCTCCTGCTCTGGGTCGCCGGCGGCACCTACCTGCTGGCCGCCGTCCTCGCCTCCGTCCTCACGGCCGGCTACGTGCGGGCCACCGCGCAGCTCAGCCAGGCCATGCTGCTGGACCTCCGAGTGCGCGTGTTCCGCCACACCCAGCGACTGAGCCTCGAGTTCCATGAGAAGTACACGTCGGGACGCATCATCTCGCGGCAGACCTCCGATCTCGAGGCGCTGCGCGAACTGCTCGACTCGGGCGTGAGCTCCCTCGCCTCGGGCGCCATCTTCATGCTGTTCACCGCGGCCACCATCTTCGCCCTCGACTGGCGGACGGGCCTCCTGATCCTGGCGGCCGCCGTCCCCATGTTCCTCCTGGCCCGCTGGTACCAGAAACACTCCCAGATCGCGTACCGGGAGTCCCGCGTGGTCTCGGCGAAGCTGATCGTCCACTTCATCGAGACCATGACCGGCATCCGCGCCGTCAAGGCCTTCCGCCGCGAAGCGGTCAACGGGAGGCGCTACGACGAACTGGCCGAGGATTACCGCAGGGTCACCGTCCGGTCCATCAACCTCAACGGCGTCTTCCAGCCCGGACTCGTGCTGATCGGCAACGTGACGGTCGCCGTCGTGCTGGTGTTCGGCGGTTTCCGGGTCCTCGGCGGCACCCTCGAGGTGGGCGCCCTGCTCGCACTGCTGCTCTACAGCAAGCGGTTCTTCCAGCCGGTGGACCAGATGGCCATGTTCTACAACTCCTTCCAGTCGGCCGCCGCGGCGCTCGAGAAGGTCTCCGGCCTGCTCGAGGAGGTACCGACCGTCCGCCCGCCGAAGAACCCGGTGGCGCTCCCGCATCCGCGCGGTGCGATCGACTTCCGGAAGGTCGCGTTCCGGTACGGGACCGGACCCGTGGTGCTGCCCACCATGGACCTGTCCATCCGCGCCGGACAGACGGTCGCGCTCGTCGGACAGACGGGTGCGGGCAAGTCCACACTGGCGAAGCTCATCGCCCGCTTCTACGACGTGTCCGAGGGCGAACTCACGCTCGACGGCGTGGACCTGCGGGACCTCGCGCCGAAGGACCTGCGGCGCGCCGTCGTCATGGTGACGCAGGAGGCGTTCCTCTTCAGCGGCTCGGTGGCGGACAACATCGCCCTCGGCAAACCCGAGGCCACGCGGGAGGAGATCGTCGCGGCGGCCCGTGCCGTGGGCGCGGAGGACTTCATCCTCGAACTCCCCGAGGGCTTCGACACCGATGTCAACAAGCGCGGCGGCCGCGTGTCCGCGGGCCAGCGCCAGCTCATCAGCTTCGCCCGGGCGTTCCTCGCGGATCCCGCGGTCCTCATCCTCGACGAGGCGACGTCCTCCCTAGACATACCGAGCGAGCGCCTCGTGCAGGAGGGCCTGCAGAAGCTCCTCGGTAACCGGACGGCGCTGATCATCGCGCATCGCCTGTCCACCGTGGCGATCGCCGACCGCGTGCTCGTGGTGCACGACGGCCGTGTCGTGGAGGACGGGACTCCCGCGGAACTCATCGGCGGTACGGGCCGGTTCGCGACCCTGCACGCGGCCTGGAAGGACTCGCTCGTCTGAGGAGCCGGCCGCGGCTGCGGTCCCGGTTTTCCTCGCCGCGCATCCTCGGCTATTCTTGGACAGTTGCTGTTCGGGAGGTTCCCGCCTTCCGTCCGCGACACCGGGGTGTGGCGCAGCTTGGTAGCGCGCGTCGTTCGGGACGACGAGGTCGCAGGTTCAAATCCTGTCACCCCGACCGTAGTCACCACGAGAAGGGCCCGTCGGCGGAAGCCGGCGGGCCCTTCTCGTCGTGGTCCCGGTTCAGCGTGCGTCGACCGTCACGACCTCGTACCCGTCGGGATCCACTGCCCCGAACTTCGCGTTGGCGAGCGCCAGGGTGCTGCCGAAGAGCGCCACCGTGGTGGGGACGTCGAACAGCGGACTCGTGATGACGTCCTCGACCTCGCCGGCGGAGAGGTCCTTCGCCAGGTCGATCCTGCTGACCTGGTTGATCCGGTTCTGGACGGCGTAGACGGTGTCGCCCTTCGCGAGGATGCCGTCGACGTTCGGCAGCGGTGCTGTCGTGATGACGGCGCTGGCCCCGGTCTCCGGGTCCACGGTGTAGATCGCCTGGTTGGCCGAGTGCGCCACGATCAGCGTCCTGCCGCGGTCCACGGAGGTGATGCCGTTGAGGTTGAAGGCCGGTGCCGGTGCGACCTCCGCTGCCGGCCCGCTGAGCTGCAGTGTGCGCGGCTCTCCGAGCGTTCCCTTCTTCCCGACCGGGAGGAAGTAGAGTTCGGCGCTGCGCGAGTTCGTGAAGTAGGCGCCGTCCTTCGTGAGTGTGACGTCGTTGATGAACGCGCTGCCCGTGGTCAGCTCGATGTCGGCCACCGTGGCTCCGGTCCGCGTGTCGTAGACGTACGCATGGCCGGTTCCGCCACCCGCGACGAACAGCAGGTCGTTCCTCACATCCGCCTTCAGGCCGACGGCCGCCCTGCCCTCCGGCGCGTCGATGAACAGTTCCGCCGTTCCCCGGCGGATGTCGCCGCGGAAGATGTCCCCGAGGCCGAGGTCGCCTGCGTAGAACGTGGATCCCCTGCCCGCCGCGATCCCCTCGGCCGACGACGCGCCGGGCAACGGGATGCTGAGGCCCTGCTGCCTGTGCGACGTGCTCTGCGACGACGGTCCGGGCGACGGTGGTGCAGCGACGGCCCCCGCGGCCGGCAGCAGGAGAGCGCCGATGGCGAGGACGGCGGCGGCGGCGCGTACGGTGCACCGCCGGGAGGCCGACGGATGGGATGTGGTCCTGGTGGTGGTTCTCACTCTGTGCTCCTCGTTGGTCCGGCGCTGGAGCGGCCCTCCACGGGTTCCGCACAGCGCTGTGTCGGAAGGGATCGTCGATCATCGTGAACTGCGGCCGGGGCCCCGGTGCCGGCCTGAACTGACCGGGCCGTAACCATAACGCTCCGGTTGCGACCATCGTCCCCGGATCGCCCGGTTTAGGACCGGCCGGCCTGTCTCCCGGTACTCTGGTCTACCAGTGCGGAGCCGCCGGAGCCCGTCACCGCGGTGCACGTCGCACCGCCGTTCGAAGGGAAGTGGCGTGCACGAGGCACACCCGGAGTACGCGGCCGCGGCATCGCCGGCCGGTAGCACCGTCCAGGAGGCGGACGCCCTGTGAACCGGGACCGGCTCGTCGGCCTCGGTGCGATCACCGCCACCTCCCTGCTGTGGGGGACCACGGGAACCGCAGCGACCTTCGCCCCCTCGGCCGGCCCGTTGGCGATCGGCGCAGCGGCACTGGGCATCGGCGGACTGCTGCAGGCCCTGATCGCCGTCCCGGCGCTGGCGGCGGCCCGCGCCGCGCTGCGGGCGAACCTCCCCGCCGCCCTCCTCGGCGCCGTCGCCGTCGGGATCTATCCCCTCGCGTTCTACAGCTCCATGCACCATGCCGGCGTCGCCGTCGGCTCCGTGGTGTCCCTCGCCTCGGCGCCCCTGGCCTCGGGAGTCCTCGAACGGCTCATCGACCGCCACCCGTTGAGCAGGTGGTGGATGCTCGCCGCCGGTCTCGGCGTGCTGGGCAGCGTCCTGCTGTGTCTGTCGAAGGTGCAGGGCCCCGCCGCCGACGCTTCATCGACCATCCTCGGCACGGGCCTCGGCCTGGTGGCAGGGGCCACCTATGCCACGTACTCGTGGGCCGTCCACCGCCTCATGGCCCGGCGGATCAGCCGGGCAGCCTCGATGGGTTCGGTGTTCGGCGGCGGCGGTCTGCTCCTGATGCCGGTCCTCCTCATCACGGGAGCCCCGCTCGTCGCCACCCGCGAAGCGTTCCTGGTCGCCGCCTACATGGCGCTCGTGCCCATGTTCCTCGGCTACCTGCTGTTCGGCTTCGGCCTCGCACGGGTCTCGGCGAGCACCGCGACCACGGTCACCCTCACGGAACCTGCGGTCGCCGCGATCCTCGCCGTGGTCGTCGTCGGGGAACGCCTCCCGGCCCTGGGCTGGACGGGCCTGGGCATCATCGGCGCAGCGCTGCTCGTCCTCGCCGTGGCCCCGACGAATGCGACGGCACCCGGGGACACGCGGTCGGCGACGACGCCGCCCGATCCGTCCCCGGTGCCCGGGGACACGCGGTCGCCGACGACGCCGGTCGGTCCCGCCCCTGCGCGCGAGGCGCCGACGGGGAGCCGTCCGGCGCGGCGCTGAGCCCCGGGCGGAGCGGACACGTCAGGCGAAGGTGCGGCCGGTCAGGCGTTCGTAGGCCTCGATGTACCGGGTGCGCGTGCGCTCGACGACGTCGTCGGGCAGGGCCGGTGGTGTGGACCGCCGGTCCCAGCCCGAGGCGTCCGAGGTCAGCCAGTCGCGCACGAACTGCTTGTCGAAGGACGGCTGCGCCTGCCCCGGCGCGTAGAGGGCGGCGTCCCAGAACCGCGAGGAGTCGGGCGTCAGCACCTCGTCGCCCAGCGTGATGCGGCCCGTCGCCGGATCGAGGCCGAATTCCACCTTGGTGTCCGCGAGGATGATCCCGCGCTCCCGGGCGATCGCCTCCGCGCGGGTGTAGATGTCGAGCGTGAGCGACCGCAGTTCCGCGGCGGCGTCGTCGCCCACGGTCATGACCACGGCGTCGTAGGTGATGTTCTCGTCGTGCTCGCCCACCTCGGCCTTGGCGGACGGCGTGAAGAGCGCCGGTTCGAGGCGTGATCCGTCCACGAGCCCGGCGGGCAGCGGCAGGGAGCAGACGGTCCGTGACTCCCGGTACTCGAGCAGTCCGCTCCCGGTGAGGTAGCCGCGTGCGATGCACTCGATCGGGTACATGGCGAGTTTCCGGCAGATCATGGCACGCCCCTCGACGGCCGCGGGGACGCCGCCTGCCACGTCGGAGGCGAGCACGTGGTTGGGGATCCCGGCGAGGCGTTCGAACCACCACAGGCTGAGCTGCGTCAGGACGCGTCCCTTGTCCGGGATCTCGGAGGACAGGACGTGGTCGTAGGCGCTGATGCGGTCGCTCGCGACCACGAGGACCACGTCGTCGCGTCCGTCCTCCGGCTCGTAGAGGTCCCGGACCTTGCCGGAGTAGACGTGCCGCCAGCCTGGGAGCTCGACGTGTGCCGGGGCGAAGGTGCTCATGCCGGTGCCGCCGCGGGTCCCGTGACGGTGACTTCGGAGCGGGAGGCCCTGAGCGCGATGTCCGTGCGGAACTGGCCGCCCTCGAGTTCGATCAGCGAGAGGCTGTCGTAGGCGGTGGTCCGCGCGTCCGCCAGCGAATCCCCGAGCCCGACGACGGCGAGCACGCGGCCGCCGGCGCTGACCACCTTGCCGTCGCGGAGCGCCGTGCCGGCATGCAGCACGTGCGCTCCGTCGACCTTCGCGGCCTTCCTGAGGCCGCGGACACGGCGACCGGTCGCGGGAGCATCGGGGTAGTTCTCGGACGCGAGCACGACCGCGACGGCGGTCCTGGGCGACCACTTGAGCTGGTCCACCTGGTCGAGGGTTCCCTTCGCGGCAGCGAGCAGCACCCCCCCGAGCGGTGTGGACAGCCGGGCGAGCACCGCCTGCGTCTCGGGGTCGCCGAACCGTGCGTTGAACTCGATGACGCGCATGCCGCGCGAGGTGAGGGCGAGGCCGACGTAGAGGACGCCCGCGAAGGGCGTGCCGCGGTGTGCCATCTCGTCGATCACGGGTTGCGCCACGCGGGACACGACCTCGTCCACGAGGCCGGCGGGAACCCATTCGAGCGGCGAGTAGGCGCCCATGCCACCGGTGTTCGGACCCCGGTCGCCGTCGGCGATGCGCTTGAAGTCCTGCGCCGGTGCGAGCGGGACCACGGTGCGCCCGTCGGACAGGACGAACAGGGAGACCTCGGGCCCGTCGAGGTACTCCTCGACGACCACGGTGCCGCCGGCCCGGAAGCACGCCGAGGCGTGGGCGCGGGCCTCGTCGAGGTCGTCCGTGACGACGACGCCCTTGCCCGCGGCGAGTCCGTCGTCCTTCACCACATAGGGGGCCCCGAAGGTGCAGAGCGCCTCGTTCGCCTCCTCGTCCGTGGCGGCGACCCGTGCCATCGCCGTCGGAACCCCTGCGGACGCCATGACCTGCTTGGCGAACGCCTTGGACGCCTCGAGCTGGGCAGCAGCCTTCGTGGGCCCGAAGACGGGGATCCCGGCGTCGAGCAGGGCGTCGGCGACGCCGGCGGCGAGCGGGGCCTCGGGGCCGATCACCACGAGGTCCGAACCGAGCCGTCGGGCCAGGTCCGTCACGACGGCGGGATCGTTCGCGTCGATGTCGTGGGTCGGCACGTCCGCCGCGATACCGGCGTTGCCGGGGGCCGCATGCACCTCGCCGACGAACGGGTCGGCCAGCAAGGCCCGGACGATGGCATGTTCGCGGCCTCCGGGGCCCAGCACAAGTACCTTCACAGTAGGACAGCGTACTGGAGGGGCCCGCGCCCTCCCAGCGTGCGGGCCCTGTTACGCGGGGCCCTACCCATACCCTTCGCGGCCTTCTCCGAATACTTCGCATGAGCAACTCGACCGGGCCCCGCCGCGGCATCGCCCTCCTCGCCGCCCTCGCCGGGATCATCGCCGCCGGCGTGGTGCTCGGTGTCGCCGAACTCGCCGGCGCCTTCTTCCGGGCCAGTGCCACCCCCGTCATCGCGATGGGCTCCACCTTCATCGACTTCACCCCGCCGTGGCTGAAGGACTTCGCGATCGCCACCTTCGGCACCCATGACAAGCTGGCGCTGCTCGTTGGCATGGCTGTCACCATCGCGATCCTGGCAGCCGTCCTCGGCGTGGTCGCCTACCGGCGCTGGGCACTCGGTGCCGCCGGGGTGATCCTCATGGGCGCGATCATCGTGGCGTGCGTCCTCACACGTGCCGGTGCCTCCCTTCCCGACGCCGTCCCCTCGGTGGTCGGCACCGTCGCGGGGCTGCTCGCCCTGCGCCTGCTCATCGCCCGTCTCCGCCACGCCGCCGTCGTCCCCGCCGCCGATTCCGGGACACCCGCTCCTGCGGGGATCACGGGAACCGGATCCCCCACCGACACGACGGACGGCGTCGTCCACCCGTCCGGCGGCCGGTCGGCAGCCACGGCCGCGAAGCCCGGCGGTACCACCTCCCGCCGCGGCTTCTTCGCCGCGGCCGGGGCCACCGCCGTGGTCGCTGCGGCCGCCGCCGGCGGTGGGCGGCTGCTGTCCGGAGCGCGCAACAACATCGCCGCCCTCCGCGACAGCCTGCAGTTCCCCGCGCCCGCCAGCCCCGCGCCGGTCCTCCCCGCCGGCGTGCAGTCCCCCGTCCCGGGCGTGACACCGTTCGTCACCCCGAACGGAGACTTCTACCGCATCGACACCGCGCTCAGCGTCCCGCAGCTCACCACGGACGACTGGGTGCTCCGCGTGCACGGCATGGTCGAGGAGGAGTTCGAGCTGTCCTTCCAGGATCTCCTCGACGCGGACCTGATCGAACGCCACATCACCCTGACCTGCGTGTCCAATCCCGTGGGCGGCTACCTCGCCGGCACCGCGAAGTGGCTGGGCTACCCCCTGCGGGAGGTACTGGCGCGTGCCAGGCCGCTCGACGGCGCCGACATGGTCCTGTCCACCAGTTCGGACGGCTTCAGTGCCTCCACCCCCCTGCCCGTCCTGCAGGACGACCGCGACGCCATCCTCGCCGTCGCCATGAACGGTGAGCCGCTGACGGTGGAGCACGGATTCCCCGTCCGCATGGTGGTCCCCGGGCTCTACGGCTACGTGTCCGCCACCAAGTGGGTGGTGGACCTGGAGGTCACCCGCTTCGCCGACAGGACCGCCTACTGGACGGACCGCGGCTGGTCCGAGGAAGGCCCCATCAAGACGATGGCCCGCGTGGAGGTGCCGCAGTCCTTCGCATCGGTGGATGCCGGCACGGTCATGATCGGCGGTGTGGCCTGGTCGCAGCAGCGGGGAATCACCGCGGTGGAGGTCTCCGTGGACGGCGGCGACTGGGAAGCCGTGGACCTCGCGGCCGAGGCATCCGTGGACACGTGGCGGCAGTGGTCGTACGGCGTGGATCTCGAGCCCGGACTCCACACCGTACGGGCTCGGGCCACCGACGCCGCCGACGGCCTCCAGACCGACCAGCGCGCGGACACCGTGCCGAACGGCGCCTCGGGCTGGCAGTCGGTGCAGTTCACGGTCAAGTAGACCTCCGATGCACGGAAGGCCACGGAAGGCTCCGGGGCCTGCACCCACCGGAAGACCGTCCCTCCGGTGGGCGCAGTCGTACCGGGACGGCGGCCCCTGATGGGGAATACTGGGACCATGCCCTCCACCTTCACCACGGCTGACGCCGTCGACTTCGCCGTCCTCGAACGCAACGGCTTCATCGAATCCCGCCACGTCGGTGCAGCCGTCGTCCTCGCGGCGGACGGTTCCGTGGTCACCGGACTCGGCGACATCGACAGCCCGGTGTTCCCCCGCTCGACGCTCAAGCCGTTCCAGGCGCTCGCCAGCATGAAGGCGGGCGTACCGCTGCGCGGCCCCCAGGTGGCCCTCGCCGCCGCGAGCCACGTCGCGAGCAACGAGCACATGGACGTGGTGCGCACCATGCTCGACGCCGCGGGCGTCACCGAGGACGACCTCCAGTGCCCCGAGGACTGGCCGCAGGACGAGGAGGCCCGCAACGACCTCGTGCGCAGCGGCAAGGGCAAGCAGCGCATCGCCTTCAACTGCTCGGGGAAGCACGCCGCCTTCCTGTGGGCCTGCACCGAGAACGGCTGGGACACGGCCACCTACCTCGAGCCCACGCACCCGCTCCAGCGCTCCGTGGCGTCGGTCATCGAGGAGTACACCGAGGAGTCCGTGGCGGCATGGGGCATCGACGGCTGCGGCGCCCCCGTCGCCGCGGTGTCCCTGAAGGGGCTCGCCCGCGGCATCGGCAGGATCGCGAAGGCGCCGTCGGACAAGCACGCCGACGCGCGTGCGGCGACGATCGCCACGGCGATGCTCGACTACCCGTGGGCCGTGCACGGCAACGGCATGGAGAACTCGGTGGTCATGGAGGACCTCGGCGTCCTCGCCAAGAGCGGGGCCGAGGGTGTCCTCGTCCTCGGCGCGCGGAACGGTGCATCCCTGGCCCTGAAGGTCCTCGACGGCAATGCCCGTGCGGCGACCCTCGTCGGCCTGACGCTGTTCGCCGCATCGGGGGCGATCGACGCCGAGAAGGTCGGCGCGGTCCTCGAGAAGGTCGTCCCGCCGGTCCTCGGCGGCGGACGTCCGGTCGGCAGCCTGCGGCTCGCCGCCCCGGTCCTGGCCCTGCTCGACTAGGGCCCGCCCGACCATGGCGCGACGACGCATCTCCGCAGAGGACGGCCACCGGGCCCTCACACGCGTGGCCGAGGGCTCGGCCGGCCGACCCGAGCTCGCGACCGCCGTACGGTTCACGCTGGAGGAGCTCGCCGGACTGGCGCCCGGCAACAGCGTCGAGGTCCGTGTGCCGCCCTTCGGCGTCACGCAGTGCGTCGAAGGGCCGCGCCACACCCGCGGCACCCCGCCCAACGTCGTCGAGACGGACGCCGCCACCTGGCTCGCCCTCGTCACGGGAACGACGACCTGGCCCGAGGCCCTCGCCGCGGGCAAGGTCGCGGCGTCGGGCCAGCGCGCCGACCTCGGTGCCTGGCTCCCCCTCTTCGGACGCCGCACATGAGCATGGACGGCACGGACACGACGGCGTCCACCGCGAGGGACGTGCCTCCCCGTGCCGGGGACCGCCCGGGTGCCCGGCGCAAGAACCTCGTCGCGGCACTCCGGAGCCGGCCCGCCGGGGCGTGGGCGACCGGCCTCGCGGCCACCCTCCTTTACACCCTCTTCTCCGTCACGCAGTGGTACCGGCTGGACTCACCGTCCTGGGACCTCGGGATCTTCACGCAGCTCGCGAAGGCCTACGCAGCGCCCGGCGCCCCGATCGTCCCGATCAAGGGCGAGGACTTCAACCTGCTGGGCGACCATTTCCATCCGCTGCTCGTACTGCTCGGACCGGCCTACGCCCTCGCGCCGTCGGGCCTCACCCTCCTGGTCGTGCAGGGCCTGCTGTTCGGCCTGTCCGTGGCGGTGGTGGCGCGGACGGGGATGACGCTGCTCGGGCGCGCCGCGGGGATCGGGGTGGGGATCGCCTACGCCCTGTCCTGGGGCCTGCAGTCCGCGGTGGCGGCGCAGTTCCACGAGATCGCGTTCGCCGTCCCCCTCCTCGCGCTCAGCCTCGAGGCGGTGCTGCTGCGCCGCGTGCTGCCCGCCGTGGTGTGGGGTGGGCTCCTCGTCTTCGTCAAGGAGGATCTGGGGCTCACCGTCATCGCCCTGGGACTGGTCCTCGCATGGCGCCTCCGCACCATCGCCGGACTGTGGCTCTCCCTGTGGGGCGCCCTGTGGCTCATCGTCTCGGTACGCGTGATCCTCCCGGCACTCAACACCTCCGGCCAGTACGACTACTCGGACCGCATCGACGTGGGTGGCATGATCGCGGACCCCGCCGGCGCCGTCGTCGACCTCGTCTCCGGGACCGCGAAACACGAGACGCTGCTGCTGCTCCTGCTCGCCGGTGGTGCCCTGTTCCTCCGTTCCTCGCTCAGCCTCGTCCTGCTGCCGACGATCCTGTGGCGGTTCGCCTCCGGCCAGGAGGGGTACTGGGGGCCGGAGTGGCACTACAGCGCGGTCCTGATGCCCGTGCTCTTCCTCGCACTGGTGGACGGCGTGCGGACCCTGCGGATGCACCGCCGCACCTGGGTGCGCACCACCGCCCTGGTCGGCGTCCCCGCCGCGGTGCTGGCCTGCCTGGTCCTGCTGCCGGGCCAGAAGTTCGCCGCCCTCGCAGAACCGGAGACCTACCGACCGTCGGACCGCTGGGACGCGGCCCACCGCATGATGGACCTCATCCCCGCTGGGTCCAGCGTGGAGAGCGGGGTGGTGCTGATGGCCTACCTCGTCCCCGAGACCCGGGTGTACTGGCTCGGCAACCCGAATCCGGCGCCGGACTACCTCGTCGTCGACGCGGAGGACTGGAGCTGGGGCCCCGTCCGGCCGAGCGACGCGGAGGCCCATGCGGAGCAGCGCTTCCCCGGGACCGACTACACCCTGGTGTTCGACGAGGCGGGCTACCAGCTCGTCGAGCTGGGACGCTGATGCCCGGTAGCCTTAAACCATGACCGCCGAGCAGCCCCCGCCGAACAGCACCCCCGAGCAGCCCGATACGCGCGGCGCGGTGCCTGCGGACGGGCAGCCGGCGCCCGCCGACCGGGAGGGCACGCAGGAGCCCGGCACGGCTGTCCCCGCACCCGATGCCCCGGCTGTCCGGGAGGTGACCGTCCGGAGAGCCCCGAAATTCATCCCCTTCATGGCCATCGGGGCGATCCTCGGCTTCCTCGCGGCACTCGTGGTCGCCTACACCGGGCCCGCCGATCCCACCCTCACGCGCGAGTCCGTCCTCGGCTTCTTCACCGTGGCGTTCGCCCTGCCGGGACTGCTCCTCGCGGCCCTGGTGGTGCTCGTCGTCGACCGTCGCAGCGTCCGGCGCGCCGAGCGCGCCCGCGCCGAGCGCACGTACGACGACGATTCCGCCTAGGCCTCCCGACGGCGCCCCCACCGCTCCTGACCGGATGCGGCGGTTCGGCTAACGGTGCCGCCCGACCTGACGACAGTAGGGATGGGGGCAATTGATCAGGCTGGTCCGCGGGCCGCGGAAGAGGGAGTTTTTCATGAAGGCATTCGCATGTGGAGATGTCGTACCGGGGTGTGAAGCCCGCTGGGTCTGCAGTTCCGAGGATGAGATCCTCGCCCGCGTCGGCGAGCACGCCGCCGCCGTCCACGGACTGACGGATCTCGCACCCGAGCTCGTCGGGGCCGTGCGCACCCGCATCGTCGCCGCCTGACGCCGCCGGCCCCGATGCAGGCCCTCGGGCAGGACCAGGCTTTCCGCGAGGCCACCGAGCTGGACGCCGCATGCCGCGGCGAGGGCATCTCCTCGGCGTACCAGCCCATCATCGACACCGTCCGCGGCTCGGTGGTCGGCTACGAAGCCCTCGTGCGTTTTCCCGGGTACGAGGAGAAGAACCCCGAGGCATGGTTCGCCCGGGCACGCCGGGAGGGTCAAGACGCCGAACTCGAGGCGGCAGCCCTGCGCAGCGCCTTCGCGCACCGCGCGGGCCTGCCGGGCAACTGCTTCCTCACCGTCAACGTGTCGCCCCACCTGCTGCCCTCCCCCGTGGTCCGGGACGTCTGGGCGGAGCAGGGCAACCTGGGCGGCGTGATCGTGGAGCTCACGGAACAGACTCCCATCGACTCGTACCTGCAGCTGGAACCCCATCTGGACGCGCTGCGGTCCGCGGGCGCCCTGATCGCGGTCGACGACGCCGGGTCGGGGTACGCGGGCCTGCAGCACCTCCTCGCGCTCCGACCCGCCATGATCAAGGTGGACCGGGAACTGGTCCGCGGGATCGACACGGACGAGGCCAAGCGCGCCCTGATCGAGATGCTCGGGCTCTTCGCGGGAAGGGTCGATGCGTGGCTCCTCGCGGAGGGCATCGAAAGGGTCGAGGAACTCGACGCCCTGGCCGCCCTCGGGGTACCCCTCGTCCAGGGGTACCTGCTGGGCCGTCCGGCACCCCCGTGGTCCACCCTCGACGTCGATCTGGCGCTGCGGCTGTCCGCCTCCCCGCGCTCGACGTCGTCGCAGACCGTGCGCGGCGTCGTCGAGCCCGCCCCCACGGCCCCGTCCCCGGCGCAGGCCGCAGCACTGTTCGCAGCGGACCCGTTCCTCGCCGACGTCGTGCTCCTCGACGGCCGCCGGCCCGTCGCCGTCCTGCCCGAGGAGGCGGCGCGGCTCGGTGTCGTCACGGCCGGGCTGGTCGTCAACGTGGACACCCCCATCGGCGAGGCGCTGTCCCGCGCCATCACCCGGGACAGCAGTGCCCGCTTCGCTCCCCTGCTCGTCACGGACAACGCGGGCCGCTTCGTGGGCCTCGCACGGATGGAGCGGCTGATCGGAAGGATCGCGGGTACGCCGCACGTCCCGGCCGTGTGACGGGCGTCGCCGCGGCCGCGCGTCCCGGGCCAGCGGCCCGACGCCGCCCATCGCGCGGCCGCCATTGCCTGCCGTGAGAGAATGGGCGCATGGTGCGCGGCGACGGACAACTCTCCCACGATCTTCTCCCCGGCGAAAAAGGACCCCAGGACGCCTGCGGCGTCTTCGGTGTCTGGGCGCCCGGTGAGGAAGTAGCCAAGCTCACCTACTACGGGCTGTACGCGCTGCAGCACCGGGGCCAGGAATCGGCCGGTATCGCGACGAGCGACGGCCAGCGGATCAACGTCTACAAGGACATGGGCCTCGTGTCCCAGGTCTTCGACGAGGCGACGCTCAACACCCTGACCGGCCACATCGCCGTCGGGCACTGCCGCTACTCCACCACCGGGTCCTCCCACTGGGCCAACGCGCAGCCCACGCTCGGCGCCACCGCTGCCGGCACGGTCGCCCTCGCGCACAACGGCAACCTCACGAACTCCGCCGAGCTGTACCAGATGGTCCTCGACCGCCACGGCAAGCCCCGCGCCGGCGAGCTCGCGCAGGGCAACACCACCGACACCGCCCTCGTGACCGCGCTGCTCGCCGGGAACGACGGCCGCTCGCTGGAGCAGACGGCCATGGACCTGCTGCCGAGCATCCGCGGCGCATTCTGCTTCGTCTTCATGGACGAAGGAACCCTGTACGCGGCGCGCGACGCCTACGGTGTCCGTCCCCTCGTCCTCGGCCGCCTCGAGCGCGGCTGGGTGGTCGCCTCGGAGCAGGCGGCCCTCGCGACCGTCGGCGCGAGCTACATCCGCGAGATCGAGCCCGGCGAGTTCATCGCCATCGACGAGGACGGGGTGCGCAGCAGCCGCTTCGCCGCCCCGACCGCCGCGGGCTGCGTGTTCGAATACGTCTACCTCGCGCGGCCCGACGCCGCGATCGCCGGCCGCTCCGTGTACGAGTCCCGCGTGGAGATGGGCCGGCAGCTCGCCCGCGAGAACTCCGCCGCCGCGGACATCGTCATCCCGGTCCCAGAGTCCGGCACCCCGGCCGCCGTGGGCTTCGCGGAGGAGTCCGGCATCCCCTTCGCCCACGGCTTCGTGAAGAACGCCTACGTGGGCCGTACGTTCATCCAGCCCAGCCAGACCCTGCGCCAGCTCGGCATCCGGCTCAAGCTCAACGCCCTCGAGTCGGTCATCCGGGGCAAGCGCATCATCGTCGTCGACGACTCGATCGTGCGCGGCAACACGCAGCGCGCCGTCGTCCGCATGCTGCGCGAGGCGGGCGCGGCCGAGGTCCACGTGAAGATCTCCTCGCCGCCCGTGCGCTGGCCCTGCTTCTACGGGATCGACTTCGCCTCCCGAGCGGAGCTCATCGCCAACGGCGCCGCGATCGACGAGATCAGCAAGTCCATCGGCGCCGACAGCCTCGCGTACATCTCCGAGGACGGCATGATCGACGCGACGCAGCAGCCCCGTGAGCGCCTCTGCACTGCATGCTTCACCGGCACGTACCCGATCGAACTGCCCGACGACGACCGCCTGGGCAAGAACCTGCTCGAGCGCACCAACCCCGCCGACAAGTCCGGGGCCACGGGATGCGATCCCGGACCGGACGCAGAGTTCGAAGCCGTACTGACCGACGAAGACAAGAAAGAGCGGGTATGAGCGCGTCCAACCCCATCACGTACGCCAGCGCAGGAGTGGACGTCGAAGCGGGTGACCGCGCCGTCGAGCTGATGAAGGACGCCGTGCGGGCGACGCACGGCGAGCAGGTTCTCGGCGGGGTGGGCGGTTTCGCCGGGCTCTTCGACGTGTCCCGCCTCCTCACCTACACGCGGCCGCTGCTCGCGACGTCCACCGACGGCGTGGGCACCAAGGTGGCCATCGCGCAGGCCATGGACATCCACGACACCATCGGGTTCGACCTCGTGGGCATGGTGGTCGACGACATCGTGGTGGTCGGCGCTGAGCCGCTCTTCATGACCGACTACATCGCGTGCGGGAAGGTGGTCCCCGAGCGCATCGCGGACATCGTGCGCGGCATCGCGGCCGGCTGCTCGGCCGCCGGCACGGCCCTCGTGGGCGGCGAGACCGCCGAACACCCAGGCCTGCTCGGTGAGCACGAGTACGACGTGGCGGGCGCCGCGACCGGCGTGGTCGAGGCCGATCGGGTCCTCGGTCCCGAGCGCGTCCGCGAGGGCGACGTCGTGATCGGCATGGCCTCCTCAGGCCTGCACTCGAACGGGTACTCGCTGGTGCGGCGCGTCATCAACCAGGCCGGCTGGGCGCTGGACCGCCAGGTCTCCGAGCTCGGGCGGACGCTCGGCGAGGAGCTGCTCGAGCCCACCCGGATCTACGCGGCCGACTGCCTGGCGCTGGCCCGGAACGACGCCGCGCAGGTCCACGGCTTCAGTCATGTCACCGGCGGCGGGCTCGCGGCGAACCTCGCCCGCGTGCTGCCCCGCGGGCTGGAAGCAACGGTGGACCGCTCCACGTGGGAACTGCCCCCGGTCTTCACGCTCGTCGCGCAGCTCGGTTCCGTCCCGCTGCCGGATCTCGAGCGCACCCTCAACCTCGGGGTCGGGATGGTCGCGATCGTCGGGGCCGAGGGCGCGGACGCCGCCCTCGCCCAGCTCACCGCGGCAGGTGTCCCCTCCTGGATCATGGGCAGCGTGCAGGTGGCCGGGAACGGGAGCACCGACGGGCCGGACTACGTCCAGGGCGCCAAGGGCGTGGACGGCGGCTCGGTACGGCTGCTCGGCGCCTACGCCTGACCCGAAACGTCCACAGCACCGCTGCCGGAGCACGGCAGGTCCGGATCCTCCTCCTGATCGAGCCCGGACAGTGGGCATGTTCGAACATTCCCACCGGACGACGGCGAACGGGAGGAGCGAGCCACCCCGCCGAGCACGCCCAGCATCGGACTCCACGACGAAGCCCCTGCCCTCCGGAGAGGACAGGGGCTTTGTCGTGGTCGGTGCAGGCCGGTCAGTGCTTGCCCGCCTGCTTGCGGGTCACGACGACGTCGAACGAGCTGGTCCGGGTGTTGCCGGCCGCGTCCGTCGCCGTGCACGTGACCGTCGTGGTACCGACGGGGAACCGGCCGCCCGGTGCGGGGAGGCACGTGATCGGCACGACGCCGTCGAGCGTGTCGATGGCCGACGGCGAGACGTAGCTGACCTTGGCGCCGCTGGCCCCGTTGGAGACGGCGGTGATGTCCGACTGGTCGGCGATCCGCGGCGGCAGCACATCGGCGGGCCGGGCGGGCAGCCTGGACGGATCCACGATGCCCCAGTAGGCCGGCGTGACCTGCAGCTCGTCGTCGAAGGGCAGCGGCTGCTCCCAGGGTCGGGCCATGGGCCAGGTCCGCAGCCAGGTGCGGGCATTGCTGATCCCCCAGAAGGTCACCGAGTCCACGGACGCGTTGTGCTCGCGCAGCATCGCGAAGAGGTCGCGGTAGTAGTAGCCGACCTCCGCTGCGGCGTCCGCGTCGTCCTCGAACGCCGGGCTGTACGGATCCGCCGGAGCGCCACTGACATCGGCGCCCTGGTTCTCCGTGGAGGCGTTGACGTCGAGTTCCGTGATGGCCTGCAGGAGCGCGGGGTCCAGCGCCTCGACGGCCTCGATGGAGTCCTCGAGCCACTGCACGGGCCGGGCGACGTCCACGTGGGCCTGGTGGCCCACGCCGTCGATCGGCACGGCCCGGGCCTTCAGCGCACGGATCAGGTCGAGGTAGTCGGCCCGCTTCTCCGGCATCTCCGTGTTGTAGTCGTTGATGAACAGGGCCGCCTCGGGGAAGTAGCGGTCCGCCAGGCGGAAGGCCTCGTCCACGAAGCCCTCGCCGAGGACCTGGAACCAGCGGCTGTCGCGCATGTCGTGCGGGTTCGCCGTGTCGCCGTCCGCGATGACCTCGTTGACCACGTCCCAGGCCCAGATGGGGCTGTCCCCCTCGGGGTAGCGGGCGTCGATGTGGTCGGCGATGCCCTTGATGTGCGCTTCCATGCGGGCCTTGAGCAACGCCTGGTCGGCGGGGCTGTCGGTGAGGTCGCGGGTGCCGTCCTTGAAGAACCACGCCGGGGTCTGCGAGTGCCAGGCGAGGACGTGTCCGTAGACCTGCACATTGTTGGCATCCGCGAAGTCCAGCAGCTGGTCCAGCTGCGTGAAGGCGAACTGGCCCTCGACCGGCTGGACGCTCTCCGGCTTGCCTGCGTTCTCCGGTGTGAAGGCGTTGAAGTGCTTCCGCACGAGGTCGGCGGCCGTTCCCACGGTCTCCCGGGCATCGATGGCGACACCGACGTGCTCGATGCCGTCCGCGCCGAGCACGTCCTTCAGTCCGGGGACGTCCGACTGGATGGGCTTCTCGACGATCGGGGCGAGGCTGAAATCGTCCAGCAGGAAGTCCGTCCCCACCGGTCCCTCGACGTACACCTGGGCCTTGTCCGCGGCCGCACCGAGCGTGTAGGTGCCCTTGAGCTGGACCCAGCCGTCGGCCGTCACGGAGGCACTGGCGCCGGCGACGCCGTCGTACGCGCTTCCGCCGCCGTTGTCACGCTGCACGGACACCTTGAGCGAGGCCGGGGCCTCGCCGGGAGCGAGCTTCGCCCACACCGATACCTGCACGGCGGTCCCGACGGGCAGGCCCGCCGTGACGTTGAGCGCGGCACCGTGCCAGGGCTGGGTGCGGTTCGTGACGAGCAGGCTGCCGGTGCCGGTGCGGGCATCGCTGCTCGTGGCGACGGAGACGCCGTCGCCCCGGGCCGTCCAGCCGTCGGTGCCGGTCTCGAAGCCGGAGGTGACCTCGACGGGTGCCGCTCCCGCGCCGCCCTGCGGCAGGGTGAAGGTCCATCCCTCGGCGAGCTTCTCGCTCACCACCGTCGTGACGGCCCGGACCGTGTTGGAGCGGTCGCCGCCGCCGTCGTGGGCGAGGACCACGGCGCCGGGGGTGAAGGCCGCGCGGAGGTTGGCGGTCAGGGTCGCCTCGCTGAGGTCGTTGCCGTCCCAGTCGAAGATGACGTTGCCGAGGCCGAGCGGCTGCATGCCGAGCGCCGCGGCCACTTCCCCAGTGGCACCCCAGCTGCCGTTCGGTGCACGGAAGTAGGGCACCTGCAGGGACGGATCACCGACGGCGGCCCGGATGATGCGCAGGTTCTCCTTCAGGTCGGTCTCGACCTGGGTCTGCGACCAGGAGCCCATGTCCGCGTAGGACGTGCCGTGGTTGCAGAGCGTGTGGCCGTCGGCGACGATCTGCCGCAGCAGGTCGGCGCCACCGGCAGCCTGGACGTTCTGCCCGATGATGCAGAACGTCGCGGTGATGCCCTTGTCCCGCAGGAAGTCGAGGATCGCTGCGGTCTCGCCCGGGTTCGGCCCGTCGTCGAACGTCAGGGCGACGGTGTTCCCGGTGCCCCGCGCCGCGGCGAGGGGGGTGCTCGTGGGGTTCGCTGCGCCTCCCGGCACGAAGGACGCGTCGGGGGTGGGTTGCCAGGCTCCGCCGTCGGCGGGCCCGGCCGTCCCGGTGATCACGACGTCGTCCACGAGGTAGTCGTAGGGTGCACCCAGGTCTCCCGTTCCGAGGTAGGCCCGCAGCGTCGCCGGGTCGGCTCCGGCCGGGGCGTTGAAGGTGCCGGTCACCGTGGTCCAGGCATCCGCGGACACCGTGGTGTTGCCCACCCAGCTGTAGGCGGGTTCCACGACGAAGCGCGCCGACGTCGTCGTTCCTGCCGGCGCCGAGAGTTTCACCTGCGCGGAGAACGTGTAGGTCCCGCCGGCCTGCAGGAGGTCGGCCGGCGTCTTGATGCCGTCGTAGTCGTTGACCCGGCCCTTCACCAGCAGGGCCTTGTCGCCGTCGGCGTCGACGACCGACAGCGTGGGCCCGCCGTTCTGCGCCAGCGGACTGAAGCTGCCGTCCTCGAAATCCTCGTTCAGCAGCACCGACGGTTCGTCCGCCTGGGCGGCCGGCAGCGTCAGCACGCCGGCTCCCGTGATCAGGCCGAATGCCGTGGCGCCTGCGATCAGACGTCCTTGTCTCATGGTTCTCCTTGATGGTGTGGCCCGCCCGGGGAGGGGCGGGCCACCGACTGCTGGGGGTGGTCGTGCTGGTCGTGCTGTTAGTCGTGCTGGTTGTCGTGCTGGTGCTGCCTAGCGGTTACCGCGCCCCGGGGACGCCTGCTCGAGGCTCTCCTGCAGTGCGTAGTAGGCCGGCTTGCGGGTGAAGTCGTTCCACATGACGGTCGCCTCCCCCTCACCGGAGAAGAACACCGGCACCCAGGAGTACTTGTCGGTGAAGCCCCAGATCGTGAAGGAGTTGCACTCCTCCACGGCGATGCAGGCGTCGAGTGCCCGCTGGTAGTAGCTCGCCTGCTTCTCGAGCTGCGCCGCGGTGGGCTGGGTCCCCGCTGCGACGTCCATCCGGACGTCGATCTCGGTGATCGCGGTCTCCAGCCCGAGGTCGTCGAAGCGCTGGAGGTTGGTCCGGAGATCGCCCGGGAAGCCGTAGCGCGTGCTCAGGTGCCCCTGGATGGCGAAGCCGTCCACGGGGACGCCCTGGGCCTGCAGCCGCGGGATGAGCTCGAGGTAGGCGTTGCTCTTCGCATTGACGCTCTCCACGCCGTAGTCGTTGAAGAAGAGCTTCGCCTTCGGATCCGCCTCGTGGGCCCAGCGGAACGCGTCGGCGATGATCTCCGGGCCGAGTTCGCGGATCCAGATGTTGTCCGTGGTGCGCAGGGTGCCGTTGTCGTTGAAGATCTCGTTGGCCACGTCCCACTGCTGGATCTTGCCGGCGTACCGCCCGACGACGGTCTGGATGTGGTCCTTGAGGATGGCGCGCAGCTCCTCCTTGGAGAAATCGCCCTCCTCCAGCCAGGCGGGGTTCTGGCTGTGCCAGAACAGGGTGTGGCCGCGGACCACCTGCTTGTTCTCCTGCGCGAAGTCGACGATGGCGTCCATCTCGGCGAAGCGGTAGGTGTCGCGCTCGGGGTGCACGAACTCCCACTTGAGCTGGTTCTCGGGCGACACGGAGCTGAACTCGGCGGCGAGGTGCTGCAGGTACTCCCGGTCGTTGGGGAACGGGGCCGGATAGGGCTGGGTCTCGTGGTGACCGCCGCCTGCGACGGCGGTGCCGATCTTGAGATCGTTCGGGGCGACCCAGCGGAGGGTGTCCTGCTTCTCGATCCCGGGCGGACGGGGGGCCTGGTGCTGTGCTGCGAGCGCGGGTGCGGCGGTGGGAAGGATCATTGCCGAAGCGAGGACTGCGGCAGCGAGTGAGTGGTGGACCTTCATGAGCTCTCCTTTGAGGTACCTGAGGTGCGGTCGTCCGAAACTTTCTTCGGAACTTTTCCGGAACTTTCCGGAAATACCGTTGCTGTAGGTTAGGAACACCGCGCAGGAGAGGTCAAGGGCGGAAGCGAAAACAGTTCCGGGAGACCTCGACGTTGCTCCAGGCGCCCCGAGGAGGATTTGTGCACGACAACACCCAACCCGCCGTGACGATCTCGGCGATCGCCTCGGCCGCCGGAGTCTCGGTCCCCACGGTGTCGCGCGTCCTCAACGGCCGGTCCGACGTCGCTCCCGCGACGCGGGAACGCGTGGAGGCCCTGCTCCGCGACTACGGGTACCGTCGCCGCGGCACGGCCCCGTCAGCCCCCTCCGGGCTGGTGGACCTCGTCTTCAACGACCTCGACAGCCCCTGGGCGGTGGAGATCATCCGCGGCGTCGAGGAGGCCCTGAACACCGAGGGCATGTCCGTGGTGGTGTCCGCCATCCACCGGCGGGGCAGCGCCGACTCGACGCGCAAGTGGCTCGACACCCTCGGAGCCAGGACCAGCGACGGCGCCATCCTGGTCACGACGGACCTCGACTCGTTCCTGCACGCCGAACTGCAGCGGCTCAACGTCCCGGTGGTGGTCGTCGATCCCGCCGGCGTGCCGGATCTCGAGGTGCCGACGATCGGGGCGACCAACTGGACCGGTGCGGTCACCGCCACGGAACACCTGACCCAGCAGAACCACCGCCGCATCGGGTTCGTGGCCGGACGCCCGGGGCTGTGGTGCAGCCGTGCGCGCCTCGACGGCTACCGGGCCGGGCTCGACGCCGCGGGCATCGCCTTCGATCCCGCCCTCGTGATCAGTGGGGACTTCGACTACGCCTCGGGGTTCGCGGCAGGGATGGAACTCCTCGGGCGCGCCGACCGGCCCACCGCGGTCTTCGCGGCCAGTGACCAGATGGCCCTCGGCGTGTACGAGGCGGCCCGCCAGCAGGGACTGCGCATTCCTGACGACCTCAGCGTCATCGGCTTCGACGACCTGCCCGAGGCGGGGTGGGCGTCCCCTCCGTTGACGACGGTCCGGCAGCCGCTCTCGGAGATGGGGGCGCTCGCGGCCCGCACCCTCGTGCGGCTGATCGCCGGCGACGCCGTCGACAGTCCACGGATCGAGCTGTCCACCCGGCTGGTCACCCGGGCGAGCGTGGGAGCACTCGGGTCCTGACGCGTGTCCAGCATCCCTGGCATGGGTACCGGCTCGTGATCCGGGCTTGACTCTGGCGGTAAACCTAATATGTTTGTAACGGCAACATATTAGTCACACACACTTCCTGGAGCACTCAATGGCGATCGAGCCCACCCGCGACGACAAATTCTCCTTCGGACTCTGGACGGTGGGCTGGGAAGCCCAGGACCAGTTCGGATCCGCGACCCGTGCACCCCTCGACGTCGTCGAGGCGGTCAACCGCCTGAGCGACCTCGGCGCGTACGGCATCACCTTCCACGACGACGACCTCTTCCCCTTCGGCTCCTCCCCGGCGGACCGCCAGCGCGAGATCGACCGCCTGAAGGGCGCACTGAAGTCCACCGGGCTGATCGTGCCCATGGTCACCACCAACCTCTTCAGCCACCCGGTCTTCAAGGACGGCGGCTTCACGAGCAACGACCGCGGCGTGCGCCGGTTCGCCCTGCGCAAGGTGCTGGACAACATCGACCTGGCAGCAGAGCTCGGCGCGAAGACGTTCGTCATGTGGGGCGGACGCGAAGGCAGCGAGTACGACGCCGCCAAGGACATCCGCGGCGCCCTCGAGCGCTACCGCGAGGCCGTCAACCTGCTCGGCGACTACGTCACCGACAAGGGGTACGACATCCGCTTCGCGATCGAGCCCAAGCCCAACGAACCCCGCGGCGACATCCTCCTGCCGACCCTCGGTCACGCGATGGCGTTCATCGAGACGCTGGAGCGCCCTGAACTCGTGGGCATCAACCCGGAGACGGGCCACGAGCAGATGGCCGGGCTGAACTTCACCCACGGCATCGCGCAGGCCCTCTACCAGGGCAAGCTGTTCCACATCGACCTCAACGGCCAGCGCAGCATCAAGTTCGACCAGGACCTCGTGTTCGGGCACGGCGACCTGCAGAACGCCTTCTCGCTCGTGGACCTGCTGGAGAACGGCGGCCCCGCGGGCGGTCCGTCCTACGACGGCCCCCGCCACTTCGACTACAAGCCGAGCCGCACCGAGGACATGGACGGCGTCTGGGACTCGGCCGCAGCGAACATGCAGACGTACCTGCTGCTCAAGGAGCGTGCCGCGGCCTTCCGCGCGGACCCCGAGGTCCAGGCCGCACTGGAAGCATCCCGCGTCTCCGAGATCAACGTGCCCACGCTCAACGAGGGCGAAGGCTACGACGCGCTCCGCGCGGACCGCGCGTCCTACGAGGAGTTCGACACGGACGCCTACTTCAACGGCAAGGGCTTCGGCTTCGTGAAGCTGCAGCAGCTCTTCATCGAGCACCTGCTCGGCGCCCGCTGATCCATGGCCCTCGTTGCCGGCGTCGACTCGTCGACGCAGAGTTGCAAGGTCGTCGTCGTCGACACCGGGACGGGCGCGGAGGTCCGGACCGGCCGTGCCCTCCACCCGGAGGGCACGGAGGTCGACCCCGGCGCCTGGTGGAAGGCCCTGCTGTCAGCGCTCGACGCCGCTGACGGACTCGGCGACGACGTCGACGGGCTCGCCGTCGCGGGCCAGCAGCACGGAATGGTGCTGCTGGACCGCGAGGGGCGGGTCCTCCGCGACGCCCTGCTCTGGAACGACACCCGGTCCGCCGGTGCCGCCCGGGACCTGATCGGTGAACTGGGCGTCGACGGCCTCGTGGCGCGGACGGGGTCCGCCCCCGTGGCGTCCTTCACCAGCACCAAGGTGCGCTGGGTGCGCGACGCCGAACCGGACGTCGTCCCGGCCATCGCGGCCGTGGCGCTGCCGCACGACTGGCTGACGTGGCGCCTGCGCGGTTTCGGGCCCGAGGGGGAAGCTCCGCTCGGGCCGGTGCTGGAGGAACTCGTCACGGACCGCTCCGACGCGAGCGGCACGGGCTACTGGAACCCTGCCACGAACGCGTACGACCTCGCCCTCTTCGAGGACATCCTCGGCCGCCCGGCGCGTGAAGCCGGACAGCCGGAGGGCGAGCCGGACCAGGTCGTGCTCCCCCGGGTCCTCCCTGCGGAGGCCTCCGCAGGGACCGTGCATCCCTCGTTCCTGTCGGGAGACCGCCGGATCGTCCTGGGATCCGGTGCCGGCGACAATGCGGGTGCCGCCCTCGGACTGGGCGCGGAGGAGGGAGACGTCGTCGTGTCCCTCGGGACGAGCGGCACGGTCTTCGCCGTCGCCCCGCAGGCGGTGGCCGACCGGTCCGGGACGGTGGCGGGGTTCGCCGATGCCAGCGGACTGTTCCTGCCGCTGGTGGCGACCCTCAACGCCGCCCGCGTGCTGTCATCGGTGGCCGGCATCCTCGGCGTGGACCACGACGGCTTCGCCGACCTGGCCCGCGAGGCAGCACCGGGGTCGGACGGTGTGGTCCTGGTGCCCTACTTCGAGGGCGAGCGCACGCCCAACCTGCCGACGGCGAAGGCCAGCTTCCACAACCTCAGCATCGCCTCCTCGACGCGCGCCAACATCGCCCGTGCGGCGATCGAGGGCATGCTGTGCGGACTGGCCGACGCCCTCGACGCGGTGCGGGCCGCCGGTGTCACACCGCGCCACCTGCTGCTGATCGGCGGGGCCGCACAGAACGCGGCGGTCCAGGAGGTCGCCGCCCAGGTGTTCGACCTGCCCGTGCGCATCCCCGCTCCGGGCGAGTACGTCGCGCGGGGGGCCGCCGTACAGGCCGCGTGGGTCCTGGCCGGCTCCCGGCCGCAGTGGTCGGTGGAGACGCTCGAGGATCGCGCGTCCGACCACCGGCCCGTCATCCGGACGCAGTACCGGGCCACGGTGGCATCCGTGGCGTTCTAGCCGGTCCCGCACCCACGACGAGAGGCACCACCCCGCGGGGTGGTGCCTCTCGTCGTGGGTGGTGCGGCGTCGCCCGGTCAGAGGCCTACCTGGTGGTCGATGCCCACCTGGTCCACCTTGCGGTGGAAGCGCATCCCGGCCTTGCCCCCGAGGATCGCGCCGAGAAGGGGCACGAGGATCGCTATGGCCAGTCCGATGAGTCCGCCGGTCGTCAGGGCACTGCCGTCGACGGGGATGTTGGGCTGGCCCTGCACCTGCGCGAGGACGTTGAACTGGCTGCCCGCGACGGCGGCGAGGATCGCCAGGACGATCGCGACGACGATGCCCCACAGCCAGACGGCGACGCCCTGCTTGACGCCGTCGAAGCGTGCCATGCGACCGGCGACGTACCCGCCGCAGTAGTAGGCGACGAACAGGATGACGGCCAGGACGATACCGCTGGCGATGCCGATGGTCTGGGCGTTCTCCTGTGCCTGGTTGGCGGCGTCGGACGCGGTGCCCGTGTTGGCCGCTCCGATGCCGACGCCGATCGCCGTCGCCAGCGCACTGAGGATGACGGTGAGGCCGATCGCCGTCAGCCACCCGAAGAACGCCGACCCCCACTTGATGCCGCCGAACCGCTCCTTCTCCGCGGCGACGACGTCGTTGCGCCGGCTCCTCGGGGTGCTCGCGCCTGATGTGTCGTCTCGTGCCATGATGCTGGTGCCTCCTCGGTAGGGATGATTGATCCTGCCGGGTCCGGCCTGCGGGAGGCTCCGTAACCGGAAGATCAGTCTGCTTACTACCGTGACGCGCGGGGGCTCCGCGCGCAAGCACGTTCTTCTGCACGGCGTGCATCTTCCGGCGTGCATCTTCCGGGGTGCAGGGACGGTCCCTGCAGGGATCCCGGCTCCCCGAGGCAGCTGCCGACAGGGAATGCACCAGTCACGGCCGCGGACGGAACCGACCGGGTGGTCCCGGGAACGACGCAACCCGCCCCCAGCTGAGCGGGGACGGGTTGCGACGGGTTCCGACGGCCTGCGGACGGGTGCTAGACGGCGTCCACCCGCACGTCGCAGTGGAGCCGCCGGGTGTGGTCCACGCGCCGCACCTCGCCCGTGAGGGTGAGGGGCACGGTCGCCCGGATGTCACTGCTCGATGCGCCGAGGCGCAGCTCCAGCTCCCCGGGTTCGACGATGCGCTGCCCGTCCCGCCCCGTGAAGGAGGTGACGTCGGCGGGCACGGTGAACGCGACCCTCGCGGAGGACCCCGCCGCCAGGGAGACGCGCGCGTACCCGATGAGACGCTGGACCGGGCGGACGACGGATGCCACCGGGTCGTGCAGGTAGAGCTGCACCACCTCGACGCCGTCGCGCTCCCCCGCGTTGGTCACCGTCACGTGCACGGCGACCTCGCCGTCGGTCGGTGCCGTTCCCGCCGTCGCTCCCGCGCCCTGCCACTGGAACTCGGTGTAGCCGAGTCCGTGGCCGAAGGCGAAGGCCGCTGTCGGATCGATGTTCGAGACGCCGTTCGACTGCGCCAGCGGTGCGGCCAGGTAGGTGGACGGCTGGGCGCCCGGCGTCCCGGGGATGCTGACGGGCAGTCGCCCGGCGGGGTTGATCCGTCCGCTGAGGACGCCGGCCACGGCGGCCGCACCCTCCTCGCCGGGGAAGAACCCCTGGACGATCGCGGCGGCGTCGGTGATCGCGGACCCGAGGGCGTACGGGCGGCCGGTCAGCAGCACGACGACGACGGGCTTGCCGGTGGCGAGCAGTTCGTCGAGGAGCTGCTGCTGCACGCCCGGGAGGGCCAGTGATTCGGCGTCGCATCCCTCGCCGCTGGTGCCGCGCCCGAAGAGCCCCGCCCGGTCACCGAGGACCGCGACGACGACGTCGGCTCCGCCGGCGACCGCGAGGGCCTCGTCGAACCCGGTGGTCGCGGAGCCGTCGATCGTGCAGCCGGCCGCGATCGTGATGTCGCTCGCGCCGAACTCGCGCTGGAGTGCTTCGGCGACCGTCGGGATGGCGAGGCCGATCTCGACGTCGGGGTGCTGCTCGCCGACGTGCGCGGGGAAGGAGTAGCAGCCGAGGAACGCGCGGTGCGTGTCCGCGTTGGGGCCGATGAGGGCGATGCGCGGCGCGGCGGCGAGCGGCAGGATCCCGCTGTTCCTGACGAGGACGATGGACTGCTCCGCGAGTTCGCGGGCGATGTCCCGGTTGCCCGGGGAATCGAGGTCGACGACGGGTGTCCCGGCGCCGGTCCGTTCGAGGGCCGGCGGGACCGGCGACCACTCGGGGTCCAGCAGGCCCAGGTCCAGCTTCTGCCGGAGGACGCGCCGGAGCGCACGGTCGACGAGCCCTTCGTCCAGCCGCCCGCCGTCGATCTCGGCGAGGAGGTGCTCGCCGAAGGTGTGCACGGTCGGCAGTTCGACGTCCACCCCTGCGGTCAGCGCCGCGGCTGCCGCCTCACCGAGGGTCGCGGCCACGCGGTGCAGCTCCTTGAGGAAGGCGATGCCGAAGTAGTCGGCCACCACGGTGCCGTCGAAGCCCCAGGTGTCCCGCAGGAGCGCGGTGAGGAGCGAGGCGTCCGCTGCCGTCGGTACGCCGTCGATGTCGGTGTAGGCGTGCATGACCGACCGGACGCCGGATTCCCGGATCGCCATCTCGAACGGCGGCAGGAGGACGTCCGCCCGCTCGCGTTCCCCGATGGAGACGGGCGCGAGGTTGCGGCCCGCCTTCGACGCCGAGTAGCCGACGAAGTGCTTGAGCGTGGCGACGATCCCGCCGCGCTCGAGTCCCTGCACGTACGCCGTCGCGATGGTCCCGATCAGGTACGGATCCTCGCCGATGGTCTCCTCCACGCGGCCCCAGCGGGCGTCGCGCACGACGTCGAGCACCGGGGCGAGCCCCTGGTGGACGCCGACGGAGCGGAGGTCCGCGCCGATGGCCGAGGACATGGTCCGGACGAGGTCGGGGTTGAAGGTCGCGCCCCAGGCGAGGGGGACCGGGTAGGCCGTGGCCTTCCACGCCGCGAACCCGGCGAGGCATTCCTCGTGGACGAGGGCGGGGATGCCGAAGCGGTTCGCCGCCGTGATGCGCTCCTGGGTGCGCTGCAGCGACAGGGCTCCGAGTCCCGGCTCCACGGGGGCGGTGCCGAAGGGGCGGGTGAGCTGGCCGAGTCCGTGCGGCAGGAGTTCGTCGAGGTCCACGGCCTCGTTCATCTCGTGCTGGTGGGGGGCCACCTCGCCGCCCTCGGTGTTGGCGCCGACCCAGACGCCGACCAGCTGGGCGACCTTCTCACGCGGCGTCATCGCCTGGATGAGGGTCTCCACCCGGTCCTCGGGTGCGGCGGCGGTGTCCCGCCAGGGGGCGTCGTTCAGTGTTGTCTCAGTCATGGTTACTTTCCGCCAGCGCCCATGAGGCCCTGGACAAGCGCGCGGCGCGCGAACAGGTAGACGAGCAGGACGGGCACCATCGACAGGGTGACCGCGGCGAGCAGGCCCGGGATGTTGATGCCGTACTGCGTCTGGAAGTTGAAGAGGCCGAGGGTCACCACGCGGGTGCTCTCGGACTGCGTGAGGATGAGGGGGAAGAGGAATCCGTTCCACGCCTGGAGGGCGGAGAAGACGGCGATCGTGGAGATGCCACCCTTGGACAGCGGCAGGACCAGCCGGAAGAAGGCCCGCGCCGGGCTCGCTCCGTCCATGGCCATGGCCTCGTACAGCTCCCCCGTGATGTCGCGCATCGTGCCGCTGAGGATCAGCGTGCAGATGGGCAGCGCGAAGGCCGCGGTGGGCAGGATGACGCCGATCAGGTTGTCGTACAGGCCGACGGTGTTGATCAGGTAGAACACGGGCACGATCACGGCCTGCGCCGGGATCGCGAGGCCCAGCAGGAAGAAGCGGAACACGAACGACGCCGCCCGGCTCTGGCTGCGCACGATCGCATAGCTGAGCGGGGGCACGAGCAGGAGCACGATCGCGACGACTCCGACCGTCACGACGACGGTGTTGAGGAAGTACCGGCCGAAGCCGCTCGTGATCGCATCGACGTAGTTCTGCAGCGTGAAGCTCGTGGGGAAGGACAGCGGGCCGTTGTCCCCGAACTCCTCACGCGTCTGGAAGGTACCCGACAGCATCACGTACAGCGGGATCGCGACGATCAGCAGCCAGACGAAGGAGCCGATGCCGGCGAAGTAGTTGGGGCGGGTCTTCATCAGAGTCCTTCCAGCGAGCTGTTCATCTTGTCGTAGCCGGACACCTTGACCACCACGAGGGAGATCAGGGTGGCGACGACGACGAGCACCAGGGCGATCGCGCTGCCGACGCCGAAGTCGAAGCTCTGGAACGCCTCCTGGTACATGTAGAAGGCGGTGATGGTGGTGTCGGTGCCGGGCCCGCCGTTGGTCAGGATGAGCACCGTCTCGAACGTCGTCAGGCCGCCGACCACCATCAGGATGATCGAGGTGATGGCCGTGTTGCGCAGCTGGGGCAGCGTGATGGAGAAGAACTGGCGCACCATGCCCGCGCCGTCGATCGACGCCGCCTGGTACAGCACGTTGGGGATGCCCTTCGCCGCGCCCTGGTAGATCAGGGTGTGGAACGGGGTGAACTGCCACATGCCCACGAAGATGAGGACACCGATCGCGCCGGACTGGGTGCCGAGCAGGTTGCCGTCACCGAAGAGCCAGGAGAGCTGGCCCGGGATACCGAAGTTCGGATCGAGCAGGGCACGCCACAGCACGGAGATGGCGGCCGAGGACAGCAGCAGGGGGATGAAGTAGATGGCACTGAGGACGGCGCGGTTGCGCTGGTTGCCCGCGGCCCAGACGCCGAGCAGGATGCTCAGCGGTGTCTGGGTGACCACCCCGAGGACGATGAAGAGCAGGCTGAGCCAGAGGCTCTTGACCATCACCGGATCGGAGACGAGCGTCTCCCAGTTCTCGAGTCCCACGAACTCCGGGTCACCGAGGCCACTCCACGAGGTGAAGGACAGGACGGCGACCGCGGCCAGCGGCACGAGGGCGAAGAGCGCGAAGAAGATGGTGGCGGGCAGGGCCCAGGCGAAGCCCGGACGCCCCACGGAGGAGGCGCCCGAGCGGGCCGGGCGGCTCGGAGTGGAGCCGCCCGGCGCTGCCTGCCTGCGCGTTGCAAGCGTTGTCATGGGAATGTCCTAGAGACTCTGCATGGCCTTGATGAAGCCGTCTTCATCGATCTGGCCGCTGAAGAACTGGGCCACGGCGGTGTGGATGGTCACCGTCGCCTCGGGCGGGTACGCCTGGTCCCAGGAGAGCTGGAAGTGGGGCGCTTCCTTCACGAGGTCGAACTGGTACTTCGCGTACTCGGGGTTGGAGGCCTCGCCGAGGAACTCCTCCGTGTTGGTGGTGGTGGGCAGGTTGCCGATGGCGATCTGCTCCTGCACGAACTCGTCCGAGTACATGAGCTTCAGGAACTCG
This sequence comes from Arthrobacter sp. UYP4, assembly GCF_057291175.1. Taxonomy (NCBI): domain Bacteria; kingdom Bacillati; phylum Actinomycetota; class Actinomycetes; order Micrococcales; family Micrococcaceae; genus Arthrobacter; species Arthrobacter sp. UYP4. The sequence continues at coordinate 1,710,824 of NZ_JBXAVU010000001.1, forward strand.
CCGGCCTCTTCGGGGTAGCGGGTGTCCTTGTGGACCGAGTAGAAGTTGTTCGTGTTGCCGGCGAGGTTGTCGGGATCGCCCTCGCCGCCCTCGATCGCGGGGAACTCGCTGTAGCCGAGCACGTTCTCCGCGAACTCGGGATTGGCATCCAGGTGCGTCGCGTAGGCCCACGAGCCCATGAGCTCGAAGCCTGCCCGGCCGCTGGAGAGCAGCGTGGGGGACCCGCCGTCGGTGAACTTGACCGAGTCGAAGTTGGTGCCGAAGGCACCCGCGTCGATCAGTTCGCGCAGCTTGCCGAGGGCCTCACGGCTCTCCTCGGAGTCCCACACCTCCGTGTCGCCGTCGAGCGCCGACTGGAACAGGTCCTCGCCGGCGACGCGGTCGAAGACGTACTGGAACCACATCTGGGTGGGCCACTGGTCGGCGCCGCCGAGAGCGATCGGGGTGACGCCGGCCGCCTTCAGCTTCTCGACGGCCTCCAGCAGTTCGTCCCAGGTGGCGGGAGGAGCATCGATGCCGGCCTGCTTGAGCACCTCGGAGTTGTTGAAGAGCATCACGGGCTGCGTGCCGCGCATCGGGATGCCGTAGCTCTTGTCGTCGATGACGGCCGTCTCGAACACCGAGGGCAGGAAGGCGTCCTTCAGCTGCGGGTCCTCCTCGATGAAGTCGTCGAGGGGCATCAGCAGATCGGCCTTCACGAAGTTCGCGATGCTGCCACCGCCCCAGTTGAAGAAGATGTCCGGAGCGGAATCGGTGTCGATGATGGTCTGCAGCTTGGTCTGGTAGTCCGCGCCGGGGATCGTGTCGAGCACGATCTTGACGTCGGAGGTCTCGTTGAACTTGTCCACCATGGCCTGCTCGACCTTGTTGCTGGCATCGCCGTAGACGGCCAGGTGCAGCTCGTTCTCGGGCCGGCTCGACGCGTCGCCGCCGCCTCCGCCGCACCCTGCCAGGGTGAGGCCCAGCATCATGACCGCGGTGCCTGCAAGACTGCGGGACATCCAGGTTCGGTTGTTCATCGTTGAACGCCTCTCGAAAGTTTCGATAATAATATCGAAAGTTATGTAGTGGGATGAGTGTATGTAGCGCTCGCCCGCTTTTGCAACATCCGATGTGTGGGCGGTCACAAATCGTGTCCGACGCCCGCCGGGCCGCACTGGAGCCCGCATGTAAGCTGGCCGCATGTCGATTTCGGCGGACGAACCGCGCGTCACCCTCGCCCAGCTCGCGACGGCGGCGGGCGTATCCCTCTCAACGATATCCAAGGTGCTCAACGGCCGCGCCGACGTGTCTCCGAAAACCCGGGCGAAAGTTGAGGAGCTCCTGGAGGAGCACGGGTACCGCCGGCGCAAGGTGTCGGCGGCCCGGGCGGCCCTCGTGGAACTCGTCTTCCATGAACTGGAGAGCGCCTGGGCGCTCGAACTCATCCGCGGGGTCGAGAACGTGGCGCGCGAGCACGGGATGAGCGTCGTGCTGACCGAGACCGGCACGCGGCATGCCCCGGGCTCGGAGTGGATCGAAGGCGTCATGGCCAGGCGGCCCGCCGGAGTGGTCCTGGTCTTCTCGGACATGCCGCAGGACTTCCGCCAGAAACTCGACGCGCGCGCCATCCCGTTCGTCATCATCGATCCCGCCGGGGATCCCGCGCCCGACGTCCCGTCCGTCGGGTCCGCGAACTGGTCGGGCGGCATGATGGCCACGCGGCACCTGATCGACCTCGGCCACACCCGCATCGCAGCCATCAGCGGACCCGAGGACATGATGTGTTCCCTCGCGCGCATCGATGGCTACCGATCGGCGATGAGCATGGCGAACCTGTCCATCGACCCGGAGTTCATCCGCTACGGCAACTTCCACGTCGACGGCGGGCGCGACCACGCCTTCTCGCTCCTGCGCAGCGCCGAGCCCCCGACGGCGATCTTCGCGGGCAGCGACCTGCAGGCGCTCGGCGTCCTCGACGCCGCCCGCCAGATCGGGCTGCGCGTCCCCGACGAACTCTCGATCGTGGGATACGACGATCTCCAGCTCGCGCAGTGGTCGAGCCCCGCCCTGACCACCGTCCACCAGCCGCTCATCCAGATGGCGGAAGAGGCCACGCGCATGGTCCTGCGCCTGCGCGACGGCGAGCGGCCCAACAACCTCCGGCTCGACCTCGCCACCAGCCTGGTGGTGCGCCAGAGCACGTCCGCACCGCCCCTCCCCGCCGGGACTGCGCCGAGTCCCGCAGGGCAGCGGGCCTGAGCGGCCGCCGGGCCCACCCGGCGCTTCTGGATACGATAGGGCCACACCAGGCGCACAGAGGGCTCCTGCAGGACGAAGGAGAACCCAGGGCCGTGCGCACACTACCCGGATCGGTCAACGGCACCGAAGGCCTTCGCGCACAGAACCTCTCCCAGATCCTGACGATGGTGCACCGGGACGGACCGCTGTCCCGTTCGGAGCTCACGCGGCGCAGCGGCTTCAACCGCTCGACCGTCGGGGCCCTCGTGTCCGCCCTCGCCGAGAAGCAGCTCGTCCACGAGACGGAACCGGCGGTCGGGGGCAAGGTGGGGCGCCCCAGCCCGATCGTGCATGCCAACCCCGGCGTCGCCGTGATCGCGGTGAATCCCGACATCGACGCGCTGACGGCCGGCGTCGTCGGACTCGGCGGTCACGTCCACCGTCGGGTGCGCCGCGAGACCGACGGGGTGCCCTCCCTCGACGACGCCGTGCGGCTCACCCGCGACATCGTGGCCGACCTCCACCCCGTCCTGGCCGGGCTCGACCGGGTGCTCGGTGTCGGGATCGCGCTGCCGGGGCTCGTCAACGCCGGGACGGGCCGCGTCCTCGTGGCACCGCACCTCGGCTGGCGCGCGGCCGACCTCACCGGGCCCTTCAGCAGGGCGCTCGGGCTGCCTGCGGTCGCGGCGAACGATGCCTCACTCGGCTCGATGGCCGAGAGCATCTTCGGTGCGGCGCTCGGTGTGGAGGACGCCGTGTACCTGAACGGCAGCGCGAGCGGTATCGGTGGCGGCATCGTGACAGGAGGCGTCCAACTGGTCGGCAGTCGCGGCTACGCCGGGGAACTGGGCCACACCCTCGTCCGTGCCGGCGGGTCGCCCTGCCACTGCGGCCGGTCCGGATGCCTGGACGCGGAGGTCCGCCTGGAGCGCCTGCTCGACGCGGCCGGCCTCGCAGGCGGCGGGATCGAGGCACTCGAGGACGTGCTGTCCGACGATCCCGGGCCCGCTGTCCAGCAGGAGGCCGAGCGCCAGCTCGACCTGCTGGCCGTGGCACTGGTGAACTTCGTCAACATCTTCGATCCCACGCGGATCGTGCTCGGCGGTTTCCTCGGCTCCCTGTTCGGCTTCCACGGTGACCGGCTGACCCATGCCGTGAACACCGGATCCCTGGCGGGGGGCGTCGACGTGCGGCGGGCGACGCTCGGGCCGGAGCTCCTGCTGGTCGGGGCGGCAGAACTCGCCCTGCAGCCGCTCCTCGCCTCCCCACACTAGGAACGGACCGACCGCGGACGGGCAGTCCCGACCTGTCCACCGCGCGAGTCGGGGCGTCGCGAGCGCGGCGGCTCGCCGGTTCCGGGATCCGGGCACACGAAACGGCGCATCGTCCCGCAAGGGGCCTGATGCGCCGGTTGTGGTGTCCCGGAGGACGGCGGACCGGGAGGTCAGCCGGTGCGGCGGGAGCCGCTCTCCTCGCCGTCGTCGTCGAGTTCGTCGGCGTACTTGTCCGCGTACTCCGAGTAGTCGGGTTCGACCGGCTCGAGAGGTTCGGTACGTCGAGTGGAAGCACGACTACCCGGGCCTGTGAGCTCTCGCTGCAGTGCCGAATAATCAGTGGCCGGGCTGAAGTACTTCATGTCCCTGGCCTGCTTGGTAGCTTTTGCCTTTTGACGGCCGCGCCCCATGGCGTGACCCCCTTTGTGCGTCGATCCGGAGGTGGTCACTGGGGCACGAGGCCCAAGGCTGCAGCGAGGCCCCGGAGTATTTGGTCAGTTTGTCGTATGTACAGGTTACATGCTTTCGGGTGCATCCGAGCGCGGGTGCCCCCGCCTCCTGCAAAGCATGGACGCGAAGCCGCCCCCGGTACCCGAGCCTGCTCCAGCCACGTCCCGACCCTTCCGGCGACGATCTTGGCTAGAGTCGAAATCACGTCGGAGCGCCGGCCACGAGACACCAGGAATGCAAGGAGACAGCGGCCCACCATGAGCAACGAGGAGCAGGCACCCAGGGATCCCGGGCACGGTCCGGGCGGGAACGAACCCGACCGGCCCGACGGCCCCGACGTGGTCGATCCCGACGGCGTCGTGCTCGACGACGGCACGCTACCTCCCGGGGCGCTGGAACCCGAGCTGTCGGTGTCGCCGGACAGCCTCGACCTGCCGGAGCCCGCCCTCGGGCCGGCGGAGATCAGCAGGGACACGGCGGAAGCGGCCTCCCTCGAGGACGCCGCGGCGGAGGCCCGCGCCGTGGCCGCCGAAGCGGAGAAGGCAGGGACACTGGTGGGTGGTCCCCTGCCGGCGGGCGCCCCGGTCGTCCAGGCGGCCCCGGACGGCACGGCTCCCGCCGGAGGTGTCGCAGGGGACGCGGCGGCGGACGCAGACCCAGCCGCGGACCCAGCCGCGGACACGGCCGCGGACACGGCCGACGGGGCCGGCGTGCCGGCGGCGGGCACCGGCGCCGACGTTCCTGCCGGCGGTCCGTACGCCTTCCCGCCCGAGGGCGGCGAGCAGGGCCTCGGCCACCCGGGCCTCTACCCCGGCACGGATCCGGCGTCGATCGGCCCGGCAGCACCGGCTTCCCCGGCGTCCCCGGTGGACCCTTCCCCGGGGTCGCGCGGCGCGACCGCGGCCGCGTGGGCCCCGGGGGCAGCCGGAACCGACCCGAAGGCGGCGGACGCGGAGCCGAAGCGGGACCGGTCGAGGGCCCGCAGCAGCAACCTGCCGCTGCTGCTGATCATCGGCGGCGTCGTCGTCCTGCTCGGCCTGCTCGTCTGGCTGCTCGTCTCGCTCTTCGGCGGGGCGGAGGACGAGGAGCGCGTGGATCCGTCGTCGGTCGCCGCCGGCGACTGCCTCGCCGACTTCACGGGCATCACCGAGGACGCGGTCCCGGTGGACTGCGGCGAAGCCCACAACGCACAACTGGTGGCGAGCGAGAACTACCCGGAGGACGCGGAGTTCCCCGGACGCGAGCAGCTCGGGCTGCGGGCCGAGGAGGCCTGCGCGGCGGCCTCCGCGGCCATCGACCCGGACGCCGTGACGGACGACCTCCGGATCACGCTGCTCCGCGCGACCCCGACCAGCCAGACCTGGGCCGACGGCGACCGCCGGGTGGACTGCTTCGCCGTCGTCGAGGACGGCGACACGATGAGCCGGAGCCTGCTCACCTCCTGACGGACCCGGGCCCGCAGGCGGGAGAGGAAGCAACCTGCGATTCCTCTCGTGTGCCGGGCCCGGCTACCGCGCGGCGTGCACCAGCAGGCCCCCCGCGTCGAGGCTGCCGTCGGCCAGCGCGCCGGCGTCCGGCTCCTGGCGGTCGACGACCACGGTGTCGCCGTCGACGATCTCACCGGCCAGGATGCCCTTCGCCAGCCGGTCGCCGATCTCACGCTGGACGAGCCTGCGCAGCGGACGTGCGCCGTATGCCGGGTCGAAGCCGGTGAGGGCGAGCCATTCGCTGGCCGCAGCGCTGACCTCGAGTTCGAGGCGGCGGTCGCGGAGCCGGTCCCCGAGCGCCCGAACCTGCAGGTCCACGATCCTCGAGAGCTCGTCGAGGCTCAACGGGTCGAAGACGACGACGTCGTCGAGCCGGTTCAGGAACTCCGGCCGGAAGTTCGCGTTGACGGCGGCCATCACGGCGGAGCGCTTCGCCGCGTCGTCGAGCGACGGATCCACGAGGAACTGGGACCCGAGGTTCGACGTCAGCACGAGGATGACGTTGCGGAAGTCCACCGTGCGGCCCTGCCCGTCGGTGAGCCGCCCGTCGTCGAGCACCTGCAGGAGCAGGTCGAACACCTCGGGGTGCGCCTTCTCCACCTCGTCGAGCAGCACCACGCTGTAGGGCCGGCGCCGCACCGCCTCGGTGAGCTGGCCGCCCTCCTCGTAGCCCACGTATCCCGGCGGGGCGCCGACGAGGCGCGCCACCGAGTGCTTCTCCGAGTACTCCGACATGTCGATCCGGATCATGGCCCGCTCGTCGTCGAACAGGAAGTCCGCGAGCGCCTTCGCGAGCTCGGTCTTGCCCACGCCCGTGGGTCCGAGGAACAGGAAGGAACCGGTGGGGCGGTTCGGGTCGGACACCCCGGCGCGGGCACGGCGGACGGCGTCGGACACCGCGGACACGGCCCGCTGCTGTCCGATCAGGCGCGCGCCGATGACGTCCTCCATGGCGAGCAGCTTCTCGCTCTCACCCTGCAGCATGCGCCCGGCGGGGATGCCCGTCCAGGCGGAGATGACCTCGGCGATGTCGTTCGCGGTCACCTCCTCCGCGACCATCAGGTCGGGAGCATTGGTGGTCTGCTCCTCGGCGGCCTGGGCCTCCCGCAGCTCGCGCTCCAGCTGCGGGATGTCCCCGTAGAGGATGCGGGACGCCGTCTCGAGATCACCCTCGCGCTGGGCGCGGTCGGCCTGCGAGCGCAGGTCGTCGAGGGATGCCTTCAGGTCGCCCACGCGGTTGAGGCCGGCCTTCTCGGCCTCCCACCGGGCGTTCAGCCCGTCGAGCTCCTCCTGGCGGTCGGCCATCTCGGCACGCAGGGCGTCCAGCCGCTCCAGCGATGCCTCGTCCTTCTCCCGGGAGAGCGCCATCTCCTCCATGTGCATCCGCTCGAGGGAACGGCGCAGCTCGTCGATCTCCACCGGTGCGGAGTCGATCTCCATGCGCAGGCGCGAGGCGGCCTCGTCCACGAGGTCGATCGCCTTGTCCGGGAGCTGGCGGCCCGGGATGTAGCGGTGGGACAGGGTGGCCGCGGCGACCAGGGCGGAGTCCGCGATCGAGACCTTGTGGTGCGCCTCGTAGCGCTGCTTCAGCCCGCGGAGGATGCCGACGGTATCGTTCACGGACGGCTCGCCCACGTACACCTGCTGGAACCTGCGCTCCAGCGCCGGGTCCTTCTCGACGTTCTCCCGGTACTCGTCCAGCGTCGTCGCACCGATGAGCCGGAGCTCACCGCGCGCCAGCATGGGCTTGAGCATGTTGCCGGCGTCCATCGACCCCTCCGAGGCACCCGCTCCGACGACGGTGTGGAGTTCGTCGATGAAGGTCACCACCTGGCCGCCGGACGAGCGGATCTCGTCGAGCACGGCCTTCAGCCGCTCCTCGAACTCGCCCCGGTACTTGGCGCCGGCGATCATCGACCCGAGGTCGAGGCTGATGAGGGTCTTCCCCCGCAGCGACTCGGGCACGTCGCCCGCGACCATGCGCTGGGCGAGCCCCTCGACGACGGCCGTCTTGCCCACGCCGGGCTCGCCGATGAGCACCGGGTTGTTCTTGGTGCGGCGGCTGAGCACCTGCACCACGCGGCGGATCTCCGCATCGCGCCCGATGACCGGGTCCAGCTTGCCGCTCCGCGCCACCTCGGTGAGGTCCACCCCGAACTTCTCGAGCGCCTGGAAGGTGTTCTCCGGATCGGGCGTGGTCACGCGCCGGTCACCGCGCACGCCCGGCAGGGCCGACGCGAGTGCCTCGCGCGTGAGCCCGACGGAGCGCAGGATGCCACCGGCCGCTCCGTTGTCCGCCGCCAGGGCGAGCAGGATGTGCTCGGTGGACACGAACTGGTCACCGAGGGTCTCCGCTTCCTGCTGGGCCGCGTTGATCATCTGGAGGGCACCGCGGGAGAACTGCGGCTGCGCCACCGAGGAGCCCGACGACGACGGCAGTGCCTTGATCGCCGTGCTCGCCTGCACGCTCACGGTGTCGGGATCGGCGCCGGCCGCCTTGAGGAGCGCGACGGCGATGCCGTCCCGCTGGTCCAGGAGGGCCTTGAGGAAGTGCGGCGTATCGATCTGCGCATTCCCCGCCGTGGAGGCGTTCATGGCGGCAGCTGACAGCACCTCGCGGCTCTTGGTGGTGAAATTCGTGTCCACGCGCGGTTCCTTTCCGTCCTGACGTAGGTCTTGCATTGAGTGTACTCGACTCAACTTTCGAGCCGGGAGAGATATTCCCCCGCTTCGACCCTGGCGGAGCGGGAAGGGACGACTGCGGCGGCGCCGGGGCCGCCCGGCACAGTGCGGCTTCCGGAGCCCGCTGTGATCTCGGACATAATGGCCCCTATGGGGAAATTCCGCCGCGTCACCGCCGTCCTGACCACCGCCGCCCTCACCCTCGCGCTCGCGGCCTGCACGGATGACCGCCCGACCGCGGAGGACGCGGCGCGCACGCTCGCCGAGGGACTGGCCCGGCTCGACGTGGGGCAGTCCGCGTTCACGTCGGTGGAGGCGTCCGAGGTGACCGGCGAGCTCGCCACGATCACCGAGGGGTTCGGGCCCGGAGCGCCGAAGGTGACGGTCGCAGGCGTCGAGGAGACCGGCGAGGACAGCGCGACCGCGACGCTCGACTACGTCTGGGACCTCGACGACACCGACTCCGACTGGACCTACAGCACGACGGCGGACCTCACGCGGGTCGAGGACGTCTGGCAGGCGGCCTGGGACCCTGCGCTGTTCGTCCCGAACCTCCTGCCGGACGAGAAGCTCACCCTCACCAGCGTGCCCGGGGACCGCGGCAACATCACCGGGGCGGGCGGCGAGGTCCTCGTCACCGAGCGGCCCGTGATCCGCGTCGGCATCGACAAGACGGGGGTCCCGGACGCGCAGTGGGCCGCCTCGGCCCGTGCGCTCGCCACCCTGCTCGAGCTCGACCCGGCGGCCTACGAGGAACAGGTCGCCGCCGCGGGTGCGGAGGCCTTCGTGGTGGCGGTCGTCCTGCGTGACGACGCGACGCGGACGGTCACCGACGCGCAGATCGATGCCGTCCCGGGTGCACTGCGGCAGGCCGACACCCTGGAACTCGCACCCACCCGCACCTTCGCCCGCGAACTCCTGGGCAGCGTGGGCGAGGCGACGGAGGAACTCGTGGAGCAGTCCGACGGTGCCCTCCGGGCGGGTGATGTCACCGGGCTCGGCGGGCTGCAGCTGCAGCACAACGACCAGCTGGCCGGCACCCCGGGCCTCTCGGTCGGCGCCGCGCCGGTGGCGGACCCCGGAACGCCCAGCCAGACCCTCTTCACCAAGGCGGCCGTGGACGGCACCGACCTCGCCACCACGCTCGATCCCCGCCTGCAGGGCCTCGGCGAGCAGGTTCTCGCGGACGAGCCCTCGGCGTCGTCGATCGTCGCCATCCGGCCCAGCACGGGCGAGATCCTCGCGGCGGCCAACGGTCCGGGCAGCGAGGGCCTGCAGACCGCGCTCCTGGGCCAGTACCCGCCGGGGTCCACGTTCAAGGTGGCCACGAGCCTCGCACTGCTCCGGAAGGGCTTCACGCCCGAGAGCCCCACGGAGTGCACCGAGGAAGTCTCCGTGGACGGCCGCACGTTCAACAACGCCAGCACCTATCCGGTGCAGTTCCTCGGGACCATCCCGCTCCTGGAGACCTTCGCGCAGTCCTGCAACACCGGCTTCATCTCGGCCCGGGGCGAGATCAGCCAGGCCGATCTCGCGGCCGCCGCCACCGATCTCGGGATCGGCGTGGAGTCGCGCATCGGCACACCCGCGTTCTTCGGCTCCGTGCCGACCGAGGCGGAGGGGACGGCCCACGCCGCCGCCATGATCGGGCAGGGCGAGGTACTGGTGTCGCCCCTGGGCCTCGCCACCATGGCCGCATCCGTGGGGGCAGGATCGCGCGTCACGCCGACCCTCCTCGCCGCGGGCGAATCCACCGAACTCGACCCCGGCTCGGAGAGCGCCGCGGCCACGGAGGCCCCGTCGGGTGACGCGACGCCGTCGGCCGGGGAGTCCGAGGCGCGGCCCAGCGCGTTCACCGCCGACGAGTCGGCGACGCTGCGGACGCTCATGTCCGCCGTCGTCGAGCAGGGCGGGGCCCGGCTCCTGCAGGACGTGCCGGGCGATCCCGTCCTGGCCAAGACCGGGACCGCCGAGTTCGGGAGCGAGACTCCCCCGCGGACCCACGCGTGGGTCGTCGCCCTCCAGGGCGACCTCGCCGTCGCGGTCTTCGTGGAGGAGGGCGAGCTGGGATCCACGTCCGGCGGCCCCCTCATGCAGGCCTTCCTGACGGGCGCGGCCACCGGCTGACCGCCGAGCAGCCACCGGCCCGCCCCAGTGCGCGGGTCCTCTCCTTCGACGACATGGGGGTCGGATCGACACAGTGAACGCAGTTGCTTGATCATCCTCCGGCGCCCGTACGCGACGCCGGAGGCCATCCGAAGACCGTTGAAAGGGTCCCCGTGGATCTCAGGTTCATCCCGCTCATCATCGGCGCCGTGGTGCTGCTCGTCATCATCATCGCCGCCGTCGTCCTCGCCCGCATGGCGCTGCACATCGCCAGCCCGGACCAGGCGCTCATCATCTCGTCCAAGGACAGCAAGGGGCAGCCCGATCCGGACAGCCAGCGCGTCGTCTTCGGCCGGATCTTCATCAACCCGTTCTCGCAGCGGGCCTATCCCCTGTCGCTCGCATCGCGCCAGGTGTCCCTGCGCATCGAGGGCATCTCCAAGAACGGCATCAAGCTCCACCTCACCGGCGTCGCCCAGGTCAAGGTCGGGGGTGACGCGGACGCTGTCCGCAAGGCCGCCCAGCGCTTCCTGAACCAGCAGGAGGCGATCGACCACTACACGCAGGAGACCCTGTCCGGTTCGCTCCGCTCGATCGTGGGAACCCTGACGGTCGAATCGATCATCCGGGACCGCGCGACCTTCGCCAAGAGCGTCAAGGAGGAGGCCGAACACTCCATGCACAACCAGGGCCTGGAGATCGACACCTTCCAGATCCAGTCCGTGGACGACGACTCCGGGTACCTGAAGAACCTGGGCCGCCCGGAGGCCGCCCTCGCGGAACGCAACGCGAAGATCGCCGAAGCCCGATCCATGCAGGAATCGGAGCAGGCACGCGCCCTGTCCGACGAGCAGGTGGCCCTCGCGCAGCAGCAGCTGATCATCCGCCGCGCGGAACTGAAGGAGGAGGCCGATGCCCGCCAGGCACGGGCCGACGCCGCGGGACCCCTCGCCCAGGCCGAACAGCAGGAGCAGGTCATCATGCGTGAGCAGCAGGTCGCCCAGCGGCGGTCCGAGCTCCGTGAGCGCGAGCTGGACACCGAGGTGCGCAAGCCCGCGGACGCCGAGAAGTACCGCCTCATCCAGCAGGCCGACGCGAAGCTCGAGGAGCGGCGCCGGGCATCGGAGGCCACGGAGATCGAAGCCCGCGTGGACCTCGCACGCCGCAAGCTCGTCGCCGAGGGTGACCGGGTGGCAGCCGAGGCGGATGCCGCGTCGAACACGGCACGCGGTACCGCCGAAGCATCGATCAACGAGGCCAAGGGCCGCGCCGACGCCGCGGTCATCGCGTCCCGCGGTGATGCCGAGGCGCAGTCGACGGAAGCCCGTGGCAAGGCGGAGGCCGCCGGTATCGCCGCGCAGGCGGAGGCCTACGAGAAGTTCAACCAGGCCGCCATCCTGTCGAAGGTCCTCGAGGTCCTGCCCGCGATGGCACGGGAGATCGCCGCGCCGATGTCGGCGATCGACACCATGACCGTCGTCTCCAACGACGGCGCGAGCCAGCTCAGCAAGAACGTCTCGAGCGGCGTCCACCAGACCACGCAGATGGTCAAGGACACCACCGGTCTGGACATCATCGCGCTGCTCGGCGACCTGCTCAAGAACGCGGACAAGCCCGGCCGGAACGGGGCCACCAGCCCGACCGTCGTCGGCGGCTCCGACTAGCGGGACCTGCAGGCCGCCGTCGGGGATCCGGCGGCGGCCGTCAGCGGTAGGTCGGCAGGTAGGTCCCCGACGAGGGGACGATCACCTTGCCGAGCGGCGCCAGCGACACCGGGATCAGCTTCAGGTTGGCGATGCCCAGCGGGATCCCGATGATGCTGACGAACATCGGGATGGCCGTGAGCACGTGGCCGATGGCGATCCAGATGCCCGCGACGAGAAGCCAGATGACGTTCCCGATCGTGGAGAACCCGCCCGGTTGACCGCCGCGGTTCACGACGGTCTGACCGAAGGGCCACAGCGCGTAGGCGCCGATCCTGAACGAGGCGATGCCGAAGGGGATGGTCACGATCAGCAGGCAGCAGATGATGCCTGCCGCGAAGTAGCCCAGCGCGAGCCAGATGCCGCCGAACAGGAGCCAGATGACGTTCAGGAGTGCGTTCATCCGCCCATTGTTCCCCACCCGGTGCGCCGGGGCACCCCCCGGACGAACGGAAGGCCCCCACCCGCGAGGGTAGGGGCCTTCCGTGGTCAGCGATGCTGCTAGCGGGACCGGCGATCGTTGGACGCAGGCGCGCTGGCCCTGCGGGAGCCGGCCGCACGGCGGGCTCCCTCGGTCCGCGGAGCCGAGGACGGCGCATGGCTGCGCTGCCCGCCGGCGGCGGGGGCGCCGGCCGCGGGACGGCGGACGGCGTCGCCCACGCGCTGGCCGGAGGCGGGACGGCGGCTGCGCGTCGTCGTCTCCGAGGCGGTGCGGGGCTCGTCCGTGCGACGGCGGGAACCGCCGGTCTTCGCAGCAGCACCCGAGTCGGTGCCGAAGCGCGGCGCCTGCGGCTGGTCCTTGCGGCGGTCGGCCCGGTTGCCCTGGGTCGCCTGCGTCTCGGCGGAGACGCGACCGCGTCCACCCCTGCCGCCACGGCCTCCCGCGGACGGGGCTGCGGTACCACGGCGGGCGCGCTTGCGCTCGGCGTTGGCGCCCGTCGAGGTACCTTCGCCGCGTGTGGCCTCACGCGAGGCGAGGAGCGCGGCGCGCGTGCGGGGATCGATCTTGTCGGCGACGTCGCCGACGAGCGACAGGACGAGCGGTGAGGTCGCCTTGACGGTCTCGAAGGCGACGTCGACACCGGCGGCCTTCATCAGCTTCTGCACCTCGGACTTCTGCTCGGGCAGCGTGATCGTGACCACGGTTCCCGAGGAGCCCGCACGAGCCGTGCGGCCCGAGCGGTGCAGGTACGCCTTGTGCTCCGTGGGCGGATCGACGTGGACCACGAGCTCGACGTCGTCCACGTGCACGCCGCGGGCCGCGACGTCGGTGGCCACGAGGACGCGGACGTCGCCGGTGGAGAACTCGGAGAGGTTCCGGTCACGGGCGTTCTGCGACAGGTTGCCGTGGAGGTCGACAGCGGGGATCCCGGCGTCGGTCAGGGTCTTGGCGAGCTTCCGCGCGTGGTGCTTGGTGCGCATGAAGAGGAGGCGGCGCCCGGTACCGGACGCGAGCTGGACGATCAGCTGCTTCTTCTGCGTCTGGTCACCGATCATCAGCACGTGGTGCTCCATGGTGGTGACCGCTGCCTGCGGGTCGTCCACGGAGTGGGTGACGGGGTTGGTCATGTAGCGGTTGACCACCTTGTCCACGCCGTTGTCCAGCGTGGCCGAGAACAGCAGCCGCTGGCCGTCGGCCGGGGTGGTGTCGAGCAGCTTCTTGACGACAGGCAGGAAGCCGAGGTCGGCCATGTGGTCGGCCTCGTCGAGGATGGTGATCTCCACGGACTCGAGCGTGATGAGCTTCTGGCGCATCAGGTCCTCGAGGCGCCCGGGGCAGGCGATGACGATGTCGACGCCGGCGCGCAGAGCCTTCTCCTGGCGCTGCTGCGAGACACCACCGTAGATCACGGTGGTGTTGAGTCCGAGCTCCTTGGCCAGGGGCTCGACGGTGGCGTTGATCTGGGTCGCGAGCTCGCGGGTCGGCGCGAGGACCAGGGCCAGGGGGCGCCCGGGCTTGCGACGGTAGGCCGCTTCCTGCTCGGACAGGCGTGCGACCATGGGGAGCGCGAAGGCGAGGGTCTTGCCCGAGCCGGTGCGGCCGCGTCCGAGGACGTCGCGCCCGGCCAGGGAGTCGGGAAGCGACTTGACCTGGATGGGGAATGGTTCGGTGATCCCCTGCGCGGCGAGGTTCTCGACCAGCGCTTTGGGCACACCGAGGGCAGCAAAAGTAGTCATGTAGTTAACACGAACTTTCTTCTCATCTTCCCCGGCACCGGTTGGCGCAGGGGTTCGCCGAAGAAAAGTCAGACAGTGTCCACCGCGCTCACGATCCTCGGAGCTGGATGCGGGGCAAAAGAATGCGTTCTATCGACGCAGGCTGCGCGTTCAACTGGCGGACGCGGTCCGCCGTGCGCAGGCAAGTGGTCCCAGTTTATCAGGAGGTGCGCCCGAACCCCGCATCGGCGCGGTCCGCGGAGGCTGTGGCGGAGCCTGGAGCAGCGGGGCACCGCGCCCGCCGACGGGACCTCGCCTCCCCGGGCGCCTTCTGCAAGGGTGGGAGGACCAGCCCTGCCAGGAGGATCTCCATGACGCTGTCCCCCGCCGTTCTGCTCGAGGATGCCCGTGCCCTCGTCGGTGACATCACCGACCTGCGCCACCGCCTCCACCGCGAACCCGAGCTGGGCCTCCACCTGCCGCGCACCCAGGAGAAGGTGCTCGACGCCCTGGACGGCCTGCCCTACGAGGTGACGCTCGGGACGGACACGACGTCGGTCACCGCGGTGCTCCGCGGCGGCGCGGCGCAGGGCGACGACGCCCCGGTGGTCCTCCTCCGCGGCGACATGGACGCGCTGCCCGTCCAGGAGGCGACCGGCGTCCCGTACAGCTCCCGGGTGGAGGGCGTCATGCACGCGTGCGGCCACGACCTCCACACGGCGATGCTCGCGGGAGCGGCGACGCTCCTCGCCGAGCGTCGCTCCGAGCTGCCCGGGGATGTCGTCCTCATGTTCCAGCCCGGCGAGGAGGGCCACGACGGGGCGGGCGTCATGATCCGGGAGGGCGTCCTCGACGCGGCGGGCAGGCGCCCGGACGCGGCGTACGGGGTGCACGTGACGTCCTCCCTGATACCGGCCGGGATGCTGATGAGCCGCAGCGGACCGCTGATGTCGGCGTCGGACGGACTGATGGTGACGGTGCGCGGGGCGGGTGGGCACGGTTCCGCCCCGCACTCCGCGAAGGATCCGGTGACCGTCGCGGCGGAGATCGTGACCCAGCTGCAGGTTCTGATCACGCGGCAGTTCGACATGTTCGATCCCGTGGTGCTGTCCGTCGGCGTGCTGCACGCGGGCACGCAGCGCAACATCATCCCGCAGACCGCGCGGATCGAGGCGACCATCAGGACCTTCTCGCCGGCGAACCGGGACAGGATGGCGGACGCCGCTCCGAGGCTGGTCCGGCACATCGCCGCCGCCCACGGGCTCGAGGCGGACATCGAGTACCTCCACGAGTATCCCGTCACCGTCACGGACCCCGACGAGACGGCACACGCCGCGGCGCAGGTCGGGGAGTTGCTGGGCCCCGACCGGTACGTCACCATGCCGCAGCCGATGAGCGGCTCGGAGGACTTCTCGCGGATCCTCGAGGCGGTGCCGGGCAGCTTCGTGTTCCTCTCGGCAGTTCCCCCCGGCGCGGACCCGGTGACCGCGCCGTTCAACCACTCCCCCTACGCCGTCTTCGACGACGGCGTCCTGGCCGACGGCGCCGCCCTCTATGCGCAGCTCGCGATCTCGCGCCTCCGCCGGGCGATGGCGGGCTGATGTCCGGCCGGTAGCCTAGAAGATGATGGAGCCACGAGAACAGACCCCCGACCAGCCGCACCGCTCCCAGCCGGTGTCCTTCGTCCGACGGGGCTCGCGCCTCCAGGGCAGGCGCCGCGAGGCCTGGGACGAGCTCGCCGAGGCCTTCCTCATCGACGTGCCCCGCGTGGAGAACGCCGACACGTCGGTGGCACCCGGCTTCGTGCTCGACGTCGAAGCGGCCTTCGGCCGGACGGCGCCCCTCGTCGTCGAGGTGGGATCGGGCCTGGGAGAGGCCATCACCCACGCCGCGGAGCTCGATCCCGACCGCGACTACCTCGCCCTCGAGGTCTACCGTCCGGGACTGGCCCAGACCATGCTGCGGATCAGCCAGAAGGACCTGACGAACGTCCGGACCGCCCAGGTCAATGCCGCGGAGGCCTTCGCCGGGATGATCCCGGCGTCGTCCGTCGCCGAGCTGTGGACCTTCTTCCCGGACCCCTGGCACAAGGCCCGTCACCACAAGCGCCGCCTGGTCAAGGAGGACTACGTGGAACTCGCCGCACGCGTCATCGAGCCCGGCGGCATCTTCCGCCTCGCCACCGACTGGTCCAGCTACGCCGTGCAGATGCGCGCCGTCCTGGACGCGAGCGGGCATTTCGAGAACCTGCACGACGGCGAACGCTCCGGCGCCGGGAGCCCGCTGACCCAGGTGTGGCAGAGCGGGGTGGAATCCGTGGTGGGTGGTGCGCCGGTCCGGGAGGGCCGCGACCCGGTGAGCACCGGCAACACCGGCGTCAACGAGGGGACCGACGAGCTCGGCGGGTGGGCGCCCCGTTTCGAGGGCCGCACCCTGACGAGTTTCGAGAACAAGGCGATCAAGGCCGGGCGGATGGTCTTCGACCTCACCTACCGCCGCCGCTGACGGGTCGGCGCCGTTGGATCGACCTGGCAGATTCCCGTTCGATGACCGCTGATCCGGTCCGATGACGCAGGGGTCATGACCGGGGCGGCCGAGGACGAGACCGACACGTCAGGTCCCAGGTGCCGACCGTGCACCACCCGTTGGACGGTCGCTACTGCTCAGCACTCCACGACGTTGACGGCCAGCCCGCCCATGGCCGTCTCCTTGTACTTGGAGCTCATGTCCTTGCCCGTTTCCCGCATGGTGATGATGACCTCGTCGAGGGACACCCGGTGGACGCCGTCGCCCCAGAGCGCCATCTTGGCGGCATTGATCGCTTTCGCCGCGGCGATCGCGTTCCGTTCGATGCAGGGCACCTGCACCAGGCCACCGATGGGATCGCAGGTCAGGCCGAGGTTGTGTTCCATCGCGATCTCGGCCGCGTTCTCGACCTGCGAGGGGCTGCCACCCAGCACTTCGGCCAGGCCGGCGGCAGCCATCGACGATGCCGAGCCCACCTCGCCCTGGCAGCCCATCTCCGCGCCCGAGATCGAGGCCTGTTCCTTGTAGAGGACTCCGACAGCACCGGCGGTCAGAAGGAACGTGACCACCACGTCGTCGAGATCCTGCCGGCTGGCATTCTGCATCCCGGGCGCGAAATGCAGGGCGTAGTACAGCACGGCGGGGATGATGCCCGCCGCTCCATTGGTCGGTGCCGTGACCACCCTGCCGCCGGATGCGTTCTCCTCATTGACGGCAAGAGCGATCAGGTTCACCCATTCCTGCCAGTACGCGGGGTCGTGGTCCTTGTCCTCCTTCAGCAGGCGGTCATGCCAGTCGGGGGCGCGCCGGCGGACCTTGAGCCCGCCGGGCAGCAGTCCCTCGCGGGTGAGGCTGACCTGCGCGCAGCTCTCCATGACCGAGTAGATGTGGAGCAGGCCCTGCCGGATCTCCTCCTCCGTGCGGCTGTCCTTCTCATTGGTCAGCATCACGTCGCTGATACCGAGGGAGGTTCGTCGGCAGTGGTCGAGCAGCTCTGCGGCGGTGCGGAACGGGAGTGGAAGCTCCTTCTTCGAGGACTCGAGTTCCTGCCGGGCGGCGTCCTCCTCCCCGTCCCGCACGATGAACCCCCCGCCGACCGAGAAGAACGTGGCCGTATGAAGGACCTGCCCGGCCGGGCCGTGGACGGTGAAGGTCATGCCGTTGGTGTGCCGGGGCAGGATCGTCAGGGGGCGCAGGACCATGTCCTCGACCCCGTAGGGCAAGGACACGCTTCCACCGAGCTCCAGGATGCCGGTGCCGGCGATGGCTGCCAGCCGCTCCTCCACCTCCTCGGGCTGGATCAGCTCGGGGTGGAACCCCTCGAGGCCGAGGAGGATCGCCGTCATCGTTCCGTGCCCGTGCCCCGTCGCAGCGAGGGACCCGTAGAGGTCGACCCGCAGTGATGCCACGTCGGCAAGGATGCCGGAGGCCTTCAGTTCCTCGCTGAACACCGCGGCGGCCCGCATCGGTCCGACAGTGTGCGAGCTCGAAGGTCCTATGCCGATGGAAAAGAGATCGAAGACTCCTACAGCCATGGTGCGGTTCCTTCGTGTCCGGAGTGGCCCGGCAGATGATCCTGTCGGAAAAGGGCATGGGCGATCCGTCCGACCGGGATACACGAGGACCGGACAGGCGGATTCCAGGTCCGAGCTGTCGCCCCTCCCGGTGGCACCGAGCGATCCGGACAGCTCTGCCCGGACCGGGGACCGTCAGGGGACCTCGGGCGAGGCGTACTCGCGCATCGCGTCGAGGAGCCACCGGCCCAGGAAGTCCGCGAAGGATGCGCGGGGGAAGATCCGGAAGCTTTCCTTCCCGGTCTTCTCGAGGACCACCGGGATGTTGCCCACCTCGGTGCTCAGGGCTGTTCCCGGGGGGAAGCTGCGCGGGTGCAGGTCCAGGGAGCAGCCCTTCTCCAGGACGGCACGGGCCCGGGTGCCGGAGAGTTCGAACGTGGTGCGGTTCGCGGACAGGTCCACCACCTGGCCCGGAGCCCCGCCCAGAGCGGCGGTGAGGGAATCGATGAGGGTGCCACCGAGCGAGTCGTGGGCGGCCTCGGATGCGACCACCAGGAACTCGGAGGGTCCCAGCCAGAGGACCCGGACGCCGTCGGCGCCGCCCACGTCACCGCAGCGGAGCGGCAGGCCGCCGGCCACCGCGGCGACCCGGGCGCCCTCCTCGGAGCGGGGGTCCACGCGGAGGCCCACCATGGTCCGGAACGGGCCCTCACGGAGGACCACCGTCCCCTCGATGGAGCCGGCCTCCAGCGCGGCGGCCAGATGGGAGGCGGGGCTGCGCCGGAGGGGCCGCAGTCCATTGATGCCGTTGAGTGCTGCTGTGTCAGCCATCCTTGCGGGTCCCTTCGGGGTCGAAAAGTAAGGTCTCGGCGATGACGACCTCGACCAGCCGGTCGCCTGCGGCGGCCACCAGGGTCTCACCGATGCGGTTGCGGCCGTTCTTGATCAGCGCCAGGGCGAAGGTCCGCTCCAGGGCGGCGCTGGAGTAGCTGGAGGTGACGAAACCCTGCATCGGGACGGGACCGGAGGCAGGGTCGGTGCTGATGCCCTGCTCCACCAGCTGGGTCCCTTCGGGGAGCCGGAAGGAACGGTCCACGGGCAGCACGCTGACCAGGTGCTTGCGGTCCTCGCGCCCGGCATCGGCCCGGGCGTAGGACCGCTTGCCGATGAAGTCCTTGGCCTTGGACACCACCCATTCCATGCCCGCGTCCTGCGGGGTGACGGTGCCGTCGGTGTCCTGGCCGACGATCGGGTAGCCCTTCTCGGCGCGGAGCACGTGCATGGTCTCGGTGCCGTAGGGGGTGATGCCGAATTCGGCGCCTGCGGCTGCCACTGCTTCCCAGGTGTTCAACCCGTACCAGGACGGCACGTTGATCTCGTAGGCCAGTTCGCCGGAGAACGAGATCCGGCAGATCCGGGCCTGCACGCCGGAGGCGAGGGTGGTCTCGCGGAAGGTCATGAACGGGAAGGCGTCCGCCTCCAGCCCCCCGTCCGCTGCCAGGTCCGGTGCCAGCTTGGCGATGACGGCCCGGGATCTGGGCCCGACGACGGCGATGGTGCTCCACTGTTCGGTCACGGAGGTGCAGTGCACGTCGAGGTTGGGCCATTCGGTCTGGAGCCATTCCTCCAGCCAGTCCAGGACCTTGGCGGCGCCGCCGGTGGTGGTGGTCAGGAAGTAGCGGTCGTCATCGAGGCGGAGGGTCACGCCGTCGTCGAAGATCATGCCGTCCGCCATGCACATGACACCGTAGCGGGCGGCACCCGGGGCGAGCTTCTTGAAGGCGTTGGTGTAGATCCGGTTGAGGAATTCACCGGCGTCCTTGCCGCGGATCTCGATCTTCCCGAGGGTGGTGGCGTCCAGAAAGCCGACGGAGTCGCGGACGGCGGCGCACTCGCGCAGCACGGCTGCGTCCATGTCCTCGCCGGCGCGCGGGTAGTACCAGGGGCGCTTCCACTGTCCCACGTCCTCGAACAGGGCACCGTGGGCCTCGTGCCACGGGTGGATGGATGTCCTGCGAGCGGGGTCGAACAGTTCGCCGCGCTGGCGCCCGGCGAGTGCCGCGAAGGCCACGGGGGTGAACGGTGCGCGGTACGTGGTCGTGCCGATGTCGCCGATGCCGCGGGACGCTTCGCCCGCTGTGCGGAGTGCGGCGGCGATGACGCCGATCGCGTTGACGCCGGAGGTCTTGCCCTGGTCGTTGGCGGTACTGATCGAGGTGTAGCGCTTGATGTGTTCCACGGAGCGCATGCCGGCGCCGGTGGAGCGCAGGACATCGGCCACGGACTGGTCGCGCTGGAAGTCCACGAAGTGGGAGTGCCAGTCGTCCGGCGTGCCGGCCTGGCCCGGGACCAGCCACAGCTGGCGGGTCGGGGCGGAGGAGGTCGGCTCGCCGAGGGCGGACGGCTGCGTGGCGGACTCGAAACCGGCGGCGGTGGCGGCGGATACCCCCGCGGAGATGCCTTCGGCCAGGACGTCCGCGAGGTCGAAGCTGCCGCGGCCGGAGCCGATGGTCTGCTGGTTCGGGACCACGGTGCTCGGCACGAAAGCGGCCAGCTCGTCGTCCCAGCGCAGCTTGCCCTGCCGCTGGGAGTGGAGGTGCACCAGCGGGCTCCAGCCGCCGGAGACCGCCAGCAGGTCGCAGGCGATCTCTTCGACGTCCGCGGTGAGTTCGCCGTCGTCGTTGATGCCGCGGACGGTGACGACGTTCAGTCGGCCCGTGCGGTCCGCAGCGGTGTCCGCCACCGCACTGCCGGTCAGCACCCGGGTGCCGGCGTCGACGGCGGCGGCTGCCACCCCGGTGAGGCTGGGGCGGGCGTCGACGACGGCCGCCACCTCCACGCCGGCGGCGCGCAGGTCCGCGGCGAGTGCGTAGGCGCTGTCGTTCGTGGTGCTGATGACCACGCGCTGTCCGGCGGCGACGGCGTAGCGGTTGAGGTAGCTGCGGACGGCGGAGGCCAGCATGATCCCCGGGCGGTCGTTGTTCTCGAAGACCAGGGGCCGTTCGTGGGCGCCGGGGGCGAGCACCACCTGTGCCGCACGCACGTGCCAGATACGCTGCCGGGAGACGCCGGGCGCTGCGGGGCTGGACAGGTGGTCGGTACGGTTCTGGACGGCGATCACGTAGTTGGCGTCGTAGGCGCCGAACGCGGTGGTCCGGTTGAGAACGGTGGACTCGGCACCGGACACCAGTTCCGCTTCGACGTCCGCCACCCAGTCCAGGGCCGGCTTCCCTTCGATGGTCTCTGCCGGCCCGGGAGCCGTGGACCCTGACAGGAGCGATCCGCCCAACTCGGGCTGGTCGTCCATCAGCATCACCCGGGCGCCGGTGCGGACGGCCTCGCGGGCGGCGGCCAGGCCGGCGGGACCGCCGCCGATGACCAGGACGTCGGTGTGGACGTACTTCTTGTCGTACTCGGCACGGTCGTCCTCCGGGTCCAGCCTGCCCCGCCCGTCGAGCAGCTCCGCCGCCAGGCCGTCCACCAGGGTGACGGTCGTGGCCGGGAGCATGGACTCGGCCACGTGGCCGGGGAACCGTGGGTACACCTTCACCAGGGCGTTCGATTCCTCGACTCCGGCGGACATGATTCCTCGGGGGCGGTCCTCGTACAGCGAGTTGCCGACGGCGATCCGACCGTTGGCGAGCAGGGCGGAGGCGAGCGTGTCGCCGGGGTGGCCGGTGAACTCCTCGCCGTCCACGGTGAAACGCCAGGAGATGGTGCGGTCGATGCGTCCGCCGGTGGCGAGGCGGGCGTTCTGGGGCGTCACTTGGATGCTCCTTCCGGGGCGGTGGTGCCGGCTGAGGTGGCGGGGGCCGTGCTCGTGCCGGAGATGTCGGGAGCCGCTGTCCCGGTGGTGGTGCTGTCCGGGGCTGTGCTGGCGGTGCCGGACTCAGGTGCCGCGGCGGCTCTGTCCGGGCGGGCCGCGCCCATCGGGTAGACGGCCTGGATCTCGTAGGTCACGGTGTCGCGGAGCATGTTGAACCACTGGCGGCAGCCGGTGCTGTGGAGCCAGCGTTCGGCGAAGGCCCCCTTGGTGTTGTCCCGGTAGAACAGGAACTCGGCCCACTGGCGGTCATCCAGCGCTGCCGGATCCTCGGGGTAGGGCACGTGGGCCTGGCCACCGTAGTGGAATTCGGTCTCGTCGCGGGAGCCGCAGTTGGGGCATGAGATGAGGAGCATGTCCGAACTCTCTTCTAGTGGGCCACGGCGGCCGCGCCGTGTTCGTCGATCAGGGCGCCGGTCTCGAACCGCTCCAGCGCGAACGGCTTGTTCAGGTCGTGCGGCGTCCCCGTGGCGATGGTGTGGGCGAAGGTGAGCCCGGCCGCGGGGGTTCCCTTGAATCCGCCGGTACCCCAGCCGCAGTTGACGAACATGTTGTCCACCGGCGTGGTGCCGATGATGGGTGAGGCGTCGAGCGTGGTGTCGACGATCCCGCCCCAGGTCCGCAGCACGTGCGCCCGCGCGAAGATGGGGAACAGCTCGACGGCGGCAGCCATCTGGTGTTCGATCACGTGGAAGGATCCGCGCTGGCCGTATCCGTTGTAGGAGTCGACGCCGGCGCCCATGACCAGTTCGCCCTTGTGGGCCTGGGAGACGTAGACGTGCACGTGGTTCGACATGACCACGGTGGGGTGGACCGGTTCGTGCAGTTCGGAGACCAGTGCCTGCAGGGGGTGGGACTGGATGGGAAGCCGGAAGCCGGCCATCTCCGCCAGGACCGAGCTGTGGCCGGCAGCGCACAGCCCTACCTTCTCGGTGGAGATGGTCCCCCGGTTGGTCTTGACGCCCACGACGCGGTTCCCGTCCTTCAGGAAGCCCGTGACCTCGCAGTTCTGGATGATGTCCACGCCGAGCTCGTCGCATTTGCGCGCAAAGGCCCAGGCCACGTGGTCATGCTTCGCAATCCCGGCGCGTGGCTGGTACGTGGCGCCCATGACCGGGTAGCGGATGTTGTCGCTGATGTTCAGGATGGGGCACAGTTCCTTGACCTGCTGGGGGTCGAGCCACTCGGCGTCCACGCCGTTGAGCTTGTTCGCCCCGACCCGGCGCATGCTCTCGCGCACATCCCCCAGGGTGTGGGCCAGGTTCATCACACCGCGCTGGCTGAACAGGAAGTCGTATTCGAGCTCTTCGGGCAGGATCTCCCAGAGCTTGAGGGCGTGCTCGTAGATGGCCGCGCTCTCGTCCCAGAGGTAGTTGGAGCGGATGATGGTGGTGTTCCGGGCCATGTTGCCGCCGGCCAGCCACCCCTTCTCCAGGACCGCGATGTTGGTCATGCCGTGGTTCTTGGCCAGGAAGTAGGCGGTGGCGAGGCCGTGCCCGCCGCCGCCGACGATCACCGCGTCATAGCTCTTCTCGGGGTCGGGGTTGTGCCAGAGGAAGTCCGGGTGCTCCGGAAGAAGATCGGCCATCATGCCACCTCGGTCGCGTCGGAGGAGAGGTTGGGGTAGAGAGGGAACTTGTGGGCCAGGATCTCGACCCGCTGCCGGAGTTCCGCCACGGTCTCGTCGCTGAACTCGCGCTTGAGTGCTGCGGCGATGATGTCCGCGACCTCGGTGAACTCCGTCCTGCCGAAGCCACGCGTGGCCAGCGCCGGTGTGCCGATACGGAGACCGGACGAGACCATGGGCGGACGCGGGTCGAAAGGCACTGCGTTGCGGTTGACCGTGATGCCGATCCGGTGCAGGCGGTCTTCGCCCTGCTGGCCGTCCAGTTCCGACGTGCGCAGATCCACCAGGACCAGGTGCACATCGGTGCCACCGCTGACCACGGTCACCCCTGACTCCGCGACGTCGGCGGACAGCATGCGTTCCGCGATGATGCGGGCCCCTTCCAGGGTGCGTTCCTGGCGGTCGCGGAATTCCGGCTCGGCAGCGAGCTTGAACGCGACAGCCTTCGCGGCGATGACGTGCTCCAGCGGACCGCCCTGCTGTCCGGGGAACACCGCGGAGTTGACCTTCTTGGCGATGGCGGCATCGTTGGTCAGGATCACACCACCGCGCGGGCCACCGAGGGTCTTGTGGGTGGTGCTCGTGACGATGTGGGCGTGAGGAACGGGGCTGGGATGGAGCCCTGCAGCCACCAGGCCTGCGAAATGCGCCATGTCCACCATCAGGTAGGCGCCTACCCGGTCCGCGATGCGGCGGAACTCGGCGAAGTCCAGCTGCCGGGAGTAGGCGGACCAGCCGGCGACGATCAGCTGTGGATTGTTCTCGACCGCCAGGCGCTCGACCTCGGCCATGTCGATCAGGCGGTCTTCCTCACGCACCCCGTACGGGACGACCTTGTAGAGCTTGCCGGAGAAGTTGATGCGCATCCCGTGTGTCAGGTGGCCACCGTGCGCGAGGTTCAGCCCCAGGATGGTGTCGCCGGGCTGGATGAGGGCGAACATCGCCGCTGCGTTGGCCTGGGCACCTGAGTGGGGCTGCACATTCGCGAATTCGGCACCGAACAACGCCGTGAGGCGGTCGATGGCCAGCTGCTCGATGACGTCGACGTGCTCGCAGCCGCCGTAGTACCGCTTGCCCGGGTAACCCTCGGCGTACTTGTTGGTCAGGACGGATCCCTGCGCCTCCATGACCGCGGTCGGGGCGAAGTTCTCGGAGGCGATCATCTCGAGAGTGCCCTGCTGGCGTGCCAGTTCCTGCTGCACGGCGGCATGGACCTGGGGATCGGTCTCTGCGAGCGAGCGGGTCAGAACGTCGACCATCGTTGTCTCCTATGGCTGCAACTAATATCCGTTTGATATATTAGTAGTTGGCCATAAGTATTCTACTGTCCCCCAAGGGTGTCAACAGCGTGGCGCGGTTCGGGCGATACGCCTCAGGCGGCGAAGAGCGCTTCGCGCACCGCGTGCTCGAAACCACTGACGTGGATCCGCGCGAGTTCCGCGGCCCGGGCCTCGTCTCCGTCGATGACCGCGCGCAGCAGGTCCACATGCTCGTGCACATGACGGGAGAGGTCGGGCAGGCGGTCCAGGACCATGCACCAGATCCGCGTCGCCAGATTGTCGTAGCGGATCAGGACGTCCTCGAGGTGGGGGTTGCCGGCCGCCGCGTAGATGCCCTGGTGCACGCGGGCATCCAGGCGCAGGGTCTCGACGACCGAAGCAGCACTCGTGTCGAAGGACTCGACCGCGCGGATCACGGCGCGCAACTGCTCCTTCATCGACTCCGTCGCCACCCGCGCTGCCCGGGAGGCGGCAAGCGGCTCGAGCTGGGTGCGGATCTCGGAGATGAACGCGAGGTCGGTGACCTCCACCCGGGTGGCGAAAGTACCCCTCCGTGGATAGGAGACGACGAGGCGGTCCAGCTCCAGCCGCTTCAGGGCTTCACGCACCGGGGTCCGGCCGACGCCGAGGTCCTTGGCGAGGGCGTCGTCGTTGATGAGGTCGCCAGGCTTGATGTCGAGCATCAGCAGCCGGTCCCGGATGCGCTCGTAGGCCACATCGGCCAACGACCTCTTTGCCTCATCGGCGGCTGCCAGAACTTCCAAAGCCATGACGCGAATCCCTTTCCCCTTCGAGCCGGGAGGGCTCTTGACCCTCACCGCATCACCAGTATACGCTCTCATCCAATCGTAATATATCAGTGTACGACGTTTGAATATATTCAGAAGGAGGAGACATGACCCTAGTGGCGACAGATTCATCGACCAGCACGCTGCCCCAGTCGGAGGCCCGTGCGGAAGACCAGACGCAGAGGTTCGTGCTGACGCTGTCATGCGTCGAACGTGCGGGCATCGTCCAGGCAGTCACCACCTTTCTCTTCGAACGTGGCTTCAACATCGACGAGCACCAGCAGTTCGATGACGGCCTCCGCCAGACACTGCATCTGCGCTCCGCCTTCTCGGGCTCCTCGGCCTACACCCCGGAGCGGCTCCAGGAGGAGTTCCGCCCCATCGCCGACCTCTTCGACATGAAGTTCAGCTTCCATGACCAGACGAAGCAACGCATCCTCGTGATGGTGTCCAAGTTCGGCCACTGCCTGAACGACCTGCTCTTCCGCTGGCGCGGCGGCAGCCTGGGGGGTGAGATCGCCCTCGTGGTCTCCAACCATGAGACCCACCGGGCCATGGCCGAGGCCGCCGGCCTCCCCTTCATCTACCTCCCGGTCATTCCCGAGACGAAGTCGGATGCCGAACGCCGCCTGCTGGAACTGGTGGACGAGCATGACATCGACCTCGTCGTGCTGGCCCGGTACATGCAGGTCCTGTCCGACGACCTCTGCCGCGCCCTCGAGGGTCGTGCGATCAACATCCACCATTCGTTCCTACCGGGATTCAAGGGTGCACGCCCCTACCACCAGGCCTACGATCGCGGCGTGAAACTGGTCGGCGCAACGGCCCACTACGTGACGGCGGAACTGGACGAAGGGCCCATCATCGAACAGGAAGTGATCAGGGTGGACCACAGCTATGGACCGACCGCCCTTTCGACGGTCGGCCAGGACGCCGAAGCACTGGCTCTCTCACGCGCGGTGCGGTGGCACTGCGAGCACCGCGTGCTGCTGGACCGGACCAGCACCGTCGTGTTCCGGTAAGCACGAGCCCCCAGACCAGCACGGACAACCCATGGATATCAGCAGGAGAAGCCACATGGCATCGACGCCAAACATCGTCATCATCGGAGCTGGGATCGTCGGCACGAACCTCGCGGACGAACTGGTCACCCGGGGATGGAACACCATCACGGTCCTGGACCAGGGGCCCCTGAACATGCCCGGGGGTTCCACGTCCCACGCCCCGGGTCTCGTCTTCCAGACGAACCCCTCGAAGACCATGGCCTCATTCGCCAAATACACCGTCGAGAAGTTCCTGTCCCTGACCGAGGACGGCGTCAGTTGCTTCGACCAGGTCGGAGGCCTCGAAGTCGCCACCACAGAGGCACGCCTGGCGGACCTGAAGCGGAAGCTCGGATATGCCGCTTCCTGGGGAATCAGTGGGAAGATCCTCTCCAGCGCCGAGTGCAAGGAGCTCTACCCGCTCCTGAACGAGGAGGACATCCTGGGCGGGCTCCACGTCCCGACCGACGGCCTGGCCCGTGCCGCCCGTGCCGTCCAGCTGCTGATCAAGCGCACGGAAGCCGCAGGCGTCCAGTACCTGGGCAACACCACGGTCACGGGCATCGAGCAGTCCGACCGTCGTGTGACCGGGGTCGTGACTCCGGACGGTGTCATCCCCGCCGACATCGTGGTCTCCTGCGCAGGCTTCTGGGGCGCCAAGATCGGCGAGATGATCGGCATGGTCGTCCCCCTCCTCCCCCTGGCCCACCAGTACGTGAAAACCACTCCGGTGCCGGCCCGCACGGGCCACAACGAACTTCCCGACGGAGCGTCGCTGCCGATCCTGCGTCACCAGGACCGGGACCTCTACTACCGCGAACACGGCGACCGCTACGGCATCGGTTCCTACGCGCACCGTCCCATGCCCGTGGACCTCGATGACCTGGGCTCCTACGACCCGGCCGGCATCAGCGACCACAACATGCCCTCCCGTCTCGATTTCACCCTGGAGGACTTCCTCCCGGCCTGGGAGGACACCAAGCAACTGCTTCCGGCACTGCGGGAATGCGAGATCGAGGACGGCTTCAACGGCATCTTCTCCTTCACGCCCGATGGCGGGGCCCTGGTGGGTGAGTCCAAGGAGCTCGACAACTTCTTCGTGGCCGAAGCCGTCTGGGTGACCCATTCGGCCGGTATCGCCCGGGCCGTCGCTGAACTCCTGACCACCGGCACGTCCCAGATCGACCTCGGTGAATGCGACATCCACCGTTTCGAAGAGGTCCAGCTGACCCCCGAGTACGTCAGCGAGACGTCCCAGCAGAACTTCGTGGAGATCTACGACGTCCTGCACCCGCTGCAGCCCAAGCTGTCCCCCCGCAACCTCCGCGTCAGCCCTTTCCACGCCCGCCACAAGGCCCTGGGCGGGTTCTTCCTGGAGTCCGGCGGATGGGAGCGCCCCTACTGGTTCGAAGCGAACGCGGACCTGCTCAAGGAGATGCCGGCCGAGTGGCAGCCCCCGGCCCGCGACGCCTGGTCCGCGATGTTCAGCTCGCCCATCGCAGCCGCTGAAGCCTGGAAGACCCGCACCGCGGTGGCCATGTACGACATGACCCCACTCAAGCGCCTCGAGGTCTCCGGACCGGGAGCACTGAAGCTGCTGCAGGGGCTCACCACCGGGGACCTGTCGAAGAAGCCCGGGGCAGTCACCTACACCCTCCTGCTGGACAGCGCCGGCGGCATCCGGAGCGACATCACCGTGGCCCGGCTGAGCGAGGACACCTTCCAGCTCGGAGCCAACGGAAACATCGACACCGCCTACTTCGAGCGGGCCGCACGCCACCAGACCGAGAGCGGAACCGCCGGCGACTGGGTACAGGTGCGCGACACGACAGGCGGCACCTGCTGCATCGGCCTGTGGGGCCCCCTCGCCCGGGACCTGATCAGCACTGTCAGCAGCGACGACTTCTCCAACGACGGTCTTCGCTACTTCCGGGCCAAGCAGGTCGTCATCGGCGGCGTCAGCGTGACTGCGATGCGCTTGTCCTACGTCGGCGAGCTGGGCTGGGAACTGTACACGAGCGCGGACAACGGCCAGCGCCTCTGGGATGCCCTGTGGAAAGCCGGGCAGCCCTACGGCGTCATCGCCGCGGGTCGGGCCGCCTTCAGCTCGCTGCGCCTGGAGAAGGGCTTCCGCTCCTGGGGCACCGACATGACCACCGAGCACGACCCCCTGGAAGCCGGCCTCGGATTCGCCGTGAAGATGACCAAGGAGGACTTCGTCGGAAAGGCTGCCCTGGAAGGCCGCACCGAGGAGAACTCCGCCCGCCGCTTGCGCTGCCTGACGGTCGACGACGGACGGAGCCTCGTACTGGGCAAGGAACCGGTCTTCTACAAGGACCAGGCAGTCGGCTACGTCACCAGTGCCGCCTACGGCTACACGGTCGCCAAACCGATCGCCTACGCGTATCTTCCTGCCGACGTCAGCCTCGGGGACTCGGTGGAGATCGCGTACTTCGGACGGCGCATCCAGGCCACCGTCACCGCGGATCCCCTCTACGACCCCACGATGACCAGGCTCCGCGGCTGAGCGACCCCGCCGTGCCGGGCCGGCCGGCGCCGTTCGCAGGCTTCGTCGGGCGGGGAGCAGTAGCGATTGCCACTACTGTCCGTACCGTTCTCGGTGCGACTTCTCCCGCATCCGCCCGTACTGGGCGGGTACCTGTCCGGACTACAGCACAGCCCTGATGTGGTTCTCGAAATCGGTGACGTGGCGGCTGGTCAACCGCGCAGCAGCTTCGGAGTCCCCCGCCGCGATATGTTCGAGCAGCTCGATGTGCTGGGCGATGTGCTCGGACACCGGCGGGAGCTTTTCGAGCACCAGGCTCCAGATCCGCGTTGCGAGGTTGTCGTATCGGATCAGCACGTCCTCGAGATGCCTGCTTCCGGTGGCCCGGTAGATCATCCGATGGACCCGCATGTCCAGCCGCATGAGATCCTGCTGGGACTGCATCCCCGGCAACAGCTGCCCGACGTCCCGCGCAAAGTCCCGGAGCTCGCTCCGGAGCTGCGGCGAGGCATGTCGCGCAGCCCGCGCAGCTGCCGCCGGCTCCAGGAGCTGTCGGATCTCGGAGATCTCGGCCAGGTCCGTGATGTCCACGCCGGCGGCGAACGTTCCGCGTCGGGGGTAGGCCACCACCAGATGGTCGCTCTCCAGCCGTTTCATGGCTTCGCGGATCGGCGTCCTGCCGACGCCGAGTCGGCGGGAGATGACGTCGTCGTTGAGGGGCTCGCCCGGCTTGATGTCCAGGACGATCAGTTCGTCGCACAGAATCCGGTAGGCGAAGTCGGCGAAGGATTCGTCGTCCTGCCTCAGCGGCGCGGCCGGATCCTCCGCCTGCACCGGTGCTCCGCCAGCGTCTGCCATCTCCAGGTCTCCTCCCGATGAGCCCCGGGCCTCGACGCCCCAGTTCCCGATCCATCCTATTCGCGCGCCCGACCTATGGACGTGCACCCCGCCGTGATCTAAAGTATCACTGATATATCAACGCTCCCGGGCAGGACATATCAGCGTTAATCCTCTGAACACGAAAGAAGTGTGTTCATGAAACATGATCCCCCGAAGGTGGAGGGGGTGAACCCACGAAGTTCACCTCGTCGGCGGCAGCATCGTGACCGTCGGATCATTCGAGGCCGCACCTTTTCCGCTCGGGCCGACGTCCGAGGGCCGCGGCCGATCGCAGACTCATGCCTCACCGAGCAAAGGACCCGCTCATGGCTTTTGATAGTGACCTGAAATCCCACGTACCCGAGGAGTTGCCTGCGGACGAAGGCGCCGGAGGAGACAGGCAACCTGCTGCCCTCGACCCGGAGGCAGGAGTCGCACCCGTGGCCGACGCTGTGTCCGACGCCGGGTCCGACGCCGAGTCCGAACAAATCCTCGACGAGCTGCGTCACGCCAGGACCGAGCAAGAAGTCGCGGACCGCCGGAACCACAAGCTCGTTCTCGACAAGGTCACGTTCGGCATCACGGGCGCCATCGCCATCGCCTTCGTCATCTGGGGCTTCGCCGGCCGCGACAGCCTGTCCAGCACCTCCACCGGAGCCCTCAATTGGGTCATGGAGTACACCGGATGGTTCTTCATGCTCATGGCATCGCTCTTCGTGGTCTTCGTCCTGTGGCTGGCCGTGGGCAAGTTCGGCAACATCCCGCTCGGCAAGGACGGCGAAAAGCCGGAATTCCGGACCATCTCCTGGGTCGCGATGATGTTCGCCGCGGGCATGGGCATCGGGCTGATGTTCTACGGCGTGGCCGAACCGCTCTACCACTACATCTCCCCCCCGCCCGGAACAGTGGATGGAAGGACACCCGCAGCGATCCAGACGGCCATGGCCACCTCGATCTTCCACTGGACCCTGCACCCCTGGGCCATGTACGCCGTCGTGGGTATCGCCATGGCCTACGGGACCTACCGGCTGGGCCGCCGCCAACTGATCTCCGTCGCCTTCACGTCTCTTTTCGGCGTTCGGACGGTCGAAGGGCCGGTCGGGAAGTTCATCAATATCCTGGCCATCTTCGCCACCCTGTTCGGCACCGCCGCGTCGCTGGGCCTCGGCGCCCTGCAGATCGGTAGCGGCATGACATCCAACGGTTGGTTCGGTGAGATCGGCACTCCCGTGCTCGTGGCGATCGTCGCCGTCCTCACCCTGTGCTTCGTCGCCTCTGCCGTCTCCGGGATCAGCCGTGGCATCCAGTGGCTCTCCAACATCAACATGGTCCTGGCCGTCGTCCTTGCACTGATCGTCTTCGTCGCCGGACCCACCCTTTTCATCCTCAACCTGGTCCCCTCCGCGGTGGGCGACTACGTGCGGGACCTCGCCGAGATGTCCTCCCGGACCGAAGCGGTCGGCGATGAGTCACTGCGTAGCTGGATGACCAGCTGGACCATCTTCTACTGGGCCTGGTGGGTGTCCTGGACGCCTTTCGTAGGCCTCTTCATCGCCCGCATCAGCCGCGGCCGCACCATCCGCCAGTTCGTCACCGGTGTGCTGCTGGTGCCCAGCCTCGTCAGTGTGCTCTGGTTCGCCATCTTCGGAGGCGCTGCCTTCAACGTCCAGCAGGAAGCCGACGAAGCCAACACGCCCGGCCTGGTCACCGTGGTCGACGGGACACCGACCGTCAACTTCGACGGGGCGCTGTTCGACCTGGTCAAGAACCTGGGCATGGCCGACTGGGCCACCGGTGCCGTGATCGTGCTGGCCATGGTCCTGGTCGCCATCTTCTTCATCACGGGCGCCGACGCTGCGTCCATCGTGATGGAATCACTCAGTTCCAATGGCGCCGAGCACCCCCGCCGCGCAGTCGTCATCTTTTGGGGCTGCCTCACCGGCGCCGTGGCGGCGGTCATGCTGCTGGCAGGCGGAGATGAACCATCCGAAGCCCTGGCAGGCCTGCAACGGATCACCATCGTTGCAGCGCTACCGTTCGTCATCGTCATGCTGCTGCTCTGCTTCGCCCTCACCAAGGACCTGCGTCGGGACCCTCTCTCCTTGCGGCGTCGCCTGGCCACCTCCGTCGTGGAGCGGGCCATACGCACCGGCGTGGAACAACACGGCGGCGCTCAGTTCGACCTCGTGACGAAGCATGAGTGCGCGGAGAAGTGCTCCGACTCGGAGTGTCCCGGAGGGCCCGCGACGGGAATCATCCCGACCGTCGAGCACAGGGGCTCCAGACCGTCCAGTTGATGGCTGCGCAGCTCGAGTAGCAACCCACCTCGGCGGCATGCGGCCTGTCCCGGCCCATGCCGCCGAGGCATACGCAGGGCCGGCACGCCGCCGCCTCTCGCTCCCGCGACGGACTCCTGAACGCCTGCCGCGTCGGCAGCCCATCGCGGTCCGTGGTGTCAGGGATCGTCGCGGGGCCGGGCGGTGAGGATCCGGCGGGCGCGGGCCTGCAGGATGCCGAGCGCCTCCTGGATGAGGGGCGATGAGAGGCTGCCCCTGCGCACAGCAGCGATGATGCGCCGTGAAGGCTTCCCCCTGCCGGTGATGCGTAGTCGAACCACCTTCTCGGCACTGTGCAGCGGCGCCAGGCGCGGCAACAGGCCCACGCCGAGTCCCGCGCCGACGAAGGCGATCTGGGTCTCCCATTCGACGGCCTCATGGGCGATGCGTGGCGTCATCCCGACTGCCGTGAAGGCCGCCGTGAAGAGGGAGCGGTAGGTGGAACCAGCAGCGTCGGTGATCCAGGTCTCCGACGCCAGTTCTTCGAGCGCCACCGTTTCCCGGGATGCGAACGGATGATCGGCGGGGATGATGACGTCCAGGGGATCGTCGAGGAGAAGTGTCTGCTCGAATCGCGAATCGTTCTCCACCGAGGAGTCCGACTGCATGGCGACGACGACCGCCAGGTCGATCCGCTCGGCGACCAGCAAGTCGAAGCAGCGCGTCGGGTTGGCCTCGAGTACCTGAACCTTCAGCAGAGGGTGTGTCGACCGGAGGGTGGCGGCCAGCGGCGCGAGCAATTGGGCGGCCGCCGTGGAGAATCCGCCGAGCCCGAGAGTGGACTGCATCCTGTCGCCGGCCTCCATGGCCGCAGCGCGGAGGCTCTCCCACTCCATGAGGAGGGTGTCCGAGCCCTCCACGAGGAAGCGGCCCGTGGCGGTCAGCCGTATGCCGCGACCGTCCTTGGTCAGCAGCTGCATTCCGAGTACGCGCTGGAGCTCCCGCAATTGCGAGGAGACGGCGGAGGGAGAGTAACCCGTCAGTTCCGCGGTGGCACTGATGGTGCCGCATTGGGCGAACACCCGGAGGGTTATGAGCCGTGGGTCGATCATGCACCCATGGTGCACTGTCCTCACCGGATTGTTGCGCTTTTATCGCAATGTGAATGGCCCTAACCTCGTGACAATACCGTTATCGGCTCCGCCTGTTCCGCCCGTGATCATTCTTGCGACCTGCACAGTTACCCCGTCCTTTTGGAGGAACCCATGTCTGCTCCAGTGAACGTGCCCCTCGACACACGCGGGAGACTTGTTTCCTCGGTGCCTGCCGAGCAGCTGGCAGAAATCAGCGAGTTGTTCGGTTTCCGGCGCGTTGGATTTTCGCTCGATGCCCCCTTCTACACCGATCCGACGATCTTCAGCATCGACATGCAGGCCATCTTCGGCCGGCACTGGATCTTTGCCGCCAGCATCGCCGAGCTCCCGGAGCCGGGCGACTACGTCACCGTCGACTACGGGCCCTACTCCCTGATCGTGCTGCGCAATGACGACGGCGGCGTGAACGTGCTCCACAACGTATGCCGCCACCGCGGCGCCCGCGTCCTGACCGAACCCGCGGGGACCACGGGAAACCTGGTGTGCGGTTACCACTCCTGGACCTACTCCCCCGAGGGCGATCTGATTCACGCCTCCGCACCCGGGGAGACGACGTTCGACAAGGGCTGCTTCGGCCTCAAGCGTGCCTCCAGCCGCGTGGTCGCCGGACTCGTCTTCGTCTGCATCGCCGACGAACCGCCGACCGATTTCGACGAGACCTCGAAGATCTTCGAGCCCTACCTCGCACCCCACGATCTGGCGACGACGAAAATCGCCTACCAGCAGAACATCATCGAAGAGGGCAACTGGAAGCTCGTCATGGAGAACAACCGTGAGTGCTACCACTGCGACGGCCACCCGGAGCTCGCCTGTTCCCTCTTTCCCACCTGGGGCCTGACGGAGGGGCTGATCCCGGCACACCTCGAGGAAGTGTGGGACCGCAACAAGGAAGCGCAGTCCTCGCTCGAAGAGCGTTGCCGCCGCTACGGCCTTCCCTACGAGGTCGTCGAGGAGCTCGACACCCGCGTGGCGGGAATCCGCATCTCCAGGGAATCGCTCGACGGCGACGGCGAATCGTTCTCCCCCGATGGGCGCCGGCTCTCCAAGAAGCTGCTCGGTGACCTGCGGGACTTCCGCCTCGGTCGCTGCTCGATGCACCTGCAGCCCAACAGCTGGTTCCATTTCCAGGGGGACCACGTCATCACATTCGCAGTCTTCCCTGTCAACGAGCACCAGACACTGGTACGCACCACCTGGCTGGTGGCCGACGACGCCGTGGAAGGCATCGACTACGACCTGGAGAAACTCACCTATACCTGGAAGCAGACGAATCTGCAGGACAAGGCGTTCGTGGAACTGTGCCAGAAGGGCGCCGGCAGCCCCGCCTACGAGCCCGGCCCGTACATGAAGAGCGAATACCAGGTGGAGGCGTTCATCAACTGGTACGTGCAGCGCGTGCAGGAGCAGATGGCATGACCGAACCCCGGGCCGACACGGCAGCCCAAGAACCCCAGCGCATTCGCGGTCTCGAGATGCCTTGGAACAGGGTGATGAGCAGCACCGAAGGACCGGCCGGTGCCGCCCGCGCCTTGGGCCCCTGGCATCCGCAGGAGTTCCTGGCCGAATGTGTCGAGGTCGTTCCGGAGGCGGGCGGGATGATGACCTTCGTGTTCCGCCGCTCCGACGGGGCGCCTTTGGCGTTCCGCGCAGGCCAGTACGTGAACGTCGCCTTTCCCGTGCACGGTGAGGACCAGGACGCCGTGGACCGCAGCTACTCCCTGTCCAGTTCACCCACCAAGCCGTGGACCTTCGACATCACGGTCAAACGCGACCCCCTGGGACTGGTCTCACCATGGGTGCACGAGAACGTCCGACCCGGTACGGTCCTCGAGATGCTCGGCCCGATCGGGGCATTCCACCTTCCTGACGCCGACCGGAGGGCGAGATACCTGCTGCTGGCTGCCGGTGCAGGCATCACCCCCATCATGTCGATGGTGCGGACCATCCACTCGCTGCCCGGGAAGGCCGATGTCATCGTGCTCTACCACGGAGCGGCGGCCGGAAACTTCGGTTTCCACAAGGAACTGGCCTACATCGTCTCCGTGGACTCACGCATCAGGGTCTTCTACTCACTGGGAGACCGCCAGAAACCAGAGGGGTGGGAATGGCTCACCGGGAGGCTGGCGGCGGACATGCTCGACGAGGTGGCCCCCGATGCGAACGGCCGGCAGGTCTATGCCTGCGGCCCCGAGGCTTACCTGAACACTGCCGCCGAACTCCTCGAGAAGGTCGGCGTCGACGACACCTCCGTCCACATGGAGTTCTTCTCGGGAGACCGCCAGACGCTCCTCGAATACGAGGTGGAGCTCGCGCACGCAGTGGATATGGCGGAGGAGATGGCGGAGGAGATAGCCGGTTCCGCCGAGGATCACTACGAGAGCCGGCCCAGCGCCTTCGGGCTCTACGAGCCCGGCTACGACGCCGAGGGAACCCTGAAGGCCACGGGACTGCCGCTGGAAACCTTCGACCCGCATGCGCCCGGCCCCGAGGCCCCCGACGGCAGTCCGCACGGAGGGCCGGACGCGGTGCCCCCCGATGCCTCGAGCTTCGACACGGTCGGGACGGGGAACCTCACCCTGTCCTTCCTGCGCACCGGCGTCAATGTGCGGATCGACCCCACCGAACATATCCTCGGGGTGGCCCAGCGTGCCGGCGTCCGGATCGGCGCGAACTGCAAGGAAGGCATGTGCGGCTCCTGCAAGGTCGTCAAGCTCTCCGGGGAGGTCGAGATGAACCACCAGGGCGGGATCCGGGCACGGGAGATCGACGCCGGCAAGTTCCTGCCCTGCTGCTCCACCGCGCGGACCGACCTCGTGATCGATGCGTAGCCCTTTCCAGCTGCCCTCCGCCGTAGATCTCCTGTGCGGTGCGCGCCGTCCCTGCCGGCGGCGTCTCCCCCACGCAGGGCCCGACCCGGGTAGATTCTCTGGAGTCGGAGCGGCTGGAGGATCCCGGACGCGCACACCAGGGGAACGCAGGTCGTCATGGGTATCTTCAGCCGCCGGGGAGCATCCGGCCGCGTAGCGGGCAGGGACCCGATCGCGGCCTTCTGGCAATGGTGGGCCGACGACGGCGAGGAGCTGCTGACGACCGCCACGAGGGCCGGGGACTTCGACGCCTACGTCGACGTCGTGACGCGGCACGTCAGGGCGATCGCCCGCGGCCTCGAATGGGAGACGCGGTCCGGCGCCGAAGCCGAGCACACCCTCTGCGTCTCCAGCGGCGGGGACGCCTCCCTGCGGCCGGTGGCCGAGCGGTGGTACCGCGCCGCCCCACCGCCGAGCAGCCGCTGGTCCTTCGTGCCCGCCCGCAGCGCCAAGCCGGACATGCTGGAGTCGATCATCACCTACCGCGGCAGGACCTTCGACCTGAGTCTCACGCGCGTGCACGCGGCGGTGGCCCGCGCGGGTGACGGCTTTATCCTGTCCGTGCACAACCCCGGTTTCACGGGGCAGTGGGACGACGAGCACGGCCTCTGCGTCCTGCTGCTCGAGTGGCTGCTCGGCGAGGACGACGTCGAGCGCTGGGTACGCCGTGTGGACTGCCTCGTCCACGACGTCCAGGACAGCATCCCCGCCGCCGAGCTGCCCGCACGCGTGGCGGAGCTGGCGCAGGCATCGCCGGAACCGCACTGGCTGCTCATGCAGGGGACACTGGGATCCGGCGACCCCATCCTCGTGCGGGTCCTGCGGCCGCTGCGGTGGATCGACCACCCGCGCTTCGACCTCCACACGGCGCTGCGCATCCCGTTCGACGCCGACGAGCAGGGACTCCCCCGAGCCGCGGCGTCCGACGACCTGGGCGGGCTCGAGGACAGCCTGGTGCGGGCCCTCGGGATGCGGGGCATGCTCGTGGCGACAGAGACCTCGAAGGGCGCCCGGACCTTCCACTTCTACTCGGACGCCGAGGACCAGAACGGCCGGGACGCCCTCGACGCCGCCGCACGTGAGCGCCGGTCCGTCACCGCGAGGCACTCGCTCGACCCGGGCTGGAGGAAGGTGCAGGACTTCGCCTGACCGTCCGCATCCCGCCACCCACCGGCGGGGCCGCAGGCCCCGGACAGCTAGGCGTCGGCCGTCCCGAACGCGGAGACGGTGATGGCGGCGATGCGGCGGCCGTCGGCGATCGCGGTATCGGCGTCGGCGCCGCGGAGGATCATTCCCAGGACCCCTGTGTAGACCAGGACGAGGTGCTGTGCCAGGTTCTCGGATCGGCCGGCTCCGACCAGGCCGGCAGCAAGCTCCCCGAGCCTGTCGGCCAGCAGCCGTGTGTCACCCGCCAGGATGTCCTCCAGCTCGGGCCCGCGGGACGGCGCCTCGGCGGTGACGCCGAGGAAGACGCACCAGCGCGACGGGTGGAGGCTGCGCCGGTGCTGGGCCAGCGCGTCGAAGACTGCGAGCACCTTCTCCTCGGGTGTGTCCGCAGCATCGATGCACTGCTGCCACGTGCGGTCCCATGCCGAGAGCCGGCGCTGGAGGGCCTGGGTGATGAGACCCTCCTTGTTCCCGAAATGCGCGTACAGGGTCGCCGGCGACACCCGGGCGCGCTCGAGGATGGCATCGACGGGGGTGACGGTGACACCCTGCATCGAGACCAGTTCTTCTGCTGCATCGAGGAGTCTCTCCCGTGCGGATGGTTGCGTCGTCACGCCACAAGGATATAACGTCCGTTTCAATGAAACGATCGTTATGGTCCCGCCGTCCGGCACCCTCCACCGGGTTCGCCGTGTCGGCCGTCG
The DNA here is from genome assembly GCF_057291175.1 of Arthrobacter sp. UYP4. Lineage (NCBI taxonomy): Bacteria > Bacillati > Actinomycetota > Actinomycetes > Micrococcales > Micrococcaceae > Arthrobacter > Arthrobacter sp. UYP4. The sequence goes on from NZ_JBXAVU010000001.1 coordinate 1,749,057, forward strand.
CCCTCATCGCCGCCACCTACGGCCTGGCGCGCCTGGGGTACGGCCTGTTCCTGCCCGCCTTCTCCGCGTCGTTCTCCCTGTCCCCCACTGTGGCCGGGCTGACGTCGTCGGGCGCCTCGGTGCTGTACTGCGTCTCGGCGGCCCTCGGCTTCCGGTACGCACCCGGCCATCCCCGCGCCGTGACCCTCCTCGCCGGTCTCTCGGCGGCGCTCGGCAGTATCGGAGTGGCCTGCGCCCAGGACACGGCGATGTTCACCGGTGCCGTGCTCCTCGCCGGAACGGGTGCGGGGTTCGCGTCGCCGGCCCTGGTGGAGCTCGTGCAGCGGAACACCGCCCCTGCCCGGGAGGGGAGGCTCCAGTCGGTCGTCAATTCGGGGACGGGGTTCGGCGTCGTCGCCGCGGGCATCCTGTCCCTCGTGCTCGGCGACGCCTGGCGGATCGCCTGGCTCCTGATCGCGGGCATCGCCCTGGCCTCGGTGCTGTCCGTCCTGCGCCTGGACAGGATCCTGGCAGTACCGGCCGGGAACGGCCCGCGGAGACGCGAGGCGCCGTCACTGGTCGCGCGATCGAGCGTCCGGGGGCTCGGCAGGCCGCTCGCCGGCGCCTTCGTCTTCGGCCTCGGCTGCGCCGCCGTGTGGGTGTACGGACGGGCGACCCTCGAGGAGAGCGGCATGACCGCGTCCATGTCGGCCGGCGCGTGGATGGCGCTGGGGGCCGGCGGCGCCTGCGCGATCCTGGCCGCCCGCTGGCTCGCGGACCACCGCATCCCGACCACCTGGTCGGTGACGGCCCTCGGCACGGCGGGGGCGACAGCGCTTCTCGGGACAGCGGCCGGCAATCCCGTCCTCGCGTACCTGGCGGCGGCTGTCTTCGGTCTCGCCTACACGGCGGCGACCTCCGTCCTGATCCTGTGGGCGTCGTCCGTCGCCGAGAACAGCGCGGGCGGAACGTCCCTGCTCTTCACCGCGCTCGTCCTCGGACAGGCGGCCGGGGCCCCCCTCGTGGGTTCCCTGATCGAGGCCGCCGGTCCCGCACTCGCCTTCTCCGCGGCCGCTGTCGCCTGCGCAGCCGGCACCGTCGTCACCGCCGGGCCGGCCGCAGCGACCCACCTCCGGACCGGCCGACGGGCAGACGTGTCGTCGTGACCGGCAGCCGCGGGTCGTCGGCAGGCCCGCCGCCGCGTCCCGCCACCGGCCCTCGGCGCACGACGGTCAGAACGCCGACGACGGCAGGTCCCGCTCACCCTCGCGGATGGCGGTGACGATGCGGCCCGCGACGGCCACGGGGTCCTTGCCCTGCGGCAGCTTCGGGGCCGAGCCCGCGATGGGCCGGGCGGCCAGCCCGGTCTCCGTGTGCGGCGGCCGCACGTCCAGGATCCGGACACCCTGCCTCCGGAGCTCGAGCGTGAGGGCTTTGCCGTAGGCGCCGAGGCCGGCCTTCGTCACCGAGTACGCGGCCATACCCGCCGTCGGGCTCTCCGCGACGACGGCGCTGATCTGCGCGATGAACGAATCCCGGGCGAGCCTCGGCGCGATGTCGCGCACGAGCCGCATGTAGCCGAGGAGGTTCACGAGCAGGAGCTCGTCGAGGGTGTCGTCATCCACCTCGACGGCGGGGCCGAAGGCGACGACGCCCGCGGCGAACACCATGCCGTGGAGTTCGCGGCCGTACACGGCAGCGGCGATGTCCCCAGGGCCCGTCGGCCGGCCGAGATCCGCGGCGACCTGCCCGACGACGGCGTCGCCGAGTTCGTCCGCGAGCTGCGCCAGCTTCTCCTCCGACCGGCCGGTCAGGGTGAGCTGTGCGCCGTGCGCCGCCAGCTGCCGGGACAGCTCCGCACCGAGCACCCCGGTGGCGCCGACGACGAGGACGTGGGAACCGCTCAGCTCAGTCATTGGCAGAGTGTAGCAACGCACCGGCACCGCTCCGGGCGTGCAGCGGCGCCACTACAGTGTGGGGATGGGCGAGATGCAGAGCTGGCAGTCGATGGTGGACACGAACGCGGCCCGACTCCTGCGCACCACCGGCCGGACGCCGGCGGAATGGGCGGCTGAAGCACGGCAGGCAGGGGTGACCAGCCGCGAGGACCTGTCCCGATGGCTGAAGGGCCAGGGCGTCACGGGGTACAACCTCATGAGCGTCGACTGGGAGGTCTTCGGACTGCCCGACTTCTTCCTCCGCTCCGCCGACGAGCTGTACGACGCGCAGTACCAGGACCGGCCGCTCCTGAAGCCCATCGCGGACCGCCTCATCCTCTGGGCTGCGGAGACACCGGGGGTCGTGATCCAGATGCGCAAGACCTATGCGGCGCTGCAGACCACCCGGCGCAAGTTCGCGCAGATCACCCCGGGCACCAGGACGGCGGTGGACCTGTACTTCCGTCTGGCGGTACCGGAGCTGCCCGGCCTCGAACCGGTGCGGGCGAATGATCCGTTCGCGTGGCGCGTGCGCCTCCGCGCCGTGGACGACGTCGACGACGCCGTCCTGCAGGCGCTCACTGTTGCGCTGGAGGATAGCCTCGCGCGTTCCTCCGCTTGAGGTCCTCGAGTTCCTGCTGGGCCGCGGCGTCCGCTTCGAGCTCCTCGAACGCCTGCTGCAGGCGCGGCGACGAAGGATCTGTCCAGGACAGCTCCTCACGGGCCTGGGCCTGCGCCTCGAAGCGGCGCACCTCGAGCTCGGCGTTCCGGCGCGCGGCGTCGATCGCCGCGGCCTCCCTCGACGACGACGCCAGAGCGTCGTGCACGCCGATGGCGGCCTGGGCGGCCGCGCGCCGGGCGAGCAGGGCGTCGTACTCCATCGCGTTCTGCTGCACACGCTGTTCGAGCCGCTGCACGTCGTCGTGGAGCCGGCGGGCCTGCTGCTCCGCTTCGTGCAGTTGCCGGGTCAGCGTCTCGAGACGCCGTCGCGCCGTCATCGACTCCCGGATCGCCGCCCGGGCGGCGTCGTCGTCGCCCCGCTGCACGGCGGCGGCCGCAGCAGCCTCGACCCGGTTGAGGTAGGCGGCGGCCTCGTTCGCGGCGAGGCCCACCCGGTGATGGTGGGCTGCGACATCGGCCGCTCCACGCCTCGCCTGGTCGAGCAGCGAGCGCTGCGCCAGTTGGGCGTTCTGCGCCTGGACCCGCGGATCCTGCTTCGCTTCGGTCGCCGCATTGCGGTTGGCCTGCACGATGCGCGTGATGCGGCGTTTGATCGACACGGTCGGACCCCCGGGGTGACTGGATGGAGTGTGCTACCTAGTGGAACCGGTCACCAGCCCTGCCGGTTCCCGTAACTGTCCCGCCACGTGCTCATGGCGGAGATCTCGGTGCGGAGGCGGCTGGTGGCCTGATCGAGCTGGAGGGTGTCGATGGACCGCGACGTCTGGAGGAGGCAGCGGCGGAGATCGGCGGAGAGGTCGTCGAGGGCACGCGCCTGAGCGGCCAGATCCGTGGTCAGCTCCTGCTTCAGAGTCCGGTTCGGCTCGCGGTCCGCGACCCTCAGCAGGTGTTCGAGGGAACCCGCCGCCCGGTCGATCTCGGCAGCGGCCCGGGGCAGGTCACCGACCGGCCGCCCCTGCGCCGCGGCCTCGGCGAGCGCGAGATGCGTGGCACGCGAGGAGCGCTTGAGCTCACCGATGAGCCGGGCGGGTTCACGGGTGAGGCGGTCGGGCGCGTAGGCGCGGGCGGCCAGCAGTCCCCGGTCCCTGGTGCGCTCGATGATCCGCGACCGACGGACCTTCCGCACCACCAGCCAGCCGGCAACCCCGGTCCCGGCACCCATGGCTGCCAGCACGCCGGCGCCGATCGCCAGGGCTTCGACGAAGGTCTCAAGCACGACACGACTCCGGAGTCTGTTCCATCCCTCCAGTCTGCCCGCGTGCCGGGACAAATTCCACCCGGGGTCCCGGCACCGGACGGGTCCTCGCCCTGCTCCTCGCCCTGAGCGCCGACCATCGGGGGAACTGTAGTTGTAAACGTTTACACCGTACCGCTCAGTAGTCTGGTGATCTCCTGTCAATTTCCGCAGGAAATGCGCAAGGACAGTAGGCTGAACATTGGAAGCGCTTCCATCGTTTGGTCTCAACGGGTCTAGGATGATCGACATGTCTGAGATCGCCCCCGTCCTGCACGGCGAGCACCTGTCCACGTCCGCCGCGTTCCATGCGCCCCTGCACGCCGCCTCCGAGGACGACCGGTGGTGGCGCTCCTCCGTCATCTACCAGGTGTATCCGCGGTCGTTCCGGGATTCGAACGGCGACGGCATGGGTGACCTCCCCGGCATCACGGCGGAGCTGGGGCGCCTCGCGGACCTCAGCATCGACGCCGTCTGGCTGTCGCCGTTCTACACCTCGCCCCAGCGCGACGGCGGATACGACGTCGCCGACTACTGCGACGTCGATCCCCTGTTCGGCACCCTGGCCGACTTCGACGCGCTGGTGTCGCGCGCCGACGCCCTCGGCATCCGCGTCATCGTGGACCTGGTGCCCAACCACTGCTCCAGCGACCACGTCCTCTTCCAGGCCGCCCTCGCCGCTCCCGCGGAATCGGCGGAGCGCGGGATGTTCGTCTTCCGGGACGGCCGGGGCACCGACGGCAGCGAACCGCCCAACAACTGGCAATCGCACTTCGGTGGCCCCGCGTGGACCCGCACCGTCGACACGGACGGCATGCCCGGCCAGTGGTACCTCCACCTCTTCGACTCCTCCCAGCCCGATTTCAACTGGGACAACCCCGCGGTGCGCGCGGAGTTCGAGAGGGTCCTGCGATTCTGGCTCGATCGCGGCGTCGGCGGCTTCCGCGTGGACGTGGCCCACGCCCTCGTGAAGGCGCAGGGGTTGCCCGACTGGGGCGGACGCGCCGACGGTTGCTCGTCCGAGGGCTTCCCCGGCTGGGAGGCACCCATGTTCGGCCAGGACGAGGTCCATGCGATCTACCGGCAGTGGCGCGGCATCCTCGCCGAGTACGACGGCGAGCGCATCCTCTGCGCGGAAGCGTCGATCGACCCCCTGCCCCGGCTCACCGACTGGGTGCGGTCGGACGAGATGCACCAGGCCTTCAATTTCGCCTACCTCCACCACCCGTGGAACGCGCACAGCCTGCGCCATGTCATCTCGTCATCGCTCACCGCCTTCGATGCCGTCGGCGCGCCCACCACGTGGGTGCTGAGCAACCACGACGTCGTCCGGCACACCAGCCGCTTCGGCCTCGCCGAGGGCGCTCCCCGTGGTGGTGACGGGATCGGCCGGTCGGACGCGCAGCCGGACACGGGAACAGGTCTCGCCCGTGCCCGCGCCGCGTCGCTCGCGATGTTCGCCCTGCCCGGCGGCATCTACCTGTACCAGGGCGAGGAGCTCGGCCTGCCGGACCACACCGCCATGCCCGACGCCGCGCGGCAGGATCCGACGTTCGTGCGCACCGGGGGCGAGCGCCTGGGCCGCGACGGGTGCCGGGTCCCCCTCCCGTGGCGGGCCGGGGCGCCGTCGTTCGGATTCGCGGACGTGGACGGTTCGGCGCCGTGGCTGCCGCAGCCGGAGGACTGGGCCGGGTACGCGCGCGACGTGCAGTCGATGGACGACGATTCGACGCTGTCGCTGTACCGCACGGCCCTCCGGCTCCGCCGCGACCTGCGCCTCGGAGCCGGTTCGCTGAGCTGGTCCCGCGCACTCGAGGCGACCGACGTCGTCGCCTTCCGGAACGGCGACGTCCTCGTCCTCCTCAACATGGGCGAGTTCGCGACCCCGCTGCCGGAGGGCACGGTGATCGCGGCGAGCACGCCCGGCGCGGCCGACGGCGGGCACCTCGTACCAGACGCCTGCGTCTGGATGCTGACCAGCGCCGGATAGCGGATCCATGCCTGATCCGGAATGATCGAACGGGGACACGTCGAGCGGACTGTCCCCGGGCACGGGAGGAGAGGACACCATGGCCGGCATCAAGGACGTCGCCCGCCTGGCCGGTGTCTCCACCGCCACCGTATCCAGGGCGCTCAGCGGCAACGGCCGGGTCTCCGAGCAGTCCCGCGCGCGCGTGCTGCAGGCCGCGAAGACGCTGGACTTCGTGGTCAGTTCGACGGCTTCCTCGCTGGCGTCCGGGCGCCACCGCAACGTGGGCGTCGTCGTCCCGTCCGTAGCCCGCTGGTACTACTCCCAGATCGTGGACAGCGTGGCCGCGTCATTGCTCGAGGCGGGCTACGACCTGACGCTCTACAACCTCAACGAGGACGCCGGGCACCGCGACCGGGTCCTCTCCGAATTCCTGCTCCGGCAGCGCTGCGACGGCGTCATCCCCGTCTCGCTGGAACTGGGCCGCGAGGAACTGGGACAGCTGTTCGCCGTCGGCAAGCCCGTCGTCGGCATCGGCGGCCCCCTCCCCGGGGCCGAGACCTACAGCGTCGACGACCACGCGATCGCCGGACTGGCCACGGACCACCTCATCACGCTCGGCCATCGCCGGATCGCTCACATCGGCGGGACCGACGCCTTCGAGAACGACTTCCGGATCGCCGGCACGCGCCGCCGCGGCTACGAGGCGGCGATGGACGCCGCGGGCCTCGGGATCCTGGACTCGTGGCGCCTGGATGCCGACTTCACCATCCAGGGCGGCTACGGCCAGGCGAAGCAGCTGCTCGGCTATCCGCGGGACACCCCGACGGCGGTCTTCTGCGCCTCGGACGAGATGGCGATCGGTACCATCCTCGCCGCGCGGGAACTGGGCCTGCGCGTTCCGGAGGACATCTCGGTCATCGGGATCGACGGCCATGAACTCGGCGAGACCCTCGGCCTCACCACCGTCGCGCAGTTCCCGCAGCAGCAGGGCCAGCGGGCGGTCGAACGCCTGCTGCAGATCCTGCAGGGGCCCGATACGTGCGAGCCCGTGAACCACGCGGCCCGGACGGCCCTCATCGTCCGCTCGAGCACGGCTGCGCCGAGGGACTGACGCGCGTCGTCTGCCCGGAGGCAGGCCACGCCGCCGGTGGGCGGCTAGTTCGCCGCGCGGGCCGTGTCGGGGCGCCAGACGACGAGCGCCTGGCTGCGGGGGCGGGGACGCTGGCCGCGGGCCAGCGTGACGACGTCGCCGGCAAGTCCGGCCGCGAAGACCCTGCTGGTTTCGGACTGGACGCGGCGGGATGCCAGCTCCGTGGCGAGCTCGGTGATCCGCGACTGCAGTGCCGACACCTGGTTCTCGAGGTCGAGGATGCGCCGGATCCCCTCCAGGGAGACGCCCTCCTGAGACAACCGCTGGATCTCGCGCAGCGTGCTGACGTCCCTCTGCGAGTACCGCCGGGCACGTCCCGGCGCCCGGCTGGGCGTCACGAGGCCCAGCCGGTCGTACTGCCGGAGCGTCTGCGGGTGCATGTCGGCGAGCTCGGCGGCGACGGAGATGACGTAGATGGGCATCGTGTAGTCCATGGCAGTGCCTCCTTCCGTTGCCGGCGTTGCCGGCGGTGGCTCAAATGTACTGTTACAGGCGCGCCTTCGCAGCGAGGCCGGATCGCGGATCGGCATCCTTCGTCGCGTTCTGGAAGGCTTCGACGGCGGCCTCCGCCTCCTTGGACAGATTCTGCGGGACGACGACGTCGACGGTCACCAGCAGGTCGCCCGTCGCCTTCGAGGTCTTCACGCCGCGGCCCTTGAGCCGGAGCGTGCGGCCCGACGGTGTGCCGGCCGGGATCTTCATCTTCACCAGCTCTCCGCTGACGGTCGGGACCTCGATCTGGGCCCCGAGGGCCGCTTCGGGGAAGCTGACCGGCACGTGTACGCGGATGTCGTCGCCGTCGCGCTTGAAGAGTGGGTGCTCCTTGACCTTGACGGTGACCATGAGGTCACCGGGGCCGGCCTGGCCCGGCTGTCCCTTGCCCTTCACCCGGACCTTCTGGCCGTCGCGGATGCCTGCGGGGATGCGGACATCGATCTGCTCGCCCGAAGGCTCGCGCAGGCCGATGGTGGTGCCGTTGATGGATCCGCCGAAGGAGATGGACGTGCTGGCCGTGCGGTCCGCGCCCTTCTGCGGGCGGGTGGACTGGAACCCGCCCGGGAACCCGCCACCCATGCCTCCGCCGCCGAACAGGTCGGCGAACTCGGGCGGCAGGTCGCTGTTCGAGAACCCGGTCCGCCGGCGCGTCCCCGTGCCCTGGCCGAAGAGGTTCCCGAAGATGTCCTCGAATCCCGCGTTGCCGCCGGCGCTCCCGCCGGACCCGCCGGCGGAGAACCTGGCTCCGCCGCCCATCGCGCGGATCGCGTCGTACTGCTGGCGCTGCTCGGCGTCGGACAGGACGGAATAGGCCTCCGATACGTCCTTGAACGTCTTCTCGGAGGCTGCATCGCCCTGGTTCTGGTCAGGGTGGTACTTGCGTGCGAGCTTCCGGTACGACTTCTTGATGTCTGCGTCGGACGCATCTTTGGAGACACCCAGGATCTTGTAGAAATCCTTGCCGACCCAATCCTGACTAGCCAATTGGCGTCTCCTTTCGTCGTTCTTCAGATAGAGAGGTGAGTGAGCGGCGAGAGCCGGGGCAGTCCCCGAGGAAGGCGGCTTCAATATTCCAAGGGCCGCCAGGCCCGCAGGAATTTCGTTGCCGCCGTTCGGGGACCGTCCCGGCGATCATGCTGCTGATTACTCCGGAACCGCCACGATGACCTGCGCGGCCCGGAGGACGCGCTCGCCCTTGCGGTAGCCCGCGCGGAGGATCTGGCTGACGCTGTCGACCTGGACGTCCGCACTGGGCTGCTGCATGAGCGCCTCGTGGATGTTCGGGTCGAACGCGACGCCGACCTCGTCGATGCGGGTCAGCTCGTACGTCCGGAGGACGTTCTCGAGCTTGCCCGCGATGGCCGCGAAGGGTCCTTCGGCGAGGTCGCCGTGCTGGCGTGCGGCGTCGATGTCGTCGAGCACGGGCATCAGCGAGTTGATCACGCCGATGACCGCCTGGTCCCGCGCCACGTCCCGGTCACGCTCGACGCGGCGCCGGTAGTTGACGTACTCGGCCTGCAGCCGGAGCAGGTCGTTGCGGAGCTCCGCGACGACGTCGACGGCGGGATTGCTCTCCCCGTCGGCGCCGGCCTCGTTCAGGATCGCCTCGGCCTGCGCCAGGGCGTCCCCCTCGGCGGAGTCGCCCGCGGGGGAAGCCTGCCCCCCGGCCGCGGGGTCTTCCGCGGCCGGGGTGTCGGCGTCGTTCTGCTGCCCACGGACTTCGCCCGTCTCCGGGTCGATCTTCCGGTTGTCGCGAAAGCTCACCGGCTCTGACTGGTGCTCTTCTTCATTTCCGTGGTGCGGCATGACTACTTCTTCTCGTTGGTGTCTTCGTCGACCACCTCGGCGTCGACGATGTCCTCGTCGCTGCCGGTGGAGGCTGACTGGTCGTCGTCCGGGGCGCCGGCGGAGCCCGCGTCCTGCTGGGCGGACGCGTAGATCGCCTCACCGAGCTTCGACTGGGAGGCCTGCAGCTTCTCGAAGGCCGACTTGACCTCGTCGTCGTTGTCCTGCGACTCGAGCGCCTTCTTGAGGGCGTCGACGTCGGCCTGGACCTCGGTCCGGACGTCCTCGGGCAGCTTGTCCGAGTTGTCGGCGATCAGCTTGTCCACCGAGTAGGCGAGCTGCTCGGCACCGTTGCGGGTGTCGGCGGCCTCACGGCGCTTCTTGTCCTCGGACGCGTGCTCCTCGGCTTCGCGCACCATGCGGTCGATGTCCTCCTTGGAGAGGGACGAGCCACCGGTGATGGTCATCGACTGCTCGGTGCCCGTGCCCTTGTCCTTCGCGGACACGTGCACGATGCCGTTGGCGTCGATGTCGAAGGTGACCTCGACCTGCGGGACGCCGCGCGGAGCCGGCGCGATGCCGGTCAGCTCGAACGTGCCCAGCGGCTTGTTGTCGCGGGTGAACTCGCGCTCGCCCTGGAAGACCTGGATGGCCACGGACGGCTGGTTGTCGTCCGCCGTGGTGAAGGTCTCGCTGCGCTTGGTGGGGATGGCCGTGTTGCGTTCGATGAGCTTGGTCATCATGCCGCCCTTGGTCTCGATGCCGAGGGACAGCGGCGTGACGTCGATCAGGAGGACGTCCTTGCGCTCGCCCTTCAGGACCCCGGCCTGCAGGGCGGCACCGACGGCGACGACCTCATCGGGGTTGACGCCCTTGTTGGGCTCCTTGCCGCCCGCGAGCTCCCTCACGAGTTCGACGACGGCGGGCATGCGGGTGGATCCGCCGACCAGGACGATGTGGTCGATGTCGCCGACCTTGATCCCGGCCTCGGAGATGACGTCGTTGAACGGCTTCTTGGTGCGGTCCAGCAGGTCCTTGGTGAGGTCCTGGAACTTGGCGCGCGAGAGGTGCTCGTCGAGGTGGACGGGGCCGTCCGCCGTGACGGAGAGGTACTGCAGGGAGATGTTGGTGGACGTCGCCGAGGACAGTTCCTTCTTGGCCTGCTCGGCAGCTTCCTTCAGGCGCTGCAGGGCGATCTTGTCCTTCGACAGGTCCGCGCCCTTGGCCTTCGCCTGCGACAACAGGTAGTCGACCACGCGCTGGTCCCAGTCGTCGCCACCGAGGCGGTTGTCACCGGCGGTCGAGCGGACCTGGATGGTCGAGAACGCGTCCTCGTCCTTACCCACCTCGAGGAGGGAGACGTCGAACGTTCCGCCGCCGAGGTCGAACACGAGGATGAGTTCGTCCTCCTTGCCCTTGTCCAGTCCGTAGGCGAGGGCTGCCGCGGTGGGCTCGTTGACGATGCGCAGGACCTTCAGGCCGGCGACCTCACCGGCCTCCTTGGTGGCCTGGCGCTCGGCGTCGTTGAAGTAGGCGGGAACCGTGATGACGGCGTCCGTGACCTTCTCGCCGAGGTAGCTCTCCGCGTCGGTCTTGAGCTTCTGGAGGATGCGGGCCGAGATCTCCTGCGGCGTGTACTTCTTGTCGTCGATGCCGACGGTCCAGTCGGTGCCCATGTGGCGCTTGACCGACGAGATGGTGCGGTCGATGTTGTTGACGGCCTGGCGCTTGGCGATCTCGCCGACCAGGACCTCGCCGGACTTGGAGAAAGCGACGATCGACGGCGTGGTGCGTGCGCCCTCGGCGTTCGCGATGACGGTGGGCTCGCCACCTTCGAGAACCGAGACGACCGAGTTGGTGGTTCCGAGGTCAATACCTACTGCACGTGACATGCAATTTCCTTTCGACTGCCCGGGATTTGCGAGGCGCTCATCCGCCGGGCGCGTAGATTGAGCGTTCTGCACTCAAGTATAGGCCCGGCAGCCCCCAGGGGCAAAATGAAGTTGAGCCTTGCGGACTCAACTTCTTCTGGTCATGCTGCGGGGACGGCGCTGATGAGGCCCTCGCGGAAGGCGTCGACGAAGAGGGCGTGGTCCTGCCGGACGGTGTCCGCATACGCCTCGCCGAAACCGACGATGTCCTCCAGGAATCCGTCCCGGTCGCGGTCGACGGCGGCCATGATGGCCGTCTCGGTGCGGAACGGCACGAGGTCGTGGTCGCTGTCCTCGTCGGTGGAGCAGTGGATCTTCGCCGTGGCCTGTCCGAGGGCCTCGAGCACGGGATCCATCTGCTCGGGTTCGGTGAGGTCGTCCCAGGACAGGTCCCGCTTGTAGGGGGAGAGTTCGGACACCACGAACGAGACCCCCCGGATGGTCGTGTACCCCAGGAAGGGGTCGGTGTGGGATTGCAGGGAGCGCTGGCTGATGACGGCGCGGTGCCCGTCGTCCTCGAAATAACCGCGCACGCGCTCGTCCCGGACGATCCGGCTGGGCGCGGCGATGTTGGACTGCTTCATGGTCAGGATGATGTCGTTCTCCTGAGCCTCGTCGAAGCCCTCGATCAGCACGTTGTAGGTCGGAAGTCCCGCGCTGCCGATGCCGAAACCCTTCTTGCCCACGATGCCCTTGATCCGGTAGAACACCCGGCGGCGCGACCGCTCGCTGTCCGGGACGGTCCCGAGGTAGCGCTCGAAGGCGTCGGCCACCTCGGCGTACTCGTCGTCGTCGAGCGCCCGGATGGATCCGTCGTCGCGGAATGTCCGCTCGTAGTCCTCGATCAGGGTGAGCGAGTCGAGCAGGCCCGTCCGCCGGGCCGCGCGGGCCTGCTGCAGGACGCGGTAGATGGAGCCCTCGGCGTTGTCGAGCCCGAAGGCGAACGTGGACTGCTCGTTGTCCACGTAGTCCTCGACCCGGCCGAGATACGCCTCGAGATAGGTGTGCGCCAGGTCCCGGACCGCCCGTGACGGCAGGGCCTTCTGCCAACAGAGCAGCGTCAGCGAGGCGACGAAGCGGCGCAGGTCCCAGGAGAAGTGACCCACGTACGCCTCGTCGAAATCGTTGACGTCGAAGGTGAGCCGCCCCTGGTTGCTCATGTAGGTGCCGAAGTTCTCGGCGTGGAGGTCCCCGTGGATCCAGACCCGGCCCGTGCGCTCGTCCGCCCAGGCGTCGTCGAGCTCCGCCATGTCCGTGTAGAACAGGGCCGCGCTGCCGCGGTAGAAGGCGTAGGGATCCGCCGCCATCTTCCGGAACCTCGCACGGAAGGCGAGCGGATCCACTTCCATGAGGTCCTGGTGGGCCTCGACGAGGGTGCTGACGATGTGCTGCTGACGGGAATCGGTGGCTGCCATGCGCCCACGGTACGCCTGCGCCCTGTGGCCGGCCGGTACGCGTCAGTGATCGGCGAGGACCCGACGCGGCGACGCCGCACCCGATGCACGCCCTGCCTTCAGGAAACCGTCGGCGACATCCCAGACGGCGAGGACCAGGACGGATGCGGTCACGATGGTGCTGACGGTCCAGCCCTCCGTCGCGACGCCGGGATCCCAGCCGGTGGCGTCGAGGAAGGCCGGGTTCAGGAGGTCCCCCGCGGCCCAGAGCTGGAGCGCCGGTACCGTGAAGGCGACGCCGAGGACGAGGTTCACGGCGGCTGCGGACCAGGACCACCCGCGCCGGAAGATCCAGGTCGCGAAGAATGCCTCGGCGACGATCAGCCCGAGGAACCACGGAAGCCAGGAGGTCCAGAGCGCGGGGTCGAGGAGCGGTATCCCGCTCCCGTCCTCGGCGCGGACCGCAGGTCGCACCTGCTGCCACAGGATCAGGCCCGCGAATACCGCAAGGAACACCAGCGAGGCGACCAGTTCGGACCGGCGGCCGTCACGGGAGCCGTCGGGCAGCTCCGGGAGCCGGTCGACCGTCCACTCCATCCCGGCCTCCGCGGAGCCCGTGCGCTCCAGGATGACGAACAGCAGGGTGGTCCAGAAACCGACGTGCACCGTCACGCTGATCGCCGTCGCCGCCGCGCTGCCGATCGCGCCGCCGACGCTGCCCGTGGTGAAGAGCTGGACGACGAACACGGCGGCCGCGGCGATGGGGACGGAGATGAAGGCGATGGTCTTCAGGAGGCGCAACCACTCGAGGTAGTACCGCGGACCCACCAGCACCAGCGGGCGGTCCACGTAGTCGGCGGCGAGGCGCTCGGGGTCACCCAATCCGGTGAGGGTGGCCCGTTCGGCGGAGGCCGGATCATCGCCGGCGGCGAGGCGGACGTCGATGGATTCCTCGATCATCTCCCGGATCTCGGGTTCGAGGCCGGAGCGCTGGGCCTCCGGGACGGTGCGGACGGCGGCCCAGATGTATCGGTCGGTGAGGCTGGTCATGATCTGTCCCCTTCGGCGAGGCGATGCAGCGATGTGGTCAGCCGATCCCAGTCGGCCGTGAGGGTGGCGGCGAGGTCGTCGCCGGCCGGACTCGTCCGATAGAACTTGCGGGGACGGGATTCGGCAGTGTTCCACTCGCTGGTCAGCAGGCCCTGCTTCTCGAGGCGCCGCAGGAGTGGATAGAGGGTGTTGGCGTCGACGTGGATGCCGGATGCCTCGAGGGACTCGAGCAGGGCGTACCCGTAATCGGGATGCCGAAGGCGACACAGACAGGCCAGGACCACGGTGCCGCGTCGCAGCTCCTGGAGGTGGCCCTGGAGGAGGTCGTCGCTCATGGCCGTTACTATACTGTGCGTCGCACACTATAGGAAGGACTGACGGTTCGAAGACTCCCGCGATGCGATACTGCGGGCATGGAACTCGACGAGTGGTGGAACGATGTGATGCCGGAGACGCGGCAGTGGCTCATCAGCAACAACGGGACGGCCCTGACGCCCGAGGTCGTGGCGGACATCAGCCGGGCCGGTGGCCTGATCGCCTCCGATTCCTGGTGGATGGGTGAGCGCGGGCCCGAGGGCGTCTTCCTCTCCGATGCCGCGACGGACTGGATCGAGGAACGGGCCGACAACGAGCGGTAGCGGGGAAGCCGGGGCCTCCCCGCTCCTGCCGCGCCGTCAGCGTCCGCCGGGGCCTTCGGACTGCGTGTACTCGCCGGCCGTGACGCTGCCGAGTTCCTCGGCACCGTCCAACGTGCCCTCGGTGACGCCCTCCGTGGCGGCCGTGGTGCCACCCGTGTAGACGGTGTAGGTCCCACCCTCGGTGATCGCCGCCGAGGAGAAGATCAGCGACGCGAGGTCCTTGCTCGCCACGAAGGAACCCACCACGGTGCCGTCCGACGACGCGATCTGGATCGCGGTACCGGCCGGGATCGTCGCGCCGAACCTCAGCTGCACGCCCGACTGCGTCGACGACGCACCCGGGGTGACGACCATGCCGGAACTGCCCGCTGCGGCGACCGTCCCGCCGTCGACCGTCAGCTCGCCGTTCACGTCCAGGGCGCCGTTGCCCTGGCCCGTCGGTCCGTTCACGACGACGGTGCCTCCGGTGATGCTCGCGTCGCCGTTGGAGTCGAGGCCGTCTCCCTCCGAGTCGATGGTGAGCGTCCCGCCCGTCACGCTGACCGTGTAGTCTCCGGCCGCCATGGACCCGCCGCCCATGCCGCCCCCGCCGCTGGTGGCACCGGACGACCCACCTGCCGCGTTCACGCCGTCGTCGCTGGAGGTGACGTCGACTGAGCCTCCGTCGACGGCGATGTGCTGGGCCTCCAGGCCCTCGACGGAGTCGGTGACCTCCACTGCCCCCGCATCGACGGTGAGCAGGGTGGCCGCCTTGACGCCGTCGTCGCCCGAGGACACCACCAGCTGCCCGCCGTAGACGGTGAACCAGCCGCGGCCGTCCTCGTCCTCGTTGGTGGCCTTCACGCCGTCGCCGCCGGCCGTGACGTCGTAGGTGCCGCCGAGCAGGGCGATGTAGTCCTTGCCCTCGATGCCGTCGTCCACGGCCTCGACGGTGACGTTCCCCGCTGCGAGGACGAGTCCGTCCTTCGACACGATGCCGTTGTCGGCATGGCCGGTCACCGTGAGGGTGCCTGCGCCGGCGATGGTGAGGTCGGCCATCGAGTACAGGGCCGCATCCGGGGCGTCCGTGCCGGTGTCCGCATAGCTGTCGGCGTCGCTCAGCGTATTGGCGGTGCCGTCCTCGAGGTGGACCAGGGCCTCGTTCGCGCTCGTGACGACGAAGGGGGATCCGGTGCTGCTGGTCAGCTCGACGCCGTCGAGGACGATGCGGACCACGTCCTCCTCCCCTGCTGCGACGACCACCCGGCCGTCGGCGAGGCTGCCGGACAGCCGGTAGGTGCCGGCGGCCGTGATGGTGACGGTGTCGCCGTCGACGGTTACGCCGTCGGCGGCGACACCGTCGTCCGTGGCGCTGCTGGCACCGTCCGCGAGCGTGACCGCTACTTCCTCCGCGGCGTCCCAGGTGAGGTCGTCGGCGTCGTAGTGGGTGTCCTCGGTGATGTCGGCCGCACCGGCGACGACCGCGGTCGCGTCGGTGGTGTCGCCGGTGTCGGTCGTGGTCGCGTCCGTCGTGGTGGTGTCGGTGGTGCCGTTCGCGGTACCGGCGTTCGTGGTCCCCGTGCTGCAGGCGGCGAGAGAGAATGTGAGCGCGAGTGCGGCGACGGAGGTCTTCAGGGCTGTGCTGCGGGGGGCAGTGAGGGAGGGGATGCGCATGGGGGTCCTTCGGGACGTGTGGTGTCAGAGGGAGATGAGTCGGAGCGGAAGTCCGGTGGAGACGGTGCGGTGCCACCGGTTGGCCGGAAGCGTCGGATCGAGGACGGCCATGCCGGTGGCGAACTTGGAGATCCTGCCGGGCCGGATGCCGGAGGCCCAGAGGTGGCGGTCGAGGGCGCCGGCCGCGCCGCCGGACTTCGTCTCGATGATGACGGCGCCGTCGAGTTCGTGGGCCTGGCCACCGGGCCTGCGCCAGGTGACGCCGAGGTCGATCGTGGCCCGGCTCCCCGACGCGGGGAGGTAGAGCGTGATGCGTCGGTAGCGCGTCTCGATCACGGGCCGCAGGACGCCGGAGGGCACCGACCCGATGGAGCAGGCGAGTGTCTCGTGGACGTAGTCCAGGCCCCGAGGGGTGAGGCGGTGGCTGTCGGAGAGCGCGTAGGGGATGCGCTCCTTGACGGTGGCCGCACGCGCCCCCTCGGTCTTCACCTCGAGGAAGCCGGCAGCGCTGTCCACGTAGGTGCGGGTGCGGACCTTGTAGCGGCGGCGCCTGCCATGGGCGGCGAGGAGGTAGCTGTCCAGGGTCGGGGTGTCGAAGTAGACCGAGTCGTAGGTGAAGGACCGCCGCCCCAGCATCTCGAGGACGCGGACGTCGGCGTCGAACGATCGGAGGACGTTCGCGGCGAGACGCGTCCCGACCACGTACTTGCGGTCCATCCTGGTCTGCAGGGCGGCTGCGCCGTTCAGGTCCCCGAGGCTGACGGACGCCCTGCGGTCCAGGCCGGCGAAGGCACCGGCATTCACGACACACCCGCCGTCGCCCGTGCACTGCCGGCCGGATCCTCCTGAATCGGCGGCAGGGGCGGGACGTGCGCCGGATCGGCTGCGGGCATCGCCTCGGGCAGGTCGGTGGAGCAGGTGGTCCCGGCCGGGGCCTGCGGCGGCATGGCGGTCGACGGTGGAACGGGGGCCCGCCGCGCGTCGGCACCGGCGGCGCTCGCCTCGTAGCGGACCTCGACGGTGGTCCTGTCGTTCACGAGGTCCAGCTCGGACACGGTGGCGGAGTGGATCCGGGCGTTCAGCACCTCTGCGAGGCGGACCCGGAGCATCGTCTCGTCACTGATGGCCTGGTCCAGCACCACGACCTGATGCCGGTAGGCCGGGAGCACCCGTGCGTGGTCACCGATGACCATGACGGCGAGGATCAGCCCCATGAGGGCGAGCGGGAGCCACAGCGGCTCCGTGCCGAGGCCCGCGATCAGCCCGAGGGCGAGCGCGGAGAAGTAGTAGGCCACTTCGTGCTGTGCCAGCTCGGTGGAGCGGAGGCGGATGATGGAGAGGACACCGAACAGCCCGAGGCCCAGGCCGACGCCGGCCGCGGATCCCGACAGGGCCGTCGCCACTGCGAGGACTCCGACGTTCATGCCGAGGTAGGAGACCACGAGGTCGCGACGGCGGTGCCGGCGCAGGTACAGGCCGACAGTCAGGAGTGTGATCGCCAGGAGGTCTGCGGCGATGAGGATCAGGATGTTCATGGGCTGGTCTCCGGTTCGTGGGGAAGGATTCTTCTCCTACGTTCCGGGGGTACCCTGTGCCACTGCTGTGTCGGACCAAGGCCAGGCATATGAGGTGGCGCCCGTGCCGCCCCTGGTGAGGACGTGATGCCGTTCAGTGCTGGTCCGCCCTGACGGCGCGGTCGCGGCCCAGTTCCTTGGCGGTGTAGAGGGCCACATCGGCGGCTGCGATCGCGTTGCCGATGCGGTCGGGCCCGGGCGGCAGTGCTGCCAGTCCGTAGCTGATGGTGGGGAGGGGGAAATCGAAGGCGGGTTGGCTCATGCGCAGGGTCTTGCTGATCAGCTCGGTGACCAGCTCCGCGCTGTCGAGCCCTGCGCCGGGGAGCAGGAGGACGAATTCCTCCCCACCGTAGCGTCCGACGAGGTCCGTCGAACGGACCGAGCGGGTACAGGCTGCCGCGACCGCCTGGAGGACCGAGTCTCCTGCAGGATGTCCGTGCGTGTCGTTGACCTGCTTGAAGTTGTCCATGTCGGCCAGGACGAGGGTGCTCGGGGTGTCCCGGGTCGGCAGGTTGCGTATCTCGGACTCCGCCAGTTCGAGGAAACCGCGGCGGTTCAGGATCCCCGTCAGTTCATCGTGGCTGGCCTGCGCCCGAAGCTCCTTGAGGGCCTGTTCGTTGCTGAGGGTCGCCATGGTGAAGGACACCACGATCAGCAGGACCATGGTGAACAGGGTCGTGGGAACGGTGCCGAAGTAGGTCTGGAAGGTCGACGAGGAGGGGCCGGTGGCCACGAAGGCGATCCACCGGCACAGGTAGTACAGACCCAGGGCACCGGACGCGACCGCGAGCGGACGTTGCGTGGTGGTCGTGTTGGGGTCCAGCCGCCAGATCTCGAGGGAGGCGCGTCCGATGAAGAACGTCATGAAGGCGAGGAGGAACCCTCCGGCGGACCAGGTGTTCGTCGACGGGCTGTCGAAGGCGGAGGCCACCACCGTGATGACCGGTGCGATCAGGATCTGCCACGGTCTCGGTGCCGTCGTGCGCAGGGCCCGCGCGCCGGCCCACACGCATGCGGCTCCTGCCACCAGCAGGGCGTTGCCGGCCGGGTTGGCCCAGACCTGGTGGACCGTACCATCACACAGGTAGAGACCGGTGCCCGTGAGGAACGAGGCGATCGCCGCGCACCACCAGGTGCTGTAGGTGGAGTGGCTGCGCCGCACGCTCACGCCGTAGAACAGCACCAGCAGGGTCAGCGCGATCACGCCGAACGCAACCTGCAGCGTCACAACATCCAGCCTCATGCAGCTCCCGCCATCGCGCGATGTCCCTCCGGCCGCCCAGGCAGCTCCCCGAAGCCTGACCGGATACGGCCTCGCCGCAACGATCGACCGCCCCTGCACAGGCCGTGCCCGGTCCTCGCGCAGGTCGTGCACCGCCCGAGGTGGTGCTACCGATGGTAGCGAACGCGGACGCGGGGGCCGATCCGGGCGCGGACGAGGCACACCCCTATCGGATGGTCCAGTCTGCCTCCCCGCCCTCGATGGGCGTGTGGAGGCCGATGAGGTGCTTCCCGAGCCGCTTGATCCGTGCACTGCTGCCGGGATCGATGCCCACACCCGAGACGACGGCGCCCTGCATGAGGACCAGCCAGCAGTAGGCGAAATCCTCCGCGTCGGTCAGGCCCATCGCCGTGGCGGCCTTCTCGACCGTGGAACGGATGTCGTCCAGGTAGAGGACGGCGGCCGCCCCGATCGCATGCCGCGGGCCGGTTTCCAGCAGGGCACGGATGTAGGGGCAGCCGGCGAAGTCCGGCGTGTGGAACCACTCGTCGAAGATGTCGAAGATCGCCAGCAGCTGTCCGCGGGGCGTATCCGCGCGGCGCTCGCTCTCCGCCCCGAGATAGCCGATCGTGAAGAGGCGCTGACGGCGCTCGAAGAACGCCATGACCAGATCGTCCTTCGACGGGAAGTGATGATAGAAGGTCGCCTTGGCCACGCCGGCCGTCGCGATGATCTCGTTCACCCCGACAGCCCGGACCCCGCGCTGCAGGAACAGGTCGTACGACGTCCCGAGGATCCGCTCCCGGGCGTCCTTCGTCTGGACTGCCGCCGCTGCAACCATGGATCTCCCCTGCTGTCGACTCGTCCGTCCATCCTAGGGTAGACAGACCGGTCTGCCCGTCGGGTACGCTGGACCGTCCGGCGGTTCCCCCAGCCGTCGGACACCTGGAGAGGCGTGAGACCCGATCCACGGTGCCGGCGGCCCCGGAAGAGGCCGCCGGTACCGCTTCCCCGGGAGGACAGAGCCGGCCCGACAGCCGCACGAGGGAGGAGGTGCCCGGTGAATCCACCTTCCGCGGAGACCGCCAGGTTCCACCTGGAGTACCTCGCGACCGGCGTGCTGACGCTGCGCTGGGCGAGATCCATCGAAGTGACCGCGGGCGACATCGAGGCACTCGGGGTCCGCGTGCAGGCACTGGCCCCGGGATGCCTTCCTCCGATCCTGGCCGACCTCAACGGCATGGTCACCCTCTCCAGGGAAGCGTTCACCGCACTGTCCTCCGCGCGGAACCTCCCGGCGGTCGCCGTCGTCGGCGCTTCGCCCGTCGAGAGGGTGCTCGTCGCCCACTTCCAGGCGGTGCACCGGCCGTCGTACCCGATCGAGTACTTCGAGCGACGGGACGAGGCCCTGACCTGGTTGCTCCGACGGTCACCCCGCACCGCGGTCGGCCCGATCCCGGCAGCACAGGCGATCGTCGGCTCCTGGCGTTAGCCGCCCTTCCGGCCGGTGGGACGACCGCCGTCTCCCGACGCCTGCCTCCGGCAGACCGCGCCGACGGCGTTGCCGCGGTGGTGCCCCGCCCGCTCACCCGCGCGGCTACACGACGAGCATCACCGCGAGGACGAGCATGACGACGGCGATCGACCCGTCGAGCACACGCCAGGCCCACCGTCGGGTGAAGACCGGGGCGAGGTACCGCGCACCGACACCGAGTGCCGTGAACCAGAGGATGCTCCCCAGGCCGGCTCCCGCTGCGAACCACCACTTCCCCGGGGTCCCGTGGGTGCTGGCCAGCGATCCCAGCAGCAGCACGGTGTCGAGGTAGACGTGCGGGTTCAGCCAGGTGAGGGCGAGGCAGGTACCGAGCGCGGCCCGCCAGGAGGTGCCCGTCCGGCTGTCGGCATCGAGCGTGCCACCCCGGACGGCCCGGCGCGCGGCAACCACCGCATAGCCGGTGAGGAAGGCTGCCCCTGCCCAGCGCACCACCTCGAGGACGACGGGGGCGCCGGTGACCACCACACCCAGTCCGCCGACTCCGAGGGCGATCAGCACGAGATCCGAGAGTGCGCACACGGTCACGACCAAGGCCACGTGGGACCGCCGCAGGCCCTGGCTCAGGACGAAGGCGTTCTGGGAGCCGATGGCGACGATCAGGGTCAGTCCGGCAGCGAGGCCGGTAGCAGCGGAAGCGATCACATCACCACGGTAGGAGTGGAAGGGCCTTCAGGCCAGCTAATGGTTCTTCAGTGTGGTAAGACGGGCTTATGTCGAGCATCGAACCGGCGCAGGCAAGGGCCCTCGCGGCCATCGTAGGGGAGGGTAGCTTCGAGGGGGCCGCCGCCCTGCTCTCGGTGACGCCCTCGGCGGTGAGCCAGCGCATCCGCGCACTCGAGGTGGCCGTCGGGCGTCCGGTGATCACACGCACCCGTCCGCTGCATCCCACCGAGGCCGGCGAGGCCATCGTCCGCTTCGCACGTCAGTTCGACCTGTTGTCCGCGGACCTCGCCTCCGAGCTGGGAGCCGCCGGCGAACGGCAGCACCAGCGCATCACGATCGTCATCAACGGGGACTCGCTGCACACCTGGGTCCTGCCGGCCCTGGCACCACTCGCCGAGAGCCTGCAGGTCGAGATACTGCGGGAGGACCAGCAGCATTCCCTCGATCTGCTGCGCGACGGGACCGCCGCCGCAGCCATCACCTCCATCGCCGAGCCCGTGCAGGGATGCTCGTCCCGGCCCCTGGGCATCATGCGCTACGTCCCGGTGTGCGCGCGGGCTTTCCGGGAGAAGTGGTTCCCCGACGGTGCGGGCCCGGACCGCCTCGCGGACGCTCCCGTGATCGTCTTCGACCGCAAGGACGACCTGCAGGACCGCTACCTGCGCACCCGTACCGGGCGGCCCGTCTCCCCGCCCCGCCACTTCGTCCCGGCAGCGCAGGAGTTCGCCGACGCGATCCGGCTCGGCATGGGGTGGGGGCTGATGTCCGAACTCGAGCTGGAGGCCGGACCACCCACCGGCGACGTCAGCCCCCTCGAGCCGGGTGGCCACGTGGACGTCCCGCTCCACTGGCAGCAGTGGCGGCACGGCTCCCGGTCCCTCGATGCCGTCGGCGAGGCGGTCCTCCGCGCGTCCGCCGTCCTGCGCCGGCCGGGAGCAGGGACGGCGTGAGCGTCTCGGGCCCCTTCGGACCGGCTTCTCCTGCTGCGCACCCGCAGTGGCAGAAGTGTCACCCGACATTGCTAAGATCGTCGGGCGGGCAGCCGCTCGTCGACAAAGGCAAACCCGGTGCGAACCGGGGACGCAAAGCCACGGAACCCACGAGGTCAGCCGGGCCGCCGAAGAGAACAGGTCCACGGAGTATGCCTCGGACACGCCAAGTCAATACAGTCCTCCCAGCACGGTACTCCCCGGGGTCCACACGGACGGCGGCGGTCCTGGTGACGCCGCGCTGGGCCAACCGCCACCATCAGGCACCCGGTCATGAATAGCCCCCTCTCCGGTGACCGCCGGGCCGCCGTCGTGATCGAGGACGATCTCGACATCAGGAACCTCGTGTCCGCCATCCTCGAGCAGGGTGGCTTCCAGGTCAGCGGCGTGTCCAGCGGCCGCGAGGGTGTCGACGTCGTCCGCCGGGAACACCCGGCCGTGGTCACGCTGGACATCGGACTGCCCGATATCGACGGGTACGAGGTCCTACGGCGGATCCGCTCCACGACGGACTGCTACGTGATCGTCCTCAGCGGACGCACGGACGAGATGGACATCCTCACGGCGCTCCAGGCCGGCGCCGACGACTACGTGCTGAAGCCCTTCCGCCCCCGCGAGTTCAGGGCGCGCATCGACGCGATGCTCCGCAGGCCGCGCATCGGCCAGAACGCGCAGCACCCTCCGACACAGCCGCCCGCAGCAGCAGGACCTGCGCCAGGACCTGCGACTGCACCCGATCGTCCCACGGACGCCGGGACCGCCAAGGGGACGGCAGGCCTCCTGCGGAACGGCAGCCTCGTCGTGGACAGCGAAGCCCGCACGGCGACCTGCTCCGGCGTCGAGCTGCCGCTCACGAAGACCGAGTTCAACCTGCTCCACGAGTTGATGGCGAGCAACGGCGCCGTGCGCACGAAGGAGGAGCTGGTCCGCGTGTCCCGCGGCCGTGACTACCGCGGGTACAACTTCGTGAGCCGCACGGACGAACGTGCCATCGAGGTGCACATCGCCAACCTGCGCCAGAAACTCGCCCGATCGGAAGGCGACCCCGAGCTCATCACGACGGTGCGTGGCGTGGGCTTCCGGATCATGCCGAGGCGCGTCGATCCGGGGCAGGAGCGCGCGTCCGGCTAGTGGCGTCCCAGGTAGGTGTCGAGCAGTTCACGGACGGTATCGGTCGCACAGCCCCGGAGCAGCGCGACCGACCGCTGAGCGGCGCCGAGGTCGTCGGCAGCGAGGAAGCGCTGCGTGGCGAGTGCGGCCTGCTTCAGGCGCGTGGCTCCCACCATCGCCGCCGACGTCGTCACGCTGAGCACGGCGTCCTGGGCGGCCATGGGGTCGCCGTCCTGCAGCCAGGCCTCCAGGCGGTCGATCTTCCCTTCCAGCGTCTCGGAGAAGTCGCGGGCGAAACGCTCGACGACGAACGTGTCCGGGAAGTCGCGCTCCATGTCCCGCAGGACGTCGAGGTCCAGGAGAGGCGCAGCCCTGCCCGACGCGTCCGGGACCCGGACGGCGTCGCCCTGCGGGAGCGCCGTCCCCTCCTGGTGCTGGCCAGGAGGCGGGGTCGGATGGATGGGCACAGTTCAAGGGTAGCGACGGCGGGAGGAGGCGGTGCGGTATCCACAGCTTCTTGCGCAAAGCTTGTGGAATGGCGGAGGCGCCCCTACGGAGCCATGCGGTCCGTCGGGCCACTGCACTGATTGCGGCACCGGTCGGGCGGCGTTCTTCCTCCAGGCGTTCCCTCCCGGACCGGGCATCGGCCCCGGTTCGCCGATGACACGTACTCGCCAGTAGTCCGCAGACTGCTTATCATCGGGGCTTGGGTGTGGCTGGGGTCACATGGGGCAAGCCCTATTCCGTCACCGGGCCAGACGGGACTCGGCCTCGAGTCCCGGATTCGACAGCGAGCCCGAGCAGTCCTTCTGTCCGGGACGATTGCAGGGGGCACCATGGCCGCGGCGTTCGAACTCTTCCATGATCGGGACGATGCCTTCAGGTTCAGGTTGAAGACACCGGACGGGACGGTCATCGCAGTGTCCAAGCCGTTCCCGGGGAAGGCGGCGGCCGTGGCGGGCATCCGGGCCGTCCGGGAGTGCGCCGGGACCGGGCTGATCACGGACCTCTGCCCGCCGACGCCTTCTCCCGAGGGCGCCCCGCAACGCTCCGCCGGACCCGCTCCCGGCTAGTCCGTCCGAAGGAGGCGAAGCACGCCCGCGCCTAGGCCCTCCAGTCCTGGCGATAGGCGGTATGGCCTGCCCACGGCAGGGCCACCAGCCGGAGGACCGCGAGCCCGTCCGATTCGTCGAGGCCGGCACTCACGTAATCGATGAGCTTCCTCTTCGACCGGCACTCCGCAAGGACACGCTCGGGGTCGTACCACCCGCGGGCACCCCACACCTCCTCGGGAAGGTTGCCCACGCGGGCGGCCTTCTCGTCCTCGGTGATGCGTGCGTCCAGGAAGTCGGCGAGTTCGTTCATACCCCTGAGCCTATCGAGCGCCCACGGCATGGCCGTACTCCACGCTGTGCGGTGGGCTTAGGGGCGCTCCTGGTCGGGGTCGCGACCCGCCGGCGGGAGCGGCAGGTCCACGGTGAACCGGGTGCGGCCGGGCTCGCTGGTCACGCTGATGGTTCCACTGTTGGCTTCGACGAGAGCCTGGACGATCGCCAGCCCGAGACCGGTGCTCCCTGCGCTCGCGCTCCGCGCGGCGTCGCCCCTGCTGAAGCGCAGGAAGATCGTGTCGAGGAACGCCGGGTCGATGCCGGGACCCGAGTCCGTGACGGTGATGCTCGCCCTTCCGTCGCCGGCTGCGAGCGCCGTGGAGATCGCGGTACCCGGCGGGGTGTGTCTGTGTGCGTTGGCGAGCAGGTTGATGAGCACCTGGCGGATCTCGGCCCCGACGGCGCGTACCTCGACGGGCTCGTCCGGCAGGTCCAGGCTCCAGGCATAGTCCGGGGCGGCCACCCGGGCGTCGCTCGTCGTCTCGATGACCAGTTCCGTCAGGTCGACGTCGGACGCCTCGCCGCGCTGGCCCTCGTCGAGTCGCGCGAGCAGCAGGAGGTCCTCGACGAGGGAGGACATGCGCTTGGACTCGCTGTCGACGCGTTCGAGCGCGGCACGGCCGGACGGACTGACGATCTCACTCATCAGGATCAGCTCGGTGTAGCCGCGGATGGACGTCAGGGGGGTGCGCAGTTCGTGGCTCGCGTCGGCGACGAACTGCCGCACCTTCGTCTCGCTCGCGTGGCGTTCCCGCAGCGCACTGGTGACGTGGTCGATCATCTCGTTCAGGGCCAGCCCCACCGTCCCGACCTCCGTGCCCGGCTGCGCTGCGGCAGGCGGGACCCGCACGGGGATGGCCACCTCCCCCGAGGACAGCGGGAGCTGCGAGACGGACGTCGCCACGGCGGAGAGTTCCTCGAGCGGGCGCAGGGACCGGCGGATGATCACCGTGCCGGCAAGGCCCGTGAGAGCCAGCCCGGCGAGGGAGAGCGCGGCGACGGTGATGTCCAGGGATACGAGGGTGCTGTCCCGCTCCGCCGTGGACAGACCGGTGACCAGGACGCCGCCGTCGGGGTCGAACGCGACGGGGAGGTCCGCCGCGTCCACCCGGTAGCGCCCGCTCGAGAGCACCAGTTCCTCGGGACCGTCGGCGGGTTCGATGCCGGCCAGCAGGTCGAGATCGGCTCCGGTGAGGGGCTCGGTCGTGCCGTCGTCCTGCACGAGCGCGGAGTTCCGCGCCTCACCGTCGTCGAACACCGCGTTGAGGGTTCCCGGTCGCTGGCCGGCTGCGTTCTCCGGGTCGACGTCACGGGACGGCCGCTGGTCGTTCCCCGGTGGTCGCCCGCCGGGGTAGCCCGCCCGGCCGGCGGCGGGCTCGAGGGCAGCATCGAGCTGGCGGGTCAGGTAGCTGCTCATGGCGAGGTGGCTGAGGACGCCGATCGCGATGCAGATCGCCGTGAGCAGGGCGAGGGTCGCCAGGATCAGTTTCGTGCGCAGGTGCAGCGGCCGATGGCCCGGTCGATCGCCGGCGGGGTCCTGCGGGGTCATGAGGCGGCGGGTTTGAGGACGTAGCCGGCGCCCCGAACGGTGTGGATCATCGGTGCACGCCCGGCGTCGATCTTCTTGCGGAGGTAGGAGATGTACAGCTCGACGATGTTCGCCTGGCCGCCGAAGTCGTAGTTCCAGACGTTGTCGAGGATCTGCGCCTTGCTGACCACGCGGCGCGGGTTCTCCATGAGGTAGCGCAGCAGCTCCCACTGGGTCGAGGTCAGGGCGATGTCCTCTCCGTTGCGGGTGACCTCGCGCGTGTCCACGTTCATCACGAGGTCGCCGACCACCAGTTCCGCGGAGTCCGACGCCGCGACGCCGGAGCGCTGGACGAGGCGGTGGAGGCGCAGCATGAGTTCTTCCATGCTGAAGGGCTTGGTGACGTAGTCGTCGCCGCCGGCGGACAGCCCGGAGATGCGGTCCTGCACGGCGTCCCTGGCCGTGAGGAAGAGGGCCGGGACGTTCGGTGCGAAGGTGCGGATCTTCTTCAGCGCCTCGATGCCGTCGACGCCGGGCATCATGACGTCGAGCACGAGGACGTCGGGGCGGAAATCCCGTGCCGCGGATATCGCCGTGGCGCCGTCGCCGGCGGTCGTCACGCTCCAGCCGGCCATCCTCAGGCCCATGCTCACGAGTTCCGCGAGGCTCGTCTCGTCGTCCACCACGAGCGCCCGGATAGGGCTGCCGTCCGGGTGCGCCAACCGCGGCAGGTTGTCGGTCATGGAGTGGTGCGTGGCGTCGGCCATCGTGTCTACCTTGGTGTCGTCTGGGATGCGGCGGGGCCGGCGTGCGCTGCGGGCGGAGCGGTGCGGTCGGTCGAAGGTCCCGTCCAGTATCCCGCACGGGTCCGGAGGACCGGGGTCTCAGGCGGAGAGGGGTCCCGCTGCAGCGCCCTGGTCGAGCGAGCCGCCGGGATCCTGCCTCCGGACGATGGCCTGCTCCGCCGGGAGGGTGGTCCCCACGACGACGGCGGTCCGGGCGCCGGCGACGGGCGCCGTGGGATCGGCGCCGACCGGAGCGAACGCCGTGGTGCCGAGCACCGCGACCAGGGCCATGGCACCGATGGCCGCCCTGATGCCCTTGCGTCCAGGGGTGAGTTCGGGGGTGAGTTCGGGGGTGGGTCGGTAGCTGATCACGGCGTCCTCCTGCGGGCTGGTGGTGTTCCTCCAGCCTGGTGCCGGCACCTGGGGCAGGGCTTTCCCGTAGCTGTGCGGTCGCTGTGCAGGAAACGCACAGCTACGGGCTGTCAGCGACCGGTGCACGGACCCGGCGGTGGCCGCCGGCGGACGCGCGCGGCTACCGTGGCGACGCGACCCTGCCCAGCCCGGACGGCCACCAGATCTTCGGTCCGATGTCGTAGGCGAGCGCGGGGATCAGCAGCGAGCGGACCAGCACGGTGTCCAGCAGCACGCCGAACGCCACGATGAACGCGATCTGCGCGAGGAACAGGATCGGGATCACGCCCAGCGCGGCGAAGGTCGCCGCCAGGACCACGCCGGCAGAGGTGATCACCCCGCCCGTGACGCCGAGCCCCCGGAGGATGCCCGGCCGCGTGCCGATGCGCAGCGACTCCTCGCGTACCCGGGTCATGAGGAAGATGTTGTAGTCCACGCCGAGCGCCACCAGGAACACGAAGGCGAAGAGCGGCACGGAGGCATCGGCGCCCTCGAACCCGAAGATGCCGTTGAACACCAGTGCGGAGACGCCCAGGGCCGTGGCGTTCGAGAGCGCCACGCTGGCCACGAGGAGCACGGGTGCGACGACGGAGCGCAGCAGGACGATCAGCACTCCGAGGATGACGAGCAGCACGATCGGGATGATCTTGACGAGGTCCGCGAGGGCCGTGTCGTTGGTGTCGATCGCCACCGCGGTGACGCCGCCCACCAGCGCGTCGGGACTGGCGTCGTCGAGCGCCGTCCGCAGCTCCCGCACCACGTCCTCCGCCTGCCCGGAGTCCGCCTGGAACTCGAGCGTCCCGCTGATCAGGACCTGCCCGTCCTCGACGGCGGGCACTCCCGCGGCGTCGACGGTCAGCGCCGCGCCCGAGATGCCGTCCTGCCCGGTGACCACATCGAGGGCGGCGTCGGAGTCTGCCTCCGGTGCGACCACGTAGACGGGGCTGCCGGATCCGGCGTCGAAGTGGCGACCGAGGGCCTCCTGCCCGTCGACGGCGTTCGACGGCGCGAGGATCAGTGCCGACTGCGGCACGCCACTGGCCTGGAGCTGGGTGAGGCCGAGCGCACCGGCGACGAGGATGAGCAGTGACGCGATCCACAGGACGCGGGGCCGGCGGGCCACCAGCAGTGCGACCCGCTTCCAGATGCCCCTGAGCCGCTCCAGGCCGATCTCCGCGCCTGCGGCGGTCGGTGCGGCATGCCTGCCATGGTGGGGGGCGACGGCGGTCGAGAGCCCGGCGTCGTAGCGCGGGCGCAGCGGCCAGAACGCCGCCCTGCCGAACAGGAGGAGGAGCGACGGGAGGAGGGTCAGCGCTGCGGCCAGCGAGAAGACGATGCCGATGGCCGCGATCGGCCCGAGGCTCCTGTTCGAGTTGAGATCGGAGAACAGCAGGCACAGC
The DNA here is from genome assembly GCF_057291175.1 of Arthrobacter sp. UYP4. Lineage (NCBI taxonomy): Bacteria > Bacillati > Actinomycetota > Actinomycetes > Micrococcales > Micrococcaceae > Arthrobacter > Arthrobacter sp. UYP4. The sequence goes on from NZ_JBXAVU010000001.1 coordinate 1,777,581, forward strand.
AGCCCGAGGATCACCGTCGCGCCGGAGGCCAGGATGGGTTCCACCGACCCGCGGTAGGCCACCCGCATGGCGTGCCAGGTGGTCTCGTGCTCGGCGAGCGCCTCCCGGAACCGGGCTACGAGCAGCAGCGCATAGTCGGTGGCCGCACCGATCACGAGGATCGACAGGATGCCCTGGCTCTGCCCGCTGAGCTGGATCCAGTCGAGCTTCGCGAGACCGAACACCAGCAGGATCGACGTCGCCAGCGCGAACACCGAGGTCAGCAGCACCAGGAACGGCAGCACGATGGAGCGGTAGACGGCGAGGAGGATGAGGAACACCGCTCCGAGTGCCACTCCGAGCAGGATCCCGTCGATGCCGCCGAAGGCCTCCACGAGATCGTTGGTGAAGCCCGCCGGTCCGGTCACGTAGCCGGTCACGCCGTCGGGTAGTTCGTCCGCCAGGACGGTGCGCAACTCCCCGACCACCTCTGCGAGTTCGGCGTCGGAGGAGACGAAGGCGATGTACTGGACGGCCAGCCCGTCCTCGGACGGGATGGGTCCGGCGACGGCGGGCGCTCCCTCGGCCGGGGGTTCCAGCCCCTCCACCTCGCCGAGCGCCACCCCGACCTCCTCGTACAGGCCGAGGTCCTGCGGCCCGATGGCGGTGTCCGACTCGGCGACGAGGACCGCGGGGACGGCGTCCGAGTCGCTGAACCGCTGCTGCAGCTCGCCCGCCTCGGTGGATTCGGCGCTCGCGGGCAGGAACGATGCCTGGTCGTTGCTCGAGACCTCCTCGAGGCGCCCGAACGTCGGACCGCCCACCGCTGCCCCGACCAGCCAGATCAGTACGACGACGACGGGCAGCAGGACCCTCAACCAGCTGTTCCTCATGATCTCTCCATCTCCCAGAAATTATCTCTATCGTAAAGTATATCTATCATGGAGATAATAGGAACCAGCCTAAACTGGAGGCGAAAGAAGGCGAGGGATCATGGCTGCGAGGGACGAGCTCATGGCACTCATGCAGCAGTTCACGGTCGAGACGGACCGCTATGTCGACGTCGCCAGCGAACGGGACAGCCTCTACCGCACGGACCTCCACGCCCTGGGCATCATGATGGGCGCGGCACGCGCCGGCCTCACGGTCACGCCCGGGCTCCTGCGGGAGGAACTGAACCTGAGCTCACCGGCCACCACCGCACTCGTCGACCGCCTCGATTCCGCCGGCCATGTGACGCGCCGGCGCAGTGAGGTGGACCGGCGGCAGGTCCACCTCGAGATGACGGAGAAGGCGCGCATCACGGGTGCCATGCTGTTCGCGCCGCTCGCCCGCCACATCAACGCGGTCCTGGACGAGTACTCGGACGAGGACCTGGCGCTCCTGCGGGACATGATGCGGAAGGTGACCGAGGCCACGGTCGCGGCGAAGAATGAGGCGCTGCACGACGCCGACGCAGACTGACGGACCCACCACCGGCTAGCCTCGAGGTATGAACGACGAGGTCTACTCCCACGGACACCACCCGAGCGTGACGGCAGCGCATGCGGCACGCACCGTCGCGTCGTCGGCCGCCTATCTCGAACCCTTCCTCGAGAGCGGCCTCGACCTGCTGGACATCGGCTGCGGCCCGGGCAGCATCACGGCGGGGTTCGCCGACATCGTCGCACCCGGGTCGGTGCTCGGCATCGACAGCTCGGCGGACGTCGTGGCCCAGGCATCCGAGGCCCACGCGGACGTGGCGAATGTCGAGTTCCGCGAGGGCAACGTGTACGACCTCGACGCCGCCGACGAGTCCTTCGACGTCGTCCACGCCCACCAGCTCCTGCAGCACCTGGCCGACCCCGTGGCAGCACTGCGCGAGATGCGCCGCGTGGTGCGGCCCGGCGGCATCGTGGCCGTCCGCGAAGCGGACTTCGGAGCGATGACCTGGTATCCCGCCATCGACGAGCTGGACGAATGGCGCGAGCTCTACGGCACGCTGGCGCGCGGCAACCGTGGCGAGCCCGACGCGGGACGGAGACTCCCCGGCTGGGCGGCCGAGGCCGGCTTCGCGGACGTCGAGGTGTCGTCGTCGAACTGGACCTATGCCACCGCCGAGGACCGCCGCTTCCATGCCGAATCCTGGGCGGAACGCGTGCTGCACTCGGCCTTCGCCGAACAGACGCTCGACCGCGGCCTCGCCGACCAGCCGACCCTCGACCGGCTGGCCGACGGGTGGCGCCGGTGGGCACGCAGGGACGACGGCGTGTTCCTCCTGCCGAGCGTGGAGATCCTCGCGCGCGACTAGCTCCGGACCGCGGCGCATGCGGCCCGGGGCAGGCCGCGGAGCGCGACCGCCGCTAGGCTGGCGGGATGTACCGCATCGTCACCGTCTGCACAGGCAATATCTGCCGCTCGCCCATGGCCGAACTCATGCTGACCCATGCGTTCGGCAAGGCGGGCCTGGGGGACGACGTGGTCGTCGACTCCGCGGGGACCACCGACTGGGAGGCCGGCAGGCCGATCGACGAGCGTGCCGCGGCCAAGCTGACCGAGCTCGGCATCGAGAGCCACCTGCACCGGGCCCGCATGTTCGAACCGGACTGGTACCGCGAGCGCGACCTGATCCTCGCCCTCGACCTCGACCACTACCGTGAGCTGCGCCGGGACGCGCCCGACGACGACGCGCGCGACAGGATCCACCTCCTGCGCGAGTTCGACCCCTCGACCACGGACACGGAGCTCGACCACCTCGGCATCTACGACCCCTGGTACGGCGATGCCAGCGACTTCGAGGCCACCTGGAAGATGGTCGACGGCGCGGTGGACGGCGTGGTGCGTTACGTCCGGAACGAGCTCGACGCCGACGGTTCGGAGGGCTGACGCCCGGCGCTTACCATGAACGGGTGAATCCCTCCCTCTGGCTGGCGCTGCTCGGCGCCGGAACGCTCATCAGCTTCGTCCCGGGTGCCGGTGCCGTGAACACGATGAGCAACGCCCTGACGGTCGGCTTCCGGCGTTCCATCTGGGGCATCCTCGGCCAGCAGGCGGCCCTGGTCGTCCACATCGGCATCGCCGCGGCCGGTGTCGGGATCCTCGTCACCAACTCCCCGCTCGCCTTCAACCTGATCCGCTATTCCGGCGCCGCCTACCTCGTGTACCTCGGGATCCGGAAGTTCCTGCAGAAGCCCGAGCACAGCGAGGTCCGGGCGCTGCAGCACAGCGAGGGCGCCTTCTCGATGTTCCGCCGCGGCGTCTGGGTGAACCTGCTCAACCCCAAGGCGATCGTGTTCTTCCTCGCCCTCATCCCCCAGTTCATCCGCCCGGATCAGCCCCTGCTCGGCCAATACGGCGTGCTGGCAGCCACCGTCATCGCCATCGACGTCCTGGTCATGTGGTTCTTCTACGCCGGCACGGCACGCTCGTTCCGGCGCTTCACCCGCGACGACCGCGGTCAGGTGATCCTCAACCGCACCTTCGGGTCGCTGTTCGTCGGCGTCGGCGCGCTGCTCGCCCTGGCCTGACCCATGCCCACCTCCTCCCCGCTGCTCATCGCGATCGACGGCCGGTCCGGTGCGGGCAAGACGACCCTCGCCGTCGAGCTCGCCGCGCTCCTCCGTGAGCATCACAGCGTCAGCCTCTTCCACCTCGAGGACGTCTACCCCGGCTGGGACGGGCTCGCGGACGGCACGGCACGCTACGTCGAGCGCGTCCTGCGTCCCCTGGCGGCAGGGCGGACCGCCCGCTGGAATGCCTGGGACTGGGACCGGGGGCAGGACGGCGCCGAGCACACGACACCGGCGGCGGAGATCGTGCTCCTGGAAGGCGTGGGTGCCGCGGCCGCGGCGGCACGCGCGCACCTCGACGCCGTCATTTGGGTCGAGGCGGCCGATGCGGTCAGGATGCGCACGGCACTGGAACGCGACGGCGACACCTATGCGCCCTTCTGGCAGCGGTGGGCGGACCAGGAGGACGCCTGGCTGGCGGAGGACGATCCGGCTGCCGCCGCCGACGTCCTCGTGCAGGGCCACCGCGGTCCGCCGTCACCGCAGGCCGTGCGCCTGGCCCTCACCGGGCTGCCCTCCTGCGCCGTCCTGCTGGCTCCGGAACGTGCCGGGCGGCGCGGGCTGACACTGGACTGCGAGCGCATCGACGCGGTGCCGGACCCGGCCGCCCTGTTCTCCACGCTGTACGGGGCCTCCCCGTCCGCGGTGTGGCTCGACAGCTCCGACGCCACGGGAACGACCGGCCGGGACCAGCGCAACCGGTTCAGCATCCTGGCCGATTCCGGTGGCGTCTTCGGGCAGCAGGCCCTGCATCGCGCCGGCGTCACCGAGATCACGGCGGGTGCGGTCACCACGCGCATCCGCGAGCCCTTCTTCCGATGGCTCGACGACGCCTGGGGTCGGCGGGCCGTGCGTACCCCGGAGGGCCTCGGGTGCGAGTTCGGGCTGGGCTGGCTGGGCTACCTGGGCTACGAGCTGAAGCGGGAGACGGGCGGCGGATCCACCCCGCCGGTCGAGGGGGCCCTCCCCGATGCCGCTCTGATCTTCGCCGGCCGCGCCGTCGTCCTCGACCACGCCGAGCGCGCCGTGTTCCTGCTGACCCTCTCCGACGGCCGTCCCGACGCCGAACTCGGCGCCTGGCGTGCCCACGCGCGCGAGGCCCTCGCCACGCCGGCCCCCGCCCCGTCGTCCCTCCCCCTGCCCGTGCCCGTGCCGCGGTTCGCCGCCCGGGACTCCCGCGAGGAGTACCTCGGGAAGGTGCGCCGCGCCCAGGCGGAGATCACCGAGGGGAACACCTACGAGGTGTGCCTGACCACCTCGCTGTCCGCCCGCACGGACGCCCTCGATCCGCTCGGCGCGTACCTCCGGCTCCGCACCGGCAGCCCTGCCCCGTTCGCCTCCTTCCTCCGCTTCCCGGGCTTCGCCGTCGCGAGCACGTCCCCCGAGCGGTTCCTGAAGCTGACCGCCGACGGCCGGATGCGGGCCGAGCCCATCAAGGGGACGCGCGGCCGGTCAGCGGACCCGGCGACCGACGCCCTCCTCCGCGAGGAGCTGCGCTCGTCGGAGAAGGACCGCGCGGAGAACATCATGATCGTGGACCTGCTGCGCAACGACCTCTCGCACCACGCGGTGCCGGGATCCGTCACGGTCAGCAGGCTGTGCGACATCGAGACCTACGCCACCGTGCACCAGATGGTCAGCACGATCGACGCGCGCCTCCGGCCCGGGAGTGCCCGGGCGGGCGTCGTGGCCTCGGCGTTCCCGGCCGGATCGATGACCGGAGCACCGAAGATCAGCACCATGGCCATCCTCGACGGCCTGGAGGAGGCTCCCCGCGGCCCCTACTCCGGCGCAGCCGGATACTTCAGCCTGACCGGCGCCACGGACCTCGCCGTCGTCATCCGCACCCTCGTCCTGCGGGAGCACGACGGCGGCACGCACCTCACGCTCGGCGTCGGTGGGGCGATCACCGCCGATTCCGATCCTGCCGAGGAGTGGGACGAGGTCCGGACGAAGGCGCGCGGTGTCCTCTCGGCCCTGGGTGCCGGTTTCCCTGGCGACCGCGTGCCCGTCGGCGACCCCCTTCAGCTCCCCGATCCCGTCCCGACCCGTCCCGACCAGGAGACCCTCATGACCACGGACACCACCCCGCCGGCCGGACCCGGACCTGCGGACACCGCCTCTGCGGTGAAGCCCTCCGTCCTGTTCGTCTGCGTCCACAACGCCGGCCGCTCCCAGATGGCCGCGGCCTACCTGCACCACCTCTCCGAAGGACGGATCGAGGTGCTGTCCGCCGGTTCCCGGCCGGCGAGCCAGGTCAACCCCGCAGCGGTGGAGGCCATGGCGGAAGAGGGCATCGACATCGCCGCCGAGACCCCGAAGATCCTCACCACCGACGCGGTGGAGGCCTCGGACGTCGTCGTGACCATGGGCTGCGGGGACGAGTGCCCGTACTTCCCCGGCAAGCGGTACGAGGACTGGGTGCTCGACGACCCCGCCGGCAAGGGAGTCGAATCCGTCCGACCGATCCGGGACGAGATCAAGCGCCGCATCCAGCACCTCATCGAGGACCTCCTGCCCGGCTAGGACCTGCTCCGCAGCGCCGGACGACACCGTCCGCAGCCGCTCCGGCGGCCGGGATCGCCGCACGGCACGAGCAGCGTGGCAGCAGGATGTTCCCCGTGCCGGTGCCGGTGGGTAGAGTGGAGTGCGGTGAGCCGGGAAGTCTGGTCGGCAGATTGTGTCGTCGACCCCGATTCCAGGAGGAACCCTCCCATGGCCGAAGAAGCACCCGAGCCCACACCCGCACCCCGATCCGGCATCCTGGGCCGAGGCTCCTACTCGGAGGTCCTGCGGATCGGCGAGATCCTCCGCAAGGAGACCGTCGGCGGGATCCTGCTCGTCCTCGCCGCAGCCGTGGCCCTGATCTGGGCCAACTCCCCTGCCTCGGAAAGCTATTTCGCCCTGCGGGACTTCCGGATCGGGTACGAGCCCTGGCATCTGGAGCTGAGCCTCGGGGCATGGGCGGCGGACGGTCTGCTCGCGGTCTTCTTCTTCCTCGTCGGGCTGGAACTCAAGCGGGAGTTCGTCGCCGGGGATCTGCGCAGCTTCACCAGGGCCGTCGTGCCGGTCGCCGCAGCTTTCGGCGGGGTCGCGGTACCGGCCCTCGTCTACGCGGCGATCAACCTCTCCAGCCCCGAGACCCTGCAGGGCTGGGCGACACCCACGGCCACCGACATCGCGTTCGCGGTCGCGGTCCTGGCCATCGTCGGCTCCCACCTCCCCAGCGCCCTGCGCATCTTCCTGCTCACCCTCGCGGTGGTCGACGACCTGCTGGCCATCACCATCATCGCGGTGTTCTACTCGGACGACCTGCACCTCGCGCCGCTGCTCCTGGCCCTGATCCCGCTGGCGCTGTTCACGGTCCTCGCCCAGAAGTACCGGCGGTTCTTCGGCCTGAAGCCCGCCGCGGCCTGGTTCATCCTGCTTCCGATCGGCGTCGCCGTCTGGGCGCTCGTGCATGCCGGGGGCATCCACGCCACGGTCGCAGGAGTCCTGCTCGGGTTCGCCGTACCGGTGATCCGCAGCCGGGCGAGCGGCGGACCCGGTGCAGGGCCCGGGCTGTCCGAGATCTTCGAGCACCGCTTCCGCCCCCTCTCGGCCGGCTTCGCGGTGCCCGTGTTCGCGTTCTTCTCCGCGGGCGTGGCCGTGGGCGGCTGGAGCGGTTTCCTGTCAGCCCTGACCGACCCCGTCACCCTGGGCATCATCGCCGGACTGGTGGCCGGCAAACCCATCGGCATCGTCGGCACCACCTGGCTGCTCACCAGACTCACCCGCGTCACCCTCGACGCGTCCCTGAAGTGGGTGGACCTGGTCGGGGTCGCCCTGCTCGCCGGCATCGGATTCACCGTCTCCCTCCTCATCGCCGACCTGAGCTTCGGCGACGGCGGGACCACGAACGACCACGCCAAGGTCGGCATCCTCACCGCGTCGCTGACCGCGGCCCTCCTGTCCGCGATCATCCTGCGCAGCCGCAACAGGCACTACCGCACCATCCAGGCCGAGGAGGAGATCGACGCGGACGACGACGGCACCCCCGACGTCTACCAGCACGGGCAGCCCCACCACCCCTGACCACGCCTGGTCCGGGCAGGGGCACCGCCTCGTCGGCGCATCGGCAGGCCGCCCTGCGATTCCATGCCGCCCGCAACTCGAGCCGCCCGCAGGGAACCACACCGCCGTGGCGCCTCCCGGCGCGCACGATCCCGCACTAGGGTCGGTTCATGGCCTCCCTCGAACCGACCACCCTGCGGGGAGACCGCGTCGTCCTCGAACCCCTCGCCCACGAGCACCACGACGGCCTGGTGGCCGCGGCCGCCGACGGCGAGCTCTGGAACCTCTGGTACACCTCCGTGCCGACCCGGGAGGGGATGCGGCAGGAGATCGACCGGCGCCTCGCCCTGCAGGACACGGGCTCCATGCTGCCCTTCACCACACGCCTCGTCGAGCCGGGCAGCGGCGGGCCCGGCAGGATCATCGGCATGACCACCTACATGAACATCGACCGGGACACCCCGCGCGTCGAGATCGGCTCCACCTGGAACGCCGCCTCGGCCCAGCGGACCGGGACCAACACGGAATCGAAGTACCTCCTGCTCCGCCACGCCTTCGAGGAGTTCCGGTGCCCCGCCGTCGAGTTCCGCACGCACTGGCTCAACCACCAGTCGCGCGAGGCGATCTCGCGACTCGGCGCCCGGCAGGACGGCGTCCTTCGCAGCCACACCCGCGCCCGGAACGGGGAGCTGCGCGACACCGTCGTCTTCTCGATCCTCGCCCACGAGTGGCCCATGGTCCGCGACAGCCTGCTGTACCGGATGCGGCCCCGCGGCTAGGACCGGATCCGGAGACGGCGGACACGTCAGCACCGTTGTCAACCAGGGGTTCGCCGCACCATCGGGCATGCGATCGGGTCACCATGGAGGGGTCAGACCGCGGCGGTCACGGGCGCCCGCGGACCAGTTCGACTGAAGGGTCACTCCATGGCAGACATCGGTGGAATGGCCGACAAGGCCAAGGACACCGTCGACGGCAAGGACGGCGACCAGAAGTAGCACTCCCCTTCGACGGAGGCCGGACCGCGGGATGCGGTCCGGCCTCTCCTGCGTCCCGGCAGGGTATGCGCCGGGACATGACCATCGGGCCGCCCTCAGTGCGGCAGGGCAGGTCCCGTGCTCCCCCTGATGACCAGGCGCAGCGGGCCCGCGTCCGCAGCGCTCCGGGCCCCGCGGTCCATCAGGGCATCGATGCAGGACCGGCCCAGGTCGTGGAACTCCTGCCGGACGGTGGTCAGCGACGGCTCGTAGAACTCGGCTTCGGGAACGTCGTCGAACCCGACGACGCTCACGTCGCGGGGAACGCTGCAGCCTCGCTCACGCAGCGCCTTCAGCAGGCCCAGGGCCATCTGGTCGTTCCCGGCGAAGACCGCGGTGGTGCCGTCGGAGACGTCGAGCCGCATCCCGGCGTCGTAGCCGGACCGCGCACTCCAGTCCCCCTGGTACAGCGCTCCGTCCCCGAGCCGGTGTGCGCGCAGCACCCTGCGCCACCCGTCCACCCGGCGCTGCGCATCCACCCAGTCCAGCGGCCCGGCGAGGTGCGCGATCCGGCGGTGTCCGAGCTCCACGAGGTGCTCCACCGCCCGCGCCGCTCCACCCTCCTGATCGAGCGAGACGTCGCCGTCGATCCCGCCGCCGCCGCCCACCATGACCATCGGGATGCTGGTCTGGACCTTCGCGAGCACCTCGAGGGCCGAGACATGCGGGGTGACCGCGACGACGGCCTCGACCCCGTGGTTGAGCAGCCCGCTCAGCCCTTCGTCCACGGCGGCCTCGGAGTAGTCCTTGAGGGTCACGACGGTCAGGAAGTAGCCGGCACTCCGGGCCGCGTCCTGGATGCCCATGAGGACGCTCGACGGCCCGTACTGCGCCAGTTCGCCGGCGAGGATGCCGATGGAATGGGTCCGCCCCGTGGCGAGCCAGCGCGCGGCGGCGTTGGGACGGTAATCGAGTTCCGAGATCGCCGCCCGCACCTTCCGACGGGTCGCGTCGCTGACGTTGGGGTGCCGGTTGACCACACGGGACACCGTCTGGTGCGAGACCCCTGCGAGCGTCGCCACGTCCGTGAGGCTCGGTCCCCGCGGTGCTGTTACTTCGGCCATCGAGTTGTCGCCCATCTCCCCACGTGGTCCCAGTATGCACGAAACCCGGAGCGTGTATCGCCCCCGGCGACGTCGTTCCGAGGCGTTCCGCTCCGTGTCGAAAATGTGACCGGAATCACTTGACCGTCTAATTGTTAGCGTTCACAATTGCAGCCAGGGCACGACGCCCGCGCAGCAACGACGGTGCAGGTGCTCCTTGCTGCGGTTCCGAATTCCAGGAGGCAGCAGTGTTCAAGAAATCCTTCGTGACGGTCATCGCAGCGACCACCCTCGCGCTGACGGCGTGTGGTGGCGGCTCGGACGCAGGAGGCGGTTCCGATGACGGGATCACCATGGGCTTCGCACAGGTGGGCGCCGAGAGCGGCTGGCGCACGGCCAACACCAAGTCGATCCAGGACTCCGCCAAGGAGGCAGGCGTCGACCTCAAGTTCTCCGACGCGCAGCAGAAGCAGGAGAACCAGATCAAGGCGATCCGGTCCTACATCCAGCAGCAGGTGGACGTCATCGCCTTCTCGCCCGTCGTCGAGTCGGGCTGGGACACCGTCCTCAAGGAAGCCAAGGATGCCGACATCCCCGTGATCCTGACGGACCGCTCCGTCGACTCCGCCGACACCTCCCTGTACAAGACCTTCCTCGGGTCCGACTTCGTCGAGGAGGGCAAGAAGGCCGGCGACTGGCTCGTCGAGGACTCGGCGTCGACGGACGGCCCGATCAACATCGTCGAGCTGCAGGGCACCACGGGAGCGGCCCCCGCGATCGACCGGAAGGAAGGGTTCGAGGGGGCCATCGCGGCGGATCCCGACCTCACGATCGTCGAGTCCCAGACCGGCGACTTCACCCGCAGCGGCGGCAAGCAGGTCATGGAGGCGTTCCTCAAGAACACCCCGGACATCGACGTCGTCTACGCCCACAACGACGACATGGGACTCGGGGCGATCGAGGCGATCGAAGCCGCGGGCAAGGTGCCGGGCAAGGACATCAAGATCATCACCGTCGACGCCGTCAAGGACGGCATGACGGCGCTGTCCGAGGGCAAGATCAACTACATCGTGGAGTGCAACCCCCTCCTCGGGGAGCAGCTGATGGACCTGGCCGCGAAGGTGGTCGCCGGCGAGGAGGTGCCCGCCCGCGTCGTCACGGAGGAATCCGCCTTCACCCCGGAGCAGGCCAAGGAAGTCCTGGCCAGCCGCGAGTACTAGGAGCTCGACCGGATCCGGCACACCGGAAGCGGGTGTCCGGGTCGACGACGGGGGATGCGGTGGCCGGGCCACCGCATCCCCGACAGAAGGGCAGGACAATGAACGAGATCGTCCCCGTGGTCGCGATGGCCGGGATCTCCATCGAATTCCCCGGCGTGAAGGCGCTCGACGGAGTCGACCTCCGGCTGTTCCAGGGTGAGGTCCATGCCCTGATGGGGGAGAACGGCGCCGGGAAGTCGACACTGATCAAGGCCCTGACGGGCGTCTACGCGATCGACGGCGGGACGATCACCGTGATGGGCTCGGACCACCGCTTCACCTCCCCTGCGGAGGCACAGGCCGCAGGCGTCAGCACGGTCTACCAGGAGGTCAATCTCTGCCCCAACCTGTCGGTCGAGGAGAACATCCTCCTGGGGCGGGAGCCGCGCAGGCGCGGGGGCATCTCCTGGAAGGAGGTCCGCCGGAAGGCGAGGGAGGTCCTCGGGCAGCTCCAGCTGGGGCACATCGACCCCGGGTCCGTCCTGTCCTCCCACTCGATCGCCCTCCAGCAGCTCGTCGCGATAGCACGGGCGGTGCAGGTGGACGCCAGGGTGCTCATCCTGGACGAGCCCACCTCGAGCCTCGATGCCGACGAGGTCCAGCAACTGTTCGCGGTCATCCGGACGCTGCGCGACCGTGGCGTCGCCATCCTCTTCGTGTCCCACTTCCTCGAGCAGGTGTACGAGATCTCCGACCGCATGACCGTCCTGCGCAACGGGAAGCTGGTGGGCGAATACCTCACCCGGGACCTGCCGCGCATGGCACTCATCTCGAAGATGATCGGCAAGGAGATGGACGCCCTCGCCGAACTCGAGGACGCCGAGGGCCGCCGCCAGTCGGACCGCACGCAGGATGCCCCCTTCATGCAGGCGGAGGGCCTCGGCCGCAAGGGCTCCGTCCGTAACGTCACCGTCGCCATCCACGCCGGTGAGATCCTCGGCCTGGCAGGATTGCTGGGTTCCGGACGCACGGAGACCGCGAGGCTGCTCTTCGGGGCCGACCGGTCCGATCAGGGCAGCCTGCGGATCGGCGGAACGGTCCGGACGCTCCGGACTCCCCGCTCCGCGATCGACCGGGGGATCGCCTTCTCCTCGGAGAACCGGAAGGAGGAAGGACTGATCGGCGACCTGTCCGTCCGCGACAACCTGGTCCTGGCCATGCAGGCCAGCAAGGGATGGCTGAGGCGGATCCCCCGGGCGACGCAGGACCAGCTGGCCGAGAAGTTCATCAGGGCCCTGGACATCCGTCCGGCCAGCAAGGACGCCCTGATTCGAAATCTGAGCGGCGGCAACCAGCAGAAGGTGCTGCTCGCCCGCTGGCTCATCACGAACCCCAGGCTGCTGATCCTCGACGAACCCACCAGGGGCATCGACATCGGCGCGAAGACGCAGATCCAGAAGCTCATCAGCACCCTCGCCTCCGACGGCATGTCCATCATCTTCATCTCGGCCGAGCTCGAGGAAGTGCTCCGGCTGAGCGATCGGATCGCCGTGCTCAAGGACCGGGAGATGGTCGCCGACCTGGCCAACGACGGAGTCACCATGGAAGACGTCATGACGATCATCGCGGGGACGAACGCATGAACGCCCTCCTGAAGCACCGGCTGACCTGGCCCGTACTCGCACTGGTCCTCCTGCTCCTCCTCAACCAGCTCTTCCGCGCCGACTTCCTGGCCGTGCGCGTCCAGGACGGGCACCTGTTCGGGAGCCTCATCGACATCCTCCGGAACGGTGCACCGACGATCCTCATCGCCCTGGGCATGACGCTCGTCATCGCATCGCGCGGTATCGACCTGTCCGTGGGAGCCGTGGCCGCCATCTCCGGGGCGGTCTCCTGCACCTACATCTACAACTCCCCGGATCCCTCCTCCTTCCGCACGGCGGCGGTGGCGGTGGTCATCGCCGTGGCGGTGGGACTGGCCCTCGGTCTGTGGAACGGCTTCCTCGTCTCGGTGGTCGGCATCCAGCCCATCATCGCCACCCTCGTCCTCATGACGGCCGGGCGGGGACTGGCGCAACTCGTCACCGACGGCCAGATCATCTCCGTGTCCAACGACTCCTACCAGGCGATCGGCGCCGGATTCTTCCTCGGCCTCCCGATCTCCATCCTCATTGCGGCGGTCGCCTTCGGCGTGGCCGGGCTGCTGACGCGGCGTACCGCCCTCGGAACGCTCATCGAAGCGGTGGGCATCAATCCGGTCGCCAGCAGGCTGGCAGGGCTCAACGCACGCAACATCACCTGGACCGTCTACGTCTTCAGCGGTCTGTGCGCAGCCGTCGCCGGCCTGATGATCAGTTCCAATGTGACGGCCGCGGATGCCAACAACGCCGGTCTCTACATCGAGATGGACGCCATCCTCGCCGTCGTCATCGGAGGAACCTCCCTGGCGGGGGGCCGGTACAGCCTCGTGGGTACCCTCGTCGGCGCCCTGATCATCCAGACACTGACGACGACCGTCTACACGCTGGGGATCCCGCCCGAGGTCACCCTGGTGTTCAAGGCGCTGGTCGTCATCATCGTCTGCCTCCTCCAGTCCAGCAAGGCCCGGGCGCTGCTCGGCCGGCGCCGGCGTCCCGTGACAGAACAGTCCGAAGTGAAGGTGTCCATCTGATGTCGGTCCTCACCCGCACCCCGGCGCCGCTGAACCGCAGCCGGATCAGCCGCCTCCAGGGCAAGGCGCGCTACGCGCCGGCACTCGCCACGACCGGGTTGTTCCTGGCGATGTTCGCCGCCGGCGCCGTGATGTACCCCGGGTTCCTCTCCGGCCAGGTGTTCCTCAACCTCCTGATCGACAACACCTTCCTGATCGTCCTCGCCGTCGGGATGACGTTCGTGATCCTCACCGGCGGGATCGACCTCTCGGTCGGATCCGTCGTCGCGCTCTCCATGATGATCGCCGCAGCACTCCTGCAGGCCGGGTGGAACCCGATAGCCGTCATCGCCCTCGTGATCCTGACGGGTGCGACCTTCGGGCTTCTCATGGGGCTGGTCATCCAGGTCTTCGAGATCCAGCCCTTCATCGTCACCCTCGCCGGGCTGTTCCTGGCACGGGGCCTCTGCTACATGATCAGCGTCGACTCGATCACCGTGACCGACCCCTTCTTCACCGCGATGGCCCAGGCGAGGATCCCGCTGGCCGACAGGCTCTTCATCTCCCCCGGCGTCGTGATCGCACTGGTGGTCGTCGCCGTCGCCTTCTACGTCCTGCACCAGACCCGCTTCGGCCGGACGGTGTACGCGATCGGCGGCGGCGAATCCTCGGCGCTGCTCATGGGACTCGCCGTCCCCCGGACCAAGGTCCTCGTCTACGGGATCAGCGGGCTGTGCTCGGCGGTGGCCGGGATCCTCTTCTCGTTCTACAGCCTTTCCGGGTACAGCCTGGCGGGCACGGGCCTGGAACTGGACGCGATCGCCGCGGTGGTCGTGGGCGGCACGCTGCTCACCGGAGGATACGGCTACGTCCTCGGCTCCCTCGCCGGGGTGCTCATCCTCGGCATCGTCCAGACCTTCATCTCCTACGAGGGGACGCTGAGTTCCTGGTGGACGCGCATCGTGATCGGCGCGCTTCTCCTCGCCTTCATCCTGCTGCAGAAACTCTTCACGCGGAAGGCCAGACTCACCTGACGGCCCCGCCGCACCGGTCCGCCCCGCTCCCGCGACCCAGCCGATACGCTGGAGCGCATGACTGTTCTCGTGTTCCTCGACCCGGCCCACGACGACGGCAGGGTCGTCGACGCGTCCCAGCCGCAGCTCCTGGCCACCGATCTGGGCGCCACCCGCGGTGACGGCATCTTCGAATCGCTCCTCGCCGTCGGAGGATCCCCCCGCAAGGAGCAGGCGCACCTCGCGAGACTCGCGTCGTCGGCCGCGGCCCTCGACCTGTCGGTGCCCGACGCCGAGGCCTGGAGCCGTGCCATCCGCACCGGCCTGCGGGAGTTCTCGGCAGCGGAACCGGGTGAGGACCATGCCGTCGTGAAGCTCGTCGCCACCCGCGGCGTCGAGGGTGCCGGCCGGGCCACGGCCTGGGTCTCGGTGGCACCCGTTCCGGCGTCGACCCTGGCGCAGCGGGAGGCAGGCCTGAAGGTGCTGTTCCTCGAGCGCGGCTACGACAGCACGGTGGCGCAGCGTGCTCCCTGGCTGCTGATGGGGGCGAAGACGCTCTCCTACGCCGTCAACATGGCCGCCATCCGCCATGCGAAGGCGCACGGCGCCGACGACGTCATCTTCATCTCCTCGGACGGGAAGGTCCTCGAGGGCCCCACCTCCACCGTGCTCCTCGCGTACGACCGCGACGGTCGGAAGACGCTCCTCACGCCGCAGCTCGAGAGCGGCATCCTGGCGGGCACCTCCCAGAGCGCACTGTTCGCCGCAGCCCGGGAACAGGGGTGGGAGCTCGGCTACGGACCGCTGGAACCGCACCACCTCCTCGACGCCGACGCCGTGTGGCTGATCTCGAGCATCCGGCTCCTCGCGCCGGTCCTCTCGCTGGACGGCACGGAGCTCCGGACCTCCGCCGCCCTGACCGCAGAACTCACCGGACTGGTGGATCGTTTCGTGTAATCTCCACCACAAAAGGGCCCCTCCGGGGCCCTTTGCTACGTCAAACACCACTTTCCCGGCATCCGCGTTTTGACCCGACGCTTCGTGCTGCCCTACCGTTTTCCTGAAATCAAGAGTTCCAGCCATCGGCCCTGGCCGGCTGGACAGCAACCCTCTCCCGTAGTGGGGTGCTCCAGGTGAAGATTCGGCCGCCGGGCCAAGTCCCCCGGTTGGCAAGTACGGCGTCGTGCGGCCTGTCCCGAGGTAGACGGAGGACACCACCGCCACAGCGCGCACAGCCCAGAACAGCGAGCGTGTCACCCAGCAGCCAGCAGCCTCCCCCTGCCGCCATCCGGCATCCCCGAACACCCAGCGCCCGCACCCGGGCCGGCATCGAAATGAAGGACACCATGAACATCTCCCGCAAGGTCCTCGCTGCACTCACCGTGCCGCTCCTCGCCCTGACCGTCTCCTGCGGCAGTGACAGCGGAAGCACGCCCACCGAATCCGCCGACGCCCTGGCCGGCAGCGACCAGCAGTCGCTCGACCAGTACACCACCGAGGACACCACGCCGATCGACGAGATCGACACGTCCGGGCTCGGCCTCATCACCGACGGCACCCTGCGCGTCGGCACGCTCTCGGACGCCCCGCCGAACATCTTCCTCGAGGACGGTGTCTTCACCGGCTACGACAACGAACTGCTGCGCGCCATCGGCGAGAAGCTCGACCTCGAGGTCGAGTTCGCCTCCACCGACTTCTCCGCCCTCCTCGCGCAGGTCCAGAACAAGCAGTTCGACGTCGGGTCCTCCTCGATCTCGAC
The DNA here is from genome assembly GCF_057291175.1 of Arthrobacter sp. UYP4. Taxonomy (NCBI): domain Bacteria; kingdom Bacillati; phylum Actinomycetota; class Actinomycetes; order Micrococcales; family Micrococcaceae; genus Arthrobacter; species Arthrobacter sp. UYP4. Next base: position 1,793,862 of record NZ_JBXAVU010000001.1, read on the forward strand.
GACGGCGGCCCGCCGCGAGAACGTCGGCTTCACCAACGGCTACGACTTCGGCTACATGGCCGTCGTCACGAAGAACGGCTCCTCGGTGAGCGGCTTCGACTCCCTCTCGGAGAGCACCCGCATCGGCGTGGTCCAGGGCACCGTCCAGGACGACTACGTCTCCAATACCCTCGGCCTCGAGCCCGTGCGCTTCCCGGACTACAACACGGTGTACGCCAACGTGAAGAACGGGCAGGTGGACGCCTGGGTCGCCCCGTCGCAGCAGGCCACCGGCCAGGTGAAGGAGGGCGACGACACCACGATCGCCGAGACCATCATCAACACGGAGAACTTCACGGCGTACGCGGTCAACAGCGACAACCAGCCCCTCATCGACGCCCTCAACTCGGGCCTCGACGCGGTGATCGCCGACGGCACCTGGTCCGAGCTCACCAAGGAGTGGTACCCGGACCGCGAGATGCCCACCGACTGGAAGCCCGGCAGCAAAGCCGTGGACGTAAAGTAGCCGGCCCTGCATGGATGCCCTCGAACAGCTCGGCAAGACGTTCTTCGACTGGGAGGCGATGGCCGCGGTCCTGCCGGACCTCCTGACCGTCGGACTGCCCAACACCCTCCTGCTCGCCCTGGCCTCGGGGATCATCGGGACGATCGTCGGCATGCTCCTCGCGATCATGGGGATCTCCCGCAACCGGGTGCTCCGGTGGATCGCACGCATCTACACGGACATCTTCCGCGGCCTCCCCGCCGTCGTGATCATCCTGCTCATCGGACTGGGCCTCGGTCCCATCCTCCGGCAGGTCACGGGCAGCACCAGCCCCTACCCGCTGGGCATCCTCGCCCTGTCGCTGATCGCCTCGGCCTACATCGGGGAGATCTTCCGCTCCGGCATCCAGAGCGTGGAGAAGGGTCAGCTGGAGGCCTCGCGTGCGCTGGGCTTCAGCTACGGCGCATCCATGCAGCTCGTGGTGGTGCCCCAGGGCGTGCGGCGCGTGCTGCCCGCCCTGGTCAACCAGTTCATCTCGCTCATCAAGGAGTCGTCGCTCATCTACTTCATCGGCCTCGTCGCCAGTGAACGCGAGCTCTTCCGGGTGGGCAACGACGCCGCGAGCAACACCGGCAACCTCTCGCCCCTGATCGCGGCCGGCGTGCTCTACCTCTGCCTGACCATCCCGCTGACGCACCTGGTCAACTTCATCGACACCAGGCTCCGCGTGGGCAGGAAGCAGAAACCGGAACCGGACGAACTGGCCGCGGTGATTCCGACGAGCGGAGGAGCGAAGGCATGAAGACCATCGAATCGGGAACACTGACGGGCAAGGGCCTGCACCTGTCCTTCGGCTCCAACCACGTGCTGCGCGGGATCGACCTGCACGTGGAACGGGGGACGACGGCGTCGGTCATCGGGCCGTCCGGCTCCGGGAAGTCCACCCTGCTGCGTGTCCTCAACCGGCTGATCGAACCCGACCAGGGCGATATCCTGCTCGACGGCCGCTCCGTCCTCAAGGACAACCCGGACGAGCTGCGCCGCCGCATCGGCATGGTGTTCCAGCAGTTCAACCTCTTCCCGCACAAGACCGTGCTGGACAACGTGTCCCTGGCGCTGCGCAAGCTCCGGAAGATGTCCGCCGGCGAGGCACGGGAGAAGGCCCTCGCCCAGCTCGACCTGGTGGGCCTCAAGCACAAGGCCGACGTCCGGCCGGGCAACCTCTCCGGCGGGCAGCAGCAGCGCGTGGCGATCGCGCGGGCGCTGGCCATGGACCCCGAGGTGATGTTCTTCGACGAGGCCACGTCCGCGCTGGACCCGGAGCTCGTGAAGGGCGTCCTCGCCCTCATGGCGGACCTCGCCTCGGCGGGCATGACCATGGTCGTCGTCACGCACGAGATGGGCTTCTCACGCAACGTCTCGGACACCGTGACGTTCATGGACGGCGGCGTCGTCGTGGAGTCGGGACCACCGTCCGCGATCTTCGACGACGCGCAGACGCCCCGCCTGAGGTCGTTCCTCTCGGACGTCCTCTAGCGGTCCTGCCGGGGCCGGGATCCGCTCGCATGCCACAGGGGCTCCGCATCCGCGGAGCCCCTGTGGCATGTCCGGCGCCTCCCGGTCAGGAGAGGAGGAAGTTCCAGGTCCCGGCCAGGACCGCCGCCGCTACCGCGCCCGCCGCGACCACGAGCCCGACGGCGGCGACGCCGAGGTCGAGGGACGAGAACGTGCTGGTCCGCGCCCAGGTGCGCGTCGCATCGCCGAAACCGCGCGCCTCCATCGCCGTCGCGAGCCGCGTGGCACGCCGGATCGCCTGGACGATCAGCCCGAAGGACTGCCCCAGCAGATTCCGCGTGCGCGCGACGACGGAGCCGTCCGAACCGATGCCCCGCGCGTGGCGTGCCAGTCCGAGGGACTCCCACTCCTCCAGGAGCAGGCCCACGAGCCGCAGCGAGGCCAGCCCGCCGAGGACGAAGCGGTGCGGCAGGTGCAGCTTCTGGGCGAGGGCGTCGGCCAGGTCCGTGGGGTCCGTGGTGAGCAGGAGGAAGATGCCGGGCAGCGCGAGCGCGAGCCCCCTCAGCCCGACCGCGACCCCGGCCGCCACCGAGCCCTCGGTGAAGAGGAACGGCCCGACGTCGATCAGTACCGTTCCGCTCTTCTCCGCGAGCAGCGCGGTGCCGTAGGCGCCGATCGACGCCGCGACCAGCAGGGGCCAGATGCGCCGGGCGAGGCCCCACGCACTGATGCCCAGCAGCGGCATCAGCGCGAGCTCGCAGGCCAGGACCACGGCGGCACTGACCCAGTCGATGCTCGCCATGAGGGCGAGCGTGATGACCGCGGCGGCGAACAGCTTGGACACGGGGTTGGCGCGCAGGAGCGTCTTCCCGGTCAGCACCGGGGTCAGGTGATCGGTGCTCATCGGGCCACCAGCCGTCCCGCCCCGTCGGCGATGTGCAGGGTCCTGCCGCCGAGGGCGGCGATGAAATCGGCGTCGTGCGTGACGGAGACGACGGCCACGCCGTCGTCGATCAGCTCGCGCAGCAGGGTGACGAGTTCGGCCCAGGTCCCGGCGTCCTGGCCGAAGGTGGGCTCGTCGAGGATCAGGAGGCGCGGGGCCGTGGCGAGCATCGTCGCGACCGACAGCCGCCGCTTCTCGCCGCCGGAGAGCGTGAACGGATTGGCCTTCAGCAGATGGGTGAGGCGGAGGCGCTCGGCCAGCTCGGTGATCCGCCGCGGATCGGCGGTCCCGCTGACGCGTCGCGGCCCGAACTCCAGTTCCTCGCCCACGGACGCCGTGAGGAACTGGTGCTCGGGCTCCTGGAAGACCGTGCCGATCCGCTGCACGAGCTGGGCCGACCGCCAGCGGAACGGGTCGCTGCCCGCCGCTCCGGCGAGCGGAGGCGCGGCGTCCACCCGGCCGGCGCGCGGCCGGAGCAGGCCGCCGAGCGTGAGCGCCGCCGTCGACTTCCCGGCGCCGTTCGGCCCGGTGATGCCCAGTGCTTCCGCCTCGTGCACCCGGAGGTCGAGGTCCTCGACGGCCGCGGGGCCCCGCTTGGTCCTGGCCACCGTGAGGGAGCGCGCCGACAGCAGCGGGCCGCCACCGGCGCCGGGTACGGGCCCTCCCAGGGGCGGCCGCCGGCCCGGGACCCAGACGCCGGCGCGTGCCAGCCCGGCACGCGTGGCCTCGTGCCCCAGGATGTCCGCGGGGGAACCGTCGGCGAGGACGCCTCCCCCGGCGTCGAGCACGATCACGCGGTCCACCACATCGGCCCAGACCGCCACGCGGTGCTCGACGACGACGAGCGTGGCACCGGTGCGCTCCAGGACGCGGACGACGGCGTCCCGCACCTCGAGGACGCCGTCGGGGTCGAGGTTCGCGGTGGGTTCGTCGAGCAGGAGCAGCCCGGGCTCCATCGCGAGGACGGACGCGAGCGCGAGGCGCTGCTTCTGCCCCCCGGACAGCGCGGTGGTGGGGTGGTCGAGCGGGAGGTCGAGGCCGACGTCGTCGAGCGCCCTGCCGACGCGCTGCCAGATCTCCTCGCGGGGCACGGCGAGGTTCTCGGCGGCGAAGGCCACCTCGTCGCCGACGCGGGCGAGCACCACCTGCGTCTCGGGGTCCTGGAGCACCAGCCCAGCCCTCCCCCGCGCCGCGGCCGGGGGGACGCCGTCGAGCAGGAGTCCGCCCTCCTGTTCGCCCTCGTCCTGCGCGCCGAGCACCCCGGCGAGTCCGTGCAGCACGGTCGACTTGCCCGCCCCGGACGCCCCGAGGAGCAGCACGCGCTCTCCCGGCCCGATGTCGAGGTCGAGGTGGCGTGCCGCGAAGGCCTTCCGGCCCGCGTGGCGCCAGCCCCAGCCGCGGGCGCTGACCTGCACGGCCCCCGCGGCCGGTGGGTGTGCTGCCGTCACACGTCCGCCGAGCGGCCCGCGGCGAAGGAGGACAGCGCACCCGTCCTCGCGAGGCCCCGCATGGCCAGCCACGAGAGCAGGCCCGCGATGACGACGCCGGAGATGGCCGCGAACACGGTGTAGAGGAGCTTGAACTCGAAGGTCCAGAGCGCGTTGTAGAGGATGTTCTCGCTGATCGCGAGGGCGAGGCCCGCGCCGAGGCCGGCCAGCAACGCGACCGGCAGGTTCCACTTCCGGTACAGGAAGAGCAGGAAGACCAGTTCGGCGCCGGCTCCCTGGATCGCTCCGGAGACGAGGACGCCCACGCCCCACTGCGTGCCGATCAGGGCGGACACAGCCGCCGCGAGCATCTCGCAGTAGAGGGCGGCACCGGGCTTGCGGATGATCAGTCCCCCGAGGACGCCGGCGATCAGCCAGCCCCCGGAGTAGAGGCCCGCCAGGGGCGGGAAACCGGCCGTCAGCAGGCTGATGCCGGAGTATCCCGCGGACCAGGCGAAGAACAGGACGCCGACGGCGACGGCGATGACCGAGGCCACCACGATGTCGACGACGCGCCACTGGCGGGTGCGCCCGGAGGTGGTCTTGAGGGCGGTGGATGATGCCATGGTGAATCCTCCTGAGGTACAGGAGGGGATAGTGCCGGGGCCGCCGGAGCAGCGCCGTGCACTCTGAGAACTCGACTCCCTTCGCCGGTACTAGCCGGATCAGGTTCGAGGGTCTGCGGCGGTCCGCACTCTCAGCGCCCGTCCCCGCAGCATGCTGCGGATCGGCGCTCCCCTGTCGCTTGTTGGTTGAGCGCTACCGATCCTACACCGGTGGACCGCGACGCCGGGCTCGGCCCCGCACCTCCGGAACCGCTTGCGGGCCGGATCGTCCCTGCGGCGGGGTACGCACCGCCGCTAGGCTAGGCGCAGGAGTATCGGACAAGAAGGAGAGACCATGAACGTACTGTTCAAGCTGCTCGGCGCAGGAATGAGTGTCGGCGCCGGCTATGTGGGGACCAAGCTCGTCGACTTCCTCTGGGAGAGGATCACGGGCGAAGCGCCGCCGAAGAGCAAGGACGGCCTGGAGAACACGCTGCGCTCGGCCCTCGTCTTCGCGATCATCTCGGGTGCGGTCAGCACCACCATCCAGGTGCTGACGAACCGTTCCACGCAGAAGGCCATCGACCGGTTCGCGAAGAGCCGCGACCTGACCTGAGCAGCCCCGTGGGGATCGAGGGGCACCCTCCGGGGTGCCCCTCGTCGTTCCCGGGTTCAGTCGGCCCCGTCGGTCCGCTGCTCCTGTGCGACCGTCTGCAGAATGCGGTGCAGGTTCATGCCGATCGCGGCCGCAGCACCGAAGGGGACCTCCTTCGACGAGGTCTCGTACGCGCTGATCTCGAGGTCCTTCAGGCTCCGCTCGGCGACCTGCAGCGCCTCGGCGTCGAGGTCCTCCACCGTCCACAGGTCCAGGACGTCGCCGACGGCGGTGAACGCCTGCTGCAGGGGCGGCCGGACCGCGGCGGGCAGGGGGTGCTCACGGGAGGTCCCATGGAGCGCGTCCTGCAGCATGTTGGTGATGTTCAGCGTGTGGATCGCCACGGTCTCGAGGACCTCGACGTGCCGGTGGTCGCGGCGGGCGTCGTGCGGGTGGAAGCGCCGCCGGAGATTGCCCTTCCTGCTCTCGTCCGCGAACTGCAGGGCCTCGCGGGCATTCCGTGCCGTGGCGGTGAGGTCGTCCCGCCGTTCGGGCCAGCGCGGGTCGTCCGCCGGCCAGTCCTCCTGCAGGGCCTCGCCCATCTCCTGGAGCTGACGTGCAGCCGTCCTGCGGAGCCGGCTCATCTGCCCCACCGCGTCGTTCAGGTTGAGCGGCGGCAGGATCAGCGCGCTGACGGCGACGCCCACGCCCACGCCCACGACGGTCTGCACGAAGTAGCCCAGCGAGTACCCCAGGTTCTCGTTGCCGATGACCAGGACGAACAGCCCGGCGGACGCGATCCCCGAGCCGCCGCCCGCAGTCCTCTTCAGGGGGCCGGCGAGAAGCACGCCCGCTCCGACGACGAAGGCGATCGTCAGCCAGTTGGGGTCTCCCGCCCAGACCGCGATGTGAGCCAGGACGATCCCGATCGTGAGTCCGGCGACCGTCTGCAGACCTGACTTGAGCGTTCCCGCGACCGTCGGGTACATCGCCAGCAGGGCGCCCAGCGGAGCATAGTACGGATACCGGGAGGCCTCTCCCGGGATGGCGAGCGCGAAGGTCCAGGCAAGGGCAGCCGCGAGGGCGGCCTTGCCCGCGAGGAGGAGGTGGGGATCGACCACGGCGGCGCGCAGCCGCTCCTTCAGGTCGTCGTCGAGACGGGCTGCGAGGACGCCACGGCCGCGGAGGATCCTGTTCTTGGCCATCCCAGCAGTATGACATCCCCCCTTGTGCACACCCCGGGACGACGAAGGACCGCCCCCTGCGGGACGGTCCTCACGTATTGGATGGAGCGGGACTAGCGGGCTGCAGCGGCGGAGCGCTCGGACCGCAGTGTCGCCTTGTGCTCCTCGATGCGGGCCTGCTGCAGCGGTGTCCTGCGGTTCAGGTACCAGGCAGCACCCAGCAGGATGAACCACAGCGGTGTCACGACCAGGGCCAGCCGGGTGTCCTCGGCTTGTGCCAGCGCGAAGAGCATGAACAGGAAGAAGGCCAGGACCACGTACGGCATGAAGGCCGAACCCGGCATCTTGAACGTCGAGCGCTCGTGCAGTTCGGGCCGGCGGCGCCGGAACGCCAGGTAGCTGAGCAGGATCATGGACCACACGAACATGGTCAGCACCGAGGCCACCGAGGTGACGACGGTGAAGGCGCCGATCACGGAGTCGCCCGAGTACAGCAGGATCAGGCCGGCGAGCAGGAAGATGCAGGAGAACAGCAGCGCGTTCTGCGGCACCTTGCGTGGGCTGAGCTTCCCGAAGGACGTCGGGGCGTTGCCGTCCTGCGCGAGGCCGTAGACCATGCGCGAGGTCGAGTAGATGCCCGAGTTGGCGCTGGATGCCGCCGAGGTGAGCACCACGAGGTTGACGACGACGGCGGCGACCCCGAGGCCCGCCAGGGTGAACATGCCGATGAACGGGCTGTTCGCTGCATCGATGGTCCGCCAGGGGTTGACCGCCATGATCACCGTGAGGGCTCCCACGTAGAAGAGCAGTACACGGATGGGGATGGAGTTCACGGCACGGGGCAGCGTCTTCTCGGGGTCCTTGGTCTCCGCGGCGGCGGTGCCGACCAGCTCGATACCGGCGAAGGCGAAGATGGCGATCTGGAAGCCGAGGATGAAGCCGAAGAGTCCGTGCGGGAACATGCCGCCGTCGTTCCAGATGTTCGCGAGGTCCGCGACCGAGCCGCCCGGTGAGGTGAAGCGGGTGGCGATCATGACGATGCCGGTCCCGATCAGCGCGAGGATCGCCACGACCTTGATGATCGCGAACCAGAACTCGGCCTCACCGAAGGCCTTCACGGTGGGCAGGTTCAGGAGCAGGAGCACCACGGGCGTGGCCAGTGCCGGAATCCAGAGCGGGGTGCCGGGGGCGAGGATGTCGACGTAGCCGGCGATGGCGACGATGTCGGCGACACCCGTGACCACCCAGAAGAACCAGTAGGACCAGCCGGTGAAGAAACCGGCCCACGGGCCCAGGAGGTCACCGGCGAAATCGCTGAAGGACTTGTACTCGAGGTTCGAGAGCAGGATCTCGCCCATGGCGCGCATGACGAAGAACAGCATGAAGCCGATGATCATGTACACGAAGATGACCGAGGGCCCGGCGAGGGAGATGGTCTTGCCGGAGCCCATGAAGAGGCCCGTGCCGATGGCACCACCGATGGCCAGCAGCTGGATGTGGCGGTTGCTCAGCGCCCGGGTGAGGTGGGGCGGCCGGCTGGAGTCTCCAGCGGCGTGCTGGGTGGAGGGCGGCGCCGAGGATGCGGAGTTCTGCATGGGGTGGATGTTCCTTCCGCGGCCGCGGGCATGCAGGGATGCCGCGGCGATCGCGTGGGTGGAGGACTGGGACTGACATAAAACCCTGAACCGTGCGGAACCGGGAGTCAAATTCCGGCCTCCCGCGGAGGGTCCGTCCTGCGGCCGGCCGCACGCCCGAGGGGTGCTTCGAGGCCGCGAGCGCGACGGAGGCCTCAGGCGGGTACCTTCGTCTCCTCGACGACCGGGAGGTCGCGGAGGAGCCTGCGCGGTCGGGTCGCCTGCCACGCCAGCCACGTCGCGACCGCGCCCAGGGCGAAGCCGGCGATCACGTCGACGAGGTAGTGCCACCCGAAGTAGACGGTGGCGAGGGCGGTGAGCAGGAGGTACGTCCAGAGGATCGCCCGCAGGACGACCGGCAGGCGGATCAGATGCGCCACCAGGGCCGCGGTGAAGACCACGGAGACGTGGAGTGAGGCGAAGGCCGCGATGCCGTGGACCGACTGCGTGGCGTGCGGATCGGCGAGGACGCGCACCCGGCTCCGGTACAGGGATTCCCCGAGATCCGTGACGGCCGTGCGGGGCAGGTCCGTGAAGTGGGTCCGCTCGACGAAGATCGGGCCGAGGGAGGGAATCGCGTAGTAGCTCGCCGCACCGAGGATCCAGTTGAACGACAGCGCGGCGACGTACCACGCGCCCTGCGACAGCTGCCGGGACCAGACGAGGGCCGCAGCGACGGACATCGGGACGAAGATCAGATAGGACACGTACACACTCGACAGGACATGTGCGCTGACCCCGGTCCCGAGGATCTGCTGCAGCACGTCGCCCGGGTGGTGCCCGCCCGTGAGCCACCGGTCGCTCGCCTGCAGGAGGGGATCCGCCACCCGATCGCGGACGAACGGCAGGAAGCTTTTCATGTTCCGGTACGAGACGTACGCGAGGTAGAACGTGAGCAGCCCCATGGCTGTCACCACGAGCCGTGACACGGGCCAGCGGCGATGGAACTCGATCGCCGCGACTCGATGGATGGTGCGGACGGAAGGCCGCCTCAGCAGCGTCCGTGGGGCGACGTCGGCGAGGACCATCAGCGCCAGGATCGCGGGGAGGCGGACATAGCTGGGACCCAGGAAGCCGTCCGGGTCGCGCAGGGGCAGTCCGAAGCCCACGGCCGTCCCGATGGTGAGGACGGTGAAGGAGGCCGCAACGGCGAACGGGACGCGAAAGAGCCCGGACGGGACCGACGCCGACGTCGAGGGTTTCAGCATCATCAGATAGTACTAGCTTCCCACAGCGCCGATCGTTGCGATTCTCGCTGATTGCATGATCCCGTCCGACGCGTGCGACCAGCGCGACGCCGGCTGCTCTCCAGCCCCCGGGCCTCGCCAATCCGCGGGCTCTGACGTTACGCTAAGCGTGCTTATGAATTGGGATGGGCAGTCATCCCTGTCTGTCATGTCACGGACCAACCGAAGGAGATGCCATGAGCACGAAGGTCGAAAAGCGGATTCTCGTCAACGTACCCCTCAGCGTGGCCTACAACCAGTGGACTCAGTTCGAGGAGTTCCCCCACTTCATGGGCGGCGTCAGATCCGTCACGCAGCTCGACGAGGAGCGCCTGAACTGGGTGGTGGAGATCGGCGGGATCCGCCGGCAGTGGGAAGCGAGGATCCTCGAGCAGGTGCCGGACGCCAGGGTGTCGTGGGCCGCGACCGAGGGCGCGACGAATGCCGGTTCGGTGTCGTTCGAGGACGTCGGGGGCGGGCAGACCCAGGTCCACCTGGTGCTCGAGTACGAGCCCGAGGGCCTGGTCGAGAAGATCGGCGACAAGCTCAACGTCGTGGAGAACCAGGCCGAGGGCGACCTGGAACGGTTCAAGGCGTTCATCGAGGACGAAGGCTATGCCACCGGAGCCTGGCGCGGATCGGTGGGCTCCGGCACGGTTGCCGGAGAGCCCGGTGTGGAGGCTGCCGCCGCGTCCCGTGGTGACAGCGGCAAGGCCGGGATCTCCGGCAAGGTCGCAGCCGGTATCGGCCTGGCAGCTGCCGCAGCGGCCGCCGGTGTCGCCGCCGGGAAGAAGAGCCAGGCACCGACCGGGGACACCACGCCCGATGCCACCATCACGCCCGCGGACGGCGGCGCCGCGGAGGTGTACACCGGCGCGGACGACGGCCTCTCGCCCCACGGCGCGGAGACGCTCGTTCCGGTCGACGAGGGCGTCTCCACCGAGGGGTCGGGAACAGGAGCCGGTGAGCCCGGCAGGACCGCCGACGTCCTGGACGATCCGCTCCTCGACAAGAACCGGACGACGGGCGGGGCACTCTAGGTACCCGATCGGCAGGTACCCGATCGACACCGGGCCCGGTGCCCGGTCGGACCGCTGCCGGATGCCTCCCGAAGGTGTCCGGCAGGGGTCCGGGACCTTCTCTTCCCCTCCCCGCGCGCCCGCGACATACTGGCGGCATGACCATCCTCAGCACGCAGGAGATCCTCGACGCCGGCCTCGATGACTGGCGGAAGCTGCCGCAGGCCCTGCACGCCCGGTTCCTGACCGGGGACTTCACCACCGGCCTGGCCTTCGTCTCGGGGGTCGGTGAACTGGCGGAGGCGGCCGGCCATCATCCGGACATCGCCCTGGCCTACCCCCATGTCGATCTGACACTCGTCAGCCACGACGCCTCCGGCGTGACGGGACGCGATGTCGACCTCGCCCGGCGGATCAGCGACCTGGCGGGACGGCGGGGCATCAGTGCCGATCCTGCAGCGCCCACCGTCGTCGAACTCGCCCTCGACACCGCCGACCCGGCGGCCATCGGCCCGTTCTGGGCCGCCCTGCTGACCGGCGATGCACACGCCGTGGCCGGGGACGACGTCGTCGACCCGACCGGGCGCGTGCCCCTGCTCTGGTTCCAGCACACCGGGGCGCACGAGACACCGCGGCAGCGCTTCCACCTCGACGTCTGGGTACCGCACGACGCGGCGGAAGCACGTATCGCCGCAGCGGTCGCCGCCGGGGGCACCGTGGTCGACGACGCCGCAGCGCCGTCGTTCACCGTCCTGGCCGATGCAGAGGGCAACCGGGCCTGCGTCTGCACGACGCTCGACCGCTGAACCGGCGGTCCGGGCGATGACCACGGCGGAGGACGGGACCGGCCGGGAGGCCGTGGACGTCCTCGTGGTCGGCGCGGGCCCCACCGGCCTGATGCTGGCGAACTGGCTGGTGACGCTGGGCCTCGACGTCGCGCTGCTCGACGGCAAGGACGGCCCCACGCGGGAGTCCAGGGCCCTGGGCGTCCATTCGCGGTCCATGGAGATCTACGACCAGCTCGGCGTCGTCGACCGCGTGCTCGCGGAGGCCGTCCGTGCCGCATCCCTGCGGCAGGGTTTCGAGCGCCGATCGTTCGCGCCCATCCCGCTGACAGGGCTGGGGCGCGGACTCACGCCCTACCCCGGGATGTACATCCTGGAGCAGAGCGCCAACGAGCGCATCCTCGCCGACAACCTCGGCGCGATCGGAGGGTCCGTCCGGTGGAGGCACCGGGTCTCGTCGCTGCAGCAGGTGGACGGCGGCGTCCTCGCCGTCGTCGACGGGCCCGGCGGCTCCTCGCCCCTCCGGGCGCGCTTCGCCGTCGGGTGCGACGGGGCGTCGTCGACCGTCCGCACCTCGACCGGTACGGCGTTCGAGGGCACCACCAGCAGGCAGACCTTCTACCTCGTGGATGCGCTCGGCGTCAGCGGACTCGCCCCCGCCTCCGTCAACATCCGCCAGGGTGCCGCCGAGTTCCTCCTCGCCTTCCCCATGCGGTCGCACGGCGGCAGGAACGGCCAGCGGCTCATCGGAGTCGCCGGCGACGACGCCGCCGCCATCACCGAGGCCTTCGCCCGGCGGCGGATGGCGGAGACGTTCGGGGTCACCTACGAGGACTCCCGCTGGTTCTCCACCTACCGCGTCCACCACAGGATCGCCGCGCGCTTCCGCATCGGCGCCGTGCTCCTCGCCGGCGATGCGGCCCACGTCCATTCCCCTGTCGGCGCGCAGGGCATGAACACGGGACTGCAGGACGCCCACAACCTCGCCTTCAAGCTCGACGACGTCATCTCCGGGCGCGCGCCCGCCACGCTCCTCGACCGCTACGAGACCGAGCGCCGGCCCGTGGCCGTGCGTCTCCTGAAGACCACGGACCTCGTGTTCCGCGGCGTCACGTCCCGCTCGGCAGCGGTGGGGCTCGTGCGGAGGTACGCACCGCGGATCGTCCTGCCCCTCGGCGTGGCACTCCTCCCCCGCCTGCCGGTCGGACGGCGCCTCGCGGGCTACCTCGGCCAGATCCGCATCCACTACCGGATGGACGGAGGGAACCGGCCCGGACGACGGGACGCCGTCGTGGGGCGGCGCCTGCACTGGACCGGGTCGAACTTCGATGCGCTGCGCACCGCTGCCTGGCAGCTGCATCTGTACGCGCCGGACGACACCGCGGTACGGCGGGCGCGCGCCGCCGCGGAGGACCTCGACCTGCCCCTCCACGTCTTCCCCACGGTCGGGGCGACCCCGCTCCGGCCCGGCATGCTCTACCTCGTGCGTCCGGACGGATTCGTGGCCGCGGCAGCGCGTCCGGACGACGCCGCCGGGGCCTTCGGCGCACCCGGCGGCTTTCCCCCGGCACGACCCCACGACAGGAGACGGCCATGACGGACGCCATCGACACCGGCGCACACCCCTCGGGTACCGGCTGCAAGGAATGCGGGGACTCGGGCGGCTGGTGGGTCCACCTCCGCCGCTGCGCCGCCTGCGGGCATGTGGGCTGCTGTGACAGCTCACCCGGCCGGCACGCCTCCGCGCATGCCGCCGACACCCTGCATCCGGTGGTCATGTCCTTCGAACCGGGTGAGGACTGGTTCTGGGACTACCGCGTCCAGGAGTTCGTCGAGGGCCGCCCGCTCGCCGCGCCGACCAGCCACCCCTCGGACCAGCCGGTGCCCGGACCGGCAGGGCGTGTGCCCGAGGACTGGCGGGCCCGCATGTCCTGACATCCTGCGGGAGCGGGACGCAGCCGTGGTCGACCGACGTCCCGGCGGGGGGGGGTCCTCCGCCGAAGCCCCGACGCGGGCCCGGGACGTCCGGTCAGGCGGCGCTCGCCCGGGGGAAGACACCGTCGAGGTACGCGCCGAGGAGCCGTGGGCTGAAGGGCTTGGCCATGAAGTGGTTCGACCCTGCGGCCAGGCACTGCTCCTCCGTGAGCTGTGGCGGCCGCGCGGAGATCGTGAGGATGTGGGCGTCCGACCCGACCCTGAGGTGGGCGCAGACATCGATGCCGTCCGAGTCCGGGAGGTTCAGATCGAGTGTGACGAGCTGCGGGTCGACGGTCTCCACGAGGCGCTCCCCCTCGGCGCCGGTCACGGCCTCGTGCACCGTGAAACCCCGTGAGGACAGGACGATCACGAGGAGCTGGCGGATGTCGGCGTCGTCCTCGATGACCACGGCGTTCCGCTGCTCGTCCATTCCACCACCCTGCACTGTCGTGTCGACCCGTCGATATGAAGCAACCTTACCTTCCGGTACCGAAGCATCGCCACCGGGCGGCGCTCCGGGCGCCGTAGGTATCGGTCCGGGGCCTCCGGGTGCCGGAGGTATCGGTCCGGCGGGACGACCGGACACCGGGCAGCCCGTCCCGGCTGCTCAGGAAGCGTCGTCGTCCCGTTCGACGGGTGCGTCCGGTGAGCGGCGGGACCCGGGGTGCGCCCGGTCCCCCGCAGCATGCGCCACGACGTCGTCGAGCTCGTCGAGCGTGAGGAGGTCGCGCCGGAGGTGCCGCGTGCGGTAGCCCGCCCGGCCGACCATGTGCGCGGACACCGGGCTCGTGAGCAGCTGGAACACCCAGCACAGCACGAGGAGCGGGACCAGGGCCCAGCTCCCGGAGTCGACCGCGAGCGCCAGCAGGAAGAGCAGGAGACCGAGGACCTGCGGCTTGGTGGCTGCGTGCATCCGCGAGAGCAGGTCCGGGAAGCGCACGAGGCCGATTCCCGCGGCCAGGGACATGAGGGCTCCGCCGATCAGGAGGACGGACACGACGACGTCGACCATGGCGCTACTTCCTGTCCGTGACGAACCGCGCCACCGTGACGGACCCGATGAACCCGATCAGCGAGACCGCGACGAGCAGGACCAGGTTGTCGAGATGCTGGTTCACCACCATGTTCAGCACCAACGCCGCGCCGATGATCGCGACGATGACGTCGAGGGCGAGGACCCGGTCGAGGATCGACGGACCGCGGACCGCCCGGTACACGGCCAGGACGGCCGCGACGGAGAGTATTCCGCCGACAACATATATGACCGCCGTCATCGCCGTGCCTCCTCGGACCGGAGCGCGGCGAGATCGGCCCGGCTCCCCATGATGCGGATGAGCCATGCCTCCGTCGCGAGGACCTCGGCACGCACCGCCTCCGCATGCTGTTCCGTCTCGACGTCGAGGCAGTGCAGGTAGAGCGTCGAGGTGGAGCGGTCCACCTCGAGGACGAGGGACCCGGGGATGAGCGAGATCGCGTGACCGGTCGCCGTGACGAGGAAGTCCGAGTGGCTCCGGAGCTCCACGGCCACGACCGCATTCCGGAGGGACGGCCCCTTGCTGATGGCGAGCCAGAACACCTGCACGCTCGCGAACACGAGCTGGAGGAGGAACCGGCCGATGAACGGCAGGAGCCAGAGCACGTTGAAGCGGCCCGTCAGCTCCACCGGGGGCAGGTAGAAGAAGTTGACGATCCCGTACGCGATGATCGCCCCGAAGACGAGGTTCCCGGGACCGAAGTCCTGCCAGAGCGCCCCCCAGACGAGGACGAGCCAGACGACGAGCGGGAGCTCGGTGATGAGGGGGATGCGCTGGCGGCTCATCCGTCCGCCCCCGGCCCGAGGACGGCCTCGATGTAGGGTGTGCGCTCGAGCATCTCGGAGGCCGCGTCGTCGCTGAGCGTGAACAGCGGCCCTGCCAGGAACGTGAGGGCGAGCCCGAGTGCCACGAGCCCGATCGTGGGACCGGTCATGGTGCCCGGGAGCAGCGTCACGGGGTCCTTGCCCGCGAACCGTCCCGTGTCCTCGCCCGTCACATGGCGGGAGGTACCCACGCTGGAGCCGTCGGCCTTGCTGGCGAGCAGGATCGGATCCGGGTCCTCCGCGTCGGCCGGGCTGCGCCAGAACGCCCTGTTCCAGACCCGCGCCATGACCAGGAGCGTCAGCAGGCTGGTGAGCACTCCGCCGGCCACCAGCACGTACGCCAGGGGGGTCCCGAGGGCCACTCCCGCCTGGATGAGTCCGAGCTTGCCGAGGAAACCGGAGAACGGCGGGATGCCGGCGAGGTTCATGGCCGGGAGGAAGAAGAGGATCCCGAGGAGCGGTGACAGCTTCGCCAGCCCGCCGAGCCGGTCCATGTTGGCCGTCCCGCCCCGGCGCTCGATCAGGCCCGTGACGAGGAAGAGGCTCGTCTGCACCGTGATGTGGTGCGCCACGTAGTAGACCGCCGCTCCGAGGCCCACCCGCGTCGAGATGGCGAGCCCGAAGACCATGTACCCGATATGGCTGACGAGCGTGAAGGACAGGAGCCTCTTGATCTCCGCCTGGGCCAGCGCTCCGAGGATCCCCACCACCATGGTCAGCAGCGCGACCACCATCAGGAGGGAGTTGATGCGGTCGCCCGGGAAGAGCAGGGTCTCGACGCGGACCATGGCATAGACGCCCACCTTGGTCAGCAGGCCGGCGAACACGGCGGTCACGGGTGCCGGCGCGGTGGGGTAGGAGTCCGGGAGCCAGAAGGAGAGCGGGAAGACCGCGGCCTTGATGCCGAACGCCACGAGCAGCATGAGGTGGAGCACCATCTGCGTCGCCGGGTCCACGGCCTCCAGTTTCACGGCGAGGTCCGCCATGGTGATCGTGCCGGTCGCCCCGTAGATCATCGCGATGGCGATCAGGAAGAGCATCGATGACACCACGCTGACGACGACGTACGTCACCCCGGCGCGGATGCGCGGCGCCGTGCCGCCCAGGGTCATCAGGACGTAACTCGCGGTGAGGAGGATCTCGAACCCCACGTACAGGTTGAAGAGGTCACCGGTGAGGAACGCGTTGGACACCCCGGCCACGAGGATCAGGTAGGTGGGGTGGAAGATCGACACCGGTCCGTCCTCGTCGCCGTCGGACATCCCCTGGCCCGTGGCGTAGATGAGCACCGAGAGACTGACGGCGGACGACACCACGAGCATCAGGGCGGAGAACTGGTCCACCACGAGCACGATGCCGAAGGGTGGCTCCCACCCGCCGAGCCTCACCGCATGCGTCCCCTCCGAGGGCGCGGCGAGGAGCATCACGACCTCGATGAACAGGGTGACGCTGAGCGTCGTGATGCTCACGGCCCGCTGACCGCGGGAGTGACGGATGAGGATGAAGGTGACCGCCGCTCCGAGGAACGGCAGGACGACGGCGAGGGGCGCGAGGTCGGCGGCGATCATCGGCGGACCCCGGCCGTCGGCCCGTCGGGCCCGGGCCCGCCGTCGGGCACGGTCGCGGAGCCCTCGTCGTCGGAGAATTCGGAAGTATCGGCAGCGATGTCGGCGTCGTCC
This sequence comes from Arthrobacter sp. UYP4, assembly GCF_057291175.1. Lineage (NCBI taxonomy): Bacteria > Bacillati > Actinomycetota > Actinomycetes > Micrococcales > Micrococcaceae > Arthrobacter > Arthrobacter sp. UYP4. Next base: position 1,810,793 of record NZ_JBXAVU010000001.1, read on the forward strand.
TCGTAGTCGTAGCTGTCCTGGTCCGCGACGCGGCGATCCTCGGGATCGTCCTGGACGCTGTCCTCGCGACCCAGCACCCACGAGCGGTAGATGATGCCCAGCATGAAGGCCGTCACGGCGAAGGTGATGACGATCGCCGTCAGGATCAGCGCCTGCGGCAGGCTGTCCGTATACCCCTCGGCCGGTGTCCCCGCGACGTAGAGCGGGGACTTCCCGCCGCCTCCGCTCATCGCGAGGATCAGGATGTTGGCCCCGTTGCCCATCAGGATCAGGCCCAGGAGCACGCGGGTCAGGCTCCGTTCGAGCAGCAGGTAGATCCCGGCGGCGAAGAAGGCGGCCATCAGCACGATCAGGGTGATGTTGACGGTCATGGCTGTGCTCCTTCCACGGCGGGCGGGACGAGGGCATCGGAGCCGGGGTGTTCCTCGACCGGGCCCTCGGTCTCGCTGCGCTCGTCGATCTCCGACCCGAGGCTGCGCAGGACGTCGAGGACGAGACCGACGACGATGATGTAGACGCCGATGTCGAAGACGGTCGAGGTCACGAACTTCACGTCGCCGAAGACCGGCAGCCAGAACTCCAGGATGTAGCTCTCGAGGACCGCTCCGCCGAACAGGAGCGGGGCGGCGGCCGTCAGCGAGACGATCGCGAGCCCCACGCCGAGCAACGCGCCGGCGCTGACCGGGCTGGCCTCCGCGAGTTCGAACCGTCCACCGGCGAGGTAGCGGACCGCGAGCGCGATCCCTGCCATGAGCCCGCCGGCGAACCCGCCGCCCGGGAGGTTGTGGCCGGCGACCAGGAGGTAGATCGACAGGAGGATGATCGTGTGGAAGAGCAGGCGCGTGATGACCTCGAAGATGATCGACCGCCGCTCGGGCGCGAGGGTCCTGCCCGCGACGAGCCAGGGGTCCCGCGGAACATCGGCGAAGCGGGCCGCGAGCAGGCGGGCGGCGGACTCCCGGCCCCCGGCGTTCAGCGGCTCCTGGCCCCGGTCGACCGATCCGTCCTCGACGTCATCGGCGCGTCGCCTCCGGTCACCGCGTCCGCGGATGAAGATCAGGCTCGCGATGCCGGTGGCGGCGATCGCGAGCACGGTGATCTCGCCGAGCGTGTCCCAGGCGCGGATGTCGACGAGCAGGACGTTGACGGCGTTCGCCCCGCCGCCCTCGCCGTACGCCAGTTCCGGGTAGGCGAGGGAGATGGGCGCGGCGTTCCGGGAGGCCATGGCCGACATCGCGATGACGGCCATGATGCCGCCGAACGCGATGCCGAGACCCGCCCGGAGCAGGCGATGGCGGCTTCCGCTGCTGTTCCACAGGCGGGCCGGCAGCGAACGCAGCGCGAGGACGAATGCGACCAGGACGATCGTCTCGACGAGCATCTGGGTGAGGGCGAGGTCGGGTGCGCCGTGCAGGGCGTAGATGACCGCCATGCCGTATCCGGTGATGCCGACCATCAGGACGGCCATGAACCGCTTGTCGGAACGCAGCGCCGCCAGGATCCCTCCGAGGATGACGACCGCCGCGACGACCTGGGCCGGCGATTCGGCGATCCGGAAGTCCGAGGGCAGCGGGGCATCGAACAGGATCAGTGCCGCGAGCGGTGTGGCGACGGCGGTGGCCAGGATCACGAAGAGGTAGAAGGAGAGCGAGCCGCGCTGGGTGCGCCCCGTGATCCAGACGGCGACGTCGTCCAGGACGCCGATCAGGGAGCGGTAGAGCACCTCCGCTTCCCGCACGGCCGGCAGGCGGCCCTGCAGCCGCTCGAAGGGCCGCCGCAGCAGGTAGAGCGCGACGCCGGCACCGATGGTCACCATCGAGAGCAGCAGCGGGAGGTTGAACCCGTGCCACAGGGCCAGGTGCGGGGTGGCGGCCCCGTCCGGGAACAGCCGGGCGTACGGCTGGATCGCGGCATCCAGGGGTGCCGGCCACAGCCCGAACAGCACCGAGGCGACGGCGAGCAGGGCCGGCGCGAGCAGGAAGGAGATCCGGACGCGCTTGAACGGCGTCTGCGGCTCGCCGTGCTTCAGCGCGAAGGCACCCCACACGAACCGCGCGCTGTACGCGAAGGTGAGGATCGAACCGAGGACGATCCCGCCCAGCAGGAGCGTCCCGGCCGGACCGTCCTCGGCGCGGTGCGCGAAGGCCTCGAGGACGGACTCCTTGGCTACGAACCCGAGCAGGGGCGGAACGCCCGCCATCGATCCGGCCGCCACCAGCGCGACCGCGAAGAGCGCCGGTGACGTGGCGCCGACCCCGGACAGCACCCGGAGGTCGCGCGTCCCGGACTGGTGGTCGATGATCCCGACCACCAGGAAGAGCGTCGCCTTGAAGAAGCCGTGGGCCAGCAGCAGCCCGAGGCCGGCCACCGCGCCATCGGGTCCGCCGAGCCCGACCACCATGGTCAGGAAACCGAGCTGGCTCACGGTCCCGTAGGCCAGGACGAGCTTGAGGTCGAACTGGCGCAGCGCGCGCCACCCGCCGAGCAGCATCGTGGCCATCCCGAGGACGAAGATCACGGGATACCAGAAGGCGGTCTCGCCGAACCCCGGGGCGAAGCGCGCGACGAGGAAGACCCCGGCCTTCACCATGGCCGCTGCATGGAGGTACGCACTCACGGGCGTGGGCGCGGCCATCGCTCCCGGCAGCCAGAAATGGAACGGGACGAGCGCGGACTTGGTGATGGCGCCGACGAGGACCAGCGCGATCGCGATGTCGACCAGCGCCCCCCGCCCCGCGAGCGCCTGGGCCCCGGCGAGGATCTCGGAGATCCGGTAGGTGCCCGCCGCCTCCCCGAGCATCACCAGGCCCACCAGCATCGCCAGTCCGCCGAAGGTCGTGACGATGAGCGCCTGCAGCGCCGAACGCCTGGCCGACAGTCGCTGGCGCGCATAGCCGATGAGCAGGTAGGACAGGATGGTCGTCAGTTCCCAGAAGATGAACATGAGGATCAGGTCATCGGCGGTGACCAGCCCGAACATGGACGCGGCGAAGGCCAGCAACTGTGCGCCGAAGGCACCGACGTCCGGGTCGTCACTCTTGAAGTAGCGCGCGCAGTAGAAGAGGACCAGTGCTCCGACGCCGAGGATCAGGATGCACAGGACGGCGGCGAGCGCATCGAGCCGGAAGGCGAGCTCGAGCTGCAGGCTGGGGATCCACGGGATCACCACGGACGGCGGCGCACCGGGCCGGCCGTTCGGCGCACCCTGGTCCGCCGCGAGGACCTGCGGCAGCTGGACCAGAAGCCAGGCGAAGCCGGCAGCAGGGGCGGCGGCGAGGATGAAGAAGGCCGACCGGCCGAGCCGCGAGAAGAGGAAGGGCGCTCCGAGTGCCAGCGCGAACATCGCTAGCAGCACGGGGATCATGGGAGTCTCGATCTTCCACTGGGGGTCGGTCGGGCTTTCCCCAGTCTATCGAACGAATGGGCGCGGCCTTCCACAGATACCGGCCGGTCCGGCTCGCCGCGCGCCTTCGACGGGTGCGGGCGTGACCAGGATCATACGGCGCTAGCATTCACCGTATGAGTACCCATCAGCAGGTTCCGCCCCCCGCGGAGGCCCCTGCTCCCCTTCCGGCCGTGGGCTCAGGCCGCATCTTCAGCAAGCCCGTCCTCGCCTGGGCGTCGTGGGACTGGGGCTCGGCGGCCTTCAACGCCGTCATGACCACGTTCGTCTTCACGGTGTACCTCACGTCGGACGCCTTCGGCGGTGAGGAACGGGCCTCACAGGTGCTCGGCTGGGGCCTCGCGGTCGCCGGCCTGCTGATCGCCCTCCTGGCTCCGGTCACCGGGCAGCGCTCGGACAGCGGGGGGCGCCGCAAGCTGTGGCTCGGCGTGAACACCCTGATCGTGGCCGTGCTGACCGCGCTGTGCTTCTTCGTGTTCCCGAGCCCCGGGATGCTGGTCCTCGGCGTCGCGCTCATCGCCGCCGCCCACATCTTCTTCGAGTTCGCGGGCGTCAACTACAACGCGATGCTGACCCAGATCTCGACCCCGTCGACGATCGGCCGGGTCAGCGGTTTCGGGTGGGCCATGGGCTACGTGGGCGGCATCGTGGCACTCGTGGTGGTCCTCGTGGTGTTCATCCAGCCGGTCGTCGACTGGGCGGGTGCCTCGAGCGAGGACGGCCTGAACATCCGGCTGGTCGCCGTCTTCTCGGCCCTGTGGTTCGCCGCGTTCGCCCTGCCCGTGATGTTCGCCGTGCCGGAGGTCCCCCGCCGGGCCCGGGCCGCCCAGCTGGGGTTCCTCGCCTCCTACGGTCTGCTGGTGCGGCGCGTGAAGGCCATCTACCGGGAAAGCCCCCACACCATCTTCTTCCTGCTCGCCAGTGCCATCTTCCGGGACGGCCTCGCCGCGGTCTTCACCTTCGGCGGGATCCTGGCGGCCGGTGCGTTCGGGTTCTCCGCGAGCATGGTGATCGTCTTCGCCATCGCCGCCAACGTCATCGCCGCGGCGGGCGCCGTGATCGGCGGCTTCCTCGACGACCGCATCGGCCCGAAGCGTGTGATCATCGGCGCCCTGGTGGGCCTGCTGGTGGCCGGGACGGCGATCCTCCTGCTCGGGACCGAGACGCATTCCTTCTTCGGCATGGACTGGACCTCCGACACGACCTTCTGGGTCTTCGGGCTGCTGCTGACCCTGTTCGTCGGACCGGCGCAGGCGTCGTCGCGGGCCTACCTCGCGCGGCTGGCGCCGGTCGGCGACGAGGGCGAACTGTTCGGCCTCTACGCCACGACGGGCCGTGCGGTGAGCTTCCTCGCCCCGACGCTGTTCGCCCTGTGCATCGGGGTGTTCGGCTCGCAGCTGTACGGCGTGATCGGGATCCTCGTGGTCCTGCTCGCGGGACTCCTCGTCCTGCTGCCCGTCCGGCCGCCGGCCCGGGTGGTGCGTGCCGTCGTGCCCGAGGCGTGAGGGCTCAGATGCCCGTGCGGTGGAAGTTGAGGTGGCTGCGCGACGCCGTCGGGCCCCGCTGTCCCTGGTAGCGGTTGCCGTACTCCCCCGACCCGTAGGGGTGCTCGGCGGGCGAGGTCAGCTTGAAGAAGCACAGCTGGCCGATCTTCGAACCGGGCCACAGCTTGATGGGCAGGGTCGCCATGTTGGAGAGCTCCAGGGTCACGTGCCCGGAGAAGCCGGGATCGATGAAGCCCGCCGTCGAGTGCGTGAGGAGCCCGAGCCGACCCAGCGACGACTTGCCCTCGAGCCGCGCCGCGATGTCGTCGGGAAGCGTGACGGTCTCATAGGTGGACCCGAGCACGAACTCCCCCGGGTGGAGGATGAACGGCTCGTCGGGTCCGACCTCGACCAGGCGCGTGAGGTCCGGCTGGTCCTCGGCTGGATCGATGTGGGCGTACTTGTGGTTGTCGAAGAGCCGGAAGTAGCGGTCGATGCGGACATCGACGCTGGAGGGCTGCACCATCGCGGGATCGAAGGGTTCGAGGACGATCCTCTGGGCGGACAGTTCTGCTCGGATGTCGCGGTCGGAGATCAGCACCGTCCAAAACTACCAGCACCGATCCGCGCCCTTCAGCGGCCGATCTCGGTGCGGACGGCGAAGAGCTCGGGAAAGAAAGTCAGCTCGAGCGCCCGCTGGAGGAACCCGACGCCGGACGACCCCCCGGTGCCGGGCTTGAATCCGATCGTCCGCGCGACGGTCTTCAGGTGGCGGAAGCGCCACAGCTGGAAGTTGTCCTCGAGATCCACGAGCTCCTCGCAGGCCTCGTAGATGTCCCAGTGGCCCGCGGCGTCCTCGTACACCTCCTTGTAGACGGCGACGAGCGCGGGATGGAACTCGTGCGCCACCCGGACGTCCCGCCCGAGCAGGTCTGCCGGGATCGCATACCCGCGCCGTGCCAGGAGCGCGATGAACTCGTCGTACACGCTGCTCCGGTCCAGGAGGTCCGAGAGGAGGGCCTCGGCCGCGGGGTCCGCCGCGAACACCTGGAGCATGGCCTCGTTCTTGTTGCCGAGCAGGAACTCGACGGCGCGGTACTGGTAAGACTGGAAGCCGCTCGAGGACCCCAGGTCGCCGCGGAACTCCGCGTACTCGGACGGCGTGAGGGTCGCCAGCACCGACCACTGCTCCGTCAGGGAGCGCTGGATGTGCTTGATGCGTGCGATCCCCTTCATCGCCGCCCTCAGGTCGTCCCTCTGCAGCTTCAGGCGCACGGCCGTGAGTTCGTGCAGCACGAGCTTGAGCCACAGCTCGGAGGTCTGGTGCTGGATGATGAACAGCATCTCGTCGTGGTGTTCGGGCGAGCTCACGGGATGCTGCGCGTCGAGCAGCCGGTCCAGCTCCAGGTACGACCCGTAGCTCATCTTGTCCGAGAAATCCCGCTCGATGCCCTGCTCCAGGCTGCGCGTGTTCCGCTCTGCACTCATGGCGCAAGCCTACGTGCCGAGGATTGTCGGCCTGCGGGTCTAGGTTGGGTCCAACCCGAAGGAGGCCCCATGCAGCGAATGCACTGCAGCATCGTCCCACCACACCTTCTCACGCGCCTCGCCGCCCTTCAGGATCCACGGCTCACCGTCGCCGCCCGGGCGGCGCGGCACGCCCTGCTGGAGCTCGACCCCGTCCTGCAGGTCCGCTCGGAAGCCCTCAGCGCCCCCGTGCGGAGGGCCGCCGTGGTGGGGACCCTGACCCGGCGCATCTCCGACGCGGGCGGCCGCGAAGAGCTCCCCGGGAACCTCGTGCGGGCCGAGGGCGCACCCGCCACGGGCGACGTCGCCGCGGACGAGGCCTACGACGGCCTCGGCTCCACCTACCGGCTGTTCAGCGAGGAGTACGGGCGGTCCTCGATCGACGGCGCCGGCAGGCCGCTCGAGGCCACGGTGCACTACGGCACCGGCTACGACAACGCGTTCTGGGACGGCGGGCGCATGGTGTTCGGCGACGGCGACGGCGAGATCTTCGGGCGTTTCACGGCCTCCCTGACCGTCATCAGCCACGAACTGACCCACGGCTTCACGCAGTACTCGACCAACCTGGAGTACCAGGGCCAGTCGGGCGCTCTCAACGAGTCGCTATCGGACGTGTTCGGTGTCCTCGTGGAGCAGCGGGAACTGCGGCAGGACGCGGCCGACGCGTCCTGGCTCGTGGGAGCCGGCATCTTCACCGCCCAGGTGCAGGGGGAAGCGCTCCGCTCACTGCGGGCACCGGGCACCGCGTACGACGACGACGTCCTCGGCAAGGACCCGCAGCCCGCCACCATGGCGGACTACGTGGAGACGACGTCGGACAACGGCGGCGTGCACATCAACTCCGGGATCCCCAACCACGCCTTCTACCTCGCGGCGACCGCCCTCGGCGGACGGGCCTGGGAGGGCGCCGGACGCATCTGGTACGACGCCGTCCTCGGGGGCACCATCCCACCGGACTGCGACTTCCCGGCCTTCGCGCGTGCCACCGTCGGCGCCGCGGAGAAGCGTTTCGGCGCCGGCAGTCCCGAGGCCAGAGCGGTCACCGGCGCCTGGTCCCAGGTCGGCGTGCTGCCGTGAGGATCGAGATCACCCGCTCGGGCGGCTTCGCTGGGCTCACCCGCACCTGGAGCATCGAGGTGAGCCGCACCGAGGCCGAGGAACGCTGGCTGCCGCTCGCGGAGGCGGAAGCGGGTGCGGCCGGCCCGGAGGGCGGTACCCGCGCCGGGGGACCTCCTGCCGGGGATGCCGCGCAGGCGGCCGGGTCCGCGCCGGGCGCCCAGCGCGACCGCTTCACCTATCGGATCGCCATCGGCTACACGGAGGTGTACGTGCCGGAGAGCCGGCTCGAGGAGCCCTGGCGGGAACTGATCGAGCGGGCCCGGGCTGAGGCGCGCGCCGCTCCCGCGGCCGCAACTACGGACGGGGCACCGGTCACGGCCGGAGAGCGTGAGGGGTCCCGGGCCGGCCGGGCAGCGTCCGGGGCGGCTGACGGAGCCGACGCAGCGGGTCCGGACGGGGGTCCCGAGCACGCAGGCGACGCCGGTCCCGGGAAGCCGCAAGAACTGTTGTAAGGTGATGGAGCGGTTCCAACCGTGCGGGCGTAGCTCAATGGTAGAGCGCTAGCTTCCCAAGCTCGATACGCGGGTTCGATTCCCGTCGCCCGCTCTCGACCCCCGGCGGGGTCCGTCCCCGGGGCTCCGGGTGTGCCCAAGGACACCTTCCGCCGCTCCGCGGCATGCGCCCGACCGGCGTATTCTTGAGGCGATGAATCGCACAATGTTCAAGTCGAAGATCCACCGCGCCACGGTCACCCATGCCGACCTGCACTACGTCGGGTCCGTGACGGTGGACCTGGACCTGCTCGATGCCGCGGACATCCTGCCCGGCGAGCTGGTGTCGATCGTCGACATCACCAACGGCGCGCGGCTCGAGACCTACACCATCGCCGGCGAGCGGGGATCCGGCGTCCTCGGCATCAACGGCGCCGCGGCGCACCTCGTCCAGCGCGGCGACCTCGTCATCCTGATCACCTACGCGCAGATGACCACCGAGGAAGCGCGTGCCTTCGTCCCCACCGTCGTGCACGTGGACGCCGGCAACCGGATCGTCGAGCTCGGCTCCGATCCTGCCGAGGCGGTCACCGGTGACCTCGAGCGCCCGCCCTTCGCGCTGGACAACTCCGCCGTCTCCGCCTGAACCACCTCGCACCTCCGGCATCTCCCGTCGGTCCTGCACGCCCTTTTGCGCGATGGTCAGCAGACTGCCTAGCGGTTTGGGGCGGCAAGGCATAGGGTCGAAAAGCAAGCTTGCTTAGGCTGTCGATTCGCTCGAACCGTCAGCCGGGCTGTCTACGAGGATGTGGAGGCTCGGTACGAATGCCGACTAGTCGAAGAACACGCAAGAGCCGTCCGAAGGCCGCCGTCGTCGTGAGCATGATCATGGGGACACTCGCCATGAGCGGCTGCGGTCCGGCACAGGCTGACAACTCCCTGACCTGGTACATCAACCCCGACAACGGGGGCCAGGCCGCAATAGCGCAGAAGTGCAGCGACGAATCGGGCGGGCGCTACCGCATCGAGACCTCGCTCCTGCCGAGCGACGCCGCCTCCCAGCGGGAGCAGCTCGCACGGCGCCTCGCCGCGGGGGATTCGTCGCTCGACATCATGAGCCTCGATCCCCCCTTCATCCCGGAACTCGCCGAGCCGGGCTTCCTGGCGCCGGTGCCCGAGGAGGTCGCGGAGAGCACGACGGAGAACGTCGTCGAGGGTGCCCTCGCCGGGGCCACCTGGAAGGACGAACTCGTCACCGTCCCGTTCTGGGCCAACACGCAGATCCTCTGGTACCGCAAGTCGGTGGCGGAGGCCGCCGGCCTGGACATGAGCAAGCCCGTCACGTGGGAGCAGATCATGGAGGCCGCGAAGAGCCAGGACAAGTCCCTGGGCGTCCAGGGCGCGCAGGCGGAGTCGATGACGGTCTGGGTGAACGCCCTGATCGAGTCGGCGGGGGGCTCCATCATCGTCGACCCCGAGGCGACGGCGGACACCATCGAGCTCGGCCTCGACTCCGACGCCGGTGTCGCTGCAGCCGAGGTGATCTCCACGATCGGCAAGGACGGACTGGGCGGCCCGGGGCTTCCCACCCAGGACGAGAACGCCTCGCTCATCGCCTTCCAGGGCGACTCCGGCTCCTTCATGGTCAACTACCCGTTCGTCTGGCCGGCGACCACGGCCGCCGTCGAGGCGGGCACGCTGGACCAGGCGGTCGTCGACGACCTCGGCTGGGGCATCTTCCCGCGCATGACGGCGGACCAGGAGTCGGCGCCCCCGCTCGGCGGTATCAATCTCGGCGTCGGAGCCGAGAGCGACAACCCCGACCTCGCGTACGAAGCGGTCCAGTGCATCGTCTCGGTCGAGAACCAGGCGGAGTACTTCGTGACCAACGGCAATCCGCCGTCCAACACGGAGGCCTACGAGGACCCCCGGATCGAGGAGTCCTTCCCCATGGCCGAGACCATCCGGGATTCCCTCCAGGTAGCAGCACCCCGTCCGCAGACCCCGTTCTACAACGAGGTCTCCACCGGCATCCAGCAGCGCTGGGCGCCCCCCGCCGACGTCGACCCGGACAGCACCCCGGAGACGTCGAGCGACTTCATCACATCGGTCCTTCGAGGGGAGCAACTCCTGTGACCTCCGCCATCCCAGCGAAGACGACGACGGCGTCGTCCACCGAGCCCGGCCCGCGCGTCGAACGCGACACCGGCACGGGCAACGGCAAGACCAAGAAACCCCAGAAGCAGTACAGCGACCGCGTGCGTGCCGAGCGTCGGCTCGGCTGGATCCTCGCCGGGCCGGCATTCGTCATCATGCTGCTCGTGACGCTGTACCCGATCCTGCAGGCCATCTACGAATCACTGTTCCGCTTCCGCCTCACGGCCCCCGGCGAGCGCGAGTTCATCGGTCTCGGGAACTACGCCGTGATCCTCTCCGACCCGGTCTGGTGGTCGGGCCTGTGGACCACGGTGTTCATCACCGTCGTCACCGTGATCGTGGAACTCGTCCTCGGCTTCGCCCTCGCCCTCGTGATGCACAAGGCCCTGAAATCCGTGCGCGGTCTGCTGCGCACGGCGATCCTCGTGCCGTACGGCATCATCACCGTCGTCTCCGCGTTCGCGTGGTTCTACGCGTTCGACATCAACTCGGGGTACGTCAACAACTGGTTCGGCTGGCTTCCCGGCATCGACGAGAACCTGAACTGGTTCGCGCAGGGGCCCACGGCCCTCTTCGTCATCATGGCGTCGGAGATCTGGAAGACCACCCCGTTCATCTCGCTGCTCCTCCTCGCCGGCCTCGCGCAGGTACCCGACGAACTCAGCGAGGCGGCGAAGGTCGACGGAGCCACCTGGTGGGAGCAGATGCGCAAGGTCATCATCCCCAACATGAAGGCCGCGATCATGGTCGCCGTGCTCTTCCGTGCGTTGGACGCCTTCCGGATCTTCGACAACGTGTTCATCATGACCAACGGGGCGTACGGCACGGAAGTGCTGTCGCTGCTCGCCTACCGACAATCGATCAGCCGGCTCGAGATCGGGCTCGGCTCTGCCGTCTCCGTCCTCCTGTTCCTGTGCGTCCTGCTGATCTGCTTCATCGCGATCAAGCTGTTCAAGGTCGATCTCGCCGGATCGCAGGGAGGAAAGTAATGACGAACACCAGTACCCGGGGCAAGATCCTCTGGGCGATCGTGACGGTCCTCGTCCTGATCTACGCGCTGTTCCCCGTGGTCTCGATCCTCGCCACGTCGTTCAAGGCCCCCAGCGACCTCACGAGCGGCAAGTTCCTCCCGACGTCCGGCAGGGCCACCACCTCCAACTACGAGCAGATCCTGGTGGGAGACGCCCAGGGGCTGTTCCTCTCGGCCCTGCGCAACTCGATCGGCATCACGCTGATCGCGACCTTCATCGCCGTCGTCCTGGCCACCCTGTGCGCCTACGCGATCGCGAGGCTGGACTTCCCGGGCAAGAAGCTGGTCCTCACCACGGCGCTCGCGGTCTCGATCTTCCCGGTCATCTCGATCGTGACGCCGCTGTTCAACCTGTGGCGCACCATCGGGCTCTACGACACGTGGCTCGGCCTGATCATCCCGTACCTGTCACTGACCCTCCCGATCTCCATCTGGACCCTCGCCGCGTTCTTCCGGCAGATCCCGTGGGAGCTCGAGCAGGCCGCACAGGTGGACGGCGCGACGACGTGGCAGGCGTTCCGCAAGGCGATCGTGCCCCTGGCAGCGCCGGGAGTCTTCACCACCGCGATCATCGCGTTCTTCATCGCCTGGAACGACTTCGTGTACGGCATCTCGCTCACCTCCACCGAGGCGGCGAGGCCGGTGCCCGCCGCCCTCGCCTTCTTCACGGGTGCATCGCAGTTCGAGGCACCGACGGGGGCGATCTCCGCGGCGGCGATCATCGTCACCATCCCGATCGTCCTCCTGGTCCTGCTCTTCCAACGCCAGATCGTCTCGGGCCTGACCTCCGGCGCCGTCAAGGGCTAACGCCCCCGGTTCAAGTAAAGGATTTCGCACCATGGCTTCCATCACCCTCAATCACCTGGTCAAGAAGTACGGCGACGGCTTCCCCGCCGTCAACGACGTCAGCATCGACATCGCCGACGGCGAGTTCATCATCCTGGTCGGCCCCTCGGGCTGCGGGAAGTCCACGCTGCTGCGCATGATCGTGGGCCTCGAGGACATCACCGACGGCGATCTCCTCATCGACGGCCAGCGCGTGAACGACAAGGCGCCCCGCGACCGCAACCTGGCGATGGTGTTCCAGAACTACGCGCTGTACCCGCACCTCACGGTGTACGAGAACATCGCGTTCCCCCTGCGCCTGGCGAAGGGCAAGCATTCCGACGAGCAGGTCGACAAGCTCGTCACCGAGGCGGCCGCGACCCTCGAACTCACCGACCACCTGCAGCGCAAGCCGGCGAACCTCTCCGGCGGCCAGCGGCAGCGCGTCGCCATGGGACGCGCGATCGTGCGGCAGGCGGACGCCTTCCTCTTCGACGAGCCGCTCTCCAACCTCGATGCGAAGCTCCGCGGCCAGATGCGCTCGGAGATCTCCCAGATGCAGCGGCGCCTGGGCGTCACGTCGGTCTACGTGACGCACGACCAGACGGAGGCCATGACGCTCGGCGACCGCGTGGCCGTGCTGAAGAAGGGTGAACTGCAGCAGATCGCCTCGCCGCGTGAACTGTACGAACAGCCGGTCAACCTGTTCGTCGCCGGCTTCATCGGCTCTCCGTCGATGAACTTCCTGCCGGCGACCCTCGAGGGCAACCTGCTCAGGACGGCCATCGGCGACCTCGAGATCCCGGAGGACAAGGCGCGGAAGGCGGCGGGCAAGAAGGTCGTGCTCGTGGGCGTCCGGCCGGAGTTCTTCGAGGACGCCAAGCTCGTGGAGGACCACAAGAAGTCGAACGGGTCCACGTTCACGGCCACGCTGACCCACACGGAGTGGCTCGGGAACGAGCAGTACGGGTACATCAACTTCGATCCGGCCCCGGAGATGAGGGAACTGCTCGACAGCCTGGCCCGGGACATGGACGCGGACGAACTGCGGCCGCAGGTCGTCGTCACCCTGGACGCGGCGAGCCGCATCCGCGGCGGGCGGGAGGCGGAGATCTGGCTCGACACGCGCAAGCTGCACCTGTTCGATGCCGAGTCGGGAGAGAACCTCACCCGCGACGCCGAGGCCGGCGCCGAGCTGACGCGGGAGGCGGCCGAGGAACGCGCCGAGGAGATCGCGACCGCGCAGCAGGCGGACGGACGCAGGGACGGCAACGGTTCCGCCGACGGCGCTCCCGGCCGGCGCGAGGACACCACGGTGAAGGCCGGGGCGGGCTCGTCAGGGGGCGCGACGGCGGCCGGCGGGCGACACACCGCGGGCTGACCGGACCGTTCCCAGCCCGCGCAGGCGGGCGCAACCACAGCAGGGCCGGCACCGGATCGGGTGCCGGCCCTGCTGTGTAGTCTGACCCTATGGTCGAACACGACGGCGCCGACCAGGTCGCCGACATCACTGCCGGATACGTCTTCGAGGGACCGACCCTCCAGCTCGGGGCGGCCCTCGTGGACGGGACGCTGCATACCGGCGCCCAGGTCCGGCTCCCCCTCGCCATGATGAACCGCCACGGGCTGATCGCCGGTGCCACGGGTACCGGCAAGACCGTGACGCTGCAGGTCCTCGCGGAACAGCTCTCTGCGCACGGCGTCCCGGTCTTCCTGTCGGACATCAAGGGTGACCTGACGGGTCTCGCCACGCCGGGCACCGCCTCGGAGCGGCTGGCGAAGCGCACCACGAGCGTCGGTCAGGACTGGGCTCCCGCCGCCTTCCCGGTCGAATTCCTCTCGCTCGGCCCGGACGGGAACGGCATCCCGGTCCGTGCCACGATCTCCTCGTTCGGGCCGCTGCTCCTGAGCCGTGTGATGGACCTCAACGAGACGCAGGAATCCAGTCTGCAGCTGGTGTTCCACTACGCCGACCGGAACGGCCTCGAACTCTACGACCTCGCCGACCTGCGCGCCGTCATCGGCTTCCTCACCTCGGCCGAGGGCAAGGAGGCCCTCGAACTGCTCGGCGGCCTCTCGAAGGCGACGGCCGGGGTGATCCTGCGCGAGCTGGTCGCCCTCGAGGCGCAGGGCATGGACGCCTTCTTCGGCGAACCGGAGTTCGACACCGCCGACCTGCTGCGCACCGCCGCGGACGGCCGCGGCATCATCACGGCGCTCGAACTCGTCGCGGTGCAGCAGAAACCCCGGCTCTTCTCCACGTTCCTGATGTGGCTGCTGGCGGACCTGTTCGCCGAGCTGCCGGAGGTCGGCGACGTCGACAAGCCCCGCCTCGTGTTCTTCCTCGACGAGGCGCACCTGCTCTTCACCGGTTCCTCGAAGGCCTTCCGTGAGTCCATCCAGGCGACCGTGCGGCTCATCCGGTCCAAGGGCGTCGGCATCTTCTTCATCACCCAGACACCCAGGGACCTCCCGGGAGAGATCCTGGGCCAGCTGGCCAACCGCGTGCAGCACGCCCTGCGCGCCTACACGCCCGACGACGCCAAGGCCCTGCGTGCCACGGTGTCGACCTTCCCGACGAGCCCCTACGACCTCGAGGAGGTCCTCACCTCCGCGGGCATCGGCGAGGCCGTGGTGACCGTGCTGAACGAGCACGGCGCTCCCACCCCCGTCGCCTGGACGCGCCTGCGCTCCCCCGCATCGGTCATGGGCCGCGCACCCGAGGGCACCGTGCCGGCCGCCGTCGCGTCATCACCGCTCCTCGCCAGGTACGGCGAGTCCGTCGACCGGCACTCGGCCTTCGAGACACTGGCAGCACGGGATGCGCCCGGAGGCGCTGCCGACGGCGGATCAGGCACCCGCGCCGATCCCCTGGCCGGGACGGGCGTCGCCTCGCGACGGGAGGACCGCGACGCGGAGGCCCGCCGCATCGAGGACGAGATCCTCGGTACGTCCTCGCCTCCCGCGGGTCCCGCGACCGGGTACGGGAGCGGCGGCCGCGGGGAGGGCGACGGACGGTGCTCCGGGCAGGGTCGTGCGCAGAGGACGGACCGGTGGGCAGGGCGCGCGCCCGACCGGGACGAGATGGCCGACCTCGCGCTCCGGGCTGCAGGGGTGATCGGCAAGGAACTGGCCCGCGGACTCTTCGGGACCAGGCGCCGCAGGCGCCCGTGGTCCTGAGGACCATGGCACGCCCTGTGGCGCCGAAGGACGCACCGATGGTCGTGACCGAGATCGTGAGCTCCACCCTCACGGCCCTGGGTGTGGGGCTGCTCGTCGCGGCACTCGTGATCCGGCTGGTCTACGGCTCGTGGGCCAGGACCCAGGCCGTCACGTACGAGCACGAGGGCCACCCGTACCTGCGCTGGCACGACAGCCGGTACAGGATCGTCGAGGCCCTGTGGTCGAGCTGCATGCGGCGGCGCCGCTCCGTGCCGGCTCCTCCACCGCCCGCTCCGGGCGAGGACGTCACCATCTTCTACCACGCCCGCAATCCCACGCGCTGGTCGCTCGAGGAGCCCTACCGCGGCACCCGGGTCATCGCCGGGATCGGGCTCGTGCTCGCCGTCGGAGGTGCCGCACTGGGCTTCCTGCCCGGCTGAACGGCGCAGCCGGTACCGTTGAGAGGTGCATACCAGCCCCGTAGTGAAGGTCGTCGCAGCATGGCTGCTCGCCCTCATGCTCGTCGCGGCAGCCTTCATCGCGGCCGTCGTGATCCTCAACGGACGGCTCTACAGCCCGGAGCACCAGGTGGGCCTGTACCTCGAAGCACTCCGCGACGGTGACGGCGGCAAGGCACTGGGCCTGCTCAACGCGTCAGTACCCGAGGGCTCGAATCCGGCCCTGCTCGAGGGTGACGCGCTCCGCCGGGCCAGTGCTCCGTTCGCCGACGTCGAGGTGGGCGAGGCACGCGACACGGGCGGGGACCGCGTCGAGGTTCCGGTGACCTACACCCTCGACGGCACGGAGTCGACGACGGTCTTCCCGCTCCGGCGCACGGGCACGGAGTGGGGCTTCTTCAACGTGTGGCGGTTCGAGCCGACCGTCCTGCCGACGGTCGAGGTGTCCGCCCTGAACAGCGTCGAGGCCGCGGTGAACGGCATGGACGTGGGTCTTCCCGACGGCAGGGCCGCGCTCGCGTCCTTCTACCCCGCGGTCGTCGACGCCGTGTACGAGGGACGGTACTTCCGGGCGCCGGCGCATTCGGTGACGGTGACGGGCCGGGACGCCGCGCCTCCGCTGCTGGCGCTCGCGACGGAGGCGACGCCGGAACTGACCTCGGCCGTGGACGACCGGCTGCGGGCCTTCCTGGATGACTGCGCGGCCCAGACGGTCTTCCAGCCGACCAACTGCCCGTTCAACTATCCGACGAACGAGCGGTTGGCGGGCGAGATCGCGTGGTCCATCGAGGAGTACCCGACGGCGACGATCACCCCGACCGACGGCGGATGGTCGCTGGCACCGCTGCGCGGGTCGGCGCGTATCGAGACGCAGCTGAGGGACTTCTTCTCCGGTGCGGTCCGGGACGTCTCGGAGTCCGTCCCGTTCGATTTCGAGGCCGACCTCCGGGTGATCGGGGACGAGGTCACCGTGACACCCGTCGTCCGTTACTAGGAGAACCACGCGGACAGCCTCGGCTGCCCGCGCGGTTCTCCTCCGCGTCAGGGGATGAGGTTCTCGGCGCGGTACCGGTCGAAGAGCGCGGTGAAGGCGTCGAGCGTCCGCCGGTAGCCGGTGAAGCCGGCGTCACGGCTCTTGCCCATGTCCGTCACAACCTCGATGTCGCGCCCCAGGTCGCTGTCCGTGTGCCACCACGATGCCACGCGGTCCAGGCGCGGCTCCGCGAGCCCGTAGCGCCGCGCGAGCTCCGCCCACTGCTCCTCGCGCCCCGCCATCGCCCGCTCGAGCGGCCGCGGCGACCCGGCATACCCCTCCCAGTCGACGCCGAAGTAGGCCGCGAGCCGGGGCCACATCCAGCGCCAGCGGAACACGTCCCCGTTGACGATGTTGTAGGCCTCGTCGGCGGCTCCGGGCGTCGTCGCGGCCCAGAGCATGTGCTCGGCGAGGAGGCCGGCGTCCGTCATGTCCGTCAGCCCGTTCCACTGGGTCTCCGAGCCGGGGAAGACGAACGGCTCACCCGTCTCCCTGCACAGCGCTGCCTGGGCCGCGAGGGTCAGGCCCATGTTCATCGCGTTGCCGACGGCGTGGCCGATCACGGTGTGCGACCGGTGGACCGACCAGGTGAAGCCCTGCGCGGCGGCCGCCGCGAACAGCTCGTCCTCCTGCGCGTAGTAGAAGTTCGCGACGGGCAGCCGCGGCTCCTCCTCGTGGAACGGGGTGTCGGCCATCTCACCGGCGGCGTAGGCCTCGAAGGGACCGAGGTAGTGCTTGAGGCCGGTCATGAGGGCCACGTGGGCCACGTCCTTGCCGCGCAGGGCGGCCAGGAGGTCGCGCAGCATCCCCGCGTTCACGGCGATGTTCTCCTCCTCGGTGTCCCGCCGGGACCACGCCGTGAAGAACACGTGGCTGGGGTCCACGGGGGCGAGGGCGGCGGACAGGGACTCGGCCGATGTCAGGTCCGCCGACAGCCAGCGCACGCCGCTGCGTTCCGCGCCGGCTGTGCGGGACAGTGCGAGCACCGACCATCCCTCGGCGAGAAGCTGCTCGACGAGCGCGGAGCCGGCGATGCCGGTCGCTCCCACGACGAGTGCCGTCCGCTCTCCCTGCGATGCTGCTGCCGTCCCTGCCGTCATCCTGCGCTCCTTCTCGTCGTGTCGCGTCCTGCCCGCGGATGCCTGCCTGCCGCGGACGTCCTGGCCGCCGGCGGAGGCATCGATCGTCGCGGGCTCCGAAGGCGACAAGCCGACCTGCCGAAAAGATATTCCGGCGGCAGCGAGGCGTGGGGGGATTCCCTGCTCCGGCCAGGGTCGGCATCGCCGTGCCGGACACCCGCACGCACCGCACACCCCGCGCCCCCTCGCGCTACGTTCCGGCGCCGAGCCGCGGGCGCCGGACACACGAAGGGCACCGGCCGCGGCCGGTGCCCTTCGATGCGACCCGGACCGGCAGGTCAGTCGAGTCCGCGCAGATCCAGCGTCAGGACCGTGTCGCCGTCGGCCGTCACCGAGACCGGGATGCCCCAGTCCTGCTGGTAGAGATGGCACGCCGCGTGGTCGGGGATCTCGCCGCCCGGCTCGCCGTCGCAGGACGCCGCGCGTGCCGTGATGTGCAGGACGCCGTCGCCCGCGTCCGGTGAGAGGACGAGCTCGCGCGTCAGTCCGGTGGACGTGCCGCCGCCCGAGACGAGGAGCGACTCCGGCGAGGCGCTGATCTTGAGCTGCGTGGGATCGCCCCAGCGGTCGTCGAGCTTCTGGCCCGTGGGGGCGGTGAAGCGCACCGTGAGGGCCACGGGGCCGGCCGCCATCGGCGTCTTCGGGCGCTGTGTCTGTGACGCTCCCTCGTCGACGGCCAGCGCCTCCTTGGGCAGCGGCACCCGGACGAGCTGGTGCCGGTTGGTCTCCACGACGATCAGCAGGGGGTCCCCGCCGTCGGCCACCGGCGTCATGTCGACCAGGACGTCGGACGGCTCGGCGAGGCCGCGCAGCAGCGTGGACACTTGGCGCGTGACCGGATCGTACCGGCGGACCGCGCCGTTGTAGGTGTCCGCGATGGCGATCGATCCGTCCGGCAGTGCCGTGACGCCCAGCGGATGCTGCAGGCGTGCCTGCTCGGCGTCGCCGTCGCGGAAGCCGAAGTCGAACAGTCCGGTCCCCACGGCGGTCTGGACCTGGACCCCGCGGCGTCCGTTCACTTCGACGAAGGACAGGAGGCGTACCGAGGAGGTCTCCGAGTCGGCGATCCAGATGGTGCCGTTGGCGTCCTCGGCGAGGCCGGAGGACTGGGCGAACCAGGCGGCCGAGGCGTCGCCGTCGAGCAGTCCCTCGAGGCCGGTGCCGGCCAGGACCTCGACGGCGTGCGTGCGGGGGTCGTAGCTGAAGATCTGGTGGGTACCGGCCATGGCGATGACCACGCGGTCCAGGACCGACGAGTACAGCACGTCCCACGGCGAGGACAGCGAGAGATTCAGGGCATCGGTGCCGAGCTGCGTCTCGGTGAGCCGGGGCGTCTCGCTGGGGGCACCGATCTCGTGGGAGTTCGCCTGCGGCCCGGTCTTGGTGTGGTTGCCGGCGTCGAGCAGTCGCTGCATCCCGTTGCCCGCGAGGGTGCGCACCTCCCCCGTGGCGAGGTCCACGCCGCGCAGGCGGTGGTTCACGGAGTCGGCGACGACGACGTCGTACCCGACCTCGGCGGCCAGTTCCGCCGGCAGCAGCGCGACGCCCTGGGGCTCGTTGAACTCGGCCTCGTCCGCTCCGCCGTCACGGAAGCCCTTGGTGCCCGAGCCGATGGTGCGCCGCACGGTGACGAGGTCCGCTTCGAGTTCCACGAGCCGGTGGTGCCCGGTGTCACCGGCGAGGAAGGTGCCGGTGGCGGGCAGCGCGAGGAGCTTGCCGGGAAACTTCAGGTCGCCCGCGGTGCTCTCGGCCGGGACGTACGGGCCGTCCCCGCGGTGCAGGGTCCCCTTGGCCTCGTGCTCGGCGACGAGCTCCTCGACGAGCGAGGTGAGCCCTGCGGCGTGGCCCTCGCCGGAGAGGTGCGCCACGATGTACCCCTCGGGATCGATCACCACGAGCGTGGGCCAGGCCCGCGCCGTGTAGGCCTGCCAGGTGGTGAGCTCGGGGTCGTCGAGGACGGGGTGGTGGATGTCGTACCGCTCGACGGCGGCGGCGAGAGCCACCGGGTCGGCCTCGTGCTCGAACTTCGGCGAGTGCACGCCCACGGTGACGAGGACGTCCGAGTACTGCTCCTCGAGGGGACGCAGTTCGTCGAGGACGTGCAGGCAGTTGATGCAGCAGAACGTCCAGAAGTCGAGGATCACGATCTTCCCGCGGAGATCCTCGAGCTGCAGCTGCCTACCGCCGGTGTTGAGCCAGTTACGGCCGGTCAGGGCTGAGCCGCGCACGCGGTAGTTCACTCGGGCGCGGACGGTGGTCTCGGTCATTCATCGTCTCCTGCTGTGGTGGTCACCCGCGTCGCGCCCTGGGAGCCCGGACGGGGTCCGACGTCGCGCGCGGCGAGGTCGGCGAACATGTTGTTGTAAGCCGTGAGATCGGCGTCGTTATTCCTGTCCGCCGCGCGGTCCTTGCGCTTCGTCTCGCGCGCGTCCGAGCGGGACCACATGATGGCCACGCCGATCGCGAGCAGGAGCGTGGGCAGTTCCCCCACACCCCAGGTCACGGCGCCGCCCACCTGCTGGTCCGCGAGGGCGGACGCACCCCAGTCGCGGCCCATGTTGCCGAACCAGGAGGCCTCGAGCAGCGACGTCGAGCCCATGAGCGTGACGCCGAAGAAGGCGTGGAAGGCCATGGTCGCGAAGAGCAGCAGGATCCGCATCGGGTACGGGGCGCGCAGCGGAACGGGATCGGAACCGATCATCGAGAGCACGAAGACGTAGCCGGTGAGGAGGAAATGCGTGATCATCAGCTCGTGGCCCACGTGCTCGCGGAGGGCGAAGCCGAAGAGCGGCGAGTAGTAGAAGACGATGATCGAGGCCACGAAGTTGCCCGCGGCGACGAGGGGGTGCGTGATGATCCTCGACGGCCAGGAGTGCACGATCACCAGGATCCACTCCCGCAGCCCCCGCGTGCCGTCGCGGCGTGCCCCCAGTGCCTTGAGCGCAAGGGTCACGGGCGCGCCCAGCACCAGGAACAGCGGCACCACCATGGTGAGTGCCATGTGGTCGATCATGTGGGCGCTGAAGAGCACCATCCCGTAGATCGCCGGCGCGCCGGACGTGAAGTAGGTCAGCAGGGCCAGGCCCACGAGCCAGCTGAGGAGCCTGGGCACGGACCAGGAGTCCCCGCGGCGATGGAGTTTCACCATGCCGAGGACGTAGGCGACCCCGAAGGTCAGCGCGACGGTGATCCACAGCCAGTCCGGCCGCCACTCGGTGAGCCAGCGGGCGGCGGTGGGCTCGGGCGGGAGGTCGTAGCCGGTCAGGACGCGGGCCGGGCCCGCCTCGGTGGGCAGTTCCTCCGCACGGGGCGGGGCCGTGCGTCCGAGTGCCCCGGCCACACCGGATACCGCTCCCATGAGGACCAGCTCGACGGCGATCAGCTGCCACAGCACACGGCGCGCGGAGAGCTTCGACCCGGTGGTGGCCGCAGGATCCCCGAGCTGCGGGATGATCCATTGCCGGTGCATCCAGCCGATGCCGCCGAGGAGCAGCGTGGCGATCGTCTTGAACGTGACCAGCAGTCCCCACTGGGAACTGAGCTGGGCGAGGTCGGTGATGCGGAGGCCGGCGTTCACGACGCCCGAGCCCACCACGAGGACGAACGCGAAGCCGGCCAGGGCGGAGAAGCGCCTGAGGACCGGGAGCGCCTGGTCCCCCAGCTTCCCGCTGACGACGGCGAGGGAGATGATGCCACCCACCCACAGGCAGACACCGACGAGGTGCAGGGCGATCGAGTTCACCGCCGCGTTGTGGTCGTCGCCGCTGGCCGAGTGGCCGATCAGCGCCATGGGCAGCAGATTCAGGAGTGCGAACACCAGGGTGAGTGCCAGTCCGGTCTGCGAGCGGACCCCGAACAGGATCGTGGCCAGCACGGCCGAGACGATGGAGGTGACCAGCCAGGCGCGGCCGGTGGAGAAGTCGGTGAGGAACGCCGCGAGCCCCTGCGTGTACGCGGGGTCGGTGCTGAGCGGCAGGCCTGCGGCATCGGAGTAGGTGAAGACCATGACGCCCAGCGCGCCGAGCGTCCAGGCGACGGCGGAGACGGAGGCCAGGAGCAGAACGCGGGCGAAGGCAGGATGCTCGGCCGCGTCGGCCGTCGGTCTGCGGCCGTTGGCGCCGACCGTGCGCGGCAGCATGATGACCGCGAAGACGAGGGCGCCGATGGTGCCCGCGGCTGCGGTGTTGTTCAGCACCTTGGCGACGGGCAGTCCCCAGCGCGTCAGGGCGCCGGGGTCGCCGAGCTGCCGGGCAGCGGCCGCTCCCGAGTAGAACAGGGCGACGACGAGTGCCGCGAGGACGACGACACCCGCGAGGGTCAGCCAACCGGCTCCGAGCGCACGCTCCACGGGGGCGCTGGCGGACTTCTCGCGCGGTTGCCTACCGGTCGTCGTCATATACACCATTCTCTACCCGCAGTAGAAATAGGGCCAATCCTCCGTCCGAGTGCCGTTAAACGACGGAGGGCCGCTGCCGTCGTGGCAGCGGCCCTCCAGTACGTGGACTACTTGGCGGAAGCCTTGAGCTTCGAGCCTGCGGTCAGCTTGACGCTGTGGCCCGCGGCGATCTGGATGGTCTCACCGGTCTGGGGGTTGCGTCCGGTGCGTGCTGCACGGCTGGTGCGCTCGACGGCGAGCCATCCGGGGATGGTGATCTTCTCGTCCTTGGCGATGGACTCGGCGAAGACATCGAACAGCGCGTCAAGAACGCTGTTCACCGACGCCTGGCTGGTGTCAGCCTTCGCTGCTACCTCGGCAACAAGTTCACTACGGTTTTTAGCCATTTTGGGTCCTCCTGGACGTCACTCTTCTGAACGAGCTCTTCACGGTATTCGAAGAGCCTCTGTCCGAAAACCTATCAGCTCGGGCGCCCCGCCCCGCGTGTTTTCGCGGCTTTTCGGCTTAAACACAGCCTTTTCGGCCCTCTTTCGGGCCCGGCGGGACCGCTTCCGGGAGAAAGGAAAAGCCGGCGACCCGGAGGTCGCCGGCTTCCCGGGTCACCGCGCGGGGCGGTGGATGATGCTGTCGGGGCAGGACGCCCCGGGCGCTGCTACCAGCTCGACTTGGTCACGCCGGGCAGTTCGCCCTTGTGAGCCATGTCGCGGAAGCGGACACGTGAGATGCCGAACTTCTGGAGGGTGCCACGGGGGCGCCCGTCGATCTGGTCGCGGTTGCGCAGGCGCACCGGCGAGGCGTTGCGGGGAAGCTTCTGCAGGCCGAGGCGTGCCGCTTCGCGTGCTTCGTCGGTGGCGTTCTCGTCGACGAGGGTCTTCTTGAGCTCGAGGCGCTTGGCCGCGTAGCGCTCGACGATGACCTTGCGCTGCTCGTTGCGAGCAATCTTTGACTTCTTGGCCATGGTTTAGCGCTCCTCTCGGAATTCGACGTGCTTGCGGATCTTGGGGTCGTACTTCATCAGGACCATGCGGTCAGGATCGTTACGACGGTTCTTGCGCGTCACGTAGGTGTAGCCCGTCCCTGCGGTGGACTTCAGCTTGATGATCGGACGTACGTCCTTGTCCTTTGCCATTAGAGCTTCACTCCCCTCGCGAGGATCGACGCGACGACAGCGTCGATGCCGCGGACGTCGATCGTCTTGATGCCGCGGGCGGAGACCTGCAGCGTCACGTTGCGGCGCAGGGAAGGCACGTAGTAGCGCTTCTTCTGAATGTTGGGGTCGAACCGGCGCTTGTTGCGGCGGTGCGAGTGCGAAATGCTGTGTCCAAAGCCGGGCTCGGCTCCGGTCACTTGGCAGTGGGCTGCCATAACTCTCCTCCAGATTAGATGAACGTGACGGAATCACTTGTGGGGCGTCCCGCCACCAGTAATGACACCGTTATTACTGCAGCTTTCCGGAGGTTGGCCTGGCAGGGTGAGAACCTGCCGAAGCGCCTCGCCGCGGGGAAGACGGTGAAGATCGGGCGGCACGGCCTCTCGGCCGGCGCAGCCCTACATTCCAGGTAGTCGCGGGTAGCCGGACGGACTCCGCCCCGTCCGTGGACGGGTCGGCGTCAGCCACAGCCAAACGCCCTACCATACTACCGGCAGGATCAGGCCTGGCCAAAACGGGTCAGTCGCCGAGCTGCCCGGTCCGGTCGACGACGGCGGGATCCTTGGGAGCGGTCCCGGCGTAGTCGCCGGAGAGGTCCGCATCCGAATCGACGATCGCGTACCGGACGTGGGTGCCGCTGCGCAGTCGGACCCGGTTCAGCAGGACGGAGTCCTCGACCACGGCGCCTGCTTCGACCGTCGCCCCCGAACCGATCACGCTCCGGCGGACCGTCCCGTGCACGGTGGCGCCGGGCGCCACGAGCGAGTTGCTGACGACGGCGCCCTCGCCGATGAACGCCGGGACCAGCTGCGGCGGTTCCGTGAGGAGGGGCCATTCCGGGTCCGCGAGCTCCAGCCCCTTGCCGTCCACCAGATCGAGGTGGGCGCGCAGGTAGTTGGCGGGCGTCCCGAGGTCGCGCCAGTATCCGTCGAGCCTGTGCTCGACGACGGACCCCTGCTCCACGAGGTGGGGCACCAGAAGGTGGCCGTAGTCGCCGAGGCCGTCGTGGCTGTCCTGCAGGTGCTCCAGCGACTCCAGCAGGGTTCCGGCCGTGTACAGGAAGACCTCGGCCGTGACGATGTCCGACTGCGGCTCCTCGGGTTTGTAGGCGAAGCCGGTCACCCTGCCGCCGTCGCCCACGGTCACGACCCCGTGGTGGGAGGCGTCGCCGTCGAAGTCGACGGTGACCATCGTCAGTGCGGCTCCCGTCCGGAGGTGGGTGTCGACGACGTCGCGGTAGTCGAGCCGGTACAGGTGGTCGGAGCTGAGCACGAGGACCAGGTCCGGCGCGAAGTCCCGGATGAAGGACGCCTGGCGGAGCAGGCCGTCGGCGTTGCCCTCGGCGAACCCCTCACCCTCGTGGCCGCTGAACGGGGGCAGCACGAGCAGCCCGCCGCGCGTGCGGTCGAGATCCCACGGCCGTCCGTTGCGGAGGTGGTCGTTGATGGTCTTGGGCTGGTACTGCTCCATGATCCACACGTCGGAGATCCCGCTGTGGTGGAGGTTCGACAGGGAGACGTCGATCAGGCGGAAGCTGCCGCCGAGCGGCATGGCCGGTTTCGCGCGGTGGTCGGTGAGGGCACCGAGGCGCCCACCCGCCCCTCCTGCCAGCACGATCGCGAGGATGCGGGGCTGACGCCGGAACTGTGCCTGCTGGTCCATCTGCCGTCCTGTCCGCGCCGGGTCACTGCCCGGTGCTGTGTGCTTCGTGGTGCCCGGGCGCAGCTCCCGCGCCGGCGGTCGGGTCCCCGGCGAGCGCGGCCTCGACAGCCGGCTCACCGTCGGACAGGATCCAGTGCGCGCCGTCCATGCCCCGGAGGATCTTCCGGCCCACCCGCTCGAGGTCGGCGACGTCCCGGGCGTCCAGCGCGTCGAAGACCGTGGAGCGGACCTGTGCGACATGGGCCACCGCGAGACCGGCCAGCATCTCGAGTCCTGCGGGAGTCAGGGACGCGGTGGTGACGCGGCCGTCGGAGTCGGACGGCAGCCGGGCCACCCACCCGCGTCCCTCGAGCTTCTTGACCACGTGGCTGAGCCGCGAGAGCGACGCCGTCGAGCGGGCGGCGAGCTCACTCATCGGCAGGCTCCGCCCCTCCGACTCGGAGAGCATCGCGAGGACGTGGTAGTCGAACAGGGTGATCCGGGCCTCCCGGAACAGGTGGGCGTCGAGCGTCGCGGGGAGCAGCGACGTCAGCGCATAGAGGGCCAGCCATGCCCGCCGCTCGTCGGGTGTGAGCCAGTGCGCCGCCATCCGCTCATTCTGGCATACCGCTCCGGCGGGTACCGGGCGGGGGCGGGGAGCCACCCGACAGTTGCGGGGGACGGCGCCGAGTGCCATTCTCGACGATCCTCCCTGCACTGCGGCTCCGGTCCCTCCCCGGTCCGGGCACCTTGCGCTGCTCTGGTCCGGGACGGAGATGGACAGTAGGCTTACCGTACCGGTCGGCGGCCCACCGGCCACACCCTGGAGGAGAACCCGATGCCCCGAGACTCTCGTGCCGTGTCCATCGCCCTCGGCGCTGCACTGGCCCTCGCCCTGCTCACCGGGTGCACCGACGGCACCACGCAGCCGCCGGCCAACGCGCCCACCGGAACGGCCAGTGCGGACGAGCCGGCTCCGGTGACACCCGAGGGTACGGGGAGCCCGTCCACTGCCGCCCCGACCGGGTCCGGCAGCCCCGCGAGCTCCGGCGCCCCGTCGGCATCGACGGCGACGGAATCCGCGACGGACGCGCCGGTCAGCCTCAGCCGGGGTGACGAGCGCACGATCGGGACACCCGGTACCACCGTCAGCATCAGCTGCAGCGGCGGCGGCGACATCGACATCGAAACCGATGGCACCACGATCGACATCACCGGCGGATGCGAGGACATCGACATCGACGGCGACGACAACACCATCACCGGCGAATCCGCCGAGGCCCTCGACGTCGAGGGGGACGGCAACACGGCCACCCTGACGAGCGTGCCCGACGTCGACGTCGACGGTCGGACGAACGTCGTCACGGTCGACGACACCCGGGACATCGACGTCGACGGTGAGGACAACACCGTCACCTACAGCACCGGCGACCCCGCGGTCGACACCGAGGGCAGCAACTCCGTCGCCGCCCGCTAGACGCCGCGACGGCGGTACGGACCAGCCAGGCGGTGTGGATCATCCATCTGCCGCGCTCCGACGGCCGCGCACCTGCGACGGCCCGGCCGGAGCGCGGACCGTCAGGCGGGAACGGACGCCCAGTGCGGGTGGACCGGCACCGGATACTTCGGTGCGAGATCGTCGCCCGAGGAGACTCCGCGCAACCGCCTGCCCACCCAGGGCGTCAGGTATTCCCGCGCCCACTGCGCGTCGGCCTTCAACTGCTCCACGCGCCGGAGGACGGGACGTGCCTCCAGTTCCGGCAGGTCGATGGCGTGCGAGGCCTCCATGGCCTCCAGCACCCGGGCGGCCATGAGGGTGTGCCCTGCGGTGGACATGTGCATGCGGTCGACGTCCCAGTAGCTCCAGTCCTGGAACTCGCGCAGGCGCCAGTAGTCGACGACCGTCGCGCCCCGCGTGTCGGCGATCTCACGCACCCACTCGTTGTAGACGGCGGTGCGTCCCCGGGTCGTGCCGAAGACAGCGGACCCCGAGGCATCGAATCCGGTGAACAGCACGACGGCCGCACCGGCCTCGCGAAGCCGGCCGATCCCTTCGTCGTAGTGGCCCATGAGCCGGTCGATGTCGACCCGTGGCCGCAGGATGTCATTGGCGCCCGCATAGAGGGTGACGAGCGTCGGCTCGAGAGCCAGGGCGCCGTCGATCTGCTCGTCGAGGATCTGGCGCATCTTCTTGCCGCGGATGGCGAGGTTCGCGTACCCCCAGGACCTGTCGGCGAGGACGAGCTGCTCCGCGACGCGGTCCGCCCAGCCACGGACGCCGTTGGGCGACGCCGGATCCCAGTCACCCACCCCTTCGGTGAAGGAGTCGCCGAGTGCCACGTACCGCTGGGAGAAGTTCACCGTCAAAGATTACCCTCGGCACCCGGGTCCGTCGGGATAAGCTCGACGGACCCGCCCGTTGACTCCCGCACGAAGGACATCATGCCCACCGACGCAACAATCGAAGCGACCACCGACGTGGCTGCGGATGCCGGATCGGGTCGCCGTCGCGCCGCGCTCATCATCAATCCCATCAAGGCCACCACGTCCGACGTGCAGGGAGCGGTGGAGCGCATCTCCGCCGAGGACGGCTGGGACGCGCCCCTCGTGATCGAGACCACGGCGGACGACCCCGGGCACGGGCAGGCCCGCGAGGCCCTCGAGGCCGGGGTGGACCTCGTGATCGCGGCCGGTGGCGACGGTACCGTCCGGTGCGTCGCCGAGGAGCTCGCCGGCAGCGGGACCATGATGGCCCTCGTTCCGCTGGGCACGGGCAACCTCCTGGCCCGCAACCTCGACATCGCCGTCGACGGTCCGGATGCCGCCGTCGAGGCCGCGTTCCGGGGGACCGAGCGGTCCATCGACGTCGTGCACGTGACCGTGGATCGTGCGCAGGACGCCCACGTGTTCCTGGTCATGGCGGGCATCGGCTACGACGCCGCGATCATGTCCGACACCAGGGACGACCTGAAGGACAAGGTGGGCTGGCTCGCCTACGTGGACGCCGGGATCAGGAACCTCCCGGGCCGGCCGGCGCGGACCACCATCTCCGTGGACGGTGGCAGGCCCTTCGAGCGCCGCCTGCGCAGCGTGATGGGCGGCAACTGCGGGAAGATCATGGGGGGCCTGGAGATCTTCCCCGGCGCCAAGATCGACGACGGGCTGATGGACCTCATGACCGTGGCGCCGAAGGGCAAGCTGGGCTGGCTGGCGGTCGCGGGCAAGCTCTTCGCGCGTGGGAAGGGCAGGAGCAAGGACCCCTCGCTCGAGTACTTCCAGTGCCGGACCGCCGAGGTCACGCTGCGCGAGCCCCTCGAGGTGCAGCTCGACGGCGACCCCCTCGGGAAGGCGACGCACATGGCCTTCGAGATGAAGCCCAATTCGCTCCGCCTCCGGATGCCCCTGGGCTACAAGGATCCCGCGATCGTCAGCGATCCGCTGCCCTAGGGTTGCGGGCAGGCCCGGTCCATCGGCCTGTCTACCCGTCCGGCGGCCCGTCCGCCTGTCCGTCTGCAGACGCTGGAGGTCGGCCGTCGGTCACAGCCAGGGTTGCGGGTCGACCTTCTCGTCATTGACCAGGACCTCGAAGTGGAGGTGGCACCCGGTGGAGTTCCCCGTGGTGCCGACGGCTCCGAGGAGGTCGCCGCGCGCCACGGTCGTGCCGGCGGGCACCTCGAGCACGCTCAGGTGGTTGTAGGTGGTCTTCAGGCCGTCACCGTGGTCGATCACGATGCGCAGGCCGCCGCCATAGGCATGCTCGCCGGAGTCGACGACGGTGCCGGCATCGGCGGCCATGACCGGGGTCCCGCACCCGCTCGCGTAATCGAGGCCGGTGTGCAGTTCGGGTCCGTATCCGCCCAGGGGGTTGACGCGATATCCGAAGGGGGAAGCGACGACAGGGCTGTCCACGGGGACGCCGAACGCCTTGCGCTCCTGGGCTGCGGGAGTCAGGGACGCGGAGAGGGCCCGTGCACTGGCGATACTCGGCGCGATGCCCTCCGCGGCCTGTCCGGCGCTCTCGAGCCGGAAGGTCACCGACGCCCCGGCGGGCGCCGTGACGGCCGGTGCGACACCCGAGGCGAGGGCCGTGCCGGGGGTTGCGGCGGTCGGGGCGGTGGCAGCCGACGGCGCCACTGCCCCCATGACCAGCCCTGCCGAGGCGAGCACGATCCCTGCCGTCGCGGCGTTGTCGCGCAGCCGGGAGAACGACGCCGGCCGAGGTGCGTGCGGGCGGAGCGAGCGCCGCGGGCCCGAGCGCAGGTCCGGATGCAGGTCCTCCCTCAACTCCGGATGCAGATCCGCATGCGCGACGGGCACGGAACGGCGGGCACTGCGCCGTGTCGGCAGGACTGCTGCAGCGTCCCGGGCGGCTGCCTGCTGCTCGCGGAGCCCGCGTCGGGTCGTGGGCTCCGGGGCAGCGGGTGCGGTCGTCGGAAGGGCGGGTGCAGCGACGGACGGGACGGGCGGAAGGGCCTCACCGGCGACCGGGACCCGGAGCGAGCGGCGGCTGGGCGGGCCGGGATGAGCGGGGCGGTGGGAAACCGGGTGCTGCTGCGCTCGATCGTCGGACGCGCGGCGGCGCCCGGACGTAACCGTCTGGGTCAACTGCTTACCTCTCTCGGACGCCCGCGAAGTCGGCTGCCGGATTCGAGCAGGAGTCGGCTCGACCTCCACGCGGTCCGGATCGCGGAGGAGCCGCAGACGGGACCGTACAGAGGAGCAGTGCGGAAGAGCTTCACCTCCAGGCGGCTCGAGCCGCGTCGGACGTGGATCCTCCACCCCTGTCACACAGTGTTCAGGCGGTCCGCTGACAGGGTCGGGCGTGCGGACCTGGATTCCGTGGAACCAGCTTTGACTGCTCAAACCCTAGGCCACGGGATCCGAAGTTACAATTCCGTTATCCTGCCTGTGGATCATCCGTGTCATACTGCGTTCCGTCACCGGGTTCCTGCGCGAAGACGCTGAAGAACCTGCGCCTTCCGGCTTGGCCGGCACCTCAGGCGAGCTCTGCGCGGCCCTTGCGCCAGTACCCCATGAAAGCGACCTGCTTCCGGTCCACCCCGACGTCGCGCACGAGGTACCGCCGCAGGCCACGGACGACGGCGGCTTCCCCTGCGATCCACGCGTAGAAGGGCTGGGTGCCGGCAGGGCGCCCGGAACCGACGGTCGACTGCACGATGGCCGCCTCCATCCGCTGCGGCGTCTCCCACAGGATCGTCCGGTCGATGTCGACCTCCTCGGGCTCGTTTCCTCCCCGCGCACCGGCGGGACCGGCGAGCGACACCCAACCCGGCACCCGGACGGCGTCCCGGACTGCGGCCTCCAGCTGCTCGCCATGCGGCCGGTCCCCACGCGCCAGCCAGGTGATGGCCACGGAGGACTTCGTGGAGATGGCCTGGACGTCCTGCAGGTCCGGCACTTCGAGGAAGGCGGACCCGCTGATGTCCTCGGGCAGGGCCTCGAGGATCGCGCTGATGGCGGGCACCGCCGTCTCGTCACCGGCGAGGAGGACGTGCTGGGCGAGGCCCGGGCTCCACTCGATGCCGCCGTAGGCACCCGCCGTCGCGCACTGCGCCGCCGAGGAATTGGGCCCGATGATGCAGACCCGGTCACCGGGCCGGGCCGCCGAAGCCCACTCCGAGGCCGGGCCGCCCCGGCCGTCGTCGTCGAGGTGCATCACGAAGTCGACGTCGATCTCCGGGCGCGGACCGCCGCAGCGCACGTTCCGCACCGTGTAGGTGCGCATGGAACCACGCTCCTCCGCCTCCAGGCCCAGCCACAGCTGGTACCAGTTCGCCGAGTCCCCGCGCTTCATCATGCCTGCGATGTCCGGGCAGTCACGGCCCTTCGAGGGGATGACGATCTTGATCCGGAGGTCGAGGGTGTCCCCCGCCACCCCGAACGCCTCGAGGCATGCCCCACCGAACGTGATGCGGCGGAAGGTGGCACCGAGGTCCTGCACGGCGGTGACGACGACGTCGAACGCGAGCACCATGGGCTCGGTGTCGGCGACGGTCCGCAGTGCGTTCCGATGGGTCACTTGGGTCATGATGCTGCCTCCACGGGGGCGGGAACGGCGTCCTGCGGGTTGGGTCGGTACCCCGTGGCCTGCTGCCGGCCGGCGGGGGGAGTCTGGGGACGGGCGGGTGCCGGAGGGCTGTGGTGCCTGCCCACCGGGATCACCATCGGCGTGCCGGAGACCGGGTCCTCGATGATCCGGCACTCCAGGTCGAAGACGCCCGAGACGGTCTCCTGGGTGACGACGGCGGCGGGGGGCCCGGCTGCCACGATCCGTCCGTCCCGCATCGCGATGAGGTGGTCCGCATAGCGTGCGGCGAGGTTCAGGTCGTGCAGCACCATGACGACGGTGGTGCCGGACCGCCGGTTCAGGTCCGTGATGAGGTCCAGCACCTCCACCTGGTGCGTCACGTCGAGGAAGGTGGTGGGCTCGTCGAGCAGCAGGATGCCCGTCTGTTGCGCGAGGGCCATCGCGATCCACACACGCTGTCGCTGCCCACCGCTGAGCTCATCCACGTTGCGGTCGGCGAGGGCCAGCGTGTCGGTGGCCTCCAGCGCGTCCGCCACCGCCTCGTCGTCCTCGGGGGTCCACTGGCGGAACCAGCCCTGGTGCGGGTAGCGGCCGCGCCCCACGAGGTCGGCGACGCTGATACCGTCCGGTGCCACAGGGGTCTGGGGCAGTAGTCCGAGGACTCGGGCGACGGCCTTCGTGGACTGGGCGGAGATGTCCGACCCGTTGAGCACGACCGCGCCCTCGATCGGCTTGAGGAGACGGGCGAGTCCGCGCAGCAGGGTGGACTTGCCGCAGGCGTTGGCCCCGACGATCACCGTCACCCGCCCGGCCGGGAGCGTGAGGGAGAGCCCGTCGACCACGGTGCGCTGGTCGTAGGCGAGGGTCAGCCCTTCGGCGGACAGGGTGTCCCCCGACGTGGGTTCCTGACGTGCAGCCATGCTCAGCCTCCCTGGCCTGATCGGTTCGCCGTGGCCAGCAGCCACAGCAGGAACGGGGCACCGAGCGCGCCGGTCACGACGCCGACGGGCAGTGACGCCCCGGGGATGAGGTTCGCGGCGATGAAATCGGCCCCGAGGACGATTCCTGCCCCCACCAGGGCCGCCATGACCAGCGAGGGCCGGTTCCCGAGCAGCCTGCGCGCGATCGGTCCGGACAGGAAGGCCACGGACGCGACGGGCCCTGCGGCCGCGGTGGCCACGGCCGCGAGGGCGACGGCGGTGGACATGAGTCCCAGCCGTGAGGCCTCGACCCGGAGCCCGAGGCCTGCTGCGGCGTCGTCGCCCAGGACGAGGCCCTGCAGGCTGCGCGAGAGGACCGCCGCGGCCGGCAGCAGGACCACGAGGGCGGCGACCAGGACGGCCGCACGGTCCCAGTTGCTCGAGTTGAGCGAGCCGTTGAGCCACAGCAGTGCTTCCGATGCCGTCCGGAGGTCGGTGCGGGTGATCAGGAAGTTGACCAGCGCGTGCAGGACGGCCGCGAAGCCGATGCCGACGAGGATGAGGCGGTAGCCCGCTACTCCCCCCCGGCGCGAGATCAGATAGATCGCCGCGGCGACGACCATCGCGCCGACCAGCGCGGAGAGGGACACGGCGGCGCCGGCGGCGCCGAAGAGGACGATCGCCGTGACCGCCGAGGCACTCGCTCCGTAACTGATCCCGATGATGTCGGGGCTCGCGAGGGGGTTCCTGAGCATGGTCTGGAACACGGCTCCGGCGAGTCCGAAGCACACACCGACCAGGACCCCGATCACCGAGCGGGGAAGCTTGTTCTCCATCACGATGAAGCTGGCACCCGGGATGTCGGCACCCCCGAGGATCCGGAAGACGTCGGGGATGGTCACCGTGTAGGAACCGAGCAGGACGTTCGCGGCGAACAGGACGACGACGACCGCCCCGACCGCGGCCAGGCGGAGCCCGCTGCTGCGCCGGCGACGGGCACGGACGAGGGCCAGCCCTGCGGCCGGGGGTGCCGGGGCAGGCCGCGGGGGGACCTGCGAGGAGTCGAGCGTCGTGCTCACAGGTGGGCCATCCTGCGGCGGCGCACGAGCCAGATGAAGAAGGGGGCGCCGACGACCGCGGTCATGATGCCCACCTGCACTTCTCCGGGCGGCAGGATAACCCGGCCGATGATGTCGGCGCCGAGCAGCAGGACCGGGCCGAGGAGAGCGGAGAACGGGAGGATCCAGCGGTAGTCGGCCCCGACGACGAGGCGTACGACGTGAGGGATCACGAGGCCCACGAAGGCGATGGGGCCGGCGGCGGCGGTGGCGGCCCCGCACAGGATCACGACGCCCAGCGCCGTGATGCCCCGCGCGAGGTTCACGTTCTGCCCGAGTCCGCGCGCCACGTCGTCGCCCAGCGCGAGGCCGTTGAGGACCTTGCCCGTGGCCAGCGTCATCACGAGGCCCACCAGCAGGAACGGGGCGATCGTGCCGATCACGTCCCAGCCCCGGCCGGACAGCGTGCCGACCTGCCAGAAGCGGAAGGCGTCGAGAGTCTCCTGGCTGGAGACGAGGACCGCATTCGTGAGGCTGGCGAGGCCGGCGGCCAGTGCCGCGCTGGCGAGCGCGAGCTTGACCGGCGTCGCGCCCTCCCGTCCGAGGCTGGCGACGGCGTAGACCGCGAGGGCTGCGGCGCCCGCACCGGCGAAGGCGCACCAGATGTACCCGGAGGCGGTGGTGAGGTCGAAGAGATGGATCCCGACGACGACGGCCAGTGACGCTCCGGCATTGATGCCGAGGATCCCCGGATCGGCCAGCGGATTCCGCGCGATCCCCTGCAGGGCTGCCCCGGCCGTTGCCAGGGCCGCTCCGACGAGCAGGCCGATGACGGTGCGCGGGACACGGGAGAGCACGACCGCGTGGTCGCCGTCGGCGGGATCGAAGGCCAGGACGGCGTCGATCATGGTGCCGGGACCGACCGAGCGGGCCCCGATGGTGAGGGAGGCGACGCAGAAGGCGAGGAGGACCAGCGCGGTGAGGACCAGCTGCGCGGCGGTGCGGGGAACCGAGGACCGCCGCCGGGCCGACAGGGGCCGATCGCCGGTCGAGGGGCGCGAGGCGGCGGCCTGGACTGCCATGGTGCTCCCCTCAGACGGTCGATGAGTCTGAAGTAAGGCTAGCCTATGCTGCTGACGATTAAGAAACGAGTTTGTTCGCTAATTGGGACGGCCGCTGCGGCGGACGCAGGCGGCCCCGCCTGCGTCCACCCCCACTACTCGGGGGTCGGCGGGGTGCCGTCGCCGAAGGGCCGTCCACCCAGGGATGCGCGTCCGTGGTCCGTGGTCCATCCCGCGAGGTCGGGACCTTTGGGGACGATCCCGGTGGGGTTGATGTCCTCGTGCACGATGTAGTAGTGCTGCTTGATCTGCTCGAAGTCGATCGTGTCGCCGAAGCCCGGCGTCTGGAACAGATCGCGGGCGTAGCCCCACAGCGCGGGCATCTCGGTCAGCTTGTTCCGGTTGCACTTGAAGTGGCCGTGGTAGACCGGGTCGAACCGGACGAGCGTGGTGAACAGGCGGACGTCGGCCTCCGTGATGGTGTCCCCCACGAGGAACCGCTGGGTGGTGAGCCGTTCCTCGAGCCAGTCCAGAGCCGTGAACAGCCGGTCGTAGGCGGCGTCGTAGGCCTCCTGCGATCCCGCGAAGCCGCAGCGGTAGACGCCGTTGTTGACCTCCGTGAAGACCCGCTTGTTGACGGTGTCGATCTCCTCCCGGAGCGCCTCCGGATACAGGTCCGGAGCACCCTCGCGGTGGAATTCCGTCCATTCGCCGGAGAAGTCCAGGGTGATCTGGGGGAAGTTGTTGGTCACGACCGCGCCGGTGGTCGTGTCCACGATCGCCGGAACCGTGATGCCGCGCGCGTAGTCCGGATCGCGCTTGAAGAAGGCTTCCTGCAGCCGCTCGATACCGAGGACCGGGTCACGGCCGCCGGGATCGAGGTCGAAGGTCCAGGACCGGCTGTCGTGGGTGGGGCCCGGGGTGCCGAGGGAGATCGCGTCCTCCAGCCCGAGGAGGCGGCGCACGATGATGGTGCGGTTGGCCCACGGGCAGGCGCGGGCCGCGATCAGGCGGTAGCGCCCGGACTCGACGGGATAGCCGTCCGCACCGTCCCGCGTGATCCGCGTCTCGATGTACTGCGTGTCCCGCGTGAACTCCTGGCCGTCGGTCACGTAGGACCCCTTGGTGCTGTGCCCTGACGTGTCGGCCTGCTGGGTATCGGTCATGCAGCCAGTCTAGGACCGCGGACATGCAGAAGGCCCGGCCGTTGACACGTCCGGGCCTCCTGGTGCAGGGTGCGGTCGGCCTACCGGCGGGCCGACTCCCGCTCGTACTTCTCGCGGAGCTCGCGACCCTCGTTGACGAGCTTGCGGTACTTCTCGCGCTTCTTGTCGGCAGCCTTGGTATCACGGGGCGGCAGCTGGATGCCGTCCTCCGCCTCGATGCCGCCCTGCAGTTCCCTGCCGCGTTCCATCTCGGCGTCGAACTCGACACCGAACAGGAGCGAGAGGTTCGCCAGCCAGATCCAGAGGAGCAGGACGATCACGCCGGCGATGGCGCCGTAGGTCTTGTCGTAGCTGCCGAAGTTGGCCACGTAGAGGGAGAACGCCGCGGTGGTGATGGCGAGGACGATCAGGGCGATGAACCCGCCGAGACTCATCCACCGGAACTTGGGCTGCTTGACGTTCGGCGAGCCGTAGTAGAGGACGGCGATCATGAGGACCGCGAAGAACACGACGACGGGCCACTTGGCGATGTTCCAGATGGTCAGTGCGGTGCCACCGAGTCCGATCGTGTTCCCGACGGCCTCGGCGACGGGCCCGGAGAGCACGAGCATGAGGCCCATGACGACGATCAGGACGAGGACGACGACGGTGACGAGGAGCATCTGCGGGCGCAGCTTGAAGAAGCCCCGGCCCTCCTCGACCTCGTAGACGCGGTTCATCGCCCGGGAGAAGGCGTTCACATAGCCCGATGCCGACCAGATGGCGCCGAGGAGGCCGATCACGAAGGTCAGCCCGGCCGCCTGGTTGGAGGCGAGGTCCTCGATCGTGGGCCTGATGGTCTCCAGGGTGTCCGGCGGCGCGAACTGGCCGACGATCTCCAGGACCTGATTGGTGGTGTTCTGGGCCTGTCCGAACAGCCCGAGGAGGGACAGCAGGGCGAGGATCCCGGGGAAGATCGCGAGGACCGCGTAGTAGGTCAGCGCCGCGGCCAGATCGGTGCACTGGTCCTTGCCGAACTCGTTGAGCGACCGCTTGAACACGTACTTCCAGGCGGGCTTCCCGACATCCTTCGGATCATCCGGCTTCCGGGGATCGTTCGGATCGGGCGCGGTTTGCGCCTTCTGCGAGGCGTCACTCTTCGGCTCACTGCCGACCTTGCTGTTACTGCTCACGGATACCTCCCGCTATGGCCCTGGAAAGGGCGTCGTGCGCCCTTGCGGCTGTACGTCTCCTTCAACTGCACCATAAGCTTGCTTAGTAGTCCAGTTCGGATCAGCGCCCTCCCCCGTCCCCACAACCAGCAGGCCAAGGAGTAGAACCATGCGCATAGCAGTCATCGGTGCCACCGGGAACGTGGGCACCGCGGTCCTCTCCCGCCTGCACCGGGCAGCGCGGGACCGCGAGGCCATCGAGCGGTCCGGCTACGACACCTCGGGGGACACGGGCGGCATCACCATCACCGGGATCGCCCGCACCATCCCGGACACGACGCAGGCCCCCTACGACGGCGTCGACTGGCATGCGATCGACATCGGGACCGACGAGGGCAGGGAGGCCCTGGTGCTCGCGCTCGCGGGAGTGGACGCCGTCGTGCACCTCGCTTGGGCCATCCAGCCGAATCACGACGAACCCGCCATGCGACGGACCAACGTCACCGGGACGGCCAACGCCCTCCACGCAGCCGCCACCGCCGGTGTGCGGCAGTTCGTCTGCGCGTCCTCCGTCGCGGCCTACTCGCGTGCCGGCAAGGACACCCGCAGGGGCGAGGCATGGCCGACCGACGGCGTCCGGTCCTCCCAGTACAGCCGCCAGAAGGCCGAGCAGGAACGCCTGCTGGATGCGTTCGAGCAGGCCTACCCGGAGATCGCGGTGGCCCGCCTCCGGCCGGCCCTGATCTTCCAGAGCGGAGCGGGCAGCGAGGTGGGCCGCTATTTCCTCGGCCCGCTCGTCCCGAAGGTCCTCCTGGGCGTTTCGCTTCCCGTGCTGCCCGTCCCGGCAGCCTTCATCTTCCAGGCCGTGCACGCGGAGGACGTCGCCGACGCGTACTGGCGGGTGCTGGCGCGACGCGCTTCCGGCGCGTTCAACATCGCCGCGGAGCCCGAACTCACCCCCGCGCGCCTCGCCGACCTGCTCGAGGCGCGTCGCGTGATCGGATTCCCGGTGCGCGTGCTGCGCTGGATCGTCGGCGCGAGCTGGTGGCTCCGCATCCAGCGCACCGATCCGGGGTGGATCGATCTGGCGGCGCAGAGCCCGGTCATGGACACGGCCCGGGCGAGGAGCGAACTGGGCTGGGAACCGCGCCACTCGTCCCGCGACGCGATGGCCGAGGTGCTGGCGGGGATGCGCCACGGCGACGGGCACGCAGGATCTCCCAAGCTGTACCCGAGGTCGAAGAACTGAGCCGGCAGCGCGAGGGCTACTGCGCCGGGATCCTCGGAGCATCGTCCGCGGCGACCAGTGGGATACCCCGGGGGAGCTGATCGGGCGCGCCGGGCAGACTGACGGTGAACTCGGCGCCGCCGTGCTCGACGTTGCGGACGCTGATGCTGCCTCCGTGGCTCTCGGCGATACGGCGGCAGATGGCGAGCCCGAGTCCGGTCCCGGTGGCCTGGCCCAGCCCGTTCTCGGAGCGGTGGAACTCCTCGAAGACGCGCTGGAGATCCCCTTCGGGGATGCCGATACCGTTGTCCCGGACGTGCACGAGGGTCCTCCCCCCGATGTCGACGGTCGTCTCCACCACCACCTCGCCGGTTCCGTCGGTGCGCCCGTACTTCACGGCGTTACCCACGAGGTTCTCCATCAGCTGCAGGAAGAGCCGCTCGTCGGCGTAGACGGGATGCGGCGCACGCACCTCGAACCGCATGGCGGGGAGTTGCGTGCCCGGGAGGGCGGTGCGCAGGTCCACGATGCCCTCCATCACGCGGGGGACGTCGATGCGGGTCGCCGTGAGCCTCTCCTCCTTGGCCAGGCTGTAGGCGAGGAGATTCCGGATCAGGGTCCGCATCCGCAGGCTCGCGTGCTGGAGGCGCCCGATGCTGGCCTGCCGCTCGGCGGCGGGCAGGTCCGGATCCTCGAGCAGCTCGAGCCAGCCGTCGAAGACGGTCAGCGGGGTCAGGAGGTCGTGCGCCACGACCGAGGCGAAGCGCCCGAGGTCCCGCTGGTGGACACGCTCGTCGGTCACGTTGCGCGTCACCACCACGGCCCCCCGTTCGCCGGGAAGCGGCATGGCGTCGACCGAGAGGTGCATCACCTCGCCGGACCGGTGGGTGAGGTTCAGGTCCATCCGCTCGGTGACCGTGCCCTCCAGCGCCAGGGTCAGGGGATTGTCGGCCTCGGCCAACGGCTGCCCTTCCGGCGTCGTCACCTCGTAGTCGCGCTTCCACACCTCGCCGGGCCGTGCCGTGCCGTGCCCCAGCCAGCGCTCGCTCGTCGCGTTCTGGAAGATCAGTCGGCGGTCCGGTCCCGCGACGAGGACACCGTCGTTCATCCTGCCGATCACGAGGTCACGGAGGTCCGCCGCTGCCTTCGCCTCCTCGTTGGCCCGGTACAGGCGGGCGATGAGACGGCGCCGCTCGTCCATGCTGAGTGCCAGGACGGCGGACAGGGAGAACGCGATGAACATGAACGACTGGGCGACATAGGCGGCGACGCCGGGGCCAAGGTCCTGGAACGGGCCGCGGCCCGCGAGGGTGAAGAGGACGAGGAACGCGCCGCTGGCGAGGCCGTGCAGCATGGCCCATCCCGCGCGCAGCCGCAGGCCCGCCCACATGTGCGCCGGGATGGTGGTGTAGGCGATCGGCAGCGCGGGGCCGGCTCCGAACGTGAGCACGTAGAGCACCAAGGAGACGACCGTGAGGAGTGCGTACTCGGCGCGCCGCGCCGCTGTCAGCGGCGGAGTGACCTCCCCGCGCGCGCGGGCCGTGACGCTCGAGGCGACCACGATGCCCAGTGCTCCGAGGGCCGTCAGGGACACCGCGTGCCGGACCAGCCAGGGGATGAACGCCGAGAACGGGTCCGCCCCGCCCTCCAGTGCGACGCCGGCGACGATGAACAGCGCGCCGAGGGAACAGGAGACGAGCGCGACACCCCCGAGCCGCAGGTAGTCACCGACGCTCCGTACGTCGAGGCCGGGAACCAGTCCGCGGAAGAGGCGGACGGCCAGGGCCGTCTGGGCGAGGCTCCCGAGCGCTACAGACAGGGCGAGGGTGGGGCTGAGTCCCGTGGCGAGGTTGACGACGGTCAGGATGGGAACACTGGCGACGAGCGCGACGGCGAGGTCCCGCCGGGTCCGTGAACCCCAGAGCGCCCACAGGAAGCTCGCCCCCGCCGCAGGCCAGACGAGGGCCAGGCCCGGCGCGTCGAGCATGGTGTGGCGGCCGGTCAGGGCCGCCGCCGCGAGCATCAGGGCGAACAGGACGTGGAGGGACGCCGGCGACAACGCTGCCAGCCTTCCTGAGACCCCCTGCATCCGCTCCTCGCCCATGCCACTACCTGTTCAGAAATGAGATCCGTGCTGCCGGATCGGACCAGAACCGGCGGGACGTGGCTGTGAGACGAGCCACTCCGGCACTCAGCTTACTTGCTGTCCACCACTTGCCGTGCGCTTCGACCCGCCGCCCTGCAACCGTCACCGGTCCGTGCCGCGAACGACCGGCGCTGGTCGGGCAGCGTGAACACGTGCAGCGGCAGGGCGTCCGCCGGGGCTCCCGCATCGACCATGGTCCCGTCACCCCGTCGGGGAGTCACCGACGGAGGCCCCACCCGTCAACCAGGCGATCGCCTCCGCCTCGTTCGTGAAGTACCGGCTCGGGGTCACCGAGCGGTAGTTGAAGGCGGTGAGCACCCTGCCCACGTCATCCACGCCGACCACGCCGGTCCGGCACGAGCAGTCGTCCTCGATGAGCAGGTGCCGGGCTTCCGCGGTGATCGCATCGACGAGTCCGATGTTCACCAGGAGCGGCCGTCTCCCGGCGGGCGATGCGGCCGTCACGGCCGCCGTCGTCGAGCGGACGTCGTCTCCTCCGATCGTGACACCCGCGGCCCACCGCAGGCGCAGGAAGGCGCCGTCGTCCGTGAGCGTGTAGCGGAGCTCCCCAGCATCCCCAGCCATGTCGATCCATTCGTGTCGTACCCGAGGTCCTGATCCTAGGCGCAGGAGCGTGCCCGGCACAGCACCGCACCGCCACCGCGCACGCGCATTGTGGGCCCGTACGTATCCGGTGGAGGATGGGAGGCGCCACCACCGACCGAAGGAGCCTTCCATGGACCACGAGTTCGATGTCCTCGTCATCGGCGGCGGACCTGCCGGCATGGCGGCCGCCACACGCGCGGCCGAACTCGGCGCGCGCACCGCCGTCGTCGAACGCTCCGCGCTCGGCGGCACGTGCGTGAACTCGGGCTGCGTCCCGACGCGCGTCCTGGCGAAGACCGCCCGGCTGTTCCGGGAGGTCCGCACCGCGTACGACTACGGGATCGTCGTGGACGAACCGTCCGTCGACTGGGCCAGGACGGTCGACCGCGTGCGCACCACGGTGGCCCGGGTCCTCGACGCCAAGGGCTACGGAGCCACCATGGAGCGCCTCGGCATCGAACTGATCGAGGGCGACGCCGAGCTCACCGGCGACCACGGCGTGGTCGTGGGTGACCGCCGGGTCACCGCGTCGTCGATCATCCTCTGCATCGGCGGCAGCGGGCGTCGGCTGCCCGTCGAGGGCGCCGAGTACGCCGTCCTGCCGCACGAGGTGCTGGGCCTCGAGAGCCTGCCCGGAAGCGTGGCCATCATCGGAGGCGGGCACACCGGGGCGCAGATGACCACCATCTTCGACGCGATGGGCTCCCGGGTCCTCCTGCTGGACCTCGCGCCACGCATCCTGATGACGGAGGACGAGGACGTCGCCGCGGCCGTCACCGGGAGCTTCACGGGCAAGGGCGTCCAGGTGGAGACGGGCATCGGGGGGATCGACAGCATCCGGAAGGAGGCCGACGGCCTCACGCTCACCTGGACGCGCGACGGCGAGCCGCTGGCCCGCACGGTGGACGCCGTCATCATGGCGGCCGGCTGGCCCGCCAACCTCGCCGGGCTGGGCCTCGAGGCGGCGGGCGTCCGGACCGCACGATCCTTCATCCCAGTGGACGAGTACCTGCGCTCCAGCGTTCCGCACATCTTCGTGGCGGGTGACGCCAACGGCACGAGCATGCTGGTGCAGGCGGCCGTCTTCGAGGGTGAGACCGCGGCCGAGAACGCGGTGCTCGGCGCCACGCGCACCACGCCGCACCACCTGCTGCCGGAGGGCGGCTTCACGGATCCGGACTACGCAGGCGTGGGGCTGACCGAGACGAAGGCGAGGGAGCGCGACGCCGAGTGCCACGCGGTCTCCGTGCCGTACGCGGTCGTCGAGCGGCCCATCATCGACGACCGCGAGCAGGGATTCCTCAAACTCGTGATCGACCGGCGCCGCGAGCTGATCCTCGGTGCGCATGCCGTCGGTGAGAACGCGGTGGAGGTCATCACCGCGGTGGCGTCCGCGATGGCGGCGGGCACCGACCTCGCCACGCTGGCCCGGGTGAAGTTCGCCTACCCCACGTACAGTGCCGTGATCGGGCATGCCGCACGGGCCGCACTGCGCGGCTGACGGGTGGGTCCGCGCCGACGGGACGCGGAACCCCGCTAGCTGCGGAGCAGCACCAGCTCGTCCAGCGGAAGGCGCGTCCGCGGTGCGGTCTCCCGCTCCGCCAGGGCGCCGGGAAGCTTGCCTGCCTCGTCCACCGTGCCGACGGCCGTGATCGTCAGGGGCTTCAGGTTGTCGGCCAGGTCGAAGGCCGCCACCACCCTGTCCCACTCCACCCCTGCCATCTGATGGGTCGCCAGCCCCTCGGCCTGCGCCTGCACGCTCAGGTGCGCGATGGCCTGGCCGAGGTCGTACTCGGCGTAGGGACGCAGATCGCCCTCCACGGACGATGTCTCGGCGATGCCCACGACCAGTACCGAAGCGTTGTGGGCCCAGGCGGCGTTGAATCCCACGAGGGCCGAGACGATCGTCTCGAACGCGTGGGTCCCGCGCCGGGCGACGATGAAGCGGCGGGGCTGGTTGTTGCTCGCGGACGGCGCCCAGCGCGCGGCCTCCAGCAGGGCGTCCAGCTGGGGCTCCGTGATCGTCGCCTCCGGATCGAAGGACCGTGGGCTCCAGCGCCCGGCCAGCTCCCTGGTGATCGGAACGCTGGTGTCGGCGATGCGGGTGGTGGTCATGGAAGTGCTGAGCGGCATGCGGGTGCTCCTGTGCGTCGATCGGAAGGGCGGCGCACCATCGGGCCTCGCTGGGGACAACACAGGTGACGGCCGCACCATTCCTGCCGCCAGCCCCTGCATCAGCGCCGGGGGTCGTCCCGCCGACGTGGGCCGCGCGCCAGCGCCAGGTACTGCGGATTCCGCTCCAGGAACTCCCGCGCCGGAGCGCAACCCGGGATCACGTCGATGCGCCGTCGATGGGCGTCGAGCATCGCTCCGCGCATCAGCACCCGTTCCAGTCCCCGTCCCTCGAAGCCCGCGTTCTCGACGACGGCACGCAGGGTGAGCCGGCCCGCGCGGATCGAGTACCTCAGGTACGCGGCGAGGTAGCCGTCGAAGTAGAGCTCGAAGCGGGAGCCTACGGGCGAGTCCCTGAAGACCCTCCGGACCGAGGCACCGCGCTGAGCGGCGATCCTGCCCATACGCCGCTCGATCTCGTCCACCACCGCACCGTAACGCTCCGATGCCCACCGTGGCGGGGCATCGGTGTCCAGCGAGCGGAACATCGCGTTCGCCAGGACGCGCAGTTCGGCGAGCGGGACGACCGCCAGGTCGCCGCCGTCCAGCACGGATGCCATCGACAGTGCTTCGCGCTCCCGCTTCGTGGGAGGCGCGTCGTCGAAGGGCTCAGGAAGGAGTGCGAGAAGGGGTGCCGGTTCCGGATCTGCCGAGCGGGGCTCACCGGCGGAAGCACCGGTGATACCGGACAGGATCGAGATGTCGGTCATGAGGATCCGATGATGGTCGGGTCGCGGCCCTCTGCTGGACCGTGGTGGTGCGACTGTAGCCCCTCCCACCCCCAGAATTTTTCCGGGTCGCGTCTTCCGCCCCTTCGGGACGGCGGACTCCCGGAAATCGAACACATGTCCTATTGTTGAGCCAATCAGCACGAGAACCGGAGGATCAGGAATGACGGCACAGACGGTCGGAACGGGCGACGGAACACCCCGCCCGCTCGATGAGCCCGCATCGGTGCGCTTCACGCCCACCGGCACGCCCCTTGCACTGAGGTGGCGCGGCAGCATCTGGCAGGTGGTCGGTGAGTCCACCCCGTGGCGCGCGTCGTCCACCGAGCGCTCCATGGCCGCCTTCCCGATATCCGGAGCCGACGGGCCGGCCCCGCGGTCCTGGCGGTTCCAGGCCCAGACGGGTCCCGCCTCCCCCGTCCTCGATTTCGTGATCGGCCTCGACGACCGGCACGGTGAGTGGCGGCTGCTGCGCGTCGGCGGCGTCGGCAGCTGACCCGCCCGAGGCCGTCCCTGCTCAGCGGTGCGCAGCGCCTACCGGCGAGTCCGCGCGCGCGTCACGGCGGCGCCAGTAGGCCGCCATGGCCGCCCCTGACACGTTGTGCCACACCGAGAAGATCGCACCGGGCAGTGCGGCCTCCGGGGTCAGGTAGGTCCGGGCGAGTCCGGCGGCGAGCCCCGAGTTCTGCATTCCCACCTCGATCGCCGTGGTGCGTCTGGCGGGGGTCGGCAGCCGGAAGGCGCGCGCCGCGCCGTAGCCCAGGGCGTACCCGAGGCCGTTGTGCAGGATGACGGCGGCGAACACCAGCAGCCCGGCGGAGAAGATGATCCCGGCGCTTCCGGAGACGACGGCGATCACGACGACGGTGATCGCCCCCACGGAGATCCATGGGAGGGCGGGGAGCAGCCGCTCGACGAGACGGGGCAGGAAGTAGC
This sequence comes from Arthrobacter sp. UYP4, assembly GCF_057291175.1. Lineage (NCBI taxonomy): Bacteria > Bacillati > Actinomycetota > Actinomycetes > Micrococcales > Micrococcaceae > Arthrobacter > Arthrobacter sp. UYP4. The sequence continues at coordinate 1,854,969 of NZ_JBXAVU010000001.1, forward strand.
GGACGACGAGGCCCGCGACGACCGGGATCAGCACGATCTGGAGGATCGACAGGCCGATGGCCGCCGCGTCCACCGGCATGTACCGGCCCGCGAGCCACAGGGTCAGCAGCGGAGTCAGCACGGGCGCCAGGATGGTCGACACCGAGGTCATGGCGACGGACAGGGCCACGTCGCCGCGCGCGAGGTAGGACACCACGTTCGACGCCGTCCCGCCGGGACAGCAGCCCACGAGGATGACGCCGGCCGCGAGGGCGGGCGGGAGGCCGAGCGCCATCGAGACGCCCCAGCCGAGGAGCGGCATGATCACGTACTGGGCGACCACACCGATCACCACCGGGATGGGCCGCTTCCCGACGAGCGCGAAGTCGACCGGCGTGAGGGTCAGGCCCATGCCGAACATGATGACGCCGAGCAGGGGATTGATCAGCGGACCGAGGCCGGTGAAGGTCGCGGGCGTCAGGACGGCCACGAGTCCGCCGGCGAGGATGAGGAGCGGGAACAGCGTGACCGCGATCCTCGCACTGCGTTCTTCGGCGGCCTGAGGTCGGGACGGATCTTTGCTCATTGTTAACCGAATACCATGCGCCGCCCCATATGACGCACTGCTAAAGTGTCTGTCACCCGAAAGGCAAGGGTACTTCGTTCCTCACCAACGGGAGGTATGGCGATGGCGACGACCGACAGGAAATTCACCGCTACGGAGGAGTCGACGAGCAAGCATCCGCACGACTGGGGGCGGGCCATGGCAGTCGCCATCTGCCGGCTCACGGACATGGCACGGGAGGCCGGCGACCCGGTCCACCACGAGGCGCTGATCGGTGAGGACCTCCACCTCTTCGTCGAGGACACGGCGGACGGTGTGACCATCACGATGTCCTGGACGCCGCGTGAGCAGGGCGCCGTGGCGCCGGCCGCGATCGCCCTGCCGCCGGCCGACGGCGATGCGGACGACGACACGGAGACCCCGCACAGCGCCTCGGGCCAGCGATTCGATCCGACCGGCGGCAGCACGGCCGGGGTCGGCCAGTAACTCCGCACCCGTGTCCAGCCCCTCCGGTTGCTAAGCCTGCTGATGATATGCGGGGTAGGGTGAGACGGAATCACCCAGCCAACCATGTGGAGGACAGCATGAGTGAACGCCCGGATCCCTCGAACGCAGGCAATCCCGACCCCCTCGAGAACCACATCACCGGCCTGGAGCCCGGCGGCGGTGTGCCGCCGGGTGAGACGCCGCCGGCAGAATCCAGCACGGCCTGGCAGCAGCAGGGCCACGCGGACGAGGAGAAGCCCTCGAAGGGCCGCCAGGCGATCTGGGTCACCGTCATCGGGATCGTCGTGCTCCTGGCACTGCTGTACTTCGTCGGCTACATCGTGGGGATCATCGACCTCTTCTAGAGTCCTGCGTGAAGCACGAAGCCCCCGTCCGCCGGAGCGGACGGGGGCTTCCTGCTCGGCGGCCTAGGGTGCCTCGGCGCCGTCGCGCAGCCGGTAGTAGTCGATCAGCGTCGACTCCTCCGCGGGCGAGAGCTCCGCGGTGTTCGCCGACCCCGGCGCATCGGCGATCTCGCTCTTCGACCAGGCGAGGTGGAGGGCGTCACCCTCGAAGCGTGAGTTCGCGAGGGGCACGAAGTGCTTGCGTGCGTTCAGCAACCCGAAGGAGACCGTGACCCAGGCCGGGACGCCGGACTCCTTCTCGAGGTGTACGTCGTTGACGTCGCCGAGCTTCTTGCCCTTGCTGTCCCAGGCCGTTGCCGCCTGGAGCTTGTTGATTTCCGCCTGAGCCATCGAGGTTCCCTTCATCGGACGCGAGTACTCCCATTCCAGCCGAGATGCCGCGGAAGGGCAATCGGCGCTCCTCGTCAGGCCTTGTCGGCAGCCTCGCCGAGCATCGGCACGAAGCGGTCGAGCGCCCAGACCAGGCTGAGGGGGTTGGCCGCCGAGATGGAGAGCGTCAGGGTGTTGTCACTGTCGGCGACGAGCGCACCGCTCTCCACGGCAGGGATCTGGCTGAGCAGGGGATCGCTCGCGATGGCCTCCTCGGTGGCCTCGTCGGGGACCCAGGTGACGAAGACGTCGGAGTCGAGCTCGTTGGCACGCTCGGCGGACCATGGGATGAAGAACTCCTCCGAACCCTTCGTGTTCTCCGTGACGACGTCGGCCTGCACCATGCCGAGCTCGGTCAGGAAGCGCGGGCGGTTGTCATTGGCGGTGTAGACGCTGACGCCCTCCGCGCTGCCCGGCTCGAGGTTGCCGTAGATGAAGGTCTTGCCCTCGAGCTGGGGGTACTCGGCGGCCGCCTCGGCGATGGCCTGCTCCGTCTCCGTCACGAGCTGCTCGGCGTCGTCGGACAGGCCGAGCGCCTCGCCGATGATCCGCGTCGAGTCCTGCCAGGCGGTGCCGTACGCGACCTCGGGGTAGGCGACGACCGGCGCGATCTTGCTCAGGGTGTCGTAGTCCTCCTGCGACAGGCCGGAGTACGCGGCGAGGATGACATCCGGGGCCGTGGCGGCGATGTCGTCGAACGCGATGCCGTCCGTCTCCGTGTACTGTGCGGGCGCGCTCTCCGTTCCGATCGCGGCGCCGAGCTCCTCGAGCTTCGCGTCCTTCCACGGCGTGGACTGGTTCTCGTTGCCGCCGTAGGTGTCGGCGGGCATGCCGACGGGCACGACGCCGAGGGCGAGGGACACGTCCGCGTTCACCCACGACACGGTCGCGACGCGCTCGGGCTTCTCGGTGAGGGTGGTCTCGCCGAAGGCGTGCTCGATCGTGACGGGGAAGGCATCCGCGCCGGCGGAGGAACTGCTGCCACCGGTGGCCGCGGTCCCACTGTCGGCAGGGCCGGTGGAGCAGGCGGAGAGCGAGAGGGCGGCGACGGCGACGGCGGCGACGAGGCCGCGCAAGCGTGAGGGGGCCATGGGGGTCCTTGACTTCTGTGGCCTCGGAGGAGGCCGTGGAACGGGGTAGAAGTAAGGCTAGCCTAAGCCGATCTGGATTACGAAATGCTTTCGTTGCGTAATAGCTACCGCTCGCGCGCCTTGCGCGTCGCCCGGTCGTTCGCCTTCTGCAGCGCCTCGACGAGATCCGCCTTGGACATCGTCGAACGCCCGGGCACGTCGAGCTTCTTCGCGAGGTCGTAGAGGTGCTGCTTGGAGGAGTTGGCGTCGACGCCCCCGGCCGTCGGCCGCGCTTCCGCCCGCCCTCCGGCCGCCTGGTCGTCCGACGGGCCCTTCTCCTCCTTCGGCTCCCAGTGGTCCCCCACCTTCTCGAAGCCGTGCTTCAGGGAGGCGAAGGCGGTACGGCGCGCGCGCTCGCCGTCGCCGTACTGCTCCTCGGCCGCGTCCAGCGTGGCCGCGAACGTGTCCTGGGCCTTCTCGTCGGAGCGCTGCAGCGTGCTCGGCAGCGTCTCCGGCTTGACCTTGCCGTCCTTCGTGAAACGTGACATACCAGCAGCCCTCCGGGAAATCGACGGCGGCCCTGCGGGACGGCCGGGCCGATACCAGCAACCTACCGCAGGGGAACGGGCGGATTCGAGCACGGACAGCACCCTGTGCATCGGCGCCCATCCGCTGTACCGTGAAGCGCACCAGCCATTGGGGACTGCCAACCGCAGGGGGACGCGGTGTCCGGCCCCAGGGCCGGACCATCACCTACGCGCCAATGGAGGACATTCGTGATTCCGAGCAACACCACCGCGTCCGGTACGCCCGGCAGGGCGAAGAACCGGGCCCTCGCACTCGGCATGGCGGCGCTCATCGCCCTGCCGCTGCTCGCCGCGGGACCAGCCCGGGCGGAAGGCAATTTCCCCTCCCCGGGGGGCACGACGAACACCGCCAGCATCCTCACGTACGCCGACACCGTAAAAGAGCTCGAGAAGATCGAGGCGACGTCGCGCTACGGCGTGGACGTCTTCACCCTGGCCGAGGCCGGGACCGCCGTCGACACCAGCGAACAGGGCCGGAACCTGTACGTGGCGACCGTGGGCACGGGTCCGAAGGACGTCTGGGTACAGGGCCGCATCCACGGCAACGAGCCCTACGGCGCCGAGGCGATCCTCAGTCTCCTCAAGGACCTGGGCACCAACGGGTCGCCGGAGTACAAGGCGATCAGGGACGCCTTCACCATCCACTTCATCCCCATGTACAACCCCGACGGCAGCGCGCTCAACATCCGGCAGACGGTCCTGTGGGACACCGCGGCGGACGCACCCCGCACGGACGCGAACGGGCGGGACCTCATCGTGGACCTGAACCGCGACTGGGTGGCCGGCAAGTTCCAGGCACGCGAATCGCTCGCTTTCTACGAGTACTGGACCCTGGTGGATCCGGACTACGGCATCGACATCCACCACCAGGGGCTGAAGCAGCAGTACGGCACGGGCGACGACGTCACGCTGTCCCTCGGCATCTCGCTCGCCCCGGGCGGTCCCACCCTGCCGACGATCGAGGGCGGCGCCTACGACATCCTGACGCGGCAGATGCACGGCTACGTCTACGAGGAACTCGAGGACACCGGTTTCATCACGATGGACCGCTACCAGGTGGGCAACAGCCTGGAGATCGACATCAAGGGCGGCGTCGTCTCGGCGATGATGCTCGGGCTGAACTACCAGGGCCTCAATCCGGAGGGCCACTCCAACCCCGTGGTGTTCTTCGAGACGTCGGGCAACACCAGTGACGGCTCGCTGGGCCAGAAGGCGCGCGGCAAGAGCATCCAGCAGAACATCCTGGCCATGCGGACCCTGCTCACCGGCCTCGCCAGCGGCGAGGTCCAGCAGACCGACCCGGAGGTGTGGGAGGAGATCCCGCACGCTCCGGTCACGGGGTACAGCACCGACTACGCCGGGACCATCCCCGTCACGCCCTAGCTCGAACGAGCAGATGCACGACGACGGCGCCTCCGCAGCCTCGCGGGGGCGCCGTCGTCGTGCCGGTCCCGGTCCGCGCCCGGGCCCGACCTGCGCGCCCGGATCCGCGGCATCAGCCCCGCGCGGCGAGGAAGGCCTGAAGTGCCGGCAGGTCGTCCGTGTTGATGTGATCCACTCCCGCCGCGGCGAGCTCTGCCCAGACGGCCTCCCGGGCGGGGCCGGGGAGGTCCGGCGTGGCCCAGAAGCGGACCCGCGCGCCCTGGGCGTGCGCCGTGGCGACATAGGCCCGGAGCTCGGCCCGCTCGGTCGCCGGCATCTCACCGACCCCCTGCCAATCGAAGAGCTGCGTCCAGTTGTTGCTGATCAGCGGCATGAGGCTCGACGGCAGGGCGGAACCGAGATCGGCGGCACGGCCGTCGTAGAAGCTCAGTCGCTGCCGGTCGGCCGCCATGGTGGCCAGCGGCCGGTTCCCACTGATGACCACGCTGACCGCACCCTGCTTGACCTTGCCGTTGCTGAAGCGCGTCAGCATGCCGCGGTGTTCCTCGAGGTCCGACTCGATGGCGGCCCACGTCGCCTCGGCGTCGCCCTTGATGTCCACGAGGAGCTGGAACTCACCGTCCCATCCCGGGTAGACGCTGCCGGCCCTGCCGCGGACGAGCTCGTCGAGCGGATCGAGGTACAGGCTCTCGAGGGTCACGCCCGGCGTCACGTCCTCGGCGTCATGCGCCACGAGGAGTTCCCCGTCCACGAGGTGGACGTCGGCCTCGACGCTCGTGAAGCCGTGCTCGAGCGCGTCGTGGAGCGGGCGGTCGTGCTCGTAGTCGTTGTGCGCGTGGGCGGCGGCCTGCGGCGTCCCGAGCACGACGTCGTCGCGAGTGGAGGCGGCCGACGCCGGCACGGCGGCGGTGAGGGCGAGGGGCGCGGCGAGCAGCACGGCGATGGTACGTCCGATGGTCATGGGTCGTCAGCTTCCTGCAGGGTTCGGGGACGGTTCCGAGGCTAGGAAGCGGACATGATCAGGAGACGGACTCCGGCCGACCCGGGGGTGAACACCTGCGGACCGGCCGGGCCCTCAGCCGAGGGTCGCGAGATACCGGACGAGTTCCCGGGGAGCCGACGTCGGCGCCACCGCCTCGACCGCCGCGTTGTAGTTGGTGTTCGTGTTGACGTCGTACGTCAGGACCCGCCCGTCCGCGGTCTCGATGAACTCGATGCCGCAGACCTCGAGGTGGTTGCGCCGCGCGAACTCCTCGAACTGCGCGATGACGGGGTGGTCGAAGTCCTCGCGGAGGCTGAAGAGCTGCTGGTCCGGCTCAGGGGCGATCGTCGCGCCGGGCGGCATGATGGGCTTGCCGGTCTCCGGGTCGATCGCGCAGGCGTCCGCAGGGCAGAGCTGGAACCCGCCGCGTGCGGTGTCGGCCTTGATCGCATAGACGAAGCGCCCGCCGACGATCTCGGCGCGCGTGATGAAGGGCTCCGCTGCCTGGATGAATTCCTGCACCAGGGTGATGCCGTCCGCCGGCTCCTCGAACTCCTCCGACGCCACGTAGGCGGCGAGCTCGTCATGGGACTCGAACTTGCGCACCCCGAGGCCCTTCCCGCCCTGGTTGTGCTTCACGATGAACGGTGCGTCGAAGCCCTGTGCCGCCTCGACGATGCGCTCGCGGCCGACGGCGGCCACGGTGCGCGGCGTATCGATCCCAGCGGCCCTCAGGGCGGTCAGCTGGTCCACCTTGCTCATCTCGAGCTCGAGGACCCGGCGCCCATTGACCGTCCGGCGGCCGTGCGCCTCCAGCCATGACAGCACGGAGCGCGCGTAGTCCTTGGACAGGCCGTGATCCCGGGTGTGCGCCGACGCGCTGATGCGGGACCAGAAGATCCCCTCAGGAGGGACCGAGTCGAGATCCAGCACCCCGTCGGTGAGCAGCCATTCGACCACCTCGACCCCCTCGGCCTCGAAGGCGCGGGCGAAGGGCGGGAACCATTCAGGGTTCTCGTGCAGGGCGTAGACCGTTGTCACGGAGGTCCTTCCGATCGGGAGTGGGACGGCTGGCGTTCATCGTCATAACCGGACCCGTCGGACACCTATTCCGTGCTCCGCGCACAGGCGTCCTCCCGCGGGACCGGCCAGCGGGCGTCAGTCCTCGATGAAGATGTCATTGCCCGGCCCGAGCGGCAGGTCGAGGTAGAAGAACACCGTCAGGATGGCCACCCACGCCAGCCAGAACGGCACCACGAAGGGCAGCATCCGGGCCATCAGGGTGCCCAGGCCCGCTTCCGGTTCGTACTTCCTCAGCATGGTCAGCAGCACGATCATGTAGGGGTTCAGCGGGGTGATGACCTGCGTGGCCGAGTCCCCCACCCGGAACGCCCCCTGGATGAAGGCCGGCTCGTACCCGAGCAGCGCGAACAGGGGGACGAAGACCGATGCCATGAGCGTCCACATCGAGGACCCCGAGATGATGAACAGGTTCAGCACGGACGCGAGCAGGATGAACGCGAGGACCGCCGGGTACCCGGTCAGCCCGATTCCCTCCAGCGCTCCGGCACCCGCGACAGCGATCCAGGAGCCGATACCGGACCAGTTGAACAGCGCGATGAACTGGCCGAGGATGAATGCGAGGACCAGGAAGCCGGCCATGTCCTTGATCGCCTCGCCCATGACACGGGGGACGTCGCGCCCCGTGGTGATGGTGCCGACGACCCGCCCGTACACGAGTCCCGGAATGGTGAAGAGCAGGAAGACGATGAAGACGATCGAGCTCAGCAGCGGCGAGCGCGGCAGGAACCCGCCCGTCTCGTTCCGCCAGGGCGAGTTCGGCAGGAGCACGGCCACCACGATCGCCAGCGCCACGACGACGCCCACGATCATCGACCACCGCAGGCCGCGCGCCTCCTGCGGCTCCAGTTCGGCCTTCAGGACCACGGGTGCCGCGGCATGCTCGCCGTCCTCCACCACCTCGTCGACGGGGACCGCCTGCCGGGCGAGCCGGGGTTCGAGCACCTTGTCGATGATGAACCCGGCGATGACGATCAGCACGAGCGAGGACGCGATGTTGAAGTAATAGTTCGAGAGCGGCGTGACGGGAGCGCCGGCGTTGGGCAGGCTCTCCGTGACCGCCGTCGTGATGCCGGCGAACAGGGCGTCGAGGCTCGTGACGAGCAGGTTCGTGGAGTATCCCGCGCCCGCCGCCGCGAAGCCGCCGAGCAGCCCGGCCACCGGGTGCCGCCCCGCGGCCTTGAAGACGAGGGCCGCGAGCGGCGGGATGATGACGAAGGCGGAGTCGGACATGACGGAACCGACCACGCCGACGAAGCCCACCGCGTACGGCAGGGCCCAGCGGGGTGCCGAGCCGAACACCTTGCGGATCAGGGCACCCAGCAGGCCGGACTTCTCGGCCACGCCGACGGCGAGCAGGATCGGCAGCACCGTGGCCAGCGGCGGGAAGCCGAGGTAGTTGGCACCGAGGTTCTCCGTGAGCCAGGTCATGCCCTCGCCCGTGAAGAGACCCTTGATGACCGTCGCCTCCTCGGCGCCCGGCACCTGCACGGTGACGTTGCCGAGCGCCATGCCGGTGGTGACCACGGCCGTGATGCCGAAGAGGATCAGGAAGAGCATGAACGGGTCGGGCAGCTTGTTGCCCACCCTCTCCACGCCCGTGAGGAACCGGTCCGTCAGTCCCGGGCTGGGTGCTGCAGTGGTCGACATGCGTTCTCCTTGGCGGTCGGTGCTGCGGGTGCTGCGGGTGCTGCGGGTCGTCCGGGGGCCGGCGGGTCCGGCACCCGGCGGGCAGGGCGGGTCAGTCGAAGTAGGAGGGCACGTCGATCGCGCCGCCCTGGTCCTCGAACTCCTCGTGCACGGCGGTGCGCAGGGAGGCGTCGACGAGGTAGTCCAGCGCGGTGAGCGCCAGCCCGACGGCGCCGTCGAGCGCCCCCTGCTCCGCCTCGGCGCTCCTGGCCGCCTCCGCGAAACCCCGCGTGTGCAGCGCCGTGGCCGGCTCGGCGATGCGGATGAGGGGATGGATCCCCGGGATGCGGTAGCTCACGTTGCCGAAGTCGGTGGATGCAGCGAGCGCCTCGGAGACGACGCCGAGCGGAAGCGGGGAGCGTCCCCGGCGCTGCTGCGCGGCCACCCAGCGGCCCGTGAGCGCGTTGTTGGTGCGGATGGGCAGGGACGGCGGATGCTCGTCCCACTGCAGGTCCACGCCCGTCCCCGTCATCAGGGCAGCGCCGCGGGCGACGTCCTCGAGCCGCCTGCTGAGGTCCTTGAGGGTCGCCGGCTGCTGCGAGCGGGCATAGAGCTTCAGCACGGCACGGCCCGGGATGATGTTGGGGCTCTTCCCACCCTCGGTGATGTTCGTGTGCACGCGGTCCGACGGCGGCAGCTGCTGCCGGAGCAGGCCGATGCCCTGATAGGCGAGGCTGGCGGCGTCGAGCGCGTTCCGGCCCATGAACGGCTGGGCGGACGCGTGCGCCTCGACCCCCGTGAACGTGATCGTGAGCAGCCTCCGCCCGAGCCACACCTGGTCGGCGAGGTCGTAGCCGTAGGGGTGCACCATGATCGCGGCGTCGACGCCGTCGAACGCCCCGTTGCGGGCCAGCACCTCCTTGCCCGAGTGCCCCTCCTCGGCGGGGGTCCCGAGGAACACGACGCGGCCGGGCAGCCGGTCGGCCACCGAGGCCAGGGCCAGGAACGCGCCGAGGCCCGCGGCCGCGATGACGTTGTGGCCGCAGGCATGGCCGATCCCGGGCAGGGCGTCGTATTCGGCGAGGACCGCGATGGTCGGGCCCGCGTCCGCATCGCCCACCTCCGCGCGTACCGACGTCTCCACCCCGTGCACCCCGAGGCGGGCATCGATACCGTGCCGCGTGAGTTCCTGGTGCAGCAGCATCGCACTGTGGTGCTCCTGGAACGCGGTCTCCGGATGGGCATGCAACTGCTGCACCACGTGCCGGAGGCGCTCCGCGACGGCCTCCGCGCCCCGCTCGACGTCGTCGGCCAGTGCGGACGGCGCGCCGTGGAACGCGGATGGGACCGGCACCGCATCGGCGAGGAGCCTCCGCGTCCGCTCGTCGATGGATTGCAGGTACGCCGCGTCCGGCGGTGTGGGATGAGCCATCCGAGTAGCCTAAGCAACAATCAGCGGGCTGCGCACTCCCGGAACCCGATGTCCGGTGTTCCAGCGGCCCTGCTCGCCGAAAGATAATCTTCCGGAAATATCCCTGCAACACCGCTCCCGAATCATGGAGGAAGTCGCCCGCCAGTCTCAGCGGGCCGCACCCTGAACCACCGAGGAGCACCCATGACCGCCATCGCCACCCCCAGCACCGCCCGCGTCCTCGACCTCGGCGCGCTCAGCACCGGAACGGTCGTCGAGGCCCGGCGGAAGAACGAGGTGCACTACCGCGGGTGCGTCGAGGACACCGCGCCGGGCCTGGGCGTCGTGTGGATCCGCGACGACATGGCCGGGCATCGTGCCATCCTCCACCTCGACGAATACAGCATCTGGCACGTGGCCGCCTGACCCGCGGCGCTCCGGCCCCTCCTAGACTGGAGGAATGACTGCAACCCTCGTGGCGAAGGACCTGTCCGGGGGCCACGCCCACCGCACCCTCTTCTCGAAGCTCGACCTCACCGTCGCCCCCGGGGACGTCGTCGGGGTGGTCGGGGCGAACGGTGCCGGCAAGACCACGCTCCTGCGCCTGCTCGCCGGCGCGGACGCGCCCCTCGCGGGCACCGTGCGCACCACCCCACCCGACGCGTTCGTCGGCTGGCTGCCGCAGGAGCACGAGCGCCTGGACGGTGAGACGGTCGCAGCGTACATCGGCCGCCGCACCGGCACGACGGCGGCGACCCTCGCCATGGAGGACGCCGCTGCCGCGCTCGGCAGTGGGCTGAAGGGCGCCGACGACGCCTACGCGGCCGCGCTGGACCACTGGATGGCCTCCGGCTCCGTGGACCTCGAGGACCGTATGCCGTCCGTCCTCGCCGACGTCGCCGGCGGCATCGACCCGGCCACGGCGACCACCGCCCTCTCCGGTGGGCAACTCGCCCGCGTCGCCCTGGCCGCGCTGCTGCTGAGCCGCTTCGACGTCGTGCTGCTCGACGAACCCACCAACGACCTCGACCTCGCCGGCCTCGAGCGCCTCGAATCCTTCATCCAGAACCTGCGCGGCGGCGTCGTCCTCGTGTCCCACGACCGCGAGTTCCTCGCCCGCTGCGTCACCACCGTCGTCGAGCTGGACCTCGCGCAGAACAGGGTGGCGGTGTACGACGGCGGCTACGACGCCTTCCTCGAGGAGCGGGCCGTCGCGCGGCGCCATGCGCGCGAAGCGTACGAGGAGTACGCGGAGAAGAAGCAGGACCTCGTGGGGCGGGCGCGGACGCAGCGGGAATGGAGCTCCCAGGGCGTCCGCAACGCGATGAAGAAGAGCCCGGACAACGACAAGATCCGCCGCAGGGCCAGCATGGAGTCGTCCGAGAAGCAGGCCCAGAAGGTCCGCCAGATGGAGTCGCGCATCGCTCGGCTGGACGAGGTCGAGGAGCCGCGCAAGGAGTGGCAGCTGCAGTTCACCATCGGCGCCGCGCCGCGGTCGAGCTCCGTGGTGGCGACGCTCAACAACGTATCCGCCACGCAGGGCGGATTCACGCTCGGTCCCGTCTCGCTGCAGGTCAACGCCGGCGAGCGCATCGGTATCACGGGCCCCAACGGCGCGGGGAAGTCCACACTCCTGCGGCTCCTGCTGGGCCACCAGCAGCCCGGCGGAGGGGTGGCCACCCTCGGATCGAGCGTGGCCGTCGGCGAGATCGACCAGGCGCGCGGACAGCTGGACGAGGCCCTTCCCCTCGGCGCCGCCTTCGAGGCACTGGTGCCGGAGCTGTCCCAGGCCGAGGTGCGGACCCTCCTCGCGAAATTCGGCCTCAAGGCCGATCAGGTGCGCGCCGTCGTCGGGTCCCTCTCCCCCGGCGAGCGCACCAGGGCCGGGCTGGCCCTGCTGCAGGCACGCGGCGTGAACCTCCTGGTCCTCGACGAGCCGACCAACCACCTCGACCTCCCCGCGATCGAGCAGCTCGAGGACGCCCTCGAGTCCTACACCGGCGCACTCCTGCTCGTGACGCACGACCGCAGGTTGCTGGAGAACGTCCGGCTGGACGAGCGCTGGCAGGTGGCGGACGGCCGGGTGACGGCGGGCTAGGCGGGACGGCGGGACGGCGGGCCAGGCGGGCCAGGCGGGACGGGTCCTCCGGCGCGCGCCCCGTCCGCCCCCTCCCGGCCTTCCCTGGCCGCACCACTGATCCCGTTTCCGTGACAGCATGGAGACCGGGGCGGGAACCACCGCCTCCCGGACGATGGGTGCCGTACCCGGTGTGCGACAAGACGGCCCAGGGAGAGAATCATGGCCTGGATCGTCCTCGTCGTCTCCGGAGTCCTCGAAGCCGTATGGGCCACAGCCCTCGGCAAGTCGGAGGGCTTCAGCAGACTCGCGCCCACGCTCGTGTTCGGCATCGCCATCGTCGCGAGCATGGCCGGCCTGGCCTACGCCATGCGGACCCTGCCCGTCGGGACGGCCTACGCCGTCTGGGTGGGGATCGGCGCGGCCCTCACCGTCATCTATGCGATGGCCACCGGCACCGAGCCCGCCTCGCTGCTGAAGATCGTGTTCCTGCTCATGATCGTCGGGGGCGTCATCGGGCTGAAGCTGAGCCACTAGCCCCGGCCCGATCGGCGGCACCCGGACGGCCCCGCAGGAGCGGATGCTGCGGGACGCCGGTTTTCCTCTGCTTTTTCCGCAATGCCTTGAGGTGGGACCGTCCGCTTGCGCCAAAACTGAGCGCGACAGACCGGTTCAGTTGAGGTGCGTTCGGGAGGATTGAGGAAGGCTCAGCTGGGGGCCGTGACAAGGAGTTGAGCACTATGCAGAGCGACGAGACCCTGACGGCGATGGAGTTCGCCGGACTCTCCTCCTACGAGTCCTGGATGCACTACTGCAACATGGGAGGCTTCACGGACTACTTCGAGTTCGATGCCTACCTGCACGGCGTCTACGCCCTCGACGCGGGGGACGCCGACCTCGTCTCCCAGGCGGTCAACGAGCTCATCGACGACGTCACCCCCGGCGAGGACGCCCTGCTCTGCCGCGCCCCCTACTCCTGGACGCCCGCGCTGCGCCACCTGCCCGGGGATGCGGCTGAGTCCGAGGACGTCGACGGCCCGATCCAGGTACCGGTGGACGACCTCGTCGGCCCGCACTCGCCCACCACCTTCGGCTCGCGCTTCCTGACCGGGCTCGACGTCAGCGCGCTGGCCGGCCGTCCCGGCATCCCGCTGCCTCCCGGCGCACCGCTGGAACTGCTCGGCGAGATCCTCGACAGCGGCGTCATCGGCCGTATCTTCTCCGGCCGGCGGAACTAGCGCTACCGGCCGGGTTCCCGCTCGAGCGCCTCGTCGTGCTCGGCGTGCGCCCGGCGGATCATCTCCATGAACTCCGTCTCGTTGCGGATCAGGCGCTTGTACTTCTCGGGTAGCTTCCGGAGGTCCGCCTCCTCGGCGCACAGCCTCGCGAAGATCTTCTCCCGCTCGTCGATGTCCGTCTCGTAGGTGAGGTCCAGGTATTCGACGGCGTGGCGCTTGGCACCTGAGATGGCGTTCTTCGCCTTGCCCTTGGGGCTCAGCACGGAGGCCAGGACGGTCACGACCAGCACGCCGAGGATGACGCCCAGCGACAGGCCCGTGCTGATCTCGACGACGTCGACGTGCTCGCCGTTGTTGATGAAGGGCAGGTTGTTCTCGTGCAGCGCGTGGAGGATCAGCTTCACGCCGATGAAGCCGAGGATCACCGCGAGGCCGTAGGAGAGGTAGATGAGCCGGTCCAGCAGCCCGTCGATGAGGAAGAACAGCTGGCGCAGCCCCATGAGCGAGAACGCCGTGGCGGTGAAGACGATGAAGGTGTTCTGGGTGAGGCCGAAGATCGCCGGGATGGAATCCAGGGCGAACAGGATGTCGGTGGCGCCGATGGCCACCATGACGAGCAGCATCGGGGTCAGGACGCGCTTGCCGTCCTCGACCGTGAACAGCTTGTCGCCGTCGTAGTGCTCCGACGCCGGCAGGAAGCGCTTGGCGAGCCGGATGATCACGCTCTCGTCGTCGTCGTGCCCACCCGGCTTGAGGAGGTTCCCCGCGGTCAGGAGCAGGATCAGGCCGAAGATGTAGAACACCCAGGCGAAGCTGTTGATGAGGGCCGCGCCGAGGAAGATGAAGCCGGTCCGGGCGATGAGCGAGAAGACGATGCCGAACAGCAGCACCTTCTGCTGGTCCGCGCGCGGCACCCGGAAGCTCGACATGATGATGAGGAACACGAAGAGGTTGTCGACCGAGAGCGCCTTCTCGGTGACGTAGCCGGCGAAGTACTCGGTGCCCATGGTGGGCCCGCCGAGGACGAGGACGCCGACACCGAACAGCAGGGCGATCCCCACGTAGACGGAGGACCAGATCGCCGACTCGCGCAGGGTCGGGGTGTGGGCCTTCCGGACGTGGAAGAAGAAGTCGAACACGAGCAGCCCCACGATACCGATGACCGTGGCGGTCCAGACGAAGAGCGGTACTTCCATGCTGCAGGCCTCCTCGAAGCGTGGTGCCGGCGCGGTGCCGATGACCCGCGGATCCGGTGGTGCACGTAAGGGTAGCCGCCGCGCCTAGACTGGCGCAGTCCGTACCCCGATGACGAGGAATGCCATGAGCCCGATGATGCGCGCCGCGGTGCTTCGCTCCGCCGAACTGCCTGCTCCCTACGCCGGGAGCAACCCGCTCGCCCTGGAGACGGTTCCGGTGCCCGAGCCGCGGCCCGGCGAGGTCCTGGTGCGGATAACCCGGGCGAGCCTCTGCCACTCGGATCTGTCGGTGATCAACGGTTCGCGTGTCCGCCCGCTTCCCATGGCCCTCGGCCACGAGGCGACAGGCGTCGTCGAACGCGTGGGCGACGGCGTCACCGACGTCCGCGACGGCGACCACGTGGTCCTCGTGTTCGTCCCCGCGTGCGGAGCGTGCCGCGCGTGCTCGGCGGGGCGGCCGGCGCTCTGCTACCGGGGGGCGGAATCCAACGGGAGCGGGGACCTCCTGCACGGACCGGCCGTCCTGCGCACCACCGACGGCGAGCGCATCAACCACCACCTCGGTGTGTCCGCCTTCGCGGAGTACGCCGTCGTGGCCCGCGAATCCGTGGTGGTGATCGACCGCGACGTGCCCTTCGACGTCGCCGCCATGTTCGGCTGCGCCGCCCTGACCGGCATCGGCGCCGTCCTCAACACCGCCGCGCTGCAGGAAGGGCAGTCCGTGGTCGTCTTCGGCCTGGGCGCGGTGGGACTGATGTCGGTGATGGCGGCCGCCCAGGTCCCCGGGACCACGGTGATCGCCATCGATCCCCTCGCCGCCAAGCAGGACCTCGGCCTGCGCTGCGGCGCGTCCCTCGCGGGAACACCCGACGACGCCGCCGGCCTCGTGCGGGAGGCGACGGACGGTGGTGCCGACGTCGTCATCGAGGCGGTGGGCAGTGCCCGCGTGCTGGAGGCCGGACTGCAGCTGCTCGCACGCGGAGGTGCGGTGGTGTCCGTCGGCCTCCCGCATCCGGACCAGCAGATCACCGCACAGGCCCTCCAGTTCGCCGGCATGGGGCGGCGCCTGCTCGGCTCCTACATGGGTGACGCCGTACCCGAGCGGGACATCCCCGCCTACCTGGACCTGTGGCGGCGCGGCCTGCTGCCCGTCGAACTGCTCCACACGGACACGCACCCCCTCGAGGATCTCAACGAAAGTCTCGACGCGCTCTCCGAGGGCCGCGTGGTACGACGGATCTTCACGCTCGGCAAGTGATTTGTTGCCGTGGGGACCAAAACCCGGTCCGTGCGTAGGTTGACATCAGGGCAGCTACCGGTCCTCAGGGGTACTCTCTCGATAGTGAAGATAAGCCACTGACATCGACGGTCCTTTAGTTGGCTAGTGGTCATCCTTCGCATTCAGCGCAGTACTTGTCGCCGTTCTTCTCTCGGGCGAGCTGGGTGCGGTGGTGGATCAGGAAGCATGACATGCAGGTGAACTCGTCTTCCTGGGCAGGTATGACCTGGACCAGGAGTTCTTCTTCGAGGATGGCGCCGGGCAGGTCGAAGCCTTCGGCGGTGTCGCGACCTCGATGTCGATGACGGCGGTCTGCGTGGTGGTGCTGCGCTGGGCCTGGATCGCCTCGAGCGGCTCATTAGCCGGCTGGTCTTCCGGACGAACGCGCGGCTCGTCGTAATCCGTTGCCATGGTGGATCTCAGTTCAATCGTTGTGGGGGCGTGGCAACAGGGTACATGCGCACGCGGGTAGTCGGTTCGGGTTTCGCTGGCTGCCGATTTCTGGACTATTCGGAGAGGAACAAGAGGGTCGTTCGAGCCGGCGTGGCGGCCACATGTACTGAAGATGGCGCGTGCGGGTCAGTGGGGTTCTGCAAGGATCGATGCATGACAACCTCTGACGTCGCCCTGCCTGACGGGTACGGCTCGACCCTGCAGGCGCTGAAGGACCGCGTGCGGCGTGCTCGCCAGAGAGCCCAGCGGACGGTCAACACGCAATTGATCGAGCTGTACTGGCACCTGGGCCACGAGATTCTGGTCCGGCGTGAGCGCCAGGGGTGGGGGACCGGGGTGATGAAGAGGCTGGCGGATGATCTGCGGGCCGAGTTCCCGGACATGACCGGTCTGTCGCGCAGCAACCTGCAGTACATGCGGGCCTTCGCGGCGGCATGGAACGAGGACGCAATTGTCCAACAGGCTGTTGGACAATTGCCGTGGGGTCACGTCGTCCTGCTGCTGGACAAGCTCGACAACCGGGCATCGCGTGACTGGTACGCCGCCGCAGCGGTGGAGTACGGCTGGTCCAGGAACGTGTTGGCGAACATGATCATGAACAAGTCGATGGAGCGCATCGGTACCGCGCCGTCGAATTTCAGCCGCAGCCTGCCGGCAGGCGACTCCGAACTGGCGCAGCAGACAGCCAAGGATCCCTATGCGTTCGAGTTCCTCGGGCTGTCCGGCGAGGTCGCAGAGCGGGATCTTGAGCAGGCCCTCATGGATCGCATCGTCGATACCCTCCGGGAGCTAGGTCCCGGGTTCGCGTTCGTCGGCCGGCAGGTACACCTCGAGGTCGAGGGAGATGATTTTTACATCGATCTGCTGTTCTTCCACGTCGAGCAGCTGCGGTACTTCGTCATCGAACTCAAGACCGGCAAGTTTCAGCCCGAATACGCTGGGAAGCTGAATTTCTATGTCGCCCTGGTCGACGACAAACTCCGCCGCGAAGCCCACAACGACACTGTCGGGATTCTGATCTGCGGCAGCAAGAACGACCACACCGTCCGCTACGCCCTCGGCCGCTCCGAATCACCCTTGGCGGTGTCCACCTACACCTATGAAAGCCTCCCCGCCGCGGAGCGACGCGCCTTGCCGGCGGCCGATGAACTTACCGCGGCGTTCGACCAGATCGCATCGGAGAGTGCGGAGTAGGGGAGGTGTCCCACGTGACTCTTCCTGACCTGCTCACCGACACGAGGTAAGCACCGTGTCTCACGGGGCATCATGCGGTGGAAGTGGTTGTGCCGAAGGAACCTTTGGAGGGCCTATCCAGTGCTCAGCTGTCTGTAAGTCTGTAAGTACGGAATTGACCGGCATTGCCTGACGTAGCCCCCAAGCATCAGGTCTAGCTCTATGTGTAAGCCCAGTCGCTCCTCGGTGCGAGTCGTATGACGCGATCTGTCATTGACAGACGTTTGTGCAGACACTGTCTGCACAAGCGCTTTGAACCAGGACCTGCGGCGCAGTGCTGCGGGTAGCAGAGGAGTTGAAGCGCGCATCCCGGCGCAGTGTTTCTCCTCAGCACTTCGGTAACAGCGCGGTAAGGGGGGGGCGTTCGTCAACATAGGTTGACATAAGATAAGTTATCGGTGATTCTGGGTGTGATCCGGTACGGGCTAAGGCCGTGGATTCATGGCGGGATACGTGGGATCATTGGTCCATGACAGCTGTTGCAGGAGCGCGCACGGACCTTCAGGCCCACCGGGACTCCATCCGGTTTCCGGAGGACGAGCTCGTGCGTGAGCTGCGGGAGATTCTGGGTGCCAAGCTGGTGGCGTATCTAGGGTCCGTGAAGGAAACCCGGGCTGTGCGCCAGTGGGCTGATGGTGAGCGCAGGCCGTCTGCGGATGTCGTGCAGCGGTTGCGCGATGCCTACCATGTGGCGGCGCTGCTGCGTCAGTGTGATGCTGCTCCTGTCGTTCAGGCCTGGTTCATGGGCATGAATCCGCAACTGGACGATGTGCCACCGGCACGACTGCTGCGCGAGGGACGGCTCGAGGACGCTGGCCCCGCGGTATTGGCGGCTGCCCGCGCCTTTGCAGCAGCAGGCTAGCCTTTGCCACCTCGTACGCTGACGTTTATCAACACGGCTGAAACGGTCTGGCGGGTCGGTTTTTCCCCTGATCCGTGGGCGTGGAGTGGCTGGCAGTACGCCACCGGCGGCCGGTTCCCTGGCCGTTGGGACGACGCCGACGGAAATTTCCGCACCATCTACGCCGGCTCCAGCCTGCTGGCATGCCTCCTCGAGGTACTCGCTCACTTCCGCAGGGACGCCCACCTGGCCGCCGAGCTTCAGGATGTCCACGAGGACGACCAGGACCGGCACGCGTACCCCAGCATCGAGCCCGGGCTTGTCCCCCGGCAGTGGCTTGATCCCCGAAGCATCGCCACGGGAACGCTCACTGGCACCTTCTGCGTCGTAGCGTCATCCGAGACCGTTGCGACCCTCTACCCGGACTTCATCGGGCAGGCTCTATCCCTTGGCCTGACCGACTTCGATGCAGCCGCCTTGAAGGATGCTCGGCCACGCCAGCTGACCCAGAGCGTCGCGACATGGCTGTATGAAAATACCGACGTCAACGGTGTCAGCTTCAAGTCAAGGCACGGGGATGACCTGACCCTGTGGGCGGTCTTCGAACGCCCGAACGACGGACCAGTGTCGGCGTGCCTCACAGACGTGGAGCATCGCCTGTTCACCGGCGCCGAGCCTGACTTCGTCCGCGCTCTCCAGCTCCTTGACCTGCGATGGAACTGAGCACGAGCCTGAACTGACACCCGCCGGACCACGGCTGGCAATTGTCCAACAGCCCGTTGGACAATCGCATCTCCCCCACCAAGCGTCAGTGCCAAGGTGGCTTGTTCATCCGGGTTATCCACGTCGTCGGCCGCGGGCAGGCCCGGTACGTCCAGGGTCGAGTTCATGGTGTATGCCCATCTTCTACGACGTCGTGGATCCGGTGCGATTCGCTTGCCGGGGCCGCATGGACCCCGAAACCATAAGCAAACACACAGGACTTGATCCGACCTCCTCCGGGCCAGCTGGGAGGCCTCCACACCGGCGGGAAAAAAATGTCCCGCTACCAGCGTGACGAATCTGGTTTCACGTCGTCTTTACCTGTGCACGTATCCATCCCCACACCGAGGACACCGATGTAGATGGCGGACAATCAGACCACAGTAGTAAGCCCGGTAGCGGCAGTTCCGATCACAGGCGCAGAACCTGAGCGCCAGGTGCTGCAGGCGCGCAAGACCCCAAAGAACCTGGCCGTCGGCCCCCTGCACACGGACCAGGGCAAGACCTCGATCGCTGACACCGTGGTGCAGAAGATCTCCGGCATCGCCGCCCGCGAGGTACCCGGCGTCCACGCCATGGGCAACGCAGCCCGACGTGCCTTCGACCAGATCACCGAACGCATCCCCGGATCCCAGACCAACGCCTCCGGCGGGGTCAGCGTCGAAAAAGGCGAGAAGCAAACCGCGATCGACGTCACCATCGTCGTCGAATACGGGGCATCGATCGTCGAGGTCAGCAACAACATCCGCAGGAACATCATCAGCGCAGTGGAGCGCACGACGGGACTGGAGGTCATCGAGGTCAACGTCACCGTCTCCGATGTCCACCTCCCGACGGACGACGACAACACCAACGCCGA